>NZ_JASGBQ010000001.1:0-226381 GCF_030053595.1 Fusibacillus kribbianus
CATCTCCACGTTGTATCGTTTTTCTTCATTATCTTTTGCATATACATCCAGCCGCACGCCCCGATTTTCCGGGTGGTACGCCATGGTTTTCTCCCGGATCACTTCAATGCGCCCGATGGGGAATCCCAGAACCAGCTCCAGAAAATCCCGGCAGTTCTTTTCCTCCGCCATCACTGTGCCAAACATAAAGTCATCCTTAAGCGTAAGCTCCTGAAGTGTTTTTCTTGTACTCATGTTCCTCCGTTTCCGCAGAGGAATTCTATAAGAAAAGTATAGCACGACCGTGACCGAATTGCAATCGATTCCGACTCTTGTATGTGAACCTTTTCATTTGTCCAGTTGACATTTCATCGTATCCCGTATATAATGTCAACTGTTCTTAAATATAAGTTTACATTCAAGAAGGAGTTCATCATTATGGAAAAGAATGCGGTTCAAAAACACTCAGAAATCTCTGTTGTCACCATGACTCTCATCGGTGTGATGACTGCCATCACCTGCATACTCGGCCCCCTTTCCGTCCCGCTTCCCATCAGTCCGGTTCCCATTTCCTTTACCAACCTGGCTATATACATCACCGTGTATGTGCTGGGCATGAAACCCGGAACTATCAGCTATCTTGTATATCTGCTGATCGGACTTGTGGGCGCACCGGTATTCTCCGGCTTCACCGGAGGCCCTGCCAAGCTGGCAGGCCCCACAGGCGGTTATCTGATCGGGTTCATTTTTATAGCTCTGATTGCCGGATTTTTCATTGATAGATTTCCGAAAAAATATTATCTGCATTTCATTGGTATGGTGCTGGGAACTGCAGTATGCTACCTGTTCGGCACCCTCTGGCTCTGTTACCAGCTGAAGCTCGGTTTCGTGGCAGGTCTTTGGGCCGGCGTGATTCCTTACCTGCCGGGAGATGCAGCCAAGATCATCATTTCCCTGATCCTCGGCCCCGTTCTCAGAACGGCGGTCTCCGAATTTAAAAATCATTAAAAAACCTGTTCATCAAAAAAGCTGGTGTGGAACAGAAATTCTCTGTTTCGCACCAGCTTTTTTACAAAAGAACTTATGCCTGTGCCGCTTTCTTCCGTCCTGCCAGGTTCGCCATGACGGTGATCACAAAGGCGATTCCAAAGGCAATGAGCATGCAGAGGAAGAAGTAAAAGCCCTTGCCCGCATTGGCTGCAAAGGGAGCAGCATAGGCGGGAAGATAGGCCGTGCCTCTCACATCAAAGATTCCCACAAAGGCGCCGGATACAGTAGATGCGATCAGTGCTCCCGCAAATACCATCTTGTGGGCAAACATGAACGGATAGGCTGCCTCCACAAATGTACCGAAGCCTACATTGATGGCAAAGCCGGGAAGAGCCACCACTGCATCCCCCTTCTGTCTGGGACATACCACATTTGCCAGGGTAATGCCTGCCGATACCATAACAAGGCCTGTCATATCGATCGCTCCCAGGAAGCTGCTGCCTGACACCTCGATCTCCAAAAGTACAATAGGAAGGATCGCTGCATGGTACACACCTCCGATGATAGCCGGCCAGATGAGAAGGCCTGCCAGCGCCCCTGCTGCAATGGGACTTATGGCAATGGCGGAATCAATCAGATAACGGATGCCGTCACCGATCCAGAGGGCAACCGGAGAGATCACATAGAGTCCAAACAGACCGGCGATCAGACCGGCAAGTCCTCCGGCGGCAATATTCGCCGTGGTACCGGGAACCTTATGCTTAAAACAGAAGGTAATAATATAGTATACAAGAATACCGGCGATGAGACCTGTCACAAGACCTCCCAGAATTCCGCCGTCCTTGGAAAGAACTCCGGTCATGACACCAGCCACGACACCAACCTCGCTGAAGCCGGACACCTTCATGGAAGCAATGGCTGCCACCACTACAGGAAGTGCCCCGATCAGGGTATTGAATACATCCTCCAGCACTGCCAGGCCGGGGATCTTGCTTAAAGCCAGGCAGATCGCCATGGCAATGAAGGCAGGCATGGAGGTCATCATGATCCCCCGGAAATTGATCCGTTTCCATACGCTTCCCTGTGCCTTCTCAGCAGCTGCAGCACCGGTATTGCCGATCACCGGCATGTATTTCATATTCCACGCTTTTGCGAGAGCCATGGTAAACCCTACCGCTCTTGTCCGATTGGTAGTTCCTGTCGTTCCGGAAGCCGAGATCACATTGCAGCCCAGATCTCTGGCGTCTGCAATGGAGGAGCCGCCGGTGCCTGCGATGGGAAGCTTCTTTTCTGCCGCTGCCGTAAGAGCCTGACGGTTTACCCCCTTCGGATCGGCACTCATCAGCATAATGCCGTCCACCTTCCCATCCTGTATGGCCTTTGCCAGCTCCGCATCCGTCTTTGCAGCTGCTCCGTTGACCTCAGTAAGAGGGCCCTCAAAGGCCGGTGCCACTCTTCCGTTCTGAAGAGTATAAAGAGCCGCCGGCGCTTCTTTTGATATGTTATCCATGGAGCCTGACGCTCCGATAAACTGTATGAAGGCGATCTCCATCCCGGCTGACTCTGCCTGGGTAAAAATCTCTTTCATAAGTGCATCCACATTGCTGCCGCCCTGATTATACAGGTTTCCCCCACTGCTTCCGATCACTGCGATCTGCTTTTTCATCCTCGTCACCTCGTATTATTTGTCCATTCTGTCCTTTGATGATGTGTTAATATTGTATCACTTTACCTCATTAAATCACGCTATTCCTATTATACATAAATTTTCCGGAGATGCAAGAACTTTCTTTATCTGTGACTCATACTCTCTCAGAAAATCCGGTATCTCAATCCATTATATTTTGGAGAACGTTCTCAGCATTATCTGTTTCACATAGGATACGACAGGATGTGACGCCATAATGAAAAAAAGCAGAGATACAGTTACCATAGAGGACGTAGCGGCCCTGGCCGGAGTCTCTCGATTTACAGTGGGCCGGATCGTCGGCGGTTACGGCAGCGTTTCCGAAAAGAGCGGACCTATAACGCCGACAATACCTTAGCTTCCCACGCCTATTATGACGGAAATGGAACTCTGCTCTCCACCACAGAAGCAGTCTATACGACCATCACAGTCATAGCAGAAGAATAATCTCCGAAAAACAAAAGGGCTGTCCGAAAACAGCCCTTTTTGTTATCTTCTGCAGTCTCCTGTTTTTCAGCTTCTGAGTCTGTCCAAAAGCTCCATGACCATCAGACTTTCCTTCTGCCAGCCGAGGAACCGTTCCCGGTCACTCGCTTCGACGGCCTTCACAAAATCGGCGATTTCAAAGGTCATCCGGTTGGTGGCAAGATCGTATGAGGCAGTTTTTGTTTCGCCGCCACGCAGGTGAAGCTCTGCATTTCCCCAGGTATTTCCGGCCTCCTTCACAAGAATATAGCCCTTTTCCCCTTCGATGAGTCCTGTATTGACACCGTCACAGTCCTTGGCCCCCATGCAGCTGCACACAAAACCGTCATAGGAAAGCACTGCTGTCCCGGAGCAGTCAATGCCGTTGAAGCCCCGGTTGGCAAAATATTCTGCCTCCTTCGGTGCGCCGAACAGCCCCACTGCTCCATGAAGATTATACACATTGATATCCATGAGAGCTCCGCCGGCGTATTCCGGATTGAACACATTGGTGATCCGGCCTTCCAGATAAGCGTCGTAACGGCTGGAATACTGGCTGTAGTTGAAATTCGCCAGACGGATCGGACCGATTTCTTCAAGCCAGCCCCTGACGACATGGAAATTCGGCATATGGAGAACGGTAATCGCCTCCATCAGATACAGCCCCCGCTCCTCCGCCAGAGCAAACAATTCCGCCGCTTCCTCTCTGTTCCCAACAAAGGGTTTCTCACAGATCACATGCTTACCCGCAAGAAGAGCCCTTTTTGCATAGCTGTAATGAAGGCTGTTGGGGGAAGCCACATAAATACAGTCGATCTCCGGGTCAGACAGCATTGCGTCCAGATCCACATACCATTTTAAAGCCCCATGCTTTTTGGCAAATTCGGCTGCCCGTTTCTCTGTCCTGGAGAAAACCGCCGAAAGATCGATTCCCTCCGTTCTGGATACTGCATCAAGAAACAAATCTACAATACTTCCGCTTCCAATGGTTGCAAGCCGCAGCATAAAATCTCCTCCTTACAATTCTGCTTTTCTCACTCCAGATTCGCGTGTCTGGAGAAATAGTGGTCCGTGGGGATCCCGGCTTTTTTCCCGAGAGGCAGTACCATGGCGTCTCCCAGCACCAGCATACACTGCTCAAACATACTTCCTCCCGGAAGGATCGGCATCTCTCTGTCCGTCATATCCACCTTGTCGGTATAGGCGGGAATCTCCACCATCACATCGCTCATTTTCCCCAGGGTCGATTCCCTGTTGATGGTCATGACTGCAATTTTACCGCCCAGCTTTTTCGCCTTGGCAGCGATGTTCACCAGGCTTCCGGTCTCCCCGGAGCCGGAGCCGAGGATCAGAAGATCTCCCTCCTCAAAGGCCGGCGTGGTCGTGTCCCCTACCACATAGCTCTGGAATCCCAGGTGCATCAGCCTCATGGCAATACACCGGAGCATCAGCATGGAACGTCCCGCCCCATAAACAAACACTTTTTTTGCGCTGCAGATGGCGTCCATAAACGCTTCCACCTGTGCCTCGTCGATCTTTTTCAGTGTCTCAGAAAGCTGCACTGCTGCTGCCGCTGCCGTCTCTGTCACATTCATATGCTCTGCCCCCTATTTCTGTAAATAGCTGTCCATGATTTCTCTCATCTTTGCAGCGGTTTCCCTTCTGTTTTTCTGATTGCAGATTCCGCCGCCGCTGATGATGACCTCCGCCGGGCTTGCGACCGCCTCCGCAAAGGTGTCAAGCTTGATTCCTCCGGCAATGGCCTTGGCACAGCTTACGCCTTCCAGCTTGCGAAGCTCCTCAATGGGATCCGCACCTGTCTCCTGAATATCATATCCCACATGAACACAGATGTAGTCCGGTTCCATGGCTTCGATCTCTTTTCCTCTTGCCGCAATGTCTTTTACCGAACACATATCCACCAGCACTTTTGCGCCGTATTCCTTTGCAATGCGGATTGCCCCTTTAATGGTACTGTCATCGGAGGCCGCCAGCACAGAGATCATATCCGCTCCCGCCTCCAGCACCGACTTCGGAACCACATTTCCGCCGTCCATGACCTTAATATCGGCAAAAACGATCTTATCCGGATACTTATCCTTCACCGTCTTTACAACTCTCGCACCCTCGGAAATAATAAGGGGAGTTCCCAGTTCGATAATATCCACGTAATCTGCAACCTCTTCAAGAATCTCCAGTGCATCCTCTGTTTTAAACAGATCCAACGCCACCTGCAGCTTTTTTTTCATAATTTTTCTCCCTTCCTTTATTTCGTCACCAGCTCATCGTGATAAATGAGCATGGACATGATCTCATCCACATAGTTGTCAGGATATCCCAGGAAACGAAATGCCTCCGGATTTTCCTTGTAGCTCTTATAGACCGGCAGACCGAATTTGATTCCCAGTGCCGGATTTTCCTTTACCGTGGCAAATTTCAGCTTCGGTACCTGATGATAGCGGTCGTTGAGCTTTACCCGGATCTCTCCGTTTTCCTTAAACACGTAGCAGCTCATACCGTGGTAATGCTTCACCGGTCCGTAATTAACCGTGCAGGGCACATAGGCCAGGTTGGAAAAGACCAGCGGTCCCTCCCCGATATTGACCGAGCAGTGTCCGTAATTGGGGGGCACGATGATGGTCTCCCCTTCATGCACCGTAGTCAGGATCAGGTCATCCACCTTCACATCCTCCGGATCTTCCGCATCAAAGTTGTCGGAGCGCTGCAGGATGTAAAGCGCTGTTCCCTTGATCACCTCATATACCTCACCGTATGTATTGGTGTGCTCCGGATTCCAGCCGTGGTAATGACCGGAGGTCTTTTTGCATTCCCCGTTGATCTGTCCGGGCATGATAATGGTGATATCGTAGCAGAAATCATTCTTCTTAAGGAGCTCTTCATCCTCCGGAAACGCAATTTTTCTGTATACGTCGTAAACATTTTCCTCCATGGGAAGATTGGTCTCATCAGCCAGAAGCCCCTGCATCTTCGCCGCAGGCTTTCTTCCAAAGCCTCCGTAGGTAAGAAGGGCGCTGAGAGCCATCACATGGTTTTCCTCATCGAGATAAAGCGGAAGTCCGCTGTTTTTCAGTTCGAGCATTCTGTTCCTCCTTGTCTATAAACCGATGGACTGCCCCGCCAGGGTACAGGCTCCGTACATGCCGGCCTCTGAGCCCAGCGTTGCCTGCACCACCGGGCACCAGGAGCGTTCCTGGGCAACCATCTCTTTTGTTTTCTCATTGAGAGGCTTTAAAAGCAGCTCTCCTGCATTGGAAAGCCCGCCTCCAATGACAATGATGGACGGATTATACATCATCATCACATTGGTAACCCCCACCGCAAGATAATGGATATACCGATCCAACAGCCTGAGGCATACCTGATCGCCTGCCATCGCGCCCCGGGTAACCATCTGGTTTTCAAAGACTCCGCCGGCCTCCTTCATATATTCATGCAGAACGGTGTCCGGACAAGTTCCCATCATAAAAACGGCATCCCGCTTCAGAGCGCTTCCGGAACAGTAGGCTTCCAGATGGCCCCTTCTACCGCAGAGGCAGATATCCCCATCGTAGGCATCCACGATCATATGCCCCAGTTCTGCCGCCATATTGGAAGCTCCTCCGTAAATTTTTCCGTTGATAATAACACCGCATCCCACTCCCGTTCCAAGGGTAATAAGCACCATGTTATCATTTTTTCCGTTGCTGCCAAAGGCATATTCGCCAAGGGCATTGATATTTGCGTCATTATCAATAAAGGAAGGTGCGTTATAATATGCTCCGATCTTTTCCGCCGGGTTGAATCCATCCCAATGGAGCTTTGAAAGCCAGACGGTTTGATTTTTTTCTTTATCCACCGTTCCGGGAAGCCCCATCGCCACCGCCAGAACATTCGGCTCCTCAATGCCGGCTTCTGTGAACATAAAATCAATGGCCTGGATCATGGCATCGCCGGCTGTTTCATAGCCCTCTTCTCCTCGGGTAGCAATCTGCCTTTTGGCGATCACCTCCTGCTGCTCGTTCATGATCATAAGCTTGGTATTGGTACCGCCCACATCGATCCCGATCAGATATCCTGACACCGGTCGTTTCAGCTCGGCTGCCAGACTGCCGGCCAGTCCCAGCTTCATCTGGGCAAAGCCGGAGTATCCAATATGGCGGCACATCCGGATCACCGTTGCATCACTGGTCTCACTTTTTTTCGCCAGCTCTGCGATGCTGAGATCCAGAGTCTCCTCCGGATGTTCTATCATGAAATCGGCAACCCGCTTCTCAGCCTTCGACATTTCATCGTAAAACTGTCTGATATTCTCGATTGCCATAAGCCCTCCTTTCTGAAGTTTTACTTCTTTTAAGCCGGTTGAATTTTGAAGTTTTGCTACTTTTCTCTTGATTTGCTTCTGTTTGATTGAATTATAAATGAAGATTATCTTCACGTCAAGATAGTTTCGAAGTTTTACTTCTTTTTTTGGGATTCAGAGTTTCTATTGGGGATTTTTATAATCAGGAAATGAGTTTTTGAAGTTTTGCTTTATATGAGTATTTTTGACTATGGAATGTACCAAACGAGATTTTCTTCTGTTCTGTCGCCGTACAGCTCAGGGTAGCCTCACGCTTCGCTGCCGCTCGCGCTCGCTAAGCGCTCCATGTTTGCTCACGATGTTCGCTCACGCATAAGCGGCCCGGCAAAGCCGGTCCGCACGCGGGCATTCGTAGAATGCCCGCATATAAATAGAAAACCCCGGTCTTTGGCAAGTAAACTTGCCGTCGACCAGGGTTTCCTATTTATTTATGCGTTCACTTTACTCAAAGCTTTCGCGATCAGTCTTCTACGCCGTACAGCTTAACCAGCTTCTGCAGGTGAGCATACTTAGCCTTGGACTGTGCCTCAGCAGCGTCGAACAGCTCGGCAGCTCTTTCAGGGTTAGCACGTACTAAGGAGTTGTAACGTACTTCGCCGTTCAGGAATGCCTTGTAGTCTCCGGTAGGAGCCTTGCTGTCCAGGCTGAATGCAGCCTTGCCTTCTGCAGCCAGTTCAGGATTGTAGCGGAAGTTGAACCAGTAACCTGCCTCAACAGCAGCCTTCTCCTCAAGCTGAGCCTTTGCCATACCAGCCTTGATACCATGGTTGATACAAGGAGCGTATGCGATTACCAGGGAAGGTCCGGGATAAGCTTCAGCTTCTGCCAGAGCCTTTACACACTGATTCATATCAGCGCCCATAGCGATCTGTGCAACGTATACATAGCCGTAGCTCATAGCGATTGCTGCAAGGTCTTTCTTCTTAACATCCTTGCCGCCTGCTGCGAACTTGGCGATAGCGCCGGTAGGTGTAGCCTTGGAGGACTGTCCGCCGGTGTTGGAGTAAACCTCGGTATCGAATACCATGATGTTGATGTCTCTGCCGCTGGCCAGTACATGGTCAACACCGCCGAAGCCGATGTCGTATGCCCAGCCGTCGCCGCCGAAGATCCACTGAGACTTCTTAGCCAGGAAGTCCTTATCCTTCAGAATATCCTGAGCCTTCTCGCATCCGCAGGCTTCCAGAGCAGCTACCAGCTTGTCGGTTGCTGCACCGTTCAGTGCGCCTACACTGAAGGTATCCAGCCATTCCTTACCGGCTGCAACAACAGCTTCATTCTTGCCGTTAGCTACAACATCCTCAACCTTAGCCTTCAGAGTCTCTCTCATGGCGTTCTGAGCCAGGCTCATACCATAACCAAACTCAGCAGCATCCTCGAACAGGGAGTTGGACCAAGCCGGACCCTTGCCCTCAGGAGTTACGGTGTAAGGAGTGCTCGGTGAAGAGTTGCCCCAGATGGAGGAGCAGCCTGTAGCATTTGCAATGTACATTCTGTCACCAAACAGCTGAGTGATCAGCTTAGCGTAAGGAGTCTCGCCGCAGCCTGCGCAAGCGCCGGAGAACTCGAGCAGGGGCTGCTTGAACTGGCTGCCCTTTACGGTGTTCTCTTTGAACTTGGCAAGAACTTCAGGCTTCTTAGGCAGCTTCAGGCCATACTCGAAGCCCTTCTGCTGATCCAGATTTGCTTCCAGAGGCTCCATGGTAAGAGCCTTTGCGCCCTTCTTTCCGGGACAAACAGTAGCACAGGAACCGCAGCCTAAGCAGTCCAGAACGTCTACGGTCATGGAGAAGAGCATTCCGGGCATACCGGTCATGTTGTTCTTCTTCATCTCTGCAGGTGCTGCAGCAGCCTCTTCCTCTGTCATGGCAACAGGACGGATCGCTGCATGAGGACATACATAAGAGCAGAAGTTACACTGGATACAATTCTCAGGGTTCCATACAGGAACGGTTACGGCAACGCCTCTCTTCTCGAATGCAGCAGCACCGGAAGGAGTGGAACCGTCTACATAGTCAACGAAAGCGGATACAGGCAGCTTGTTGCCTTCCTGTGCGGAAACGCTCTGCTGAATGTTCTTAACGAATTTAACAACGTCTTCTCTGTCGCCTGCGGGAACCTCTGCAGACAGATCCTCGTACTCAGCGTTCTTCCAGCTCTCAGGTACTTCAACCTGATGAACCTGCTTAGCGCCTTCTTCGATGGCTGCCCAGTTCTTCATAACGACATCGTCGCCCTTGCGTCCGTATGTAGCCTTTGCAGCAGCCTTCATCAGATCGATGGCCTCAGCCTCGGGAATGATGGCAGCCAGCTTGAAGAATGCGGACTGAAGGATGGTGTTGATACGGGTTGCACCCATACCGGTCTCGATACCGATCTTCACACCGTCGATGACATACATCTTGATGTTGTGATCAGCGATATACTTCTTAGCCTGTCCGGGCATATGCTTCTCAAGGTCGGCCATATCCCAAGGGCAGTTGAGCAGGAAGGTTCCGCCGTCCTTCAGATCCTGTACCATGTTGTACTTTCTCAGGTATGCAGGATTGTGGCATGCTACGAAATCAGCCTTGCTGATCAGGTAGGTGGACTTGATGGGATCCTTACCAAATCTCAGATGGGAAATGGTAACGCCGCCGGACTTCTTGGAGTCATAATCAAAGTATGCCTGTGCATACATATCAGTGTTGTCACCGATGATCTTAATGGAGTTCTTGTTGGCACCTACAGTACCGTCTGCACCAAGGCCCCAGAACTTGCAGCTGATGGTTCCCTCGGGAGCAACTGCGATCTCCTCGCCTACAGGCAGGGACAGGTTGGTCACATCATCAACGATACCGATGGTGAATACCTTCTTCTCAGTGTTGTTGTAAACAGCAACGATCTGAGCAGGAGTGGTATCCTTGGAACCAAGGCCGTAACGTCCGCTGTAGATAGGAACATTGTGGAACTTGGTGTCACGAAGAGCTGCAACTACATCCAGATACAGAGGCTCACCCTGAGCACCGGGCTCTTTTGTTCTGTCAAGTACGGAGATCTTCTTAACGGTTTCAGGAATAGCAGCTACCAGCTTCTCAGCGCAGAAAGGTCTGTAAAGACGTACGATCACGAGACCAACCTTCTGGCCCTGAGCGTTCAGGTAGTCAATAGTCTCCTCGATGGTCTCACATACGGAACCCATAGCGATGATAACCTGCTCAGCATCGGGAGCACCATAGTAATTGAATAACTGATAGTTTGTACCAAGCTTCTCATTAACAAGAGCCATCTTCTCTTCTACGATTGCAGGAAGTGCATTGTAGTAGGAGTTGCAGGCCTCTCTTGCCTGGAAGAAGATATCGGGGTTCTGTGCGGAACCTCTCTGGCAGGGATGCTCAGGGTTCAGAGCGTGACGTCTGAATGCGTCGATGGCATCCATATCTACCATATCCTTCAGATCCTCATCATCCCAAACTTCGATCTTCTGATACTCATGAGAAGTACGGAAGCCGTCGAAGAAGTTGATGAAAGGAACGCGGCCCTTGATTGCTGCGCAGTGAGCAACGGGGGTCAGGTCCATAACTTCCTGTACGCTGCCTTCGCAGAGCATAGCCACACCGGTCTGACGGCAAGCGTAGATATCGGAATGGTCACCGAAGATGGACAGAGCATGGCTGGCCAGCGCACGTGCGGAAACGTTGAATACGCCGGGAAGCAGCTCACCAGCAACCTTGTACAGGTTGGGGATCATCAGCAGTAAGCCCTGAGATGCGGTGTAAGTAGTAGTCAGAGCACCTGCTGCCAGAGAGCCGTGAACAGCACCTGCTGCACCAGCCTCAGACTGCATCTCAGCCATCTTTACAGTCTGGCCGAAGATGTTCAGCTTGCCCTGAGTTGCCCACTCATCCGTGGCTTCTGCCATGGGGGATGAAGGGGTAATGGGGTAGATGGCAGCCACGTCAGTATAAGCATAAGAAGCATATGCCGCTGCATGGTTACCATCCATGGTTTTCATTTTTCTTCCCATAGGTAATTTCCTCCTCTAAATATATAGATGAAATATTAATAATTTTAAACAAATCATCTTTCCCATTATACAATTCCTGTGACAGGAATGTCAAACAAGTATCTTAAAAAATACACGGTTCGCCGTTATTTTACAAAAGCCTTTACCTTTTCTGCGATGCTGTCACCGTCAAGACCGTATTTTGCGATCAGGGCCTTGGCCGGACCGGATTCGCCGAAGGTATCGTTGATACCGATTCTCAAAACGGGAGTAGGAGCCTTCTCGGAAAGCACCTCACATACTGCGCCGCCCAGACCGCCGATGATGGAATGTTCCTCCACAGTCAC
Source organism: Fusibacillus kribbianus (assembly GCF_030053595.1). Classification (GTDB taxonomy): domain Bacteria; phylum Bacillota; class Clostridia; order Lachnospirales; family Lachnospiraceae; genus Lientehia; species Lientehia kribbiana. Next base: position 11,814 of record NZ_JASGBQ010000001.1, read on the forward strand.
GACCTTGCCGGTTTCCTTTGCTGCTGCTACAACAAGCTCCTCATCGATGGGCTTGATGGTGTGGATGTTGATGACTTTGGCATCGATGCCCTCAGCTGCCAGCTTCTCAGCTGCTGCCAGAGACTCGCTTACGCAAAGGCCGGTGGTGACGATGGTCACGTCCTTGCCTTCTCTCTCAACAATACCCTTGCCAATTTCGAATTTATAAGTAGCCTCATCATGGATCACCGGAACTGCCAGACGTCCGAATCTCAGGTAAACAGGGCCTACATGCTCAATGGCAGCGCGAACAGCAGCCTTTGCCTCCACATCGTCTGCAGGGCTGATGACTACCATGCCGGGGATAGTTCTCATAAGAGCGATATCCTCATTGCACTGATGGGTCGCACCGTCCTCACCTACAGAAATACCGGCATGAGTCGCGCCGATCTTCACATTCAGATGGGGATAACCGATGGAGTTTCTCACCTGCTCGAAGGCTCTGCCTGCTGCAAACATGGCAAAGGAGCTGGCAAAGGGGATCTTTCCTGCAGTAGCAAGGCCTGCTGCCACAGTCATCATATTGCCTTCTGCGATACCGCAGTCGATATGACGCTCAGGAAATACCTTCTTGAAGGTACCGGTCTTGGTAGCGCCTGCCAGATCGGCATCCAGAACTACCAGGTTTTCATATTTTGCACCGCATTCTGCCAGCGCATTTCCATAGCTCTCTCTTGTAGCGATCTTCTTTACTTCTGACATAATGCTTCACCTACTTTCTCCAAATCTGCCATTGCGACTGCATACTGCTCGTCGTTGGGTGCAGTACCGTGCCATGCTGCCTGATTCTCCATGAAGGATACGCCCTTGCCCTTAACAGTTTTTGCAATGATAGCGGTGGGCTGACCCTTAACAGTCTTTGCCTCTTCAAAGGCGGCTCTGATCTGATCAAAGTCATGACCGTCGATGTTGATCACATGGAAATTGAAGGCCTCGAACTTCTTATCAATGGGATAAGGGGAGTTTACGTCAGCAATATTTCCGTCGATCTGAAGACCGTTGTTGTCCACGATCACTACCAGGTTGTCCAGCTTTCTGTGAGCTGCCAGCATGGAAGCCTCCCAGACCTGCCCCTCCTGGATCTCGCCGTCGCCAAGAAGCGTATATACACGATAATCGGCATTGTCAAGCTTTCCTGCGATCGCCATACCTACTGCTGCAGAAATGCCCTGTCCCAGAGAACCGCTGGACATATCCACACCGGGAATATGCTGCATGCAGGGATGCCCCTGTAAATAGGAGCCCAGATGACGAAGGGTCAGAAGATCCTCCACCGGGAAAAATCCCTTGTGAGCCAGTGCTGCGTAGTATCCGGGAGCTGTATGGCCCTTGGACAGTACGAAACGGTCTCTGTCCGGTGCATCCGGATTCTTCGGGTCAACATTCATTTCTTCAAAATACAGATAAGTAAAAATATCTGCTGCGGAAAGGGATCCGCCGGGATGGCCAGCTTTTGCGCTGTGCACGGCTGAAACGATGCCCTTGCGGACCTCGTTGGCCATTTTTTTGAGTTCCAACGTATTCATTGCATTTCCTCCTTGTAATATCTAACCATACCTATTAAAAATTATATCATTTTAACGCTTTTATGTCCACCTGTTTTCCTGCTCTTTTCCATTGTGATATCTGTTCTTTTCCGGCGTCTTTTTACCACCCCCGGCTGCCGGCACAGCCTCTAGGCAGCCGTATGCTTTCTGTTGTACAGAAACATGGCTACAGATGCTGCTATGATCACGCCGTAACCGAGAATGCTCATAAGATCCGGCGTCTGATGGAGGAAGAGAAAGCCGAGAATAGCGGAGAACACCACCTGGGAATAATCGTATACAGAGATCTCCCTGGCCGGTGCGAACCGGTAAGCAGCCGTGATGGCAAACTGCCCCGCTGCCGCAAAGGCGCCGGCCACCAGAAGGCAGGCAAGCTGCCACCATTCCATGGGATAATAGTTGGGGATCACATAGGGAAGGACCACCACGCAGGAAAAGGCCGAGAAAAAGAATACGATGAACGGTCCCGGAACTCCCCTCTTCTGGAGAAGTCTTACAATGCAGTAGGCCGTTCCCGCTCCTGCGCCGCCCAGTACACCGATGAGAGCCGGTCCCACCGGCATTCCGGACATGCCGGGCTTCACCACCAGAAGGGCTCCCAGAAAAGCCACTATGATACAGGCGGCCTGGGGCAGGCGGATCTTTTCCTTCAGAAGAAGGACAGAGACCAGTACCGTAAAGAACGGAGCCAGCTTATTTAAAATCGTTGCATCGGCCACCATCATCCGGTCCAGGCAGTAAAAATTGGCCAGAAGACCGATGGTCCCCGCCGTGGCCCGGAACAAAAGCCAGGGCATATCCCCCTTTTTGAGCTTCACCTTCGTGTGGGATGCCAGCAGATAGATCCCGGCTGCCAGCATTGCCACCAGGTTTCGGAATACACTTTTCTGAAAGGACGGCACATCACCGGCCAGTCTCACGAAAATTCCCATGGCCGCCCAGGAAAAAGCGGACGTCATGATACACAAAATTCCCTTTGTTTTATTGGACATGATCAAGTTTCCCCCTGTTTCTTATTCTTTTGTCTCCTGTTCTTTTAATCGAACGGGAAGCCCGGGCTTAACCTCCAAAACCGGAGCTGCCGCGGGCATCTTATTATTATTATTATAACTCGATTAAGAAAAGTTGCAACTTTTATGAAAAAAGAGTATACTTAGATTTAGCGTCGGTGAGCAGAGGGCAGCATGGTCACCTGTTCACCGATGCTGCCATAGATTGGCATTCAAATTATTATAAGGAGCTGCTTTATGAAATTATTATCCATTGCCGTACCCTGCTACAATTCGCAGGATTACATGGAACACTGTGTGGAGTCTCTTCTTCCCGGCGGAGACGACGTGGAAATTCTCATTGTCGACGACGGCTCCAAAGATAATACGGCTGCCATTGCCGACCGTCTGGAGGCTTCCCATCCCGGTATTGTCCGGGCCATCCATCAGGAAAACGCCGGACACGGCGGCGCTGTGAATACCGGTCTTAAGCATGCCACCGGACTGTTTTTCAAGGTCGTGGACAGCGACGACTGGGTGGATGCTTCCGCTTACGAAAAAATCATGACCTTTCTCAGGAAAGCAGTCAGCGAAAACCGGCTGCCGGACCTTGTGCTTTCCAATTATGTATATGAAAAGCAGGGCGTCGCCCACAAGAAGATCATGCAGTACCGCAAATACTTCCCCACGGATACCTATTTTACCTGGGATGAGGTAAAGCCTCTGCCACCCACCACCTATATTCTGATGCACTCGGTGATCTATCGGACAGAAGTTCTTCGAGCTTCTCATCTGGATCTTCCCAAGAAGACATTTTATGTGGACAGCCTGTTTGTTTTCCAGCCCATGCCCTGGGCAAAGAGCATCTACTACATAGATGTGGATTTTTATCGATATTTCATCGGCAGAGAGGATCAGTCCGTCAACGAATCCGTCATGATATCCCGGCTTGATCAGCAGTATCGTGTCAATTACCGTATGATCGATATCCTGTTGAATTCCGGTCTTCACTTTGACAGCTCCACCCTCTGCAAAAATATGTGCTCTTATTTGAATATCATCACAACGGTCTCCTCTATTATGTCCATCAAATCAGGCACGGAGGAACATCTCCGCTGGAAAAAGGAGCTTTGGGAGTATCTGAAAGAATCCAACAGTTCCCTTTACCGAAAGCTTCGTTACCGGACCCTGCTGGGCATTTTCATGAATCTGCCCGGAAAGCCTGGCCGAAAAATTTCTGTGATTGCTTACAATATCACCCAGAAGATCTACGGCTTCAATTAAAGAATCGAATTATATAAAACCGGCCGCATCTGTTTCCTGCAGACACGGCCGGTTTCTTTTCTTTATCAATAATAAAACTCCAGCGCCTCATCCATATTGTTGACAGGATAATACAAAAGCACCTTCCGTTCCCGGTCTAGCTCATACCAGGCCGTATTCCAGAGCGGCGCAAAGCGCTGGTCGACCGCCGCGTATTCCGGCTGATCGAGTCCATTCACCTCTGCCACGTTAAAATAAGAAATCGGATAATCCCCCTCCTGCTGTCGCTTTTCATCCGTCATTCCGAAATAGCGAAGCCCTACGAACGTATCCAGCTCAAAGGTAGGATCCATATGATAATACTGCCCGTCGAGAACCACCATCACCCATTCATGGGCATTGCTCATATCCCGGGAAAGCGCCCCGCACAGACAGGCATTGACGTCTGTCTGAAGGAGCAGATACACATAAGCCCCTGCGATCTCCTGACAGATGGCCCTGTCTTCCATGAGCGCCCGGTAAGGCGACAGATCGATGGATGATTCAAGTGCCTCATAATCATAACACAGGTTATTTGTCAACGCCGTGTAAAGAGAAACCACCCGTTCAAAAGGGACATCTCCCTCCTTAAGACAGCCTGTGATCCACCAGCTGATCCTGTCCTTAAACTCCTGTACCCGCTCTTTATACTCCTCCAAAGGAACCGTGTAGGTGATCTTTCCGATCCCGTTCTGAGGCTGATTTTCCTCTATGACGGTGTAAGCGGATGCCACCGGAAGGCAGGATCTGGCAATGTCAAAGACGGCATAATAGGATATCGCATCCGGGCAGGGAAAGCTCTCCTCCCCGGCCAGAGCTGCGTCGCAGAAATCGTAAAAGATCTGTTCGATCTCCTCTCCGTATTTATCCTTATACTCCGCCGACATCACATGCGGCTGGAACACATACGGGTAAGGCTTCTGCGCCTCCGCTTCCGGTACGGTCTGTGTCGTCTTCTGCATTTCTCCTGCAGCACCGGACTCCCGATTGCCGGATCGTCCGCAGCCGGACAAGCCAAAGGAAACGACAAAAAGGCAGCACAAAAGCACCGCTGCCAAAACTCTCTTTTTCCGGTTTTTCATGAATTTTCTTTTATCCATCTCTGCACTGCCTTTGCATCCGAAATATAGGGTACAAATTCACCGCGGATCCGCTGGGTCACCTCAGCTCCCTTTCCCGCCAGGATCACCACATCTCCCGGCTTTGCCGCATCCAGAGCCGCCCCGATGGCCTCCTCCCTGTCGGGAATGATCCTGCAGGGCTTTGTGATATGGCATTTGATCTCTTTACAGATATCCACCACATTTTCATAACCGGGATCATCCGCCGTCAGATACACATAATCGGCGTATTTCTCTGCCAGCTCTCCCATATCCCGGCGCCGCACCGCCGACCGCTCTCCGGCGCTTCCGAATACGGAATGAACATGCTTCGGGGCAAAGGTCTCCAGCACTGCCTTATAAACATTCAAAAAACTCAGATAATTGTGGGCATAATCCACCACGATATGGATCCCCCTGTGCTCCATGAGCATCATCCGTCCCGGAATATGGATATAACGGATTCCCTCCTGGATGGTACCGGGATCGATCCCCATGACAAAAGCCGCCAGAATAGCCGCCGTCAGATTCTCCACATTGAACCGGCCCACCAGGCTGGTCTCAAAGGCATACCATTTCCCCTGCCAGCCCACCTCAAACCGGCTGCCGGACGCAGAAGGCTCAATGCTTCGGATCACCCCGTCGCAGGTCTCATCATGGCCGTAAAGAAGTACCTTTTTTCCGGCACACCCCGCCATGACCTGTTCAAAAAAACGGGTTTCCCGGTTTACAATGACCGTATCGCACTGGGCAAGGAAGGAGATCTTACAGCCCACATACTCCTCCAGGGTGGCATGCTCCTTGCCTCCGATATGATCCTCATCCACATTGAGGAAGATCCCGATGGGAAACCGCTCTCCGTAAACGCGGGACAGCTTCATGGCCTGGGAGGACACCTCCATCACCACATGATCGCAGCCGTTGTCTACCGCCTCCCGAAAATAGGACTGGAGCTCAGCAGGCTCCGGCGTCGTCAGATGGCTGATCCTGGATTCCCTTCCGGTATTGATCTCCATGGTGGAAAATATCGCAGTCTTTCCCGGCCGTGCTGCATCCAGTATGGATTTGAGGATATAGGCCGTCGTGGTCTTTCCTTTTGTTCCGGTAATACCCGTCACATACATCTTCTCACCTGGATATCCGTAAAACCACCGGGCCGCCACGGAAGCTGCCTTTCTGATATCCGTCACCAGAATATGGGGAAGCTCCACGCCGAAATCCATCTCCGCCATATAGAGCATGGCTCCCTTCTCGGCTGCCATTTCCAGATATTCCTTTTTAAAAGTATAGCCTTTGCACACAAAGAAGGCTCCTTCCGAAGCCTCCCTGGAATTGGTGGTAAAGGAGGCGGGCGCCAGGCTTCCAATGCCATCGGAAGCCATCAGAAGGAGTCCCTCCTCTTCCAGCAATGCTGTCAATTCTCCGATCGTTCCCTTCATATGCCAGCTCCCTTATCTCCGCTCCGGTATAATTTCCAGCCAGTAGCCGTCCGGATCTGAAATAAAATAGATGCCCATAGAAGGATTTTCAAAACAGATGCAGTCCATGGCGGCATGCTTTGCGTGAGCCGCGTCGTAATCATCCACCGTGAAGGCAAGATGGATCTCATTATCTCCCAGCTCATAAGGCCTGTCCATATCCCGCAGCCAGGTCAGCTCCAGCTGGTGAGGAGTCTGTCCGTCTCCCAGGTAAACGAGGATAAAGCTTCCGTCCTCCTTTTCCTTTCTGCGTACCTCTTTAAGACCAAGGGCTTCCTTATAAAAATTCAGAGATCTCTGAAGATCATAAACGTTGAGATTGTTATGGGCAAATTTGAAGTTCATATCCTGTTCCTCCTTACAGCTCTTCAATAAATTCCTCCACGGCCTCGCCCTTATGGCGCCCACAGGGCTCCTGAGGATAAGAGACCAGTACGTCCCCCTCCTTCAAACCGACAAAAGCTGCCGCTTCCTCTTCTCCTGCAAGATAAACGCTGTCCGCCTCCTGCACCGTAGCCGAGATGCCGTTTTCCAGCTCCAGACGCCACAGGGGACGCTGTTCCTTTTTGACCCGGCCCACACAGACACTTCTCACACCGCTCTCAGAAAACACCGAGATCAGATCTCCCGGCTCCACCTCGGCCAGATACTTCACAGCACCGCCGACGGTATAAACATACTGATGAAGAGCACCTGCATTGACCCGAAAAACCCGGCGGGGATACGTCTCCACCTGCCGATTTTCCGACATGGCCTTCACAAAACCCAGGCAGGTATTTCCGATCAAAATCCCTTCCTCCTCAGACAGGGCATCAATAAAATCCAGTTCCACCCGGATTCCCTCCCCGAGCTTTGAAAGCCTGACGATTTCTGATGGCTGCACAGTCTGCAGCCCTTCTTCCTTTTTCTTTTCCATATGCTCAGTATAACACAGGGCAGTTTCCTCACGCAAGTCCTGCCGCCATTCCGATCAGTTTCACAAAAAATGCACAGATCCATGCAATAACACACTGTCCGATCACCACGTATGCAGCCCACTTGCCTCCCAGCTCCCGTTTGACGGACGCTACAGCCGCCACGCAGGGGGTATAAAGCAGACAGAACACCAGAAGAGAAGCCGCCGCCAGCGGAGTGATCACGGCCGCCAGTCCCGCTGTAGTTCCGAAAAGCACAGACAGGGTAGAAACCACGCTCTCCTTTGCCATAAAGCCTGCGATCAACGCGGTAGAGATCCTCCAGTCGCCAAAGCCAAGAGGTGCAAATACAGGGGCGATCAGACCGGCCAGCACAGCCAGCATGCTGTTCTGGGAATCTGTCACCACATTGAGGCGGACATCAAAGGTCTGTAAGAACCAGATCACGATCGTCGCCACAAAAATGACCGTGAAGGCCCGCTGCAGGAAATCCTTTGCCTTTTCCCACAGAAGCTGGGCCACATTTTTTAATCCGGGCATCCGGTAATTAGGAAGCTCCATCACAAAGGGAACTGCCTCCCCCTTAAACATGCTTCCCTTGAAAATAAGCGCCATCAAAATCCCCACAACAATTCCAAGGAAATACAGACCGATCATAATGAGACCGCTGTATTTCGGGAAAAAGACTGCCGTAAAAAATCCATAGATCGGAAGCTTCGCCGTACAGCTCATGAACGGCGTCAGAAGGATCGTCATTTTTCTGTCCCGCTCAGACGGCAGCGTTCTGCTTGCCATCACTCCCGGCACCGTACATCCAAAGCCGATGAGCATGGGAACGATGCTCCGTCCCGAAAGACCGATCTTCCTCAGAAGCTTATCCATGACAAAGGCGACCCTGGCCATGTAGCCGGTATCCTCCAGAAGAGACAGGAAGAAAAATAGCGTCACGATAATGGGAAGGAAGCTGAGGACACTTCCGACCCCGTTAAAGATACCGTCAATAATCAGGGAATGAAGGACTGCATTCACATTCCATGAGGTAAGAGCTGCATCAACAACACCTCCCAGCCAGTCAATTCCCATTTCCAGAAGGCCCTGGAACCAGGCACCGATCACGTTGAAGGTCAGGAAAAACACCAGCCCCATGATCGCCACAAAGGCAGGGATGGCCGTATATTTTCCGGTCAGGAACCGGTCGACCTTTTCGCTTCTCTCCCGCTCCTTACTCTCTCTTGGCTTCACCACCGTTTTTTCCACCAGACGCTGGATAAAGGAAAATCTCATATCGGCAATGGCCGCTGCCCGGTCCAGTCCCCGCTCCTCTTCCATCTGACAGATGATATGCTCCAGCATTTCCTTCTCATTTTGGGAAAGATTCAGGGCTTCAAGGATCCGCGGATCCCCCTCCACCAGCTTGGTTGCCGCAAAGCGGACAGGAATTCCCACTGCCTCCGCATGGTCTGTAATCAGATGAATGATACCGTGAAGGCAGCGGTGGACCGCTCCTCCCTCATCGTCCTGGCCGCAGAAATCCATACGACCGGGCTTCTCCTGATACTGGGACACATGGAGAGCATGATTGACAAGCTCCTCAATTCCTTCATTTTTTGCCGCAGAAATGGGAACCACCGGGATTCCCAGCATGGCTTCCATTTCGTTGATATGTATAGCCCCGCCGTTTCCACGTACCTCATCCATCATATTGAGAGCCAGAACCATGGGAACATTCAGTTCCATAAGCTGCATGGTCAGGTACAGATTCCGTTCAATATTGGTGGCATCCACAATATTGATGATGCCGGTGGGCTTTTCCTCAAGAATAAATCTTCTGGACACGATCTCCTCGCTGGTATAGGGGGACAGAGAATAGATGCCGGGAAGATCCGTCACCAGCGTGTTGTCGTGGCCCTTGATGGAACCGCTTTTTCTGTCCACCGTGACACCGGGAAAATTTCCTACATGCTGATTGGAGCCGGTCAGCTGATTAAACAGGGTCGTTTTTCCACAGTTCTGATTTCCGGCCAGAGCAAAGGTCAGACAGGTATCCTTGGGAAGCGGGTGCTCCTCCGCCTTCACATGGTAGCGTCCGCCCTCGCCAAGGCCCGGATGCTCTCTGCTGGAAACCCTGGTCAGAATCGCTCTGCCGGATTTATCCCTGTTGGAGGATTCCCTTTCTTCCGTTTTCTCTATCTCGATCTGCTCCGCGTCTGCGATCCGCAGAGTCAGCTCATAGCCGTGGATGCGAAGCTCCATCGGATCACCCATGGGAGCATACTTAATAAGGGTGACCCTCGCTCCGGGAATCACCCCCATATCCAGAAAATGCTGCCGCAGCGAGCCGGAGCCGCCGACACTCTTTACAATGGCTGACTGTCCAATTTCCAAGTCTCTGATTGTCATGACATAATGCCTCCTTTTTCTCATCGGTAAGTCTAGCCTTACTATATAAGGTATACTCCGACCGGAGAAAGATGTCAACTTATTTATGATTCAATCCGTTTGACTCTTTTTATGTCAGCCCAAGATGGCAGCGATACTGCCGAACAATGTGAACAGCATTACCGCCGCCAGAACGATTCCGATTCTTCCCAGCGATTTTATCAGCCGAAACAGGGTAAGCTTTTTTCCGTCACTCTCCGCCCGTCCGACACCAAACAGGGAAAAGATCCCCACCTTCCGGTCGTCACGTCTGCCGATCAGCCTTTTTTTCCCGTTCCTTTGTCACCGTGATCTGTCCTGTCTGACCATTCATAACCGCAGTCAGTTTTCCGTATTTTATAAAATAAACCGGAAGCAGAGCAGGGATTGCGTTCATATTTCCCGTTTCTGTCAGTACGCTGACGCCGCTTGACTGCATGACTCTTTCCACCTCCGGAAGAAAATCTTCTGCAGCCTCCTCCCTGATTCTGCGGTCTGTCTCCGCACCCGAAATATCCGACAGCTTCACATGATGCCCCGCGACGTATCCATACTCAAACGGACGGGCTTTTGACCAGTCAAAGGGCTCTATCTCGTCAAGGACCTGATTATCCAGCTGACCGGAGGTATTGACGGCCGTTCCCTCCCGTTTGATGTCCCTTTCCCTTTGTTCAGCTCTGATTTAGTTTTCTTTTTTCACGCCCACGGATCATTTGCCTTCGGCTGCCGGATATCCGTCAGCAGATACTGCTCCCAAAGGCACCACTGTCCGTCGCCTTTTCTGCGCAGCTTTATGGGGCGGGGCTGTCTGCGCCGCCACTTCCAATATACAGCCGGGCATAGCCCTGCTCATCATAAGAATGGGCATCCGATGTGACCGTCACACTGAACGGCTCCGTCGGCGTGTAGTTATTATCCGGCGTTGCACCTGTGAAGTAAGAAAAAGGCAGATATGTGCGGTTCCCGCGAAAACGGTCTTTCAAAAAGGAAAGATCCTGTCCGTTCAAAGGTCTGGGGCCACGAAGGAAATTCAGCTGCTCAATGCCGATGTCCAGCTGTGCTGCATAGGCACAGAGCGCACAGACAGTCAGCTCTGCAGTTTTAAAGGGAGTATCCATGGATGCTTCCTGCAACTGAACGGACAGTGAGTGGCCTGTGTCTTGTTTTTCAACTGATCAAATATACTCATAGGATACTCTCCCTTCTATTTTTTTCCGAATTTTCCTGTCTAAAAGCGTTCCTCCCGCATGGTTCTAAAACTTGCCGCCGCTTCCCCCGTGGGTATTTCCGGAAGAGGAGGTGTGCGTTGTACTGGAGCCGGATCTCTTTTCCTCCTTTTCCGTACGGTCAACGTGCCGATATAAAAACATATCACTGCTTCTTGTCACCTGCATACTCCCCGGCACCACATAGCTTGTAGCCTTTGGCTGCCTGCGGACAGTTTTCAGCTTACTCCTCATACTGCCGGTAATAATAAGAGCCACAATCAAGCCACCGGCCAGAGCGATCAGCAGATGCTTGACGACCCCGAAAGGTTTTTTCGGCAGGTTGCCGCTGTTATAAGGCTTCCCTGTCCTGGCCTGCTCAATAAAGTCCCGGCACTGATCGGCAAAGGTATGGAACGCCTTTGCATACTCCCCATCAGACAGATCATCCAGAAACTGCTCAGACAGGTATTCCAGACCGGCATCGGTAAAAGCGGTAATTCCATAACCGGAGGTGGAAATCCACCAGTCCCGGTCTTCCATGCTGACAAGGAGCAAAACTCCGTCCTTTCCATAGCCGCCATAATCATAGAAATCATCCGCAAAGGCCATGGGAGGCAGCCCTTCGGTGCTGTCCACAGTTACAATCACAGCATCCATTCCATATGTAGCTTTGATCTTATCCAGTTTTTTCAGAACATCTGCTTCTTCCGAGGCTGACAAAAGATCTGCATCATCCACCAGCCTAGGCAGGCTTTCTTCCGCAAAAGCCGGCAGCACCAAAGAGACGCACAGAAGCAGAGTAAAAAGCATTGCAAACAGTTTCTTCTTCATTCTACGCACCTCCTACAGCAGCCACAACAGATAAGATGCCGCAAAAATCACGGCACCGATCCCGCCGGTCAGTCCAAACAGCCATTTTTTATAGGCGCCCTTATCCACCGGCAGATCTCCCACAAACTTTCCGGTCTGCCCGTTCATGGCAAAGGTGTATTTCTGTCCATTCCATGAGGTGTTCAGGATCCACACAGGATACAGCGCATACTTTGCAGTCCCGTTGTGAAGACGGATCGTGGAAGATTCCGGGGTGACGGTCATATATCCCTGCACGGTGGAAGCAAAGGCATCCTCCGTACTCCTTTTTATTCTCGCATTGGCCCGCTCCACACTCTGTCCTGCATCCACATCGTATTTATCCGCCAGATATCCGGCCAGATAGGCCGTCTTAAAATCCACCGCTTCTGCAAAATCAAAGGGTTCTATGGATTCCATCAGATCATCTGCCATTTTGGAAGAGCCGTCCACCGGAACATGGTTGAACCCGATGCTGCCGCCCCGGTTCACCGAATAGAAGCTGGTCTCGGTGTAACGGTATCTGCTGTCGGACCACTGGCGGACACGGGTCGCCTTATAACGGATATCCGCATCTGCATCTGCATCGAACAGCCAGAAGGGCACATAAATCCCCTTGATCTCGTCAATGTGATTCTGATCCCGGAAGACCTTCGGCAGCAGCCTCTTCCCGCTGTAATGCTTGAGCAGGGCTGCCTTCGCGGCCTTTTTGTCCACTTTAAACGGAATCACATAATCTGGCCTGAGATCTCCGGAAAACTGTCTCATCATGACCACCGGATTTCCGCAAAACGGACAGGATGTGGCTCCCGTATTCTCGTCTCCTACAATTTCTCCTCCGCAGGACTTACAGATAAAGATACGCAGCCCTTCGGTCTCTCCCTCCTGCCAGGCGCCTCCTGCCGAATCATCCCATGCCATTTCATCTTCCGGTTCATTCTTCAGGCGCTCATCATAGGCAGCCAGAGTATCCATCTCAAATTCCGTATCGCAAAACGGACATTTCACTTTCTGTATGGTACTGTCAAAAGCCATCGGGCCTCCGCAGCACGGGCATTTATACTCCTGCAAATCTGCCAAACTGCTCACTCCTTTCCAATAGGACTTGCTCCTGTTCCTTTACATTTCATTATATAGTTTTTTTCAATCGCACTTCCCCCATTTGGGGGATAACTGCAATTTTTTCCGCATTGTTTTCAGAAACCGTTCACAATGAGCCTCTTACTCATGACCATGGCAGCCAGCTTGGTTTTGGACGCATAGCCGGTCTTCAAAAGCATATTGCTGACATGGGTTTTTACTGTCTCAACCGACACATTGAGGACAGCTGCCATCTCCTTATAGGTCATACCCTCCACCAGCAGATGGAGGGTCCAGCATGGACGTAACAATAATAACTTTGAGCTTCGGGAAACGCGCCTTGAGAACCCCGGTCGCCTCAAATCCGCTTTCGTCATTTTCCGTACAGACATCCATCAGCACCAGATCCGTCTGAACGGATGCACAGAGCTTTTCCGCAAGGCTTGCCCTTGCAACAGACCCGACCAGGCAATACCCTTCACTCTGCCTGATGTAGCCTTCCATCGTCTCACGCATCATTCGTTGATCTTCCACGATCAGCTTCTGATCTGATTTTATCTTATCATACCCGACGCCGGATTTCTATTATCATTTTGCTATTTATATGAAAACCGGGGCCTGGAAAACACGGCAATCGCTTATGAATCCAAAAGAAAACGCCGCAAAACCAACTGTCCATGCGTTTGCACACTGACATTGGATTTTGCAGCGTTCTCTCTTTATCTTTCTTTCCGCGCAGTTACAGCAGACTTCTGTACAGAGCCTCGATCTCCTCCAGGGTCACATCCTTGGGATTGCCGGGCGTACAGGCATCCTTGATGGCACTTTCGGAAAGGAAGAGGACATCCTCAGGCTTTGCAATCTCCTTTAAATCGGCGGGAATTCCCACATCAGCCGCCAGCTTTTTCACAGCATCCACAGCGGCCTTCCGGTATTCCTCCTGACTCATGGAATCAACACCCTCCACTCCCATGGCTCTGGCGATCTCCCGATACTTTTCTCCCGTGGCATCTGCATTGAACTCCATGATGGTTGGAAGGAGAACTGCATTGGCCACACCGTGAGGTGTGTCATAAACAGCACCCAGGGCATGTGCCATGGAATGAACGATGCCGAGGCCCACATTGGAGAAGCCCATGCCGGCGATGTACTGTCCAAGGGCCATTCCGTCACGGCCCTCGTCGGTATTGTCCACGGCACCGCGAAGAGATTTCGCAATGAGCTCGATGGCCTTCAGATGGAACATATCCGTCATCTCCCAGGCTGCCTTTGTGATGTAGCCCTCAATGGCGTGGGTAAGAGCATCCATGCCGGTGGCTGCCGTCAGCCCCTTGGGCATGGAAGCCATCATATCCGGATCCACCACTGCCACAATGGGAATATCATGGGTATCCACACATACAAATTTTCTTCTGTTTTCCACATCGGTGATCACGTAATTGATGGTGACCTCCGCAGCCGTTCCCGCTGTGGTCGGCACTGCAATGATGGGCACGGAAGGGTTCTTTGTGGGCGCCACACCCTCCAGGCTCCTCACATCCGCAAATTCAGGATTGTTGATGATAATACCGATGGCCTTGGACGTATCCATAGGAGAACCGCCGCCTACCGCCACAATGAAGTCTGCGCCGGATTCCTTAAAGGCTTCCACGCCTCCCTGTACATTCTCGATGGTAGGATTTTCCTTAATATTGGTATAAACCTCATAAGGGCAGCCCACCTTCTCCAGCACATCGGTCACCTTCTTTGTGACACCGTACTTGAAGATCGTAGGACCGGAGCACACAAATGCCTTCTTAAATCCCCTCTTCTGTACCTCTGTTCCGATTTCAGCCACAGAGCCTCTGCCGAAATAAGAGGTTTCGTTTAAAATCATTCTTCCACCCATGTTACCCTCTCCTTTACTGCTATGTAGTTTCTATTAAACAGTATAACCGCCCTGTCTCATTTTATCAACCACAAACTCCTTTGCCGCACGAAGGTCTGCCACAGCCTCCTCCATGGTGCAGGGCTTTGTATTGTCGGCCCACATCTCCACCATGAATCTTCCGGCATAGCCAAGGTCATGAAGCTTCTTAAACAGATCGGCAAACCGCACAGTACCGGTACCGAAGGGCACGCATTTGAACACACCGGGCTTTGTCTCCTTCACATGGATGGCTGTAATATCCGGAAATCCCAGCTCAAACTCATTCTCCGGGTCAGCGGAAAACTGAGTCAGATTTCCCATATCGGGATAGATCTTGAAATACGGAGAAGGGATCTCCCTCAGGTAGTGAGTCGCCCGGAGAATGGTTCCCACAAAAGGAGTATCCATGATCTCCATGGCGAGAATGATCCCTGCCTTGGCGGCCATGTCCACAGAATCTTTCATTCCCTGTAAAAACAGTGCCTTTGTTTCCTCATCGGATTCCTCATAGTACACGTCATACGTAGCCAGCTGGATGCAGGTCACTCCCAGCTTCTGAGCCAGAAGAATCCCCTTTTCCATGATCTCATAAGCTTTTTTTCTTGTCTCAGGATTTTTACTTCCAAAAGGAAATCTTCTGTGACCGCTCAGACACATGCTGGGGAAGGTGATCCCGGTCTCATCCATCAGCTCCCGCATTTCCCGGATCGTCTTCTGATCCCAGTCCAGGCGGGCCAGCCGTTCATCGGACTCGTCCACGGAGATCTCGATGAAATCAAAACCTGCCGCCTTGGCGGCCAGCATTTTTTCCTTCCATGAAAAGGCGTTGGGAAGAGCCTTCTCATAAATTCCCAGAGGGATTTTATGCAGACTAAACATCACTCTCTCCTCCGTTATTTAAGGTTTCCCAAACGCCGGACAATGCATCGATCACCTTCCGGTACATCTGGTATTTGCGTCCGTAAACGTCAGCGTACTCCGGACGGGGCATCACCTTTTTCGATACATGCACCAGTCTGGCCGCAGCTGCCTCATAGCTCTCATAAACACCGGCGCCGATTCCTGCTGCCATGGCTGCTCCCATGATGCCCTGTTCCTCACACTCCACCGTCTCAATGGGGATCTGGAGGGCATCGGCAAAGATCTGTACCCATACATCGGAATTGGCTGCACCGCCTGCCAGACGAATGGCCTCCGGTGCTTCCCTGTTGGCAAGAAGCCTCTTCACGTGGGTCAGATGAGAAAATACGATTCCTTCATAAACAGCACGAAGCATATGGCGTCTGTCGTGGAAATCGGTAAGACCGACAAAGCTTCCTCTTGCCAGCGCATCCTCGTTGGATCCGTTTAAGAAAGGCAGGAAGATCACATTGCTGTCTCCCGGCTCCACAGAAGCAACTGCCTCGTTGGTAAAGTCATAAATGCTCTTTCCTTCTGCTTTGAGCTCCGCCTTCTTCTCAGCAAGAAGCTCATCAATGAACCACTGCATATTTCCAGCTGAGGTAGGACTGCTCTCCTCGATCAGGAAATATCCGGGAATACAGAACATGGAATTAAGAGCCACTGTCCCATTGGTGATGGGTGCCTTTGTAATATATTCATTGATACTCCAGGTGCCCGCGATCATGCACATGGGCGCTTCATCGTAAATACCGGAGGCGATTCCGCAGGCATCCACATCGAACATGCCGGCCATCACAGGAGTTCCGGGAAGAAGACCTGTCAGCTTTGCCGCATCCTCCGTCACAGAGCCGCAGATGTCCGCCGAAAACTTAAGCGGCGGAAGCTTGTCATACACCATCTCCAGGCCGAAATATTCAAGAAGCTCCTTGTCGTAGGCAGCTGTCTTGAGATTCACCAGGTTGGCGCCGGAAAAATTGGTATATTCCCCATTGGCCACGCCGGTCAGGCAGTAGCGGATATAATCATTGACGGAAAAGATGTATTTTGTTTTTTCCAGTACACCGTCCTCATGATCCCGGATCCAGGCAAGAAGGCTCACTGGCTGGCAGGCCAGAATATCCTGAAACGTCTTTTCATAGACTTTTTTCGCCGTACCGTCTTCTTTCCACTGCCTGGGATAAGCCCAGGCTCTTGTATCTGTAGAAAGGATGCCGGGATAAGAAGGACGTCCGTCCTCTCCCACCATGTAAAGGCCCTTGCCGTGTCCCGAGAAGGATACACCCACGATATCAGCAGGATCCACACCGCTCTTTTCCACTGCCGCCTTTACCACCTTGGCATTCTGCTCCCAGAGAGCATCCATATCACGCTCCGTAAAACCGGGCTGGGGGGTCTTGTTCTGGATGGGTTCCCTGGCCACTGCGGCCAGGGAACCATTTTCATCGACGAGACCTGCCTTCACGAAGGTTCCGCCGTTGTCAATTCCAATTAAGTACTTCAATGTGTTATCTCCTTCTATTATACTTCAGGAACAGTTTTAGGATCGTCCGGGTTGTTGGGTCCAAAATGCTTCAGGATCACGATGGGCTCAAACTTACTCTTGTTCTCGATGACAATGCCTGCCTTTGCAGCCTGCTCGGATACGAAATACTCATCAGCGCTCTGCTGACCGAACCGCAGCATGGTAGCAGTCTCCGCATCAAATTCGCCGAAGCGTCCATGGCCCTGAACGAAAATGCAGCCGTAAGCAGCCGGATCGGAGATGGTCACGGTCTGTCCGGGATATACCGTCAGCTCCTTGGCGCACACGTAGCCGTTGGCATAGGAAACCCATTTCTCCACGTACTGCTCCGTCTCTCTGTGTACAACAGGCGGACGGAAATAGGTCTTCTTATAGTGGGGATCCACATTCTTTTCCCAGTCGAGAAGTCCGAAAATATAATCGATATCATCCTTCTTGTCCTCAGGGCACTCCTCCACCAGCATGTCGCGGGGATAGATCTCACCGGAAACCACGTTCTCCTGTACGGAGTTTACATCAGAATTCCACTGAGGCTCATAGGTCAGATAAGAAGCCGGTGCATGGATCACGCCTGCAGGAGTATACCAGCCGGTGCCAAGCTCTACTCTGTAAGCTCTGGAGAGCTCCGTAATTCTGGTATCACCGTCGCTGTAATGTCTCAGACGCTCCTTAACTTCCTCAGGATCCGTATCGGGATCAAATCCAAAATAAGTAGCGTTGCACTCACCGGAATAATTGTTGAGCTGCTTCGGGAAGTAATAGGACTCGGGCTTTCCGAGCTTGCCTACCCTTGCTGCTGCCTCAAAGGTCAGATGTACGTGATGGAACAGAGGATTCTCAAAATCAAAGAATTTGGAATACATGGGCCAGCCGCCGTATTTCTCCATGAGCTCCTCGCCGACCACCTCAGCGCCCAGCGTATCGATTGCTTCCTTCAGAGTGAATTTCTCATCGGAATCCGGAGATACTGCCACATAGCTCATGCCTTCATCAGGAGCTGCCAAAGGGCCGTTGTTGGCTGCAATGGTGGAGGAGAACCAGCGCTCCTTGATGGATCCGCGCTCGATTCCCAGCGCATAGTAATCATCGGGATGAAGTTTCAGTCTGTGTCCTGCTTTTCCGAATCGTCTCGGTACGAAGGTCGGCATCAGACGGAATACGCCTTTGCCTTCTTCAAAAGTTTTCTTAATCAATGCTTTGTCTGCCATAATTTTCAATCCTCCTATTTTATTTTCATATAGCTTCTGTAACTACTCATCAAACATCACATCAAGGCGTTTGGTCGCCGAATTCATCGTCGAGTCGCGGACCGCCATGTGAACCCGCATAAAGATCCGTTTCGGCTCCTCTTCCGCTCCCTCCATGCGTTCGAATAAAAGCCTGGCTGCTTCCGCCCCCATCTCATACCTGGGAGCGATCATCGTCGTGATGGACGGCGAAGTGATAATAGAGAGGGCTGTTCCCTCGAAGCCGACCAAAGCAGCCTCCTGGGGTACAGCGATTTCCTGCTCCCTGCAGGCGGCAAGGGCTCCCGACGCTACCTGGTCATTGACACAGACAATACCATCGGGCCGTTTCCCGCAGGCCAGAAGATCCATCATGGAATGGTAGCCGTCAAGAACCGTGTAATTATTGTTCCGGATCAGCTTCCTGTCCAGGCAGAGCCCGTAATCCATCATGGCCCGTTCCACTCCGCAGAGGGCCAGATGATGCAGAGGTGCGTCCTCGGCATTGCCCAGATAGGCGATCTCATGCCTGCCGATCTCCAAAAGATGCTCCGTCATAGCATAAAACGCTGCCTCGTGATCCACACGCACAAGATCCAGTTCCCTATTCATATCATGGGACTCCAAAAGCACCACCGGAATCCTCGTGCCGCTTTTTTTTAACTGGCTTAAGGATTTTTCGTATTCCGCATACTCCCTGTCCTCCTGACGCTGGCCGGGAATAAGAATGATCCCGTCGATCCAGAGCTTTTCCAGGGACCGGATCAGTTCCTTTTCCTTTTCCAGAATACCGTCGCTCTCCAGGATCACAGGAGTAATATTCTTTTTGTAGAAAAACTCACTGATGCCCTTGATGATATCGGTGTAATAATTTCTGCGCAGGGTGGGAATCACAATGGCGATCTGATTGCGCCTGGTGCTCTTTAAACTGCTTGCAATGGGATTCGCACTGTAGCCTGTCTCCTGCACCGCTCTGATTACCCGGTCCGCAAGGACGTCATCCACATTTCCCGAATGATTAAGCACCCGGGAAACCGTGGAAATACTGACTCCTGCCGCTGCAGCAACATCTTTGATATTTGGCACGCCTTTTTTCATCCTGCAACCTCATGAACGTATGTTATACGATCATTTTTTCTTTCATTTTCTCGATCTTGAAATCACAGTAATCGCAGCCGGCATGTGCGCTGGCACACAGCCAGGTTCCGGTCAGGCCAAGGGCATTTGCATGGCCGAAGTCGCCGTAGCTTGCGATATCACAGAGATAGCCGACTTCTTCGGGAGAAAGTCCCATTTTTTCCCATCCCTGGACGAGTGCACACTTGCCCTCCATCCGCACGGTGGTATACTCCTCGTTCTTTTCCAGGATCTTGTTTCCGACAGCCAGAGTATTGGCTACACCGTTTACATCCACCAAGAACTGTGCCAGGCCTGCGGGATCTCCCTCATGACCCTTGCCGAAGCCCAGACCGTTTGCCTTGTACTCACCGTAAGCATAAAGAGCCTTCTTTGCATACAGATCAAACAATTCCTTCGGCATTACCTTATAGAAAAATGCAAGATACCTGGCTCTGTCCTCCATACAGGACTCCACCATGGCTCTCACCTCTTCGTAGGTGTATGTTTCTTTCTTGTTGTAAGCTTCATTCTGATCCTTGCTGTATTCCTTTACCATTGCTGTTCTCCTTTATAACGCTTTTAAAAATGTATAATCAGCGGCAGAAAACTCTGTCGACAGTGTGTCAGTCAGATCCTTAAGCTGCGCAGCGCTTGATGCCGCAGCCAGCGGAACCATAGGGAAATCCTGTACGGCAATGAATCCCAGAAGGGCCTGGGTCAGGCACCAGCCCTTTTCCCGGCAGAGCGCTTCCAGGCCTTCAGCGATTTTCAGATTGCCTTCGGTGCAGAAGCAGTTGTCCTTCATGGCCTCTTTTCCCTTTTTCTGAAGGGCGTGGAAAAAGCCGCCTGCGATCCCCATGTAGGGAACAAGCAGATTCTTTGAATTTCTGTGATAATCCAGCATTTCGTCATCACAGATCACCATGGTTGCATCGGGATAGGTTCCCATATACTTTACACCGATGTTGTACATGGCCTGATTTGCAACGAAGCCACGGTAGCCCATTTTTTCACAATAGGCGTCCGCCTCCTTCATTCTGGCTGTGGACCAGTTGGAGCAGGCGTAGTAACGGATCTTGCCGGCACGTCTGAAATCCTCCATGGTCTCGATCAGTTCTTCCACCGTCCTGTTCTCATCGTCCCTGTGGTAGAAATAAATATCCACATAATCCACCTGGAGCTTTTCCAGACTGGAATCCAGATCAGAGGTCATCTCCTCTTTGGAAAGCCGGCTGGTGGTCATGGATTCAAAGCGGGGGTGTCCGCCCTTGGTCATCAGGATAAAATCCTCCCGGTGTCCCCGTCCATGGATCCATTCTCCGACTACCCGCTCAGAGCGGGCGATTTCTCCGGGAACCCAGTCAGAGTACACGTGGGCAGTGTCAATGACGTTGCCGCCGCCGGCAAGATAGCCCTCCAGCATCCTGGCCGCATCGTCTCCGTCCCATTTAAGTCCCGCATTGACCGTACCAAAGCCCACACCGCTCATCGTAAGATCCGTGTCGGGAATCTGAATCATTTTCATGCTGTTCCTCCATTATTCATATCTGCGGATCCAGCTGTCCTGCTCGCAGCCGCACATCTCGCAGTATTTTGCCCATACAAGGCCGAAGGGAAGACCCTTAACCTCCTCAAGAAGGGCAAGACGTTTGGTGAGGTTGCCTTCATGCTCTGCCTTCTGAAGCTCTGCAGTGGGCTGAAGAAGTGCCTTCAGGATGGCCTTCTTGGCCGTCCGTCCGCCGATGGCCGTAGCCGCAATGCGGTCGATGCTGGCATCGAAGAAATCCAGTCCGATATGTACTTTATCAAATGCGTCGTATCTTGCGATCTCTTCCATGATAGCCATGGTCTCGTCATCAAGGATCGTCACATGGTCGCTGTCCCATCTCATCGGACGGCTCACATGGAGCATGATCTCCTGTCCGAAAACAAGGTAGGAGCTCAACTTGGCGGAGATCACCTCAGTGGGATGATAATGTCCCGCATCCAGACAGATGATGCAGTTTTTCCTGTTGGCCACATAGTTGGTGTAGAATTCATGGGAGCCGGTCACGTAGGCTTCGCTTCCGAGGCCGAACAGCTTGCTCTCCACAGAATCCACATTGTAAGCAGGGTCGATCTTCTCTGCAAAGATCTCATCCAGGGACCGGATCAGAACCTCTCTGGGGCCCATCTTATCCACGGTGATATCCTTGTAGCCGTCGGGGATCCAGTGATTGGTGTAGCAGACCTGTCCCATCTCTTTTCCAAAGTATTCTCCGATCTTTCTGCAGCGCTTTCCGTGCTCGACCCAGAATTGACGGATTCCCTCATCGTAGCTGGAAAGAGTAAATCCATCCTCTGCCTTGGCGTGATTAAAGTAGGTGGGATTAAAATCCAGGCCGATGCCCATTTCCTTTGCATACTCCACCCAATGGGTGAAATGCTTCGGCTCAATGGCATTCCGGTCGATATTGTTGACGCCGCCATTGTCCAGATAAATGGCATGGGCAGCCACCTTCTTCTTTCCGGGGATCAGCTTCAGGGCCTTTGTCAGATTTTCAAAATACTCCGGCACACTCTTGGGCTTTCCTCCTGCATTTCCTGTTGCTGCCAGACCTCCGGAAAGCTTTGCATTGAAATCCTCAAAACCGGTCAGATCGTCGATCTGCCAGCAGTGAACCGAAACGGGGATCTCTGACAGCTTCTCCAGCACTGCATCGGTGTCGATCCCATACTGTGCATACAATTCCTTTGCTACCTGATAATTACTCTCTACGCTCATAATTCCTCCTTGTTTCCTTATATAATGGTTGTCGCTATGGCAAGCTGTGCCTGCGTGGTATCTACTCTTGTATACTGGACATGAAGCTCTGCTTCACTTTCCACCAGGACTGCATAAGGGGTATCGGTGGGAACTGACTCCCCGTCACAGCTCCTGATCTGGTCCATCCGGCAATGGATCGTCCGCTCCGCCGGAATCGTCACGGAAAAGCCGCCGAGCTTTTCTCTGTTCTCAAAATAGAGCGTCATCCTTGCGTTGGCATCCTCTGCTCCCACATTGAGAAAGCAGATGGCTTCATGGCTCACGTATTCTCCGTTTTTGCTGCTGGGATAATAGCAGTCAGGAATGTACCATTTGTTCATCTCTTTTTTCCTTTCCTTTTATCAGTTTTCTGCAGCGCCGGTGAACAGAGGTGTATTGTCCCCTGTTACCCTGCGCTAAGGTCGGAAAATTCCGAAAACGTTTTCTCTTCCGACCGCATTACTCTACCTCCATGATACTGGTCTGTCCCAGGCTTGTCAATAGTTTTTCGTTTTGCTTTTTCTGCATATGTTTCTCCCTGTTTTTTTGTACATATTATATAATTTTTAGAGCTTCTCTTTCACTCTCCAGAGAAAAACGTTTTCCGCTTCTGCGCGGCTGTATTTTTGTTGACTTTTTCCATATCTGCTACTATAATCAATCTGTACAAACTTCATATGCAGGAATGATTCTGGGGAGCTTCTGCTAAAGAGGCTGAGAGGGAGTCCGGCTCCGACCCATGACCTGATACGGATAATGCCGTCGTAGGAAGATGTTCCGCACCAGAACAATCTGGGGCTTGTCTTTACTGGCGGGCCCTTATTTTTTATTCTATCGCCATACCGGATGGCAGAACGGAGGAATTATGGAATACACCACACAGATGGATGCCGCAAGACGCGGAATCGTCACCAAAGAAATGGAAATTGTCGCAAAAAAAGAGCAGATGGAGCTTTCGGAGTTAATGAAGCTGATGGCCGAGGGAAAAATCATCATTCCCGCCAACAAGCTTCACACCTGCATCGAGCCCAACGGCATCGGCTCCATGCTGAAAACAAAGATCAACGTAAATCTGGGAACCTCCAGAGACTGCGTGGATCTGAATAAGGAACTGGAAAAGGTTAACGATGCAGTGAAGATGGGTGCGGAAGCCATCATGGACTTAAGCTCCTTCGGAAAGACCCAGGAGTTCAGAAGAAAGCTGACCCATGAGTGCCCCGCTATCATCGGAACCGTACCCATTTACGACGCCGTCGTCTACTACCACAAGCCCCTGAAGGAGATCACCACCGAGGAATGGCTGGACATCGTCCGCATGCATGCCGAAGACGGCGTGGATTTCATGACCATTCACTGCGGAATCAATAAAAACACTGCCGGACGCTTCAAGGAAAACAAGCGTCTTACCAACATCGTTTCCCGCGGCGGTTCCATCATCTTCGCCTGGATGGAAATGACAGGAAAGGAAAACCCCTATTTCGAGCATTTCGATGAGATCCTGGACATCTGCCAGAAGTATGACATTACCCTGAGTCTGGGCGATGCCTGCCGTCCCGGCTGCATTGCCGACGCCTCCGATATTTCTCAGATCGAGGAGCTCATCACCCTTGGCGAGCTGACAAGACGTGCCTGGGAGAAAAATGTCCAGGTCATGATCGAGGGCCCCGGCCATATGCCTCTGGATCAGATCGAGGCCAATATGCGGATCCAGAAAACTATCTGCAAGGGCGCTCCCTTCTATGTTCTCGGGCCGCTGGTCACCGATATCGCTCCCGGTTACGACCATATTACGGCAGCCATCGGCGGCGCCATTGCCGCCACCTACGGTGCGGCCTTCCTCTGCTATGTCACCCCTGCCGAGCATCTTCGCCTGCCTGACGTGGACGATGTGAAGGAAGGAATCATTGCCTCCAAGATCGCAGCCCACGCCGCTGACATCGCAAAGGGCGTCAAGGGTGCAGCCGACTGGGATTATGCCATGAGCACCGCCAGAAAGAAGCTGGATTGGGAAGCCATGTTTGATCTGGCCATTGATCCGGAGAAGGCCCGCCGCTATCGTGCCTCCGCCAAGCCGGAGAAGGAAGACACCTGCTCCATGTGCGGAAATTTCTGCGCTGTTAAGAACATGAACCGGATTCTGGACGGAGAGATCGTCAGCATCTACGACGAATGATCTCCGATACGTAACAATCATTGTGACCGTTCGTGTACAGAGGGCTATGTCCCCTGCACGCGGACGCTGACAGCAGAAAAGAGGTTTTTCCATGAAAATCAATATAAGGAAGCTGGCAGCGGCGGGAATGCTGACTGCTCTGACCGTGGCCCTGTCCTGGTTTTATATTCCCGTCGGCGCCTCGAAATGTTATCCCATTCAACATCTTTGCAACATCCTGTGTGCTGTATTTCTGGGTCCCTTTTACGGGGTGGCCTCTGCCTTTGCTTCGTCCCTGATCCGCAACCTGATGGGCACCGGAAGCCTGTTAGCCTTCCCCGGAAGTATGGTGGGTGCATTTTTAGCTGCCCTTCTCTATGAGAAGAGCCGCAAACTGACCCTGGCCTATGCCGGAGAGCTTTTCGGCACCGCCGTTCTGGGCGGTCTGCTCTGCTTCCCCATAGCCACCCTGCTGATGGGAAAGGCCGTCGCCGTCTTCGCCTTTGTCCTCCCTTTCTTTATGAGTTCTGCCGCCGGCACCTGCATCGCCATTGTGGTCATCGGCGCGCTCTATAAGGGCGGAGTGCTGGAAATGCTCCGGCGTTCCCTGGAAGGAAACGCCGCATGAAGCGGCCGGTGGTTCTCACCATTGCCGGATCCGACCCCAGCGGAGGAGCCGGAATCCAGGCAGATTTAAAAACCATAACCGCCTTTGGCTGCTACGGAATGAGTGTCATTACGGCAGTCACCGTACAAAATACCATGGGCGTCACCGGAGTGGAGGCCATGGCTCCCGACCTGGTAGCGGCCCAGCTGGACGCCGTTTTCTCTGATATCCGTCCCAATGCGGTAAAAATCGGAATGGCTGTCTGCCGGGAGACCATCGAGGTCCTCATCGAAAAGCTCACGGAATACAGAGCGGAGCATATCGTTCTGGATCCGGTCATGATCTCCACCAGCGGACGGCGGCTCCTCTCAAAGGATGCGGTGGATACGCTGATCCACGGACTCCTGCCCCTTGCCGGCCTTTCCACTCCCAATCTTCCTGAGTGTGAGGCTCTCACCGGACAGCCCATCCGTTCCAGAGAAGATATGATCCTGGCCTCCCTCATGCTTCACCGTCAGACGAAGCAGCCGGTGCTGTTGAAGGGCGGCCATATGACCTTCTCACCCCAAGATTCTCCGGAAGGCAGTTTCCGTGAGGCGGCCCCGGTTGACTGTTCCGACCTTCTCAGGACCCCGGACGGTGTCCGTTGGTACCGGACGCCGCTCATTCAGACAACCAACAGCCATGGAACCGGCTGTACCCTGTCATCGGCCATTGCTTCCTGCCTGGCAGGCGGTCTTTCGCTTCCCGATGCCGTCGCCGAAGCCAAGACCTACCTTTCCGGTGCACTGGCCGCCGGCCTTGATCTGGGGAAAGGCAACGGACCTCTGGACCATTGTTTCCGAATCAAACCACTCAGCTGATCGTCTACAGGAGTCTTCGTTATGACACAGACTGTTTTTATTGATGATATTTTATCTCTTACCCGGACGCTTCCCAGGGAGCGTCCTTTGGTTCATATGATTCCCAACGGAGTCTCCGCCGCTTTCTGTGCCGATGTGATGTCCGCTGCCGGGGCACGGCCCATCATGGCCTCTTCTCCGCTGGAGGCAGCAGAGATCACCTCCCATGCGGCGGCCCTGGCCGCCAACATGGGCCAGCCCTCTGAGGAAAAGGAGAAGGCGCTTTTTGCTTCCCTCTCTGCCGCAGCCGAACAGGGGCTTCCCGCAGTCTTCGACCCGGTAGGCGCAGGCGCGTCCGAATATCGGCGCTGTACCGCCCAAAAGCTTGTCGCCATTCCCTGGACGGGAATCATCAAAGGCAATGCCGCCGAGCTCCACACGCTGCTCACCGGAAGTCTGGTCCACCAGGGCGTGGACTCTGCCGGCTTTTCCGCCGAGGCTCTTGCCCTCCCGACGAACGGCCTCCTGTATGGCCCTGCCGATCGTGTGATCGCGGTCACCGGCTCTGTGGACCGGATTCTCTGCCGCAGGCAGACAGACTCTGACCCGGCCCATATACTGGAAGCCCGTCTTGTCCACGCCGAAAAGAACCCGTACACCATCGTAGGTACCGGCTGCGCGGCAGGCGCCCTCTGTGCATGCTTTGCCGCCGTCACAGACGACAGGTTTCTGGCCGCTCTGACAGCCCTTTCCCTGTCCGCCTTCGCCCAATCTCAGGCTGCTGACTGCTTTGCCCGGGCTTCTGCCTCGAAATCTCCTTCAATGGGATACGGCACCTTCAAGGAGCTGGTTCTCAATGCTTTCAGCGAAGGTGACTGCAGCGTATTCCAAAACTGGTTGGAACAGCACCTCATCATCATTACAGGAGAAACCACATGAAATTAAAAAACACTCAGAAAATTTTATATTTGATCGCCGACTGCAAGGCAGGCCTTGCCCCCATCGAGGAGGCTCTTCGGGCCGGTGTCGATTATCTGCAGCTTCGGGAAAAGGATCTGACCTCGGCCAGATACCTGGAGCTTGCAAGAGCGGTGAAGTCTCTCTGTGAAAAATACCACACCCCCTTCATTGTCAATGACCGGATCGACATTGCCCTCCTCTCCGGTGCCGACGGTGTTCATCTGGGAGCCGACGATGTCCCGGTGTCAGATGCAAGACGTCTGCTCGGAGAAGCTGCCATCATTGGTGCTACGGCAAAAACTGTGGAGGGTGCCATCGCCGCACAGCGAAGCGGAGCCGACTATCTGGGCAGCGGAGCCTTCTTCGAAACCGCCACAAAATCTGACGCTGTTCCCCTTGCACCGGAGCTCTATCGGGAGATCCTGAACTCCATCACCATCCCCGACGTGGCTGTGGGCGGCATCACCGTCGACAACTGTGACCTGCCCCTTTCCCTCGGCGCAGACGGTCTGGCCATTTCCGCCGGGATCATGAAATCGGAACACATTGCTGAGGCCGTTTCCGCCTTCCGCAAAAAACTCGGGATGCTGCATCGGTAGTCCTTCGCTGAACCATACGGGTGCAGACCAGAAAAGGGCTGATGCTCTGCAGATTACATTAATCCACTTTTGCAACAACCCTCGTTTTTATGTTATGATTCTGTTTTTTCCTTTTTCACCAGCTGTTCATCGGAGCCGTGCTTCTGCCACTTTCCGCTGGCCAGCCGCCACAAAAAGACGATCGCCCGGAAAATCCAGTCAATACTCATGGCGATCCATACGCCAATAACAGGAAAACGGAAAACCTTGACCAGCAAATAGGCTAAGCCAATACGGAATACCCACATGGAAGAAACCGCGATGATCATGGTAAAGGTTACATCGGAAGCTGCCCGCAGCGCATGGGGAAGCAAAAAGGCCGGCGGCCATAAAATCATGGCAAACCCATGGAACACGATCAATCCCCGGGCAATGGAAGCGGCCTCGGGTGACAGATTATAAATCCCGATAATCGGTATACAGAACAGATCCAGAACGACGACGATAACGGCCAGAATACAATAATTCAGCTTCAGGAAGGTTTTCACATAGGCCTTCACCTGTCCGAATTCCTTTGCCCCCACACACTGGGAGGCTACCGTCAAAAGCCCCATGCCAAGAGCCATCCCCGGCAGATACTCCAGACTGGCCAGATTGCCGGCCACCGCAAAACCTGCAATCGCTGCAGTCCCCATAGTGGAGACAAGACTCTGTACCATGATCTTCCCCAACTGAAACATTCCGTTTTCCATTCCGCTGGGAATTCCGATCCGCAGGATCTGCCTGATCATATCCGGCTCATAGCCCAGCCTCAGCTGCCTGTCCACATGGACCGGATTTTTCTCGCTTCGGATGATAAACAACATGATTCCCGCTGCTATCATTCGGGAGATCAGAGTGGGAACCGCCACACCGGCCACGCCTACCCGCAGAACGTACACGCCAATGGCATTTCCTCCAATATTCAGGCCGTTCATCACCAGAGAGGTCTCCATGGAAACCCTGGAGTTCCCCATGACCCGGTAAAGGGCGGCACAGGAATTATAGATGGCGAGGAAGGGGAAGGACAGGGCTGTGATATAAAAATAAAGCCGCGCATTGGACATGACATCCGCTTCGATCTTTCCGAACAGCACACGGAGGATCAACCCGTTTCCCAGCAGGGAAATGGCCATAATCATTACGGAAAACACCGTCGTCACCAGCAAAAGCTGATTGGCCGCATGACAGGCCCGTCCCTCATTTCTGCAGCCGAGAAGCTGTCCCGCCACCACAGCACCTCCGGTCGCCATTGCCGCCAGAAGCTGAATCAGAAGCAGATTGATGGCATCCACCAGTGACACACCGGAAACAGCCGCCTCGCCGACTTCCGCCACCATAACAACATCCACCATTCCTACCAAAACTGCAAGAAACTGCTCAATGATGAGCGGCACCAGCAGCTTTCTCAAATCACGTTTGGAAAACAACATAAAACTGATCTGCCCTTCATAATCTTTTATCAAATCCGTTACGATTGTAACACCACCCCTCCAAATTTACAACCCTTTTAGGAATTCTTGACTTTCCTCACTGAAAATGATACGATAATACCGCATTGTCACTTCGCGGATATGGCGGAATTGGCAGACGCGCCAGATTTAGGTTCTGGTGTCCATGACGTGCAGGTTCAAGTCCTGTTATCCGCAGTTTTTTATATACCCTTGATTTTACGCGGATTGGCGAAAAGTCCAGTAAAATCAAGGGTGTTTGGCCGGGGAGTAATCTCCCCGGCCGTTTTTGTTACCCGATGTATTTTGGCCAGACATAGCCCACCATGGATCCCGCCTGGACCTTGTGCCAGGTATCTCCGTCGGAATCCTTTCCGAATCCGACAATATACACATTGGACCCGCCCCTTACGGAGCCCATGATGGTTCCGTTTGGAGTCTCCCGGACATTGAGCGCGGTACATCCGACTACAGTTGCCGCCCTTGCACCGGTCACTCCACCGCCGGACAGGCCAAAGGCGGAAATGATCCCGTTTGCCACCGCCTCAGCGATCCGCTGCTTGTTGGCGTTGTAGATGGCCATGTCGGCTGCGTTGTCGTAAAAACAGGTCTCCAGCAGCGCATAATCCACACCGATGGCCAGACAGGTCCGCATGTTGAGGAGATCCGACCGTCTCACGATACCATTTGTACCGCGCTTTTTAAATCCGATGGCGGCCAGGTTATTTGCAATGGTCTGCTCCACCGAGATCCCACCACGGTAGTTGGTGTGCAGCTGCACGCTGGTCCCGCGTGCCTGGCCATTGGACGCGTTGTGGTGCCACTCAAAGATGTAGTCAAAGGCTCTGAGGTTTACCTGCAGGCAGCCGTTGGCATTGTCTTTGTACATGTCTCTCTCGATCGGATAAAGCGTCACATCCGTATACGACGACAAGAGGGGAGCGGTCCGCTTGACCATGTCGATGTTTAAATCGCCCTCATTTACGCCGGTTGCTTCGCTGTAATTGTATCCGGAGGTGTGGCCGGACACCAGCAGAATCTTCTTACTCATTTCTTTCCTCCTTCATAAGCTGCTTGTATACCTGATTGCTGCCTGTGGCCGCCAGTCCTGATACGATGCCGACTGCAATGGCTGTGATATAATCGCCAGCCGGAAAGTCCGCCATCAGGAACATGCCAGCAAAGCCCAGAATACCTCCCAGGACTCCGCAGATCACCGGGATCCACTTATTGTCCAGCGGTGTAGCCTTTACGGCCAGAGCAGCCAAATAACAGATCACAGTAATGCCTACTACACTTCCGATTGTTCCAAATTCCATGTGATACCCTCTCTTTCTCCAGATCATCGATCCGGTGGTTTGCCGCCTTCAACCTTCCATTTTCTTCCTGCCAGAGTACCGACAAGAGATTAGATTGCCACAATAATTGCTTCTGTCACGTTTTTTCCTTTCCGTGAGACGTTGTACATTTTATTTTATGCATAAAAAATAGGCTTCGCCTATTCAACTCCCCTGCCCCTCAATCGAGGGCACTGAAAAAGTAGATAATACCGCCTGTATTTGGTACAATGTATATATCAAATACAGGCGGTGTTTTTATGATCGAACAACAGCAGAAATTGGTGTTAAGTCCATACATGGAATTATATGAATTAGTAATCCCGAAAGATAATCTTCTTCGAAAGATAAAAGAATTGGTTGATTTTAGCTTTATTTATGATGAACTGCTTGATAAATATTGTCTGGATAACGGACGAAATGCAGTTCCACCTATGATCCTCTGGAAGGAGGATGAACTACTATGAAACCAAACATCGAGGAATTACGCAAAAAATACATGGATAATCCTCCAGAAGGTATGACTTCCAAGGACATTCGCCTTATGAGCGAGGAAGAACTTCTGGATATGGACTATTTCTTAAATGATGACGAACTTGATGACGATTTTGGTGAAGAAGGTTTTTATATCTTCTAAACCAGCATTCGTTTTTTGTTGTTCCCGCCTCCGGGCGGGCCCTTTTCAATTCAAGAGAGCGCCGCAGGAGGCCTTTCCTATAAAATGAAAAAAGGCATCCGCCGGATGCCCCTCTCGATTTGTGTTTCTCTCTATATCAATGCTCAAAATCATCAAACCGTGATCTCGATCTGATTCCCTTCCATATCCAGCACACAGCTCTCATAGTAGCCGTCACCGGTCCGGCGCGGGCCGCTGATCACCTCAAATCCATCCGCCTTCATTCTTGCAGTCAGCTCATCCACACGGGCCTCACTTCCCACACTGAAGGCCATATGGATGTAACCGGTCCTCTTCAAAGCCTTTTTCTGGTCATCCATCCCGGGGGCAGACATGAGCTCCAGCCGCGAACCGCCCTCAAAGTTCAGGAAATACGAGCGAAAACCTGTTTTTTCGTTATGATAGACCTCATTGGATACCGCATCAAAATACTTCATAAAAAATGCCCGGGCCGCCTCCAGATCCTTTACATATATCGCAACATGTTCAATCTTCATCGTTTTGCTTTCCCCTCTCTCCACCAGTTTTTTTCATTGTAGTCAGGTCCTGTCCAAATGTCAACATATTCCTCAAAAATCCCCCTGTTTTCAAACCATATGATTTCATTTGGCATATAGTAAAGAAAAAGGAGAAAATTTCATGCCTGATAATTTTAATCAGATCTTTGACTGGCGCAGACGCAGCTGCCCTCCCTGTCCCCCCTGCCGCTGCGGCCGCGACCGGAGAGATGACCGGCGTGACGACCGCAGAGACGACCGCAGGGATGACCGCAGAGATGATCGAAGGGATGACCGCAGAGACCGCTATTAAACAGCGATATGATAAGGGAGCCGCTCCGGCGGCTCCTCATCGTTTTTTCCTATTTACTCTGCTTTTTTACCGGGATCCAGATTTCACAGTAATAGTTCTCATCCATCGTACCGCCAGCATATTTTGCGGAATCGTCATAGTATTCCACGCAATATCCCGCTGCAAACTCATATTCCTTCAGCGACGGCAGCCATTCCGAAAAGATCTTTTTATTCACATCCTGCAAAGCATCCGGCATGGCGCCTCTGCAGGGAAATACCGCCCAGGTAAAAGCCGGAATCGTCCTCACGACAAACCCTTCCGGAACCTCTCCGGCCGGATCATAGGGATCGGCGATCAGATATTCAAAAGTGTCCTGTCCCATTTTCTCGTCGATATTGATGCCGTATGTCCCCATAACCGTTTTTCCTCTGCCTTCCTTATAGTGCTGCTGCCAGAACTGGGGAACCAGCTCCTTCGCGCCTTCGTAAGGAAAAACCTTTCGGATTTGAGCATCACCTGCTCTTTCCTCACCTGGGATGGAGTAACTCCATGAAATCTTGTAAATGCCTTCGTAAAGCTGTCCGGTGAATCATACCCGTACTTTAAGGCAATATCGATCACCTTTTCGCTCCCTGCCGCAAGCTCACCGCCGGCCAGAGCCAGGCGGCGGTTTCGGATATATTCAGCGAGGGTAAAACCGCAGAGCATTGCAAACCCTTTCTGAAAATAAAAGGGTGAAAGATTCACCTGCTTTGCGATCTCCTCCGCAGACAGATCCTCCGTGATATGCTCCTCCACATACTGGATCGCCGTTCCCACTGCTTCCATCCATCCCATCATCTGTGATCCCCCTTCTCTGTACTCACAGTTTATCGCCGATAAGCTCACGTTTCCCGATTTTTTCTGTCTGCTTTTGTCCGTATGCAGGAAAGGATTACCGCTTTTTCTTCACCGGATGCCGAATCACAGTCCTCCATTTTTCCGGTGCCACCGCCTGGCATCTGACAAATAGATCTCATGATGAAGCCGTCCGTCGGAAAAATCGTTCTCGTATCCGTTTTCCTGAAGATACTGATCCATCCTTTCCACAGTTTCCGCCTCTGCAATTGCCCATTCAAAGTCTGCCTTTGTCACAAAATCCGGAACAAAACAGTCTGATACAATTATTTCACATCGGCAGCCATACAGGGCCTGGAACCCTTGCGCTCTATTTCAGAATAAAATGATTTCTTTCAAACGACAGGATCCCTTCATCCCGCATTTTGCAAAGCTCATTGGACATGGCGCTCCGGTCCACCGACAGAAAATCTGCAAGCTGCTGCCGGTTAAAGGGAATATCAAAAGAAGAACACCCCGCCTTCAGAGACTGTTCTGACAGATAAGACAGCAGTTTTTCACGGGTGGTCCGCTGAGAGATATGTTCCAGCTTCTGCGTAAGCATCTTATTCTTTAATGCAACGGCAGACAGAAGATTCCGGATGAGTCTCCCATGGAAACGACAGGATGACGGACACATGGTAAGCACCCGATTGATCTCCAGAAAAAGCACCACGCTCTGTTTCACTGCCACTGCATTGTTCAGGATCTCATCATTCCCCAGACAGGCATACACCTCCCCAAACAATTCCCCCTCTGCAATTTCACTGAGGATGCTTAAATTCCCCCAATAATCTTCCTTTTGGATATGAACACACCCTTCCAGCAGCATTGCTACGGCAGTGATCTGCTCTCCTCTGCGAAACACAAGCTCTCCCTTTTTATAAGAATGGGTGACTGCAGACAAACATTCCAGCATAGCTTCCATCTCGCTCTCCGTAATGCCATAAAACAATTTTGTTCGTTTTAACAGTTTCAGATATTCTTTCATTTTGTCCCTTTTTGTTGTAAATACAACTGAATTGTTTTGTTTATCATAGTATAATCAGGTCATAAAGTCAAGGAGGCCATATAAATGGAACATAAAATGTTTTGCTTTCAATGTGAACAGACCGCCGGCTGCGCAGGCTGCACCGGCCAGACAGGCGTATGCGGTAAGAGATCCGATATTGCTACATTGCAGGATGAGTTAACCGGAGCGCTGATCGGCCTTGCACGGGCATCCAGGGGAAAACAACCCACTGACTCTGCCCACAGAGCGATGCTGGAAGGTCTTTTCACCACTGTCACCAATGTAAATTTCAACGAAGAAACCATTCGGAAACAGCTGGAAAACGTAATAGAAGAAACAAGCGCACTGATCGGTTCATCCGCAGGACATGAAGCAAATCCTGCGCTCCGGTATAACATGCAGGAGCTCTGGAATGCCCAGGAGGATATCCGCTCCCTGAAATCCCTGATCCTGTTCGGCCTGCGGGGAATGGCCGCCTACGCTTACCATGCACGGATGCTCGGATATACCGATGACGCCGTGAATGCATTCTTTTATGAGGGCCTGTCTGCTGTCGGCGAGGACTGGGGTATGGAGAAGCTTCTGCCCGTTGTCCTGAAGGTCGGTGAGGTCAACCTCCGCTGCATGGCTCTTTTAGACAAGGCAAACACGGAAACCTACGGCGCTCCGGTGCCGACGACAGTTCCCCTCAGAGTGGAAAAAGGCCCTTTTATTGTCATCAGCGGCCATGACCTGAAGGATCTCAAGCTTCTTCTGGAGCAGACCGACGGAATGGGGATCAATATCTATACAAACGGAGAAATGCTGCCGTCCCATGCTTATCCCAAACTGAAAGCCTATCCCCATCTCAAGGGAAATTTCGGAACTGCATGGCATAATCAGCAGAAAGAATTCGCAGACATTCCGGCTCCGATCCTCTTTACGACCAACTGCCTGATGCCGCCGAAGGCCAGCTATGCTGACCGGGTCTTCACAACAGAGGTGGTTTCCTATCCGGGAATCACCCATATCGGAGAAGAAAAAGATTTTACACCGGTGATCAGAAAGGCCCTGGAGCTGGGCGGATATTCAGAAGATCGGGAATTTACCGGAATCAACGGCGGAAAAGCTGTTACAACAGGATTTGCCCACGATGCAGTATTGGCAGTTGCTGATACCGTCATTGATGCAGTGAAAACCGGTGCTTTAAAACACATTTTCCTTGTCGGCGGATGCGACGGTGCCCGTTCCGGCCGCAGCTACTATACAGAATTTGTAAAGCAGACTCCTGCGGATACCGCTGTCCTCACCCTTGCCTGCGGCAAATACCGCTTCAATGACCTTGATCTCGGGACTATCGGCGGTCTTCCCCGCATCATGGATATGGGACAGTGCAGCGACGCCTACAGTGCGATCCAGGTGGCTGCTGCCCTGGCGGAAGCTTTCGGCTGCGGGATCAACGATCTGCCGCTGACCCTGGTGCTTTCCTGGTACGAGCAGAAAGCAGTCTGCATCCTGCTGACTCTTTTGCATCTTGGTATGAAAAACATTTATCTGGGACCCACCCTGCCGGCCTTTGTTTCCCCCGGTGTACTGGATTTTCTGGTGAAAAACTATCACATTCATCCCACCACCACACCGGAAGCAGATCTGGCACAGATGCTAAATTCCTGATCCAGGCTGAAAAAGCGGCTGTCGGAAAACCTCCGACAGCCGTGTTTTATCAATGGTTCTTTTCCCTCACCGGGATCTGGATCTCAGACAGCCATTCCTCCTCGGAATCCTTATTCCAGACACCATCAATATAAGATTCTCTGATGTTTCCTGCAATTTCATATCCATGATCCTCAATAAACTGAAGCAAAACCGCATAGGACCTGGGAAACTCTGCATAAGATCCTTTGTGGAAGATGCACGCCGCCGTGACCTCCTCCACAGCATAAAATCTCAGATTTTCCGTATCTTCTTTAAGCTCCGTCACCGCCTCACAGATCTCCACATTGAGCTCTGTTTCTTTAAAGCCCGGATCCAGATACTGGGTAAAGCAATACTCCGGAAGTGCACATTCGCATCCGAGCCGCTCCATTTCCGCCCCCATTTCAGGCATGAGATCAAAGAGCGCATCATAGGAATCGATGGTCTTCCTGCTGGATACAATGATACATGCCGGCAGGGTTTTCACCAGCACCGGCGCGTGCAGTGATGCGGATTCATCGAGCAGATAAGAATCGATCACTGCGATCTGCCTTGTCAGCTCAGCGATCCGGGACAGAAGTCTGGATTTCTTTTTCTGCAGCAGCGTCTCCTTGGCTTCCCCCGAATGGATCTGTTTGATTTCATCCAGGGTAAATCCCGCCTGCTTTAAGGCTGTGATCTGGTGGATCCCTGCCATCTGGTCAAGGGTATAATAACGGTATCCGTTTTCTTCCTCCACATAGACAGGGCTTAACAGCCCCTGCTCCTCATAAAAGCGGAGCGTTTTAACCGTAATATGATTCATCTGGGCAAACATGCCGATCCGATACAGATGGTTTTCTGTCCGTATCCTGCATGGCTCATGTTTTTCTTTCATCTGCATTCTCTTACTCCCATCTGAAGGTTTTGACTGCTGTCGTGATGCAAACTGCTGCGATCAATGTTAAAATCAGGATCTCCCTCCCCATTGCAGCAACCGGAATTCCCGCCGAAACGCCTTTCATCAGCCGGATCCCCACGCCCAGCGGCAGATATCCGGCCACAAGCTGCAGACTCTTCGGAAAAAGCTCCACAGGAATCGTTGCTCCGGAGAACAAAAGCATGGGGAAATACAGCAGCGAGGCTGCCACATTCATGCTTTTTACCGTCTTACAAAGTGCAGCAACAAGAAGTCCTATGGAAAACATGGAGATCATGGTAAGCAGCCAGGCTCCTATGTATATTATCACATTTCCGCTCATTCTGTAACCAAATCCTGCACAGGCTGTGATGGTGACGCATATTGCGGAGAGCGCTGCCATCACTCCGCTGCAAAGCATATCGACGAAAAGCAGACGCGCAGGGGAACAGGGACTGCAGTAAAAATGCTTCAGTATTTTCTTATCCCTGTAATCCACCATCACAATGGGAATGCTCATAAATGCGCTGCAGCAGATCCCAACTGTTGAGATTGCCGCAAAGGAGCTTTCCAGATAGGTCAGTCCGCTGTCTCCCGCCATCTTTGACCCGACGATCAGTCCAATAAGAAACAGTGTAATCACCGGCATACATAAATTGAAGATAAAGACATCCACTGAGCGGAAAAACAGCTTCTGTTCGATTTTATACAGTTTAAAGAATTGCTTCATTGTTGTCTGCCTCCTCTTTTTCCGAATCCTCAACGGTTTCTCCCATGTACCAGAGATATGCTTCCTCCAGTGTCCTGTAGGGAGACGATTGAAGGATCTCTCCGACGGTTCCTTCGATCACTTTTTTGCCTTTCTTCAGGATACAGATCCTGTCACACAGAGCTTCGGCCTCCTCCATATAATGGGTCGTCAGGAAAATGGTAAGCCCCTGTTTCTTAAGCTTTTTTAACGTTCTCCACACTTCCCGTCTCGCCGCCACATCAAGTCCGGTCGTCAGTTCATCAAGAAAAATCACCTCCGGATTTCCGATCAGGGCCAGTACCACCGACAGCCTCTGCCGCTCCCCTCCCGAAAGCTTCATCACCGGGCTTTTTGTCAGTTTTTCAAGACCAAACTGCTTCAGAAGGCTCTGATAATCCGCCGGCTTTCGATACAGAGACGCATATTCCTCACAGACCTCTCCCACCCGTATTGCCGCCTGATAGGAGGAGGATTGGAACTGTACTCCGACCTTCTCAAATATCTCCTTCCTGTGCTTTGCGGCCTCCAGGCCAAACAGCTCAAGCTCTCCAAAATCCGGCTTCTTAAGCCCCAAAATCATTTCAATGGTGGTGGTTTTTCCTGCCCCGTTATGCCCCAGAAGCCCAAAGACTTCTCCACTGCAAACGGTAAAAGACAGACCATCCACCACCCTTCGCCCGTCATACTCCTTTGCTGCATTCTTCACATCAATACAGGTTTTGTCCATAAAAAAATCCTCCTTGTCTTTCTCAAGAAGGATCTTACACCCTCCCCTAAAGGGGAGAGTCAAGGGGAAAAATTCAATTTTGGCAAATTTCTGAGCCGCACCGTTATCCATTTCAAAAGATTTTTCCATAATCATTTCTCATTATTGAGCGGCAGCAGAATAACTGTCTCGATTTTGCTGATCCTTAGAAAATCAGGAAATCTCAAATATATAAATTCACCTTTGAACCATACTCAAAAATAACGTATTTAACAAATCCCAAGAGCCACTTGTATCTTCTTGTCCTTCCGCAATACTTTTAATTTCAGGTAATGCTCTTTCAATATATTCATTAAGCACCTGAACCTTTGCCCCTTTTATCCATTTAGCTGCCAATAATGGTCTTAATGCATAAAAATATTTTTTCAGGCGTATTTTTTCATCTTTTAAATACTCACGATAGTGTGTTTCTGCCATGTGCCAATAGTGAAACAGACTTTTCTTTATCGAGAAAAATTCCGGCAAGCTTTTCTTTAATTCCGCCAAAATAGCATCCTTCACAATCTTATACCTCTCATACAGATACTATACGTTATGATTTATTTTTCTCTTCCAATTTTTCCAACAGATACTTTCTTGCAGCAGCCATTTCTTTTTGATGCATCTCAAGCGCCCGCATCCTGCCGCGAATCTTCATCCTCTTTGATTGAACTTCCTCACTTTCTCCCAGGTCCAGTTCTTTCTCTTTCAGCCCATTTTTCATTTCCTGCAAACGATTCTCCAGAACCTTCACCTGCTCTATATTATTCAGGCAATACTTCCTGCAGATATATTCTCCATTCAGCAACATTCGATTTTTCTCTGCCCCAATCCGTCGAAGTGCTTTTTCCTCTTCTTTCGGAGTTGGAATCATTTCCCACCAAAGAAATAAATAGGATGCCGCATCATCTGCCGCCCCAGGTCCGATAGTCCCGTAGAAATTCTTCACAGAACATGGTTTCATTGATTTTCTTCCCGTCAAACCACGCAGGATTTTCAACGTGTGTGGTCTGCATCATTTCCTCGCTCATGGCGCACATCCTCCTTTTTCTTACTTGCGGTGTACTCTTTCAGAAAAGTGATCTTGCTGCCTTTCATCAGCTCGTCCACCACGGCAACCCGTTCTTCCAGATCGCCCACTGTCAAAATGTCTGCCAGATATTCGATATAATCAAGCATCTGGCAGGCTTCCACAAAACGGTCATCCAGAGCATCGTCCGGTGTCTTGGGTGCATACCGTACTTTCCAATCTTCCAGAAGATGCAGATAATCCGTCAGCGCCCGGAAGCACAGCATTTCGTCCTCCCGGAACTGACGGATACAGGGATGCTTCGACTTGGGTAAAACTGCGGCAGTAGGCGGTTTCTGGTCAAGCCCGAAATCCGCTGTCAGCTTCTGCGCTGCTTCATAACTGCTCAGATCGAACAGCCTTGCCACGAAGTTGATCACATCCCCCTTGGCTCCGCAGCCGAAGCAGAAGAAATAGTCCTCGTTCAGCTCCAAGCTCGGATGCCTGTCGTTGTGGAACGGGCAGCAAGCCATACCGTAGCGGCTCACCTTCAGCCCGTAGTGTTCGGCGGCTTGTCTTACGGGAACTGCCGCCTTGATGGTTTCAAATAAATTCATACGCATACCTCCATAATTAATTTGACAATTCTTGCTTGTCACCTGAATATACGGAGAAAACAGCTGTCAACCGAAAAATCCGGCACTTCTGCAAAAAAAGAAATCGCCGCCCTGAATTTTTGCAAAAATGCAAAATACACAGGGCGGCGAATGTTCACAATATGCATCTTGATATTGTTCTGCAAATAGAATATAATATTGTTAGATTTAGACGAAAAGGGGTGTTGAGGATGCGCTATTTATCAACTTTTGAGGTGGCAGAGAAATGGGGGATTTCTCCGCGTCGTGTGGGTGTTCTCTGTAGCCAAAACCGCATCCCCGGCGCACAGCAAGCAGGAAGCCGTTGGATTATCCCAGAAGATGCAGAGAAGCCTGCTGATGCCAGAATCAAAAGCGGCAAATATATCAAAGCAAAAAATAAGGAAGGGGGGACATAACGAGTGGAGAATACATTTTTGCCCGGTACTGTCAGACAGCTTGCTCAGCCGTTTCCTAACCGGAAAGACGGACAAGATCGGTGACGAAAACATCATCCGGATTGCCAGAGTATTCAATGTGTCCACCGACTTTCTTTTAGGCGTGACCAATGTTCCCGATAGAAAAAATTATGAGATTGACGAGCTGGGCTTGTCAGCCCAGGCGGCACGAAACCTCTACACCGGCAAGGTTAATGCACAAGTGGTCAATCGGCTCTTGGAAAGTCCCCGCTTTGCTGAACTAACCTACATATTGGAGCAGTATTTCAATGACACTATCGCATCCGGCTTTGCAGCTCAGAATCAGCTTTACGCTACCCTCGCCAATCTGACAAGAAGTACCGTACAAACCGATGCAGCAAAAGAAGCTGACAAGGACATTAGCCGTTTACGGACACCGGCATATCAGGCAGATCTCGCCACCATTGAAGCTCAATTTATGGCGGCAGTCAAAGAAGTGAAGAAAGAGATCGGTCACGATTTTACAGTACAGCAGGCCCTCACCAAAGAAGCCGCCGAGCGAATGTTTACAGAGCTTACAAAAGGTCAGGATATGGAAAACCCCAAGGTCACACCGGAGCAAGTGACCGAACTGATTATCGACAGCGTTGCCGGTATGGATGGGGTCAACCAAGAAGCACTGGACAAGCTCAGTCAGGCGTTGACCGCCTTTATGCAGACCACCTTAGATCAGGCGGCAAAACAGGAGAAAGACGATGAAAAACCGGAGCAATGAGCAGCTCTGCGCTCTGGCACAGAAGGGGAATACGAACGCCCGTGACCTGCTTCTGGAAAACAATTTCGGTTTTATCCGCAAAACCGCCAACGAGATTTATTTCGGTATGAATCTGGGCGAAAGCGAACTCAGTATCGACAAAGACGACCTGGAGCAGGAGGGCTGTATCGGCTTATTGGACGCCATCCCTCGCTTTGACAGCAGCAAAGGCACTAAGTTTCTGACCTATGCAGCACCATCTATCCGAAATGCCATGACCAATCTGATACGGGATGCGTTTTCTCGGTACGAACAGCGGATGGTTGATACCAAAGACGGGCTTGCTTTTCAGAAAATCCGTCTGGATGAAGTTGTCCCCGGTGAGGAACGGATGCTGCATATCGAAGCAATTGCTGACCCGATTGCCAAATCACCGGAGCAGATTTATGTGGAACAAGAAATATTGCGTGAACTGTATGCAGGACTCGATAGGATTGGAAGGCGAGAGCAAGCCTATCTGCTGTACCGTTATGGCTTCACAGACGATATAGAGCATACGACGATTGGAGCAGCAATCCACTTTAATCTGAGCGAAAGCCGAGCCAAGAAAACCGAGGAACAGGCTATGGACAACCTCTGGTTAGAGTTGCCGTGGTGGTTTTAGTGCGTGTCGCTGCGGAGGGACGGGGGCTTATATATACCTCTGCTTCCTTCTCCGGTCAGTCGGATTTTGTTTCTCAAAAATTCTGCATTTGTGTCAACACCGTTGTCACAAAATCCGCCTGCCCTACTGCCGCCGAAAAGCGTCTGTCCGCTTCAATCTGCCTATGTCGCAGATGCCGCAGCCAGCCCCTTTCCAGCGTCAGCCGGAAGCAAAGGTATAACACACTAGACTTTCCTACGGAAAATCGTGTGCCAACAGGGCTGCTACTCGCCCCTATTGGAAACCCAGAGCCAAAGGGATTGCCCCCCTCTGGACACCTGCAATTTTCTTCACACAATGGTACCCAAACTGTAAAAACTCAGTTTGGAACCGGCACGAAGAAAATGACAAATCTGAAAACTCTCTTTGATCTGTATCAGTGATTTTTCAGATTTTCCTACATCAGCAATTGCCTTGTGTTTGCAATTTCCCATGTGTCTGCTGTAGACAGATTTATTCTTAGTTACTCAGAGAGAGGGCCTTAAACTCAAAAAGGCAAAAACAAAAAAATACTTAAGGAAAATAAAAAAGAGGAAACTACATAAGGAGGAATGCATATGGCTTCACTAACACATGTCTGTATGTGGTCAGAAAACGGCTGGAAGCGTATCACAGCAGAACAAGCCGCCCGATTGCATCCAGGTGGGACTGTATCTGCTCATAGCGGTCTGTTTATGTGTGAACTCTGTGGCCAGTATGTCATTCTTACCGATGGCGACATTAGGATACGTTACTTCAAACACAGTGCCTATGAAAAAAGCAAAGGTTGTCCTGAGCGTACATTCGGAGCTGGCTATTCAATCTCTTACGGTTCTCAGGAACACGATTTACCAATCCGTATTACAAGCGTATCCTCATCTTCTTTCAGCTTTGAAGTCGGCTTGATTCGTGCTCCAATAAGTTCTCTCAACAAGGATTTCCGTATAGAAATCAAACCAAAGGGAGCATTTGATGTATCCTATGTGTTCACCAAAGAACGACTGAACTACGACAGTATTACATATCTTCCTATCGGTGAAAGGCCATTTGAAAAATACACTCTCAGTTTCCAAAATGGAAGCGATAAATTACGTGAATTCTGGCCGGCAGAGATTAAAGGCATTGAGCCGGAAGGTACGTTGTTTGAAAAAGTTTCCGGTAAAAAACTCTCATATGATGCCGATGTTGAGATTGGTAAAGAATACTACCTGCTAAAACGTGGCTACATCTATAGGAAGTCATTCAGCAGCGTGCGAATTCAAGAAATCATGCAAAAACGAATCGGGTGGGAAACTTGGAGTCTCTATGTGGTTTCTGCATCTGCATTTAATGAAGATGCAGCCCGATTCTATCTCGAGTTCCATTGTCGGCTGACAGATCACCCTGTTTCATTGCAACCGGTATGGCCGTTATTTGTCGAAGGAAATTATATTGTTAAGCACAATCAAAACAGTATGTATATGCTTATCGAAGGTAATGTAGCCGCAGTTAAAACATTTCCTTCTGTGACAGTTCGTCAGCTAAATTACAATTCATCTCAGTCAAAACTATATGAGGTGTTTTGTTCCGGCAGACAGCAGTTAATATCTGCTGGCCGCACTCAAGCCTTACAATACACATACCTTTGGAAAGAGCCTCTTGACCAGGTGGGCTTGCATCCAGAAGTTTCAGTAACCGATATTGCAGGTGCTGAGGTTGATCCTGGCGAGACCGATACTCTACCGCACGACAAAACATTGCGCTTCAAATCAACATTTGATGGAGAGCTAATTATCTTCAACAATAACCGTGTTGTAGATAAGCGGAAATTATCCGCTGACAAATATATAGAGTTGAACGGACTATCCTACGGTTTAGGCGTTCAAGTTGTCATTGGCCTTGATGTCATCTGGCAAATCGATTTCAAGAAGCAACAGCCCATCGTTGTAAATGACGAAATTGAAATGCTGAAGCGAATTACTAATGTATCAGGGGCAACAATCCCGGCTCCGCACTCTTTGCGAAATATGTTAGCTGGTATGAATTGCTATCCGCAGGTATGTCAGTGGATACGAAAATGTATTAAAAATGGCACTATTAATGAGCAATCATACCGCAGATTGCAAGAGGCCTATCGCAGCATGAATACGAATAGATAAGGAGATGCATTATGAATTACATTGATCTTCTTACTCAGGAAGAAAAACCAATCCTCTGCAGAATCATCACTGGTAGAGATTTCAAAGAACTCTTTAAAAGAAACGAACAGGAATTCTCGAAAATACGAAAAGGATTCAGAGCCAAATCATTGACAGAGCAGCAAGCGCTTTCGATTGCTATAGTCAATGTTGATAAGCCCTTTATTGCAATGTGGGTCAATACAAGGGTAGATATCTGGCTTAAGGAAATTCAGGAAAACATTGAGGAACTTGAAGAGGAGGGTTCAACGCATGACATTGCCCTGGCATCGACTATGCTTGACTCCGTCTTTGCCAATAATGTTGATTTATACCTCAAACTTGCAGGAAAAACTATGGATGCGGATGCCCGCTCTAAACTTCATGAAAGAATGGAGAGCATCAAATCTGAGCGTGCAAGGAATGCGGAGGTGGCTGACCGTATTAAGGTTTTGGAAGAAGAAAAACGCCATCTACTCGATCAAATTGCTGCTCAGCAGAGTGTTAATACTATAAAGGCAGAATACAAACGGAAAATACAAGAGATTGAACAGGATAAAGACACATTGGAATCCTTGTTAGCTGAGGCGCAAGAGAGAATTACGGAGTTGCAGACTGCTCCTACCGCTGCTAAAAGTGACGATGCCGATTATCTCGCACAGTTTGACGATACAGATACTTCTGTTCTGCCCTCTGTTGGTAGCGATGAAATCGTTTCTTTATGTGGTGTTATCTCAGATTACAATGGGCAGAAATGGCTTATTCGTTATG
The DNA here is from genome assembly GCF_030053595.1 of Fusibacillus kribbianus. Classification (GTDB taxonomy): domain Bacteria; phylum Bacillota; class Clostridia; order Lachnospirales; family Lachnospiraceae; genus Lientehia; species Lientehia kribbiana. Next base: position 56,018 of record NZ_JASGBQ010000001.1, read on the forward strand.
CTGATTTGAGTCATAATGGGCACTATCACATTTTCCGCAAAAGTGAAGATGTTCCGCCGTACTTCACAAATAGAGACAAGATTTTCTATAAGGACGGCCCTTCCAATGACGGTTTTTATGGCATTTGGGCTTGGTCCGCAACTCCGAATGAGAAGGACCCTTCCAGGGATTATATATTATCCCGGTACAACATGGACCTTGATGCCATTGAAGTCGTTACCATTTCAGAAGCATCAAACCTTGACAACCTGATCAATCTGCTAAAAAACGGAATCGAATACCAACCTCATAGTCATAGAGTCATGTTCGCCTTTTATGCATCCAAAGGACAGTACATGGGCATTCTGTGCAACACCCAAGAACTCAACACGGTTAATGGAAAAACTGCCTTTGCTGAAGATTGCATTGAAGTACCAGTATATGAATTTACCGGTGGCAACATTTTGCGTTTGGATAATGGGCTCTCTTTCTATAGAAATGCGTTTGCTGGTCTTCCAAGTAAGCTTTATCAATTGAAAAGTCCCCTTGATATTGTAAAGAATATCGTTTTCTCTTCAATTTCTTGGGGTACATATAAAACAAGAGGGTTGACTCGTGCCGAGTATAGAACCTTCAAGGATTTTCTCGGTGCAATTCCAGTTGACGACATAACGTGCAAGATTGAGACTGCGTGCCGTTGCTCCAATTCCGCTGCTAAAGAATTGCTGGATGAATTCCTAAATGTGGTCTGGAAATACGTTGATGAAGATAGTTTAGAAGACGAAATAATCCTCTCTGCTATTTCTGCAAGTACTGAACTTCAGGAAAGAATAAAAGCACTCATTCGTACGGATTGGGAAGCAGAGAATAAGAGTTTATTAGCTGAAGCCCAGAAGAAACTCGATTCACTTGATGCCCAGTTAAAATCTGCTACTGTTAGTTTAATCGAAGCGCAAGAAGCATTTAATAAAACTAAATTGGAAGAAGAACGTCTTGCCGGTATCATAGCTGAAAAGGAAAAACTGGCTGAGGATGTTGAAGTTGCAGTTGCTGAAAGAATCCAAAAGGCGCGCGAAAACGCGGCAGATTTCATTGCAAATATGGCATTCATTGGTGGACAACCAATTCAAGTTGCAGCCACAAAGGCTCCTGCCTCAGTTGAAGTTTTGCCCAAACCTGTTATTACCCCATATCACACTTTTTCAGCATTCGAGGACCTCAATGATCTCGAAGTTCATCACTCTTGGGCAGATGTCATTAATACAGCTGCATTTGAACTCGGAGAGGCCGGTGTAGCAGAAAAATACAGAAGCGGCCTAGCCGTGTTCCTCTGCGCTGCCTATATCGAAAAACAGCCAATTTTTCTTGTTGGCCCTAATGCAATTGACATTGTTCAAGCATTCAGCGCAGCCGTAACAGGTTATAAATATGGAATGCTCTGCTGTGAGGGCGGTTATTGCAATCAGGTAATCACTGAAATTGGCACCGATGGCGAAGACATCGTGATAATCAACAATCTTCTTGCAAGTGGCTGGATGAACAGACTCCCGGAGATTCTTTCTCAAAAAGATATTTTCTATGTTGCCACCCATCCATATGCAGAAGATATCCAAGTTGAGCCAAAGAGCCTGTACGGATTTATGCTACCGCTGTTTACAGAGTTTTTTGTGGATGAAAAAGCTACTGGAAAATACTGTGGAGGTTATTTTGCTGAGGACTTCAAAGCCTACTCAACGCCAAAGGGTACACGTAAAGATTTAAGGGTCCTTTCAAAATTAAAGATAAGTTCGTTAGTCAGGAACCGAATCAACAGACTTGTTGCTACGATGCACGGCATTTACTCTGCAACAACAACGGATGAGGACTTCTTATATGCTGTCCTTCCTATTGCTTATGCTTCACTGGAAATTAATGAACTCACAGAGGCGATTGCTGATCCTCAAAAGGGTATCGCAATTTCTGAAGGCCTCAAGCGTGATCTGCAGTATGTTTTAGGAGAATTCTAATGAACAAGTATAATGGGCTGCTTTCGTCAGTGGCGCACAAGTATCATATCTTCAAAGGAGCACGAGAAACAGAGAACGAATGGAAAACTCGTCTGGTGTATAGTATCTGTGGAATGATGGCTTATGCTTCGCTCTGGGACGACTCGGAAGAAGACCCCATTTCCATTGTGCACTTAAAAAGAAAAGTCCGCAGTATGCTTGCAAATTACAAATCAATGTACCCGGAGCTTTCTGGCAGCTTACCATATGTTTCCGAGGAACTCGAAGATGAGATTGTAGACCAATTCTTAAGTACGGGAGTGGTTTATCACCGCCCCAACCGAATAGCTCCATCAATGAAGCACGAAGAACCGTTTGGTGATATCTTATTTCAAAGAGGCATTGCTCTGGATAGTATTTCCTGCGTATCCGGTATTGGGTTTTATTCAAAACAGTATGGAGCAAAAAATCCAGATAGGACAAAGGCAATGTTCGGTCTCGAACAAGAGAATTTACAAGCATTGTGGCGTATAACGCTATCTTCTGCTTCGTGGAAATCCAATCTGTCGTTTGAGCAAAATACAGAGTACCTTCGCTTAAAACAACCCTTCTCTCAAGGGTACTGGGTAAACAAGCCGGATACGACTGGTACTGTTTCGATCCTTCGAACCGGAATGAAAGGTTCACAGTTGTACTATCTTTACCGCTATTCTGGTACTACGATAGAAGTCAGCCCGCTCCCACAGTGGCAGGTAGAGTCCTACAATTACAGATCGCTTGCATGTGCTTGTCTCTCAACCTATGGAACATTGCCGCCAATAGAGTATTTCGAGGATGGAGCATTAGTCCATGTACATATGAATTATTTGCTCCCACCACGTGAACTTGAGTTTTTAAAACTCTATAGCTGGCCTGAGATATGCACATCACTCCCGTGCAATTTTAGGCGGAAACTCTCAATAGAAGTCTTTACAGCCATTAAAAATGTTCTATCTGATGAGGGATATGAATTTAAAGGAGGGACAATCTGATGCCAAACGGAGCGAATTCTGTTCATAAGCAGTTGCGAACGGAGTTGGAAGACTATATTAAATCACAGTATTTCGGAAAGTCTCCCCTCCTGCTCTCTGCCTTAAGCGATCATATTGATGATGAGGGACTGCTTTACCAGAAACCCTTTATTGAGTCATCTCCGGCATACGTTACTGTCCGAAACGGCATTGAAACAGCATCCATAGAACCTTGGCTGAAAGATTATTTTTTACAGTTGGCAGAAGCGGGTATCGGTGTTTTCCCATCTCCATTTGCTCACCAGATATCTGCGCTTGAAGCAGCAACCAGAGGTGAAAACCTGTTTGTGTCAACGGGTACTGGTTCTGGTAAAACGGAGTGTTTTATGTGGCCGCTTCTTGCGAAGATGGCTGATGAAGCGAGAAACTCCAAAGAATCATGGGCAAAACGAGGTGTTCGCACAATTGTCATGTATCCCATGAACGCTCTGGTTTCAGATCAGGTTAGCCGACTCAGAAGGATGATTGGAGATCCTGATAAGAAGTTTATCAAGATATTCAGAAACACCTGCGGTGACGAAGTTCGCCGTCCCCAATTTGGTATGTATACTGGTCGAACCCCATACCCTGGAGCGCAGCCTTCTACAGAACAGGACAGAAAACTTGAAAAAACTTTGGCCAGAATGTCTTTCCCGCAAAGTGATTCTGAACAAGAATACTTCAATCACCTTCTCAAAGAGGGAAAGATCCCCGCAAAGGCAGATATGCATCAGTTTCTGCAAGGACTTCATGAGAGTAGGCATATTCCAAACGATGAGGACGCAGAGCTAATAACCCGCTTTGAAATGCAGCAATTTTGCCCAGACATTCTCATCACAAACTATTCTATGCTGGAATATATGTTGCTGCGCCCTAGAGAACAGAAAATCTGGGATGATACTCGCGAGTGGCTTGCTTCGAACAACGAGAACAAATTGCTGTTTGTTATTGATGAAGCACACATGTACCGTGGTTCATCAGGCGGTGAAGTTGCGTTGCTGATTCGCAGACTTTTCCATAAACTTGGTATTAGCCGTGACCGCGTGCAATTTATACTTACAACCGCAAGTATGCCCAACAAGAATCAGCAAGACGTTGATTCAGTAATGAAGTTTGCAAATGAGCTTACTGCCTCCGACAAAGCAACCCGGTTTTGCTATCTCACCGGCGAAAGAGAAGTCATTGATGGTCAGTTGAAATATGACATACCCGCTGAGCTTCTCTTAAGCTCAGATCCTAGCCAATTTGAGGACAAGGATGACTTAAAGCTTTCTGCGCTCTTGTCGTTCTGGCGTCAATTAGAAGGCTTTGACCAGAATATCAACTCCTTGGAAGCGATCTGCAACTGGATGTACGACAATCTTGTCTATTATCGCCCGTTCCATGAACTCATCAAGTATTGTCGTGGGAATGCAGTATCCCTGGGAGAGTTGTCTTACGGTATCTTCCCGGATCTCAGTCAGGAAAATGCTTTAAAAGCGGTCAGTGTCCTTCTGGCAATTGCACCACTTGCAAAAAACGCCAAGGGTTCTGTCCTTTTCCCTGCACGCATGCATATGCTTTTCAAAGGCATTTCTGGAGTTTATGCCTGTGCCAATGCGAATTGCAGCCGTTCTCATTCGGAAGGAGGTCTCACTTTAGGTGAGGTCTATTTGTCTGATGGTAATTTGATTTGCCCCCATTGTGGCAGTGTGGTCTATGAGCTTTATAATGACAGACGCTGTGGTGCGCTATTCTTCAAGGGCTATGTCCTTGAAGATGACTCGGAACTTCATGGAAATGTATACCTGTGGCGCTACCCCGGTCAGTTAATGGATCACAGGATGAAAGAAGTACATCTGTTTATTCCAACTGACGATTTTGAGCTACCTGCAAAACAGGGTAAAAACGCCATCAAACCCTGTTATCTTGATGTGAAGAGCGGGTTTATCAACTTTACGGATGACTCTTCCGCTGGTAAGTCATGGATTAGAAAGCTATACTACTGCAACTACTCTGCAAAAGGCAGGCCGCAGATCATTACCTTCCCGACCTGCCCGCATTGCAGGCATCAACTTTCTACATCGCAGCTTACCTCATTCAGCACTCGAGGTAATCAGTCTTTCTTCAACTTGATTAAATCGCAGTTCCAACTGCAACCTACTGTACCAGGAAAGGAGAGTGATCCTGTTCGTTTTCCTAACGAGGGACGCAAGGTTTTGCTTTTCTCTGATAGCCGTCAACGTGCAGCAAAACTGGCTAGAGATATGTCTGATGCTTCGGACATTTCTGCTGCAAGGCAGTTATTTGCAATAGCGATCAAAACAATGGAAGAGCAAGCAGTCGAGCAATCCATGAATACGCTGTACGATTATTTCTGCCTTGCAGCTGGTCAGCGTCATGTGCAGATGTTCCATGCCGATGAACGCACAAAATTCGCTGAAGATTGTGCTTCCGCGCTGAATAATTACAATCGATGCGTAAAACGGGGAAGAGACTACGCTCCGCGATTTACGATTGCGAATGCGCCTGTACAGATGCAAGAATACCTTCTTCGACTGTTCGCTGGAGGTTATAACACTTTGTACGACTCCGCTACGAGCTGGATTGAACCTACCGATCAGGCACTTTTTGATGCTGTCGATGCTCTCGAGGAAAACCATGTGACGGTCACCGATGAGGAGTTTATCAATCTCTTCAATGCTTGGATTCTATCGATCTGTGATATGTCTACTGCTCTTGGCCATACCATCAATGATACGGTTCGGTTAAAGGTTCGCCCAAAGCGAGGTGGTTATGGACTTGATAAAGATTGGGAGTTTTCGAAAGTCATCCGAGAGATCATGGGTTGGAGTGACGGAAATGAAACTGAGATGGCTTGGAAACGAGTATTGAAAGAAGCATTCCTTGACTCAGCGCAACCTGATAACGGCAAACTATATATTGATCTTTCCAGAGTAAAGACACGTTATGATGCTACGCATGTATGGTACAAGTGTGAGCAGTGCTCTGAGTTGACACCTTTCTTCCTAAAAGGCAGATGCCCAAGCTGCGGTTCTACTCATATCCACAAGATGGAATCCGACGAATACGAAGCACTTAGTTTCTGGAGAAGGCCGGTTGCTGACGCGGTTCAAGGTGAGCCAATCCATGTGATCGACACAGAGGAGCATACTGCTCAGCTCTCACATAAAGACCAGCGTGACGACCTTTGGAGTAAGACCGAACAATATGAGTTACGCTTCCAGGACTTGATTCAAGATGGTGAAACGCCTGTTGATATTCTCAGCAGCACAACCACCATGGAAGTTGGTATTGATATTGGCTCCCTAGTTGCAGTTGGTCTGCGAAACATTCCTCCAATGCGTGAAAACTATCAACAGAGAGCTGGCCGTGCGGGCCGACGTGGATCTAGTTTATCTACAATCGTTACCTTCTGTGAAGATGGTCCTCATGATACATTGTACTTCAATGACCCGATTCCCATGTTCCGTGGCGATCCCCGCAGGCCGTGGATCGATGTGCGAAGCGAGAAACTCCTCCAGCGCCATCTGGCTATGGTTGTCTTACAGGAATTTCTCGCAGAAAAACATATGAGCCTTGATACAGTTCCCGCGGCCGTTTTTCTCGAAGATTTCCTTGACAGTTTCAAGAACTATCTTGCTTCCTACAGTGTTGATAAGGACAAGCTCCTTTTGCCTATTGGAGTGGTATTTCATTATTCAGAGTTTGCGGATGAACTCAAAGAGGCCCTTGATACACTTAAAGAAAAATGCCATGCTCATCCCGAGCTTTTTGGTGTAGATGAAGGTGCCAAGGAAGGCGATGCAAAAGTTCTCTTGGATGCTCTTTATGAAGAAGGTATCATCCCAACATATTCGTTCCCGAAGAACGTCGTCAGTACTTATATACCAGATATGCACGGGAAAATCCTTTACGAGGTTGAACGTGGACTTGATGTAGCTATTGGCGAATATGCTCCTGGCAGAGCAATTGTGGTTGATAAGCAAACCTATCAGATTGGCGGATTCTACTATCCTGGAAGTGAACGTCATCACGGTCAATCACTAACCCCGGCACGTGCCTACGCAGAAGACCCAAATTATGTGAAGCAGATTATCTCTTGTCCTGAGTGCGGCTGGTTTGGTTTGATGGAGGAAAACACAAAACAGTGCCCATTCTGTGGGAACGATGATCTCAAAATCACTCGTGAAATGATGCGTCCATGGGGCTTTGCACCAAGAAATGCTGAAGCAATACCGGATGTTCAGCTATCAGAAGAGTATACCGCCGTACAGCAGCCTCTATATTCAACTCTACCAGATGCAGAAGAAATGAAACTTGCCCCAGGTTGCAAGAACATACGAATTGCTTCGCGAACAAATCAGCGAATCATCATGCTGAATAAAGGATCGGATGACAAGGGCTTTATGGTCTGCAAAGATTGTGGCGCTGCTATGCCAGGCGACGATATTTCTGTTCTGAATGACGTTAACAGGCCATACAAGTCAAAGTATGCTCGAAGCAGATGCCGTCACGGTAATTCCTTTAATGTGAATCTTGGCTATGACTTCATAACTGATATGTTGGTCCTTGAATTCACAATTGACGACAAGGTTATTGATGCACGCCGTAATGATAATCCATGGCTTAGCCGTGCAGCTCAATCCTTAGCTGAAGCGCTGCGACTGGTAGCAAGCAAAAAACTCGATGTTGAATTCACCGAACTTGTCACCGGTTATCGTCTCAGGACTGGGGCTGAAGCCTCCTATGTCGATATCTATCTTTACGATAGTCTATCGAGCGGCGCTGGTTATGCTGTCAGTGTAGCCGATGCAATTGCCGAACTACTATCCGATATGAAAGAGCTGTTGAGTTCCTGTGATTGTGGATCTGCGTGTTCCAAATGCCTAAAGCATTACAGGAACCAATATGTACATGGCATGCTTGACCGCTTTGCTGCACTTCAGCTCCTTGAATGGGGTGTTGATGGCATAAAAGCATCTCCTATCAAACCAGAGACACAGATTAACATGATCATGCCTTTAGCGAATATCCTTAAGCAATCAGGCTGCGAAATCACTGCTGATAGTGAAATTACCGCAGCTGGACGAAGAAGCAAAAAGAAGGTTGTTATCTACCCGGCAATGTGGGTTGAACCACATGCGACAAACACCATTTTCGTGAGCGATGCTTATATCAAATATGCCAAGCCATATGCCGTCCAAAAGATTCTCGACAACATTTGAAACAGACTGTCGTCTTGAAACTCCTGGTTGCGAACTGGAATAATACAGAGCTCACCGATCATTGTTGACCGGTGGGCTCTGTCACACTTATTCTCAATCAATCAACCGATGCGCCGGTGTGCCTTTCACATACCGTTCCAAGTTGCCGTCAAGAACCAGCTGCGCATACTCCAGAGGTTTATTATAGATTAGCCAGTCCAGCTCTGACCGCTGATACATATTGTCGGCAATCTCGTTCTCAACGGCAATCGTGTCAATGGAAATCATGCTGCCATCGACAAATTTCAGTTCAACACAGGCAGCATCCATATTGAACTCACAGGAAAGCAAGCGCTCCATATTCGCCACCTCAAATCATCCCGAAGTGCTTCAATGCTTCCATAATTGCCTTTTCCTTCTCCGGCGGACATTGTGGCTGCCTGGTATCCTCAGACTTCGGCTTGTTATAATTCTCCCGCTCAATGATACCGCACTTCTGTTTTACCTGTGCGATATACAAGCTGCTGACTTTCAAGCCGCTATGCTCCAGTACATAGTCTTTGATTTCTTGGTAGGTAGCTTTCTTCTCCGCATCGGTCAAATCAAGCTCGTCCATGTTCAAGTCAATCTCGATATGTTGCTTCGCTTGAAGTTTGGACAATAAACATACCGTCTCCACATTCGCCGTCCCCGGGAACATATCAACGCAGCACGCCCGCTCCACCCGATAGCCTGCCGCCGTAAACACCTTCAGATCTCTGGCCAGCGAGGTGGGCTTGCAGCTGATGTATACGATCCGCTCCACTCCGTAATCGATGATCTTCGGCAAAGCCTTCGGATGGATCCCGTCACGGGGCGGATCCAGAACGATCAGATCCGGCTTTTCGACGATGGTATCCAGCACCTTCAGCACATCTCCGGCCAGAAATTCGCAGTTGGAAAGACCGTTTAAAGCCGCATTTTCCCTGGCGGCCTCCACAGCCTCCTCCACGATCTCCACACCGATGACCTTTCCTGCCACCGGAGCCAGCACCTGGGCAATGGTTCCCGTCCCGCTGTACAGATCATAAACCAGCCGGTCCTTCGTATCTCCGATGTATTCCCGCGCTGTGCTGTAAAGGACCTCCGCCCCCGCAGAATTTGTCTGGAAAAAGGAAAAGGGCGTGATCTTAAAACGGAGCCCCAAAAGCTCCTCATAAAAGTAATCCTGTCCGTACAAAACGGTGGTTTTGTCGCTCTTCACCACATCAGCCTGGCTGTCATTTCTCATGTGCAGCACACCAATGAGCTTTCCTCCAAGAGGAAGCGCCTGAAGGCTGTCGGCAAAGGCTGCCAGAAATTTCTGTTCCTTCTCCGCGCCGTTCTGTCCGAAGGCTGCTTCCGTCTGCCCGCTGGTGACCAGCGCTGCCAGAAGCTCCCCTGTTTTCCAGGCCTTGCGGACAAGGAGATGGCGAAGATATCCCTCGTGCTTCATTTTCCGATAAAACGGAAGAGCTGCCTCTCTGCAGAGCTTCAGAGTTTCCCCGAGTACCAGACGGAAATCGTCGTCCGCAATTCGGCAGTCGTCAACCGTCACAATATCGTGAAAGCTTCCTCTCCTGTGCATCCCAAGCATCAGAGGACCGTCCTTTATCTCATCTCCAAAGGAGTATTCCATTTTGTTTCTGTAGCCAAACTGGAGCGGGCTTCCCTTGATTCCCTCGAAGACTTCCTCCGGGCAGCTTTCCCCAATGAGCTTCTTTACCATATCTGCCTTAAGCTCCAGCTGCTTTTCATAGGAAATCGTCTGATAGCTGCAGCCGCCGCAGATACCGAAATGGCGGCAGGGTTCCTTTTCCATCTCAAGGGGCGAAGGTTCCAGCACCTTAAGAAGACGGCCCTCCGTCTTTCCCTTTCTTCGTTTTCCGACTGCCGCCTGGATCCGCTGACCCGGCAGCACATTTTTTACCATGACGGTCTCATCGTCTATGCGCAAAATTCCTTTATTGGGAAAATCCAGCCGTTCCACAATTCCTTCCAATACTTCGCCCTTTTTCATCCTGTCCATAAGCTCCTTGTTTTATTATGATCCTCTCACACAAAGAGGGCCGCCCTTCGGCAGCCCTCTCCTTCACTGAATCAAGCGTTCCATTATTCCTCTTCGGATGCTTCTTCAAATGCATCTTCCGAAGCTTTTGTCATGCCGTCGGCTTCCTCAGCCTCAAAAGCTTCTTCGGTGGCTTCCTCATCATCATCAAAGAAATCGTCATCAAAATCATCATCGAAGTCATCTTCAAAATCTTCCAGATAATCCGGCGTAAAGAAACGGTACACTGCGTAAGCGATTCCCGCTACAGCTGCCACAGCGCCGATAATAGCCAGCACCCAAAGCACCTTGCTCTTCTTTTCTTCCTGCTTCTCATTCTTGCGAATCAGCTCATTTAATTTGCTTGCGCTTAAAACTTCCTCCAGCTTTTTATTCATATCCACACGTCCTTTCCGCAATACGCTTTCTCTTTTCGTTATTATATCACCAATTCCATTATTTTACTATCGAAACTTTCCCAAATTCAAAAATTTAATTTTTTTATCATTTTCTTTTGGCAAAATTGCCTGGAATTTTTTCTCATTTTTTTGATATGTGCCATCTCCTGTATCCGTCCGAATACGTTCCTTCATGGTTTCGCAAAAAAAAGGAGAAAGAATTTTGTTGATTTCCACAAAATTATGTTTTGTAATCTGTTATAATAGAAACAGTAAAAAAAGAAACCCTTCGGATATCGATTCCGAAACATTTCTGTTATTACCAGACATCATCACAGGGAGGACTTAATTATGGTAACCGTATTATTCACAGCAATTGCAGTTGCAGCAGATGTAGCTATTTCTTTCGCAGTGGGCGCTGTCGTAGAGCTGTATCGTTCTCACAAGGAGAAGGTTCAGATTTCCCAAAAGCCTTATGTGGTATCTCATAACCATACCAGCTATGCAGCTTAATTAAAACTGACAGCGGTTTTCCTTCTGATTCAGCAGGAAAACCGCTTTTTCATTGAAAATAAGACCAACCCGATCGATCACGGATCATCCCCTTAACACCGTTTAAGCTTGGCAAAGGTGGCATACATCCGCTTTCGTCCGGCTTTATCGAAATCAACAGTCACCTCAAAATCTTTCTTCTGCTCCGTGATATCCACAACCGTTCCCTCGCCAAACTTCACGTGGCTGACCCGGTCTCCCACCCCGTAGGAAAGAGAAGTCGCCTTTGAAACAGAAAACTGCTTGCCTATATAGGTTTCCTTAAGGCCCGAATCTCCCGATATGGCCTTTCCATACCGGGCAGCAGGTGCTGTCCAGGGCCGGTACGGTTCCTTTTCTTTTTTTGGAAGCTCAAACGCCTCCTGTGCAGGTCTGCCAAAGGTACGGAAGCCCGATCCGCCGCCCGTGGACATAGGTTTGACCGGTACGCCGCCGAAGGAGAACATCGACGGTGTCTCCTGTCTGTGAAGATACATCGGCGGTATCTCACCCACAAACCGGGACGGCTTCTGAAACCGCGTTTCCCCGTTGACCATCCGCTGTCTCGCACAGGTAAGGATCAGTTCCTTCTGTGCCCTGGTGATCCCCACATAGCAGAGTCTCCGCTCCTCCTCCAGTTCATCGGGATCATCGGAATTTATGGACATCATTCCCGGAAAGAGCCCGTCCTCCATGCCGGCCAGATACACTCTGGGAAACTCCAGGCCTTTGGCACTGTGAAGTGTCATGAGTACCACCCGGTTCTCCGAATCCTCCATGCTGTCCACATCTGCCACAAGAGCCACCTCCTCCAGAAAGCCGGAAAGAGTCGGAGCCTCCTCTCCATCCTCCAGACTTTCCTCATAGGCTACAGCCTTGTTTTTCAGCTCCTCGATATTTTCAAGTCTGGTCTCTGCTGCCACCTCATCGTCAGCAGAAAGCTCCTCTCCATAGCCGGTCTCCGTCACGATATCCTCGATCAGATCTCCGATGGAATAATAAGCCAGCTTGCTTCGGAAGGACTGGATCTGAGTCACAAATCCCCGGATCTTTCCTGCAGCCTTTCCAAGGGAAGGGATCCTGTCCGCCGCCTTGCACGCCTCGTAAAAGCTCATGTCATTGGCTTCAGCATAAACCATGATCCTACCGATCGTTGTCGCTCCGATCCCCCGCTTCGGCACATTGATAATGCGCTGGGCCGCCAGATCGTCAAGGCCGTTGTCAATGGTCTTCAGATAAGAAAGAATATCCTTGATCTCCTTCCTCTGATAGAAATTGACGCCGCCCACCAGCCGGTAGGGGATCCCCCGGTTCACACATTTTTCTTCCAACAGACGGGACTGGGCATTGGTCCGGTAAAGGACTGCAAAATCAGAATAGGCGGCTCCGCTGTCCACCCGGTCCCGGATGTCAACAGCAATGGCATCTGCTTCCTCATAGGCCGTGTCATACTGCCGGAAGACAACGGGAATTCCCTCCTCATTTTCCGTCCAGAGGGTCTTATCCTTTCTGCCCGCGTTATTTTTGATGACTCCATTGGCAGCGTTCAGAATATTGCCGGTTGAACGATAATTCTGTTCCAGGCGGATCACCTTCGCCCCGGGAAAGGCACTTTCAAATTCCAGGATATTTTCAATGTTCGCCCCGCGGAATTTATAAATGGACTGATCGTCGTCCCCGACCACACACAGATTTTTGTATTTGGCCGATAAAAGCTCAATCAGACGGAACTGGGCCGTGTTGGTGTCCTGATACTCGTCCACCATAATATAACGGAACCTTTCCTGATAATAATCAAGGACCTCCGGATTTACCCGGAAAAGCTCCACCGTTTTCATGATCAGATCGTCAAAATCCAGCGCATTGTTCTTCCGAAGCTGGGCCTGGTATTCCAGGTAAGCCTCTGCGATCCTGCTCTGACGGAAATCCCCCGCCGAACGCGCTGAAAAATCCTCCGCCGAGATCAGTTCGTCCTTCAGGGAGGAAATGGTTGCCAGAATACTTCTTTCCTTATACTGTTTGGGATCGAAATCCAGCTTCTTCAGGACCTGACGCATCATGGTCTTCTGGTCATCGCTGTCATAAATGGTAAAATTCGTCGAATAGCCAAGGCATTCAATATGGCGTCTTAAGATCCGCACGCAGGTTGAATGAAAGGTGGAGACCCAAATGCTGTCTGCTCCGAATTCCACCAGATTGTCGACCCGCTCCCGCATCTCCCCCGCCGCCTTATTGGTAAAGGTCAGAGCCATGATATTCCACGGATTTACTCCGCATTCCTCAATGAGATAGGCGATCCTGTGGGTCAGTGCCCTTGTTTTTCCCGAACCGGCTCCGGCCAGCACAAGCACAGGTCCCTCTGTTGTCTCCACAGCCAAACGCTGCATGGGATTCAGTGTATCGTAATTATTCATGGATATCCTCTCAATCTTCAGTGAAAGGGACTCTTCCCTTTCCATGAACCGGAAGAAGCAAGACTCCTGTGTGCATTGCACTTTCCGATCCTGTTCTTCATTATAAGTCATTCCAACCACCTTGTCAAAACGATTTACTCCGGAAGGAATCTGATTATTCCGTTATTTACAGCTTGTCATATGGTTTTAATTACTATATAATAACAACAGGGGTGAAGTTATGAAAACCAACGACGAATTAGTCCAGGAGCTTCTGGAACGACTGAAAAAATTAAATTATATCCACACCAGGGATATTCCCAATATTGAATTATACATGGATCAGGTCACTACCTTCATGGATCAGCATCTGTCCGGCGGCAAGCGTCACGACGAAGACAAGGTGCTCACCAAAACCATGATCAATAATTATGCAAAAAACGACCTGCTTCCCCCGCCTGTGAAAAAGAAATATTCCAGAGATCATCTGATCCTTCTGGCCTTCATTTATTATTTCAAGGGCTTTTTATCCATTGGGGATATTCAGGTCCTTCTGGCTCCCCTTTCCGAGAAATACTTTACCGAAGACCATGACAAGCTGGACCACATTTATAATGAGATCGTGAAGATTGAAAAGCTACAGCTTCTTGAGCTTTGCAAAGAAGTGGAATCCAGAGAGGAGCTTTCCAAGCGGGCTTTCAAGAATGCGCCGGAGGACGAAAGGGAGTATCTTCAGCTGTTCTCCTTTGTCTGCATGCTCAGTTTTGACGTGTACCTGAAAAAGCAGATGATCGAACAGATCATTGACGAGATGCGGGAAGAAAAGAAAGAAAAGGCTCCTGAGAAAGACAAAAAATAACATACAGTATTGAAAAAGGGATGCCTCCTGACAGGAAGCATCCCCTTTTATCTTATTGTTTTTCATCGAGCCTTGCAAATACCATATCGTAACCATCGTTTCCATAATTCAAGGAACGATTCACCCGGCTGATGGTGGCTGTGGAGGCGCCGGTCTTCTCTGCGATCTCCAGATAGGTCTTTCCGCCCCGCAGCATCTTCGCCACTTCATAACGCTGTGATATGGACAAAAGCTCATTGATAGTACAAACATCCTCAAAAAATGTATAGCATTCATTCACATCCTTCAAAGTCAGGATGGCCTGGAACAGATGGTCAACAGCCTCTGTCTTCAATTTCTTATTCATGGCAGTTCTCCTTCGATGCTTATTGATGCCTCACGCAGACACTATTTTATTTTAGCATTTTAACACTTTAAAGTCCAGCCTGTTCCAGAATTTTTTGAAATTTTTATGATTATGCCTTTCCCCTGGTCAGATATTTTTTAAACCGGTTCACATCCGTATTGACGATCAGCTCCTCCGGGAAGGACACTTGCCGAAGAAGCGCTTCTGCCTCCGAAAAGCGACCCACCGAAGTCGGAAAGTGCGAATCTGTATTGACAATGATCTCCTGATCATACTTTTCACAGAGCTTCAGGATCTCTGTCAGATTGGGAACGGCGCCGATCCTGCTTCCTCCCGGTACCAGTGAGCTGTTGTTGAGCTCGATCAGCACACCTTGCTCCTTCGCCCCCTTCACCATGGCCTCATAATCGATGGGATAACGTCCGTCATCGGGATGCCCGATGATGTGTACATGTGGATTTTCCATCGCACCGAGAAGAGCTCTGGTGTTTTCCGCCTTTGTGCCCGGTGTCAGGCAGACTGTATGGAGGCTGGCGATGCAAACTGCCATCTTTTTGAGAAGCAGCTCCTCCAGGTCAACGTTCCCTTTATAATCAATGATGTTTAACTCGACCCCCATTAAAATCTCGACGCCGAAAAGCTCATGGTCAATGACCTTGAAATTCCGAAAATACATTTCGTGGGGTCCTCCGGGAAGCTTAGGCGCATGATCCGTAATGGCAAGGAGCTTAAGGCCGGCCTCTCCCGCTGCTTTCGCCATCTCCATGACCGTTCCGTAGGCATGGCCGCTGGCAACCGTATGGGTGTGGGTATCCAACAAAAACTGATCCATCGCTATTCCTCCTCGAGCATAAATTTTTCTATGACCAAAGCCACACCGTCCTGCTCGTTGGACAGGGTGATATAGTCGGCCTTTTCTTTGATCTCCGGGCATCCGTTGGCCATGGCGACGCCCAGGCCCGCAGCCTCATTCATCGGAATATCATTGTCATAATCTCCGCAGGAAATGGCTTCCTCCCGGGGTATCCCCAGATAATCCAAGGTCTTTAAAAGACCGCTTCCCTTGTCAATGCCCGCCGGAAGGATCTCCAGATGATAAGCCTCTGAACGGAATACGGAAAACTCCGGTCCGAGAGCTTCACGCATGACCGGCTCCATTTTCAGGATCTGTTCCTCTGAGCCGACCATCATAAGCTTCACAATGGGGAACGTCAGATAAGAGATCATATCCGGAACCTCTTTGATCTTCATCCGCACATTTCTGGCCTCTCCGGCCACATAGATATCGTCCCCGCTTTCGGTAATGATATACTCTCCCTCATAGGTAAGGATCGCGGTTTTGTACTGTCTGGAAAGCCCGATGATCTCAGGAATCCGGTCCTTCGGGATCGTAACCGAAAATTTCACTTCCCCGGTCCGGCAGTCCAGAAGCTCACCGCCGTTGTAGGCCAGAATATATCCGCCTTCCCGGTCGAGAGAAAGCTCTCTTGCCACATGCCATACACCGTAGCTGGGCCTTCCCGAGGAAAGCACCATGATCCCGCCCTTCGCTGTCATGGCCTCCACTGCTCTTTTTGTTCTCCCGGTGACCCGTTTGTCATCCGTCACCAGCGTTCCGTCCAGATCCGATGCAAGAAGTCTGTATTTCATAAATCCTCCGTTCGCAGGCGCCTTTGCAGGCATGATTCCTGTCAGCCAAAAAGACAGGACAGCTTCTACAAACCGCCCTGCCTTTTTGTGTTTTTCGTCCTGTCTTTCGACTGTTGTCCTTAACTGTCTGTCTCCTGAGATGTCTCCACTGCTGTCCGCTAAGATGTCCGCCATGATGTCCGCTAAGTTGTCTGTACCCTGAATATAGCATGGTGTTTTTTAGAAATCAAGTGATTTTTTTGCATATAAATACGATTTGTTACATTTTCAAAAACCGGGCTTTCTGTCGGGTTTTCATCTGTGCAATTTTACTGTCGGCTAAGATTTCCGGTCAAACAGATATGCCGCATAGGCCCGAAAGGCTCCCGGCAGGGCATATGCTTCCCTTGCCGTTTCCCTCTCCGCAAAAAATCCGGCCTTTGTCTGCGCCTCATCTCTGAGGCTGATATAATACCCCTGCATTCTCCATTCCACATGGGAAAAAATGTGCCTGGCTTCCGGCAGCTTTTCCAGAACGACTGCATCTTTCTCTTCCAGTCCCAGAAAATCAAGGGCCTCCTGCTCCGTCAGATATCCTGACGCTCCCGGCAGTTCATACAGACCGGCTAAAAGTCCCTTTTCCGGTCTTTTGCGCAGCAGAACTTCACTTCCCCGGGCCACGGCAAATATGGTCCGCTCTTCAATGGTCCTGGCCTTCTTCGGCGTTTTTACCGGGATCACATCTGTTTTTCCATACCGGCAGGCCAGACAAAGGCCCTCGAGCGGGCACCGGCTACAGTGGGGCGCTCCATTGGGCACGCATACAAGGGCACCGATCTCCATCAGAGCCTGATTAAAGGCTCCTGCCTCGTCCCTGGGCATGATCTTCTGAAGCAGTGCTTCTGTCCTTCGCTTCACCGACTGCTTCAGAATATCGTCCGTATCTGCCATCAGTCTTGCCGTCACACGAAGTACATTTCCATCGACGGCAGGAACCGGAATTCCGAAGGCAATGGAAGCAATGGCCCCCGCCGTATAAGAACCGATCCCCGGAAGGGAAACCAGTTCCTCATAGGAGGCCGGAAGCTCTCCTCCGTACCGGTTGACCGTCTCCTCTGCCGCCTTTTTAAGATTCCGTGCCCGATTGTAGTAGCCTAACCCCTCCCACAGCTTGAGCAGCCGTTCCTCCGGGACCTGCGCCAGCGCCTGAATGTCGGGAAGCGCTTCCAGAAAACGTCTGTAGTAATCCTTCACCGCCTCCACCCTGGTCTGCTGCAGCATGATCTCCGAGATCCACACATGGTAAGGTGTCGGTTCCTCCCGCCAGGGAAGAATCCTTGCATTTTTCTGAAACCAGAAAAGAAGAGGCTCCACCGCCTCCGCCATTCTCTCCTCCGGCGAAAGAAGCGCGTCCTCCTTTTCCACGATCTCCATATCCGCATAAAGCCATCCGGCTCTCTGTTCTGTGCTCATCTGCATTCCTCCTGCCGAAAGACGGTTCCTGCCTCTGTCTCCTTTTCTTAAGTGAAAGCCGCCCGAATCAATATCAAGCGGCTTTCAGCTTATTTCTCTTTTCTTTGATTATTTTGCCGCAATGGCCTCGATCTCCACCAGCACATCCTTGGGAAGTCTTGCAACCTCCACACATGCTCTGGCAGGGCAGTCCGTCTTGAAATACTCGGCATACACAGCGTTGACCTTTGCAAAATCATTCATGTCCTTGATGAATACGGTGGTCTTTACCACATCCTCAGGCTTTACGCCTGCTGCTGCCAGCAGATTTACCACATTCTCCAAAGACTGTCTGGCCTGAGCTTCAATGCCCTCCGGGATCTCTCCGGTTGCCGGATTGACCGGAATCTGGCCGGATGCAAACACAAAGCCATTGGCCTCGATTGCCTGAGAATAAGGTCCGATCGCTGCGGGAGCCTTGTCTGTGGAAATTACTTTTTTCATGATACGTTACCTCCTGATCAATTCTATAGTATCTGTTTTTATCTGAATCTTACCTTCCCTGAGAAGATGCCCCACCGCCCGTTTAAAAGCGTTTTTGCTGAGGCCCGTCTCCAGTTTGATAAGCTCCGGGTCCGACTTGTCGGTAAAGGGCAGCACTCCCTCATACTCCTCAATGAGTGCATACACTGCCTCCGCGTCAATGTTCATCTGTTTATATGCCTTTTTTCTGGCACTGAGGACCAGCTTGCCGTCGTCACGGACTCTGGCCACCCTGGCCTCCACCTGGGTTCCCGGCTTCATATCCCGATGAAGCTCCGATGCCGGGATCATTCCGAAATAGATCCCGTCCACGGCCACAAAACCGCCCAGCTCCCGGTTGATCTCATAGAGGATCCCGGTGACGGAATCATCCTTTTTATAGGGAGAATCCCCCCTGAGATACGCATCCACCTTCATGGTGGCGCAGAGCCGCCTGCTTTTGTCCAGATAAAGGGCCACAAAAACCTGTTCTCCCTTTCTCACCTTCCATTTCTGTTCCCGGAAAGGAAGGAACAGATCGCGTTCCAGCCCCCACTTCAAAAAGGCTCCGATCTTTCCCGCCTCCGCCACGGTGAGGAGTCCCAGCTCTCCCAGCTTAAGAAGCGGTTCGTTGACCGTAGCGATCAGTCTGTCCTCCGAATCCTTATAGAGGAACACTTCCAGTTCATCGCCGATCCCGATGCCCTCCGGCACCTGACGTCTCGGCAGAAGCACACCCTGCTCCTGGCCGCGGCCCTCTCCCAGATAGATTCCGTTTTCTCTTTTTCTCAGCACCTTCAGTGTCTGCTTCGTTCCCAATTCTATCATAAATTTATCCTCTTGCTTCTATCACCGCATAAACCAGCCCATCGGGAGCGCCAAGCACTACCGTGGTCCTGTCTGCTTCCGCCCTCGCAAAGGGCACAATCGTGTCCCCATACCTGGCCGCCTGTCGGTAGGAAACCCGGAGCTTCCGGATCCTGGACGCCTCCGGCAGCCATTCCTCCGCCATTTCAAGATACTGTCCGTTATTGACATGACCGTTGGTGTCGATCTGATTCTTTCTCACAGAAAAAGCCGGATATTCCGTAAGTCCGTCGGGAATCGGGATCTTTCTTCCGACCTCCTCCATATCCAGGGGCTTTTCCGGACAGTACAGGGATACCGTCTCCTCATCCACCTTTTCAGGCCGCCCTGTCCCTGTATTCATATAGATCCAGATGGAGTTGGCACGAACTGCCCACTCACCTCTTCCGTCAAGGATCACAAAATTCCGGTAACCATACATGGCCTTAAACCCGCTGGCCCAGGTCCCAACGGTGATCTCTTCTCCCAGCTTTGGCCTTCTTCTGATCTCGATCTGCCAGGAGGAAAGAAGCCAGGCCAACTGCCTCTCCTCCAGCGCCCGGATCCCTACCCCCAGAAGCTCTGACTGGAAAATGCTGCAGTCCTGCATATAATGAACGGCAGAACAGAGACTCAACCGCCCATCAGCCCCGATTTCGCTGTATCTTACCCTGCTGTCGAATGAATACATGGTTCCTCCGTCTCTTGACGATTCTTCATTAAGATATTATAATCGCAATGCAGACGAGGGCTTTCCTGTCCGCTCCCATCTGCCAAGTGTTCCTATTATATCATATTTGACAATAAATTGCTCTTATTTTTTTCTGTACAGGAGGATTTTATGATTCGACTTATCGCAAGCGATATGGACGGTACGATTTTAAGAAATGATGCCCAATCCATGCCGCCCCGCATGTTTTCCATACTGGAGGAGCTTAAGGAAAGGGGTATCCTCTTTGTAGCTGCCAGCGGCCGCCAGTACGCCAACCTGCTAAGGCTTCTGGGACCGATGGCCCCTTACGCCGATTATATCTGTGAAAACGGTGCCTTTGCTGTCCACAACGGAGAGATCATATACAAGGCTGTCATGGACCGGGCCCTGGGCCAGGAGCTGATGCGGGACATCTGGTCCACAGAAAACTGTGAGATCCAGCTTTCCGGCATCCATACGGCTTATATTCAGGCAAAGGATCCTGCCTACACTCATCACCTTCGCTATGTTCTGAAAAATGACATCACTGAGGTGGATGACATTTTCTCCACCTCCGAAGAATACATCAAGATCTCTGCCTTTGTCCACGGAGACAAAACAGAAGAGTATCTGGAACGGTTTCAGGAAAAATGGGGCAGCGCCTTCACACTGGCCTCCACCTGCGACCACTGGATCGATTTCATTCCGCCCGGTATCCACAAGGGCCATGCCATGAAAGCGCTGATGGAAGCGCTTCATATTTCCTCTGATGAGATCATGGCCTTTGGCGACAATTACAATGATCTGGAGCTTCTTTCCTGCGCAGCGGAAAGCTATGCGGTCTCCACGGCAAAACCGGAGGTGATCGCAGCCTGCCGCCACATCTGTGATTATGTGGAAGATGTACTGGAAAAATTTCTCAGGGCCCCCGTTTAAGGGAGCCCTGAATTATTTCTGACAAAACGAAATGCCGCAAGGTCATCTAACAGATGCTCCTGCGACATTCTCTCGCTGGGCTGCAAGGATTCGAACCTTGAAATGCTGGAGTCAGAGTCCAGTGCCTTACCATTTGGCGACAGCCCAATGTCCTTATTGCTGCAACAAAATGTATTATACATGAAACTCCTCCATTTGGCAAGCCCTATTTTCATTTTTTTTATTTTTTTTATTTTTTTTACACAGCTTCTCAAAGGGTCTCTTATTGTTCTCCGGTATAACTCCTGTCGACCGTGATCACGCACTCGATCCGTTTATCATAAGCCTTCATCCGTTCCTGGAGAATATGAATGACTGTTCCGATCTGATCATCCCCCATCTCATAGGGAACTACAATGTCAAAAAACAGATGAATCTGCCACCGTCCGCCCGACATACGGAAATCGTGAAGGGTGATGCGGCCATCCAGCTGATCCAGAATATCCAGCACCGCCTGCCTCCGTTCCTCCAGAAGAGGATCGTCCGTATCCACCGGATCCATATGGATCACCAGAAGCACTCCCAGCTGCTCCTTTGCCTCCCGCTCGATCCGGTCAATGGTCTCATGGATCTCCTCGATGTTACTGTGGCTGTCCACCTCCGCATGGATGGATGCCATGCTGGTAGAGGGTCCATAGCTGTGCACCAGAAGATCATGTGTCCCGCGGATCCCATCATAGCTTTCCACAAACTCCTTGATGCTGCGGTAAACAGATGGGTCGATGGCCTCCCCGATAAGCGGCTTCAGAGTGTCCTTTGCGATCCCGATACCGGCCAGGATAACAGCCACTGACACGGCGATACCGATGAAACCGTCGATATTGATGCCAAAGATCCCGTAAAGGGCAACAGAAAAAATGGTGGCGGATGTCACCAGCACGTCTCCCAGGGAATCCGCTGCCGTGGCCTCCATAACCCGGGAGCCGATCCGTTTGCCAAGACGCCTGTTGAACATGGCCATCCACAGCTTGACACCGATGGAAAGCACCAGAATAATCAGAGAGACAAGCTGAAAGCTCAGTTCCTCCGGCTCCCTGATTTTTCCGAAGGAGGTCTTCATAAAGGTCCAGCCCACCTCAATAACGAGAAAGGACACGATCAGGGCAGCGATATATTCGATCCGGCCATGGCCAAAGGGATGATCCCTGTCGGCCGGCCGTTCCGCCATCTTTACTCCCACAAAGCTGATAATGGAAGAAGCCGCGTCGGAAAGGTTGTTAAAAGCGTCCGAAAGGACTGAAATACTGTTTAACAACAGTCCGATGGCGATCTTCACCAAAAAAAGAAACACATTGCAGCAGATTCCCACCGCACTGGACAGCACTCCATATGCAGTCCGTACACTGGCCTTTTTCGTCTGCTCATAATCCTTTACAAATTTTCGGACAAGAAAATCCGTCATATCCATGCCTCCAAACTCTTCGCGCTGAAACTCTTAATATCGGACCTCCACCAGAGTAAGCCCCCTGGCGGGAGCCATCTGTCCGGAAGCACTCCTGTCCCGCGCTTCCAGAATCTCCTTCATCTCTTCCGGACTCCGTTCTCCAAGTCCGCATTCCACCAGCGTACCGGTCAGAATCCGAACCATATTCTGGAGGAAGCCGTTTCCCTCAAAAACCAGGCGAAGCTCCTCCCCGTCTTCCACAATTTCGATCCGGTCCAGACGGCGGATGGTGGACTTATTCATATGTTTATTCCCGCAGAAGCTGCGAAAATCATGCTGCCCCGGAAGAAAAGCTGCGGCCTTACGCATCCGGCTCACATCCGGCCTCTCCGGAAGCTGCCACACATATTTTCTGTCAAAGACAGGCTTTGCCTTTCCTGTGTAGATCCGGTAGCAGTAGGTTTTTCCCACTGCACTCAGGCGGCTGTGAAACCGGTCTGAGGCCGTCTTAAGCTCCAGAACCGCTATATCCTCGGGGAGATACTGATTCATAGCCTGAAAAAGCTCCCCCTCGGAAAGCTCCGTGTCCATGCGGAAATTGGCCACCTGTCCCAGAGCATGCACCCCGGCATCGGTGCGTCCGGAACCCTGCACGGTGACCTCCTTCCCCGCCAGCCGGGTCAGCAGAGCTTCCAGCTTTCCCTGTATGGTAGATTCCACATTCTTCTGCTTCTGCCAGCCATTGTATCTGGTACCGTCATAGCTGACAATGATCTTATAATTTTTAACCATCGCACCTTAGTCCTGTAATAAACGGCTCCTGTTGGACAGGAGCCGGTGTTTATTCCCTTACGCCTCGTCAATGGCCTTTCCAATGTCGTGACGCATATATTTGTTGTCGAAGCTTACCCATTCTGTTGCCTTGTAGGCGTTGGCGCGGGCTGTCTTCAGATCAGGTCCCTTTGCCGTCACCCCCAGCACACGGCCTCCGTTTGTCACAATTCCGGCATCGGTGCGTTTCGTGCCCGCATGGAACACGTAATAGCCCTCGTCCTCCTTTGCCTTTACGGTATCCAGGCCGTTTATCACAAAGCCCTTCTCATATTTTACCGGATAGCCGTCAGAAGCCAGAACTACGCATACCGCCGCATTGTCCTCAAACTCCAGCCGGATATCGGAAAGCCTTCCGTCGATGCAGGCCTCCATCACATCCACAATGTCATTCTTCATTCTGGGAATGACCACCTGTGCCTCCGGATCGCCGAAGCGGGCGTTGTATTCCAGCACCCGGGGTCCCTTTTCCGTCAGCATCAGACCAAAGAAAATGATGCCCTTGAAGGTACGGCCCTCGGCGCGCATGGCGTCCACCGTTGCCTGATAGATATATTTCTGGCAGAACTCATCCACCTCTTTTGTATAGAAGGGACTGGGAGAGAAGGTACCCATACCGCCGGTATTCAGACCGGTATCTCCGTCTCCCGCTCTCTTGTGATCCTGGGCGGAGGTCATGATCCGTACCGTATTGCCATCCACGAAGGAGAGCACGGACACCTCGCGGCCTGTAAGGAATTCTTCAATAACCATCTGATTTCCGGCTGTACCGAATTTCTTGTCCAGCATGATCTCCTTCACACCTGCCTGCGCCTCCTCAAGAGTATTGCAGATCAGCACACCCTTACCGAGAGCCAGACCATCAGCCTTCAGCACAATGGGGAAATCCACGGTTTCCAGATAAGCCAGTGCCTTGTCGGCGTCATCAAAATTCTCATATGCCGCCGTGGGAATGTTGTACTTCTTCATCAGATCCTTGGAAAAGGCTTTGGACCCCTCCAGGATGGCAGCCGCCCTGCTGGGGCCAAATACCCGAAGGCCCTCTGCCTCAAAGGCATCCACCACGCCTGCCACCAGCGGATCGTCCATGCCGATGACGGTCAGATCGATCTTCTTTTCCTTTGCAAATGCGGTCAGCGCAGGAAAATCGAGCACACCGATGGGAACACATTCTGCATATTCCTCAATTCCCGCATTGCCCGGTGCACAGTAAATTTTATCCACACGGCTGCTCTTGGAGATCTTCCATGCCAGGGCATGCTCTCTGCCGCCGCTTCCTACTATCAATACGTTCATGACTTCCTCCTGTTTATTTCCGGCGGATCACACGTCCGTCCACTACCTGAATTTTATCGTTTGCGATCAAATCAATGGCCTTCGGAAGGATCTCCCATTCCGCCTGCTCCATGACACGAAGCTGGAGGCTTTTCGGCGTATCGTCATCCTCCACTGCAACCGCCTTTTGAAGGATAATGGGACCCGTATCGGTTCCCTCGTCAACAAAATGCACCGTTGCTCCGGTCACCTTCACCCCGCGCTTCAGGGCATTCTCATGGACGGTAAGTCCGTAATTGCCCGTGCCGCAGAAGGAAGGGATCAGGGAAGGATGAATGTTGATGATCCTGTTCCTGTATTTTTCAACCAGCGCCGGAGGGATCACCACAAGGAACCCGGCCAGCACAATGAGATCCAGGTCATAACTGTCAATGGCGTTAACAAATGCCTCGTTAAAGTCCTCCCGGTTCTCATAAGCTTTGGGAGAAATGCAGATGGAAGGAATCCCGTGGGCCTTTGCCCGCTCCAGGGCATAGGCTCCGGCATTGTTGCTGACCACCACAGCGATCTCCGTGTTGGTGATCACTCCGCTTTCCACTTTATCAATGATCGCCTGGAGATTGGTTCCCCCGCCGGACACGCATACGCCTATCCTCAGCATAAGGTTACTCCCTTTTCTCCAGCCTCAATGGTTCCGATCACATAAGGAGCCTCGCCGGCCTCTTTGATGGCCGCCATGGTCTTATCCACATCGTTCTTATCCACAGCCACGATCATGCCGATACCCATATTGAAGGTATTGTACATCATCTGCTCCTCGATATCGCCGTCCTTTGCCAGCATATCAAAGATCGGAGGAACCGGATAGCTGTTCTTTTCGATGACTGCCCTCGTTCCGTCAATGAGCATACGGGGCACATTCTCGTAGAAGCCGCCGCCGGTAATGTGGCTGCAGGCCTTAACCTTCACACCGGCCTCGCGGACTGCCTTCAGAGCCTTCACATAGATCTTGGTAGGCACAAGAAGGGTCTGTCCAAGGGTGGCTCCCAGAGATTCACAGTACGTATTCAGGCTGCTCTCAGACATGGAAAACACCTTGCGCACCAGAGAATAGCCGTTGGAATGGATACCGGAGGAAGCCATACCCACCAGAACATCTCCTGCCTTCAGATCTGCTCCTGAAACAAGATCCTTTCTGTCCACAATGCCAACGGCAAATCCGGCCAGATCGTATTCGTCCACAGGATAGAAGCCGGGCATCTCAGCAGTTTCACCGCCGATAAGAGCGGCTCCTGCCTGGCGGCAGCCCTCTGCCACACCGCTCACGATTGTAGCGATCTTTTCAGGCTCATTCTTGCCGCATGCAATATAATCAAGGAAAAACAGAGGCTCTCCGCCTGCACATGCAATGTCGTTGACGCACATGGCAACACAGTCGATTCCGATGGTGTCATGCTTATCCAGGGCAAAAGCCAGCTTTAACTTTGTGCCGACACCGTCAGTGCCGGACACCAGGGTAGGATGCTCCATTTTCTTGTAGGCATCCATGGAAAAGGCTCCGGAGAAACCGCCGATTCCTCCCAGCACCTCGGGACGCATAGTTCCCTGCACATGCTTTTTCATCAGCTCCACAGCCTTGTAACCGGCTTCAATATCCACACCTGCTTTTTTGTAATCCATATCTTTCCTCCCATAGATTGTCCTGTATTTTTGATTCCCGTATCCGGCAACCTTTATTTCTGCTTCAGATATTCCTTATATCCGATCTCATTCAATTTATCTGCCTTGGCAACCACCTGATTCTTAAGATCCTCAGAATACTCCTTCAGTCTTCCCAGAAGCGCCTCATCTGAAACTGCCAGGATCTTGGCCGCCAGAATGCCTGCATTGGCTCCGCCGTTGATGGCAACCGTAGCCACCGGAATACCGGAGGGCATCTGAACGATGGAGTAAAGGGAATCTCTTCCTCCCAGGGATGTGGTGTGCATCGGAACACCGATGACCGGCATGGGGAAAATCGCTGCGCACATTCCGGGAAGATGTGCTGCCATGCCCGCACCTGCAATGATCACCTTGAGGCCTCTCTCCTCTGCAGATTTTGCATATTCAAAAAATACATCGGGCTCCCTGTGGGCAGAAATGATAGTCATTTCATACTCCACTCCCAGCTTGTCGAGCACATCTGCTGCCTTGCTCATAACTGCCAGATCGGAATCACTACCCATAATAATTCCTACTTTTGCCATGTCTATTCTCCTCTTTTCTATATTTCATGACAGCTTCTGTCATTTTTTACCGATGATATTCTATCATAAACCCCTCGCCGGATACAAGCCCCGCAATAAAATTCTTTCCTCTAAATGTCCTCCATGGCCTCGTTGAGGGCTTCCGTTCCCGGAAGCACAAAGCGTCCGTCCTTTATAAGGACTGCCCTCCGGCCGTCCTTTCCGACGACGGCGATCTCAGCAAGCTCATCATAAGGGATCGTGATATCCGTATGGCAGTTGAAATACGCCTCCTCCGGTTTCTCCTTCCTTCGGATGGAGCATTCGTTGTCTCTCGCCACGATCTCCTTGCCGTCGGGATTATAGACCTTGACGTCCTCCGAATGACTGTAGCAGGTATCGCCGATGGCAAAGTGGGGACCCATTTTTTCAATGATCAGGATCTTCAGCCTGTTTAAAATGCCATACCGCTTCGCCATGGCATAGGCTGCCGTGTTGGTTCCGATGGCAAACTCCCCCATGGGGAGAGCCTTATGATTATATAGAAGATTCTCCTCAATGAGACGCCGGTTGGCCTCCTCATCCTCATAATTCTTACAGGACCAGGAAACAGTCATGCCATTTTCAAAACAGATCTCCAGATCCTTATATTCCACTTCATTAATATAGATCTGGGAAACATGAAGGATTCCCTCTGTCCCCGCAAGTTTCGGAGAAGTAAACACCTCACCGAGAGGAATATTCACATCGGCCAGGCAGTTCTCAAAATTTGTCTCTGCTGTCCTGTCTGAAAGCTCATGGAAAGCCACACGCAGACTGGTTCTGTTTCCGTTCCGGCCTTTGATCTCACCATAACAGCCTTCATCCAGCGCACGGATAAGTGTTTCCTGAATCGCTTTATATTTTTCGTAATCCAGCGTATTAAGCCGGATCGTCTCCTGAAAGATCTCCGGAAACCGACTTCCGATCTCGGGAATCGGCCACGAAATGATCGTAAAGCTCCGCTCTTCTCCGCGGATATACTGATTCACGATCTGGGCAGACTGGGCAGAAAGCTCCACAGAGAGCCGTTTCTGCTTTTCACTGAGCGTCCAGGCCTCCGGCTTATCCTCGTAGGAAAAAGGCAGCTCCCCAAAGGTTTCCATCACCGCCGGACCTGCATAGACCGCAGCCAGATCCTTAAGCTCCTCATAGGCCACCCGGAGCACGGAAAGCTTCCGCTCCTTAAAGGCCTTATCCAAAAACAGGGCATTATCAAAGCGATGATCGTATTCATACTGTTTATTGGCATAGGCTCCGTAATATCCGATTTTCAGGTGCTGACGCTTATTGGCCGCACCCACAGCTGCCCGGAACAGAACCGGCGAAAGGCCCATGGCTGCAAACTGGCGGATGGCCGCCCTCACGATCCGTTCAAAGCCGATATTATACCGAATCTCCACGGTTTTCTTTTTTGACAGATCGATCCCGGCCAGCGCAAAACCGCGGCGGTATCCCTCCGTGTAGACTGAAGCCATCTGCTCCACCGTATCTTCCGGAAGGCCGTTTAAAAACTCTGCGATCCGGCGCTCGCTGTCCGTAATGTATTCTCCGAACAGGTAGAGATAGCGAAGATCCGACAGATCGCTTTCCGTAATAATACGGACTGCAAAATCCAGGGAAGGATCCACCTGCTCCCGCACTCTCCTCGGCACCGTCACATCACAGTAATCGCTGACATAATAATACAAGGCCTCTTTGACTTCGCACATAAAAGTTTCTTCAGTAAACTCATTTATTTCTTTTGCTTCAAATAAGTTATATATCTCAATAAACACCTCGAGGCAGGGAACCCATTCCTCCATGCGCGTTTCGTAGACATATGCGATTCCGCCCCGAAGCTCTGCCGCCAGAAAGGAAAGAATTCTGCCTGCTTCCTCCCCAAAAGCACGAACCGTCACAGAAGGATTGGCAAAGCTTTTTTCGTAGGACTCCCCGGAAATATCCTCGTAAAGTCTCCGGTTTCTCTCCTGCAGAACCTCAAGAGAGGGAATCTCTCCTTTCTCTTTCTCCTCTGCAAGCTGTCGGCGCACTTCATCCAGATACAGAACGAATTCCGCCTGTTTTTCAAAATATTCCGCTGCCTGTGTCCTTCCGGCAGCGCATTCTTCCTTGATTCCTTCGATTCTTCCAATGGAAAGCTGATACCGCTCCTCCAACACTGAATACTCCAATTTTTCCGACCTCTTTTACATTTTGCTGTACTTTCTCTGTATCATAACGATCCAGCCGATTCCCACAAGAATACCGGTTCCCAGAATCAGAAGGGACCACTGGGTAAAATCAATGGTCAGCTGAAGAATCACATCGATCAGCTCCACCGCCGCCAGGACAAACATGGGAATGCTCATTTCTCTGCAATAAGCCTTTTTAAGCTCCGGCCTGATATCCTTGTCCATATCCTTTCCCAAAAAATCGGTCTTGCCGCTTCGCACCTGAACACCACCGAACACAAAAATTGCCGCCATAATAAGGCTCCAGAACATCATATTATCGCCAAACATTTTTCATTTCCTTCTTTCTATCTGTCGTCCCTGATTCTTCCAAGGGCTGTATTTTTCTCAATGAGACCTTCCACATGATTCCAGAGAACCCGGGATCCCGCCGGTGTCCGTTCATTCCGATTCAGGATCTGAGAGACTCTGACCTCATGTTCCTTCCAGGCCCGTCCGTCGGTGGCATCATTTAAGAGCACCGGCTGTACCTTGTCGAGGGCCAGGGCAAATCTGGCCTCCGGTGTCTCAGCCTCCTCAAATTCCTCCCACAGTCCCCGCAGCCACGCCGATTGATCATCAGGAAGAAGTTTAAAGATCCGGTCAGCTGCCTTAAGCTCACGCTCCCGCTTCGTCGCATTTCCCGCTTCATCGTAGGCATAGGTATCTCCCGCATCAATTTCAATCAGATCATGTATCAGCACCATGATCATGGTCTTTGCCACATCAATGGGCTCATTGGCATATTCCGAAAGCAGGGCACACATCAGAGCCAGATGCCAGGAGTGCTCCGCATCATTTTCCTTTCGCGTTCCGTCAGAAAGATACGTCTGCCGGAACACCTGCTTACTCTTGTCCGCCTCCAGGATAAACCGAAGCTGTTTTTCCAGTCTGTTTTCTCCGGATTGCTCCTTCGTCCTGTTTTCATCAAACGGTTCTTCCATCTATCTGCCTCCGTCCCTAAATGACGATTCCTATGATATAAATGGCCAGAATTCCAAGGATCGCCAGTGTGTTTAAAACGACAGCTACCTTGGAAAGCAGGGGGAAGCTCTCCTCCTTGGCCCGGCGTCTCCCATCACGGATCGGAAGGATCAGCCCCAGAATGCTTAAGAACAGCGCCAGAAACCCCAGCGCCGCCACCGTCGTATCTCCGTGTCCATAGGTGCGGAAGGCGATCATAAACGCCGCCAGAAGAAACAGGACCGCCCCTAAAAAAATCAGAATAGAAATCATTCCCGCCCTGGAGAATTTTATTTTAAAAAGCTTTGTTTTCTTTTTGCTCAATGGTAAACTCCTTTTTGTCTGAAACGGATCAATCCGCCCTATGCCGCCGCATTCGCATCCCAGCCATCAAAAGGAACAAAAGATAACCCAGGAACCCGCCGAGGGTATTGAGCATCAGATCATCCACATCAAAGCTTCCGCGCCTGGTGACAAGCTGCACAGCTTCAATGCAGAGACTGAAAAGCAGACTGAACAGAACCACCACATACCATTTTCGGTTGGAACGCTTTAGCATAGGCAGAATAAATCCAAAAGGTACAAACGCTGCCACATTTCCCAGGAGGTTCATACCGGCATTTACAGGCCCCAGGACCTGCCAATGACGGATACACCGTTTGATCTCCAGAAAAGGCTCCAGATTGTACCGGTACCCTTTCGATACCTCTGTCCGGCCCAGGGACTCAGAAAAAAACATGAAATAAACGAGGCCGGCCAGATAAAGAACGAACAGAATCCAACCCACCGTCCGGACCTTCTCCGTTTTAACATGAGATTTCAATCATATCCACCTTCATCAAAAAGTAATATCCGATTTGCGCTTCAGCAAAAAGGCGCCGCTGACAATACTGCCGACTCCCACTACGATGCCGATCAGGGCAGCAACGATTCCCATTGCGATCGAAAAGGCGCCTGCATTTTTCATGGTCTTATAAACTCTTTCCATTGCTTTCTCCTTATTCCTCTGCTCCGTACTGTTCATAATATGCGTCGATTGCAGCCTTTAATGTATCATCGATAATGATTTCTCCCTTATAAGGCTTATTGTAAAGATGCTCCACCACATCGGCCATGGTCACAATGGCGGTCGTTTCCAGGCCGTATTTCTCATGAATCTCCTTCAGGGCAGACTTGCTTCCCTGTCCGCGCTCCATCCGGTCCACGGAGACTACAAGACCGAGGACCTTCACATCTCCCTGGGCTTTGATAATGGGCAGAGTCTCTCCGATGGAGGTTCCGGCCGTCGTCACATCCTCAATAATCACCACCCGGTCGCCATCGCCGATGGGACTTCCCAGAAGGATCCCCTTATCACCGTGATCCTTGATCTCCTTTCTGTTGGAGCAGTAGCGGATATCCGCTCCCTCCTCCGACAGAGCGATGGAAGCTGCCACGCTCAGGGGAATCCCCTTGTAGGCAGGTCCAAACAGCACATCAAAATCCGTGCCGAATTTGTCCTTGATAGCCTTTGCGTAATAACCGCCCAGTCTCTTCAGCTGTTCACCTGTACGGTAAAAGCCCGTGTTGATGAAAAACGGGGTTTTCCTCCCGCTCTTTGTAACAAAATCTCCAAACTTAAGGACCTTGCAGTCCACCATAAACTCGATAAACTCCTGCTTATACTGCTCCATGACCATGTTCTCCTCTCTGCATCTGACTATATTTGCTTCCGGCCGCGGTCTTATCTCACTGCACCGATTAGTTCGTTGATATCCTTCACTCCGTATCGTTCCATGTAAGCGCGGATCCCGTCCACGACCTCCACCGTGGTGTAAGGGTTATGGAAATTCGCCGTGCCCACAGACACCGCCGTGGCGCCGGCCAGAATAAACTCCAGAGCATCCTCCGCACACATAATGCCGCCCATACCGATAATAGGAAGCTTCACCGCCCGTGCCACCTGATAGACCATCCGCACTGCCACAGGCTTCACCGCAGGGCCGGACAGACCGCCGGTCCTGTTGGCCACTGCAAAGGTTCTCCTGTGAACGTCGATCTTCATGCCGGTCAGAGTGTTGATCAGGGAAACCGCGTCGGCTCCTCCCGCCTCCACAGCCCTCGCCATCTCGGCAATATCGGTCACATTGGGGGAAAGCTTCATGATGACAGGCTTCCGTGCCTTTTCCTTCACCGCCTTTGTGATGGCTTCCGCCGCCTTCGCATTCTGTCCGAAGGCGATGCCGCCCTCCTTCACATTGGGACAGGAAATATTGATCTCCAGCATGTCCACCGGCTGCTCAGACAGGCGTTCCACCACCTCCACATAATCCTCGGTGGTTTTCCCGCAGACATTGACGATGATCTTCGTATCATATTGTTTCAGGAACGGAATATCCCGCTTGATAAACACATCAATTCCCGGATTCTGAAGTCCGATGGCATTGATCATTCCGCCATGGGTCTCCGCGATCCTCGGTGTCGGATTTCCCGGCCAGGGCACGTTCGCCACGCCCTTGGTGACCACTGCACCAAGACGGCCAAGATCTACAAATTCACTGTATTCTGCTCCGGAGCCAAAGGTCCCGGAGGCTGTCATCACCGGATTTTTCAGAGTAACACCGGCAAGCTCCACAGAAAGATTCATCAAAGCTCCACCTCCTCTGCCAGAAATACCGGCCCATCCTTACAGATCCGCTTATTGTGCACGTGGCTGTGGCTGTCCACATCCCTGGATTTGCAGACACAGGCCAGACAGGCGCCCACACCGCAGGCCATCTTCTCCTCCAGAGAGATCCACGCTTCAATTCCGTGTTCCGATGCGTAGGCCTTCAGTGCCCGCAGCATCGGTGTGGGCCCGCAGGCAAACAGCACGTCGGCAGAAAGTCCATTCTCCCGGATCGCATCCAGCACATTGCCTTTTGTGCCATAGCTTCCGTCCTCCGTCGCCACATAAAGCGTACCGTTTTCTTCAAATTCCTTTTTCAAAAACATCCGGCTGTCCCGATAGCCCATGATCAGCTGCTTTTCTCCTGACAGCTGCTTGGCCAGCTCCAGCATGGGCGGCACGCCGATCCCTCCGCCGATCAGGAACACCTTTTTCCCTCTGGCAGCCTCCAGAGGAAACCCGTTGCCGAGAGGTCCCAGAATATCAATGGGATCTCCCGCCTGATAACCGGAGAACTCATCCGTTCCCTTTCCGGCCACCCGGTATACCACCCGCAGGCAGCTGTCCCCGATCTCACAGATGCTGATGGGACGCGGTAAGAGCCTCGCGCCATCCTTTGTATAAATGGAAATAAACTGTCCCGGCACGGCTTCCCTTGCCAGTCCCGTTTCGATCCACATGCTGTAAATGCCGGGTGCCAGGCACTCCTGGGAGATCACCCGTGCGGTTTCCTTTTTCTTCCCCATGACAAATTCATCTCCTGAATGATTTTATCGTCTTTATTTTGCTGCCTGAAGAGCTCCGTCGATGTCAGCGATCATATCAAGAACTGCCTGTCTGGAAGCTTCGCCGAAATGCTCCGGTCCGAACTTCGCATAGGGCTCCTTTTTATAAGCTGCAATAATGCCTCTGGAGGAATTTACAATGGCTCCGAGACCGTCCTCGTTGAAATAATGGACCAGATCAGAAGCCTTTCCTCCCTGAGCTCCATAGCCGGGCACCAGAATGAAGGATTTGGGCATCACCTTTCTCAGGACCTTTCCCATCTCCGGATAGGTGGCACCTACCACGGCACCGATGTAGCTGTAGGAATCTCCCATACAGTCGGCGCCCCACTCCGCTACCTTTTCTCCCACCCACTCATACAGCGGGCGGCCGTCGATAATCCTGTCCTGGAATTCACCGCTGGAAGGATTGGAGGTCTTTACCAGAATAAAGAGTCCCTTCTTTTCCTCCCTGCACACATCCACAAAGGGCTTGATGCCGTCCGTTCCCAGATAAGGATTCACCGTGGCAAAGTCCTCATTGAAAGCGCTTAAGGTCCGGCTTCCCACCTGTACCTTTCCAAGATGCCCCACTGCATAAGCGGCGGAGGTGGAGCCGATATCTCCTCTCTTCACGTCGCCGATGACCACCAGCCCTTTTTCATGGCAGTAATCCACCGTTTTCTTATAGGCCTTCATGCCCTCCACGCCGAACTGCTCGTACATGGCCACCTGGGGCTTCACAGCCGGAATCAGATCATAAACAGAATCCACGATCTCCTTGTTGAACTGCCAGATGGCATCGGCTGCTCCCTCCAGTGTCTCGCCGTATGCCTCAAAGGATTTCTTTACCACATGCTCCGGCACGTAGGAGAGCATGGGATCCAGTCCCACCACAATGGGAGCGTTCAGTTTTTTGATTTTTTCACACAGTACGTTGATCATTATTCTATTCCTCCGGTTATTTCTCTTCCATATCTGTATATACGATCTCGCCGTCCACGATGGTCATAACCACCGCGCCCCGAAGCTTCCGGCCGTCAAAGGGCGTATTTTTTCCCTTGGAGACCAGCTCCTCCCTGCGGACCGTCCACTCTTTGTCGGGATCAATGAGGACCACGTCGGCACATTTTCCTTCGGCCAGGCTTCCCTTATCGATTCCCAGAAGCTTCGCAGGGCGGAAGCTCATGCGGTCCGCCATCTCCATCGGCGTAAGGATTCCCGTGTGGACAAGCTCCGTCATCGTCACACCCACCGAGGTCTCAAGACCCACGATTCCAAAAGGGGAATTCGCAAAGCCTCTGGACTTTTCCTCTTCCCCGTGAGGTGCATGGTCCGTGGAAATCACATCAATAATTCCTTTTTTTAATCCATCAATAAGAGCATCCACATCCTCCCTCTCTCTGAGGGGCGGATTCATCTTATAATTGGCATCATCGCAGGGAATGTCTTCACTGGTAAGAGTGAAATGGTGGGGGCATACCTCGGCGCTGACCGGAAGGCCTGCCTCCTTGGCAAGACGGACAAGCTCCACGCTGTCCTTTGTCGAGCAGTGGCACAGATGAAGCCTTGCACCTGTCTCCTTTGCCAACAGAATATCCCTTGCCGCGATCACGTCCTCCACACCATTGGTAATGCCGGGGAGCCCCAGCTCCTCCGCCTTTTTACAGGCATTCATAACACCGCCGGCCACCATGTTTTTATCCTCGCAGTGGGCCAGAACAAGCACATTTTCTCTGGCGGCAATTTTCATGGCCTCCCTGTAAAGGCCTGCATCCATCACAGACTTTCCGTCCTCGCTGATGCAGAGCATGCCTTCTTTTTTCATGGCTGCAATATCAGTGAGCTCCTTCCCCTCCTGTCCCTTTGTCACGGCTCCCACAAAGGAAACATGAACAGCGCACTCCTTCCTGGCCCGTTCCCTCTGACTGCGGATCATCTCCGGGCTGTCAGTCACCGGCTTCGTGTTGGGCATGGCACACATGGTAGTCACGCCGCCCTTCGCCGCTGCCAGAGCTCCTGTTTGAAGGGTTTCTTTATATTCCAGGCCGGGATCCCTGAGATGCACATGCAGGTCAATAATGCCGGGCATCACATAAAGCCCCTCCGCATTGACCGTCCGGTCTGCTTCCTCGTCAATGTGCCGGTCCACCCGAAGGATCCTTCCCTCCGCCACAAGCACATCATAGATCCCGTCTTTTCCGGTATCCGGGTCAATCACATGTCCGTTTTGAATCAGTAGTTTCATGTATTCGCACCTTTCCATTTTGGATTTTGGTCCTGCATTTTTACACAATCTGCCTATCATACCTATTCTAGCATAAGGATGTAGGTTCGTCCAGTTATAAAAAAGGAAGCGGACTTTGTTTTTGACTGTCACAAAGCCGCTTCCGTTTCTATTATACTTTTTCAGGCTTCTGCTTTTTCAGCAGAATGAATATCACTACTGTCACTCCCATCAGTACCGGATAAAAGGTATAGGGAATGATCTGCAGAGGGGAAAGGCCCGTCTGCCCCGCTGCCAGAAGAAGCTGGGCTCCATAGGGGATCAGTCCCTGGGTCACCGATGCAAAGATATCGAGAAGGGATGCCGTCCTTCTGGGCGAAATCCCATAATCGCTGCTGATCTCCTTTGCGATCGGGCCCGCAATGACAATGGCCACCGTATTGTTTGCCGTAGCCATATCCACCAGCACCGCTAAAAGCGCCACGCCCAGCTCGCCGCCCTTCCTGCCGCGGATCTTTTTGTGTATCAGATTTAAAATGCAGGTAATACCGCCGTTTTTCTTCACAAGCGATACGATACAGGCCACAATGATAGAAATTACCGTGATATCATACATGGAGGTAACGCCCTCGCCCATGACCCGGAAGATATCAGCGACCGCAATGGTCCCGGTTCCAAGACCGGCCAGGATGGAAAGCACTGTACCGCCGATCAGCACCAGGAATACATTGAGACCGGCCAGGGCACCCACCAGCACCACCAGGTAGGGCAGTACCTGCCAGAGATTATAACCACCCTCCAGCGTCACCTGGAAGGAGGTATTCCGGCTGATGAGCACATAGATCACCAGGGAAATGATTGCCGCCGGAAGCACCAGGAAGAAGTTCTCCTTGAATTTATCCCTCATCTCACAGCCCTGGGTCCGGACCGCCGCAATGGTCGTATCGGAGATCATCGAAAGATTGTCGCCGAACATGGCTCCGCTGACCACCGCACCGATGCAGATCGCCATGGAAAAACCGGTCTTTTCACTGATTCCCACGGCAATGGGAGCCAGCGCTCCTATGGTTCCCATGCTGGTTCCCATGGAGATCGACATGAAACAGCCGATCAGCATCAACCCTGCCACTGCAATCCCGGGCGGCAGAATGGAAAGGCCCAGGGCCACTGTGCTGTCGGCACCGCCCGCCGCCTTCACACTTCCGGAGAAGGCTCCTGCTGCCAGGAAAATAAGGCACATGGTAATAATATTCTCATCACCCACGCCCTCGGCAATGACTTTAAGCTTCTCCCCAAAGGACAACCTTCTGTTCTGAAAAAAAGCCACCATCAGTGCGATCAGAAAGGCCACAATGGCCGGCATGGCATAAAAATCCCCGGAAACCAGACCGACCCCCAGAAATAAAACCAAAAATACTCCGATGGGAAGCAATCCCCACACGTTCCCCTTTTCTCTCTTCTGTTCCATTTTAATCCCCCTCATTTTTTGATAAAGATAGAAAAAGAGCTGCCGCAAAATCATAAATATTTTACGGCAGCTCCCTTAGTCCGTTCGTTTCATGTCTCTTCCGCTGTCCCGATTGATCAGTCGTCCTCTTCCTCTTCCTCGGCAATGGCCGCCGATGCGGAGGTGACTGCGCTGACTACAGCGACAACTGCACTGATAATCACAACAAAGGCAATTAATCCAATCAGAAAATATAAAAGAAATCCGTCCATGTCGTCCTCTCTCAATCCGCAAATTTCATCTGCTGCTCTGTTTATCATACCACACTTTTCTCAAAAAGAAAACCACCGGACTTCATGATTTATTTGAAAAAGCCCTTCTTTTTATGCTTTTCCTCGGAAGTTTCCTGAGCCGGGACCTCTCCCATGGTCTCCCGGAACTTCTGAAGGGCTTCCTTCTGCTCCTTACTGAGCCGCTCCGGAACCTTCACCACCAGTGTCACATAGTGATCGCCGCGGACATCTTTATTCCGCAGATAAGGCACACCCTTTCCTTTCAGCCGGATCCTTGTATCAGTTTGAGTACCGGGCGCAACAGTGTAAACCACCTCGCCGTCCACCGTCTTGATCCGGATATCACCGCCCAGAGCCGCTGTTCCGAAGGAAATGGGAACGGTGGAATAAATGCTGGTATCCTGTCTCTTGAAGATCGGATGGTTGGAAACCGTTACCTCTACAAGAAGATCTCCCCGCTCTCCGCCATTGGTACCAAGCTCACCCTTTCCGCGGATACGAACGCTCTGCCCGTTGTCAATACCGGCAGGAATAGAGACAGCGATCCGTTTCCTGGAGCTGGTGTAGCCGGTCCCCCGGCAGGAACTGCACTTCTCCTTAATGATCTTTCCTGTTCCGCCGCAGTCCGGACAGGTCTGCACATTCCGTACCATACCAAACATAGACTGCTGGGTATATACCACCTGTCCCTTGCCGTTGCACTTGGGGCAGGTTTCCGGCTGGGTTCCCGGCTTGGCGCCGGTGCCGTGGCAATCCGGGCACTCGTCTCTGGTAGTCAGCTCAATTTCCTTCTCGCAGCCAAAGAGTGCCTCCTCAAAGGTGATCCGCACGCCGGTCCGGAGATTTGCTCCCCTCATGGGACCATTGTTTGCACGGCCGCGGCTCCTGCCGCCGCCGAACAGATTGCCGAAAATATCGCCGAAAATGTCGCCCATGTCCGCGCCGCTGAAATCAAAACCACCGAAGCCGCCTGCTCCGGCGCCTCCGTTTTCAAAGGCCGCATGGCCGAACTGATCGTACTGGCGTCTCTTTTCCGGGTCGCTCAGAACTGCATAAGCCTCGGAAGCCTCCTTGAATTTCGCTTCCGCCTCCGGATTTCCCTGGTTGGTATCGGGATGATATTTCTTCGCAAGTACACGGTATGCCTTTTTTAATGCCGCTTCATCGGCATCCCTCGGTACACCAAGTACCTCGTAATAGTCTCTTTTGCTTTCAGCCACTTTCACTCACCTCTCCGCATATTTCCCCTAAACGCCACAAAAGATTCAGGGGCTGGCCCCCTGAAGGGGCCGCCCTGAATCAGATGGAAAGAGGGGTAAAAATGATTAAACCTCTTTATAATCAGCATCTACGACATCATCGTCTGCCTGGCTCTGGCCTGCTCCCATGTCGGGGCCTGCTCCCATGTCGGGGCCTGCTCCCTGGGCGCCTGCTGCACTCTGAGCCTGCTCATAAAGCTTGGAGAAAAGTGCCTGTGCGCTGTTCATCAGTTTTTCTTTTCCTGCCTTCAGCTCATCCAGCTGTGCGTCGGAAATCTCGCCGTTGGCGGTTGCATCCACAACTGCCTTCAGGGACTTGATGTCCTCCTCAACTGCAGCCTTCTGTGCAGGATCGATCTTGTCTCCGGCCTCCTCCAGAGCCTTCTCGGTCTGGAATACCATGGAGTCTGCATCGTTTCTTGCATCAATGCCTTCCTTACGCTTCTTATCCTGAGCCTCAAACTCAGCAGCTTCCTTCACTGCCTTATCGATATCAGCTTCGGACATATTGGAGCCGGCTGTGATGGTGATGTGCTGCTCCTTGCCGGTTCCCAGATCCTTGGCGGATACGTTTACAATGCCGTTGGCATCGATATCGAAGGTAACCTCGATCTGAGGAACGCCTCTTCTTGCAGGCGGAATACCGTCAAGACGGAACTGTCCGAGACTCTTGTTATCCTTTGCAAACTGTCTCTCGCCCTGAAGCACGTTGATATCTACGGCAGTCTGATTGTCGGCTGCGGTGGAGAATACCTGGCTGTGCTTGGTGGGGATCGTCGTATTTCTCTCGATCAGTCTTGTGGCAATGCCTCCCATAGTCTCGATGGACAGGGACAGAGGAGTTACATCCAGAAGAAGGATGTCGCCTGCGCCTGCATCGCCGGCCAGCTTGCCGCCCTGGATGGATGCACCGATTGCCACGCACTCATCGGGATTCAGATTCTTGGAAGGCTCTTTTCCGGTCAGCTGTTTTACCTTTTCCTGTACAGCAGGTACACGGGTAGAACCGCCTACTAAAAGGACCTTGCCGATCTCAGCTGCCGTTAATCCGGCATCTCTCAGAGCGTTCTGAACCGGAACTGCGGTTCTCTCTACCAGGTCATGAGTCAACTCATCAAATTTTGCTCTGGTCAGGTTCATATCAAAATGCTTCGGTCCCTCGCTGGTTGCAGTGATGAACGGAAGGTTGATATTTGTGGTCGTTGCGGAGGACAGCTCCTTCTTTGCCTTCTCAGCGGCTTCCTTCAGTCTCTGAAGAGCCATCTTGTCGTTGGAAAGATCCACGCCCTCTGCGCGCTTGAACTCAGCGATCATATAATCGGTCAGCTTTGCATCGAAATCATCGCCGCCCAGATGGGTATCGCCGTTGGTAGCCAGAACCTCGATGACACCGTCACCGATCTCGATGATGGAAACATCGAAGGTACCGCCGCCCAGGTCGTAAACCAGGATCTTCTGCTCCTTCTCATTGTCAAGACCGTAAGCCAGGGCCGCTGCCGTAGGCTCGTTGATGATTCTCTTGACATCCAGACCGGCGATCTTGCCTGCGTCCTTGGTAGCCTGACGCTGTGCGTCGTTGAAGTAAGCGGGAACTGTAATAACAGCCTCCGTTACCTTCTCACCGAGATAGCTCTCAGCATCTGCCTTCAGCTTCTGAAGGATCATGGCGGAAATCTCCTGAGGAGAATATTTCTTTCCGTCGATATCCACCTTATAATCGGAACCCATATGTCTCTTGATGGAAGAGATGGTTCTCTCGGAGTTGGTAACTGCCTGACGCTTTGCAGGCTCGCCAACCAGTCTCTCACCGTTCTTTGTGAATGCCACTACGGAAGGAGTTGTTCTGACACCCTCTGTATTGGCGATAACTACAGGCTTTCCGCCTTCCATAACTGCTACGCATGAATTTGTTGTACCCAAGTCAATGCCTATGATTTTTCCCATGATTAATTTCCTCCTGTATTATCAGATTTTGTTGTAATGCCTGTTAATTTGCAACCTTTACCATGCTGTGGCGCACCACGCTTTCCCGGTAAAGATAGCCCTTCTGGAACTCCTCCACGACGATGTTCTCGCCGACACTCTCGTCCTCCACATGCATGACCGCATTGTGAAAATCGGGATTGAATTCCTGACCCACGGCTTCAATGGCCTTCACATCCATCCCCTCCAGGGTCGTAAGAAGCTGCTTATATATTTTATCCATCCCCTCTGCAAAGGGAGAATGGGCTTCCTCTTCACTTAAGGTTGCCATGCCACGTTCAAAATTATCCACCACCGGGAGGATTTTTTCAATGACACTTTTGGCTCCCACTTCATACATGGCTGCCTTCTCCTTTTCCGTTCTCTTACGGAAATTTT
Source organism: Fusibacillus kribbianus (assembly GCF_030053595.1). Lineage (GTDB taxonomy): Bacteria > Bacillota > Clostridia > Lachnospirales > Lachnospiraceae > Lientehia > Lientehia kribbiana. Next base: position 96,873 of record NZ_JASGBQ010000001.1, read on the forward strand.
CGAACTCTGCCATGGAACGCTTCAGCTTGTCGGTCAGATCCTCGATCTGAAGGTCCTTTTTGTCTTTCTTATCTTTCTTTTTAAAGAAGCCTTTCTTTTCGGTTTCCTTTGCCGTCTCCGGCTGGACTGCTTCCTCCTCCGGCTGGCTGTTTTCTTCGCCTGCCTGGGTTTCACCGCTTCCGGCATCCTCTTTCCCGGCTTCCTCCTGGCCTTCGTCCGCAGGAATTTCCTCTTCCACAGTGTTCTCTGCCGCGTCCTCTGCCAGCTCTTCCTTCATTTCCTCTGTTACATCCTTTTCTGTATCTGCCACGTCTGATCCGCCTTTCTATTCCTCTTTCTTAAATATGGTATCCAGCTGTCCCATGACCGTCTGAAGCGTGGAAACTACCTTTTCATAATCCATACGCTTCGGGCCCACAATACCGATGGTTCCCTGCAGGCCGCCGCCCAGATCATAGGTTGCTGTCACAACGCTGCAGTCCTTCATGCTCTGCACCGGTGTCTCATTGCCAATGTAGACCTGAATGCCCTGCTGTCCTTCCTCACCCAGCTTATCCGTGAGGAGATTGGTCAGCTGCTCCTTTTCCTCAAATACCTGAATGATCTCCTTCGCCTTGCTGCTGTCGGAAAGCTCCGGATACTTGAAGATATTGGTTGCTCCGCTGGTATATATCTGAAGGTCCTCTTCGTCGCTGCGAATGGCATCCGCCACGGCATCGAGGACTTTACCTATCACGTCTGTATGATTTCCCGCCTGCTCCTTCAGCTTCGCAATGATCTCCAGATTAATCTCTTCGATCGTCAGTCCGTTCAGATTGGTGTTGAGCATCAGGTTCAGGGAAAGAATATCTTCTTCGCTCAGCCGCTCCTCCACCTCGAAGATGGAGTTTTTAATGATATTTCCTTCCACCACCACAACGGCCAGAAGCTTCCTCTCATCCACTCTGGAGAGCTGAATGAATTTCAGCTTGTTCCGATTGTACCGCGGTGCGGAAATCATGGACGCATAATTGGTATTGGCTGCCAGAAGCTTCGCCATCTGCATCAGCACCCGCTCCATGCGGTCCATCCGCTCCACCAGAAAATCTCCGGTCTGTGGTACCTCCCGGTGCTCCCGGTCCTGATCTGCCTCTTTCAGCATCTGATCCACATAAAGGCGATAGCCCTTATCTGTGGGAATCCTGCCCGCCGAGGTATGGGGCTGTACGATCAATCCCATTTCCTCCAGATCCGCCATCTCATTGCGGATGGTCGCGGAGGAAAGCTGCAGGTCGGAATATTTGGAAATAGTTCGTGAGCCAACCGGTTCCCCGGTCTCCTGGTAATTGCGGATAATCGCATTCAAGATTTTTTTCTTCCGTTCATCCAGTTCCACTTCTCACGCCTCCCTTTCCTTTATTAGCACTCAACCTTATAGAGTGCTAACATTCATAACAATAAGATAGCACTGCCTTACGTCTTTGTCAATATTTTTTTGCATTTTCATATTTTCTTCACAAAGTAAAGAAAACATCCGTGAACATTGATAAACAAAAAATGTGCTCCTCTGTTCCCGCCGGATCCAGAAGCTGCACATTTTGTTTTTAAGTCTGATCTTACAGCAGAAACTCTGCCATGACATAATTGCTTACGTCAATTCCTTCCTCGGTCAGACGCCAGAGCCTGTCCTTCTGTGAAGCATCTCCGTCGATCCTCTCTTCCCGTTTTTCCCGGGTCGCCGGGGCAGTCATCTCCATAAGACCTCTTTTTTCCATCGTCTCCAGAACGGTTCCGTATACCTCCTCCATCGATCTTCCGAACCGCCTTTTAAATTCCTTTTCGGAAACTCCCCGCATCAAACGGAGTCCCAGAAACATGAATTCCTCCATGGCCCGCTCTTCTTCCACGACCTCCTCGTCTACCCGGATCGTTTCAAGAGGTCTCGCCTCTTTCATCGCTGTCAGATACTCCTTCAGGCTCCTGCCATTGGAAAACCGCTTTCCCCCGATATAAGAGGACGAAGAGATTCCAAAGCCCAGATACGGTACGCCGGTCCAATACCCCACATTATGGCGGCAGACAAAGCCCGGTCTGGCATAATTGGAGATCTCATACCGTTCATAACCGCAGCCCTCCAGAAGCTCCCGCGTCCGCCTGTACATGGTCCGCTCCTCCTCCTCGGTGGGAAGGGGCGCCGTATCCTCCGAACCTGCCTCCCTTGCCTCAGCCTGACTGTGATATTTCTCATAAAAGGTTGTACCCTCTTCGATGATAAGACTGTACACCGAAATGTGCTCCGGCGGTGCGGGGGCAAGCTCCGTCACGGCCCGAAGGCTCCTCTCAAAGCTTTCCTCCGTCTGGTAGGGCAGCGCCGCCATCAGATCCACATTGATATTCTGAAAGCCCGCCTCCCTCGCCAGACGATAGCTCTCCTGAAATTCCCGGAAGGTATGGATCCGTCCGAGAAGGGCCAGCTCCTCATCATTGGCCGACTGAAGCCCGATACTGAGACGGTTGATCCCCGCCCTCCGGTAAACAGCCAGCTTTTCAGCCGTCAGCGTCCCCGGGTTCGCTTCCAGAGTCACCTCTGCATCCTCCTCCACCGCAAACTCCTGCCGGATACAGGAAAGGATCGCCTCAATATGCTCCGCCTTAATAATAGAAGGAGTTCCGCCTCCGATAAAAATGGACGATACCTGATCCTTTTGCCCGGCTGACCGGATCTCCTGCAAAAGCGCTTTCACATAGGCATCCTGCACTGCATCGGCCGCTGGAGCAGAAACAAAATCGCAGTATCCGCATTTTTTTACACAAAACGGAATGTGGACATACAGCTCAAGCGCCATCTTACCTTCCTCCGCATTTATTTATCATCCAGCTTCAACACACTCATGAAGGCCTTCTGCGGGATTTCCACATTGCCCACCTGGCGCATCCGCTTCTTTCCTTCCTTCTGTTTTTCCAGGAGCTTTCTCTTTCGGCTGATATCGCCTCCGTAGCATTTTGCCAGCACATCCTTCCTCATGGCCTTCACCGTCTCTCTGGCAATGATCCGGTTTCCGATGGCTGCCTGAATGGGAATCTCAAACAGATGTCTCGGGATCTCCTCCTTCAGCTTTTCACACATTTTCCTGCCGCGCTCGTAGGCCGTATCGGCGTGAACGATAAAGGACAGCGCATCCACCGTTTCCTTATTAATAAGGATATCCAGCTTCACAAGCTCAGACCGTTCATAACCCTTGAGTTCATAATCAAAGGATGCATAGCCTCTGGACCGGGATTTGAGCGCATCGAAAAAGTCATAAATGATCTCATTCAAGGGCAGCTCATACCGGAGAAGCGCCCGCGTATCCTCCATGTACTCCGTTCCGATATAGACGCCGCGCCGTTCCTGGCAAAGGCCCATGATCGCGCCGATAAATTCGGTGGTCACCATGATCTCCGCCTTCACCACCGGCTCCTCCATATATTCGATCTCGGAAGGATCAGGCAGGTTGGAAGGATTCGTAAGCTCCATGACCTCTCCGTTTGTCTTGTGCACCTTATATACAACGCCGGGGGCAGTTGTCACCAGATCCAGATTGTATTCCCGCTCCAGCCGTTCCTGGATGATCTCCAGATGGAGAAGGCCCAGAAAACCGCATCGGAAGCCAAAGCCCAGAGCCACGGAGGTCTCCGGCTCAAACTGAAGGGACGCATCGTTTAACTGCAGCTTCTCAAGGGCGTCTCTGAGATCGTTGTACTTGGCTCCGTCCGCCGGATACATACCACAGTAAACCATGGGAGTTACTTTCTTATACCCCGGCAACGGCTTGTCGCAGGGATTGTCCGCATCCGTCACCGTATCACCGACTCTGGTATCACGGACATTTTTGATGCTGGCGGTCACATAGCCGACCATGCCCGCAGAAAGCTCCTCGCATGGAATAAACTGGCCGGCGCCGAAGTATCCCACCTCGACCGTCTCAAATTCCGCCCCGGTGGCCATGAAACGGATCCTCGTTCCTTTTTTCACCGTTCCCTCTTTGATTCTGCAGAACACGATCACGCCCCGGTAGGAGTCGTAAACCGAATCAAAAATAAGTGCCTGAAGGGGAGCCGCCGGGTCACCCGACGGTGCCGGGATCTTCTGTACGATCTGCTCCAGAACCTCTTCGATATTGATCCCTGCTTTCGCAGAGATCTGCGGTGCGTCCTGGGCTTCAATTCCGATGACATCCTCGATCTCGTCGATCACGCGCTGGGGATCGGCACTGGGAAGATCGATCTTATTAATGACAGGAAATACCTCCAGATCATGATCCAGCGCCAGATACACATTGGCCATGGTCTGCGCCTCGATTCCCTGAGCCGCATCCACCACCAGCACCGCGCCGTCACAGGCTGCCAGGCTTCTGGACACCTCATAATTAAAATCCACATGTCCGGGAGTATCGATCAGATTAAAAATATATTCTTCCCCATCCTTTGCCCGGTACACCGTGCGGACTGCCTGGGATTTGATGGTGATCCCCCGTTCCCGTTCCAGGTCCATATTGTCCAGCACCTGTGCCTGCATCTCCCGGCTGGTAAGAAGCCCGGTCATTTCAATGATCCGGTCTGCCAGGGTGGATTTCCCATGATCGATATGCGCAATGATGCAAAAATTCCTGATTTTACTCTGATCCGCTGCCATTCGTTTCCTCCTGCAATTTCTGTTTAAAAGCGGTGTAAAATCCAATCCTGCCGGACTTCACACCGCTCCTCTTCTGTATATGTAAAGGCTATGCCAGCTTATGCAGCTTCACACTGTGTTCCGTCACTACCTTCTTCACAATGTCCATATCCGTCCGGAGAGCATCCATCTGCTCTGTCTTTTCCGCATAGCGGCGGTAGGTAGAAGTATAGCACGACTCAATAGTATCCAGCCTCGGCACTACCCGAAGCTCCAGCATTTCCTTTGTCTTTATCATTTGTTCGTTCATTCCGGCTGTGTTGGCAGCAAGCTCGTTGACATCCGTCCTCAGCTCTGTCACATTGCCCTTGAGGATGGTGACATCTGCCGTCAGCTCTGTTACTTTGACATTCAGCACTGCGACATCTGACTTCAACACAGTAACGTCTTCCGTCAGATCTGCCACTTTGACTTTCAGCTCTGCGACATCCGTCTTCAGCACAGTAACGTCTTCCGTCAGATCTGCCACTTTGACTTTCAGTTCTGCGACGTCCGTCTTCAGTACTGCTACGTCACTCTTCAGCTCTGCGACGTCCGTCTTCAGTTCTGCTACGTCACTCTTCAGCTCTGCGACGTCCGTTTTCAGTACTGCGACGTCACTCTTCAGTTCTGCGACGTCCGTCTTCAGTTCCTTGACATCTTCCTCGAGCCTGGTCATCCGGTCTTCCAGTTTGTCCATCCGGCCTTCCAGTTTGTCCATCCGGCCCTCCAGATTTCCCATCCGAGTCTCGAGTCTCGACAGCCGTTCATCGATTGGTTTGAGTTTCATGTCCATAAGATTGGACATGGCCAGCAATAGTTCATTGTCAGTCAGCTTCTGTTCCTCCTTTCTTTGTGGTGCTATAAGTGTAGCATAATTTTCCTGCAAAGTCTATCCAAAATTCGACAGAAGCTCCGTCGGAAACACATGAAAAAGCACCCGAAAAAAAGTCTCAAAAAAACTGTTAAATAAATTGTAACCTTTTTCCAGAAATTATACCCAAGGGCACTCATCAATGCAAGCCCTGCGGGCAGGCGCACTTCGTGCGGCAAGGTATAGACTAAGAGATAGATGGACCATCAAAGATATAAGAAAAAGGAGGGACGGCCATGGATTCCTGCGATAAGGACAACCTGCTTCTGGTAAAAAAGGCCATACATGGAAATGTCAATGCCTACGGTACGCTGATCACCCGCTGCCAGGATTATCTGTACCGGATCGCATTTTTATATGTCAAAAATGAGGATCTGGCACTGGATGCGGTCAGCGAATGTATCCTGCAGGGGTTTCAGTCCATACACACATTAAAAAAGCCGGAGTATTTTAAGACCTGGCTGACAAGGATCCTCATTCGCTGCGCGGTCGACCTTTTCCGCCAGATGATGCCGGTGGCTCCCATGGACACCATTCAGGCGGCAGCACCGGAATCATCCATTTCTTCTGAGGAAAAATGGGATCTCTACGACGCCATTGATGTGCTGCCGGAAAAATACCGCACGGTCATCATTCTCAAGTATTTCAGCGATATGACGGTCAGTGAGATCGCTTATGCCATGAATATTCCGGAAGGCTCTGTAAAAGCTTATCTCAGCCGGGCCCGCAAAGAGCTTCGGGCCTGCTTAAAGGAGGATTATCTTTATGCAAATTAAATTTGATGAAATACCCGTTTCGAAACGGCTGAACGAAACAGTAAAAACCAGTCTGGAACAGATAAAAAGCGGGCAGCGCAGAAAAAAGCGGAAAAAGCTCTGGATCGGCTGCGGTTCCGCTGCCGCCGCCTTCGCCGTTACTGTCCTTTTTTGTGTCAGTAATCCTGCACTTGCCGCTAAGCTTCCCGTCATCGGAAGCCTCTTTGCCGGTCTTGAAGATGACTTTGCCTTTGCCGGTGATTATTCTGATCGGGCTGAAGTACTGACTCCCACGGAGACTGTCGTCGAAGCCCCCGCCAGCGAATCGGAATCTGAGAGAGCTGTCGATCATGCCGAATCAAACGCAGCCGAAACCGCCGAAACACCGGAGGGTTTATACACAGTCTCAGACTGTGGCGTCACCCTGACCGCCTCGGAGATCTACTGCGACGGCCTTTCTGTATTTCTGTCCATGCAGTTTTATTCTGAGGAGCCTCTCGGTTACAATTACCAATGGAATTCTGACGGCGAGATCGCACGGGATGAAGCCGGGAACCCGATCACGGAACCGGCCACCGTCTATCTGGTAGGCAGCGCCGGTATCGACGGTATGGAAGTCACCGAATTCGGCAGCACAGATTTCCATGTGGAGCAGCTGGATGAACACCACTTCAACGGCATGATCAAAACGGATCTTCCGTCAGAGCTGCTCGGAAAAGCCGGCTCCCACCAGATCTCCATCTCCCTGACCAGGATCCTCGCAGATTTCTGTGATGAAAACGGGTATCCTATTATCGATTCCAACAATCCCGGAGATACCTCCTACTGTGTCAGGGGAACCTGGGAACTGAAGCTGCCCTTCCATTCCGATACAAGCCAGCTGCAGGTATATGAGAATCTGGACACTTCCGAAAGCCCCTGCCGGGTCACAGACGTGTACGTTTCTCCCTACCAGATCATGACCAGATATGTGGGCGTAGAAGACGGACCTGGTGATCCCGACGGCGGTGTGGCTGTCTTCGATCAGGACGGCAAACTGCTCGAAAGCGCCAATTCCACCCAGACCTACGGCATTTCCTCCCACAGCCTGAACGGAAGCCGCCCCTCCTCTGTCCAGATCTATCTGATGGATGCGTGGATAACTGCCATGAAGACCTGGGATACGGAGACTGCAAAGGATCAGGCCGTCAACTCCTACACCCTGGAGCTTCACTGGTAACGCTGCCGGAAGCTCCAGGCAATCCAGAAAAAAACTGCAGCCTGCCGTGGATGCGGCAGGCTGTATGTATTTCAAAGCATTATTTATCTTGAAACCGTCACAACAACTGTAATCTTACTGCTCATCAGATTTTCGGCATAGACCCGATGAAATCCGTTTTGATTAACCGTAAAGGTATGAGCATATGGACAAGTACCGGAAACACCCCTCAATATTCCATTGGGCTGATCAAGGCCAACTCCCACATTCGAACTCTTCGGTGACGAACTGACATTCACTTCTATCGTATCTCCATTTGACGCATAAAACAGCCCCGTCTCATATATCTCGCCCGGATCCAATGTCCAGGTATAGCTGTTAAGCCCTCTCTCATCCAGATATACCGGCTCATCCGTCTGAACAATATCCATACCGGCAGTCTTAACCCGGGTAAACTCCTCCATCTCTGGTTCATCCGCTCTGTTCTCAAAAGTTCTCACCATTGTCAGATCATAGCCCATCCCATAGAGGGTCTCCACGCCCTTTCCCGCTGCCATGGACGTCACCGCCGAAGCCAGGGCAAAGCACAGGATCAGCAGAACCGCCGATGCCCGTTTCAGTGTCTTTCTTGTTGTCATCTTTTTCATACGTTCAATCCTCCTCTTGATTTCTTTATAATCATTCCCCAGATACATGATCGCATAGGGATTGTCTTCATCCGTTTCCTCACAGTATTTGATCACCACATCGAAATACTTCTTCATTTTCCAGGAGTGTTCCCGGCCGTAGCACATCTCATAATCGCAAAGGCTCTCGCCCCACCGGTCCACCTCATTTCTCAGAAGGTACACAAAGGGATTGAACCACTGGATCCGGACGATCCACATGCACAGTTTCTTGAGATGCAGATCTCCCTGACGGAAATGGCAGAGCTCATGCTCCAGAATGATATCCAGTTCTTCCTCATCCTCCACCTGCTTCGGGATAAAAATGCGATACTTGAGGAAACCGGAGATGAACGGTGAAGGAACTTCCTCCGATTCCCAGACGGAGATCTCTTTCCGGATCCCCAACCGTCCCCGGATCTCATCCACCTTTTTCCGGATCTGCGCTCCGCCGGGATAGCTCAGTCTGAGAAGCAGCCACTGACTGTACAGATGCTCCAGATATTTAAAGATCTTCCACAGAAATCCTGCCAGCCACAGGACTGCAATGACCTTGAAGGCATTCAGAAAGAAAGGTGTTATGGAAAACAGCCTGCCCGCCTTTCTACTGCCAACTGTCGCTGTCAAGAACCACAGAAATACCACCGGTATCAAATGGAACGCGATCACCACCCAAAGCAACCTGCGAATCAGTCGGATCTCCCCGAACCGGTCCAGCACCAGACTCACCGGTTTCCAGAAGGCCAGGATCACGCTGCCGGTGACCGAGGTCAGGAAGATCATCAGAAAGATGTCAATCAAGATCATCCAGAAGTCTCCTCAAATCATCTGCTTCCTCTTTTGTCAGCTTTTTCTCTCCGCTGAGAGCCATGATCCCGTACTGGGCCGTGCTCTGATCCCAGAATTTTGCAATGGACTGAACCTGATGTTTCATGAACTCTTCCTTGCTGACCAGCGGCTCATATACCTTATAATAATTGTCCGGCTTTGTGATCCGGATGAAATTCTTTTTCTTCAGCTTGTCAATGTAAACTCCGATGGCCTGAGGCGTCAGCTTCTCGCCGTACCACTCCTGGAGCTTCTTCACGATCTTGGCAGTGGTGGCCCCGTCACCGATATCCCAGATTGCCTTCATCACCGTCAGTTCCCGTTCCGTCATACGATTGCTTATTCTCATGAGTTCACCCTGCCCTTTCTCATCTGTGTTTTTCTTTCCTCTTTAAGCATACCACATTCTGCCAAAAACGCAACCTTACAAGTAAAAATTTTTACTTACTTTCCTTTTAATACTTTGAATAATAGATCTGCCAGTGGTTCCATGGCGTTCCTCGCCTCCTCAAAGGTGTTGTTTTCCGTCCCCACCTCCACCAGGGTCGCCCTGGGAAGCACATGCTGATTATAACGGTAGGCCTTTAAAAAAGTGCGCAGGGTAAAGCCAGGATAATAGGCCTCCGCCTTCAGCTTCAGCTGGAAGTTGAAGGCCAAATTATCCAGAAGATAAGGATTCTCCACATCCTCCAGAGGCCCCTCGGGCGTCTGGCACATACCGTTGAAAAACATGACAGGAGCCGTGGGCTTTCCGTTGATGTCCACCACATCATGGCCGCCCGAATCCCGGTGAAGATCGATGGTAACCTGAATACTGGGGTTCTCCGCCAGGGTATGCTCCAGCATATCGAGGGCCATGGAATAGGAGTCGGAGTAGGGGTAAACCTCGGTGACATGGAGCACCCGGATCCCGTACTGGTCGGTGAGAAGCTGTGCCAGATAATCCCCCACCCCCACCACCGTCATGGAAGCGTCCCCCTCCACAGAATCGGAATACGCCTCGCTTCCATGGGTGTGAAACAGAAGGATCTGTGGTTCCTCACTGTCCGGGATCGTCATATTCTTTCCCAAAAGGACCTCCGCATTTAACTGTTCCGGATAGACCGTCGTGGATTTATGTACATAAAAAAAACTCTTTTTCACAAATTCAAAATCACTGAGCTGTTCCTTTGTATAGACTGTTCCCCGGATCTCGGTGGCGGCCATGGCCGGAAGCCCGGAAGTCTCTCCCGTGTCGGACGAGGTTTCCCCGGCTGTACCTGCCGCCTCCGGATTTCCGGTTTCTTCCGTTCCGCCTAGACTTCCGGCAGCTATTTCGATTTCGGCATTTTCGTTCTCCATGGCCGGATCAGTCTCACCTTCTCCCACTGTCTCCTCCGGCCCATTCATTCCCATCGTCCAGCCTCCGGTGCCTTCTCCTGAACCGGTCTCCTCCCGCACCGCCGCCGCATAGGCCGGATCCGCCTGGGTAGGCACCGGAGCCTGATCCTTTATAAAGGAAGAAAGTGTCTGCAGCCCCGATGCGGCCTTTAAGATACCGGTCACCGGATCTGCCGCCTCATCCCTGCTGTTTACAAAGGAGACCATGGACGGCCGGGCTGCAAGAGCCGTCAGCCGTGCCGGCCCGTCCTGCAGAAAAAAGATGCCCGCCGCCAGCAGGATCAAAATCGCTGTCCCGCTTCCTCCCATCGATCCTTTCCTGTTTCCCATGCCCAAATCCGTCTCCTCCCTGTTTCCCTGCTTGTCTGACTTCTTCCGGAATGAGAAAGTCCGCACCCGCCCGGAGGTCAAAGCCTGCTTTTCTATATAGTATTCCCCGCGTAAGGCCCTTATGCCTGTTCCTCCGTATGGGGAGGGAGTTTATTTCCGAAAACCTGATTGATCCCCTCTGAAATGATATAGCCAAGAAGCTTCACCCGCTCGTCGATATTTCCCGGTGTCACGTACATGGGTCCCAGGCGGGGTTCGATCAGTTCCTTCACCATCTGATACCGTTCTGAAAGCTCCATCCCGTCCACTGCCTCGGCAGCTCCTGATGCCCCGGCAGCCTCCAGAAGCTCTGCCAGAGCATCCACCGTATCGTAAACGATGGCCGCAGCCGCCACCACGGTCGGCACTCCGATGGCGATCACCGGGACACCCAGACTCTCCTCTGTCAGGCTGTGCCGGTGATTTCCCACGCCGGAGCCGGGGCTGATCCCCGTATTGCTGAGCTGGATGGTGGTTCCCAGACGGCTCACACTCCTTGCCGCCAGGGCGTCCACCACTAAAAGGGCCTCCGGCTTTGTCTCCTCCACGATTCCCCGGATGATCTCCGCCGTTTCCATGCCGGTCTGCGCCATGACGCCGGGCACAATGCCGCTGACTGAAAAAGTCCCGGGAGCTTCTTCCTTCTGCTCCCCTGTAAGATGCCTCGTGATCATCAGATTGTTAAGCACCTGGGGGCCCAGGGAATCGGAGGTCACCTCCTGATTGCCCAGTCCCACCGCCAGCACCGATGTTGGTGACCCAAAGCCTTTCAGGAGCTCCCGGATGTATTCTGCCAGCGCCCGGGAGATCTCACGGTGGCAGCCTTCATCGTGGACTGCCATCTGCTCCGCCTCCAGGGTGATATAAACTCCCCGGGGCTTTCCGATGGCCTGCTCGCCCCGCTCATCCAGGACCTCCACCCGGGTCACCCGGACGCCGGAATCCTTGTGGAACTCCTCCTCAATGCTTACTCCCAGGATCCCCTCCCGCCCCTCGGTGACCGACTCTCTGGCCTCCAGTGCCAGGTCCGTGTGGACCTGCATATCCTGCATCCGCTCCAGCTCCTCCATTTTCCTTTTCCTCCTTCCGATCCTTCGTCAAACATATCAGAAGACCCTTTTTTACCGGTCTTTTCCTAGTTTTTGAAGCTTCCGGAAAAAATATTCTCCGCACCGGAAATCTTTCCAAAATATGTATTGACAGGCCGGAGTTTTTCCGATAAAATACAATGGTATGTTTACATTAGACTGTCCGTGTCCGGCTTTAATGCAAACCAGATAAAAACAAACTATTTTATTTGATTTGGAGGTGCACAAATTGGCAAATATCAAATCCGCAAAGAAGAGAGTTCTGGTAACTGAGACAAAGACTGCCAGAAATAAAGCAATCCGTTCCAAGGTTAAGACCATGATCAAGAAGGTAGAAGCTGCTATCGCTGCCGGTGACAAGGCTGCTGCACAGGCGAGCTTAGTAGTTGCGATCAGCGAGATCGACAAGGCTGCTTCCAAGGGTGTTTACCACAAGAACACTGCTTCCAGAAAAGTTGCACGTTTGACCAAGGCTGTAAACGGCATTGCATAAATAGAATTTGACCCAATTTATAAAATCCTGTCAGAATGGTGTGCTGACAGGATTTTTTGTGTTATACTGAATATAGCGTCGGTGAACAGGGGGCAACACGGGCTTCTGCACACTGACATTCATTTCCGGAGGCCCCAGGGGCCTGCAGATTCACATTAAAAGGAGGATTTATCATGGCTGAGCTTAACCCCAAAATGAGACTGGGCTTCGGTGCAATGCGGCTTCCGCTTCTGAACCCCGACGATCCGTCTTCCATCGACGTTGAAACCTTTTCCCGGATGATCGATTCCTATCTGGAACAGGGCTTCAATTATATTGACACCGCGTACCCCTATCACAAGGAGCACTCAGAGGAGGCCGTCTGTGAGGCACTGGTGAAACGGTATCCCAGAGATTCCTATCTGCTGGCAGACAAGATGCCCACCTTCCTGGTGAAGGGGCCCGAGGACTACGAGCGCTTCTTTGCCACACAGCTTGAGCGCTGCCAGGTGGAGTACTTTGATTATTATCTGTTACATAATATGGGAAAGGACCGTTTTGAAGAGACCACCCGGTACGGCGGCTTTGAGTTTATGAAAAAGCTGAAGGCCGAGGGTAAGGCACGCCACATCGGCTTCTCCTTCCACGATAAGCCGGAGGTTCTGGATGCGATCCTCACCGCCCATCCGGAAATGGAATTTGTCCAGATCCAGCTCAATTACATCGACTGGGAGAGCAACATCATCCAGTCCAAAAACTGTCTGGAGGTCGCCAGAAAGCACGGCAAGCCGGTGATCGTCATGGAACCCATCAAGGGCGGCGGACTTGTAAACCTGCCGGAGGAGGCCGCGAAGCTTCTGAAGGATCACGATCCCGAGGCATCCATTGCTTCCTGGGCCATCCGTTTTGCCGCCTCCCAGGAGGGAGTCATGATGGTACTTTCCGGTATGTCCGCTCCCGACCAGCTTGCGGACAATACTTCTTATATGAAGGAGTTCCGTCCCCTTTCCGCAGAAGAGCTTGCCGTTCTCGACAAGGTGGTGGAGATTCTCCGTCAGTCCTCCGCCATTCCCTGCACCAGCTGCAAATACTGCGTGGATGAATGTCCCATGAACATCAATATTCCCGGCTACTTCTCCGTTTACAACCTGATGAAGCAGTACGGAACCAACAACTTCCCGCAGATGCATTACAACCGCCAGGCACAGGGCCACGGAGCCGCATCCGACTGTATCGAATGCCACAGCTGCGAGGGTCATTGTCCCCAGCATATCAAGATCACGGAGCATTTGAAGGAAATTGCTTCTATTTTCGAGAAAAAATAAGCATTTTCTCCTGAAAACTGCAGTTTTTCCTAAAATTCGTATGGGCTCTTCTTGACTTTAACACTTTGATTCGCTATAATGTTTCCCATGGTATACATGGGGGCGCGGAGCTCATCAGTACTGCAGGCGGGAGCCTGCCGGGAAAGGGAAATCCGCCGAAAGCGTTACATTTTCGCTTGGGCTTGCATCGAACAGGTGCAAGACTGTTTTTGAAGCCTGCCAAGCTTCAAAAGAGCACCATATATCGGAGGCAGGAACTCTTCCTATTTTCGGAATATGACAGTAAATGATGCAAAGGAGCAGCCATGTGCACACTGTACGCGCATGGCTGTTTTTTTGCCGGCAAAACTGCTTCCATGTACAAAACAAAGGAGAGGAACTACTGTGAAAAAAATCAGAATCGGCGTCGATGTGGGCGGAACCAACACCGACATCTGCGCAATCGATGAGGCGACCGGCGAGCTGATGGTCTACAAGCTCCCGTCCTCCTTAAAGGACCAGTCCCAGGCAGTTGTGGGCGGTGTCCGGAAGATCGTTGAGAAATACGGCCTCAGCTATGAGGATGTGGACCGTTTCATCCACGGCACCACCGTGGCAACCAATGCAATTCTCGAGACAAGAGGGGCACGCACCGCTCTGATCACCACCAAGGGTTTCCGGGATCTTCTGGAGATCGGACGGCAGAAGCGTCCCGATCTCTATGATCTGCAGATGGACAAGGCTCCTGTCCTGGTCCCCAGAAACCTGCGGTTCGAGCTTTCCGAGCGAATGAATTACAAGGGCGAGATCCTGGATGCGCTCAGGGATGAGGAGATCCTCGAGCTCATTGAAAAATTAAAGGAGAGCAAGGCCGAGGCTGTGGCCGTTCTCTTTTTGAACGCCTACCTGAATCCGGAAAATGAAGCCAGAGTCCGTGCCCTCATAGAAGAGCATCTGCCCGGCATCTACATCTCCACCTCCAGTGAGATCTCCAACCAGTTCCGCGAATTTGAGCGGCTCTGCGGTACGGTACTCAACTCCTTCGTCGGCCCTGAGGTGAAGAAATATCTGGACAATCTGCAGAAAACCCTGGAACAGATCGGCATCCGGAAGGTTTATATCAACCATTCCAACGGCGGCCTCATGTCCATCCGGGAGGCGGCAGCCTACCCCATCAAGACAGGCCTTTCCGGCCCGGCTGCCGGTGTGATCGGTGTCCAGTATCTGATGAACCTGATCAACGTGAAAAATGTCATTACCATCGATGTGGGCGGCACCAGCACCGACATCAGCATGATTGTGGACGGCAATATTGAGAGCTCCAAGGACAAAAATATCAGCGGTTATCCCGTGCGGATCCCCTCCATTGATATTTCCACCATCGGTGCCGGCGGCGGCAGCATTGCCTGGGTGGATTCCGGCGGGATCCTGAAGGTAGGTCCCCAGAGTGCCGGAGCAGAGCCCGGTCCTGCCTGCTACGCCCGCGGCGGCACAGAGGCTGCCATCACCGATGCCCGCGTCGTGCTGGGACATCTGAACAACAAGGAACTTTTAAACGGCCAGCTTCCCATTGACGCAACCCTTTCCTTCCGGGCGGTGGAGAAGCTTTCCGAAAAGATCGGCATGAATGTGGAGGAAACTGCCCGCGGTATCATTACCGTCGGAAATTCCAACATCGTCAAGGAGATCAAAAATGTTACCGTAGAGAAGGGCTACAATCCCACCGATTTTGCCCTGGTGGCCTTCGGCGGCGCCGGTCCCCTCCATGCGGCGGAGCTCATCGAGGAGCTCAACATGTCCACAGCCATCATTCCCAAGACCCCCGGTCTTCTGGCTGCCTATGGCCTGCTTACCGAGGATATGCGGCGGGATTTTGTTCAGACCAACGTGCTGGATCTGAACCACATTGAATTTTCCGTCATTACCGATATGTATGACAGGCTGAAACGGGATGCTGCCGTCTGGTTTGACAAGGAGCAGATCCTCCCCGAAAACCGTCAGCTGGAATACTATCTGGATATGCGCTATAAGGGACAGAATTATGAGATCGCCGTCTCCTTCGACAATTCCATTGATTCCATGGAGAAGCTGACTGAGCGGTTTACGGAGACCTACCTGCGTCTCTACTCCTACTCCTCCAGCGACGAGATCCAGATCGTCAACTTCGGACTCTCTGCCATCGGCCATATCAGCAAGCCCCAGATCGAGCGGGAGGATTTCGTCGGCGAGGATGCTTCCGGCGCTGTCATGGGCAGCCGCATGGTGCTCATGGAGGACGGTACCCGTGAGAAATATCTCCTCTACGACAGGGAAAAGCTTCACTGCGGCAACATCATTGCCGGACCGGCCATCGTGGAACAGATGGATTCCACCACCATCATCCTGAAAAACCAGAAGGCTGTGGTGGACGAATACTTTAACATGATCATTACAAGAACAGGAGGCGCTTTCGGTGAGTAACATCAATTCCATTACCCTGGAGGTCATCTCAAACGGCCTTCTCTCCATTGCGGAGCAGATGGGCGTCATCCTGACCAAAACGGCATACAGTACGAATATCAAGGAGAGAAAGGACCTGTCGGTGGCCATTTTCGACGCTGACGGAAAGGTTCTCTCTCTGGCTCAGCACATTCCCATCCATTTCAGCTCCCTCTTCGGAGCCGTGGAGGAGGCCTTAAAGCGCTGGGACAAATCGGAGATCTACGACGGCGACGTGTTCATCGCCAACGATCCCTACACCGGCGGTGGCTCTCATCTGCCGGACATCGCTCTGGTGAAGCCGGTCTTTTATGAGGGAAAGCTCATCGCCTTCGTGGTCAACAACGGGCACCACGCGGACCGATCCAGACGAGGCCCCACCATCTACGACGAAGGTCTTCGGATCCCGGTGGTGAAGCTTTATGAAAAAGGAAAGCTCAACAAGGACATTTACGATCTGATCCTTTTAAACTTCCAGTTAAAGGAAGAGCGCCGCGGTGACATTCAGGCGCAGCTGATCACCAACCAGTTTGGTGCGGAAAAGGTCATTGAGCTGTGCAAAAAGATCGGACTGGAAACGTATTTTGACTTCTGCCGGGAATGGCTCAAATACGGAGAAAAGAAGGCCCGGGCAGCCATCAAAAGCCTGCCCGACGGCGAATATGAATTTGAAGATATCCTGGACGACGACGGACAGGGCAACGAAAACCTGCAGATCCGGGTGAAGCTGTGCATCAACGATGACCATATCCTGTTTGACTTCTCCGGAAGCCATCCCCAGGTCACCGGCCCTTATAACTGCGTGCGGAGCGCCCTTCTGGCCACCGTCTACTATTCGGTCAAATGCCTGCTGGACAAGACCATTCCGGCCAACTCCGGTTTCTTTGACAGCATTGAGGTGAAGGCTGAGCCCGGCACCATCGTCTGTGCCTCGGAGCCTGCTCCCACCTTTGACCGGGAAACCACCACCCAGCGGTTAGCCGACGTGATCTTCGGCGCCTTCGCCAAAATCGACCCGAAGAATGTCACTGCCGCAGGCTGCGGCGCCGTGACCTTTTTCAGCATCGCCGGACAGGACGCCCGTTCTGGAAAGCCCTATGTCTATGTGGAGACCATCGGCGGCGGCAACGGCGCCCGGTTCAACAAGGACGGTCTGGATGCGGTTCAGGTACATATGACCAATTCCTCCAACCTGCCCATCGAATCTCTGGAGATGGAGTATCCGCTCATGGTTGAGGAATACGCTCTGGAGGAGGATTCCGGTGGTCCCGGAAAGTACAGGGGCGGCCTTGCCATCCGAAGAGGCATCAAGATTCTGGAGGACAGCAAAAACACGGTTCTGGCGGCCGCTTCCACCGAGAGAAGCCGTACAAAGCCCTGGGGCCTTATGGGCGGCCTAGGCGGCGCCACCTCATATCTGGATATCCGCCGGGAAGGCGAAAAGATCAACGACCAGAATAAGGTCCGAAACGTCCCTCTGGAAACCGGCGACACCGTCACTTTGGTATCTGCAGGAGGCGGCGGCTACGGAGCCCCTTCCGAGCGCAGCATAGAAAGCGTAAAAAGGGATTATGAAGAAGGGAAAATCAGTCTGGATACGATCAAAGCATGTTATCCGGCTGCAATAAAGGAGGAAAATCAATGAGTAATGAAAAAGAGGCAAAGCGCGTCAGCTTTCCGGTGGCCATTCTCACCCTGGTGATCATGGTTGCCATCATGGCCTTCGGATTCCTGATCTCCAAGTGGATCTGGGGAAGCTCCCTTGCCACTGTAACTGTATTTATCTTGGTTCTTCTGGCCATGGTGATCGTTGCCCTCTGTGCCGGTTTTAAAATGAACGACATCCAGACAGCACTGGTGGACGGCTGTAAAAAAGCCATCCTTGTTGTCCTGATCCTGCTGACCGTCGGCATGGTGGTCGGAACCTGGATCGTTTCCGGCGTCATTCCTTCCATCATCTACTACGGACTGAAGATCCTTCATCCGTCCGTATTCCTGCTGGTAGGCTTTTTGATCTGCTGCATCGTATCCTTTTTCACCGGCAGCTGCTACACTGCTGTGGCAACCCTCGGTGTTGCATTCATGGGCATCGGCTCCGGCCTCGGCGTAGGCGCCGGCCTGACTGCAGGTATGGTTATCTCCGGTTCCATCTTCGGTGATAAGATGTCTCCGTTCTCCGATACCACCAACCTGGCTCCTGCCGTTGCAGGCACCGACATTTTCCTGCATATCAAATCCATGCTGTATACGACCGTTCCCGCCACGGTGATCGCGGCTGTTCTGTACTTCATCCTTGGTCTGCGGTACAGCTCTTCCAGCATCGATGTGGCTAACGTGACAGCCATCACCGAAGGGATTACCGGAGCCTTCAATGTGAATCCGTTCCTGATCCTGGTTCCTGTGCTGACGATCGTTCTTGTTATCAAAAAGGTTCCCGCCTTCCTGGCACTGCTGGCAGGCGCCCTCATGGGACTTGTGATCGCCTTCATCGCTCAGCCTCAGTTCGCCCCCGGCGCCATCTTAAATTCCATGGCTTCCGGCTTCAGCGGTGAGTTTGAGAACGCTATGGTGGCAAGACTCTTTAACCGCGGCGGTGTTTCCAGCATGATGACCACCGTTTCCCTGACGCTTCTCTGCCTGGCCTTCGGTGAACTGATCACCAGAATGGGTGTGCTTTCCGCCATCCTGGACAAGCTTGGTTCTCTGGTAAAGAAACCCGGTTCTCTCGTGATCACCACTCTGGTTTCCTGCCTGATGACCGTGATCCTGACTGCCAGCCAGTACGTGGCGATCCTGCTTCCCGGCGAGATCTTCCAGGATTCCTACAAGAAAGCAGACGTTGCCCCTTATGTTCTCTCCAGAACCCTGGAGGACGGCGGTACCATCTTCTCCTATCTGGTACCCTGGTCCGCAGCAGCCCTCTATGTATCTTCCACGTTAGAGGTCTCCACCACTGCTTACCTGCCCTACGCCTTCCTGCCGATGCTCTGCCCGATCTTCGCGATCATCTATGCGGCTACCGGATTTGCAGTATTTAAGACCGACGGCTCCCCTGTAAAGGGCAAAGGCCTTTGGTTCAATAAGAAGGCCAAGCTGGCTGCACAGAAGAAATAAGATATCCGTAAAATAATTTATCCTCCGTATGAGTCAGATCATACGGAGGATTTTTTCTAAAGCATTTTATTTTCCCTGTAACATTCATAAATATACGACGGATTTTCATAATACACACTGCATACGTTACAAGACTCATCGTTTTTCGGAAAGCTCCGTGATCAGAAGCTCCACCGCCAGCGTGTCGGCCAGACGTCCTGTTTTGACCGCCTCCTCCGCCTCCACACATTTTTCCACACAGGCTCTGAGCTCCGAAAGCCGGTAGCCCCTTGCCTGAGCCATGGCTTTTGCCGCCACAAAAGGCTGAATGCCTGCTTTTTTGGCGATCTCCTCCTTTCCCTTTCCCGAAGCTGCCAGCTCCTTCACCACAAGAAGCTGGTTAAACTGCCGTGCAATGAGAAAAAGGATGCGCATAGGCGGCTCCTTCAGAGCCATCAGATCATAGTATTTATCGAGGGCAGCCTTCTGCCGCCCGGATGCAAGATCCGTGATCATATCAAAAATCCGACCCGTGATCTGTACGGAACAGATGGCCTCCACATCGGCCGGAAGGATCCCCTCCCGCCCCTCCGTGTACGCCAGAAGCTTATCCAGCTCCGTCCGGATATGCTCCATATCATCCCCCACAGAGCTCAGGAAAAGCTCCATGGCCGCCTGGGAGATCTGTCTGTTTTCCTGCTTCAGAAGCCGCAGAATCCAGGCCTTCAGCTGCGCCTCCGGCTGGCGGGAAAGCTCCGTCACATAGCCAAGCTCCTTCACCTTCTTGTAGAGCTTATTGCGCTTGTCCACCTGCTCCTCCACAAACAGGAGCACCGTGCTGTCCGGCATGCCGGGCAGATAGGAGGCCAGCGGCTCCGCATCTTTTTTGAACAGACCGCTGTTCTCAATGAGGATCAGCCTCTTTTCGGCAAAGAAGGGCATGGTGTCCGCCAGGCTGATCACCTCGCTCACATCCGTTTCTTTCCCGTAAAAGCTCTGGAAGTTCATGGCATCGTCTCCCAGAATCGCCTCCCGAATCTGATTTTTATAGCTCTTTTTTAAAAAGGCCTCCTCGCCATACAGACAGTAAACCTTCTTAAAGGTTCGGTTTTTGATATCTTGATTCAGAATTTTCATTTCCTGAGATATTCCTCAAACTGCTCTGCCGTCGCATAGGAGGCAATGGCTCCGTTGCCCTGAACACTGTATTCACAGTACCGGTTGGAGAACAGCAGATACTCCGCCAGCTTCTCCGACGTCAGATCCTTCAGGGTATCCACGGTCACGCCATCCCTGGAAAGCTGATACAGGAAGGAACCGCAGAAGGCATCCCCTGCGCCGGTGGTATCGATGGCCTTCACCTTTCTGGAAGGTGCCTCGGCACAGGCTGTCCTGGTGTAAGCCTCCGCTCCGTCAGAACCCTTGGTATAGATCACCAGCTGAACATTGCCCTGGAACAGAACATCCTTTGCATCCTCCACCTTCGTCTTGCCGGTAATAAACTCCAGCTCCTCATCGGAGATCTTCAGCACATGGGCATAGGGAATGAATTCCAGGATCGCCCGGCGAAGCTCATCGTAATCCTTCCACAGAGGCAGGCGGATGTTAGGATCAAAGCTGATCATGTCACCGCATTCCAGTGCGTAGGTAATGGCTTTTCTGTGTGCCTCCTTCATGGGGAAATCACCCAGGCACAGAGAGCAGAAATGGAGGGCATAGGCATCCTCAAACCAGGATTTTTCCACCACATCCGCACTCATCAGCATGTCGGCGCTGGGCTTTCTGTAGAAGGAGAAATCGCGGTTTCCATCCTCTTTTAAGGACACAAAGGCCAGACAGGTATTTGCCTCATCGGTGCGAAGCACATGGCTCACATCAATGCCGTGGCCGACAAACTCATCCACGATCCTGTCACCGAAAGCATCCTGTCCCAGCTGGGTGATCATGGCTGCCGGGCCGCCAAGCTTGATATAAGCGCCGCCCACATTGGCGGGAGCACCGCCTACAACGCCTTTAAAATCCTTAACTTCCTTGAGTTCACAGCCGATCTGATGAGGTACAAAATCAATGAGCGCCTCTCCGATGGAAATCAGTCTCTTCATAATATCCTCCTGAATATTCGTCCTTTTTGCAGGCTTCCTTCAGCCTGTATCTGAATCCCATTTTATCATATTCTCATTGTCATGTCACTCAGTTTTCAAAATCCGCCTTCATTTTATATTCCGGGTACCGACGCCTACCGGCCCTCTTTTCCTCTGGCCACTGCCCTCACGACCGCATAAAGAGCCGCAAACAATACTCCGGCCACCGGCCAGATCAGCCCTGCCATCCGATAATTGTCTGTAACAAAGATCACGATCAGAAAAACAGCCGTCACCGTACACCAGTAAGCCGTCGCAAAAGCAGAGGTCCGTCTGGTGATCTCCTTGTTTTCCCTGGTATACTCCTCCTCCTGAAGGAGCTTCTGATAGCTTCCGTTGATCATCCCCACCCTTATAAAGGAATAGACTCCACAGGCAACCAAAAACAGAAGAAGTCCTACCCCGTAAACAAGTAAGAGTTCGTTTTCTTCTCCTCCCAGGACCAGTGCCGCCATGATGGGGATCACACTACCGATGCAGAGCACCACACCGGCTGCAATTCCCATCCGGAATGCAGGGGCAAAGGCTTCCTTCTTTTTCTCAACATATTCCCGGAGCCCCTCCTCCAGCCGCAGCGGCTCCTTTTCCAGATATTCATATTTCGAAAGCTTCATGCCATGAAGGATCAGTAAAGCCACCGCCGCCGCTATCATGACAAGCAAAACGATCACACCGATTCCTCCGGCTGCATTTTCTCCGATGAGATGGGACCGGTATTCAGACAGTCCGCCCAGTACCACCAGACAGATGGGAGACAGAATACACATGGAAACGGCTCCGGCGATCCATCTGGATTCCTTTCCTGTCACTTCCATAAAAGCATCTGCCTCATCAGCCGAAACAATGCGTTCCGTTTTCTCTGGCAGCACCTCCGCCGTCCTGCTCTCCGGATCCTCCGGCCTTCTGCCCTCATCCGTACAGGCCTGTTCCTTCAGAAGATAATCGGTTGTGACCCCGAATAACTCACTCATCCGGATAATTTTATCCAGATCCGGGATCGATGAACCGAGTTCCCATTTTGATACTGACTGTCTGGACACCCCAAGCTGCTCTGCCAGCCCCTCCTGGGACCACCCGCACTGCTTTCTCAGCAGTGCAATCTTTTCTGCGAGAATCATATGATTTCATCCTTTCTCCGTAATTTTCTGTCCCTATTTTAGCAAAAAATCCGGTTGACAACTACCAATTGCCCACGGAATTTTGTCAACTATCGGTTGCACCCGGGAAACTTCATCGAATGCATCCCCAATCGTAACTGTTTTTCCAGAACGCGCATCCTTTTGAAAAATCCACTTCCCGTTTTTCTGACCTGTCACAACAAGCTTTCTATTCAGAGCCTTTATTTGAACGGCGCCCAGTTCATCGGTGCGAAACACCTCCGTCCCCATATTCAAAAGACACTCCAGCGTTTCCTTATGCGGATGCCCGTATCGGTTATCGTTTCCCACGGAAATCACAGCTGTGCGCGGTCGGAGCACCTCATAAAACTCCTTTAAAGCAGAATTTTTCGACCCGTGATGGGGAACCTTCAGAACTTCGATCCCTTTTCCGTCCTTCACCAGAGCTGCCAGTTTTTCTGTCACCCTCTGCTGCCCCTCTCCCTCCAGGTCTCCGGTAAACAGCACATCAAACTGCCGCCAGGAAAACCACAGTACCATAGAATTCCCATTTCCATCTCCTTCCCCCTCACAGGTCTTTTCCGTCCCATCCTCCGGCCAGAGACAGGTAAAGGCTGCCTCCCCAACCCGAAGCCGCTCCCCTGCTTCCAGGTACAAAACCGGTATTCCAAGGGACTCCGCCTGCTCCTCCATGGCAGCAAGCCCCTGCTGCTCCCCCTGTCCCGCCGGCAGAATCAGGGTACCGATGCGCCCCAATTCCATAAGCTGGCAGATCCCGTTCGTATGGTCGGAATCGCCATGGCTGATCAGTGCAAAATCCACCCTTCCCACAGCCCTGCAGTCCAGAAAGGGTTCCAGAAGGTAGGGTCCCACCTGTTTTTCATCACTGCTTCCTCCGTCAATGAGAAAGGTGATTCCTTCCGGGATTCGCACAAAGCAGCAGTCGCCCTGTCCCACATCCAAAAAGGTCATTTCCAGTTTTCTATCGGGAAAGGGCATCAGACACAGAAGCAATCCGGTGAGACAGACCAGAGACAGTCCTCTCCAAACGCCCTTTTTTTCTACAGCCCGTCTCTTAACCGTGCTGCAAAGGATCAAAAGCAAACAGGCATACCCCGCCAGCTGCCAGCCCTCCGGCCTTCCGGTCCGCCAGATCGCAATCGGAAGGAGCAGACTTTTTTCCCCCAGGTATTGATAAAGGCGCAACAGCAGTCCCGCCGGAAACAGGACTCCTGACATTGCCCCCGGGAGCCAGCCTCCAAGCAGTGCTCCCGCCATGCCGGATGCCGCAACGACCGTAAAGAGCGGAAGCACCAGCAGATTTAAGCCCAGACTGTAAACAGGAATCTGATAAAAGAAGTACGCCTGGACCGGCAGGGTCATAAGCTGAATGGAAAGCCCCGGAAGGACAGGGCGGAGAAAGCCGGGAAGCTCTGCCTTTCTTAAAAGCGGATGCAGAAGTCCCAATCCGAGCACTGCCCCAAAGGACAGCAGAAATCCGCTCTGAAGCAGCAGAAGCGGGCTGGAGATCAGGAGCAGGAGGGCGGAAAAAGCGGCTGCCGATGCCATATCATACTGCCGCCCCATGGCCTGTCCTGCCCCGTACACCGAAAGCATCAGAAAAGCCCTTGCCGCACTCGTCCCCTCTCCGCTGAGAAGATAGTAACAGAATGCGGCCGCAGCCCCTGCCAGGGCTGCTGTCCGATAGGCGCCCTTTCGTCTTCGGCGAAACAGACGGTAGACTCCCATTCCGACCAGTGAAATATGCAGACCGCTGATGGCCAGCAGATGGCCGATCCCGCAATCCTCATACAGGGAAACCGTTTCTTTCTCCGCCGCCCATTTTTCTCCCAGAACCATGGCCCGAAAAAGGCCGGCCGTTTCCTCCCCCGCCGCCTTTTCCAGATTTCTTCCAAAGGCCTGCCGCAAAAGGCGCATTCCCCGCTTCAGATAATCGATCCTTCCCGACACCTCCAGAATCTGTCCCGCCTCGGCAAGGCAGGAGATCTTCCGGCTCCTGTAATAGCTTTTGCTGTCAAACTGCCCCGGATTTCCCGGTTCCTCCAGAGCAGAAACCGATGCCTCCATGGTGACGTTTCTCCCCTCAAGGACTCCATCCTCCAGATTCTCTCCAAACACCAAAACGCCATCGGCCGGATATGTCCCATCTGTCAGCCTGATCTCACAGCCCCGAAGCCACAGGCGGAATTCCTCCCGCTTTCTGCCGGACTGATAAGAAATATTACGAAGTTCGATCCTCTCCACGGTTCCAGACACCACCGCCGGTGCCTGTTCCATTCCGGATTCTGCCAGCCGTTTCTCCAGTTTTTCCAGATCGGATGAATGATATACCGCACTGCATCTGAAATACCCCAGCACAAAAAACAAGGGCAAAGCAAGCCATAAAAGCCTGCTCTGCCCGCTTTTCTTTTTTCCGTAAAAAACCACCGCCATCCCCGCTGCCGCAAAAAACGCCGCCAGAAGGCCGCCGGCAATCCCCGGCAGACCTCCCGACCCAAAGCCCTGCAGGATCAGCACCTCTCCAAGCGCATATGCTCCCGCATACCACAGCAATGGTCGTTTCAAATCTTCATTCCTCTCTATTTTCCGCTTTTCGTTCCGGTCTCCTGCTTCTCCATATATTCCAGATTCCTCTCCAGAGGCTTTTCCAGTGAAATGCTGTCCCGGAACCGGATATTGCTGACGCCCTCCACGGAGATCTGCACCTTATTCACATTGGGAAGCTCCGTCAGGGAATCGACAATGGAATAAATGGGAATATAATCGTTCACATTCAGCGCATCATTCAGAAACGCCGAATCAAAATTCACATAACAGATTCCCTTCCGCACCGACACGGAAAGAGCCGTCGCCGTATCCGGCAGCGTCGCATAACGCCCCTCTTCCGTAGGCCCTGCAAGCAGCTGTTCAATGACCAGCTGTTCCTTGGAAATGCCGGCGCTTCCCACCACCGTCCGCTCTGTCTCCAGGAGACTGGTTCCGCTCTCATCGGCAAAATACAAGGTCAGCTGTACCCGCTGCAGTTCTGCCGTACTGTCCCCGGAGCTCTCCACAAAGGAGGAGGCTGACATCAGAGTAATGGCATTGTTGGCCACATCTGTCAGAGGCTGGTCGTTAATATAAAAGCCGACAAACTCCACGCCGTCGATCTGCGTCAGCGTCTTTACCACCGCCGCCCGGCACATGATCTCGCGTATGGAATTCATCCCGTTATAAGCAGCATTGAAATAGACAAACAGCTGACCGCTGTCATTAGTCTGCATTTTTGTGACCTTGACCTCCTCGGGAATGGCAGACAGAAGCTCCATATTCTTCGGCGGCTGCCGGAGCGCCTCCACAAGCTCTTCGGCCAGAGATACCACTCCGTCCGTTTCTGTTTTTTCCGACTGATAGATCTCTGTTCCCAGCTTTGTCAGGCTCTGATTGGTATAATAGAGGAAATATTCTCCCTCAGACAGTTCAACCGGTTTATTCTCTTTCTTCCCACAGGCGGAAAGTCCGCAGACGATCGCCAGGAGAAGGACCAGATATTTCATTCGTTTCATGGCTTCCCCTCCTGTCATGCAATATAGATCAGCGGAATCCGCACTGTAAAGGTAGTTCCTTCGTTTTCTCTGCTGTACAGCTTAATGGCCCCGTGGTGGGAATAAACAATGCTTCTGGTAATGGCAAGACCCAGTCCGGTACCGCCCGCCGCTCTGGATCGGGCCTTATCCACCCGGTAGAACCGTTCAAACACGTGCTCCTGCGCCTCTTCCGGAATACCGATTCCGTTGTCAGCCACCTTCACATAGAAGAATTTGTGATCTGCGTTAAGGCTCACCTTTACCCAGCCGTCCTGATTATTATATTTGATGGCATTCTCCACCAGGTTGCTGATGGCCAGAGTAAATTTTGTCTTGTCCAGCTCGGCCAGCACCGGCCGGAAGCTCTCCAGCACCAGCTCCACATTTTTCTGCTGCGCAATGGGGCGGAGACGCTTCAGTGTCGCCTCCAGCAGGTCATTGACATTGATCTGGGTCACATTGAGCTCCGTGGAGGACTTATCCATACGGACAAGGGTCAGCAGATCCTCTATGATCTGGCTTTCTCTGTCGATCTCCTCAGAAATATCTCCCATAAATTCCCGGTAAAGCTCTACCGGCACATCCTCCTGACTCATCAGAGAGTCAGCCAGCACCCGGATGGAGGTGATGGGGGTCTTCAGCTCATGAGACACATTGGACACAAACTGCTGTCTTGAATCATCCAGCTGTCTCAAACGCTTCAGCGTCTTATTATAGGCATCGGAGACACTTTTTGTCTCTACGAAATCATTGACCTTGATCTCCTCGCCGAGAGGATTTTCCGTCGCATGATTCAGGGAATCGGTGATCTTCTTAAAGGGCTTTACCATAAGAGAGGAAAGCACCGCAGCCAGAATGACCACCAGCACAAACTCAACGATCTCCAGCAGCAGGATCCTGCTTTCCAGCTTATCAGCCAGTTCATCCAGGGATCTTGTGGAGGAAGACAGGAGCATCACGCCGATGACCTCCGTATTATCTGCACCATAAACAGGCTGGGCGAAATCGATATACTGATCGCCCTGCCTGTAATTAACCTTTGCCTCACCGGAAAAGCACTGGAGCACCGCCTCCGAAATATTGTATTTCCCGGTATCGATCTCATATGTATCCTTGATGGTCTTGAAGCTTTTGTTTACCACAATGACGCGGCCGTCCTGCAGATTGGCCATCTGAACCAGCTCCGAGTCAATGACCTCATTTTTCGGATTCTCAATATATCCGCTTTTGGATACCTGATTCACCACGATCAGCCACTGATTCTGGATCCTCGCGATTCTGGACTGGACCTCGTTGGCCGCCGACGTGGCAAGGACGATCCGGTTGATTACAATGACCGGCACCGTTCCCACAAGCACCAGCATAATGAACCAGATCAGCCTCAGGCTTTTGAACCGCCTCGTCTTTTTTTCCGTTTTCATTTTATCCCTTGAAAAAATAGCCAACGCCCCATTTCGTATATACATACTGCGGATCGCTGGGGTTTGCCTCCACCTTCTCACGCAGTCTTCTCACATGTACATCCACCGTCCGGACATCGCCGGGATATTCATAGCCCCACACAAGATTCAGAAGCTTCTCCCTGCTGTATACCTTGCCGGGATTGGTGATGAGGAGCTCCAGAAGATCAAACTCCTTGGCCGTCAGATTGATCTCCCGGTCCCCGATAAATACACGGCGGCTCTCCTTATCCATGGTCAGCTCCTTCACCTTCAGGACGTTCTTCGGCTCGCTGTCCCTGGACTTTCTGGAATTTCTCCGGATAATGGCCTTGATCCTCGCCTTTACCTCAAGAATATTGAAGGGCTTGGTGATGTAATCGTCTGCCCCCATATCAAGGCCAAGGATCTTATCCATATCGTTTCCTTTTGCCGTCAGCATGATGATCGGCATATCGGAAAATTCACGGATCTGCTGGCAGACCTCAAATCCGTCATAGACCGGAAGCATCACATCAAGAAGCACTACATCGTACTCCTTCTGCTTTGCCAGCTCGACAGCCTCTCCTCCGTCATAGGCGCAGTCCACTTCCATGCCGTCCTGCTCCAGACTGAACCGCAGTCCTTTTACGATCAGCTTTTCATCATCAACCACCAAAATCTTATTCGCCATGTCTGCTCTCCCCTGCCCCGTTCCGGGCTTTCTCATCTGATCACAATCTGATCCTTCAGTTTTTCATACGCAGCCTGTTTGATCCCGGAAACATTCATGATCTCCTCCGGGCTCTGAAACGGCCCATGGCTTTCCCGATAAGCAAGAATTGCCGCCGCCCGGGCTTCGCCGATCCCGGGCAGGGTCATAAGCGCGGCCTGATCTGCATGGTTTAAATCCACTCTGGTATCCGCCTCGCCGGATACACCTGCGCTTCCCGCCTGTCCAAATCCATCTTCACCGTACTGTCCGCCATCCGGGATCTCCGAACGATACGGAACCACCAGCTTTTCTCCATCTGTCAGAATTCCTGCCAGATTCAGGTAATCCGCCGCCGCCTCTCCGGTCATTCCACCGGCCAGCTGTACCGCGTCCTCCGCCCGGCTTCCCGCCGAAAGCCGGTAAACTCCGGGATTTGCCACCGCACCACAGACATGAACAACAATCTGCGCTTCTGTCTGTGACGCAGCTTCGCTTTCCCCGGTCGTTTCTCCCGTCTCTGTCTTTTGTTCTTCCTGTCTGGCTGTCTCCTTCCCGGTCTCCAGCCGCACCTGTTCGCCGCAGGCCATCAGGCTCAGTCCGAGTGCCAGGCTCATCACGGTTATGATCACGTTGTTTCTGATTTATTTCATAAGCTCCTCCTTCCGGCGGAGCCCACTCTCATATGCTCCTATTCTATCAGAAACCAGATTTTATGACAAGTGCCAGTCCGGGGCTTCCGTCCCTTTTCTTTCAGCGGAAATTGCATTCTGTAACAGAACACCGCTACCATTTACAGATCAGGATCCCTGCCACCGAAACAGCCAGTCCCAGAAGCCGCCTCCAGGAAAAGGGCTCTTTTTCCATGCCGAACAGGCCAAACAGCTCGATGACATAGGCCACCGCCACCTGAGCCACAACGATCAGCATGGCAGCTCTCGCCGGTCCCAGTCCCTCCATGGCGCGAATGACCGTAAAGGTAATAAATGCCCCCATCACACCGCCCAGCAGCATATACTTCGGCTCTGCCTGCCAGAACGCCAGGATCGGCTCCCTTCCGGTAAAAAACCAGGCCGCAATACAGGTTAAAAACGCCGTCAGCTGTACAAAGCCGGCCGCCACCCACACACTGCTTGCCTTTGTTACTGCCGTATTAAACACTCCCTGAATACTCATCAGTGCACCGGAAATCAGCGCCAGAATAATTCCAAGCATAAAAAATCCTCCGTTTTTACGGATAGTATACCCGAAAAACGGAGGTAGTATGCCAAAGGCTGTATTTATCTGTGCTGTGCCAGATCCAGGAACACCGGAAGTCCGTCTTTCATCTTAACCGGAGCTGTTCCCTGGATCAGTGGAAGGGCATATTTGATATATCCTTCTCCGATATTGGTTCCATTGTCAGTGATCCACTCTGCCGGGAACTTCTTTTCCTTATTGCACACTTCGTTGACGTCAGTGAGCTGATAGGTGATCTTATAGTCCTCACCGGGCTCACGAATAAACGCTACCATCATACCGCTCTTTCCCTTCAAAGCGGCCTCAGCGGCAATTGATCCGGCCATTGCCGCTTCTTCAATATCCGTAGCGGAAGCCAGCGTCGCACCAGCTCGCTGTGCAATTCCCAATTCCAGTGCTCGGGTTCTTACACCAAGCTTCTCACCAATAACCTCAGAAAGGTATCTGCCGCTTCCAACCAGTGTTTTATGACCGAAGCTGTCAACCTTATCCGATGCGCCGGCATACTCACAAATAAAGGTTCCGTTTTTATCCGCAATACCCTCAGAAACGCATACGATCACATTGTTCGTCTTTCCCAGGCACTTCTTTACATCCTCCAGACATTTGTCCAGATCAAAAGCCACCTCCGGCAGATAGATCAACTGGGGGGCATCTCCTTCAAACTTCCTTGCCAGCACCGAGGAGGCAGCCAGCCAGCCGGCGTGGCGTCCCATAACCTCAACTACCGTTACACAGGGCGCAGCATAAACACCGGCATCCATAGCCGACTGTCGGATCACGGTTGCAACGTATTTTGCCGCACTGCCGTATCCGGGCGTATGATCCGTTACAATCAGGTCGTTATCAATGGTCTTGGGAACTCCCATGAAGATCATATCGCTTCCAACCTTCTCTCCGTAGCGGGACAGCTTGGAAACTGTATCCATCGAATCATTTCCTCCGATGTAGAAGAAGTATCCGATATTCATTTCCTCAAATTTCTTTAACAGCGTTGGATAAACCTCATCATTTAAATCCTCCGGCAGCTTAAATCGGCAGGACTTCAAATATGACGCAGGCGTTGTCTTGAGGATCTCCATCTCCTCCTTTGTCAGATCCGATAGAACGGTCGTTTTTCCGGCAAGAAAGCCTTCAATTCCATTGACCATACCATAAATCTTATCGATTTTCTCAGATCCCAGAAATCCCGTAACGACACCGTAAAGACTGGAATTGATCGCGGATGTGGGACCGCCGGACTGACCGACAATAACATTTTTCTTATTCATATGCATATCTCCTTTATCTACCCTTTATTTTTTATCATGGTTCACGCCATACTTCAAGATATATTTCATTTTTTTATACCATAAATCCCCTGATACCGGAGCTGATATCAGGGGGCTGTTCCTTTTATACGCCTTTATCTCTGTTCTGAACGGCAATCTTCATATTCTGATAATACCGTTCCATAACCGACTGGATCTTATCCTCTATCATAACTTCCGGTGAAGCCTCCAGCTTTCCTTCTCTGATCTTCTCATACTGCACCGGCAGATACTGGCTGATCAGATACAACGGAATCGGTTTTTTCCCCAGATTTTCGAGAAGCTGCCTTTTCGCTTCCAGAACCTCCGGGCGGGCGAAATAGTATCTTGCCCGGTCCGAATAGCTGTACCGACGCTTCAGCTTCAGTTCTCCTTCATTTCCATGGTAATAATGTTCCCAGTCAGCTGGATTCTGAACCATCGACTGCTCCAAAACCTCCATGAAATGGGAGGGAACAAGGCCCCAGGCCGGAGCCAGTTCCCGTTCTATGATAGAAAGTGAAAAAAGGGCTTCTCTGTGAGCAAAGGTAAGCTCGGGACCCACCTTTAAAATTCCCACTCCGTCGTTTACCATCTGCTGCAGACACTCGGGCGTCTGGTAATCGGAGGAATGACTTTCAAACACAAAAGGAGGGCGTGTTTTTAAAAGGTTGGCAAGCGGCCGGGCGGCCTCATCTTTAAAGTCATACACATGATCCTCCGAAAACTCCAGCCCGATCTGTGCCACAATGGCAAGAGTGTCCTCCCAGACCTGCGGAAGGCCGTGATCCAGAAAAGCATTCTGAAAGCAGGACAGAGTCTGATTCAGTGCCTCTGGCGTGGTGACCTGCATACTTTCCAGTTCCTCGGTTCCTCCCGGAACGGGAACTTCACTGCCGATCACATAAACCGGACGATAATTCCAGATTGTATCATTTTTTGTCTGTTCATAGGTCTCTTCCGAAATCTTTGCCAGTCTTGCTGCACGTTCTGCGATCTGTCTGTCGCCGAACTGCCTCGGATCCTCTCCCAGAAGCGGCATCGTCGGATCCAGATGGATCTTTCGAAAACCAGCTGCCACATACTGGCGAACCAGCTCCTCCGACCGTGCCATTGCTTCCTGCTCTGGAAGATTTCTCCACACAAACGGTCCCAAATGGTCTCCGCTGAGGATCAGTTTTTCCCTCGGAAAGCCGATCTCATCCGCAAACCTGCAGACCATGGAAACGTAATCCTTCGGCTTCATTCCGGTATATCCGCCAAATTGGTTGACCTGATTTACCGTCGCCTCACAGATAAAATAGCTATTTTCCTTCTGCGCATATTTCATACAAGCCTTCAGAACAACGGGATCGGAGCCCGTTACCGAAAAACAGGCTGTTTTTGTCAGTTCTTTTAAGGGATTCTCCATTTACAACTCTCCCTTCTCGATCATAGCCTCAATGGTTTCCCGGGAAATCTTTCCTTCCATAGGCCCGAACGCAGCCGTATTCAGTGCTCCTGCCGCAGCCGCCATCTTCATGGTCTCTTCGATGGATTTTCCTTCCAGAAGTCCGCATAAAAAGGCTCCATCATAGCTGTCTCCGGCTCCGGTTGCGTCCACCGGATCCACCCGGTAGATACCCATGTCATAAGAAGCATCCTTTGTATATACGGTACATCCTCGCGATCCCTTCTTTAACGCCAAGATCTCCAGCGCCGGATTCTGAAATGCTTTTTTCACAGCTTCTTCAATGCTTTTTTCTTCTGTGATCAGAAGAAGTTCCTCTTCTCCTGGCAAAAATACGTTGGCATTCGCTGCCACTCTCTGTACCGTTTTAAATACCTCAGGATCATGAAGAAGCTCTTTACGGATATTGGGATCAAACGAAATCTTTCCGCCTTTCTTCATAACTCCGTCCATCACCTTCAGGATTTCTCCCGCAAACTGTTTTTCTGCCATCAGCGAGCATCCCATAATGTGAAAATATTTTACATCTCCAAGTTCTTCAATCTCAGGAGCCTTACACTGTACTGCCGCCGAGTTTCCCATATGGAAAATGTATTTTCTTGACCCGTCCTCAAAATAAGTCACAAACGCAGTCCCTGTGGACAACGTCTCACTTTCGTTTACAAACCGGCAGTCTACGCCATCCGCCTTCAGACGTTTCATAAGACAGGTTCCGAACCCATCCTTTCCGATCCCGCCGATTATACCGGCGCTGTGTCCAAGACGTGCCACCGTATCTATGCAGATTGCCGGTGCTCCGCTTGGGTATGGACCACGGAAGGTTCCCGTTACATCCATATCAGTCCCAGACTCCGGACGCATGATCTCCACCAGCATTTCTCCCATGATCCATACTTCAGCCATACTGACCTCCTTACAGGAACTTCTTCCTCAAGAACTGAACTGCATCCTTCAGATACAGATCCATCTGTTTTTCATCGGCACCATTGCTCAGATCTCTCCAAACCTTCACATCTGCACCGACCGAACCTCCCGTCAGCAGGAACGGTTCCATGACAACGGCACCATCATAATGGATATCCTTCAGCGCCTGCCCGATTCTGTCCCAGGGAATATCCCTTCCCATTCCGGGAAGCTTCCGGTTGGCTTCTCCTACATGAACATGGCCAAGCTTATCTCCCGCCTGATAGAAAGATGCCACAATATCATCCTCCTCGATATTGGCATGGAAGGTATCTATGAGCAGCTTGACGCTGTCGCTTCCCACATCCTCCAGATACTGAAGTCCTTCCGTACAGTCGTTGATCAGATAGGATTCAAAGCGATTTAAGATCTCCATACAGAGGGTAACTCCTTCATCCTCAGCCACCTTGGCGATCTCCTTCATGCTTTCCACCGATCTTCCCCAGTTTCCGGGCTTATCCGTATCAGTAAAATCGCAGGGCCAGTAGGAATACATAGCCCCGATAAAGGTTTTTGCATCCAGGTACTTCATTCTGTGGATAATATTGCAGAGATAATCAATTCCGGCTCTCCGGATCTCCGGTACTCTGGATGCAATATCCTTATCCTTCGGCGGCCCAATGTTCAGGGTCAGTTCCATATCGTATTCCTTGGCTGCCGCCCGAATCGCTTCCAGCTCCCCAAGCTCCATTTCCAGTACATGGCCGGCTCCCATTTCCAGCACATCACAGCCCGCTTCCTTCATTTTCTTCAGCGTTTTCAGATAATCACATTTCCACTCAGTTCCCCAATAGGAATATAAACTTCCGAATCTCATCCTGCCGCCTCCTTTTCTTTTTCTTTACTCCAGATTTGCATGTCGCGAGAATGCACGGTCTGTAGGAATTCCAGCCTTCTCTCCCAGCGGGATCACCATGGCATCCCCCAGTACCAGCATACTCTGCTCAAACAAACTTCCTCCCGGAAGGATCGGACGCTCCATATCCTGATACTCTACCTTATCGGTATACGCAGGGATCTCAACCAACACATCGCTCATCTTTCCAAGGGTAGAATCCTTTTTGATCGTCATAACTGCAACGGTTCCGCCAATCTTCTTAGCCTTCTCCACTACATTTACCAGACCCTTTGTTTCGCCGGATCCAGAACCGGCGATCAGAAGATCCTCCTTTTCAAAGGCCGGTGTTGTGGTGTCCCCTACTACATAACTCTCGAACCCAAGATGCATAAGACGCATTGCCAGGCAGCGGAGCATCAGAAGAGATCTTCCTGCACCTGCTACATAAATCTTTTTTGCCTTACAGATGGCTTCCATCAGTACATCCACCTGTGCTTCATCGATTTTCTTTAATGTATTGGAAAGCTCCACTGCTGCCGCAGCTGCTGTTTCTGTCACCTTCATAAAATCCTCCTGTCGATTACTGATTGTTGTACTTGTCAAGGATCTCTCTCATCTGCTTTGCAACCTCTCCCATGTTTGGCTGATTGTAGATTCCGCCACCACTGATGATCACATCTGCCGGGCTCTGTACAGCGGCCTCAAAGGTTGACAGCTTAATACCTCCTGCGATTGCCTTATGGCACTTTACCTGATCCAGCTTTCTCAGTTCTTCAATGGGGTCTACACCGGTTGCCTGGATATCATATCCTACATGGACACATACATAATCCGGTCCCATTGCCTCTACCTCTTTTCCTCTGCTTGGAATATCCTTTACAGAGCACATATCCACCAAAACCTTACCCTTATATTCCTTTGCCAGATCGATAGCTGCTTTGATCGTATGGTCATCTGCCGCTGCCAGAACCGATACCATATCTGCACCTGCCTCAAAGCATACCTTGGGAACGACTCCGCCGCCATCCATAACCTTGATATCTGCGAAAACGATCTTATCGGGGTATTTTTCCTTTACAGTCTTTACCACTCTGGCACCCTCCGCGATCATAAGCGGTGTTCCCAGCTCGATGATATCCACATACTGTCCTACCTGATCCAGAACCTTCAGAGCCTCCTCTGTACTGAATAAATCTAATGCTACCTGTAATAATTTCATAATCCTTCTCCTTTCCGTGATTCCTTATTTCACAAGCTCATCGTGGTATACCAGCATGGACATAATCTCATCCACAAATCCATCTGGCTTTCCAAGGAATTCAAATGCCTCGGGATTCTTTTTATAGCTTTCGTAAACCGGCAGACCAAACTGGATTCCCAGATGAGGGTTCTCCTTCACCGTTGCGAACTTCGCCTTTGGAACATCCACATATCTGTCGTTTGCTTTCAGTTTTACTTCGCCGTTCTCCACCATCACATAAAAGCTCATTCCATGAAACTGTTTCACCGGACCGTAATGAACCGGACAAGGTACATAAGCCAAATTGGAGAATACCAGCGGGCCATCCCCGATATTCACGGAGCAGTGTCCATAGTTCGGAGGAATTAAAATGGTTTCACCTTCATGAACCGTCGCGAAGATCAGATCATCGACACGGACATCCGCAGGGTCCTCTGCGTCAAAGTTATCCGATTTCTGAAGAATATAAAGTGCGGTTCCTTTGATAACCTCATATACCTCTGCATAGGTGTTTGTTTTCTCCGGATTCCATCCGTGATAATGGCCGGAGGTTTTCTTGCATTCGCCATTTACCTGTCCCGGCATAATGATCGTAATATCATACCGATAATCGTCTTTCTTTAATAATTCTTCGTCCTCTGGATAAGCAATACCACGGTATACATCGTAAACCAGCTCATCCAGGGGCAGATCATGTTCATCTGCCAGAAGGCCCTGCATCTTTTCCACTGTTTTTCTTCCAAATCCATCATATTTCAGTAAAGCACTTAATGCCATTACATGATTTTTCTCGTCAATGTAAAGCGGAAGTCCGCTGTTTTTCAGTTCTAACATGATCCTTCTCCTTTTGCCGTATCCAAGAATTTTCAAGAAGCTGGAGCCCATGCCCAACGCATGGGCTCCCTGTTTTCATAATTTACTTCTTGTAGAATTCAGAAACGTTATCCTTTGTTACAAGAGTGAACGGAATCCAGGTTTCTTTTTCAACCTTCTTACCCTGAGCCAGTGCGATTGCCTTGTTAACAGCCTCAGCACCCTGAGTTGTACCATCCTGGCGAACACTTCCCTCTAACTCACCATCAGCTACCATAGCCAGAGCCGCTTCTGTCGCATCAACACCGATTACAACAATATCTTCACGTCCTGCCTCAATGCATGCCAGTCTTGCTGCAACTGCCATATCATCGTTATCACAAAGGATTGCATTAAGATCATCACCGTATAAGCTGATCCAGTCCTGAGCAAACTTGGAAGCTTTGTCTCCCTGCCACTCTGCAGACTGCTCATCTAACATTTCCCATCCAGATTCCTTATCCATAATATTGTGAATACCTTCGGTTCTCTGGATTGATGCAGTGTTACCAATAATTCCCTGAAGATGAACATACTTACCGGTGCTTCCCAGCTTGTCGAGCACAAACTGAGCAAGGATCTCACCTGCTTCTACGTCGTTGGAAGCAGAAATTCCTTCACAATCATCTGCATTGCTGGTCAGAGAGTTTACAAGTACTACAGGGATTCCTGCTTCATGAAGGATATCCACAACCGGTGCGCTGCCGTCCATCTCTGCGGGCTGCATGATCACGGCATCAACGCCGAGGTTTACAAGATCGTTTGCCTGGGAAACCTGAGTAGAAGGATCAGTCTGTCCGTCAAGAAGATAGTACTCTTCTACGATGCCATCTGCCTTTGCCTGCTCCAGAACTGCTTCTCCGCCGCCGTTGATAACCAGCTCAAAGGCGTTGCTCTGGTTCTTCTGAAGCCAGCCGATCTTTACGGGCTTGTCGCTTCCGCCTTCGTCTGCCTTGCTTGTGTCGTCAGCCTTCTCCGTGTCTGCCGCTGCCTTGCTTGTCTCGGGAGCCTTTGTCTCCTCCTTCTTACTTCCGCATGCTGCCATACCGAGAGTCATTGCCACCGCCATAAAAATTGCTACTGCTTTTTTCATTCTTTGTCCTCCTATACATTTTGTTGTTTTTATTTTCTTAAACCGCTGTGCGGATTAAGTTCACGTTTGCTTTATACCAAAGTGTTTAATTTCTCTTCTTATTGATGAACATATCGAGCATAACTGCACCGATTACCAAAAGGCCCTTGGTCACGGTCTGCCAGTAGGAACTAATCCGCAGAAGGTTCATTCCGTTATAGATAACACCAATGATGGCAATACCAATCATGGTTCCGGGAATAGTTGCCACACCACCGGCAAATGAAGTTCCGCCGATTACACAGGCTGCAATCGCGTCTGTTTCATAACCAACACCAATATTCGGCTGTGCTGCATTGATTCGGCTGGTCAGGATCACACCGCCGATTGCGGTACAGATACCCATCCATACAAAGGAAAGAGTTCTTGTCCAGAATACCTTAACGCCGGAAGCAATCGCTGCATTCATGTTTCCGCCAACTGCATAAATATGACGGCCGAACTTGGTCCAGTGGAGCAGGATATAAGCAACTACAGCCACCACCAAAAGAATCAGAATCGAGTAAGGAAGAAATCCTCCCAACTTACCTAAACCAATCTGGCGAAATGCCTTGTTGGCCAGCGTCTTTGTCTCACCGTCGCAGATGATGTAGCCGATTCCTCTGATTACCAGCTGGGTAGACAGTGTTACAACAAAAGGAAACATGTTGAACTTTGCGATCAGTGCACCGTTGATGAAGCCGAAGGCCGCACAAACTACTACCGAAAGAATAATCGCAAGCCAGATGCTGTCGGAAAATTCAAAGGATTTTCCGATGATAACACTGGTCAGTGCCAGCATGGAGCCGATGGAAAGGTCGATGCCGCCGGCTGTGATTACGAATACCATACCAAGTGCAAGAACACCGTTAACCGATACCTGCTGTAAGATGCTGACCACATTTCCCCACGTTCGGAAGGTTGGGGATGCCACACACATAAACGCGATCATAATCAGCAGAACAATAAAGATTCCATATTTCTTCATGAACACACTTCGGTTCATTCCAAAAATCATTTTCTGTTTTTTTGCTGCTTTCTCCATATCCGGAAGCCCTCCTTATTTCTCTCCAAATTCCTTTGCCAGAACAACCTCTTGGGTTGCCTCACCATTCAGGATCTCTTCCCGGCTGATTTCACCGTTAGTCTTTCCTTCGTGATAAACTAAAAGCCTGTCACTCATTCCCATAACCTCCGGAAGCTCCGAGGAGATCATAATGATAGCCATTCCCTGTGCAGCAAACTTGCACATCAGCGTATGAATTTCCGATTTTGCACCGACATCAACACCTCTGGTTGGCTCATCCAGGATCAGAACCTTCGGATTGGCCATAATCCACTTGGACAGAACCACCTTCTGCTGATTGCCTCCGGAAAGGGAATATGCCTCATCCTCAATGCTTGCTGCTTTTACTGTCAACTGTTTGGAGACTTCCTCCACCTCCTGTTTTTCTCTTCTCTGATTCAACAGGAAGCCCTTCTGCTTTTTCGGCAAATTCGGAAGAGAAATGTTTTCTCTGATGGATCGATTCAGACAAAGACCATAATTCTTCCGATCCTCATTGACCATGGCGATTCCAAGTTTTACCGCTTCATATGGATCCTTAATATGGATTTCCTTTCCCTCCAGCCACATTCTTCCACTTTCCAGCGGATCCAGTCCAAAAATCGCTCTCATTGTTTCGCTTCGTCCTGATCCTACCAGACCTGAAAGTCCAAGAATTTCTCCCGCATGAACCTCAAAACTGATATCCGAAAAACCTTTTCCTGTAAGACCTTCTACTTTAAAAAGTACATCGCCGATCTTACAATCCACTTTCGGGAAAATACTGTCAACCTTTCTTCCCACCATCATGGAGATCAGTTCTTCTCTTGTTACGCCTTCCATGCTTCGACTTCCCACATATGTTCCGTCCCGGAATACAGAAACCGCATCACAGATCTCGAAAATTTCTTCCATTCGATGAGATATGTAGATGATTGCAACGCCCTTTTTCTTCAGATCTCGGATGGTTCGGAACAAATGCTCGGTTTCCTCACTGTCCAGGGAAGAAGTTGGCTCATCCATGATGATAACTCTTGCGTTACAGGACACGGCTCGGATAATTTCTACCATCTGAGCCTGTGCCAGAGTCAGATCCTCCATCAGGGTTGTAGGCGCCTCGCGAAAATCAAATTCTTTCAGGATTTCTTCCGTTTTCTGATTGGTCAGCTTCTTATTCAGAAACGGGCCTCTTGTATCCTCTCTGTTTAAGAAAATACTTTCTGCGATTGACAGATGAGGCTCCGGATTCAATTCCTGATGGATCATGGAAATTCCTTTGTTAATCGCATCCGCCGGTCCTCTTGCGGAATACGGCTTTCCATCAAAGGTGATGGAACCTTCATCCGGCTTATAAAGACCGATAATACATTTCATCAGTGTCGACTTTCCGGCTCCATTTTCGCCCAGCAGCGCATGAACCTCTCCAGCCTTCAGATGAAGTTCGACATTCTTCAGTGCCTGCGTACCGCCGAATGCCTTGGAAATACCCTTACATTCCAGAATGTAATGTTCTCCCGCCATTTTTTCACCTCTCCCACTTTCTCTTATTGCCTTGCTGCACCCTTCCTACTCCACATTTCTGTGTCTTGCTTCCAGATCGTCATAAGTAAGGCCAAGATCCTCCACCAGAAGCATAATGATCACATCACACAACATATATAAATGCTGTTCGTACTGATTTCCCATCATCTGAACAGTAGGAATCACATCGGTTCTTCCGGCCAGATATGCTGTTGCCCGCACGAACACAGAAATATCGGCATACTCTTTAATATGCTTTCCGTCCGGATTTCCGTTAAAGGTAAGGATTCTTCCTCCAGCTGCTTTCACTTTCTGAAGATAATAGGTAAACGATCCGACTTCTCCGAAGCCCTCAGAGGTAATGTATAAATCTCCCGGCCGGATCCCGACCGTTGTATCATCAAACACCCAGTGAACATTTTTTCCGAGATGTGCCAGTCTCATGGCAAATCCTCGA
Organism: Fusibacillus kribbianus; assembly: GCF_030053595.1. GTDB lineage: Bacteria > Bacillota > Clostridia > Lachnospirales > Lachnospiraceae > Lientehia > Lientehia kribbiana. The sequence continues at coordinate 137,030 of NZ_JASGBQ010000001.1, forward strand.
AGGGAAATTCCTTCCCGCCCGGCTGCAAAAACGAAAATGTTTTTTGCCTTTTCGATTGCTTCCATGGCCGCCCGAAGTTCGTTCATATCCAACAGTTCAAACACTCTTCTGTGTTCTTCTGCAATCGCCTCTGTCAGCTCCTTATACCGTTTTTCCAGTTCCATCCTTCTCCTCCTGTTTTCTAATTCCGTGCCCCCACACTTTTCTGATACTCCGCGACCACCTGGCGCACTGCCGCCTTCGCCAGCGCCTTCGCTTCTCTGGGTAGTGTGCCATCCCGTACCATGCGGTACTGCTCCGGCATATACTGGTGGAGCATGGAATCGGACGGTGTCTTATTATCCAGATTTCGGAACAGATGCTCCATTGCCTGTCCGACCCGTTCATCTCCAATATAATATCTGCACCGATCGGAATAGCTGTACTTTCTCGCCAGATGCTTTTCTTCCTCGGTTCCGTTATAATGTTTTTTCCAGTTTCCGGGCTGCTCCAGCATAACCTGCTCCAGGATCATCGAAAAATGAGAACACTGATACTCCGGATACAGCTCCTTTTCCATTGCCTCAAGCTGGAATAATCCCTCCCTAAGTGCAAAGGTCAAGGCCGGTCCAACCTTCAGAATAGCAATTCCATCTTCCGCCATTTCCCGAAGAGATGTTTCTTTCTGATAATCAGTCGAATGACCTTCAAAGATGAATCCTGGATGGTTCTGAAGAGCTTTTGTCAGCTTTTCGGCTTTTCCCCGATCATACTCACAGACGCTACTGTCTCCAAACTCCACACCAGGCTGAACCACCACTGCAATAATATGTTCAAACGCATCCGTAAAACCGGCCTTATCAAATACCCGCTTATAAACCTCTACGGTTTCCTCAAAAGCCTCCGGTTTCGTTACCTGCACCGATTCCTCTGCTTCCTGGCTTCCGCCCGGAATCGGCACCTCACTTCCGATAATGAACACTGGCAGCTCTGCTTTCGGATCCTGCCGCTTCCGTTCCTCAAAGCCATCCATAGCTGCCCGGTATAACCGGACACCCCGTTTTGCAATAGTCTCCGTAGAAAGCGGCTTGGACGAATCATCATCTCCCAGTCTCATGCTTGTATCCAGATGAATTTTCTGAAAACCGGCCTGAACAAATTCCCGAACAAGCTGTTCTGCCTTTTCCATAGCCGTTTCCTCTGGTTCGCTGCTCCATACAAGCGGTCCCAGATGGTCCCCCCCCAGAAGCAGCTTTCCCTTCGGAAGGTTACTCCGCTCCGCGATCCGCTCGGCATATTTTACAAAGTCAGCTGCATTCATTCCGGTATAGCCGCCGAACTGATTAACCTGATTGGCCGTTGCCTCCACCAGTACATATCCATCCTTTCCGGCTTCCTCCATACACGCTTCCAATACCAATTCATTGGAAGTACAGTAGGAAGCAATCCCTCTTTGTCTTTTCAGGACCTCTTTAATCGGATTCATAGCTCCACCTCTTCCTCTCTGCTTCAGACGCCTTCCTTCACTGCCTGCATTGCCAGTGCACATGCACCGTACATTCCTGCCTCCGATCCGAGACTTGTCCGGATCACTGGACAGTAAGACCGTTCCGAAAGAACCATCTCTCTGCATTTCTGGTTTAACGGTTCGATCAGAAGATCTCCCGCATTGGAAACACCTCCTCCGATCAACACGACCTCCGGATTAAACAACATCATCAGCGTTGATATTCCCGCCGCCAGATAAGAAATAAACCGATTCAGGATTTCCCTGCAGGTTGCATCTCCTTCCTTCGCGCCTCTCGTTACCATACTGTTGTCATAAACTCCCTCATTCTCTTTTACATACTGATGAAGGATCGTCTTCCTCCGGTTCTTCATCATCTCCAGGGCATCTCTCATCATTGCTGTTCCGGAACAGTAGGCCTCCAGATGTCCCCTTCTTCCGCAGAGGCAGATATCTCCACCCTCGGTCTGGACCATCATATGTCCGAACTCTCCGGCCATGTTTTCTGCCCCGCCAAAGATCTTTCCGTTGATAATAATTCCGCCTCCGACTCCGGTTCCAAGCGTCAGAAGCAGCAGATTTTCTTTTCCGCTTTCTCCGAAGGCATATTCGCCGAGCGCATTGATATTCGCGTCATTTTCTATGAAATACGGTGCCCGGTAATATTCTCCCAGCTTTTTGGCCGGATTGAATCCATCCCAGCGGAGTTTTGCCAGATAGACGGTTTCACCGGCCTTACGGTCTACCGTTCCCGGCAGTCCCATGGCCAGTGCTTGAATTTTCGGCTCTCGGATCCCATTTTTTTCAAACATCCGGTCAAGGGTTTCGATCATATCATCGCTGACTGCTTCATATCCGCGTTCCGCCTTTGTCGGAATTTGTGTTTTCGCAACCACCTGTTTTTCTTCGTCCATGATCATCAGTTTTACATTGGTCCCTCCAACGTCAATTCCAATGAAATATCCCTCCATCAGCGGATTCTCCTTTCTCTCCGTTTCTTCTACTGTTTATATCTTGAGAGCAGAAACTCCGTCCTGTCTCCCTTGTCCTTCATTGTTTCCTTATCCTTCAGTAAATACAGCAGCGCATCGACTACCAGAAGTTCCATCACATGGGAAGCTCCTCCCAGATCCTGGAATGGATGATCTCATGATTCTGTACAAAGGACATAGCCTGCTTCTCGTGCGGCATCTGATTGTCTGGTATCTGTAATCAGGATTGTCTCCATTCCAATCTCCCGTGCCAGTCTCAACGCCTGTATCACATGAATCGCTTCCCCAGAATGGCTGATTGCCACCATGACATCACGTTTTCCGGAAAGACCGACACTTCGGATTGCGTATTCCGGCACATCAGACACAAAACTCTTGATTCCCAGTCTTGTAAGTCGATGTGCAAAATCTGCGGCAATCTCTCCAGTATTCCCCCATGCAATCAGATATACGGTTTCTGCTTCCGCAAGAAGATTCACACATCGTTTCACAATGTCCTGATCCATCTTTTCCGCAGCTTCCCGAATGTCCCTGGAAACCTTATCAAAAAATTCTTTCAGGCTCCCCTGCTCGCTCTGTACATCCTTCTTCTGTTTTCCCAAAAGTTCCGAAGCCAAGCTGATCTTCATCTGGTAAAATCCGCTGTAGCCCACATGACGGCACATCCGAATTACGGTTGCATCGCTGGTCTCACTTCGTTTTGCCAGCTCCGCAATATTCAATTCAACAACCTCCTCCGGATGCTTCAGGATATAATCAGCAACCTTTTTCTCTGCCTGAAACATTTCACTGTAACAGCTTCTGATTGTATCCAGTGTCAAGTTTTCCTCCTTTTAAGAAGCTAAACTTCACGAAGTTTTTCTTCATTCGCGAAGTCTCACTTCTTCAACTTCACGTATTATTTTGTTTTTATTACATTTTTGTGAGTTTTTATGTTTTTTATCTTTTTTTGATGGTTTCATTGTACACTTTGTCATGGAGTTTGTCAAGCATTTATGAAGCAAAACTTTATTTCCAGCTCCATGAGTGGAGTTTTTCTTTTTACCCCCCCCCCCGAGCATAAAGTAATACTTTGTATCATATTTTATTTATCCGCTGTCCGCTGTAGCGAGATCCCCGCGGAGTGTTTTGGTTTCATAGGACTCACTTTCCTACGAAGCAAAAAGACCGTCTGCAGGGAATCTGACTCATTCCCTACAAACGGTCTCCACCTCTTTGTTATTTATAATTTCTTTCCGTCTTCTTCCGGCCCTTCTTTTTTACAGCTTTGAATCCGACATCAACATCTCTGTTTTGTCTCCCTTTCCAGACTTTCCGCCTTTCCGTCCGGCAAAATACAGAAGCGCATCTACTACGGCCAGCTCCAGCAGATGGGAGTCACCACCGAAGTCATGAAATGGCTGTTCCTTTACGGAGGTACAAAGCAGATGATCTGCCAGCTTTTCAGCTTCCGACTGCGGCGTATTGGTGATCAGGATCGTCGGAATGCCTAGCTCTTTTGCCAGCTTCATAGCCTGGATCACATGGATTGAGCTTCCCGAATGGCTGATCGCCACAAGTACATCAGCACTGTCTCCAAGTCCCAGGCTCCGCATTGCATACTCTGGCATATCCGACATAAAGCTTTTAATCCCGCTTCTCGCAAGACGGTGGGCAAAATCTGCTGCAATCTCTCCCGTATTGCCCCACGCCGACATATACACCGTATTGGCCTTCGTAATCAGCCTTGCACAAGTCAGCAAGCTTTCCGTATCGATGCTCCGCGATACATCTGCAATATTCTTGGACAGCATATTAAAAAAGCTCACCGAATCCTGCGGCCCACGTTCTCCATTTACCTCATCTCTGGCCGAAACCTTTCCCAGATCCGAAGCCAGGCTGATCTTCATCTGGTAAAATCCGCTGTAGCCGATATGACGACACATTCGGATGATCGTAGCATCGCTGGTCCCGCTGGCTTTCGCCAGCTCCGCAATGCTCATATTCACTGCCTGTCCCTGGTTCTCCAGCACATAATCAGCGACCTTTTTCTCTGCCTGAAACATTTCATTATAAAACTGCCTGATTTTATCAATTGCCATAGAGCCTCCCACTGCACATCACACTTAATACTTAAAATTATAATAGTCTTTGTCCTGTTATGCAATCTGATTCTTTCTCACTCATCATTTTTTCTGTTTTTCCCAGTCCGATTATCCCATATTTGTCTAAAACGTCAAAAACTGCTGAGCTGTCAGGATCTCTCTCAACAACTCAGCAGCCTTTTTCATGTTTTATCTATTTTACTTCACTTCATCCAGGCTTTCTTCCAGCGCCTTGATCATCTCATCCACATGCTCTTTTTTGATCACCAGCGGAGGGACAAACCGGATCACATTGTTTTCAGCGGTGATCAGGATCACGCCCCTGCTGATCACTGCCTTGGCAATGGCGGCCGGATTTTCCGTAAACTCCAGGCCCTGGATCAGGCCCTTTCCGCGGTGATCCTTCACCATTGAATAGTTTGCCTTTACTTCTTCCAGACGTTCCCAGAGATAAGTGCCCATCTCATTGACATTTTCCAGAATATGTTCCTCCTCAAAAAGATCAAACACCTTGCTGGCTGCCGCACATACCAGCGGATTTCCGCCGTAGGTGCTGCCATGATCGCCGGGAACCAGAACTGCGGCCTTCTCATTTGTCACAAAGGCTCCGATGGGAAGTCCGTTTCCGAGCGCCTTTGCCACAGTCATCACATCAGGCTTTACGCCTGCATATTCACTGGCGAACATCTTGCCGCTGCGGCCCATGCCGCACTGGATTTCATCGAAGATCAGGAGCATGTCATGCTCGTCGCAAAGGGCCCGTACACCCTTTAAGAACTTCGGATCGGCCGGATAAATCCCGCCCTCGCCCTGGATCGGCTCCAGAATAATGGCGCAGGTCTTCTCATTGATCAGTGCCTTCACACTGTCCAGATCGTTGTAATCAGCAAACTTGATTCCGCCGATCAGTGGACGGAAATCCTCCTGATAATGGGGATTTCCCGTCACGGAAAGGGCGCCCATGCTCCGTCCGTGGAATGAATGGTTCATGGCAATGATCTCATGATCCGTTTTCCCGTCTTTTTTAATGGCATATTTTCTGGCGGTCTTGATAGCGCCCTCAATGGCCTCGGTACCGCTGTTGGTAAAGAATACCCGGTTCAGTCCGGTTGCCTTCACCAGCTTTTCTGCTGCCTCAATGGCAGGAACGTTATAATACAGGTTGGATGTGTGGACCAGCTTGTCCACCTGTGCCTTCACGGCATTGTCAAACTTCTCGTTATGATAGCCCAGGCCGAATACGGCGATTCCTGCCGCAAAATCCAGATATTTCTTTCCCTCCACATCATAGAGGTAAACACCCTCGCCATGATCAAACACGATCGGTGTCCGGTTGTAGGTATGTAAAAGTACCTGTTCGCCACGGTCTATATATTCCTTAGACTTCATGATAATAACGCTCCTCTCCGCTCTTTAAAATCGCTGTTCCGATACCCTTGTTGGTAAAGATTTCCAGAAGCAGGCAGTGTGGAATCCGTCCGTCCAGGATATGGACTCTGGAAACTCCCTCCTGCAGCGCATCAATGCAGTTCTTCAGCTTGGGAAGCATACCGCCGCCGGCATTGCCTTCGGCAATAAACTTCTCCGCGTCCTCCAATGTCAGCTCCGAAATCAGGCTGGACTTGTCATTGAAGTCCCGGTAAACGCCCTCCACATCCGTTAAGAACGCCAGCTTCTCGGCCTTGACCGCCTTGGCAATGGCACAGGCCGCATCATCGGCATTGATATTATAGCTGTCAAAATTATCATCATATCCGATGGGACACACAATGGGAAGGAAATCCTTCTCCAGAAGATCAAATAAAAGCTCCGGATTCACCTTTTTAATGTTTCCCACATAGCCGATATCCTGTCCGTCGGAAAGCTTCTTCTCCACGTTCAGCAGGCCGCCATCCTTGCCGCTGATTCCGACCGCCTTCACACCAAGCTCCTGAACCAGCTGCACCAGGCTCTTATTTACACGGTTTAAAACCATCTCCGCCAGCTCCATGGTCGGCTCATCTGTTACGCGGAGTCCGTTGACAAATCTCGGCTCCATGCCGATCTTCTTGACCCAGGAGCTAATCTCCTTGCCGCCGCCGTGAACGATGATGGGCTTAAAGCCGACCAGCTTTAACAGAACCACATCCTTGATGACATTCATCTTCAGTTTTTCATCCACCATAGCGCTTCCGCCGTACTTGACAACGATGATCTTGCGGTTAAACCGCTGGATATAAGGAAGTGCCTCGATAAGCACCTCCGCCTTGTGCATGATCAGTGAATCCATTTCCATTTCTTTTTATCCTTTCCGGTCGTTCCCGGCGTTTTCTTTTCTCTTTCCTGTAAAGCCGGCGGCTCCGTGCTTTACAGTACAAACTTTGCAAGATATCCCCACACAAAGATGAAGAGTACGATCAGCGGCAGGATATACTTACAGTACACCCGCAGCCAGCCGGGGAACTTGATTCCTATTCCTTCGTTTGCTTCTGCCTGGAACTTTTTCCAGCCCCAGCCGTATCTGGTCACGCAGAACAGCAGATACACCAGGCTGCCCAGAGGCAGAAGATTGTTGCTTACGATAAAATCCTCCAGATCCAGCACGTTGCTGCCGGCTCCCAGGGGCATAAAGCCGCTCCAGAGGTTGAAGCCCAGCACGCAGGGCACGGACAGCACGATGATGGCGATCATATTTACAAGAACTGCCTTCTTTCTCGTGCATCCCGTCAGATCCACCGCAAATGAAATAATATTTTCAAATACCGCAATGACCGTGGAGGCTGCGGCAAAAAACATGAAAACAAAGAAGAGTGTGCCCCAGAGCTGTCCCAAAGGCATGGCGTTAAATACATTAGGCAGGGTCACAAAGATCAAGCTGGGGCCTTCTCCCGGATCCACACCGTAGGCAAAGCAGGCCGGGAAGATAATCAGTCCGGCAACCAGTGCCACAAAGGTATCCAGTGCCATGATGCTCACTGCCTCACCGGTCAGTCTGCGCTCTTTTCCAATATAGCTTCCAAAGATCGCAAGGGCTCCGATTCCCAGGCTCAGCGTAAAGAATGACTGACCCATGGCCGCATACAGCACATTCCAGATCCCGTTTTCCTGTACCTTGGAAAAATCAGGAAGCAGATAAAATTTCAGACCCTCGCCGGCTCCCTTTAAGGCAACCGAATTGACTGCCAGAATCAGCATCATAAACAGCAGGCAGATCATCATGACCTTTGTGATCCGCTCCACGCCCTTCTGAAGTCCCATGGCGCAGACACCGAAGCACAGTACCACCACGATCACCATAAACAGGGTCATCACGCCGGGATTCTGGGTCATGGCACCGAAAGCCGTTCCAATCTCTTCTGCATTAAGACCGTTGAACTTTCCTGCTGCCATTTTTACCATATAATACAGCATCCAGCCGGCGATGGTGGTGTAGAACATCATCAGCAGATAGTTTCCTGCGATTCCGAACCACTTATATACATGCCATTTGGAGCCCTTCGGCTCCAGTGTGTCAAAGGACCTCGCCAGACTTTTCTGGCTTGCCCGGCCGACCGCCAGCTCTGCCACCATGATGGGCATTCCCAGGATCAGCAGGAAGAAAATATAGAACAGAACAAAGGCCGCTCCGCCATATTTTCCGGTGATGTAGGGAAATCTCCATACATTTCCCAGGCCGATGGCACAGCCTGCGGAGATCAGGATAAATCCCAGTCTTGAAGAAAATTTTTCTCGGTTCATACTTACAAACCCCTTTCAAAATACTGTCCAACAGTATAACACAAAGGGCTTCGTTTTGTCTATCAGGAACGATAATCCGCGTTGATCTTTACATAATCATAGGTCAGATCGCAGCCCCATGCCGTGGCTCCGGCACTGCCCATCTTCATATCGGCAATGGCTGTAACCGCTTCCTCAGAAAGGATCTTTGTGGCCTCCTCCTCACTGTATCCGGTAGAAACGCCGTTCTCCACGATCTTCAGCTTTCCGGCAGCGCTCTCGAACCAGATATCTACCTTCTCCGGGTCAAACTTCACACCGGAGTAGCCCAGTGCACAGAGGATCCGTCCCCAGTTTGCATCATGACCGTAAATAGCTGCCTTCGTCAGACTGGAGGTTACCACCGACTTGGCAAGGATCTTTGCATTTTCCTTTGTATCGGCACCCAGTACCTTAACCTCAAAGAGGCAGGTCGCACCCTCACCGTCTCCGGCGATCTTCTTGGAAAGCTCCGTCATAACCTCATGGAGTACCGCACAGAACTCCCTGTAATCCTCGTCTGCTTCGGTGATCTCTTTATTTCCGGCCAGGCCGTTTGCCATTAAGAGCACACTGTCATTGGTAGAAGTATCTCCGTCCACGGAAATCATGTTGAAGGTATCCTCCACATCATCGCTCAGTGCCTTCTGGAGCATGTCATGGGAAATGGCTGCGTCTGTCATGACGAAGCAGAGCATGGTTGCCATATTGGGATGGATCATGCCGGAGCCCTTGCACATGCCGGCCACAGTCACCGTTTTTCCGCCCAGCACCGTCTCAAAAGCCACTTCCTTTGGCTTCGTATCCGTGGTCATAATGGCCTCTGCCGCCAGATGGGCATCCTCTCTGCTGCTTCCGAGGAGCGGAGCCAGCTTTCCGATTCCGCTCCCTATGATATCCATGGGAAGCTGCGCACCGATAACTCCGGTGGAAGCCACCAGAACCGCATCGCCGGGCACACCGAGAACCTTTCCGGCCTCTGCCGCCATCTCCTTACAGCAGTTGTATCCCTCGATTCCCGTGCAGGCGTTTGCCACACCGCTGTTGACCACAACGGCCTGTGCAAACTCACTTTCATATACCACCTCATGATCCCATTTTACGGGAGCTGCCTTCACCACATTCGTGGTAAACACACCGGCCGCCCTGCAGGGAACCTCGCTGTATACCATGGCCATGTCCTTCTTACCGCCTTTTTTGATCCCGGCATAAAGACCGGCCGCTTTAAATCCCTTCGGCGCTGTCACGCCGCCGTCAATTTTCTTCATACTGTATGATCCTCCTTTTGATTCTGCGTTACGGGAACATGGGAACCTGTGTCAGTCCCATATTCTCTTTTAATCCAAACAGCAGGTTCATGTTCTGTACTGCCTGTCCTGCTGCCCCCTTTACCAGGTTATCCAGTGCACCGATGGCAATGATCCGCCCTGTCCGCTCATCGATCTTGAAGCCGATATCCACAAAGTTGCTGCCCTCAACCCATCTGGTCTCCGGATAAACACCCTCCGGCAGCACTCTCACAAAGAACTCATTCTCATAATACTTATCATAAGCTGCCTTAACCTCTTCCCAGGTCACATGCGTTTTCAGATTTGCATAGGTGGTTGCCAGAATTCCGCGGTTCATGGGAACCAGGTGCGGAGTAAAGTTCAAAAGCACTGGCTGTCCGCAGGCATAGCCAAGCTGCTCTTCGATCTCCGGCGTATGTCTGTGGCTTGCCACGCCGTAAGCCTTCATGCTTTCATTGACCTCACAGAACAGGTTCGGAACCTTAGCTCCTCTTCCTGCGCCGGAGGTTCCGGACTTTGCATCAATTATAATAGAAGAAACATCCACCAGTCCCTCTTTTACCAGCGGGTAAAGAGTCAGGATCGAGCAGGTGGTGTAGCAGCCGGGATTGGCCACCAGTCTTGCTTTCTTCACGTCCTCCCGGTTGATCTCACAGAGCCCGTAAACCGCTTCCGGAATGTACTGGGGACTTTTATGCTCCAGACCGTACCACTTTTCATATACCGCCACATCCTTGATCCGAAAATCCGCGCTCAGATCCACGATCTTTGTCTCAGACAGGATCCCGTCATTGACAAGGGAAGCACATAAGCCCTGGGGAGTCGCCGTAAAGATCACGTCGGCCTCCTTTGCCAGCTCTTCCATATTATCATCGAGGCACTGGGCATCCACCATCCGAAACATGTTTCTGTATATGGACGAATACTCCTGTCCCACATAGCTTCTGGAGCCATACCATACGATTTCTGCCTCCGGGTGTCCCAGAAGGAGTCTCGCCAGCTCTGCACCGGCATATCCGGTCGAGCCGATAATTCCTGCTTTAATCATTTCTGTATTCCTTTCTGTTATTTTTATGCGGTCCTCCGCGTAAATTTCTCTGGTTCCGGCTATTCCTCATTCCGCCGGTAACAATTTATAATTATACATTATCATTGTATAATATGCAACAACTTTTTTATTTTTTAAATTTGGGGTTGCATTTTTTTACAATCTGTTGTATATTTATTCCTGCGACACAGCGAGAGCGTGTATAACTGAAAAGAAAACATATAAGCGTTACGAGGAGGATATTATCATGAAAGAAAAAGTTATTCTTGCATATTCCGGCGGTCTGGATACATCGGTGCTGATTCCCTGGCTGAAGGAAAACTATGATTATGAAGTGATCTGCGTATGCATCGACGTAGGGCAGGGCAATGAGCTGGACGGTCTGGAGGAGCGTGCTCTTTCCACCGGCGCTTCCAAGCTTTATATCGAGCATGTGGTGGATGAATTCTGTGATGACTACATTCTTCCCTGCATCAAGGCAGGCGCTGTATACGAGCACAAATACATGCTGGGCACTGCCATGGCACGTCCTCTGATCGCCAAGATCCTGGTGGACATTGCCAAGAAGGAAGGCGCTGTTGCCATCTGCCACGGTGCTACCGGAAAGGGCAACGATCAGGTTCGTTTCGAGCTGGGCATCAAGGCACTTGCTCCCCATCTGAAGATCATTGCTCCCTGGCGAATCTGGGATATGAAATCCCGTGAGGATGAGCTGCGTTACTGTGAAGAGCACGGCATCAAGCTCCCCTTCAAGGCTGACAACAGCTACAGCCGCGACCGCAACCTGTGGCATATCAGCCACGAGGGCCTGGAGCTTGAAGATCCCGCCTGCGCTCCCAACTACGATCATATGCTGGTTCTCGGCCAGACTCCGGAGAAAGCTCCCGATGAGGGCGAAACCGTTTCCATCACCTTCCAGGCAGGTACTCCCGTTGCACTGAACGGCAAGGAAATGAAGCTGTCCGAGATCATCACCGAATTGAATGCCCTGGGCGGCAAGCACGGCATCGGCATCGTCGATATCGTGGAGAACCGTATGGTGGGCATGAAATCCCGCGGTGTCTATGAGACTCCCGGAGGAACCATCCTGATGGCAGCTCATGATCAGCTGGAGGAGCTGATCCTCGACAAGGAAACTCTGGCCATGAAGAAGGATGTGGGCAATAAATTTGCAGATCTGGTTTATTCTGCAAAATGGTTCTCCCCTCTTCGGGAAGCCTGCCAGGCTTTTGTGGAATCCACTCAGACCTATGTGACCGGCGAGTGCAGGATGAAGCTCTACAAGGGCAACATCATCAAGCAGGGAACCACCTCTCCCTACTCCATGTACAATGAGAGCATTGCTTCCTTCACCACCGGAGATCTCTACGATCACCACGATGCAGAAGGCTTTATCAACCTGTACGGCCTCTCCACCATGGTTCGCGCCATGAAAATGGAAGAGATTGCAAAGAACGAAAACAAATAATTCTTTCACAAAAACCGGCCACGGTATCTGGCTCAGAGAAGCTTACAAGCCCTACTCTGATGCAAAATACCGTGGCCTTCTTATTATTACTCAACGAATGAAATTTGTCCGCTTCTGAGGCTCCATAGGCGGAGGATTGATGCCCACCTGTTTTCCTGCCTCAATACAGCGAAGCAGCCATGCCATATTCTTTGCGAGGGTCTCCATGATCTGCATTCCCTCCTCATCCTTCACCGCATCCTCGGCTCCGTTTCCGTGAACCATGTTCCAATACTGGGACGCCACGATGGGCATACAGGTGATCGTCATGTACTTATTCAGCTGATCCACGGTAACCGTAGTTCCTGCTCTTCTTGCACATGCCACAGCCGCTGCCGGTTTATAACGGAACAGCTCGCTTCCTGCGTAGAAGGCTCTGTCCATAAAGGCGGTCATCAGGCCGGAGGCTGAAGCATAATGGACCGGCGTGCCGAAGATAAAGCCGTCAGCAGTCTCCGCCTTTTCCAGTGCCCGGTTCACTGCATCATCAAAGACACAGCGGTTATTCCCCTTCTTCTTGCAGACACGGCAGTCGATGCAGGTGGTTTCCAGTTTTCCCACATGGAAGATCTCGGCCTCAATACCGAGGCCTTCCAGCGTATCGGCTGCTTTCTTTAATGCCGTATAAGTTGTGCCCTGCTCATGAGGACTTCCGTTGATCAAAAGTACCTTCATTTTTATACCTCCCACACAAACATGCTCAATTATTTATTAATGGATGCACGCTTTCTCATTCTGGAATCCAGAATCTTCTTTCTCAGACGCAGGTGCTCCGGAGTCACCTCCAGAAGCTCATCGGCATCGATAAAGTCCAGAGCCTGCTCCAGGCTCATGATCACAGGAGGCACCAGCTTCAGCGCATCATCGGAACCGGAGGAACGGGTATTGGTCAGATGCTTTGTCTTGCAGACATTGACCTCGATATCCTCCGTCTTGGGACTGGAGCCGACCACCATACCGGCGTAAACCTTTTCGCCGGGTCCGATAAAGAGATTTCCTCTCTCCTGTGCATTGAACAGACCGTAAGTGACGCTTTCTCCGTCCTCAAAGGCAATGAGAGAGCCCTGGCGGCGGTACTGAATATCCCCCTTATAGGGCGCATAGCCGTCAAACAGCTGATTCATAACTCCGTTGCCCTTGGTATCCGTCAGGAAATCACCCCGGTAACCGATCAGTCCTCTGGACGGAATGGAAAATTCCATACGGGTATAGCCGGTTCCGGAAGGGGACATTCCCTGGAGCTCGCCCTTTCGGAGAGAAAGCTTCTGAATGACCGTACCGGAAAATTCATCGGGAACGTCAATATATACCAGCTCCATGGGCTCCAGCTTTCTGCCCTTCTCATCCTGCTTGTAAATAACCTCTGCCTTGCTTACCGCAAATTCATAGCCTTCCCGGCGCATATTCTCGATCAAAACGGAGAGATGCAGCTCGCCTCTGCCGGAAACCTTGAACCGGTCGGCATCCTCTGTCTCCTCCACCCGGAGGCTGACATCGGTGTTCAGCTCCTTAAACAGCCTGTCACGGATGTGGCGGGAGGTCACATATTTGCCCTCAGTTCCTGCAAGGGGACTGTCATTTACCATAAAATGCATGGCAATGGTGGGCTCGGAAATCTTCTGGAAAGGAATGGGCTGCGGGTTCTCCGGAGAACACAGCGTGTCGCCGATGTGCAGATCGGCAATACCGGAAATTGCCACGATGGAGCCGATGCCGGCCTCAGCCACTTCCACCTTTTCAAGGCCGTCGAATTCATAAAGACGGCTGACCTTCACCTTCTTGAACTTGTCCGGATCATGGTGGTTCACAAGGACAACCTCCTGGTTGACCCGGATGGAGCCGTTGTCCACCTTTCCCACACCGATCCGGCCCACATATTCATTATAATCAATGGTGCTGATGAGAATCTGGGTATCTGCATCCGGATCTCCCTCAGGCGCCGGAATGTGTTCCAGTATCGTATCAAACAGCGGCTTCATATCCTTCTTTTCATCATCCAGATTTTTCACCGCATAGCCGCCCTTGGCCGACGCAAAAATAAACGGGCAGTCAAGCTGCTCATCGGAGGCATCCAGCTCCAGAAGAAGCTCCAGTACCTCGTCGATGACCTCATCCGGTCTGGCCTCCGGTCTGTCGATCTTATTAATGCAGACGATCACAGAAAGATCCAGCTCCAGAGCTTTCTGCAGTACAAACTTTGTCTGGGGCATGGCTCCCTCAAAGGCATCCACCACCAGGATCACACCGTTGACCATCTTGAGGACACGCTCCACCTCGCCGCCGAAATCGGCATGGCCGGGGGTGTCAATGATGTTGATCTTCGTTCCTTTATAGGTGACCGCCGTATTCTTGGACAGGATCGTGATGCCTCTCTCCCGCTCAATGTCGTTGGAGTCCATGACACGCTCCACAACCTCCTGATTTGCCCGGAATACGCCGCTCTGTTTTAAAAGCTCGTCCACCAGCGTAGTCTTGCCATGATCGACATGGGCAATGATTGCAATGTTTCTTACATCTTCTCTGGTTGTCTTCATGCTTTTTCCTGCTTTCTCTTCTTCTCTGTCATTCATTTGCAGAACATTCACTGCATTTTCACATTTCCCTATATTAGCACACTCCTGCCGGTGTTTGCAAGCAGATTTTGCACGCAGAAAGGAGCCCCCTCTCCACAGATTTCCATTATCCGCAAAGAAGGTGCTCCCTCCCTGTTATTCCTGACGGATATGCACATCCAGCTGGCCGTAGGGGATCTCCACCCCCGCCTCGTCAAAGGCCAGCTTGATCTGCTCCGTCAGATTCCATTTACATTTCCAGTAATCCGGAGTTTTCACCCAAAGACGGCAGCCCAGGGTCACCGCGCTGTCATCCAGGCTGGAGACAAACACAAAATGCTCCTTCTCGTGAAGCACAAGGGGCTCCTCCTCCATGAGCGTTTTCAGGATCTCCTTGGCCTTTTTCAGATCTGCTTCGTAAGAGATCCCCACCTTCAGTTCCAGAAACCGCTGCTCCTGAGCGGTCACATTTGTCATGCTGCTGTTGGCCAGCGTTCCGTTGGGGATCACCACCATGCGGTTGTCCAGAGTCACGATCTCTGTATAAACGAGTCCGATACTCTTGACCGTACCTTCATTTTTGTGGCTGTCCTCAATGATATAATCTCCCACCTTAAAGGGCTTCATCATAAGGATCAGAAGACCTCCGGCGAAATTCGCCAGACTTCCCTGCAGAGCAAGGCCAAGCGCCACCGTAACCGAGCTTGCCACTGTGGCAAACGCCGTAGGCTGCACCCCTGCAATGCCCAGGATCACAATAGCCAGGAAAACATAACCGACAGCCCGCACCAGGTATTTGACGAACTTTCTCACGGTGATCTCCGCCCCGGCCCGTTCCATGGACCGCTCGGTCAGTCTGGTGAGTATCCGGATCAGCTTTCTGCCGATCAAAAACAGCAAAAGTGCAGTTAAAGCCTTGATGCCAAAGACCAGCGCTTTCACCGGAAGGCCGTCCAGGAACTCCTGAAACTGGCTCTGGTAGGTGCTCTGTATCTGCTTCACCGCCTCCGCCACATCGGCAACAGTCTCCTCCTCATGCAACATCAACATAGGTTACGATTCCTCCATCATTGCTTTTCTGACTTTTTCCACTCCGGCCGTCTTTCCCCTGGATTTTTTTGCCCGGGGTTTTTTCTTTGCGGCTGCATTTCCCTTTACCTTTTCCAGAACCGGAATGTATTTGAACACCTGGATGCCGAGGGGCGCCACCCGCATGATGATCGAATTCTCCCGCTCATCGCACTCTGCCGCCCTGGACTGCTTCACCCTGGGATTCACGAAGCCCGTGCCGCCGTAAGCTTCCGCGTCACTGTTTAAGATCTCTTTATACTTGCCCGGGAAGGGAACGCCCACCTGATATTCCTCATGGGCCACCGGAACAAAGTTGCAGACCACAAGAAGGGTATCCTCCGGCTTCTCTCCCTTTCTCAAAAATACAGCAATGTTTTCTTTTGCATTGGTACAATCGATCCACTCAAAGCCCTCCGGCTCATCATCCAGCGCCCAGAGTGCAGGACTTTCCAGATAAAGCCGGTTGAGATCCTTCACATAATTCTGAAGCTCCTTATGGATCTTATACTCCAGCAGATACCACTGCAGTCCTTCCTTTTCGTTCCACTCATCCATCTGGCCGAATTCCTGCCCCATGAACAGAAGCTTTCTGCCCGGATGGAGCATCATAAAGCCGTAGGCAGCCCGGACATTGGCAAATTTAAGCTCAAAGGTTTCTCCCGGCATCTTGCCTACCATGGAGCCCTTGCCGTGAACGACCTCGTCGTGGGACAGCACCAGGATAAACCGTTCGCTGTAGGCATAGATCATGCTGAAGGTCATTTCCCCATAATGATAGGTCCGATACAGCGGGTCGCACTGCATATAGCCCAGGAAGTCATTCATCCATCCCATATTCCATTTGTAATCGAAGCCGACGGCACCGTCCTCCACGTTTCCGGTGATTCTGGGCCATGCGGTGGACTCCTCTGCGATGAGCACAGTGGGAACCGCCTTCTTCTTGAAAATAGAATTCAGATGGCGAAGCATCTCCAGCGCTTCCAGATTCTCATTGCCGCCGTACATGTTGGGGATCCATTCCCCGTCGTTCTTTCCGTAATCCAGATAGAGCATGGAAGCCACTGCATCCATGCGGATACCGTCGGCATGGAATTCCTTCGCCCAGTAAAGAGCATTGGCAATGAGGAAATTGGACACCTGCGGTCTTCCGTAATTGAAGATCAGAGTCCCCCAGTGGGGATGGGCTCCCTGTCTGGGATCCCGGTGCTCATAAAGGCCTGTCCCGTCAAAGTTTGCCAGGCCGAAGGTATCTCTCGGGAAGTGGGCGGGCACCCAGTCAAGGATCACGCCGATTCCTGCCTGATGCATGGTATCCATGAAAAAGCGGAAATCATCCGGTGTGCCGTAGCGGCTGGTGGGAGCATAATAACCGGTCACCTGATAGCCCCAGGATTCATCCAGCGGATGCTCCATCACAGGCATCAGCTCCACATGGGTATATCCCATCTCTTTTGCGTAAGCCGCCAGCTGAGGCGCAATCTCCCGGTAGCTGCAGAAAGGATTCTTAAGCTCCTTCTGTCCGCCTTCTTTGCTTTCCTCGTTTGCTTCCCCTTCTGTCCCGGCTGCGTCCTCTTTGTTCTCAGCAGCGGCCTCTTCCTGCTCCGCTTCCGGACGCTTCCAGGAGCCGAGATGGACCTCGTAAATATTCATGGGTCCTCCGGTCAGAGCGCCGTCTGCAAGCTGCTTTTGTTTTTCTGCCATCCAGGCTTCATCGTTCCAGACATACTGCCCCAGGTCGAACACGACCGAGGCCGTCGCCGGACGGAGCTCTGCATAGCTTCCATAGGGGTCTGCCTTCAGGCAGGTATTTCCCCCTTTGAATTTCACTTCATACTTATATAATTCTCCGCAGGAAAGCTCCGGAATAAAAAGCTCGTAGATCCCGGAATCTCCCAGCCTCTGCATCTGATGACGCCTGCCGTCCCAGAGATTGAAATCGCCGACTACGCTGACCCGAATGGCATTGGGCGCCCATACGGCAAAGACCACTCCGGGCACTCCGTTCAGAACGGTGGGATGCGCTCCCAGCTTTTCATAAATCTCATAATGGATCCCGGCTGCAAACCGTTTAAAATCCGATTCCGTAAAGGTCGACGGGAACCGGTAAGGATCCTCCAGCCTCTGCTTCACGCCGTTGTCCCAGGTCACATCCAGTACATAGTCCGGCAGCTTTTTCCCCGGAACCAGCGCAGCGAAAAAGCCCTCCTCGTCCACCTGTTCCATATCATATGTTTTTCCTGTTCCATTCAAGACCACCGTAACCGCCTCAGCTGTGGGCAGAAACGTCTGGATCAGAACCCCATCATCTGTCATATGCGGGCCGAGTATCGCCGCCGGCTCCTGACATTCAGAATACACGACAGCCTCAATCTCCGGCCAGTCCATCAATCGATATAAAATTTCGTTCATCGGCACATCCTCCTTGTTTTCATTTTACCATCTGGCCCCCTTCTGTACAAGGGCCGGGAAAGAAAAAAATAGGAAAGAGAACATTGGGAAAATACCGCCAACGGAGCCTGTGAAATCCCGCTGGATTTGAGTATATAGACAATCCCGGCGGTAATGGGACACCGAAGTATCCCAAACCGCCGGGAACAAGAGTTATTTACAAGACTGTCATTTTATCTGAACACTGTTCTTTTCATGCTTTGCGACATACAGTAGCCGGTCCGCTTCCAACAGAGCGTCTTCGCTGCCCTCATCCATACAGTATACCCCGCCGATGCTGACGGAAAGCCGGGCATCGGGATGATCCGGCAGGCGAAGCCGTTCCACCGCAGACCGGATCACCTCCAGTCTCATAGCAAACACTTCCTTCGGAATATTCCAGAACACCACCACAAACTCATCTCCGCCGTAACGCACCACCGCATCGGTCCCCCGTACGCAGGAAAGGATGGTATCCACCACCATGCGAAGCACCGCGTCTCCTGTCTGATGTCCGTAAGTATCATTGATCTTCTTGAAATCATCCATGTCCAGCATGGCAATGGCATCGTAATCCAGACCGCGCAGCTGCTCCTCATAGTATCTTCGGTTATAGGCCCGTGTCAGCGAGTCCATATAAAGCCGTTCGTTGAAATTGGCAAGGGTCTCTGTCAGCTCCTGTTTATCCATCTTCCCCAGTATGGTGTCATCCATGATCTTCGACAGCAGTTCCAGCACATACGGTGTGCCGTCCACCTCCATATACATGCCGATGACATAATAGACCTCCTGGCCGATGAATTCAAATTTCATCACCTTGCCTTTTTTCAAAAGGGCTTTCGCAGAGATACAGTTGGCGCAGCGCCTTTCCCTGTTCCAATAAGCATAGCATTGATAGGGAGCCGATACCGGATTTCCCTCCTCATCAAAGGTTATCTGTGCTGTCACATCCGCGTCGACCAGACGCACCACATCAAACACTGTTTTCAGCTGATCCATCAACACAACAATTTCTTTTCTGGTCATGCCTTCTCACCTTCCACATGAAGCTTCTTATTTTCCGTCCTTTGTTGATTCCCTTTGTTTCATCCAGTATACTGTTTTTTATTGGAAAACACAACCTTTTTAGTGCTTGCTTTTTTGTCTGTTTTCCGCTATACTCTTAGTAACGGAGACATAGCTCAGCTGGGAGAGCGTCTGCTTGACGTGTAGAAGGTCGCAGGTTCGAGCCCTGTTGTCTCCAGGATGGAAAAGCCCCTGATATTGTCCGGATCACCGAAGGATCTGACAGAATCAGGGGTTTTCTGTTATCCGATCAGCTCTTTCTCCACATTTTCAAAGCCGAGCCGGTCGATGGTCTCTGCAAAACGCTCGCCTGGATTTCCCTTATCACGGAAAAGAAGCATCGCTTTTTCCATCACATCCAGAGCTTCCTCTTTGCTGGTGAACACCTTGCCCAGCGCCCTGCCGTGAGAAATCTTCTTTCCCCATCTGCCGCCGATATAAATCTTATAACCACGCACGCCTTCCGTCGTTGCGCCAAAATAGCACTTGTCCCTGCACCGTCCGCAATGGATACAGGCTTCCTCATCGATCTTCAGCTTTCCGTCCACCACTTCACAGGCCTTTACCGGACATACTGCTGCCACAGCACACTTTTTACAGCCCTTGCACTTCTCTTCATCAAACGCAGGGACGCACTGACCGATGATTCCCACGTCATTCAGATTTGGCTTTACACAGTTGTTGGGGCATCCGCCCACAGCGATCTTGAATTTGTGAGGAAGCTTCACATCGCCATAGCCCTCAAAGAACCGGTGATGGATCTCCTCCGAAAGGGCGAAGGTATCGATGAGTCCGTACTGGCAGGTGGTTCCCTTGCAGGATACGACAGGGCGAACCTTTGCTCCCGTACCGCCGGTCACCAGTCCCTCCCGTGCTATATAAGCACGAAACTCTTCGATTTTTTCATAGGGGATTCCCTGGACCTCCACGGTCATACGGGTAGTAAAGGTCACATTACCATTGCCGAATTTTTCCGCCGCCTCGGCGATGCATTTCGTCTGAGCCGCAGTAATTTTTCCATTGACCGTGATCACACGGCCTGAAAAATCATCGGTACCCTTATTGCTCAGAAACCCCAGCGCCTTCACTCGTCTCTCATCTTCTTTACTGACTGTCAGACAAGCCATTTTTCTCCTCCTGTTTTCATCGGGGATCAAATTCCCCGGTATTTTTTTCCTCGTACACGCGGATGCCATGATAAAACACGTAACAAAGAGGTGTCGGAATCCCCAGCTTCTTTCCCAGCCGCACTACGGTGCCGGCAAAAAGCTCCACCTCGGTCTTCTTTTTCGCTTCCAGATCCTGGAGGGTCGAAGGCTTATTCCCATAAGGAATGTTCTTCACAGTCTTTTCCTGAGCCTCGATATCCTGTTCACTCAGGTCAACCCCCAGCCGATTGGCAATGGCCATGACCTCCCGCATAGCTGCCCGGCGCAGCTCGTTGGCAGAATCGCTGGTGCGGAAGGCTCCGAAAGGGATTCCCAGAAGAGCGCAGGTCATATTTTCTCCCACGTTGCACATGAACTTGAACCAGATCCCCCGCTTCATATCCTCATCGATCACGTAAGGAATACCGCAGGCCTCAAAAAAGTCCCGCACCATCTGTGTCCTTGCGGTCAGCGTCTCGTTTTTCGCCTCGCCGAAGTGCACGGTTCCCCAGTTGGGGTCAAAATCGGCCACCCCATCCTTCATCACAATGGACATCCGCATATAGGAATAGAGCACATGATCCCAGCCATAGGCGGCGGCCACCTTCTCCTCACTTTCGATACCGTTCATCACACAGAGGATCTGTGTATGCTCTCCGACCAAGTTCCGGATATCCTCGATCGCCTGCAAAAGTCCCATATCCTTCATGGCCATAATGATCAGATCTGCCTTTGGCCCTTCCTCCTCCGGTGTCCGGACAGAAAACTTATAATTCACGCCGTTGATGGTGACACCCTTCGTCTCCAGACGTTCCTTTCTTGCCCCCGACGCCACCACCCGAAAATGATCCCGGCCGAGTTTTGCCTCCATCCTCGGTGCAAAGAAGGAGCCCATGGCCCCCAGACCGATCAGAGCCGCATACCGTATCTCCATATCCTGCCTCCATTTGTACTGTAATTTCTTTCGCACACAATTAATCATACCCTTTTCACTTATTCATTTCAAGCATAAATTGAGAAGCATAAAAACGAACTGTCCGGTTTCGTCACCTTTCAAAGAGGACCAGAAGCTCGTGGGCAAACAGAGGCATGGCCGAGAGAACAGTGAGCATCAGCCATTCAGAAAGCTCCAGGTGACAGGTTCCGAAAATGCCGATAAAATACGGAATCTCCGTCACCAGAAGCTGAAGGGAAAATCCCACAAAAAAGGCCAGCAGCATCAGCCTGTTGTTGAAATGCTTCATCCGGAAAACAGAAGTCTCCACATCCCGCATGCCGACGGCATGGAACAGCTGGGAAATTCCCAGAACCGTAAAGGCGTAGGTCTGACAACGGCCAAGTAAAACACGGTCTGCCATCAGCCCTTCCAGATTACGCAACGTGACCGGACTTCCCTCCCTGAGAAGCTGCCCGATGGGAAGCTGAAGGAAGGCCGTTGTGCTGATAAACGCGATCAACAGACCGTACAGTACCGTGCAGCCAAGGCCGCCGTGGGCAAAGAGACTTTCCTCCCTGGATCTGGGCGGCCGTTTCATATAATTCCTGTTTCCGGACGGGTCCACCCCCAGAGCCAGTGCCGGCAGGGAATCGGTGATCAGATTGATCCACAGGATATGGCTGGGCTTCAAAGGAGAGGGAATCCCCAGAGCAATGGCCGCCAGCATGGTAATGATCTCTCCGAAATTGGAGGACAGGAGAAAGAGCACAGATTTTTTTATATTCTCGTAGATTCCCCTTCCCAGTGCAATGGCCTTTGCTATGGTCGCAAAATTATCGTCGGTCAGCACCAGATCCGACGCATTTTTTGCCACATCCGTCCCGTTTAACCCCATGGCGACCCCCACGTCAGCCGCCTTCAGAGAAGGAGCATCGTTGACTCCGTCCCCTGTCATGGCAACGATCTCCCCTGCCTTCCGGTATGCCGACACGATCCTCACCTTGTGCTCCGGTGCCACATGAGCAAATACGCGGATCTGGGGAAGACGTTTTTTCAAAACTTCCTCCGACAGCCCGGAAAGCTCCTCTCCGGTCATACACTCCTCCGCCTTTTTTGCAATGCCAAGCTCCCTTGCAATAGCAAAGGCGGTATCCTCCCGGTCGCCGGTAACCATGACGGTTTTCACCCCGGCTTCCCGGAATTCCTCCACTGCCGCCCTTGCCTCCGGGCGGACCGGATCCGCCATTCCCGCCAGTCCCACAAAGGTCAGCTCCTGTTCCCTGGTCCGGTCCGCATCGGGATACATGGCCACAGCCAGGACCCGAAGCGCCTCCCCGGAAAACAATTCCAGAACACGGCGGATCTTCTTCTTCTCCCGCTGCTCCAAAGGCATCTGCCTTCCCTCTTTCAGAAGAAACCGGCACCGCTCCAGCACCTCATCGGGAGACCCCTTTGTGTAGGAGATCTGGCTTCCCTGGCAGGAATGAAAGGTCGTCATCATTTTCCTGGACGATTCAAAGGGAATCTCCCCTCTTCTCGGCATGCTCCGTTCCAGCTCATGGCGATATATCCCGTGGGCTGCAGCCATGTCAAGAAGGGCCAGCTCCGTCGGGTCCCCGAGGCGGACCGCCTCCTTTGCTTTTCCGCCTCTGGTAAGCTCCCCGTCATTGCAGAGGACAAAGCCTCTCATAAAATGGCTGTTCTTCTTTGGATCCAGAACCTCCGGCCTGCAGATTCTGCCTTCCGTGAAGCACTTAACCACTGTCATCCTGTTCTGCGTCAGTGTACCGGTCTTATCGGAGCATACCACACTGACACAGCCCAGCGTTTCCACGCTGGGAAGCCGTTTGACAATGGTGTTGACCCGGACCATCCGTGAAACGCTGAGGGCCAGCACCATAGTAACAATGGCCGGAAGTCCTTCCGGCACCGCTGCCACCGCCAGGGAAATGGCCGTGATCAGCATTTCCGGGACATTCCTCCTCTGCAGCACTGCGATCAGGAACAGGACCACGCAGAGGATCACGGACACGACACTCAAAATTTTCCCCAGATCTGCCAGCCGCTTCTGAAGAGGCGTTTTCTCCTGCCTGGTGTTTTTCAGCATGCCGGCGATCTTCCCGATCTCCGTGTCCATGCCAATGGCCGTCACCATTCCTTCTCCCCGTCCGTAGGTGACGTTTGTGGACATGTAGGCTCTGTTATGCTTCCCCGTATCCTTCTCCACCGGAACCGATTCCCCGGTCAGGGCTGATTCCTCGATCTTCAGATTTACCGCTGATTTTAAAAGCAGGTCTGCCGGGACCTGCCTTCCTGCCTCAAGACAAACAATATCTCCGGGAATCAGGCTTGCCGCCGGAACCTCCATGATCCGTCCCTGCTCCTTTAAAAGTGCTCTGGGACTGGACAATTTTTTAAGCGCTTCCAGTGCCCGTTCTGCCTTCCCCTCCTGCAGCACCCCGATAAAGGAATTGAGGCAGATGACTGTCAAAATGATCATCATGTCCCCGTACTCTCTAAGGAGAGCGGAAACAGCCGCAGCCACCATCAGAATATAGATCAGAGGACTGTTCAGCTGTTCCAGGAACCGTCCCGCCAGCCTGGGCTTTTTCTCTTCCTCCAGCACATTCATTCCCCGTCTGTATCCGGACGTCTTTCTTTTCTTCTCCGACACCTGTTTTCCTCCCAATTTCCAAATGGACCCGCAGTATCGGTGAACAGGTGCCGATACGCTCTGTTAACCGACGCTGCTATCAAAAAATATGAGGACAGGCGGAAAAATATGTGTTATGATGCTTATAAATAAAGAATCTCATATGGCAGGAAAGGAGTTTCTATGCCCAGCATTATCAGTACCATTTCGTATCAATATAAAAAGCGGACCAACGCCCGCAATGATTTAAAAAAACAGCTTTCTTCCCTGAGCCACGGTTCCCTTCACCAGATGACACCGCCGGAGATCATGAAAAGAAAGCACCGGATCCAGGCAGACGCCTGCTTCGGCCGCCCTGTCTATTATATGAATTTTGAAAAAGCCGGAGAGCTGCCCTGCGTTCTGTATCTTCACGGAGGTGCCTTTCTCACCGGCCTCCAGAAAAAGCACTGGCGTTTTATAAGCTCTGTGCTTTCCGGTTCGGGATATCCCATGGCTGTGGCGGATTATCCCCTGATTCCCGAAAACACTCACAGACAGATCCTTGCCTTCTGTCTGGAGACCTATAAAACCCTGCTGTCCCGATGCCCACACGGCATCATTCTCATGGGGGATTCCGCCGGAGCAAATCTCTGCATGGTCCTTGCCCAGCAGGCCGAAAGGAAAGGGCTTGCGAAGCCCAAAAAGCTTCTGCTGCTCTCCCCCTTCCTGGATGCCAGCGGCAGCAATTCCATCAAAAATGTCCTGACTCCCAGAGATCCGGTGCTGGAGACAGACAGCATCCGGGAAGCAGCTCTTCTCTATGCCGGCAGCCGTTCCCTGGAAGATCCGCTCATCAGTCCGGTCTTCGGTTCCATGGAAGTTCTTCCGGAAGTGATCATATGGACCGGTGACAATGACATCCTGTATGCAGATGCTCTTCTGTTGAAGGAACGCCTGAAGGAGGCACGCGCCCCCTATCACATGTACACCTATCCCTGCATGGTCCACGACTGGATGCTTGACCTGCTTCCCGAGTCCCGTACTGCCCTGCGTCAGATCATCCGCACCATTCAAGAGCGCTGAGCGGGACGGCCTCACAAAAAACATCTGAACTCTCCCATTTACAAAACCGGCCGGAGGCGATCCCTCCGGCCGATTTTTATCTGACTTTTTCTATTTGAAATATTCCACACCGGATTCAAAGACCTTCAGATCCTGTTCTCCGTAAATGTTGATGGCAACGGAATCATCCCGGCGCTCGATGTGAGCCATCTTGCCGTAAATCCTTCCGTCGGGGCTGGTAATACCCTCGATAGCCTGGTAGGAACCGTTGGGATTCCATGCCTCATCCATGGTAGGCTCGCCGAACTCATTGACATACTGAGTGGCTACCTGGCCGTTCTCGAAGAGCTTTGCAAGCCACTCGTCGTTGGCAACAAAGCGTCCCTCTCCGTGGGAAGCCGGCGTGCAGTATACACCGCCAAGCTCTGCCTGTCTCAGCCAGGGAGACTTGTTGGAAACCACCTTGGTGTAGACCATCTTGGAAATGTGGCGTCCGATGGTATTGTAGGTCAGGGTCGGAGAATCTGCCTTCTGCTGACGGATCTCACCGTAAGGCACAAGTCCCAGCTTGATCAGTGCCTGGAAGCCGTTGCAGATACCGAGCATCAGACCGTCTCTCTCATTGAGCAGCTTCTGAACTGCCTCGGTGATGCGGGCATTCCGGAACGCCGTCGCAAAGAATTTTGCGGAGCCCTCCGGCTCATCGCCTGCAGAGAAGCCGCCGGGGAACATAACGATCTGCGCCTGGGAGATGGCTTTTTCAAAGATCTCCACAGAATCGCGGATATCCTCCGCCGTAATATTCTTCAGAACCCTGGTGACCACGTTGGCGCCGGCCCGCTCAAAGGCCTTGGTGCTGTCATACTCGCAGTTGGTGCCGGGGAATACCGGAATAAATACCGTAGGCTTAGCCACTTTATTCTTACATACATATACGCTGTCTGCTTTGTAAAGGCTGTTCTTTACCTCAGTCTGCTCCACTCCGGAAACGGTGGGGAATACCTTTTCCAGAGGTGCTTCCCAGGCCTTCTGCGCATCCGCAAGAGCAATGCTCATGGTGCAGTATTCGATGGCAGCCCGGTCAGTGACCTCACCGATGACGGTGTAGCGCCCGGACAGCTGAGATACCTTGTCCGCAGGAACCTCGGCCACGATGTTGCCCCAGCCTGCTGCAAACAGATCCTCAGGAGCTACATTGTGCTCGATCTTCACACCCATGCGGTTTCCGAAGGCCATCTTTGTCACAGCCTCAGCTACGCCGTGACGCTCCACCTCATAGGCGGATATGATCTTACCGGCCTTGATATCTTCAAAGATCCTGCCGTACTGGTCCATGACCTGGCCATATACAGGCATATCGAATTCATCTCTGTCAATGGTAAAGAGTACCAGCTTGTTTCCTGCCTCTTTAAGCTCAGGAGTGATGACAGTCTTATCGCTGGCCACATCCACTGCGAAGGACACCAGAGTGGGCGGAACATCCAGCTCGTTGAAGGAACCGGACATACTGTCCTTGCCGCCGATGGAAGGAAGGCCGAAGCCAAGCTGTGCATCGTAGGCACCGAGGAGTGCGGAGAAGGGCTCGCCCCAGCGCTCCGGATCCTCTGTCATTCTGCGGAAATACTCCTGGAAGGTAAAGCGGATCTTTCCGTAATCGCCGCCTGCCGCCACGATCTTCGCCACAGAGGATACCACCGCATAAATAGCACCGTGGTAAGGGCTCCAGGAGGAAAGGTAAGGATCAAAGCCGTAGCTCATCATGGTAACAGTATCCGTCTTTCCTTTGAGAACCGGCAGCTTGGCCACCATGGACTGTGTCTCAGTCATCTGATATTTTCCGCCGTAGGGCATATATACGGAGCCTGCGCCGATGGAGCTGTCGAACATTTCCACCAGACCCTTCTGGGAGCAGACATTGAGATCCTTCATGGTCTCCATCCATTTTGCTTCCACATCGGAAACCGGTTCCTTGTCAAAGGGATTTCCGGCTCTGCAGGGAACCTTCACAGTCACATCCGTCTCCTGATGAGCACCGTTGGTATCCAGGAAGGCTCTGCTCAGATCAACAATGGTCTTTCCTCTCCAGGACATCACAAGGCGGGGAGACTCGGTCACCTCAGCCACCGGAATGGCCTCCAGATTTTCCTCATTGGCAAAGGCCAGGAACCTGTCCACATCCTTTTTGTCAACAACCACAGCCATACGCTCCTGGGACTCGGAAATGGCGATCTCCGTGCCGTCCAGACCGGCGTATTTCTTCGGTACCTTATCCAGATCGATGACAAGGCCGTCTGCCAGCTCGCCGATGGCTACGGACACGCCGCCAGCACCGAAATCGTTGCATTTCTTGATGATCCGGCTGACCTCTTCCCTGCGGAACAGTCTCTGGATCTTACGCTCAGTAGGTGCATTTCCTTTCTGTACCTCAGCGCCGCAGGTCTCAATGGACTTTTCTGTGTGGACCTTGGAGGATCCGGTGGCACCGCCGCAGCCGTCACGGCCGGTACGGCCGCCCAGCAGGATGATGATATCGCCCGGATCGGAGGTCTCGCGGATCACTGCACGTCTGGGAGCTGCCCCCATCACTGCGCCGATCTCCATTCTCTTGGCGGCATAATTGGGATGATAGATTTCTTTTACATAACCGGTTGCCAGACCGATCTGGTTTCCGTAGGAGCTGTAGCCGTGGGCCGCTCCGCGGACCAGCTTTTTCTGGGGAAGCTTGCCCTTCATGGTCTGGGAAACAGGCACTGTGGGATCGGCGGCGCCGGTCACACGCATGGCCTGGTACACATAGGTACGGCCAGACAGGGGATCACGGATGGCTCCGCCCAGGCAGGTGGCAGCTCCGCCGAAGGGCTCGATCTCAGTGGGATGATTGTGAGTCTCATTCTTGAAGTTCACCAGCCATTCCTCGGTGACACCGTCGATCTCCACAGGCACCACAATACTGCAGGCGTTGATCTCGTCGGATTCCTCCTGATCAGCAAGCTTGCCTTCTTTTTTCAGCTTTCTCATGGCCATCAGCGCCAGATCCATCAGGCAGACAAACTTGTCGTCCCGCCCCTTAAAGATCTCGGCCCGGTCAGCCATATATCTGTCATAGGTGGCCTCCATGGGCTTTCTGTAATCGCCCTCGCCAAAGGTCACATTCTTAAGCTCCGTCTGGAAGGTGGTATGACGGCAGTGGTCGGACCAATAGGTGTCCAGCACACGGATCTCCGTCATGGACGGCTCTCTCTTCTCCTCATTTTTAAAATAATTCTGGATATGAAGGAAGTCCTTGAAGGTCATGGCCAGATTCAGGGAATCGTAAAGCTCCTTGAATTCCTTCTCCTCCATCTCGGCAAAGCCCTCAAAAATCTTCACGTCAGCAGGCTCGTCAAACTTCGCAATGAGAGTCTCCGGCACCTCCTCGGAAGCCTCACGGCTGTCCACCGGGTTGATGCAGTGCTCCTTGATCGCCTCCTTCTCGGCCTCCGTCAGGATTCCCTCGATGACATAGGTAGTTGCACTTCGGATAACGGGCTCCTCATTTTCATTCAAAAGCTTCACACACTGCTCCGCAGAGTCTGCCCGCTGGTCAAACTGTCCCGGCAGATATTCTACGGAAAACACCGTATCCTCCGGCTTTCTCTCAAAATCGCCCTCATAAAGGATGTCCACCGGCGGTTCGGAAAAAATCGTTCCCCTGGATCTCTCATAAGTATCCTCGGACAGATTCTCCACATCGTAGCGGATCAGGACACGCACATTTTTCACTGTGCTGATCCCCAGATAGCTGCCGATCTCCTCCTTAAGCTCCTTCGCCTGAACGGCAAAAGGCTTTTTCTTCTCCACATAGATACGTCTTACGCTCATAAGTACCTCCATGCCTTCCTGTGTTTTATAAAATGTATGATTAAAAACTGTTTCTTACAAAAGCCGGTCTGCGGTGAATACAAGCTCCGATTTCCCGCAGCCATCCTCAAAGCTGCTCCGATAAGTCTCAAAGCCTATGGTATCTGCCTTTGTCCCCTCATCCACCTTCAGATTTTCGATATTGCGGATATGCGCTTCTATCTTTTCCTTCGGATACTTCCGGCTGCTGTGGCCGCAGAGATACCAGGAAAAATCCACCTGCATGGTCTCCTTCAGTGTCTCATAAAGCTCCCTCATGGACAGCGCACCGTAATTGAAAAGCCATAGTTCTTCATTGAGGGCATCCCCTGCGATCAGAAGTTTCTCCTCCTTCAGAAGAAGCCCGATGGAGCCCTTCGTGTGTCCTGCCAGCGAGATGACCTCCAGATGGACATCTCCCAGGGAAAGACTGCTCCCCACCTGTATGTCCCTAAGCTCACAGGTCCGTTCTTCATGCTCCTCGAAGTGTTCTATGACATCCCACTCATCCTTCCGGGCATACACCACATCAAACCAGTGGTTGCCTCCGATATGATCCGGATGCCCGTGACTGTTGATCACCAGATAGGGGGTGGAAACATGTGCCTCCACAAACGCCCGCAGATTTCGATTCCCGTACCCGGTATCGATGAGCGCTGCCAGTTCGCTGCCTCTCACAAGCGTACAGAAAACTCCGTGGTCCTCTTCGATCTGCCAGACCCGATCACTGATCTTCGTACAGGAAAACAGCTCCATGTCGTCTCCTTTCCATTATACACCTGCCATACTTTCTTGTCATTTTATTTTGGCAGTTGTCCGTTCCTATCATATTTCATTTTCTGCGGAAAGTCAATTTCCCAGTCGCAAATTCAGGGCAAATCGGAGAAATTCGGCCATTTCACAAAAAACCATCCGTTGACAGCCGCTTCCCTCTCCGATATGATAGAACCATCACGCCTTCGGAGGAAGCTCATGAACACGATTCTTAAAAAGCTGCTCACCATACTCTGTTTTCTTGTTTGTCCCGTTCTGCTCTATGAGCTGATCGTGTTTTTCATAGCCGGTCTTTTTAAGGTCCTGCTTCTTTCCCTGGAGGCAGATTCTGCTGCCGCCCTGTTCCTCAACAGGAATCTGCCCCTTCTGTATTCCGGTATCGGTGCTTCCCTCGCCGCCCTGATCCTGGGCTTTCTTTATCTGAGCTTTAAAAAACAGACCGGAGTTCCGTCTTCTGCGCGGACCTTTCCGGTCTATGGATATTTCTATGTGATTTTTCTCGGAGCCGCAGGGGCCATCTTCTTCAATCTCCTGCTGGAGCTTTCCAGGCTTCCCGAGCTTTTTCCCACCACTGAGACCATCCGGACAGTCACAGAGGCTTCCCATCCCATGATCTATTTTCTGGTGGTCTGCCTGATCATTCCCGTCACCGAGGAGCTCTGCTTCCGCGGACTGGGCTTCTTTCACCTGCGCAGGCAGTTCAGCTATCTGACCTCGGCCCTTCTCACTGCCCTGGCCTTCGGCATCTTCCACGGCAATGCCCCTCAGACCCTTTACGGCTTCTGCATGGGGATCCTGCTGGCTCATACGGCCGAATCCTGCCAGAACCTGTTTTCCCTCTTTCTCTTTCACTGGTCCGCCAATGTGGTATCCTTTTCCTTTCTCGGACGCCCCGCCGAGCAGACGCTCATGTACTCTCTGCCCATCCTGGGTCTTTCCGGAATCGCCTGCGTGTGGCTGTATTACCGGGTGAGAGGATTAAAAGGAGAGCCCATTTCATAAAGAGCCCCTTTCAGCTTCCGTGGATAATGGTTATTCTTTCTCTTCCCCGAAGGACTCGCCCGTCCCGTTGGCCTCCACCACGGACAGGGCATCCATGGAGATCTTCATGATATCCTTCGTCATATCTTCACTGAGGTTCATTTTTTTCGCCACCTCGGCGAGAGTCGCCTCCCGTCCCAGTTCCTCCACAAGCTCCTCCGTCGCCTTCATGATGGCATTGGCCTGGGCGGCCAGATAGCTTCCTGTGTCAGCCTGGCCGGTCTGCTCCGCGAGGACAGCCTCCATGGCGCTGCAGATCTCCCTTGTGATATGGACGCCGAAATCTCCGCCGTCAAAGGATTCCATGGCCATGAGAAGGGCCATGTTTCCCTCCTGCACCAGGTCTGCCATGAGTACGCCCCGGCCGGCGTATTCCTTTGCCAGCTCCACCACCCGGGCAAGATGGCCCTCTGCCAGACGGTTCCTTGCCGCCCGGTCGCCGGATGCCAGCGCCCCGAGAAGCATATCCAGCTCCTGCTCCCGGATCTCCTCGATGGCAGCAAGCTCCTCCAGATACATCTGATAGCATCTGGAATCCTCACCGGTCAGTTTTTTCGCAGGAGCCTCCTTTTCCCGCTCTTCCTTTCCGCCCTTCAGATAGGAAATACTTTCCTTGTCGCTGTCATGCCCATCTACCGAGATCTGATTCAGTTCCAGGTAACTGTAGATCAGATTCCATTGATCCTCCGAAAGCTCCCATCCCGAAAAACACTCTCTGATCTCCTGCTCGGTCACCTTAAGTCCGGAGCCCTTTGCCAGGAGAAGAAGCTCACCCAAAGCCTCCTTAAATGCTGCCTGCTGTTCCATAATCTGTCCTTTCCTGCTTTCTTTCCACACTTAAGCAGCCCTCTGCTGCTCCTGTCGTCACTGAAACGCCGTATCTTCTAATGCCGGCGGAATTTTTCCTTGATAATCGCCTCGGAAGTCTCCAGAATTCCGTCGAGGCGCGGTTTATCCCCGTCTGCTGCGGCAAGAAGGTATTCATACTCGCTGAAAAGTCCCTCCACATGGGGAACCGTCACAGCCCCTGCATCGCTTCCCAGGCCCACATGGACTCCCATGGCAAATGCCTTTCGCACGTTATCTGTCTGCATTGCCACGATCTTAGCGATCACGGTTTCATCAAACAGCCCCTTTCCAGCCAGATTTCCCACCGGGGAAATCGTGGGGATCCAGACCGTATCCCGCTCTGCCAGAAGGGAAAGCTCCTCCTCTCCCATATAGGCGCCGTGTTCAATGCTGTCCACTCCGCTTAAAATGGCATCACGGATCGTTTCCGCCCGGTTCACATGAACCATGACCGCGAAGCCTTCTTCATGACAAATGTGAACCAGCTCCTTCATTTCCGTGCCGGGAAGACCTGTCCCCGTGATCCTTCCGTATGTATTAAAATCCAGGAGTCCCGAAAACATGATCTTGATAAAATCCGCCCCGGCCTTCGCCGCCTTTTTCACCAAAGCGGCAAACTCCGGCAGTGTCTCATATTCCAGTCCGACAATGCTGCCGTAATGGCCTTTTTTGTGAATGGCAAATACCGGGGAGCGGTAATCGATCCCATACTCCCCGGCAATCCCTGCTGCATAAGATGCCACTCCCAGATAATCGCCGCCCTCTCTGAAGAAGGTGATCCCAGCATCCCGATAAGCCGCAAGGCGGTTTTGTACCACCTCCTTGTCAACTCCGTTTTTGTGGCGAGCCACAGCTTCTTTATAATTGACGCCGTTCATAAAAATATGTCCGTGGCATTCTCCGAACATTGCAATACTTCCTTCCTACTTGGTTCCGAAAATCCGGTCTCCGGCATCGCCCAGACCGGGACAGATATACGCATTTGCATTGAGCTCTCTGTCCACATGTCCGCAGTAGATCTGCACATCGGGATGGGCCTCTCTCAGCCGTTTGATTCCCTCGGGAGCGCCGATAATGCAGAGGAATTTGATCTGCTTTCCGCCCCGCTCCTTGATAAAGTCAATGGCCGCCACCGCAGAGCCGCCCGTTGCCAGCATGGGATCCACCACCGTCACAAGACGCTGTCCGATGGACTCCGGCAGCTTGCAGTAATACTCTCTGGGCTCATGGGTCTCCGGATCTCTGTAAAGTCCGATATGGCCCACCTTTGCCGACGGCACAAGAGTCAGAATTCCGTTGACCATGCCAAGGCCGGCGCGGAGGATCGGAACCACCGCCAGCTTCTTTCCGGAGATCATCGGCGTTTTACAGGTCTCGATGGGAGTCGTCACCTCCACCTCCTCCATGGGCAGATCCCGAAAGGCCTCATAGCCCATCAGAACTGCGATCTCTTCCACCAGCTTACGGAACTCATTGGTTCCTGTCTGGTAATCCCTCAGCATGGAGATCTTGTGCTGAATCAGCGGGTGATCCATAATAAATACGTTTTCCATATGTACCCCTTTCCGGCTCACATCTGTTTCCGCACAATCTGATACTCGTCGTCCAGCTGGTAGTAAGGGCAGTCGGAAAAGCTGCTCCTTAAAAACCGTTCCATCTCGTCCTCGTCCAGATTGGCCTCACAGACGTAATAGCCATAATCCTCATCGTATATATAGTTTGCACAGCTTTCACAATTTGATATCCGGCCCATTTATTGTAATGCCTCCACTTCCGAAAGCCACAGTCTGGCACAGGCATCACTGGGCATCCGCAGATCTCCTCTGGGAGAAACCGCCACGCTTCCCACCTTCGGCCCGTCAGGCAGACAGGAGCGCTTGAACTGCTGGGAAAAGAATCTCCGGTAGAAGGTATTCAGCCATTTTAAGATGGTATCCTTCTCATAAATACCTTCGAAGGCGATCTTTGCCAGCCGGTAAATCTTCGCCGGCCGGTAGCCGAACCGAAGAATGTAATAAAGGAAGAAATCATGAAGCTCATAAGGCCCCACAATATCCTCTGTTTTCTGAGAAATCTTTCCGTCCTCCGGCGGCAGAAGCTCCGGGCTCACCGGGGTATCCAGAATATCGAGAAGGATCCCCTTAAGGACCTCATCCCCGCAGGTATCCGCATAATAGCGTACCAGATGGCGCACCAGCGTCTTGGGGACGGAGGCATTCACCCCGTACATGGACATGTGATCGCCGTTGTAGGTGGCCCATCCGAGAGCCAGCTCCGACATGTCGCCGGTACCGATCACCATACCGCCGCCCTTGTTGGCGATATCCATAAGGACCTGGGTCCGCTCTCTGGCCTGGCTGTTTTCATAGGTGACCGAATGATCAGCCGGATCATGGCCGATATCCTCAAAATGAACGGTCACCGCCCGGCGGATATCCACCTCTCTCAGCTTTGCCCCCAGGATCCTGGTCAGCTGGCAGGCATTGGTGTAGGTCCTGTCCGTGGTTCCGAAGCAGGGCATGGTCACCGCCGTGATACAGCTTCTGGGAAGATCCAGAAGATCAAAGGCCCTGGCTGTTACCAGAAGAGCCAGCGTGGAATCGAGGCCGCCGGAAATTCCCACCACCGCATTTTTGCAGCCTGTGTGGGCAAGACGCTTTTTCAAGCCCATAGCCTGGATGGAAAGGATCTCCTCGCAGCGCCTGTCCCGATCCTCCTTATTCCCCGGCACAAAGGGAGCCGGGTCCACAAAACGCTCCAGCTTCAGAGGCTCCTTTCCGAGAGCAAAGGAGACCTTCATATAGCCTGTATCATCCATGGGACCGAAGGTGGTCTGTCGGCGTCTCTCATTGCGGATCCTTTCCAGATCCATATCAGCACAGAGAAGACCGCCTTTAAACCGCGCCGACTCTCCGAGAAGAGTTCCGTCCTCATAGATCAGATTATGGGCCGCAAACACCAGGTCTGTGGAGGATTCCCCCTCGCCGGCGTCCGCATAGATATATCCGCACACCAGTCTGGCCGACTGATTGCCGATGAGACTCCTCCGGTAAATGTCTTTGCCCGTGGTCTCATCACTGGCCGAGGAGTTGACAATCAGCGTGGCTCCTGCCAGCGCGTGACGGTTGCTGGGCGGATTGGGGATCCACACATCCTCACAGACCTCCGCACCGATGATCAGCTCCTCCATATTCATGCAGGTGAACAGAAGCTTTGTGCCCATGGGAATAAAGTCAACCATTCCGCTTGCCAGCTCCACCTTTTCCATGACAGGGCTCTCATTTCCGCTTTTGAAATGTCTTGCCTCATAAAATTCCGAATAATTGGGGATGGCCGTTTTGGGAACAAGCCCCAGGATCTGACCGTCCTTCAACGCTGCCATCACGTTGTAAAGCTGACCGGCCCGCATCCAGGGCAGCCCCACAAAGATCAGCATGTCCCAGTCCTTCGTATGATCCGCCAGCACGGAAAGCTCCCGCCTCGCCGCGGCCAGCAGCGTATCCTGCAGAAACAGATCGCTGCAGGTATAACCGGTCAGACAAAGCTCCGGAAATACAAGGACCTTCACCTGTCTGGCCGCCGCCGCCCGGCAAAGCTCCTCGATCTGATTTCTGTTGTACTCCGGATCCGCAACCCGAATGTTCGGTGTGGCGGCTGCAACTCGAATAAATCCCTGCTCCATACCTTATTCTCCCTTATCAATTCCGTATGAATCGTATTACCTCAGTCCATTATAGAATACCCTTATGCAAAAAGCAAACAGAACCGTCAAAGAAATGGCGCCATCTCCAGTCTGACAAAATATCCCTTGTCATGGCTGCAGACGGGACATTTTTCCGGCACCCTGGTCCCGGTATAAATATAGCCGCAGCTTAAACACATATAGCTGATCTCCCTGGAGGTCTCAAACAGCTGGTTTCTCTCCATCAGCACGGCAAACTGATCAAACCGATCCCCATGGATTTTTTCAATCTCCGCAATATTCCGGAAGCTGGCCGCCACAGAAAGGAAGCCTTCCTCCTCGGCGGTCTTCGCAAAAACCGGATATACCGTTCCATACTCCTCATATTCATCATGCTTCGCCGCCTTGAGAAGGCTCAGAGTATCGTCATAGCCTTCAATGGGATAAGTCCCGTCGATTTCCAGATTTTCTCCGGTCAGTTCCTTCAGATGCTTATAAAAGACCTCCGCGTGCTCCCGTTCCTGTTCCGCCGTAAAAAGAAAGACCTGCTGGACCACATACAGCTTCTGCTCCTTCGCCTTACCGGCCGCAATGGTATAACGGTTTCTTGCCTGGCTTTCCCCGGCAAAGGCCCGAAGCAGGTTTTTCTTCGTCTCACTGTCCTTAAGATTCATTTTTGCCATCACAAAACCTCCTGGAAATAAATGTCTTCCGCCTGCCGGCGGGTTAAAGTTCGTTCATTTCCAGTATGCACCAGTAAAAGCAGATTATACTTCTTTTTTCCTGTGCCGTACTGCATGCTATCAGAGATTATCCGCATCCAGCTGCCGCTTCAGATACGTGCCCACCACATTGGAGAAATTTGCAATATCCCGGATATAGGCGAAATCCTTCCCGAATATTTTCTTCTCCGCATTGAGATCTATCTCTTTTCCCGCAAAAACCCCCAGTACAGAGATCCCCATATTTCTGGCGTGACGCACCTCCCTGGCCGTATCCTTAACCGCATAGTCCCCGCCATAGGACCTGGGATTTTTGCTGTTGGGCCGGTTTACGATGATGTCATTTGGCCTTCCGTCACTGAGCACAATGAGGACCTTGTTTTCCTCCTGCCTTTTCAGAAGCCCGTCCGCAGCTGCCCGGATCGCCAGACCGTCCCGGTTGTTGGACGAGGTGGTATATTCCATGATATTTTTATCTGCCGACCGGTCCTCATCATAATCGCGGAACCGGTGAAGAACCGTATAATCCCAGAAGCTGCAGAAACTCATGACCCGGTGAGGGATCCCCACATTACTCAGGGCCCGGCTGATGATGTAGCCCTGAAGGGCCACCTTGGGCTGTCTGACACGCTGGGACCCACTGGCGTCAATGAGCACATCCACCACAAAATCCGCCGCATTTCTGTTCAGGGTCCTGGTAAAAAGCCGCCTGTCATTTGTCCTTCCCACCTTCCACAGAAGCTTCGGAACCACATGGCCATGGTCGTCCCGCACATATTCCGTCTCGCTTCGGCGGACAAGGGCCTGCCGCAGCACATCCGTCAGGATCGTGATATTTTTCCTGGCCAGATTATGGTTCTGTGCATACACCCGCCGGTTCTGCTCCGCCTGCCTTAAGGCATACTGATACTGGTAATTGTTTTTCACGGAATTCTTCAGAATTCCCTCTGTGAAATAAAGGCTGCAGTCCCCGTGGGCTCCCCGGCAGAGCCGGTAATCCATCCGCCGGCTCTCCAGCGGGCTCAGATAGGATTTCCCGAAATTCAGCTCCACATAGGAATAGACCTTTTTCAGATCCTCCTCCGTCACCTGAACCACATGGGGCGCTCCGGGCTCCTTCTCTTCCTTCTCCTCCTGCCCTGCTTCCTCCCCGGACTCCGTCCGGAGCATCGACTGGGTAAGGCGTCTCATATAATCGTCGAAGCTCTCCGTTTCGGCATTTTCCTTCAGAAAATCCTTCCAGCCGTACTCTGCCAGCTCCTCGAGAGTCACAGAGAGGACCTCCTCCAGGCTCCCCTGCCGTTCCTCAAAGGTCTGGTCCAGCAGGCTGTTGTACAGCCGGTCAACGGTCCGTATAAGCTCCATGGTCTCCGCTGCCCCCTCCAGCTCCTCCACTGCCGAAAGTGCCTCCGAGAGCTTTTTCGTGGTCCGGTAACCGGGGTCAAGGGCCCTCTTGAAAAAGGCCAGCTTAAGCATTCCCGTCAGAGATTCCGAAAGCCTCCGATAATCAAATTCGATCAGATCCGAGAACGCTTTTTTCCGAATATCCGCCACTCCGCTCCGTTCCGCCTCCACCCGTTTGTGAACAGCCGCGTCGACGCAGATCTGGGCCAGATTCATCAGATTCATCTGATCGGCCCCGAGAAAGGACTTTTTCACCACATAAAGAGCCAGGGCGTCCTTGTCAAAATACCTGGCAAAGGCCCCCTGCTTAATGGCATCATACAGCGAAATATATCTGGATTTCTGAAAAGAATCCACATCCAGCTCCACATCCAGACTGTAATCGCCGCTGACGGTCCACATTAAATTGCGGACACGGTTTTCTATTTCCATCTGATATTCGTTTTCCAGATACTCTCCCATGGCTCTCCTGTCTGCGAATCGTTACGCAAATACATCCCCGGCTGTCCAGCTCTCCGGAATTCTGGTCATGACCACGTCGTTTATGATTTTCTTTTCGAATATGTCAAAGGTTTTATTTGTAATTCCCATTTTTACCGCAAGAGAAGGTCTAAGCCCTCCCTTCATGGTTTTCATGGCAGCCAGAAGTCCCCTCAGATCCAGAGGTCTCGTGGTGATCTCCCCGTTGAAGGCCTTCAGCTGCAGATCCAGGAAAAGCCCTGCAAACTGCTCAAGGGCCTTATCTTTGGCACCGGGGAAGGTCACTCTGAAGATTTTCATCAGAGTCTCCTCATCCACCGGAGGCATATCAATGACAAGGAATCTGGATACGAGGGCCTCATTGAGCTCCTTTGTCCCCGCGTAGCCGTAATTCATGGTACCGATGAATCTGGCCGCCGGATGCAGCGTGATTTTATCGTAGCCCGGCACATCGATGATCCGGCGGTGGTCCAGCGTCGCGTGAAGCACCGACACCGCATCGTTCTTCGCCATATTGATCTCATCCAGGATTCCGAAGCCGCCGTACTGGGCGCACTGATACACCGGCCCCTTCCTAAGGGTCACCTCATTGTTGACAAAGGTGTCCGTTCCGATCAGCGAGCTGGAATCTGTATTGACATGAAACGAAATATTGTAGGAGGGCCGCCCGAATACCCAGGCCAGATTTTCTGCCAGCACGTTTTTCCCGGTTGCCTTGGAGCCGGAAAGCAGCAGATTTTCTCCCTGAAGGAGCCCGGCTATAGCCTGCTCCAGTATTTCCTTTCCGTAAAAAGGGATCATCGGCTCCGTCACCCGGCGCCGTTCGCTTTCCTCCACCTCAAAGCTGCTTCGGAAGGCCTCCACATCGGCAATGAGCCCCTCATCGATCCCCTGGTCTCTGAGCATTTCCATGATCTTTGTCATCTCTCTGTCCTCTCTGTTCATTCATTCCCGGCCAGGATCAGCCGGTTGATCTGCGCCCCCATATAGCCGGCGCCAAAACCATTGTCAATGTTGACCACTGCCATCCCCTCGGCGCAGGAATTGAGCATGCTGAGAAGAGGCGCAACTCCCTGGAAGCTGGCTCCATAGCCAATGGAGGTGGGAACCGCAATGACCGGCTTGTCCACCAGCCCGGTGATGACCCCGCCGAGGGCCCCCTCCATTCCGGCCACCGCCACAATGCAGTTGGCCTTTCTGATATCCTCGATCCTGGAAAAGAGCCGATGGATCCCGGCCACTCCCACATCAAAGACACGGAGCACCTGACTCCCATGGAATTCGGCTGTCTGGGCCGCTTCCTCCGCCACAGGAATATCCGCCGTTCCGCCTGTGCAGACCGCCACCAGCCCCTTTTTCTCAACGGGAGCCGGTTCATATTTTAACACCCGGGAAACCTCGTCGTAAACCGCCTGGGGAACTGCCCTTTTCACCGCCTCAAACTGTTCCGGTGTAGCCCTTGTTCCCATGACGTTGACTCCTCTGTCCCGGAAGGTTTCATAAATATGGACCAGATGTTCTGTCTTTTTTCCCTGACAGAAGATCACCTCGCCAAACCCCCGGCGGGCGCTCCGGTGGAAATCGATCTTGGCACAGCCGATATCCTCGTATTCCTGGCCGCCCAGCATGATCTCCGCCTCCTCAACGGCAAGCTCGCCGCTTCGCACCCTGCTCAGCAATTCCTTTAATTCCATCCCACACACCAAACCCTTCAAAGATCCATACTGCCGGAACGGAAGCCCTCCGCATCCAGCGTAATATAAGTAAAGCCCAGTTCCTTAAGCCGCGCTGTAATATCCTCCCTCATGTTCAGAAAAAGCGGAAACTGCTCCGGCCAAACCTCAATCCTGGCCACCCGCCCGTGGAGCCTTAAACGTACCGGCTGAAATCCCAGATCCGTCAGATAGCTCTCTCCGTCCGCGATCCTTCCCAACACCTGAGGATCCAGCTGCTCCCCGTAGGGAAGCCTGGTGGCAAGGCAGGAATTGGAGGGCTTCTCGGCTGTCGATACGCCATAATCCTTCGCCAGTTTCCGCACTTCCGCCTTGGTGAAGGCAGCTTCCTTTAAGGGACTCACGATACCAAGCTCCGAAAGGGCCCGGATCCCCGGCCGGTACACATTCAGGTCGTCAAAATTCGTACCGTCCATCACCACAGCGCACCGGTGCTCCTCAGCAAATCTCTTTAATCTGGTAAACAGAAACTTTTTGCACTGATAACAGCGGTCCACCGGATTATCCAGAATCGCCGGATTGTCCAGCTCATTGACCGGGATCACGGCAAAATCGGCTCCGCATTCCACAGCCACCCGTTTTGCCTCCGCCTCATCCCCCTTGGAATGAAGAAAGGTATCAAACAGAACAGCAAATACGGTTCCCCCGGATCTTCTCTGTTCCCGGCAGGCGGCCGCCACCAGCACACTGCTGTCCACGCCGCCGGAAAAGGCAATACATACCCCCTGCTTTACCGCATCGCGGATCATTTCCTCAAGCTTTTCTTTTTTATCCAAATAACTGTACATTATATCACCTCTGCTGCTTCGGCTGCCTGAGCCCTCAGACTTCTGCTGCCAGCCGTCTGATCTCCTCATAGATATCCTGAAAAGGCTTTCCCGTTTCATCAGCCAGGCGGGCCACATCCTCGTATTCCGGATAACAGAAGGTCTGCTCCCCTCTGAAGACCGCTTTTGCCCTCGCTTCTCCCCATTCCGTCTTCACCGTCAGGATTTTCCTGGGCAAAGCGGTCCGTTCCAGCGGATATCTCCGGATCCCGATAGTCGTCGTATGACAGAAAATCAGACCCTCCAGGTCCTCTCTCCTGTCCTCGTCACAGACCACCTTCAAAAGCCAGGCCGGACGGTTCTTTTTCATAAAGGCCGGCAGATAGCACACATCCCTGGCGCCTGCCCGGAAAAGCCGGTCCATCACATAGCCCAGGGCTTCCCCGGTGGCATCGTCGATATTGGTCTCCAGCATCCAGAGCTCTTCCTTCTTCTTTCGTTCCTCAATGAGGTAAGCCCGAAGGAGATTTGCTTTAGGAAAATCCTTCTTTCCGGCTCCCATGCCCGTCTTCACGATCCGGAAGGAATCAGGCAGCGCCTCTCTTGTCCGGACCCCGGCGGCGATGGCCGCTCCGGTGGGTGTTACCATCTCTCCCCTTGTATCCGTCAGTCTGAGGTACAGCCCGTATTCTCCGGCAATGGCC
Source organism: Fusibacillus kribbianus (assembly GCF_030053595.1). Taxonomy (GTDB): domain Bacteria; phylum Bacillota; class Clostridia; order Lachnospirales; family Lachnospiraceae; genus Lientehia; species Lientehia kribbiana. The sequence goes on from NZ_JASGBQ010000001.1 coordinate 178,103, forward strand.
GTCACCGCAGGCACCGGAACCGGCAGGATCCCGTGCTGACAATGGACATGGCCGCTTCCCTCTGAAATCTCCGAGATCACAGCCTCCGTAATATCCAGATCGTCCAGACAAATCGCCGCGGCACAGATATCCACGATGGAATCCACGGCCCCCACCTCATGAAAATGGACTTCTTCAATGGGGTTTCCATGTACTCTGGCCTCCGCCTCCGCCACGATCCCGAAAATACGGAGGGCCGTTGCTTTGGCCCGCTCCGTCATGGCAGACCGATTGATGATCTCCGTGATATCCCCCAGATTTCTGTGGACATGGGGATGTCTATGGTCATGGCTGTGCTCATGGTCGTGAGTGTGCGTATGCTCGTGGCTGTGCTCATGATCGTGATCATGGTCATGGTCATGAAGCTGCTCCGTATAATCATGGCTGCCGCCGTCCTCTTCCCCGTCAAGGATCACGTCGAAGCTGCAGGCCTCCACGCCGCACTTTGCCCGGCGGCCGATCTTCACCTCGTAACCATCTAATCCCAGACTGGCAAGTCCCTCCAGCAGCCGATCCCGGCTGGCTCCCAGATCCAGGAGCGCCGCCACCGTCATATCGCCGCTGATGCCGGATAAACATTCCAAATATAACATTTTACTACCCCATCCTTCTTCCTGATCCGCTGCCTGCACCGGATTCTCACATACTCCTGCCATCGCCCATGGAAAGATCTGCTCCCGTCATCAGCTCCTTTGCTTCCTCGATCCGATCGCTGATGGCACGGCCCCGTTCTGCAAACAGAAGGCCCTTGTTGTATTTATAATACCGGTCACATCCGTTCTCACGGATAAACCAGGCGCTGAAAAATCCGGCTGTCAGCTCCGTCACAAAAAGCACCAGCTCCTGACCCTGGCCAAAGGCTGCCTCCAGAAAATCAAAGGCATATTCCAGCTTTTCCGATGTCTCATCGATAAGCTGCTGCCTCCCGTCTGCCTCCGCCGCAAAGGACGCGCGCACCGCCTCAAAATCTCCGGCTTTTTCCGCCCCTTCCATCCACATAAGGATCTGACGCTTCGCCGTCTCCGAAACCTTGTCCAGATGTCCGGCCTCCAGCTCCTTTTTCAACTGTTCCTCCGCCTGCAGACGTTCCTCCTTTACCAGTAAAGCCGTCTTTTTCTCCGGATCGGCCGCACCGGTGAGTTTTCTCTGCACCGCCTTCAGATGATCAAACAGCCCTGTCACCATGAGATCCTTCAGATAACAAAGGCGGAACTCCTCCCCCAGTCGGGAAAGAAGCAGTCCCATCACGCTGAGCCGCTCGTCAAAGTCCGCAAAATGAAGCTTGGAAATGGCAGAAGGCTGCACATTTCCGGCCAGCACCTCATCGATCTGATAATCTCTGTGGTATTTATAATAAAGTTCAAGATAATTTGCAAAATCCCTGGCAATTCTTGGAAACTGGATATACTGGCCCACCACCTGGGCGTCCACCGGTTTCCCCAGCTTTTCATATACATACAGGATCTGGGACAGATCCTCCCAGCCTCTGGCAGTGGCAAACAGAGTTCCGTCCACCGTCGTCTCGATCTGATAGAAATTATTCTTTCTGATGTCCAAGTAGGAGATCACCGCACCGTGAAGCTGCTCCCGGTACGCATATTCCTTCCAGACGCCGTAATCGGCCTCCACGTCAAGACGCTTAACCCGGTCCAGAGTCACCACATCAAAATCCCGGACAGATTTATTATACTCCGGCGGATTTCCGGCTGCCACGATCACCCAGCCCTCCGGCACCTGCTGATTTCCGAAGGTCTTGCACTGGAGAAACTGAAGCATCATGGGCGCCATGGTCTCCGATACACAGTTGATCTCATCGATGAACAGGATCCCCTCCCGGATCCCGGTCTTCTCCATTTTCTCATGAATGGCCCCAATGATCTCGCTCATGGTATACTCCGTCACCGAATATACCTTGCCGTCGTATTCCTTTTCGCGGATAAAGGGCAGTCCCACCGCACTCTGCCTGGTATGGTGGGTAATGGTATACGCCACCAGACCGATGCGGCACTCCCTGGCGATCTGCTCCATGATCTGGGTTTTCCCCACTCCCGGTGGTCCCATCAGAAGCACCGGTCTCTGTCTGATGGCCGGAATCACATAATTTCCGAAGGAATCCTTCAGAAGATAGGCTTCTATGGTATTCTTGATTTCTTCCTTTGCCCTCTTGATATTCACTGTCCTGTCTCTTCCTTCCTGCTCCAAAGCTGCTTCTTCCATTTTATACAAACTTGATATCTTTGTCCAGCCGTTTCCCCTCCTCCGGAAGATCATCCGCCGTTAGAATCAGCTTCATGGCCCAGGCGGGAACCGAAACATCTGTATAATCCTCTTTCATAAAAAGAAACGCCACATCGTAATCGGGCCTTTTTTTCGGATAGATCCCCTTTCCGTCGGTAAAATACAAAAGACCCCTGAGTCTTTTTAACCTGCCCTGCTCCCGAAGCGCTTCCACATGGGCGAAAACAGGCCGGAAATCAGTCCCACCGCCGCCCTTCAGTTCAAACTGCTCCATATAATTTAACAGTTCTTCTTTGCTTGTAATGCAGGCATCCGCCTGAATCTCCTCGTCGCACTGAAGGATATGGATATTGACCTTTTTAAAAAAGCTTTCCGATTCCAGTAAAATACCGCAGGTTTCCGAAAGGAACGCCCGCACCAGCTCCCCGGAACAGGACATGGAGGTGTCGATTGCAATGACGAACTCCTGAATCTTTTTGACCTCCTTAAACTCCTGGGGCTCCACAAGGGGCATATTGCCGTAAAGACGCAGTCCATAACTGTAAAAGCCATAATCAAAGGAATCCGGATCGATCTGCATCTCCTCTCTCCAGATGGAAAATTTCCGGAGGAACGTCCGGTAATCCTGCCTCCGCCTGTTCTGGACCTTCACCTGCTCCAGAAGATCTCCGTTCTCCTCCGACTGATTTCCCCCGAAGGCAGCAAGCTCCGTCTCCATCCGCTCTGAGATATCCTGCCAGCGCCTCTCCAGCTCCGCAGCCTGCTCCGGCGGATTTCCCTCCTCGTCGGGCCTTGGCCAGCGGCCGTGATCGTCCACCAGGAAAAGCTCCGAAAGCTTAGAAAAAGCTTCTTCAGAAAGCCGCTTCTCCATCAGGACCTGATAGATCCCCTCCGCCGTCAGGACAGACAGCCGCCCGGAAAGCATACGGTAAACCTCTTTCCGTTCCGGAGCCACCGCTCTTCGAACGCTCCGCTTCTCCAGCCCGTCAATGACCGATTCCATGGCAATATCGCAGGCCAGATTCCAGTAATCCTCCCTCCTCTTCCCCCGTCTGGTCAGATGGCGGAACAGACAGTGAAACACCATATGCAAATACAGCCGGTTCAGATACTTCCTGTCCTGTCCGAACAGATCCGCCAGACTGTAGGGTTCAAAATATATATAATATCCGTCTGTTCCCGCCGTTTTAACCGCCGTATCCATCTGATAGGCAAGGCTGCAGAGGGCAAGATCCAGAAAATGCATATTCAGATACAGTTCATTTCTGGCCGTCCCCAGAATTTCCTTCCCAATATCATCCCATTTTTCGGACAGTTTCTGCGACACGCTCGTTCACTCCAATCTATGACTCATTTCTCCCGTTTTTTCACTTTCAGGCCTTCGACCGTTTCAGGGCCTTCAGCATCTCTTTATCTTCGGCAGAGACCCGGTAAGATTCCCTGATCTTCTGAATGGCCTTATTCTGGGTCCAGTCCTCCAGGCCGCCGTTCTCTTCATTCCTCTTAAACAGCTCCAGGGTACGTTTCGGAAACTTTACATAACAGACCGAAAGTGCCCATGCCACAGCCATTTTCACGTAGTAACCCTCATGGCGGACCTGCCTTAAGATTTCCAGCACCCGGTCAATATAAGTTTTCGTGATAAAATAATCCATAAGAGCCACCACGGCAAACCGAAGCTCGTACTCCCTCCGGCTCTCCAGATATCCGCAGATATACGCAAAGCTCTCCTCCGGATATTTTCCCAGAAACTTAAGGGTGCTGGTCCCGCAGTCACAGACTGCCCAGCTGTTGATCCTGGGCACCCACGCATCCAGATGAAGGAACCGCTCCTCCAGAGGCATTTTCCCATAGCCAATGACCATTCCCTGAACCATCAGCTCTTCCTGATAAAGACTGCTCCCGTCCGCCTGTTCCATTTCCGAAAGGAATTCTTTCCCGCTGTCCTTTGCAAGCTTCTTCGCCAGTTCCCGGACCTTCGGGACACGCACGCCTATGGTTTCGCCGGTTCCCGGTATCAGGCTGTCATTGAAGGTCTTATATTTTTCCTCAGCCAGCAAAAAAAGCTGCTCTCTAAGCTCCTGAACCATAAAGTCCTCTCCCCTTACAGATCAAATGTTTTTTTCTTTTTCCCTCCGCCGGCTTTTCTGTGGCGGTAATCCATGAGGCAGCCGACCATCTCGGTGCGTCCCATACGTCCGGCCATTTCCAGAAGGACCTCCAGCGCCTGTCTCGGCTGTCCGACTCCCGCCTCCAACTGTTCTTCCTCCGGAGCTTCCGTCTCTCCCAGAACGCTTTCTCCAAGAGAAGCCATGTAAAAATCTCCGGCCCCGTCGGCCACTTCCTTCCTTGTCTCCGTATAACCAGCCGATTTATCGGACAGTTTTTCCATACCGTCGAAGCCTCCCGCCTCCGCGATCAGACGAACTGCCTCCACGTCATCCCGTTCAAGAAAATATTCGCCGGCCTCTTTCACATGGGCGCTGAACCAGTTGAGATAACCGGTCCTGGCTTCCCCGGACAGCTCGTCCGGATATTTCAGCCGCAAATAAGCAAGTTCTGCCAGCACCTGGGCCGGTTCCTGACTCTCCGCCAGTCGGAAAAGCTCATCGTAATCCCGATAGGCAATGGTTCCGCTCCGGAAGCATTGGCGGTACCGGTAGCCCGTCCCCTGAAAATGAAGCTCCAGGATCCGGGCGGGAATGTTTTCCACCGACGCCTCGTAGTATTCGGGCACGACCAGCTCCCGCACCTTCGTCCCGCATACCATCCGTACCTCCAGGGCGTAGCGAAGCTCGGAAAGCATCTGATACAGGCTGCTGCTTCCCGTCCCGCTCTCCAGGATCTCCAGTTTTCTGACTCCGCTGCAGCCCATAAACGCACCACTCCCGATCCGTTTCAGCCGATCCGTAAACACGATTTTTTCCAGATTTCCACAGCCATAAAAACCGTAATCTCCAATGACAGTCACAGAGGCAGGCAGGCGTATCTCCTTCAGGCGGCTGCCGTTCATAGATTCCGCCGTTTCTTCAAAGAGACTCTGCCCGGTCACATGGTGTCTCACCTGGTCCGGCTCCACCTGAAACCGACGCGGAAGCCGGGCCGCGGAAAAGGCGTAGGGCCCGATCTCCGTCACCGGACAGCCGTCGATCTCCTCCGGCACCGCAGGCCTTCCATCGTTTCCGCACATTCTCAAAATCCGAATCCCCTTTTCTGTTTTTATATAATCCCAAACCGTTTTCATTGTTTTTTGTTTCCTCTATCCCAGAATTCCCAGATGCTCCAGCAGGATTTTAACTCCCATTAAAACAAGGATAATTCCTCCTGCCAGTTCCGCCTTCGACTTATATCTGCTTCCAAATACATTTCCCACACGGACACCGACTGCCGACAGAACAAAGGTCGTCACGCCGATCAGAGAAACTGCCGGCAGGATCTGCACATTCAGGAAGGCAAAGGTAACTCCCACGGCCAGTGCATCGATGCTTGTGGCCACCGCCAGAATCAGCATGGTCTTCACATCAAAGGAGCTGTCCGCATCCTCCTCATCCGAGAAGGCTTCCTTGATCATATTGATCCCGATGAAGGCCAACAGAACAAAGGCGATCCAATGATCGATGCTGGTAATCTTATCCCGGAAGCCGGTTCCCAAAAGATATCCCACCAGAGGCATCAACATCTGGAAGCCGCCGAAATAAAGTCCCGCCAGTCCCGCATTTTTCCAGCTCATTTTCTTCATGGCAAGCCCTTTGCAGATCGACACCGCAAAAGCATCCATAGACAGTCCGACTGCAATTACGAACAATTCCCAAACCGCCATAATCCTTACTCTCCTTTTCTTCCGCCGGCATATGCTTTATCATATGTAAAAAAAAGACCTATCTGCACCAGAAGTACAGATAAGTCTCATTATTTAAAACAAAGCCAGATTGCCGCAAATCACGTTCATCAGTATGTTGACTTCGCTACACCGTCCGGTGCCAACTACTCCCTTATCTCAGTGTATTATAACTGGGAGAGGAGCCATTTGTCAACGTACTTTTACAGCATATCCCACCTCCCATTCTTTACTTCTGCCCCGCCCCGTGTTACTCTTAAAATAAAGAATTTGTAAACGGAGGTAACCACCATGAAAACTCTCCTGGTAAACGGCAGCCCTCACGAAAAGGGCTGCACCTACACTGCCTTAAACGCTGTCGCTGAGGCTTTGCAGGAAAACGGTATCGAAGCCGACTTTTTCCATATCGGACATAAGCCTCTGTCCGGCTGCATTGCCTGCAAGACCTGCGTCTCAACCGGCCGGTGCGCCATCGATGACAAGGTCAATGAGTTTCTGAGCCTGGCCGGGGAATATGACGGCTTCGTCTTCGGCACGCCTGTCCACTGGGCTGGCGCCTCCGGCGCGCTGACCTCCTTTTTGGACCGGGTTTTTTATGCCGATTTCTGCGGCAATGGAGGAAAGCGGTTTTATTTAAAGCCGGCTGCAGCCGTCATGTCCGCCCGCCGTGCCGGCACCACAGCCACCTGGGATCAGGTGAACAAGTACTTCGGCCTTCTCCAGATGCCCATCATCAACTCCCGTTACTGGGGGATGGTCCACGGCTCCAAACCGGAGGATGTGAAGAAGGACCTGGAGGGCATGCAGGTCATGCGGGTCCTCGGCCGCAACATGGCCTATTTTCTCAAATGCCAGGAGGCAGGAAAAAAGGCAGGCGTTCCGCTGCCGGAAACCGAGCCTGCCATTTTCACCAACTTTATCCGCGATTAATGATTCCCGCAGCCATGATGGCCATGTTCTCCATGACCATGGCCGTCGTGACCGTGGCCGCCGCAGCTGTGCTCTCCATGGCCGTGACCGCCGCAGACATGGCCTGCCCCGTGATGATTGCACATGGCATCGGGATCATAGTTCAGGGAACCCGCAAGGAAGGACTCCACCTGCACATCTGCATCTCCCGCTGCTCCGGGGAACAGACGGATCCCCGCCTCTGCCAGTGCATTTCTGGCACCGCCGCCAATATTTCCGCAGATCAGGATCTCCACGCCCCGCTCCTTCAAAAATCCGGCCAGTGCTCCATGACCGGTACCATTGGTATCCACGATCTCAGAGGATACGATCTTTCCATTTTCTGCCTCATAGATCTTAAACTGTTCCGTATGGCCAAAATGTCCGAAAATCTGGCCATTTGAATAAGTAACTGCAATTTTCATGGTTTTTTCCCCTATAAACCTTCCCACCTCCGGCTCCGCCAGACGATAGCTTCCGCCCTCGATCCTGAGAGCCGCACCTTCCACCAGAAATCTGGCCATCTTCTTCCTCGCCTCCGCGTAAAGAGCCTGCACCGTAGCACGGCCCACATCCATACGCAGCGCGCATTCCTCCTGAGTCAGGCCTTCATAATCCAAAAGCCGGATCACTTCATACTCTTCCACATTCAGAATGATCCTGCTCCCGTCCGCATCCGGTTTTCCCTTCGGCTCAAAGCTCAGAAAACGTGGCATCCTGCTGATGCATTTGCATTTGTTCGGTCTCGGCATGAGAAAGCTTCCTTTCTTTTATTATTGTCATATGCTAATAAATATTCTACGCTCATTATAAGCATATGTCAATAATATTTTTCTCTAATCCCGGATCTCCTGCACACTTTTGACAATAGTATGGCGAATGGGTATCCACGTCACCTTCTTAAAAAGCGCCGCCACGGCAATGGGAATATAGGTAAATATAAAAATCGGAAACGTAAACAGATAACGAACCTTCTGCCCCGCCGTACAGTGGATCTGCTTCCATTCCGTAATGGTCGTGACCAGCCCAAAGAAGAACAGGGACAGATAGATTCCGATCAGATTTCCGAAAATGGCCTCCAGCGTCACCTTCGTCCACATCAGATGTCCGGTCAAAAGCCCTGCCACAGCAAAACTCCCATTGCACACCAAGGCCGTTATAGTCAGAAGAGTGGCCGGCGCGATCGTCATCATCATATCATAGCAGGGAAAGCTGTGTTTCTTCACGACTCCCCGCATAAGCTCCCCGCCATACCTTGCGAAGACCTGATAAAAGCCTTTGGTCCACCGGAGCCTCTGATACCAGGACTCTCGAAAGCTCACCGGCTGCTCGTCGTAAAGGACCGCCTTTTCGCAGTAGCCGATGGTCTTTCCCTGAATGACATTGTCCGCCGAAAACTCGATATCCTCCGTGAGAAGATGATGCTTCCAGCCATTATTCGCCTTCACGATCTCCTTCGCCATCAGAAACCCGGTTCCGGAAATAGCACAACTGGTGCCGCACTGCATTCTGGCCCCATTGAGATACTGGGATTCCCGCAAAAACCAGAGGGCATAGCCGGCAGAGATCCAGTTGGAGCCATAATTTTTCGAATTCCTGTAGCTGGTCACAATGGGATAACCGTTGGAAAAGACCTTATTCATCTCCCTCACATAGTTTTCATCGAGCACATTGTCCGCGTCAAAGACCAGATAACCGTCATAGGTATCCAACCCCACCAGGGTCTCGATCTGGGAGAAGAGCCAATTAAGGGCGTACCCTTTTCCCACCTTCACCCGGTCAAACCGTTCAAAAACAATTGCCCTGTGATTTCTCGCCACCTGAGCCGTATTATCGGTGCAATTATCCGCCACCACATAAATGTCCAGCAAATCAGACGGATAATTCTGCCTGTGCAGACTCTCCAGAAGTTCACCTATGACTGCACTCTCATTGCGTGCTGAGATCACCACCGCATATTTACAGAGCCTTTTGGCCCGAAACGTTCTCTTTCGTGAAAACCACCGAATAAACACATAGACAACCTGATAAAAGTAAAGAATACCGAACAGTGCCAGTATCAGAAAATTAAAGCTGCGAATCAATATAAGCATACGCTGTCAATTCCTTTCCTGTCATCCAACCCCCCGTTGTTTTCATACACCGCTTCGCGTCCCCCTGTCATGCCTTTCCCAGTATACAAAAAAAATTATGTTCTTTATGTGTCCAAAGCCTTAAATCTTTCTTTAAATTTTCCATAGTTTCTTATGAACTTTCTATAGTTTTCCATAAAATAAGGATTCCATACGCGATCTGTTCCAGACCGCACAGGAATCCTTATTGTTCCGGCTTTCCCATCCACCGGTTCCTCATTCTCATTTTCATTTCTTCATGACATACTCCAGAAAGGCCTCACAGCCCTCCACGATGTCGTCATAGGTCACGTCAAAGTTTCCCGTATACCACGGGTCGGCAATATCCCTGGGCCGCTTTCCGAAATCCAGAAGCCTCCACACCTTATGGGAGGTTCTCTCCTCCTCTTCCGGCTTCACACCGAGGATCCGATACATATTGGAGAGATTCCTCTGCTCCATCCCGATCAGATAATCGAAATGCTCATAATCCTTTTTCTCCATCCTCCTGGCCCGATGATTTCCAACCGGAATCCCACAGGCGTGAAGCTTGTTCCTGGTTCCGTAATGGACCGGATTCCCGATCTCCTCATAGCTGGTGGCTGCCGAATCGATTTCAAATAAATCGTCCAGGCCCTGGGTGTGGACCATGTGCTGGAAGACGTACTGGGCCATGGGGGAACGGCAGATGTTGCCGTGGCAGATGAATAGTACGCGTATCATATATTTTTTACTCCTAACTTAACTCGGATTATCTCGGTTTTTCCTTATTTTTAGGGCATTTGCGCACTTTTTCAGTCTATCGACCATTTTCCCATTTCTCGGCTTTTTTCGGCTTATCTCGGTATGTTTATTCCATCAAATGGTCTAAAAATTGGTCTAAATTGGACTGTTTTTTCAAGTTTAGACCATCGGCTTTTTTGCTGATATTTGCCGTTCACCAATGGCTGATTTTTTATAAAAGCCATTGTATTCTCTGGTCTATCAACCACTCTTACCAAGCTTAATCACCTGATGTGAATCTTCCTTCATACCAAGCTGCTTCAACTCTGCATCAGCCTCTGCCTGCTTCTTAGCAAGCTTCTCAACCTCTTCTCTCGCATCATCCAGCTTAAGATGAGTATAGGTGTTGAGAGTGACGCTGATATCCGAATGCCCCATCAGATACTGAAGCACCTTAGGATTCATTCCGGACTTTGCCATATTAGAGCAGTACGTGTGTCTGCATACATGAGGTGTAATCTTCGGAAGCTGAATGCGATAAATGCTGTTATACTTATCAACAGCGTGCTGGAAGTACTTCTCCCAGTGCATCGCCACCATCGGTTTCCCGTCCTTATCGAAGCAAAGGAATCCTGAGTAACCATCAATCATCGGCTCCACCTTAAGCTTAGGTCTTGCCTTGATGATATTCTGAAAGCATTCATACACATCGTCCTGCATCGGAATGACTCTGGTACCGGCGTAGGTTTTCGTAGTATCGATGTAAACCAACGTCCCGGTCTTCTGAAGCTGATGGTCAATATTGATGGTTCTGTTCTCCATGTCCAGATCCTTCAGCGTCAAACCTGTAAACTCCGAAATACGCATCCCTGTCTTAAACAGAATGTACATACCGTCATAATACTTGCAGTAGTGCGCATCGTTTTTTATAAATTCGAGGAAAGTTCTTTCCTGTTTCCTTGTAATGGCCTCACGAGTGACTGCGTCATTTACCAGTACAGTAGCAAGCTGAAACTCAAAGGGATTCTTCCTTAATATATCGTCATCAACTGCCATCTGAAATGCAGGTCTCACAACACCTCTGATAGAATGAATTGCTGAGAAACTCTTTTTATCCTCCTGCTGTAATTTGATGAGCCATTCCTTCGCATCGGATAATCTGACCTTGTCGATTCTCGTTGCTCCGAATGGTTCCTTTTCCAGCAGATTGATTACAGTTCCGTAACCTGCTCTGGTTGTATGCTTAACTCCGGTCTTAGTTGCTATATACTTCTTCACAAGCTGAAGAACCGTCAAGCCGCCGCCATCAGGAACAATCATATCATCTAAATCCTTGTTGATTGCCTTCTCCTGATCTCTTAAAGGCGCATTATCTTTTTTGCCGGCTGGAATACTATCAGTAGCCACCAATCTCCAACTGTAAACTGTCTTGCGCTTACCATTGGCATCAATGTATCTATACTTATAGCGTCCATCCGCTTCCTGGCTCTCTCCTGTGCGAAGAATGCGATTCTTACTATCGCGTCTCTTTTCGCTCATTGAACATCGTCTCCTTTCGATTGAGGGAGCCATGCTATAATATTTATTTAACATAGTCCATAGTATGTATCCGACTATGTATCAATATACTATCACATACACGGCTCCTTTTCCACAAGAAAATTGAAAAATTTTTATGAACTAAATCACATTCATCTGACTGTCCATATACTTTTCAAATTGCTCACGCTTGATCAGTGCTCTGTTTCCGTTCCAGAGGATAAAATCCTCATCCGAATGCTCCTGAACAAACATCTTCAGTTTCTTGTAGCCAATCCCGAAATACTCCGATGCCTCATTCAATGTTAAAGTGTACTTTTGCCACCAGGGCAGTTCTCTTTTTTCGCTACCGTTCATCTCAGGCCCTCCTCTCTACCTTCCTAAGCGCCTTTTGACGAGATAATTCCGGTAAAAGCCGAAAAAAGACAAAAAATAAGACCTGCAGGTATTTCTACCCACAGGTCAACTTGAATCAATAAATATCATCTCAATCTTCTTCAACTATCTCATACTCAGGATCTTCAAACTCATCCTCATCGTAATCGTAGTCTCCCGGATTTGACCAATGCAATGTCTCAGCACCCGTTCTGCAGCAAGAACAAAGATACAAAGCGTAATCTTCAGCCTCTTCCTCAGTTGCAAATACCTCGTCTTGTTCCTCACCATCAAAAATAATTTTGAATCTTGCCATCGTAATGTCCTCCAATCTTTCTTCTATTAAATGTACTGTCTTAGCCATTCAGGCATATTAGGATCATCAAGAGCCCATGATTCCTCTTCATGTTCATCCTCTTCCCAGTTACTTTCGTCTCCATCAAAGAATTTCTGTCTGTGGCACTTGTACTTAACAACCTGGTCACCTTCAAGTCTGTACTCGTTCCAATAGTAATTCTGTTTGCCGTAACCCTTCCATTCATTAGTAGTGTAAATAGTCATGCGCCTACTCCTTTCGCTTCAATTGAAATTATATTTTAAAAATATCTAATCTTCCGTTATGTACATCGTTATGATGCTTGTGACAGAGAGCAATAATATTGTCTACACTAGCAGCTCCTCCAAACTGATGATCAACAATGTGATGTCCTTCAACGTGATCCTTTGAACCGCATACCTGGCAACGATTTCTATCTCGCTCCCTACCAGCTCTCTGAGCTTTAGTGTGTGCTGATGATCTGTTTCTTCCCATAATGATCAACCTCCAATCCTTTTGGTTCCCTTCTGTAGAAGAGAACCTACGCTTGATGTGAATCCAGAAGTAATTGTTCCTCTTCCAGAAGGTGCATTTCTCTGCTTCGACTTCATAATATCCGCTGATATTCTTGCAGCCTGGCTATCTGTTAATCCAGAGATTACTGCTACCACTGATTTGTCTTTTTTTCCTGCCATAATTCATCCCCTCCTTAAAATGTAGTAACCACAATTTCATCAGTGGCAGCCTGTACTGTGTTATTTCCATAGCCGATGGTGACAATGTGTTCAATATCAACCCGTAGTCCCATCTCATCCTTGGCTAAAGGTATGATATCCACCTCTCCATTTTTTCTCTGAACTGCAATAAACTCTGGTGTCACGTTGAGTACCTGATCACCTTTTCTTAAGACTCCAATCTTCATCATCTGAATACCTCCTTAATCTTCCAGGGCTTCTCTGCCCTTTGTTGCTGCAATACCAAGTAGTAATACAATGATGTCATCCACAGGACCCGGACATGCATCAATCGGTGATACTATATACAAAATCACCAACACAAGAATCATTCCCTTTGCCACTCCATTCATAATTAAAAACCTCCCTTTCCGATTGTATTTGCTGCAATAACACCTGAAACCACACTAATCACTACAGCTGCTGCAGTACTTCCGGCATATTTAAACTGCTTCGATGTGAAGAGTGCTTTCATTACAGAAGTGAATGTAAGCTTCTTGTTCTCTACCGGCTGCTTCTTAGTTGTCTTCACAACTTCAATCACAGGTTCCTCTTCAATTTCAACTTCAGTTTCCTGGTTCTTAGCAAATTCAAGAGTTGCCATGAGATTGGCGAAATCAGCTTTATACTGATTTACATCAAATTCAAACGGATACGCTTCTTTATACTCTGCATCTTTGATGATCATCTGAAGGTTATCCATCTCATCAACTGTCATGATGTCGTCTAATCTATAACCATCGATAATGTATGCAAGCTGGCTTACAAAGCTGGTTCGAATATGACGATACTTGTTCTGAACCTCAATTCTGTTGTTAGTAAAAACAACAATGCTTCTTATCTGAATATGTCCATAACCTGCAGCTTCCAAAGCCTTTCTAAGGAGACCTTCCTTTACGGACATCTTCTCAGCAATGTTGCTATCCCACTTAAGGAACTCACCGGTTCTATAGTAGTTTCCTTCTTCGTCAATGAAGATATTCTTTGATGTATTCTTTACCTCTACGATGGTTACGCACTTAGGCGTGATTACCACTGCATCTAACTCTGTGTGAACTTCTCCGTCGCTAAGTTCTACATTTCTGAGAACCCTGTTCTGGGATTTCAAATACTCAAGTGTCTTGAATGCTTTATACTCTCCCCTGTTTCCTGAAATCTCTGCCTTGATAAGATTGCAGAGTACCTTGCATCCTTCCTTAAACTTTGCAAGTTCTTCATCTGCGATATCGCCACAGTCTGCATTAAGCTGTTCCAGATGTCTTTCTACGTCCCAGATCTTCAGCTCTGCCGTTGCAGCATGCTCACCACTAAAAGTAAGCTCTACGATTTCCTGCTGGAGTGCAAACATCTCATTAAGAAGTTCACTCTTGTGATAGCTCTCCTTTCCAAAAGATTTCATTGCTGTCATAAGTTCCTCGATTCTCTGTGTCTTCATTTTTGCTTCCTCCTTGATTGGTTATTTTTTATGTTCTGTTTTTGTCTTAACTTACTGTTCCGTTGCTTTGTAATTTCATTATATCGAGCGTTGCATTTTAATCAATAGTTCTGTCAGTTATCGCAACGCATCGCATTATGTTGCACCAAACAAGGTATTTTACCCATCTATTGCAACTACATATATGTAAACGCAACTCACCTGTACCAAGGATACGGTTTTGCAACTTTTCACCCCTAATTGCAACGATTTCTATCCCATAGAACACAAATAAGCTCCATAAACAACAAAAAGACCAGGTTTTTACACCTGATCTCCTTGAAAAATTGCAACTAATTGCAACATTTATATTAAATTAAACAACCGCATCGTTGTATCAGGACCCTTATCGCCCTTCTGTTGCAACACCTCGGCGCCAACGAATGAGTTCTCTGAAACCCTTATTGTGTATAACTGCTTATCAAATAAAGACACCGCCTTTTGATTAATCACACATGAGGCGACCATCATATCTGGTTCCAGTATTGCCATTATGGTTTTCCCGGTATTTATAACAGAATCCACCAAAATAACATTCTTTGTTTTTGGTCTTACAAAAGTATCCTTCTTAGGATCATATGTTTGAAACTTACACCCTAACTTAAAATACATTCCTTCAGCAAAAAACAAACCGCCTCTTAGCATTGCAACTATTGTAGTATCCTCAGGATCTAACTCCAGGAATTTTTCTGCTAATAGTTCACCCAATTCCATATGTGCTTTGGCCAGAGATGGACCAGATATACCAGAATTAGATTTAGTTATAGCTATCAGTTCATTTACCCTACTATTCTTTTCGATTTCAAACAAGCACCAACCCCTCCAGATCTCTTCCACTAAGTGACGAACTTACAGAACCATCTTTTTTCAATACAAGATATGAAACATCAGCCTGCTTAAGCATGAAATAATCGTTCATGCTATCGCCAAAGGCTATTACTTTGCTTCCTCGCTCTTGTAAGAACTTAGCTATGAAATATTTTGTATCAGAGCACATCTTATGTCCGTAAAATAACGGAATGTTATATTTATCCGCTATCTGTTTCCACGAACCATAATGTCCTGTTGTGAGAATTACAGGATTTCCGTTTATCTTATCCTGTATATTTTCATTTAGCGTTATATTCATGGTTTCGATTGGCTGAATTGAATAATCAATGAATCTAAGATAATCTGATAATTCACGGTTATGCCTCCATGCCTGGAAACCCGAATAAAAATTGCCATCAAACAAATGTGTTTTATAACCAAGAAGCGCGCTAGTATCTTCTTTTATGAATGTCTTATCTCCATCAATTAGAGAAACAACATCAGCCTTGACAATCTCAGCCGTAATTTCTTTTGCAAAATTTACGCAGCTATACCCAGCAACAATACTATCTATAAACTCTAATATAATACTAATATCCGGAAAGAATCCTTTCCCTGGATTGTCAATAATATAAAAGTCTTTATTGTTTTCATGGCAATATGCACGCAAGGACTCCACCTCGAACTTCTGCCATTGTTCTATATCATATTGAAGATATTTGTTATTTCTTATTGAATCGGACATTCTTTCAGAAATAATCTTGGGATCCACATATAGATAGAGAAACGTGTCATACAACTGCCCGTCTGCTGCTGTAAAGACAACAGTGTCTCCAAAAGAGTAATGGCCGTCCATTATGAATCTGTCTTTTTGTCTTAACTGTAATGCCAGCTCTTGTCTTACTGCTTCTTTCTGAGCATCTGTAAGATCGTGGAAATTAGGAGCAAGTTCCTTTAGCCGGGAACTTCCAGAAAGAACCTCCAGGTTTCTTACCGCACTAAGAATATAAGATTTGCCAGCTGTAGGTAATCCATATAATCCTATTCGCATAAACTCTCCTTATAGCAATGATTTCTATCAAAATCAAAATTCAGTGTTTCCAATTGTGAGAATGGCATGTCACTTTTTCCAAGCGGTGCCATATCAATACAATTGCCGCATATGTATACATTTCCATTCGCATAGAAGAAATTGTTCATTCCTGCTCCGCACATTCCTCCATACATCGTACAATCATATCCACCGGTCCTGACATTCAGATGTTCCGCTGCCTTTTTCAAAAAGACATTAAAATCATCAAGCGGAATGCCATATTGTCCAATCATTCTTGAAAATGTAATCCGATTGTCAAACTGCCTGAAGAATTCTATAGTCTCTTCAGCATGTTGCAAAACATCCTCACCAACTGTGCAGTTCATGGACGGGTACTTTCCATAAACTTCTTTATACAGCATAATCTTCTCCATGACCTTGTCATGCGTTCCACAACGGTATTTATCGTGAATTGACTTTATTCCATCGATAGAAAACCCAACATTCACATGATATTTCTTGAAAAAAAGCAACATATCTTCGTTAAGTAAAATTCCATTCGATATGGTATACGCTGCAATCTTTCCGTTTTCAAGATATTCTGCAATATACAACAGATATTCTTTTAGAAGTTCAAAATCAAGCAACGGCTCCCCGTTGCCTACAAATCCTATTTTGAATATAGGGATATTGTTCTTTTCAATACTGTCCATTACATTATCCAGTATTTTTAAAACATCCATATTCTGAACATCGATACTTGATTTCTTTTCATGAAAATGGCAATATTTGCAGGCAAGATTACAACGATTATTTATAGATATACAAATTCTATCAACCATTGTATCTTCGTCTACCTCCTCCATTGTTATTAAATTTCTTTCTATTATTATCGCCTTTTCTGAAGTTATCTCCTTTACGTCTTCCTGTCTCAAGGAATTCATGATATCTTCCTTCTGCAGTATATCCGTCACGATCAACAATTTTGGTATCTGCACCAGCCTCAATTAACAAATCTCTGCACTCAAGCCACCCCCAATAGCATGCCTTAATCAATGCAGTAAATCCATTTCCATCCTGCTGGTTAAGACTTGTTCGTTCGTCAGCAATCAATTCCCTGACATACTCCAACTTATTATCCCAGGCTGCAATCATGAGAGGCATATTACCGTCGTTCTTCTGTCTGATTTTTCCAGCATCATGAGGATTACGACTACCCACATTTGGATTTGCTTTACACTCATGTAACAGGAATTTAAACATCTCAAAATCCCAGTTCTGAATAGAATGTGACAATGGCGGAAAATAATACTTTCCGCAATCTCTTCTATTAACATCAGCTCCATGTGCAATTAACCATTTAATCTTTTCCTGACGCTGATTCATTGGCATTCTCTTATTTCTTACTACGGAGATAATCAGTGTATTACCATCTGGAAGGTATGCATTTATATCATCAGCATTTGGTATCTTGATTTTGAGAATACGCTCAACATCGTCATATGAATCTGCATAGTAATCATTCAGCTTCTTAAGACTATTGATGTCCATAAGATTCTGCTTTGTAATCATGTATTCTTCCAAGAATAAAGCCCTAACAGTCTCATGACCACTTAATCGAGCGGCAAAACCAGCATCATATGTGATAAGATCTGCTTCACAGCTAAATTCCTCTGCTGCTTGTTCCGCAACACCAATTATCTTGCAGTCATTATTATCGTCGGTTTCTTCTCCGGTATAATCCATTGTTATTACGTTTTCATTACCACCAATGCTCTTAAGCAACTGCCATGCCTTTGAAGCCAAGCCATTTGTGTTATGATCCTTTATATTATCTAATTCATCAACAACAATCTTAGGAATGATAACTCGACTATATTCTTTACTAAGTTCATCAATTAACTGAGGATTTTTTAATAGAGCCGACGTGTCGATGACTACTATTTTCTCTCCGCGTAAGAATAAAGCTTTCTGTTCGGGAGTCAGGCCTAATTTATCACAATAATCCTCTGCGAAACCACGAACAGTCTTGTATCCGGTGTCTCCACCAATCTTTTCTGCTCTGGATAATGTTGATTTATTGCATCCGATAAGTTCTGCCATTTCAGCTTGAGATTTTCCGTTTTTCTCTCTAAGCTCAATCATTCTTTTCCTTAAGAAATCACATTTTGCCTGTTCGTTCATAAAATCAAACCCTCCGTTTGGAAATAATCGTTCGCTAGCCCCTTACGGACCTGATTTGATAATAGCATTAAGTTGCATTTCTTTCAATATTTTTCACGATATTGCAACTATTTTTAAATAATTTCAACATCCCGCCTTTTATTCGGTGTTTTTGCAACCAAATATACACTTACGCAACCAACACTCGAATAAGATAAAAAAATGCAACCTACCAATGATAAATGCAACAAAAAAGCCTGCGAGCATCAGAACATACATCCCAACACCTGCAGGCTCACCTCTGTTTCCGTATTCACTTATACTCCCTGGCAGTAATCCAGGCTAATCCAT
This sequence comes from Fusibacillus kribbianus, assembly GCF_030053595.1. GTDB lineage: Bacteria > Bacillota > Clostridia > Lachnospirales > Lachnospiraceae > Lientehia > Lientehia kribbiana. The sequence continues at coordinate 196,795 of NZ_JASGBQ010000001.1, forward strand.
CCAGCACCAGACTTCAATCTACCCCATCCCTTATCAGATCCTTTACCCTCTCTAACTTCAACGATAGTGAATACACCTATTCCAGTGTACTGTCCTGTCTTCGCTGTATTGGTTCCAGCACCTTTCCTGATATTCAAATCCGGAATACTTACCTTCACCAAAAACGGACAATCCACATTACCCATGCCATCTCCATATCCACCTTCATCCACCTCAGGATAAACCTGCTTTCTATTCCAGTCATAAACTTTATACCCCGGATGCTTATCAGCCATAGTCTTCGCATTAGTAAGCACTGTATATGCCCCAAGCTGAGAAGCAGCATCCTCCCAACTCTTTCTTACACGGTAATATTTCACCACATCAGAAGCCTCACCAGTAACATCGTACTGAGTCAGTTTCCACTTCTCAATGATGCTGCAAATTTTTTCTACATAGGTCAGCGAAGTCGCGTACCCGCCATCCTTGATGATCTGTGCCGCCTTCTTGTAATCAAGACAACCCTTAAGCCCATCATATCTAAGCTTACTGCCATTCTTGGCTCCAAGCAGATAAGCACTGTGGTCTGCAATGGAATCCTCCACACAACCATATCTTCGGAAATCAGCCGTAATAGTCACATAGCTTCCATCTGCCTTCTGCTCCTGTGTCTTCTTGGTATAAACAGAGCTGCCATCCCAAGTAGAACCGCCCCAGGTATTGCCCGAAAGTGATTTCTTCATTCCAAAACAGTTATTCGCCCCCTGCGCCAGTTCTGATTTTCCATAACCACTCTCCAGAATAAACTGCGCCATAGACACGGATGCCAAAATCCCTGACTTCTTCTGATCTGCCGTAAACAAAGGCCCAACCTTTGCAATCACCTGTCCCTCAGTCAGATTCTGAAACTCTCTTGCCTGCATCCCGGATGGAATCGCTTCTGTTTCTCCACCGCTAAGTCTCGCTGTAACCTTCGCAGCCAAATCCCCCAGTCTTGCATAAAGCCAGTTCCCCGGACAGCTCTTATTGGCAAACCAACGATGCACGGTAATGAGCATTTCATCCTCCTTCGGCTGATAGTCCAAAGACTTCTTCTTATCCCCAAACCAAAGCAGCTTCTTCTTTTCATTTCTCTGGCAGATATCCACGCACAAGTCAATCAGCCTGTCATAGACCACCTCATTCATAGCATACGGTTCCACCTTGCCGGAAGCGCACTCAATGGTAACTGCTCTCTGGTCATTCTCATTGCTGGAAGTACACCAGGAACGATTCTTTTCTTCCACATACAGTCCAACCCTGCCATCCTTATCAATACCATAATTAGAAGAGGCCTGGGTGGATGGTCTGTAAAACCAATCCCCCAAGCCTTCTGCTGTACACTGTCCTACAACACAGTGCGGCGATATTCTGTCAATTCTCTTTGTTCTCTGTCCGGAATGATTCGGACTAAGCAGCGTAAACGCCACCAAAGGACTATTCGTATACCCCATAATCACTCACCATCCTTTTTGTCCTCTTCACTGCGATCATGCAGCTGCTCCAGCACCTTCTTGAGTTTCTCCGGAATCGGCAACCCCAAATGTGCCGCATTCTCCAGCAATGAAATCCCCTCATTGCTGAGATAGAAAAAGATCACCGCCGTTCTTAAAATAGAACCATTTCCGATGACCTGCACATCCAACACATTTGCAATTCCTACCAACATAAAGATTAACACCTTCCTGCAGATTCCCTTGAAGCCAACCTCGGAAGAAAGCTTCTTATCGGAAATCGCACACATAATTCCCGTGATGTAATCCGCCACCACAAATAAAAGTAATGCCAGAATCAAACCGTCACATCCTCCCAGGAAATAGCCAAGCCAGCCCCCAATCCCGGTAAACACAAGCTGCACCATACTCCAAAACTCTTTCATATCCTCTCATCCTCCTTAAAATGTATATAGAAGAAGCAGCTGCCCCTCTTAGAGCAACTGCCTCATCCCAAAATTCCATCCCTATCAGCTGTCCTCTTCCGTCAGCTCATAGGTAATCTTCATCGTCTTATCCGTAGTCTTCACCACGGCAGTACTCAGATTGTTGATACTGGCCAGATACGGTGTCAGCAAAAAGCACATCCTGTAATCTGAGCCATAATTACCGCCCCAGCCAAAGCAGAATTCCTTGTACTGAAAAAGCGGCGTACCCAGATTCAGAAGCCTTGTACTTCCAACCGTCTGCACTACCGTATCATCCGGCTTAATTTGATAATCCCATCCGATAATCAGGTCATTTACCATAAACAGATAATTCGCACAGGTTCCGGAACCGGTCTGAGACTTCCCGGCAGAAGTAAATCCAAAAGGAATCAATGTCACATCCGTGGAATTACTGAGATTGATTTTATAAATGCCTGCATCGTCATAAGCTGTCAGATACAGATAACCATTACGGATAACACCTCTCACACCACGCTGAGCATAAGTATCAACCTTGAAATACCCAATCGCCTTCAAATAACAGTTGGATAAGGTCCATATACCTTCTGTCATGGTGTAATCATCCTTTTTAATCTTCACCCAGTACATCTTGGCATCTCCGGAAGAATTCGCCTGATTGGCAAACCCATACCAGTACCCGTCATGCCCGTCCAGAAAATCTCCATAAGGTGTATAGCTTCCGATAAACTTAAAGGTACTGCAGGGAATGACCTTCTCTTCCAGCAGGTCATTGGTCGTATCATTCAGCCTGTCATTCAGTCCCAGAGTAAACACCGGAAGCCTTCTCTTATGGATAATCACAGAGCTGTCCTGGAACCGCATGCTGATTAGGATATTGTTCTCAAAATCCACCTCCACCGCACTGAACAGCTCTGCAAGCTCCTCCACGGTCTGCGTCTCAAGTCTTGTTTCCATGATCTGATAAAAGGCAGCTTTGGAATTCTCCATACTGCCATAAGCAGCCACACCGCCCTGTTTGGAAGTCAGTGCCACCGCTGCAATGGTTCCATTTCCCTGACTTGGTGTAAACTCCCACACAAACCGGTAACCGTTATCAAGTGGCTTACTCTCTGTCAGATTCATACTTCCCCTTGCCACGTCTGCAGTGGCATTGACATCGTTGGAGGCATATGCCACCGGGAGCTTTGCAGTGGATGGATAAATATTGTCCGCATCCTCTGTCAAAGCTTCCGAATAAAGCAGTATGCCCCCAATCATGTTAGGGCAGATGGGAATCAGATTATTATTCCAGAGCAGATGCGTATCATACTCCCCTGCCACAGAATAAAAAATACCCATAGGATTCAAACCCAGGATATGATTTACCGCATTCGTCACCATATTCTCTTCCTGTACTCTTTCCACCACTTCCCCGGTGGCATCGTCAATCATCTCGATGACCATATTTCCTTTCAGCTTCATCCTTACCTACCTTTCCACCGGCATAGCAAACGCGCCGATTCCAATTCTTCCATGAACCACATCCCTGTAGGTTCTCTTCACAAGCTCATCAATCTTCCAGGTGATATTCTCATCAACAGCGGTCATCTGAAGCACACCACCGACTTTTACTTTCTTAATGGTTTCCTCTATCTTAATCTCACCATCCCAGGCTTCCCCGGCACCCATAGACTGACCCATAATCGCGGCAAGACAGTCTCCGGTATCCACCGTAACCGTTCCACCCGTTGCCCTTGCATACACATTGAAAATATTTCTGTAATTCGCCACCAGATTCTCAATCGGATAATACAGCATGATGGAATGCTTTCCGGAATGCCAGGTTTCTTCCGGCTGATGAATCTCGATGATGTTATCATTAAACTCAAAGGTAAAATGAACCACCACCTGACCGTCTTCCTTCCAGACTACAGGCAGTTCCACAGACAGCGTCTGCTCTTTTGTCTTGCCAATCACCTTAGGCTCCTCAGATATATCTCCCTCTGACGCATCCCCCGTAGCGACACCACCATCTTCAGAGCCGGTAACCTCACTTTCTGTACCATTTTCTTCCTCAGGCAGCGCCTCTTCAACTTTCTCTGTAACTTCCACCGAAGGAATCACCACATCCCCTCTTGCAACCACAGACCTTTCCACCTGGTCTGCATTCACTACCACAATCACAGACCCAAAGAACTGCGCCATAACCGCTTCATTCGGTGCAAACTCGATGGATATGATCTTCACATCACTCTCACCTACCGTAAAAGAGCTGGCATTGGTAAAGGTATGAATACCAATCTTGCCAGCTTCCTTATTATCTATGATCTGATTCAACAGACCGCTGATGTTCTTATCATTCTTGGACTTAGCATGTGCCAGTCTCGGATTCTTACCCACACCCTTCAGTGTGTGCTTCCCACCAATCTTACACTGCATGGAAGTGATAGCAGATATCCTGTTTTCGTCTGCCTGTCCACCCTTAAACCGGATCACATCTCCCAAGTCTAAAGCGGGATTTCCAATAGTGTCTGAATCAAAGGGAACATAATCCACAACAGCCAGGTCATTTAAGATATTCATGCACAGCTGCTCTCTGGTCTCTTTCAAGCCAAACTGCAACAGCGGATTCACTCCAAGATTCATTGTCAGCCCATCATCCGGTTCAAGATGATAATACTCTGCCGTTTCCGTTTTCATGTTGGTAGAAGAAACCGCTGTGTATCTTGTGATAAAATCGGAAAAGCTGCTTGTAAAGCGGTGCTTTGTTTCCAGTTCCATCACCGGCTCATTACCATACTTCCTCAGCTCCAGCTTACCCTCTCTGTTGATACAGAAAAACCCACCAAGAACCTGCCCCACATAGTAGAGCACATCCCGGTAGGTCTCAATATCATTCTCCGTATAAATGGAAAGCAGCTCTGTTCCATTGGGCATCGCTTCATAGTCTGCCTGGCTCTGTGCCATCTCTACCTTACAGGCCTTGCAGCACAGGCTCACAAAATCATACACCGTGCCGATGGTTTCAAAGCCATTGAAGCTTTTATCAAACCGAAGCATAAAATCATAGGCTTTCAGCTCCAACGTCTTGATATTTCGGTTAGCCTCCGACACCTCAAAGATTCCCATTGGAACCCCTTCATAAGAGCCATCCGGTAACTTCAGATGATAGAACAATTCCACCAGAGCATCTTCCAAAGTATATCTATCAATGTCAGATAATAACGTAATCCCCATCTCCACTGCATACACCGTACCAAGCTCAATCTCCGTAGAGCCGCAGCACTGACTTGAAATGTAGCCACTTCCCTTTACGATATCATCAGCACCAAACTCATGTATGGTACCCTTCGTTGTCGTAATCCTTCCTGACCAATAATATCTTCTTGTGTTCTCCTGCACCGCTTGCAGGAACGCTTCACTAACCGGATACAAAAGACCACCTCCAATAAAATAGGCATCTGCATACTTGCAAATGCCTTAACTATCACATAATTAAATGTTTTTGATTAGACCTTAGATACTGTTCAATGCTAAATCTATGACAAACACTAAATACTTCCGGAGGTGCTTTTTCAAAGTCTGAAGCCTTAATTATAGGACAGAAATCATACCCAATTGCAAGTTTAACACCCATACGGTCTTTATATTTATATGGTTCACAAAATCCAATAATATAGTACTTTTTATTTCTCTCCAAACTATTGACATCAACAACCTTTTCTATATCCGGACGATATATATTTATGTGATCGCAAATAGTTAATGTACGACAGCCTTGAATATAGGGGCGAATTGTCGTGAAAGTCACATGCTTATCCCAACTCTTCTTATACTTTCCTGTCAAGATGACAGGTCTTCCTTGACACTTTTCTAATTCTTCTCTGACGTAATTCTTAAGATACTTGTCGTCTTTTTGTTCTCCATATTCTACATCTATTGTTTTTATTAATTCTCCTTTATGAAATCTGTAAGAACCAGCGTCGTATTGAAGCATTTCATTGTCAAGAAAAAGCCTTAAATCTCTTCCATTTTGTGTTTTATTTGAGATACATGAAGAATTAAAAACAAAATCAAAAATGGTTTTTGAGCAAAGCTGCTTTCTAATACCATCCCATTCAACATTGTTCTTTCTTTGAAGTTTCTTTATCTCAACAGTATTCTTCTCTCCATGAAAACTGAACTGAAATCCCCAGAATACAATCATCAATATTCCATTCGATTTACCCTCATCATAAAATACATCTATTGTTTTGGGCTGATTTATATCCTCTATACCTTTTAACAGATTATATAGATGCCTTCTAAATCTGTAACCCAATTTTGCTTCATTTTGTTTTACATATGTATTCAACAAGTTCAACGCGGCGCATCCCAAAAATGCATCCGGAACCTTTTCATAATGTACATAATTCAAAAGAACCAAACATTTCGCAGCATCTTTATCAGATACTGTTTCCTTCTCTTCATTCTTTTGTAAAGCCAAAACTATATTTTTAAGTTCATTGACCTCATCTTTGAATCCCATAATACCAACTCCGATTTAATACAATTTATATCTATATTACTATATATGGTTGTGATTTCAAACTTATTTTACATCTCTTTCAGCGTGAAACTCACAATCCACAGTCCCTTATAGCTCGTATCCTTCTTAAGCTTTGCCTTGAATCCTTCCACATACATTTCCGTCTGCCTCACACTTGCAGTTTCCGGATCAAAGAACCCAACCCGAATCTTCTCCTGCTGTTTATACCCGGTAAGTAATCTCATCCACTTCTGGGTAACAGAGAAGGAAACAGAAATAGTCACAACACCAGTTCTCACCACATCCCTCTGCACGGTTCCTGCTTCTGTTTCTCCACCACTGTCTGCTTCCTTATCTGCCATATCCACTTCATAACTATCCGGCAGAGGAAGATCCACGCCATCAAAATTCAAATATTGAAAAAATGCCATCGCTTATCTCCCTCCACTTCTTAGATTTGCTCTCTGCTGGGCATTCACAATCACTTCATCCAGCATCGTACCGCCAAGGTACACAGGAATGACTATATCTCCATTGCCACCACTAACAGATGAAACTGCATCCTTAATTGCTGATACAAAACTTCCCATATCTGCACTTGATACAGAACCACCACCTGCCATTGCCATCTGACCTGCATTCACCTGAGGATTCACCACCATATCTGCCGCAAGTCCACTGACCGCATCCTTTACCATGCCCTTGCTCTTCTCAATACCCTTAGCCAGTCCAGACATAAAGTCAGGCATCCAGCTCTCGTATTCCGTCAGAGGTCCTTCATCCGGTACGGAGAAATGCAGGAAGGATTTGATTGCGTCAGCCACACTGCAAACCGCATCCTTCACCTTTCCGATGCAGGACTTGATACCATTCACAATGCCATTGATGATATCAGCACCCCAGCTGAACGCCGAAGAAGCCAGATTCTTAATGAAATTCACCGCATTTGTAAATCCATTCTTGATGGTGTTATAGATACCCGAAATGGTATTCTTAATCCCATTCCACATCGCACTGAAAGCAGTGGACACCGCCGTCTTAATGGCATTCACAACGGTAGTCACCGTGTTCTTAATGCCGTTCCAAACTGTCGTGATGGTATTCTTGATGCCATTAACCACTGTGGTAACCACATTTTTGATGGCATTCCACACTGTAGAAAATACCGTCTTAATGGCATTCAGCACAGCCATAATTGCTGTCTTAATAGTATTCCATGCAGTAGTAAGGAATGTACTGATTGCCTTAACAACCGTAGTCACCACGGTCTTGATTCCATTCCAGATGGTCGTAAAGAAGGTGGAAATCGCATTCCAGATTGTCTCAGCCACAGACTTAATTGTATTCCACATCGTACTAAGGAAGTTACTGATTGCATTTACAACGGTAGTAAAGGTATTCTTGATTCCTTCCCAAAGCCCGGTAAAGAAAGAAGCCAAGCCATTCCAAACCGTTTCCGCTGTAGTCTTGATAAACTCCCATGCCGCCGCAAAGAATTCCTTCAAGGCTTCCCAGACTGCAACCGCAATCTCCTTGATGCTTTCCCACAAATCAATCCAGAACTGCCGGAACTCATCACAGTTATTCCAAAGATAGATAAACGCCGCCACCAAGGCCACAATAGCAGCAATAATCAGAACAATCGGATTGGCAAGCATGGTGGCATTCAGTGCCAGAAATGCAGTCTTCACTGCCTTAATCACACCCACCACCTTTGGCACAATGGTCATAATCGTACCCACTGCCGTAATGATTTTGCCAATGATAATCAGTACCGGGCCCAGCGCCGCCGCAATCAGTGCAACCGTCACAATGGTTTCCTTCACACCGTCCGGCATACTGTTTAGTACATCAATAAAACCCTGCACCCATCCAACAATCTTTTTCACCGCCGGTAACAGAATCTCGCCAAAAGAAATGGCCAGCTCCTGCAACTGAGATTTCAGTATAGTGAGCTGACCTTCCAGGTTATTATTCATGGTGTCTGCCATACTCTGTGCAGCACCGTTACAGTTATCTATCGCTCCTGAGAGCTTCGCAATGTCCCCTTCTCCTGCATTCATAAGTGCAAGGAAACCTGACATAGCATTCTTTCCAACCAGACTTTCTGCAGCCGCAGCCTTCTCCGATTCTGACAAACCACTAAATGCTGTTCTACAGTCAGCCAGAATATCCGACAAATCCCTCATGGAACCATCTGCATTGGTGGTGGCAACTGTTACCTCACCAATATTTTCCCCACAAATCTTAACCTCTCCGGAAAGATTTGTCATAATAGTTCGAAGGGAAGTACCTGCCTGAGTGGACTTGATTCCCGCATTCGCCATCAGACCAATCGCTTCAGCAGTATCTTCAACTGAAAACCCCAAAGCGCCTGCAATCGGCGCACAGTACTTAAAGGTCTCACCCATCATCGATACATTTGTATTGGCATTACTTGAAGCCGCCGCCAATACATCTGCAAAATGCCCCGAATCCTGAGCTGACAAGCCAAAGGCGGTAAGTGCATCCGTTACGATATCAGAAGTGGTCGCCAAATCTTCTCCCGAAGCAGCCGCCAGGTTCATAACTCCTTCGATACCGGAAAGCATGTCCTCTGTCTTCCAGCCAGCCATTGCCATGTAGTTCATAGCCTCAGCCGCTTCCGATGCAGAGAACTTCGTCTTGCTTCCCATCTCCCTGGCTTTCTTTGTAAGAGCCTCCAAATCACTACCGGTAGCTCCCGATACCGCCGCCACCTTACTCATGGCAGCTTCAAAATCTGCCGCAGTCTTAACCGATGCCGTACCAAGAGCCGTTACTGTCGCAGTAACCGGAAGAAGTTTCTTTCCCGCCCCTTCAATGTTACTACCCACATCCTTTAACTTCTCACCAGTGGCAGAAATCTTCTGTAATGCCGTAGCTGACTGGTTCGCCTGCTCCTCCAGTCTCTTTAACTCATTCTCAGTTTCAATAATCTCTCTTTGCAGAGCATCATACTGATCCTTGGAAATCGTTCCATCATTCAGAGCCTTTTCTGCCTGCTCCGCTGCAGTCTTTAAAGTCTCCAGCTTCTCCTTCGTTTCCTTAACCGCATCCCCAAGCAGCTTATGCTTCTGAGCCAAAAGTTCCGTATTACCAGGATCCAGCTTAAGAAGCTTTTCCACATCCTTAAGCTGTGCCTGCGTATTCCTGATTTCGGTATTAACGCCCTTTAATGCTGTTTGAAGTTTCGTGGTATCGCCGCCGATTTCAATGGTGATACCTTTAATTCTCGATGCAGCCATACCGAACCTCCCTTCTAAAACCGGTCAAAATCAGCCTGTGTAGCAATCACACTGTACTTCCTGTCCGCATCCTGGTCATTTCCGCTCTCCACATACATGTCATTCACCATTCCGATGGTCAAAAGATCCAAATCCCGAATCGAGATTCCCAGCTGAACGCATCGGAGCAGAAACAGCGGTGTTGTCATCTGGCGGTCTGTTGCACGAAGTTTTTTTTAGCCTCAGCATCCGATCTGACATTTAATCCCCAAAGCTCAATAATCTTTGGAAGCACCTGATAAATACTGAACGTATTAAAAGCATCCAGCCACTCTTCCGGTGTATCAGGAATATTCGGATCCGCATGCTTCGCCATAACATAGGCAATGTTTTCAAACATCTCCAGAGAGAACAAATCCAGGTTGCTCACCTCTTCGCTGTTGCTGTCAATCGCCTTCTCCAAAGAAGCCAGATCCTTGTAGATATCTCGTTGGAACTTCATCCTGTATATTCTCGGAATCGCAGCACTTGCTCTGAAAGGCACCTGCTTTCCGTCAATTTCGATATTCTTAATCATGCTCATAAAATAAGTCCTCTCTTTCCACATTAAGCAAAAGAGCCAGGACATTTCTGCCCCAGCTCACCACTTCTTATTCTGCATCTGTATTCACACCGGTAATAGTAGGCATATACACTGCCTTGTACCAATCGGCATAAACGGTACTGTCTGTCTCATTACCAGTCTTGGCTTTAACCACACCACTTGCAAGCGGTGTCGCCTTGATGGTAAGAGTTTCTGTCTGTACCTCTCTGCTTTCTTCATTTGTCTTGCCCTCAATACCGGGTCTAGAAGCAGAACAGTTATAAAGCACATGACGGATGTGCTTCACATCTCCATCAAACTCGAAAAGAAGTGCAAATCTGTTCAATTCAGAATTCGCATCCTCAATCAGAACCTTGTTGTCATCCAAGGTCTCATTCAAAGCAGACACTCTGAAATCCTCCGGAATCATTGCAAGCTCCAAATCGCCATCATAACCCATGTTGTTATTGATGACATAATACGCAGTACCATCTGCATAGAAATTCTCCGGTTCTCCATTGGCATCCAGAGAAATCGAAACTGCACCGGGCAATGCCACAGGCTTATCGAAGGAAACCACACCCTCTTCATCCACCTTAAGCATTGCGTAGTGTGCATTCTTAAGATTATATTTGACCTTATTCTTAGCCATTATTCAAACCCTCCATATCAAAACTGTACATGACCTCATAAAGCTTCTCGCTCTGGATCCATGTTTCCGACTTGTTATAAAAAATCTCGTGTCTGTCCAAGACATCCTCCAGTCTCGACTCCAAGGCAACATCCTTGAAATCGGTGTACATCTCAATCCTGACCTCATTCAATTTGAAATACACCCTTCCATCAGCGGCGAAGTTATCACTACCAGGAATCAGATAACAAATGAATGGCGGTTCAGGACTTTCTCCCTCTGCAAAGTGGTCATATGCAAAAGGAATCTTTAACTCCTGCAACATCTCCACTAAGTTTTCTATTGTCATTTCAATGCCGCCTCCACTTCTCTTACCAAAAGCTCAGCTGCAGCCTCTTCTGCGGTCGCGATATGCGGAAAGGCTCTCGTTCTGCCACCACCACGCTTGGCATGTCCAAATTCAAGCAGGTGAGCCAGCTGATATCTATTCTTGGAATGCACTGTGACTTCCATCGCATTTGCATTTTCCTTTGTAGTCTTAACCGCCCAACTCTTTTTATATTTTCCTGTTCTTACAGGAGCTCCTGCCTGTACATCACTTTTGGCTTTATTGCCTGCTTTCTTCACAGCGGCCTTCATATCCTCTGTTGCAAGGTCAGCGTATTCCTGCAAACCTTCCATAATGACATGAGCCATCTGATCCACTTTGCATCTATCCGTTGCCATGCTTACCGCCTCACTTTCCTACAGCTGAATTTCAGACACTTTTTCCTGAAATTCATATGATCCACATTCGTGATATCATAAATCTCATCCTTAAAAATAACCCTGTGAGTAGTAGAACTAATCTCAGATGCCTTCTGACAGTATCTGATTGTTACCGTCATACCCACATCCTCAACAATAGTTCCAGCCTCTTCCTTTTCCTTTGAGCTTGCCATACCCTCACCACCAATCGTGGCGTGACAAGTATAGAAATCTTCCCAACCGTTCTTATGATTTCCGATAGAATCTGTAATCACAGTATTCTTCTGGAAGGTTACTTTTTCATTCATCAAAGACACATTCAAAGCAATCCCTCCCATCAAAATCCCGGAGTTCTAATTCCAAACAGCAACGCCCTAAGTCCAACAGTAAGTGCTCTATGGTCTGCATCCTCACGGTGTTCATACAGATAAGCCACCGCATACATAACCGCAATCTTACTCACAGGCTGTTTTTCAAACTCTTCAAGGTCTGTAAACCTCGCTACATCCATACATATCTGCTGACTTTGTGCAATGATGCCTTCAAGCAGTACATCATCGTCATCGAAGTCCACCCTCAGATAATTCTTCATTTCTTCTAATGTCACTACCATCACATCACCTCATAAAATCAGGCGATGCCATTACAGCACCGCCCTTAGTCTCAGTTACTCTTAAGATGCAGATCCAGAAGAAGTACCGGCCTTCATCTGAAGAACCTTGATAGCCTCAGGAAGAATAAGCTTACCATCGACTCTCTGAGTTCCCATGAATCCGACCTGACCGTTTGCTGCATAAAGCTCGGAAAGCTTCTTGAAGGTTCTGCCCTGACGATCAGCAATCCAGTAATACTTGAAATCACCGAATGCGATAGTCTTTGCTCCTGCAGCTGCAGTTGGCATAAATGCAGAAGTCTTCACAGGTCTGCCAAGGATAGTGTCAGGTGTACCAGCAACTAAAGAAGGCTGCCATAAGTACTGACCGGTAGAATCCTTAAGCTTACGGATCTGCTTTACAGTTGCATCATTAAGTACCCAAACCGCATTCTTACGGTAAGGAGCCTTAAGACTGTAGAAGAGATCAATCACCTCATCAGCTGTAATTGCTGTTGCAGAAGCTGCAGTTACACCAACCTCAGCACCGTCCTTTGCAGCAAGAATACCAAGAGGCTTGCCTTTACCATCGCCATTGAAGAAGGACTCTTCCTCTCTTGCACCGATACGTCTTGCAAACTCCTTGGAAATATATGCTTCAAGGTCAAACACGCTATCAGCAAGAAGTTCCTCGGAAACCTTAATCATAGTTCCAAGCTTGTAAGCACCGATAGATACCTGGCTGAATGCATCATCAGATTCGGTGTAAGCACCTTCCTCATCAACCCAGCTTGCAGTACCCTTAGAAGCTACAACCGGAATCTTACGATCACCGCTGGAAGTCTTAATTACATGTGCAAGAGTACGGAATACGTTCTCTTCCTCAAGTGCTTCCACAAGTGTTCTCTCGAATTCATCAGGCACTAAATAACCACCCTCTGAATCGGTACCTTCCTGAAGTGCATTAAGCACAGAAGGCATAGGAGCCTTAACTCTCATCGCATTCCAGAACGAACCCTTGTACTCATCAGAAGCACGTCCTGTCTTTTCAGTTTCATCTTTACCCATCTTTGCACCCGGCTTTCCGGTAAGTGGAGTACTTGTAGCCTTAGAAAGCTCTGCATCAATCGCAGCCTGTCTCTCAAGTCTCTCGATTTCCTTACCTAAATTCATAACATCCTGTTCCATCTTGTCGTAGGTTGCAGTGTCTTCCTCGGAGAGCATACCGTCTGCACCTCTCTTGGCATCAAGGAACTGCTTTGCAGCATCCCAAGCCTTTGCTCTTTTTTCTCTAAGCTCTAAAATCTTGCTCATCTTGAAAATCCTCCATTTTCTGTACTAAAAAAGCCTGCTATCAATGCGATAACAAGCTAAGTCTCTTCTCCAGCTGATCTACCGGAGTACGTTTCTCCACTGGCTTCTTAGGTGGAATCAGTTTGGAAAGCATGGAATTCATAACCGCCTGTCTGGAAAACATCACAGGAGCACTCATCTCATCACTAACTGCCATCCCCTCGCCAGCATCATCAGTTACATCACCCTGCCCGTCAGCGAACAGGATTTTATCTGCAAAGCCAAGCTCCACTGCCTTCTTCGCATTGAACCAGCTCTCTGCATCCATGAGCTTTGAAATCTTGTCTCTTGCAAGACCTGTCTTGATCTCATAAGCATTCATAATGGATTCCTTCACTTCATCCAGCATCTTCACCGCTTTCTTCATTTCCTCAGAATCTCCGATTGCGATGGTCGCAGGATTGTGAATCATCATCATTGCCACAGGACTCATCTCAACCGTTGTTCCGGCCATTGCGATAACAGAAGCAGCTGAAGCCGCAAGACCATCAATCTTGACTGTCACATCGTATGGATAATCCATCAGCATGTTGTAAATCTGAGCCGCAGCAAATACATCACCGCCGGGCGAATTGATCCAGACTGAAATCGGACCTTTACCCATGTTCAGCTCATCCTTGAAAGTCTTTGGAGTAACTTCATCCCCATACCAGGTTTCATCTGAAATCTCCCCATTCAAAAAGAGCGTTCTCATTTCAGAGCCGCTCTCATTCTGATTCTTTATCCAATTCCAAAATTTTCTCTTCATTAACTGTATCCTCTCTTTCTCTGCTCAGGTGGCTTATCCCTGCTCTGTCCGGTATCCTCCGGCTCTGAGGCAGTGGATTCAGATGCACCTGCAGCAAATATCCCCGCATCCTCCAGCTTTGTCATATTTCCATTGATGAGATACAAATCACCACCGGCCTCTTCCGGAATGCGGTCAAGATTTTCCAGCTCTCGGATATCATTTGCAGACATCCAGCCGTTCTGTCTTGCGGTCGCATAACCATTCATTCGGCTCTGGTAGTCACCCCTTAAAAGTCCGTCCACGTTGAACTTAAAGAAGTAAGTCTTTTTCTCTTCCGGCGTAAGAAGGGCTCTGACCATAGCTTGCTCCCATCTTGCCACCCATGGATCCAAAGTATATTTCACAAATTCAAGTGACTGCTGCTCAATATTAGAAAAGCTCGACTTCTCCAAGTCACCGACCATGTGAGGCGGTACCCTAAAGATTCGAGCTATCTCATCAATCTGAAATTTTCTTGTTTCCAAAAACTGTGCTTCATTCGGGCTAATGGAAATTGGTGTATACTTCATACCTTCTTCCAACACCGCAACCTTATTGGCATTGACAGAGCCTCCAAAGGTTGACTGCCAGCTCTCACGCACTCTGGAAGGATCCTTAATAGTTCCCGGATGCTCCAGCACACCAGACGGTGCAGCACCATTGGCAAAGAACTTCGCTCCATACTCTTCACAGGCAATCGCCATGCCAATGGCATTCTTTGCCATTGCTATAGGTGAATATCCAACCAAGCCATCAAATCCCAATCCCGGAATATGAAGAACATCGTGTGGCTGCAGTCTCACCGTAGCCCCCTTCAAAGTATGTGCATCATCCGTACTCATGTTGTACTCATAATAAAGCTGTCCATCCCCATCACGATTCACCGTCATCCTATCCGGCATCAGCGGATACAAAGCAATAATCTCGCCCCTCGCATTTCGGATAATCTGACTGTATGCATTTCCCCACAGGAGTAAATGCGTCATCAAAGTCTCACGAAACACAAACGAAGTCATTTCCGGATTTGGTTCATCATGGAGCAAAAAATAAAGCGGATGATCCACCGCCTTTTCTTTACCACCATCTGCTGTATATCTGTAAAACTGTAATGGAAGTCCGGCAACCGCCTCCGACAATATCCTCACGCATGAGTACACCGCCGTCATCTGCATAGCCGTTCTTTCATTTACTCTTTTTCCCGAAGTGCTTCCACCCATAAAGAATGAATATGCACTACCGGAAGTTCTATCAGTGGGAGCATCCCTGCCCCGAAATATGCTGCTTATGCTATTGAATAATCCCATATCTCACTATCTCCTTATCTGATGTTAAAACACCAATAATCCTCTCTCATCATAAACACTTCCCTGTGGCTCGCCCTGGTTTCTCAGGCATCTGTCCAGAGCCATAATGGAAGCAACAATTCCATCAATCTTCTCTTTTGACTTTGCCTTGGTAACCTTAATATTTTCCGCAGCATCCGTCTCAATCACCACATTTCCAGCCATCCATCGAAGTACCGGATGTCCTGCATGAACAATCTGACCTTCCATCAGAAGTCTGTAGAACTCCTTGGTTGGCGTGCTCATACTTGCGAAGCCCTGTCCAAACGGCACCATTGTAAATCCGGCATCTTCCAGATTCTGAATCATATGAGTCGCATTCCATCTGTCCACTGCAATTTCCAGGATATGATACTTCTCAGCCAGATCACAGATAAATTTCTCAATGAAATCATAGTGAATCACATTCCCTTCTGTCGCCAACAGATCACCCTGCTTCTCCCACACATCATAAGGAACCGAATTCGACTTTACCCTCTGCGGAATGGTTTCCTCCGGCACCCAGAAGTACGGCACCAGAATATATTTCTCATCCGTATTTCTCGGTGGAAATATAAGAACCAGTGCAGTAATATCTCCTGTACTTGAAAGGTCAAGTCCTGCATAACAATCTCTTCCCTCCAACAATCTCATATCAATAGGCTCATTGCCCTTCATAAAGATTGCATCAGGTATCCAGGATGTTGTGGAGCTAACCCACATGTTCATTCTCAGCCATTTGAAGGTTATCTCATCTGCCGGGTTCTGCTTTGCCTCACGGTAAGCATCCCTCAGTCTTTCAATATCAACCGTATATCCAAGTGACGGATTTACCTTATACCAGTTTGCTTCATCTTCCCAGTCCTCATCATCCTTCAGTCCATAGACCACCGGATAAAATGTCGGATCCACGCGCCTACCTTCCAGAATATCAATAGCCTTCGTATGTAATTCAAACGCAATCGAATGTCTGTCATTACCTGCAGTAGTGATAATAAAATGAAGCGGATTCTGACGGGCATCAGAACTGTACTTGGTTAATACATCATATAACTGGCGATTCGGCTGTGTATGAATTTCATCGAACACAAGTCCCGAAATCGAAAATCCATGCTTACTTCCAACCTCAGCTGAAAGCACCTGATAAAACCCCGCATTGCCATAATTGACAATTCTTTTTGTCGCAGACATCAGCTTACTTCTCTTCATCAGAGCAGGTGACATCTCAACCATCTGACGAGCAACATCAAATACAATGGATGCCTGCTGCCTGTCTGCAGCTGCACCATACACCTCAGCACTCGGCTCATTATCCGCGTACAATAAATAAAGAGCAATAGCTGCTGCCAGTTCGCTCTTGCCTACCTTCTTACATATTTCAACAAAAGCTGTACGGAACTGTCTGTTCCCATCATGCTTTACAATTCCAAAGATATCTCTTATTAACTGCTCCTGCCACGGTAACAACCAGAATCTCTTTCCCGCCCATTTACCCTTCGTATGACACAGATTCTCAATGAAAGTAACTGCCCTGTCTGCTTTCGCCTTATCATAATGGGATGTAGGAAGCATAAATCTAGTCGGCTGATAGTTCTTCAGCTTTGGGTAATCCTTAGGCCTTGTTTCCTTTGCCATTAAGAATCACCCCCAAGTAAAGCCTCCATCTCATCTTCTGGCTCCTGCCCTTTACTATTACCTGCAATAATTCTGCTTCGTGAAGATGGCGTAAGACCAAACTCTGATGCCGCCTGCAACATCAGCTTCTGATTGGTATTTGCAATTCCAACCCAGGGTGTCTGCTGCTGATATCCTTTGTCAGTCTCAAAAGTAGATCCACCTGAGGTAATATGCTCCTGTGCTTCCTTCCATCTTGCATAAGACTGACAATATGCAGCAAACGCTGCAATATCCACTTCTGTAAGAATACCCATCTGATTCATTAGCACAGCCAAGCGTTCCCATTCCTTCTTTGCTTCCGGCATTAACCAGTCAGGACAAGCAGGTATTCCCTTTGCCGGAACCGGTTCTTTGCTATTCAGTTTTCTTTTACCCGGATTGCCTTCCAATTTCTTTACTGCCGTAGGCTTTGGCTTTCTTCCAGCCATCGGAATCCCTCCTTCCTCTTTTTTTTGCATAATAAAAGGACCATACATTTCTGCACGATCCCTATTACTAATTTTATGTAATTACATCCAGCTTTTTGTTTCTTTACTCCATGTATGCTCAAAGGAATTATCGTTATGAATTGAATCCACGATGGGCAGCAATAATTCTTTTAGTAGTTGCATAGTTTCTTCAAATTCTACTTTCACCAGTGCTTTCTTCTTTTTGATAAAGGCTCTCCATCTTCTCTGCCTTGTCTCATCCTTGGTAAAATCATCATCAAAAGCTGCAATATCATCAAAACCGGTCCCTCGATGGGTAAAGGTCTCTACAATCGCATTCTTTAATTCCACACCATTAAGATTATATCTGTCAGCCAAAACATAGATATCATAGAAATCCTTATATCTACCATTTGCAAGGCCCAGAGAAACAAAAGCCTCAAACTTTTCTGCTATGACGGAGTAAATAGAATAGGCATATACTTGCGGAACCTCCATATCCAGCAGAACCGGGAACTCCATTTTCACTCTTTCTGGATACACCACATCACCAAAACCAATATCTATTGATACCGGGACCTTGGTTCTATCCAGATATCCCATAATAGATACATTTACTCCGTGATACTCCTTGAATTCAGTTATATTGATAACCTCAAGCGTATTCAAATCAAATCTCAACGCATCATCGCACTCTATAGAAAAAATATCATTAAATACTTTCTTCATTTCTTCAGCATCATTTGGAATACGCTGTGCCAAAAGATCAATATCCATTGTTGCACGAGCATACTCTCCATTAAATAATGCATACAAAAAAATACCGCCCTTTAGTGTAAATCTCTCCACATAATTTGAAACAGATAATCTATATATTGTTCTCTCCAAACCATATGTGACCAGCTTATCCTGCATAGTCTTTCCATCTTCTATCGCCTGTTTCTTTAATCTGTCCTTTACGGATATAGCGTTTGTCATACCAGCACCTCCAGATACATTTTCATTACATCCCCACATTTGAGCATCTCGGCATATCTGATTAGCCTATTCAGATTACGGTCACTCCGATGCAGATAGGTTGTAAGAACTTCTTTCGTTTCTTCAATTCCGATTTTTTCCCTGTAGAAAACGATATCAACAACAGTTTTCTCAATATCATATATACGAAATCTGTTATTTCCATCCTCTACGGTCTCGATACCAACATCAAATCGGTCATCTGTAAAATAGCATACATTCAGTTCCGGCCAATCCGGTAGAGTTGATACCTTTGCTTTTCTCGGAATTGCTACATCAATGGCATCCGGGCGATAAGTAGACAGATTATAATACACAGCTGCACTCAGCAGACAAACTACTCCGTCTGGTACAAATGCATAGGCATAGTAGAAATCCGATCCCTCACCATCAAAATTTGCATTTTCATAATACTTTTTATTCAGTTTTATCAGGATCCCCTGGTCAACCATCTGATTGATTTTATAATAGGAAAACCCTTTATCTTTCAGCTCTTGAACTGAAAAAATCATTTGGTCATTGGAAATCTGTGCAGTCTTTGTCATCTTTCTCACCTCAATTCCAGTATATCCAAATTCGTGATGATTATTTAAATATTTTTCGGCATTTTATCATTTTGCCGAATTTCATTTAAATTATAATAATCATTTCACGTTTTGTCAATGGATTTTCAGTGAGCTACCCCCATATTCCATTTCGCGACTGCACACGCAACACCCACCCGCCGTTCTATAGGAGATGGATCTGTAGAGATTTGAATCGCCCCTACCCCTATACACATCAGTGGTTATGCCAACGGTCTCCTCTCTTTGCATGAATCTGTGAATGACACGACTTGCACAACGCAATCAGATTACTCCGATTATGTGTGCCACCTTCACTCAAAGGAAGCTTGTGGTGGACCTCTTCTACCGGAACCAGAAATCCATGCTCATAACACTTCTCACAGAATGGATGCTCTGCAGCGTACTTGTCACGGATTCTTTTCCACGCACGTCCATAACGGCGTTTGGTCTGCTTATCTCTGCTGAATTTTTCATAATCGCTGTTTGTTTTTCTTGCATGCTCCTCACAGTACCGTCCGGTTACTAATGCAGGGCAGCCTGGATAAGCACACGGTTTCTTTGGTTTGCTTGGCACTGTTACACCTCCATGCATAGCCAGAGCCCTGAAGAATTTCTTCCCCAAGGCTCTTCTCTATTTGCGCGATAAGCTTTCAAGCGGCTGCCGTGCTTGCACGAGCAGACATTTGAAAGCCAACGTTCATCCAAGGAAGCTATCTTCCTTGGATGCTTTCCGCATTATAACAATATCATATCTATGGACTCTCATTCTATCACATCAGCTCTCCACTTTCAGAAATCCATCAATTTCTTTCAAAGCCTTGTCATGAAGCCTAAAGGTATGCTGGATACTGTAACCCATATCCACGGATATCTGCTCCCAGGTATCAAAACACAAATATCTCTTCTCAAGAATTGTTCTCTCTGCTCTGTTTGCTACCCGCTTTATCATATGTGTGATATCAGCCTTCAGAGAAATCAGTTCATGAATATCGGAATTGATTTCATCCTCCAGTGCAATGATCTTCACAATGGCATCCTCCATCTTATGGATATTTCTGTTTGGACTTCCAGGCATATCTGATATGGTACTTGTTGCTTTGGTTGCCAAATCACGAAGAGAAGCTACCTGCTCCAGCTTACTGTTGATATCGTTATCAATCTTGTACGCCTGACTCAAATATTCTTTTGCTGTCATAAGCACCTCCGAAAAATATACTCCCTCGGATTGACTCTGATTACCGTTTATTTACTCTGATTTTCTTCTACCTGCCGAACGCCTGATCTCAGCCTTTACCGCATTGATCAAAGCTGACTGTGTACGATCCTTTGATTCCAAGACCTTCATAACCTGCTCATCAATAGTACCTGCAGTAATGATATGCTGTACCACAACAGTCTCTGCAGACTGTCCCTGTCTCCATAATCTCGCTACCGTCTGCTGATATAGCTCAAGACTCCAGGTAAGCCCGAACCAGATAAGCATATTTCCACCTGCCTGAAGATTAAGCCCATGACCTGCAGATGCAGGATGAATAAGTGCTACAGGAAGCTCTCCCCGATTCCATTTGCGGATACTCTCCTCTGAATCAAGCTTTTCAAAAGGAATCTTCCTCTCAGATAACCTTCTCATAATTCTGGCCAAATCATGTTTGAACCAATACGCAACCATTACCGGTTTCCCATTTGCAGCCTCAATCAAATCCTCCAAAGCATCCAGCTTCTGATCATGTATCTGAATCTCATCTCCATCATCGGAATACACTGCACCATTTGCCATCTGCATCAGCTTACCGGATAGTGCCGCCGCATTTGCCGCTGTCACTTCTCCGCCCTTCAAAGGCAAGAACAAATCCTCTGCCATATTCGAATACAGTTCTTCCTCAGCCTCACTCATATAAACCGGATATTCATTACTGATAAGCTCCGGCATCTTCAAATGATCCAAGGCCTTCATGGAAATCGTAATATCCGATATCTTGTCATAAATCTGTTCCTCTGCACCTTTTCTCAATCTGTAGGAATAAACAATCTGACCATTCATCTGATCCGGCACAAAATAATTCACCCTATACTGACTGATAAATCTTCCAAGCCTCTCTCCCATATCAAGGCATTTGAATTCAGCAAAAAGATCCATCAAACCATTGGAAGAAGGTGTACCGGTCAAACCGATTACTCTCTTCACCTTTGGTCTTACCTTCATGAAAGCCTTAAATCGTTTACTATTCCAGTTTTTAAAGGATGAAAGCTCATCCAGCACCACCATATCGAAATCAAAGGGAACTCCACTCTGTTCTACAAGCCATTGCAGATTTTCTCTGTTAATCACATAGATATCTGCATCTGCTGCCAGAGCCTTCTTCCTATCTGCCGCCGTTCCTAAAACGATCGAATACCTTAAGTGCTTCAGATGCTCCCATTTATGGATCTCATCACTCCAGGTATTTCTTGCTACTCGAAGTGGAGCCACCACCAGAACCTTACTTACCTCAAAACTGTCATACATAAGCTGCTCGATGGCTGTCAACGTAATACTGGTCTTGCCAAGTCCCATTCCAAGTATTACGGCTGCTATCGGATGTTCCAATATATAATTGATTGCATACTGCTGATAATCATGCGGTTTGTATTGCATCTATAATTCCTCCAATCTGTCCCAGGTCATCCAGGACGAATACTTTATATCCAAGAGCACGAAGCTGATTATGTCTGTGAACCTGAAGCTTTCTTGGTTTCTCTCCGGGAGCCTTCACCTCCACGAACCCGATTTTCCCATCAGTTAATAAAACAATTCGGTCGGGCCATCCTGAAGAACCGGAATTCCATTTCTCACACAAGCCACCTCGCTTCTTTACCTCTCGAACTAATTTCTGTTCCATATATTTCTCACGCATCGCACGCCTCCATCATTCTTAAAAGGTGTGCAGGTCGAGTACCTCGTTCCGTAAAACTCCCTTTAGCAGATTTTTATTAAATTTCTCTCTATAGAGACTTTTATGTAGAGAGGTTAACGACCTACACAAAAAGGATTAAAAGTGTATGTCGTGTAGCCATATTCCAGATTACAAATGCGAATACAGCCACAGCGACCTTCACAATCACCCCAGAAAATCCTGACCTTCCTTAAGCTTAAGTCCCACGACCTGCACTCCGGTATTCTTGCGAATTCGGTTATAGCCAGCCTTGTCCATTGCAGAATAGAAATCTGTGGTGCTGCGGATATATTCGCCGTTTTGCATGCAATGGGCTCGATAAGCCTGGTACAGCTCGCCTGATTTTTCTTTATATGACGGATCAATCTCACAGCATTCCTCTAAGAACTGGCCTAGCCAATCATTATCCTCACGGTATGACTGAATCGCTGCTTCCACTACATCCGGAAGGTCTGTATGAAAATCCTTATCAATAGACTTCTTCGCACCTTCGATAATCCAGCTCATAATGGCAGGACCAGCATGCTCGAAAAGGTAATCTGCATAATTCTTGATGTCGCTCTTACCGGTAATCTTTGCGTTAAATGGAATAACAATCAGCCTGCGCCAGATACCATCATCATTAGCTCCCACCTTCGGAAGATGATTTGTATAAAGCACCAGCGTATGTGACGGAACAAAGGAAAAGGGATCCTTGTACTTCTTTTCAGCCTGGATTTCATCCGTAGAGCAAAGCTGCTTCACCACAGCCGTATTGAGCCGCATACCCTCTTCCATTTCAGAAGAAATAATGAGCCTTTTTCCTTTAAGCTCAGCCATCTCCGGTTTCACATTTCTCTTACAGTTCATCGTGAGTGCTTCCGCTGAAAGCTTACCTGCATAATTACCAAGGACTCTGAAAATGGTATTCCAGAAAGTACTCTTACCATTGGCACCACCGCCGTATGCAATAATCATATGCTCCTGATACACCTTACCGATTGCAGCCATACCAACTGTCTCCTGCACATAATCGATGAGCTTCTGATCCTTACAAAAGAAAAGATTCAATGCATCTAGCCATATCTGCTTTCCTTCTTCGCCCGGTGAACAGGCTGTAATCTTCGTAATTAAATCCTCAGGATTGTGAGGCTGTTCTCCCGCAAGCCCTTTCCTCAAATCAAAGGTTGCATAAGGTGTATTGATGAGATTTTCATCCTTATCCAGATCACTGACTGAAATCGCAATCATCGGCTTTGCAGTATTGGCAGCGGATACGATGTACTTATAATCACGTCTCTTCTGCACAAACTTCAGATATGTCTGTGCACCCATGAGCATATAAACCAGCGGTGCCAGCTGACCGTCCACTTCCTTAAGAAGCTCCTTCGGACCTGCTTGTATAGAAGCCTTTGGAACACCAGCATCCTCTAGTGCCTTCTCTACTCTGGCAACCTCATCCAGAGCATCCTGAAGCTGCAGATCTAAGAATTCCTCAACTGCACCAATCGCCAGCTGTTTATCCTCTCTCCAGCAATCCCCATCAAATCTAAGGAAATCCGTTGCACTTGTGTACTTCAGTTCATCGCCATACTCACGCACAAGAACCTTTGCCTGGCCAATATCTGAATAATCCTCTGGCTTTAAGGAGGCACATTCGAAATCTGCATTGTATTCATCCGGCGGCACATATCCGTCCTGTGTCACAATGCTCTTTCTGAAGAACTTCACCGCACTGTTCCAGATAGTCTTAAGCTCAGAATCAGGAAGCGGCGGATCACATTTTCTTGCATGCTCCAGAAAAGCTTCATGGGCTTTATCCGTATCGCCATACTTCTTTAAGATGCGTCCTGCAAATCGGCTCATGGTGTTATTACGGCTTCCTTCCAAAATAGGACCGGTACTCTTGCCGCCTGACATATCAGAATCAAACTCATCCTCTTCGGTATCAGAAATCTCTACCTCTTCGTCCACTGTCATCCAGCCTTCATGGAAAATCACCTCATCACATTCAGCACCAAATATGAATCTTGCAGCATCTAACGCATTTCCATCAAAGAAGGAATAGGCACCCTGAATTGCTTTCTTCAAATTGGCGTATCTAGCAGCATCCGTTTCCTCTGATATAGGAAAATACATGTGATACCTTGGTCTCGCCGACTTACCTTCCTTATCCAAAAGGTGGTGGCGGCTCGGTGCTAGCAAGTACTCCACATTTGGAAACAGCTCTTCCAGCTTTTCAGGCGTGATCCACTCAGCCGGTGCTTCTGTGTGGTCATTATCGATATCCATGACAATCACATCTGATCTGATGAAATTCTCAATGCTTCGATAATTCCCTTTGAACTCTGCACAAACATGGTCCTTCTTCACCGCTTCCTGCAGCTGCTCCGGCGTGACTACTGTCACCTTATTGGGATAGCTACAGTTCCCGGCTTGACCGACGCAGTTTGCTGTACAAATAGTTACCTGCATATTTCAAACCTCGTTTCTATAAAGTAAGAACTTACAAGTTCTCCTAACTTCCTAAGCGGGTTTGACCTACACTTTTCCGGTCAAAGCTAAAAATAATTTGCAAAAAATCAGCCAGAGCAGAATCGCTTCCTTTTATAAAGCGAAAAATGCCCTGGCTATTTACAAAACTTTTTTCAAAAAAATTCTCCCCCGACCGGAAAAACCATTTCCAGATGCGCTTAGGAAGATAGAAAGGCAACAAAGCCATTCGGAAAGTGAGGTGCTGCAGATGCAGACAGAAACGATTGATAATAGCCAGCAGGCCACACCACAGATTGAGGAAGAGCTCATTGATACTCTCATCGCAATCAGCGTAGTAGCCAAACGACTGGCAGCCAATCTAAGACAACAGAATAAAGAAAACGGAGGAACTAAAAATGAGCAAAATGAGTGAATTATCTCAGGTGCTGGATGAAATGATTGCCTGCGGTGAAGGAATGATCAAAGCCGCAAATACATTAAAAGACATCTTCTCTTCTACAGAAGAAGCTCCGGCAAAGACTGAGATAAAGACAGCTAAGAAGGCAACCAAGCAGGATGCCGCAGAACCTGAAGCAGCAAAAGCCGAACCCGCTCCTACCTATACAAAGGAAGATGTTCGCGGAGTACTTGCTTCAAAATCAGCTGCAGGCTTTAAGAAGGAAGTCAAAGAGCTTCTGGAGAAATTCGGAGCCCAGCAGTTAAAGCAGATTGATCCTAAGGATTATGCAGCTCTTCTTAAGGAAGCAGAGGTGATTGGAAATGCCTAAACACGCATACCTTTCCGCCTCTGCCAGCCATAGATGGTTAGCCTGTCCGCCAAGTGCAAAGCTCTGTGCCAACATTCAGGATCAAGTATCCGAATATGCACAGCAGGGAACCGATTGCCATGAGCTTTGTGCCTATCTGATAGAAAAAGCTCTTGGCAGAGAGGTAATCGATCCGACTGATAATCTTACCTACTACGATGCTGAAATGCAGAACTGTGCTGAGGAATATCGGAACTATGTCTTAGAACAGATTGAAGCAGCAAAGGAATTCTGTAAGGATCCGCAGGTCATGATTGAACAGAGACTGGATTTCTCCCGCTGGGTTGAAAACGGCTTCGGAACCGGTGACTGTGTAATCATTGCTGATGAAGTACTACAGATTATCGATTACAAGCATGGTCTTGGAGTTCTCGTAAGCGCCGGTGATGATGAGCATGGTGGCAACAGCCAGATGATGTGCTACGCCTTAGGTGCTTTGGAAGTATTCGGAGACATCTACGATATCAATCAGATTAAGATGACCATCTTCCAACCGAGACGCGAAAACATCAGCACCTACACCATCAGCAGAGACAACCTTCTGAAATGGGCCAACGAAGTTCTGGCACCGACTGCCCAGCTTGCATATGTAGGAGAAGGCGAATTCAAAGCCGGTGACCACTGCCAGTTTTGCAAGGTAAAGGCAACCTGCCGCAAGCGTGCAGAATACAATCTGGAGCTTGCAAAATATGATTTCGAAATGCCTGCCACACTGGATGATACAGAAATCGCTGCCATCCTTGAAAAGGTGGATGAAATGATTTCCTGGGGAAATGACATCAAGGAATATGCCCTTCAGCAGGCACAGTCCGGAGTTCACTTCGAAGGCTGGAAGGTCGTAGAAGGAAGATCCAACAGAAAATATACAGATGAAGCCGCTGTTGCCTTTGCGGTAAAGGACGCAGGTTTTGATCCGTATGAAAAGAAGCTTCTTGGCGTAACCGCCATGAGTACACTGCTCGGAAAGAAGAAATTCGAAGAGCTTTTAGGTGGGCTTATCTACAAGCCACCCGGTAAACCCGCATTGGTACCGGAATCAGATAAGAGACCGGCAATGAATACAGCAATAGAAGACTTTAATGAGTAAAAGGAGGACCAATATTATGGCAAAAATTCAGAACCCTACAAAGGTAATCACAGGAGTAAACACACGTTGGAGCTATGCGAATGTATGGGATGCCAAGAGCATCAACGGAGGTGCACCGAAGTACAGCGTTTCCCTCATCATTCCCAAATCCGACACCGTAACTGTAAACAAGATTAAGGCGGCTATCGAAGCAGCCTATGAGGAAGGTCAGAGTAAACTCAAAGGCAATGGCAAGACCGTTCCTGCCCTCTCTGTTCTTAAGACACCCCTTCGCGACGGTGATCTGGAAAGACCGGATGATCCGGCTTATGCAAACGCATACTTCATCAACGCCAACAGCGCTTCCGCACCCGGCATTGTAGATGCCGACCGTCAGCCGATTCTGGAAAGATCCGAAGTCTATTCCGGCGTATATGGCAGAGCCAGCATCAATTTCTATGCCTTCAACAGCAATGGAAATAAAGGAATTGCCTGCGGACTCAACAATCTTCAGAAGATTCGCGACGGTGAACCTCTCGGCGGTAAGTCTCGTGCCGAAGATGACTTCGCATCTGAGGATGAAGAAGATTTCCTCGCCTAAGAGCTAAATGACAATTAAGGCGGTAGGACAAGCCTGCCCCCAATTCAAAGAAAGGTATGGTGAAAAACTATGAAAACAGCTATGGAACTAATTCTGGCAATCGCACTTCTTATTATTTGGGGAAGCACAGGAATATCCTTACTCCTCTCTACTATCCAGGGAATAATCTATGAAAAGAAGCGTGAAAAGCGCGACCTGGAATATCATGCGAAACGCATGAAAAGCTTGCCTGACAAGCAGAACGACTAACTTTTGAACATTTCTATCTCACTATTTAAGAAAGGGCCAGGTGACAACCTATGACAAAAGAATTATTGAATGAATTTATGAATGCACTTATTGATGGAACTCTTTTCGGCATCTGCTTTTGCTTCTGGATGATGATTGTAATAGCGGTATGGCGTTGGTTCCTCGGTATCGTTAAACGATTTCTTCACTGGCTTAATCCAAAATGGTTCAAGCCCAAAACTGAAGAAACTGACAAGAACTAATCACCAGGCGGCGGTACCTCCAAAGTGCCGCTGCCATTTTTGTAAAGGAATGATTTTATGATAAAAGAATTGTCAATAGATTTAGAGACCTATAGCGATGTTGATATCTCCAAGTGCGGAGCATACAAGTACGCTGAGTCTGATCATTTTGAGATACTGCTCTTCGGTGTTTCTGTTGATAATGGACCTGTAATAGTCTATGACCTTACTGCCGGTGATGAGATTCCGACAGAAATCTTAGCCGCACTATCTGATGAAACAATAACAAAATGGGCTTTTAACGCCTCTTTCGAAAGAGTCTGTTTGTCCAACTGGCTCCGGAAGCATCATCCCAAATATTTCAAATCTTACAATTCAGAGGATGATCCAGTACACAACTATTTGAATCCATCCTCCTGGAAATGCACTATGATTTGGTCTGCCTATATGGGCTTACCACTCTCGCTGGAAGCTGTTGGTACAGTCCTGAAGCTTCAGGATCAGAAAATGAAGGAAGGCAAGGACTTAATCAAATACTTCTGCTGCCCTTGCAAACCTACCAAGGCGAATGGTGGCAGAACCAGAAATCTGCCGGAACATGCACCGGATAAATGGGAAAGCTTCAAATCTTACAATCGCAGAGATGTTGAGGTAGAACTTTCCATCAAACAGAGATTATCTAAATTCCCGGTTCCGGATTCTATATGGAATGAGTATCACATCGATCAGGAAATTAATGACCGGGGAATTATGCTGGATATGGATGTGGTGAAGAATGCAATCGCATTTGATGAAAAATCAAAAACAGAGCTCATGATTGCAATGCAGAATATCACGAACCTTGACAATCCCAACAGTGTCGTCCAGATGAAACAATGGCTCTCTGACAATGGCGTGGAGACAGAATCCCTTGGTAAGAAGGATGTTGCCGGACTGATAAAAGAAACCAATGGTAACATTGCAGAAGCCCTCAAACTCAGACTTCAGCTTGCAAAATCCTCTGTAAAGAAATATCAGGCAATGCAGAATGCCGTCTGTAAAGATGGTCGTGCTCACGGTATGTTCCAGTTTTATGGAGCCAACCGCTCAGGAAGATGGGCTGGTCGTTTGATCCAGTTGCAGAATCTTCCTCAAAATCATATGTCTGACCTTGCTGAGGCTCGTGAGCTGGTTCGCACCGGTGACTATGATACCCTGGATATGCTTTATGATGATATCCCTGATACCTTAAGCCAGCTAATCGAGACCGTTTCAAAGTCTGTGTAAACTCAAAAAACTGACATAAGATTTGATAATAGAAACATGAATTCAGGGCCTGATCAGGCAACTGAATCCTTACCTGTATGATAAACCAGGATTTTTACATGTCAAGAGGGAGATCCTGAAACGGGGGCTGCGCTCCCCCGGATCCCCTGCGTTACGCCCATATAAATGCAGCTGTAAACAGCAACATTTATATGGTGCGTCTTAGTATTTATGTCCTTCCAGACGTTCTTCAAAGAAAATCTCTAACTGAGAATGAATCTGCCCCCAGTCCTGACGATGCCCGGTCCATTTCTTGGTGATATCGATCATGGCCAGATAGAGCATTTTCAGAAGACTCTCGTCTGAAGGGAACACCGTTTTGGCTTTGGTTACTTTTCGGAGCTGCCGGTTGAAACCTTCGATGGTATTGGTTGTATAAATGATGCGGCGGACCGCTTCCGGGTACTTGAAATATGTCGACAGATTTGCCCAATTTTCTTTCCAGGACTTGGAAATCTTGGGATATTTAGAATCCCATTTTGCAGCAAACTCATCCAGATATTCCAATGCAACCGGTTCATCAGGCGCAGCATAAACCAGTTTAAGATCTGCCATCAGTTTTTTTAAATCCTT
>NZ_JASGBQ010000001.1:226391-365566 GCF_030053595.1 Fusibacillus kribbianus
TAGCGATAGCCATAGCTATACAGGCCTTTTTTTCTACAGGACCCGTACATACAGCCTCTTTTACTCTCACGTTTCAAGACCAATAGATAGTACTTGTCGGACTTTTTGGCGGCACTCTCATTTTCTCCGACATACATGCCCAGGACATCTTTTTTTCCGGACATATCGATACCGATAGCGATATAGACAGCTCTTTTAACGATACGTCCTTCACTACGGACGTGATAATGGATGGCATCCATGAAGACAACAGCATAGACTTCCTCAAGCGGACGTTCCTGCCATTCCTTGACAAGAGGAAGGATCT
Source organism: Fusibacillus kribbianus (assembly GCF_030053595.1). GTDB lineage: Bacteria > Bacillota > Clostridia > Lachnospirales > Lachnospiraceae > Lientehia > Lientehia kribbiana. The sequence continues at coordinate 226,699 of NZ_JASGBQ010000001.1, forward strand.
TGTCCGTGATGCGGCTGATTGTGCTGTCAGAAATCTCGATATCGTAGAGTTCTCGCATATGACTCTCGATGTCAGATGTAGACATGCCTTTCGCATACATGGAAATGATCTTTTCCTCCATGTCCTGCGTTACGGTGTTCTGATATTTTTTTATCACCTGAGGTTCGAATTCGCCTTTGCGATCCCGGGGAATATCAATTTCCATATCTCCGTAACTGGTATGCATTGTTTTGGATGAATAGCCGTTTCGACTGTTGTCAGTATCCTTATTCTTATAGTCGTACTTGGAATATCCGAGTTCTTCATCCATCTCGGCATCCAAAGTACCTTCCAGGATAATAGACATCATGTCGCGCATAATGGAATTAACATCCGTACCATCTTTGACCTTGATGTCGTTTTCTTTGAGAAAGCTTGTCATCATTTCTCGAAGAGCTGCTTTCTGAGGTGAATCCGTTTTTCTACGTGCCATAAATAAAACCTCCGAACTGAATAAGATTATCTTACATCAATTCAGAGGTTTACACAAACTTTGGGAAACTCCCCGATGCTAACACAATTATATTATCATCATCTAACAATAGAACTACATGATTACATCTTATTTCAGGTTCATCCGGTTCATATATCTTTACTAACTGCCTTGTATGAATTCCATATTCTTCATTCAAATAGTATGCAAAAAGATCACAAGTATCATCACAGCATCCGCCAGGGAATCTATGCATCCTATCTTTTATCGAAAAACCTCTTTCGTCACATACAACCTCAATTGCAGTTCTAAACTCTCTACAAATATCTAATAAATTCATCACAAGCACTTCCTTTATACCAGTTTATAAAGGGCATCCTTCGCCCAAAGGATTCCTTCCTCACCAAGCTTAGTTATTACAGCCGGAACTGCAGCAAAAGCAACTCCACCAAGGAACATCTTTAAAAAGATATCTCCGGAAACCTGTCCGGTTGCAACACAAAGAAGGCTTCCTAAAATCAAAAGCCCTCCTACTATTTCTCCAGCCTTTGTAACAATACCACCGGCTGCGCCAAATATAACTACACCCAACGTTAATACAATCTGTGTAAAAAATACGATTACTCTTACCGGTGCCATCAAAATCGCTTTAAGTGTTCTCATTATATGTTCCCCCTTTCCTTTTCAATCATTACCTTATAGGCAACGAGTCTAAGAACATATTCAGGAACCTGAGAATTACCGAGTTCCCAATCCTGCATCGTTCGATAAGGTATTCCGAGCCATGCAGCGAACTCTTTGCGATTCATACCGGTCTTGTTTCTTACCATTACAAAAGCAGATGCAAGCATTCTTTTCTTTCTGGCTTCATCTTGCTCTGCCTTATTCTCATCTTCAACAATGATTCCGTTTACGATATACTCTAAGTCTTTCATCTTGCACCTCCTGTATACGGATTTCGTATATACCTGCCTTTATTATATACACGGATTCCGTATACGTCAACGAAAATGCAAAAGAAATCACCTATTCATCATCATCGTCATCCCATGAAGAAACCATATGTAATTCACCCGAGTCCATATCCATAGCCATGTTATCACCCATACGCATCATCATATGCCCCTCAGAGTCCATTGCCATATTGTCAGATGTAGTAAAACAAAAATCTCCGTCTTCCATATCCATAAAGCTCTTACACATAAATCAAACCTCCTTGTAAACAAAATTCTTAACCTGGTTGTATGAACGATTAACATCATCAAGCAAAGATTTAATATATTCATCCTTAGATGAAGCACTTACTCGTACAACAGTCGAGAATAATCCCTGGAAGTTCCCGGCTGAATTTATCCCCGAATGAAAGCACACTGTATCATTCTCTTCATAAAAATGATAATCCTGCATTATTCCTTCCATAAGAGATTTTTCATCCATATACTGTCGAATACTAGAAAATGAATCTTCAGCAGCTTTGCCAATCTTTTTTAGTTCCTTTAACACATCTTGGTTATGCTTCAAAGCATTCTTTAACATAGTTGCTGTAGCTTTTCTATCGGCCTTAATTGCCATATCAATCAGCTTTCCTAAATAAGGGAAAGTCAATCTACATAAAGCTTTCCTATTAGTCTCTATCTCAAATTCTGATGAGAAGTACACCAACACCTCATCCGATGCCCTGGCAACCTGATCCATAAACTGCTGATTGTAATACTTCTTAACATCCAGAGCTGTGCCATAGAAATAAGATGCTTCATATAGGGAAGGTATTTCTCTCGCCTTTGCTTCATCAAGAATCTCATAATCTTTATTCTCTAAGGCCAAAGCTATAATACTTGTTCTCAGGCTATCATTCTGCTTCATCTTATATTCAAGCAAATCATACTCAAAAGGCGGTCTTCTCTCTATAGTTGTACCTGATCCAAATGTTCCCCAATATTTTTGCTGATCCTCATCAATCAAATAAATATAATCGTTATCTATCAAATATTTTATGAGACCATAATTGCCAAACCCTATAGCATAGTCGATTACATTTTTTCCATATTCGTCTTCATTAAGTATAAGCCTATCCGGTCTGTCGATATATTCCTGCCAAACCTTTTTGTCTTTAGAAAAGGCAACAGAATAATTTGTCGTCCTGGTAGGAGCTGGCTTGGCTACCTTTCCAGCACTGAGAATACTATCAACAGAAACTTCCAATAACTCTGAGAGAATTGGCAAATCATTAATCTGTATTCCCTTTCCGATCTTTTTCATCTGACATATTTTGTTTGCTACACGTTGAATTTCGTCTGAGGCCGGCTCTTCATCAATCCCATCTCTTAACTTTATATACTCAATTGCAAACTGACGATCCGCACCATACTTTCTAGCAATCAGCTTTCCAATATATTCACCTATTTTGCTGCTTTCCTCTGTTCTATACATCGAAAGACACCTCCATATCACTTGTTTGATATAAGCATACACTCAGCATATAATCTCGTATATAACAAATAAGCATATGCGTAATGCATATGCTTATTCTATCACATTTTGGTATATGCTATTAGCATATATTTATATTGTGCCATTGATTCTTTGCTTGATTACCCAAACTACATCTTCCTTGTCTCTATCCGATAGCTGATCAAATAATTTTAGGAAAGAACCATACCGATTACATAGAATCTGCTCTTCTTTTTCCTCAACATAGTTTTCTAGGATGAACTCCCTTACGTCCGTTTTATAAAGCTTAGCCATATTCAATAAATCATCAACCGAAACTGGATGTTGATTGTTTTCAAATGACCTTAGAGTTCGGTCTGTAATACCTAACGCTTTTGCTGCTTCTTCTTGTGACAGATTAGCATTAATCCTTGCCTCTTTTATCATTTTTGCTGTAAAACTCGACATTTTTTAAACCTCCTTCAACCGGAAACATGTTTCCGCTTTTGTCCCAAACGCAAAAAAGCGCTCGGGAAATTTTCTTGTTAAAATACCTCGAACGTTTCAAAAAAATGCAAACAACAGATTCAGATATACTAATCCGTTTATAGCACCTTATATTTTTAGATAAAAAAATATAGGGAGTCTGTAACAGACTCCCTATACTAGAAATAGCTTAAATTCAAGCTTTTCCGGGAACCGGAATGCACGGTGTTCGCCATAATATAGCTTTCCGCTCTTCCTCATGAAATCCTTTGGGATCTCAAAAGTTCCTAAAAAACATGTTGGCTCAATTAACGTGCCTCGCTGATAGCTGCCTGTGCTGCAGCAAGTCTTGCGATCGGCACACGGTAAGGTGAGCAGGATACATAGTCAAGACCAAGCTTATGGCAGAACTCTACAGAAGAAGGATCTCCGCCATGTTCGCCGCAGATACCAACGTGAAGTGCAGGGTTAACAGGACGGCCAAGCTTGATAGCCATATCCATTAACTTGCCAACACCGGTCTGATCCAGTTTAGCGAAAGGATCGTTCTCGTAAATCTTAGCGTCATAGTATGCACCAAGGAACTTACCAGCGTCATCACGGGAGAAACCGAATGCCATCTGAGTAAGATCGTTGGTACCGAAGCAGAAGAAGTCAGCCTCAGTTGCGATCTCATCAGCGGTAAGAGCTGCACGGGGGATCTCGATCATGGTACCAACTTCATATTCAAGATTTACGCCTGCTGCTGCGATCTCAGCATCAGCGGTCTCTACTACGAAGTTCTTAACGTACTTAAGCTCTTTTACTTCGCCTACCAGAGGGATCATGATCTCAGGCTTAATAGTCCATTCAGGATGAGCCTTAGATACGTTGATTGCTGCACGGATAACAGCCTTGGTCTGCATCTTTGCGATCTCGGGATAGGTAACTGCAAGACGGCATCCACGATGACCCATCATAGGGTTAAATTCATGAAGGCTGTCGATGATAGCCCTGATCTGCTCAACAGTCTTGCCCTGAGCATCTGCCAGCTTCTGGATATCAGCATCTTCAGTAGGTACGAACTCATGCAGAGGCGGATCCAGGAAACGGATGCACACAGGATTTCCTTCGAGAGCCTCATAGAGCTTCTCAAAATCGGACTGCTGATAAGGAAGGATCTTATCAAGAGCTGTTTCTCTTTCTTCAACAGTATCCGCACAGATCATCTCACGGAATGCTGCGATTCTTTCTTCTTCAAAGAACATATGCTCAGTACGGCAGAGACCGATGCCTTCAGCACCAAGCTCACGAGCCTTCTTCGCATCTGCAGGAGTATCAGCATTGGTACGAACCTTCAGCTTTCTGAATTTGTCAGCCCAGCCCATTACGCGGCCAAAGTTGCCATCGATGGAAGCATCAACGGTAGGAATGATACCAGCGTAGATGTTACCGGTGGTACCGTCAATGGAGATCTCGGAACCTTCGGTAAATACCTGTCCTGCTAATGTAAATTTCTTGTTTTCCTCATCCATAAGGATGTCGCCGCAGCCGGATACACAGCAGGTACCCATACCACGTGCAACTACTGCTGCATGGGAGGTCATACCACCACGAACAGTCAGGATACCCTGAGCTGCCTTCATACCGGTGATATCTTCGGGAGAGGTCTCAAGACGAACAAGAACGACCTTTTCACCCTTCTCAGCCCAGGCCACTGCATCATCAGCGGTAAATACAACCTTACCACAAGCAGCGCCGGGAGATGCACCAAGACCCTTGCCGATAGGAGTTGCAGCCTTCAGAGTCTTTGCATCGAACTGGGGATGAAGCAGAGTGTCAAGGTTACGAGGATCAATCATCAGCACTGCTTCTTCTTCAGTCTTATGGCCTTCATCTACCAGGTCACAAGCGATCTGCAGAGCTGCAGGAGCGGTTCTCTTACCGTTACGGCACTGAAGCATATAGAGTTTCTTGTTCTCAACAGTAAACTCCATATCCTGCATATCATGATAATGGTTCTCAAGGAGTTCGCAAACCTTGATGAACTCAGCGTATGCTTCGGGGAATTCTTCTTCCATCTGAGCAATGGGCATAGGAGTACGAACACCTGCTACTACGTCCTCGCCCTGTGCATTGATGAGGAACTCACCCATCAGCTTGTTCTCGCCGGTTGCAGGATCACGGGTAAATGCTACACCGGTACCGGACTGATCATTTAAGTTACCGAATACCATGGGCATTACATTAACTGCAGTACCCCAGGAATAAGGGATATCATTGTCGCGCCGGTAAACATTTGCACGAGGGTTGTCCCAGGAACGGAATACAGCTTCGATAGCAAGCTTTAACTGTTCTACAGGATCTGCAGGGAAGTCGCTTCCCAGCTGATTCTTGTACTCAGCCTTGAACTGCTCAGCCAGAGTCTTAAGGTCAGCAGCGGTAAGCTCGATATCGGTCTTAACGCCCTTAGCTTCTTTCATTTCATCGATGAGCTTCTCAAAGTATTTCTTACCGACTTCCATTACAACGTCAGAGAACATCTGAATGAAACGTCTGTAAGAGTCATAAACGAAACGCTCGAAGGTAGGATCAGGGTTGCCAGCGATCATAGCTGCAACTACGTCATCGTTCAGACCAAGGTTAAGAATTGTATCCATCATACCAGGCATAGATGCACGAGCGCCGGAACGAACGGAAACGAGCAGAGGATTCTTATGATCGCCGAATTTCTTTCCATTGATCTCTTCCATCTTTGCAACGCCTTCCATAACCTGAGCCATGATCTCGTCGTTGATCTTTCTACCGTCTTCATAATACTGTGTGCAGGCTTCAGTAGTGATAGTGAAGCCCTGAGGTACAGGCAGACCGATCTTGGTCATTTCAGCAAGGTTGGCACCCTTGCCGCCAAGCAGCTCACGCATGCTGGCATTGCCTTCAGAAAACAAATATACCCATTTTGCCATGTTCAAAATCCCTCCTGTATTTTTAGACATTAAACAGCAGGTTGGCCCGCCTGCTGATATTAGTATAACATAGAATAGCTTGTCCGCAAACCATTTTTTTGCCATTTTTTATAGTTTTTGTATATTTTTCGGTACAATATTTAGTAATTATTTATCAGCCGCCTGACGTTCCAGCCGGTCCAGGATCTGCTGCAGTTTTTCCGGCCCGAACTGGTAATGTTCATTGCAGAAGTGGCAGGTCACTTCCACCGGCTTTCCGGCAGCGATCATATCCGTAAGCTCCTCTTTCCCCACGCTCACAAGAGCCTTCTCCACCTTCTCTTCCGAACAGTCGCAGAAAAATCTGGTCGGAATCCGGTCAAGGAGCTCCAGCCCGAACTCTCCCAGAATGTCCTCCAGAATATTTTCCGGGGTCTTCCCGGCATCCAGGAAGGAGGTAATGGAGGTGATTCCGGCCAGATGCGCCTCCAGCGCATCGATCAGGCTGTCATCAGCGTCGGGCATCAGCTGCAGGATAAAACCGCCCGCCTGACGGACCGTATTTTCCCGGTTCATCAAAACTCCCAGGGCCACCGAGGAAGGAGTCTGCTCCGATACCGCATAATAATAGGTGAGATCCTCGGCGATCTCCCCGCTGACCAGATCAATTTGTCCGGAATAAGGCTCCTTTAATCCGATATCCCGGATCACAGTCAGGGTTCCTCTGCCCACGGCACCGGCCACATCCAGCTTTCCCCTGGCGTTGGCATGGATGAGGACCTCCGGATTCACCACGCATCCTTTCACATCCGCGTTTGCCCCTGCCGTAACGGTAATCCCGCCGATGGGGCCGTCTCCCTGGATCCGAAGGGTCAGCACATCCTTCTCCCCCTTCATCATACTTCCCATCATGGCTCCCGCTGTCAGAAGACGCCCGAGAGCCGCCGTTGCCACCGGACTGGTGTTATGGCGTCTTCTGGCTTCCTCCACCAGGTTTTTTGTGGTAGCCGCAAAGGCCCTGATCCGCCCGTCGGCCGCCGTGGCCCGGATAATATAGTCATTGCCGGACAATTCCTGATTCCGTTTTTTATCCATATCGATTCCTTTCCAAATTTTTTTATCATCCTTTTATTCCGGATGAGTATATCACAAATTGAAAGAAAAAACCAGAGCAGGTTCCGGCCGCCTGCTCTGATTTTATTTGATCATTTCCTATTGCTGTTTCAATTATCCGTTTCCGCTTCGTCCATTCTTTTATCAAGCCATTTGGCTCCCTCCTGAGAGGTCAGTACCCCAGCCTGAATCAATTCCATAATCATCTGCCGTTTTCCTTGCGCAATTCCTTTTTCAATTCCTTGCGCAATTCCTTTTTCAATCCCACGTTCTTCAATCAGATCTGATAAGTTGCACATTACATCCACCTCCTCAGTCCTTTTTGAATCCAAAGTCACACCATACTCCCGCAGCTGCTCTCTCTTTTCCTCCACATTCATAATATCAGAAAAGAGCACATTCAGAACTTTCACCATCTGGTTTTCCGATTGTTTCTCCGGATTCAGCGTTATTACGACCACCTCCATCTTATCGTATGTCTGCTTTTCATCCGGAAGCTGCCCGAGATAATCCTTTTTTGTAAACCGGTAAGAGGCGATTCCACACTCCTCTCCCGCTGGGCCATTCATACAGATCCAGATAGAATAGACTTTTTTTATTCGGTCGTAATCTGATTTTTCAAATTCTCTATGCTTTTGTTCTGAAATCATACGGGCACAGTAAAAAATTCCCCTTGTCACAATTGCATATCCGGGATCCCATTTTTTCTGTGCCTCAATATTTATAATCAATTTTATCTTTTGTTGTTCTCCCGGTTTATATACGACAAACCGGATATCATATGTAATTTTCCCTTCCCCGGGAACCGTACTTTCTGTGGAAATACCTGTAATTTCAGTTTTCAAAATTTCTCCAGGCTCCACACTCATCGAAGCGATTTCAGGTTTCCCCTCAATACATGCCTCAATTTCGTCTTCTGTCATTTCCATAAATTCCTCTGCCGTATGCTTTAAGATCAGTGCCAAAATAGATTTCTGAGCCAGCAGCCTTTTCGCCGCCTCATCATACTGCGCTTTCATCCCACTGATCGCATCTGCATGGATTTTGACCAAGTATATTCCTCTTTCTTAAATTTACAGGAAATGATCTGCTTTTATTCTAACACTTTATTTATTAAAACGAAAGTAAAGATTTTAACGTTTTTAAGCAAAAAGACGATCTGCGAACTTCATATCGGATCAGAAGAGCACCTTCAGAACTGTACACCCGTAATTTTCCCCTGCTCCCCGGCGATCACATAGATCCGCTCGCTGTTTTCTTCCGGAGGATTCTCTGTAAAGGCATCATAAACTGCAAGAAACTTAAGGCCAGCCTCGGAAAGGGCTGCCCGGATCTCCTCCATGGAATAGGCCCGCTGAAAATGGACTTCCTCAAATTTCCGGTAAAGCTCCTCCTGCCCGCACCCTGCCTCACGAACAAAGATAGTCAGCTCATATTCGTTGATCCTGCTTTCCTCATCGTAATAATTATCCCAGATAAAGCTTTCGTTTTCCCTGTTTTCGGCAATAGTCCTGTCACCCAGAAGTTCCCGGTATTTATATTCCGTATTGAGATCAAATATAAACACACCGCCCGGGTCCAGATAATTATTCACCAGACGGAACACCTGAACCAGTTCTTCATACTCCGTGATATAATTCATGGAGTCGCAGAGACTGACGACGGCTCCTACGGTGCCATACAGCTCAAATTCACGCATATCCTGAAGGAGATAAAGAATATCACGGCCCGACTCTGCCCGCTTTTCCATGGCGATCTCAAGCATGGCTTCCGAATTGTCAATGCCGATCATGTCATATCCGGACTCTGCAAGGAGCTCGGTCAGACTTCCCGTGCCGCAGCCCAGCTCCGCCACAAGCCCGCCGCTGCAGCCATACCTTTTCAAAAGACCAACAAGATAGCTGCACCATTCCCCGTAAGGAACGTTGTCCATAAATTTGTCATATACCTCGGCAAAGCCTGTGTATGCCAGACATTCTTCTCCCATCTTCATCCCCCTGTTTCCACAGCATTGTTACCAAGTATAGCATAAATCAGTGCCCCTGCACAAGAGCCTTGTCCTTCCACGCCCCGCTTCGGTAACGCCACAGAGCCAGAAGCGCCGCTATGAGCCACACCAGCCCCGTTGTCATCCAGATTCCCCATACACCGATTGCTTTCGTTCCTGTAAGAAGAAATGCCAGGCCGACCCGGCAGACCACCTCCACCACTCCGCCGATCATGGGATAAACCGCATCTCCCGCGCCGGAAAGCAGGTAATGAAGCACTTCCTTGACTCCCAGGCCCATATAAAACAGGCTGGTGATCCGGATTCCCGCCGACGCCATCTCCACAATGCTTTCATCGGTAACAAAAAGACTCATGATGGGACGGCCGACCAGCCAGAACACGCCGAACAGGATCACAGAGATCACCGCCAGAATCTTCATGGAAGCATTCATGCCGAGCCGGACCCGGTCCTGCTTTCCGGCTCCTATATTCTGTCCCGTATAAGCCGAAACTGCCGAACCGATTCCCAGATAAATATGGCGAATCAGAGAATCCACCTGATTGGTAGCCGTAAAGGCGCCAATGGCCGCCAGTCCAAAGCCGTTGACGACACTCTGCAGAACGCTGCCGGAAACATAGGTGAGGGCATACTGGCCGCCCGACGGAAGGGCCAGCCGGATGATCTGTCCCAGAATACTGCTGTCAAAGCCCGCCTTTTTCACAGCGTCCTTAAAATAAGGAATCTTTCGATACGCATAGATCACGCAGAGCACCGCTGCCGTTGTCTGGGAAAGCACAGTGGCCAGGGCTGCTCCTGCGACCCCCATTCTGAACCAGATAATAAACAGCATGTCCAAAAACACATTCATTACACTGGACACCACAAGGAATACCATGGGAATTCTGGAATTTCCAAGAGCGCGCAGTATATGAAATGAAGTAAAACAAACAGCAATGGCCGGAAGGCCTGCCAGATAAATCATCATATAGGATGCCGCATCGGAAAGCAGATCCTCCGGCGTTCCAAGGAGCCTGAGAATCGGCGCTGCAAGGATCAGTGACAAAAAGGACATGAACACAGCAGAACCTAACGCCGTTAACAACCCGTTTCTTATGGCCGACGCCACATGCTCACCGTTCCCAGCCCCGTAATGCTGAGCCACGACGACTCCGGTCCCGTTTTCCAGTCCGACACAGACCGCCATAAACACATAGATCAGGGCGCTGGTGGACCCAATGGCCGAAAAGGCCTGGGCTCCCACATATCTTCCCACGATGATCCTGTCTGCCACCATATACAACTGCTCTACCATATTCCCGATCACCGCCGGGATCGCAAAACGAAGCAGCAGCCCTGCCGGGCTGCCTTCCGTCATATCCGAAAGTCTTGCCATTTTTCATTCCTCCCGGATTTATTATAAGGGATTGAAAAAGGATTCTCAATCTTTTATCCTGCTCAAAAAATTTTAAAAAAGGAGAATAAACTTCCTTTTTCCGGGCATACTTAAAACAGTACCAAAGAAAAAAGAAATACTTATCCTCCCCTTTTGAGACCCCGCAGGTGCGCAAAGGCGCGTACTTGCGGGGTTTTTGTAATCTTACTCCAGAAACTCCTCATTCAGCACCACACCGAATTCCTTCGCGATGGCGCGCAGGTTGTCATCGGTGATGGTCTGGCGGACCTGGCCCTGCCCGGATGACATCACCAGATTATAGATTTCCGCCGCCTTCTCGATGGTGTGCATCAGTCCGAAGGTCGTGTCAAAGTCGGGGCCGGAGCAGAAGGCTCCGTGATGGGCCCAGACGGCAGCATCGTACTTCTCCATCAGTTTGCTGGTGGCAAGGGCAATCTGGGTCCCGCCGGGAACCATCCAGGGCACCACCCCCACACCGTCCGGAAAGACCACCGGACACTCGGTTGCCGATTTCCACAGGGCACGGCTGAAGGCCTTGTCCGTCAGCGGAAGGGTGTAGGTCATGGCGATCAGATTGGGAATATGGGCGTGATAGATCACCCGGCAGGCTCCGCCGGTGGCCGCCGACCGGATGGAATGATTCATGAAATGAGTGGGAAATTCACTGGTGGGCTTTCCTCCATCCTCGAGCCCCCAGACGATCCTCCATGCGTTCCCCTCCTCATTGATCTCCACAATACCGATGGAATGAACAGGATCGAGGATCACATTGCGGAAATACTTTCCGCTTCCGGTGGTTATGAAATACTCTCCTGCCAGATTTTGTCCGGTGACCCCCATCGGAACCCATTCTCCGGGAGTGCAGAAAAAAGGCCTGCACTGCTCTGCTTCTTCCGGCTTCATCCGATAGCTCAGATTGCCGCCGTTTCGCTCATGCCAGCCCTGAAGCCAGCCGTCATCACACATACGGATATATCGCTGCATCACATCGACATCTAAAATACTCTTCATAATCAACCTCTTCCGGCCGGTAAAGCCGTTTTATAAATATTCTCCATCTGCAGCTTCAGATTGCCCAGGGCAGTTGCCTCGATGGGAAGGGCAATCACCTGTTTTCCCGTCGCTTCTTCTGTCAAACGGTTCAAAAATGTGTTTTTGGCTCCGCCGCCGACAATATAAAGCCTCCCGTATGTCGTTCCGGTATTCCGCTCCAGCTCCTCCAGGGCAGCCCGGTAGCTGTCGGCCAGGCTTCGGTAGGCGCAGCGGAAGTAATCGCCCTCTGTCTTCAGCCTGTGCCCCGCCGCCCGGTCAAAAGCCGATTTCATACTTGCCGGCGCAAAGAACTCCGGAGCATTGGCATCCACCAGGATCTGACAGGCGCTGGCCTCCGCCGCTTTCACGATCTCCCCGAAGGGACGGTCCGGACAAAGCTCTTTCTGCAGCTCATTGACCAGCCACATTCCCATAATGTTCTTCTGATAACGATTGTAGCCGACTCCACCCTCATTGGAATAGTTGGCCTTTTCGCTGGCCGGATCCGTCATGGGCTTCGGAGTTTTTACTCCCAGCAAAGACCAGGTTCCGGAGGAGATATAGGGCTCATTTCCTTCCATGGGAATGCCCTCCACCGCCGAAGCCGTGTCATGGGTGGCACAGAGAACGCATTGGATCCCCTCGTACTCCCCGAGCACCGTACCCGGCCGGGAAAGCTTCGGGAACAGGCTTTTCGGATAGCCAAGGGCCTTCAGAATTTCCTCATCGAATTCCCCGGTTTGGGCGCTGACCATGCCGGTGGTCGTGGCATTTGTATACTCTCTGGCTCTGACGCCGCACAGCCTGTACAACAGATATTCCGGCATCATCAGAAGGTCCGTCGCTTTGTCCAGTCTGCCCGACACTTTATCGGCATAGAGCTGGTAGATCGTATTGAAGGGCTGAAACTGGCAGCCGGTCCGGCGGTACAGCTCTGAGAAAGGCAGCTTCTCGTGAACCTGTGCAATCACGTCCTCTGTCCGGCTGTCCCGGTAAGCATACACCGGAAGCAGCTCCCTGTCTCCCTGAAACAGTACATAGTCCACGCCCCAGGTATCGATGGACAGACTTCGAATGTCGGAAAATGTTCTCTTTGCAGCTCCGATCCCGTTTTTTACTTCCCGGAGCAACGCCTCCACATCCCACACCAGATGTCCGCCTTCCTCCCGCGCCCCGTTGGGAAAACGGTAAACCTCTTTTGTCCGGAGCCCTCCGTCCTCTCTCCAGCCCACAATATGCCGGCCGGAGGAAGCTCCGATGTCAATGGCAAGATATCGGTTCATTCCAATGCCTCCTGTTTCGGAAAATATGCATTCCAGCTCAAAGACTCCCGTATAGAGCTGGTAAAAAGTTTTCAATATTCTTTTAAATATATGTATTGAGAAATTCTTTAATTTCAGAAATCTGCGAAGCAGCCGTTTCTCTTCCGATGTCGTAGATTTCCTTCAGCTTATCCGGGTTCTTTTCGACTTTTCCTATCTGTAATTTCTCTTTGGGACGAATTACGAACAGCTTCCCCTGCTTTTCCTGTTCTTCAATGTAAGCAAGCGTCTGGTTATAGACAAGATGGCGTTTCTCCATTGCTTCTACAAGCTTTGGATACTTCCTGTATTTTACCCGTAAAAGGGGCATAAGACTATTCTTCTTTTTCTGATAGTGTTCAGGCTGAGTCAAAACGACAACATTTTTATCATATCCGATTTTTTCAAAGTATTTCACCGGTATGGAATCGGCAATTCCGCCGTCAAGCAGCTTCTGACCGTCTATTTCCACGATTTGGGATACGATCGGCATGGAAGCAGACGCCCGGATCCAGTCAAAACAATGATCGTCTTTTCCTCCATAATTGTGATATACGGCTTTCCCCGTTTCAATGTCCGTGCACACAACATAAAAATCCATCGGATTGCTCTGATAGGTATCAAAATCGAACACATCATATTTCAAAGGAACTTCACCATAAGCAAAATCCGTATTGTAGATGTTTCCGGTCTTTATCAGGCTTCCGATTCCTGAATATCTCCTGTCATTGCAATACTTCATATTGTACCGGATCACTCTTCCGATCTGTTTTGATTTGTAGTTGCAGCCGAAAGCAGCACCGGCAGAAACGCCGATTGCGCCATCGTAATCGATTCCGTTTTCCATCATCACATCTATGATGCCGGCGGTAAACATTCCCCGCATCGCTCCGCCTTCTAATATCAAGCCTTTTTTCACCTTATTCACTTCTTTCTTTTGATGTTTCCTTTTGTGCTTTTTCCCACAGTTCAGCCATTTCTTTCGGTGTTTCCAATAATGGGAAAGAACAGCTTCAATCAAGTTGAAATCCGGTTTCTGGATTGCTTCAATCCATCAATTATCCAGCGTCCTTTTCAAGTGTCTGCTGATTACAGCTCCCTTACTGTCAAAATTCCGATAGAAAAGCGCTCTGCCAACGCCTGCCTCCCCGCAGACCTGGCTGATGGATATATCATTGAATTTCTGACTTTTCCTCCCATTACTGCCGATACAATTATATCGCCGATACAAATGTATTTCCAATATTTTTATTATATTTTTGTTAAGCAGAGATATCAAAGAAAAAAGATTTTCCAAATTGGAAACCATGAAAAAAATGATGCCGATTACCGGAATTGTGCTGCTTGTTTTTATTGTTTTAATTGCCGCACTCCTCATTTTCAATTCAAGGTAATCCGCAAATGCCGCAGGATGCAGAGCTCGCCCTCATCTGCTCAATATATTCCTGCGGTTTTCAGGCAGCCGTTTGCGTAATCAAACCGTATCATTCGCGTTATTTCCCGTCAGAGAGAACCTCTGAGATATTCCGCCGTAATGGTATCCGCCCGCTGGATCATCTCTTCCGGTGTTCCTGTAAAGACCACTTCGCCGCCCGCCGTGCCGCCGTCGGGACCGATGTCAATGATATAATCTGCCTGTTTCATCACATCCAGATTATGCTCGATCACGATCACTGTGTTTCCCCGTTCCACCAAACTGTCCAAAAGCTCCATGATCTTCTTTACATCAGAAGCATGAAGGCCGGTGGTTGGCTCATCCAGCACGTAAATATTCCCCTTCTTGTCCAGATATTTGGCCAGCTTGACTCTCTGACGCTCTCCGCCGGAAAGAGTGGACAGCGGCTGTCCAAGGGAGAGATAGGACAGTCCCACTTCGATCATGGCTTCCAGAGCTTTCCGGATCTTTTTATTATCCTTGAAAAATTCACAGGCCTCCTCGGCGGACATCGCCAGAATATCAACGATATTCCTGCCGCGCAGCTCATAGGAGAGGGCTTCACTGCTGTACCGCCTGCCCTCACAGGCTTCGCAGACCGTCGTCACCGGATCCATAAATACCAGCTCCGTGACGATCTGGCCTCTGCCGCCGCAGACCGGACAGGCACCCTTGCTGTTGAAGGAAAAAAGAGAGGCCGGAACATGATTCTCCGCAGCCATCACTTTCCGGATCTCGTCAAAAAAGCCGAGGAAGGTGGCCGGTGTGGAACGCCCGGTTGCTGTCACCGGAGACTGATCCACCAATACCACCCGGTCGGCATACTGCTTTGCAAATACATCCCGGATGAGAGAGCTTTTTCCGGAGCCTGCCACACCGGTGACTACCGTGAGGATCCCCAGCGGAATATCCACCGATATATGCTTCAGGTTATGGACATCCGCATTTTCTACAGCCAGAAGCTGCTTCGGCTTTCTGGGAACAGCCTTAAGAGGTACCTGCTCCTGCATGGCGTTTCCCGTGCGGGTTCCGGAAAGGAGTAACTCCTCATAGGTTCCCTGAAACAGGATCTCACCGCCGTTTTTACCCGCCAAAGGCCCCACATCAATGACCTCGTCTGCAATGGAGATCACATCCCTGTCATGTTCCACCACCAGCACTGTGTTACCTCTGTCCCTCAGACTCTGAAGAAGCCGCGTCATGCGATGCACATCCCGCGGATGCATTCCTGTACTGGGCTCATCAAAAATGTAAGTAAGTCCGGTGAGCGCACTCCCCATGTAACGCACCAGCTTCAAACGCTGAGCCTCCCCGCCGGAAAGAGTAGATGATTCCCGATTCATGGAAAGATAAGGAAGACCGATTTCGATCATGCGGGTAAGGGAGGCAGTCAGCGTCTCTACGATCGTTTTCGCCCTGGGATCGTCAATGGTATTCAGCACCTTCAAAAGCTCAGTAAATTCCATGGCGCACATCTCATCGATGCTGTACCCGGCTACCCGGCAGGAAAGAGCAGCTTCATTGAGCCTTCTGCCTCTGCAGACAGGACAGGGCTTCTCCTCCACCAGGTACATCAGCCGCTTCACAGACGCCTCCTTAAGCGTTGACGTATCCCGGTTGATCAGCATCCGGTGAAGATAATGGGAAACTCCGTCCATCTTTTTTGACAGGCGTTTACCATTCGGCGTATCGGCGCCATAGAGCAGGCGGTTACGCTCCTTTTCCGTAAAATCCTTCCATTTTTTGTCCAGTGGAAAAAGGCCCGATTCTGCATACTGTTTCCAGTACCAGTTGCCCACATGAAAGGCCGGCAGGTCCGCCATTCCCTCGTTCCAGGTCTTTTCCGGATCGATACGCCCCTCAATATCCACGGTCATTACCTTCCCGATCCCGGAGCATTCCGGGCACATACCGTTGGGATCATTAAAGGAAAAGTATGAGGCTGTTCCGACATAAGGCGTCCCGATCCTGGAATAAAGGAGCCGCAGAGCTGCATACATGTCGCTGATGGTCCCCACTGTAGAACGGGCATTTCCGCCCAGCCGCGACTGATCCACAATGACCGATGCAGACAGATTGTCGATCCGCTCTGCCTTCGGCTTCTGATATTTGGGCAGCCGTCCCCGTATAAAGGCCGTGTAGGTCTCATTCATCTGCCTCTGGCTTTCCGCCGCGATGGTATCGAAGACAATGCTGGATTTTCCGGAGCCGGAAACACCGGTAAAAACCACGATTTTTCCTTTTGGAATATCCAGAGAAACGTTTTTCAGATTGTTCTGGTTCAGACCCCGAAGAATCATAACATCTTTTGCAGGCATAGAAACTCCTTTCTTGTTCGTTTTCTTCTATGATACATTCTCTGCAGAATTTTTCCCGACTTTTTCTGCCCCATTCAGGCAGAAAAGCCCTTGCCGCATCATTATACCCAAAAGGACCGCCGGCAGATAGACAGAAAATTCATAGATATGTGTCAGTTTTATAGGCTGCCGCCGCAGTACACAGTCAGTCCCGAAATGTCAAGGAGTGCTGCTCCTGACTCAAAATCATTCTGATTTCACGTCATTGTGCAACACTCCCAATATTTTTATAAACTGCCGAAGACCTGTCACTTCGTGCCTGCCGTCTCCATATTTTTCGGCAGCACAAGATTCAAAAGAACCGCCACCAGAAACACGACCGCCACACAATTCTCCGCGAAAATATTCCGGATCAGCTGGGGGAAAATATCGAAGATCTCCGGAACCTGGGTAAATCCGATCCCGGTGCTGAGAGAGAGGGCTGCTATGGTAATATTCCGCTGGGAATAGCCGCATTTGCTTATCATCTGCAGACCGCTTACCACAATGGTTCCGAACATCATTATGGTACAGCCTCCCAAAACCGCATCCGGAAGGGTCGCCAGAAGAGCTCCGAAGACGGGGAAGATCCCGGCCAGAATCATAATGACTGCTCCGGTCGCGATGGTAAAGCGGTTCACCACCTTAGTCATTGCCACAAGCCCCACATTCTGGCTGAAGGAGGTAATGGGCAGGCAGCCGAACACCGAGGACAGGGCGCTGATAAAGCCGTCGCATGCCAGCGAGCCGGAAATTTCCCGCTCTGTCGCATCCCGGTTCAGGCCGGAAGTGGCCAGCGCACACGTATCACCGATGGTTTCTGTTGCCGATACCAGAAAGATCAGCACCACCGACAGGATCGCATTGGCATTGAATTCCGGCCTAAAGGGCATGAGAGAAGGAAACGCCACGATCGAGGTTCCCTCCAGACTGGAAAAGTCCACCATTCCCATACAGACTGCCACGAGATAACCGACGATCAGTCCAAACAGAACTGAGAGCTGTTTCCAGTAGGATTTGGCCAGAATGTTGAAAACAATACAGCAAAGCAGCGTGATCGTTCCCAGTATCCAGTTGGAAGCAGAGCCGAAATCGGCGCTTCCGCTCCCGCCGCCGAAGGAAGACGCCCCCACCGAAAGCAGCGAAAACCCGATGGCCGTCACAACGCTGGCCGATACAATGGGGGTAATCAGCCGGATCCAGTATCTGGCGAACAGACCGAGAAGGCCTTCGATGATACCACCCACCAGAACTGCGCCCACAATGGCATTATAGCCATAAACAGGCCCGATATAACAGAACACGGAAACAAAGGTAAAGCTGATCCCCATGACAATGGGAAGGCCGGATCCGATTTTCCACAGCGGAAAAAGCTGGATCAGCGTGCCGATTCCCGCTATGATCATGGCGCTCTGGATCAGCCTGGCGGTCTGTCCCGGATCCAGTCCGCTGGCGCCTGCGATAATAATGATCGGAGCGATGTTGGCTACAAACATTGCGAGAATATGCTGGAGGCCGAAGGGAACTGCCTTTCCCACAGGCACCCGCCCCTCCAGCCGGTAAATATTTTCAATAGCTTCCTGCTTTTTCATAAGATCTTTTCTCCTGCCTGGTTTTCATCCTGCTCCCGGAAGACGATCTCGCCGGTCTGTGCATCCATACTTTCCACAATAGCGAGAGATTCCAGGCGATAGCCGAGATTACGGATCACCCGTCCTCCCTGCTGGAAGCCCTTTTCTACGGCAATGCCGATTCCCTCCAGAGAAGCGCCCGCCTGCTGCACAATGGAGATCAGTCCCTGGAGCGCACAGCCGTTGGCCAGGAAATCATCAATAATCAGCACATGGTCCTCCGGTCCCAGAAATTTCTTTGAGACAATGACCTGGTTCCTGCATTTATGGGTGAAGGATTCCACTTCAGCCGTATACATTTCTCCCTCGATATTGATGCTCTTGGATTTTTTTGCAAAAACCACCGGCACATCAAAGTATTCCGAGGCCACAGCGGCGATCCCGATGCCGGAGGCCTCGATCGTCAGGATTTTATTGATCGGAGCGTCTGCGAACCGCCTTTTCCACTCCTGCCCCATCTGTTTAAAAAGCCGGATATCCATCTGGTGATTCAGGAAGCTGTCCACCTTCAGCACATTTCCTTCCTTAACGATTCCATCCTCCCTGATCCGTTTTTCCAAAAAATTCATCGTTTCTCCCTCCCGGTGTTCTTTTTTATCGCTCATTTAAAACATCAATCACCAGAAGCTTATCATATTACCCTGCCTTTGGCAATCGCTGTATGACTAATTTCCCGTCATTTCCAGAATCAGCGTTCTGTCCCACAGTTTCAGTATTTTTCCGGTTCAGGTATCCATCATGTTTATTGCAAAATACCATTATTACTAATCACATTAGTGCCTGATATTAGTACTTGATTTGAAAGGAAAAACCGTTTATAATAATAAAAAATACTAAAATAAGGGGTGGCACTTATGGACAGAAAAGAACTGGTTTTAAAAACATTTCACAATGAGCCAACAGACAAGCTTCTGGTAGGCTTCTGGCATCATTTCCTCGACGATGAGCTGGTAGACGGTTTACATAATCCGGAATATATCGCTCAGAACCTTGAGGGCGCAAAGAAATTCAAAGAAGAATTTGATCCTGACTTTGTAAAGGTAATGACCGACGGATTATTCTTCATGCCTTTCAACTACGAAGATATGAACTGCGCTTCCGACCTCAGAAATCTGAAGGCTACAGACGAGATGGATCTGTACATGGAGAAGGCCGTAGAATTCGCAAAGGCAACCAGAGAGATCTACGGAAATGACATTTTAATGTTCTACAACGTATTCTCTCCCACCTTCCAGATCAACCACAGAATGAATCAGACCCATCCTGAGCTTACCATGGGCACCCTGGATGCTCCCATCGTAAAGCTGATCAAGGAAGATCCCGAGGCAACTCAGATCGCCCTTGACCTGGTAGCTGATTATACTGAGAAACTGATCGATCTGATCGTCGGCGCAGGCATCATGGACGGCATCTACTTCAGCGTATCCTGCTTCAACCGTGGAATCACTCCCGAAGTATACAACAAGTATGTAGCGCCCGGCGAGAGAAGAATCATTGCAAAAGCAAACTCCTATGCAAAGGATAACCTGCTTCATATCTGCGGATGGAGAGGCAACCTGAACAATCTGTCCATCTACACAGATTATGACTGCAGCGTAATCAACTGGGCAGTTCATGCTGAGGAAGTTCCCGTTGCAGAGGGCAAGAAGCTGTTCCACGACAAGTGCGTAATCGGCGGCTTCGGCAACAACAACACCGACCTGATCTGCACCGGAACCAAGAAAGAGATCCAGGATTACGTAGAGAAGATCGTAGATGAAGCCGGAACAACCGGTATCATCATCGGCGCTGACTGCACAACTCATCTGGATACTCCGGACGAGCATATCCACTGGGTATATGAGAAGGCTGCTGAGATCTCCGAAAGACTGTTAAAGAACAACTAATTGATTTACAAACGAAAAGGCTCTCCGAGGAGGGCCTTTTTTAATGCATCGGAGATGGGAATCGCTTCCCATCTCCTTCTTCTGTTTTCATGAAACCATTGCATTCACTCCATCAGCTCATACTGGAGCATCTCATACTTCAGCCGGCTGCCCACAGCAATTCCTTCCGGCAGCAGTGCTCTTGCCACCAGCTTCAGATCATCGACCTCCATGTCTGTCCTTTTCAGATTTGCATAGTCTCCGTCAATACTCTCCACCACATAAAACCATGTTTCGAACATTCTTCTTCCTCCCGTCACGCAATTAAACTTCCGGCCAAAGACAGATGGCCTCCGACCGCCTGTTTCCGCGCCTTACAATATCCTCTCACCGCTTACAATATAAGTTTTTCCCCGCAGTCCGTAAAATACAGGCTCCCATGAAATTCCCCATTCTCATATAACCGTATCACGATCTCCCGCATACGCCTGTCCAGTCTGTGGTAGACCAGCCTCCGCTCCCAGGGGAGTCCCTGGATATAATCCCGCTTGTCCTCGTCCAGGACCTGAAGACTCTCTTCCAGACGCTCCGGCTCCCTTCTGCTTCGCAGCCCGAAATCGCAGGAAACATATGCCCGTTCATCCCCATGACCGGCACATCGTTCAGCCAGCACAGTGGCCAGACCCCTTGCATCCGGTTCCCGGAACTGCCTCACTCTCCAGCGGACTGTTTCCCTTTCTCCGCTCTCAAGAACGACCCGGCGAAAGCTGCTTCTGCCATATGCATCAATTTCCTTTACAAAATCCGCCTTTTCCTTCTGCCCTCCATTACCGGGCTCTTCCAGAAGCAAAACGCCGGTTTCAACCAGATGCTCCCAGACCGTTTTTCGGATCCTCTCATAGGGGGTGGGAAATTCCAGCTTCTTTGAAATCTGCTTTACCGTATAGCCCAGATCCGCTAGATGACGGATAGCTCCGCCGCTGGCCGCTTCAAACATAAAATTGGACAACGCATTTTTAAAGTATTCCTGCTCTCCCATGACCACGCTCCTTTTTGTCCATTATACTCTTCTCCGGACCAATAGCCAAGAAAAAACAGGATTTTCAGCTTCGATAAACACCGTGGATCAAAAATACCGCAATCACAAAGGTCAGGATATCAGAAACCGGCATGGAATAAAGAACGCCGTTCAATCCAAAAAACACAGGCAGCAGAAGGGCAAAACCCACACCGAATACCACCTCACGGATCATGGAAAGAGCTGTGGACTCCGCCGCCTTTCCCATGGCCTGCAGAAAAATAAAGCATGCCTTGTTCACACAGGCAAGGATCACCATGCATAAATAGGTACGAAATGCTTTTACGGCAAACTCTGTATAATACACGCTTTCGTTGGCGGCGCCAAAGATGGCGATCAGCTGGCGGGGGAAGCATTCCGCCAGAATAAAAGCGATGACACCAACTGTCACTTCGGCGATCAGAAGCTTTGTAAACAGTTCCCGGACTCTGTCTTTTTTGCCTGCGCCCATATTAAAACCAACGATGGGAATACAGCCTGCTGCCATTCCAACCACGATCGAAATGACGATCTGGAAAAATTTCATGACAATTCCTACCACTGCCATCGGAATCTGCGCAAATTCCTCCTGACCGAAAACCGCATCCATGGCTCCGTATTTCCGAAGCATGTTGTTGATCGCTGCCATGGCTGCAACCAGGCTGATCTGGGAGAGAAAACTGGTAATTCCCATGAGCAGAGTCCTGCCGCACACAAAGCGGGACAACCGGTAATCTTCTCTGGCAGGCTTTATGATCTTCATCCGTAACAGGTACCAGACTGCAAGGGCGGCTGTGACGACCTGACCAAGCACTGTGGCCACCGCTGCTCCCATCATTCCCCATCGAAACACAAAAATAAACACCGGATCAAGGATGATATTGAGCACTGCTCCGGCCAGGGTGGAGATCATGGCAAATTTGGGATTTCCATCTGCACGGATAATGGGGTTCATGGCCTGACCGAACATATAGAAAGGGATTCCCAGAGAGATGTAGAAGAAATACTCTTTGGAATGACGGAAGGTCTCCGAGTTTACAGTTCCACCAAACATGGCAATGATCTGTTCCGAGAAAATGAGATAAACCGCAGTCAGCACGATGCTGCCTGCGAGAATCATAACCACCGAATTCCCAACGCTCTTTTTTGCCATCTTCTGTTCTTTTTTTCCGAGGCTGATACTGACAAAGGCGCAGCATCCGTCACCGATCATAACCGCTATGGCCAGAGCAACGACGGTCAGAGGAAATACGACGGTGTTTGCCGCATTGCCGTAGGAGCCAAGGTAACTGGCATTGGCAATAAAAATCTGGTCAACAATATTGTAAAGTGCACCGACCAGAAGAGAAATGATACAGGGAACGGCATATCGTTTCATCAGCGTTCCGATACGCTCCGTTCCCAGAAATTGATTAGAATGTTCCATTGGATTCACCCTTCCTTTCTTTAAGCAAAAAAATAAAACGAGCAGCACAGGCGCAACCGGAATTACGCACAAGTGCTACTCGTTGTAAAAGGATTATATCATACTTTTTTGGAAATTTGCAAAGGGCTTTTTTCACAAATTCAGATTTTTTCAGAGCTGCCGGTGTCTTTCGCCCCTGCTACTGCGTCACATTCTCAAAATCAGAGGCAGAATTGTTCACTGCTTTTTATATAAGATCCGAATGGAGTTCAGCACACAGAGCATTGCCACCCCGGTGTCTGCAAAGACAGCCGCCCACATGGAGGCAAAGCCGCAGAGACCGAGAATCATCACCGCCACCTTGACGATCAGGGCAAACACCACATTCTGCCAGGAGATCCGTCTGGTACTTCTCGCGATCTCGATGGACTGGGGAATCGCTTCCATGCTGGAGGTCATAAACACCACATCAGCCGCCTCAATGGCCGCATCGGCGCCGCTTCCCATGGCTGCTCCCACATCTGCTCCCGCCAAAACAGGAGCATCGTTGATACCGTCCCCTACAAACATCACAGAGCCATACTTTTCCCGAAGCTTTTTAAGCTCAGACAGCTTATCCTCCGGCAAAAGCTTCGCCCGCACTTCATCCAGCCCGATTTCTTCCGCCACAGCCCCGGCGCTTTCCTGGCGGTCTCCGGTCAGCATGGCTGTCGCCACATTCTTCTGCTTTAAGCTTCTGACAGCCGCCTTCGCACCCTGTTTGATGGTGTCAGAGACTGTGATCCTGCCGGTATAAAAACCGTCAACAGCCACATATACCACAGAACCGAAACAGTTTGTTTCCTCATCCTCCAAAAATATGCCGTATTGATCCATCAGCTTTTTGTTTCCGCAGAGGACTTCCCTGCCGTCCACCACCGCATGGATTCCATGGCCGGCAATTTCCTCCAGGCTTTCCGGTTCTGCAAGTACAAGTCCTTCTTTTTCTGCCCTGGCTGTAATACTGGCAGCGATGGGATGTGTCGAGTGTTTTTCACATGCCGCGCAGAGAGCCAGAAGCTGATCCGAGGCATTTTCTGTCCGTCTGTCAAGTTCCATTCCTCCGGTGGCCGGAACAATTTCCTGTACGACAAAATTCCCTTCGGTAATGGTTCCAGTCTTATCCATGACTACAGCCTTTACCGTACTCATGGCTTCGATGGAAAGACCGCCTTTAAACAGAATTCCCTTCCTGGAACCTGCTCCGATCCCGGCAAAAAATGCCAGCGGCACGCTGAGCACCAGTGCGCAGGGACAGCTCATGACCAGGAAGGAGAGCGCCGTATAGATCCAGTAATTCCAGTCTCCTGTCACCAGAGAAGGGATCACAGCTGTCGCAGCCGCAGCAGCCACCACTACAGGCGTGTATATCTTTGCAAACCGGGTAATGAATCGATCCATCTTCGGCTTGCTGGCCGCCGCATTTTCCACAGAATCCAGAATCCTTGTGACCATGGATTCCTCCAGCACTTTTTCTACCCGAACCTTAAGCTGTCCGGAGGTGTTCACACAGCCGGAAATCACCTGAGCCCCGCGCCCCACATGAACCGGCACCGGCTCTCCTGTGATCGGAGATGTATCGATCCTGCTTTCTCCCTCGATGATCACACTGTCCAGCGGGATCCTGTCGCCCGGCCGCACAAGGAGGATATCTCCCACCCGTGCCTCTCCGGCCCCAATGACCCGGATCTCATCACCGACTACCCGACTGACAACCTCCGGCCGCATATCCACGGCCTCCATGATCTGCCTGCGGCTTTTTGCCACAGCCTTCTCCTGGAAAAATTCTCCGATCCGGTAAAAAAGCATAACGCCGACCGCTTCCGGATAATCGCCAATAGCAAATGCTCCCAGTGTGGCAATACTCATGAGAAAGTTCTCATCAAAGACATGCCCCTTTGTCAGATTCCGAAAAGCTGTCCATAAAATTTCAATTCCGAGGATCACATAAGCCAAAAGATAAATGAAAAAAGTTACTCTTGTATCAAAACCCATGTGTTCCAATATCTCTCCTGCCGCAAACAACACTGCCCCGGCAAGAATACAAGCCAGATCCTTCCGCTCCCCGGAAACCTCCTCCTGTTCCCTTCTTCCGTTTTTCTTTCCATTTGCAGCTTCGCCCTGATGGAATGCGGTCTTTTCCGCATCCTTATGAACCACCTTTACATCAGGCTCTATAGATGTACAGATCCTCTCTATCTCAGGGATCAGTCTGTCCACGTCCTCCCCCTGGATCCGCAGCTGCTTTGTCGCATAGGTAATGGTGGCCGACGACACTCCCGGAAGATTTCGGATCTTCTCTTCCATTTTTGCGGCACAATGGGCACAGCCTAAATTTTCCAGTATATAAACCTTCTTTTCACCCGGTCCGGCCGTCTCCGTCCCGTTCCCATGTTCATGATGATCATGTTCGTGAGGATGGTCGTGGCCACAGCCACATTCCTCGTGATCGTGTTCGTGAGAATGGTCGTGGCCGCAGCCGCATTCCCCTTCGTGGTCATGATCGTGTTC
Organism: Fusibacillus kribbianus; assembly: GCF_030053595.1. Taxonomy (GTDB): domain Bacteria; phylum Bacillota; class Clostridia; order Lachnospirales; family Lachnospiraceae; genus Lientehia; species Lientehia kribbiana. Next base: position 252,140 of record NZ_JASGBQ010000001.1, read on the forward strand.
GTGAGAATGGTCATGTCCGCAGCAGCACTTATGCTGCTCCAAATACTCTCTATCCTGTTTCATAAACGGTCTCCTCGTCAATTAATATTGAAACTAACACATGAATATCTGTTCATATGTTAATTTAAGCACATTTTATAGAAATTGTCAAGAGTCAGCTATTAAACAAGAAAATCTTAAATATTATTCGCCTGATAGCAGCTTACTATGGAGCAAAAGGCCAAGACTACCGCTGCTATTCCATTTTTCCCGTAAACACAAAAAAGAAACCATCGCTCCGGCAAATCATCTGCTTTCAGAAAATAATCTGCTTGAACAATGGCTCCTTCTTTATTAGATAACTCCCCAAATCATCACGCTTCCGCCTTATCCAGACTGTTTATATACCGGCTGAAGCAGATAAAGGTCACGATCACTGTGATAATGTTGGATACCGGCTCTGCCAGGAAAACACCGATGGCACCCATAAACACCGGAAAAACCAGCACAAGCGGAATCAGCACAAAGATCTTTCTCATCAATCCAAAAATCAGAGAAAGCTTTGCATTTCCCATGGCAATAAACATATGCTGATTCATCATCTGCATGCCCAGTACAAAATTCAGACAGAAAGCGATCCGGATCGAGCTGGAGCAGGTTGCCAGAAGCTCTGCATCGGTGGTGAAAAGTCCGGCCACCTGGCTGGGGAACAGCATAAACGCTGCCCACATGAGCACCGCGCAGGTCAGCGAGCAGACCCGTCCGTAATTGATGGCTTTTCTCATCCGCTTATAATCCTTCGCGCCGAAGCAATACCCCACAATAGGCTGCGCACCCTGGGTGACACCCTGCAGTGGCATGAAGAAGATCTGATACATGCTGTAGACAATGGTCATGCACCCAATGTACATGTCTCCGGTAGCAATGTCCGGGCTCCAATAGCGCAGCAGCAGATTGATCAGAATCTGTACAACACTGTCATTGAACAGGAAAATGAAGGTGGAAACTCCCAGGGCACAGATCTTCTTTGTGTTTTCCCAGGAGACCTTCATATATTTAAGCCGTGTCCGGATGATCATCTTTTTGGAAAACAGAAGAAGATAGAGCACCCACAAAGCCGACACTGACTGAGAAATCACCGTTGCCACAGCTGCACCGGCAATTCCCATATGCAGTGCATAGATAAAGATCGGATCCAGAATCAGGTTCAGGACTGCTCCGATCACCACGGTAACTGTGCCGTAGGTGACAAAGCCCTGGGCATTGAGAAAGGAGTTCATTCCCAGGCTGATCATCACCGGAACCGTTCCCAGCACATAGATCCTCAGATAGGAGGACGCATAGGGAAGTGCCGCCTCGCTTGTTCCAAAAAGCAGCAGGATCGGATCACAGAACACATAAAATACCACCGTCAGAAAAACACCCAGAGCCAGCAGAAGGCTCAGGGAATTGCCCTGCAGATAGGAAGCCGCCTCGTAATCCTGTTCTCCCAGCTTGATCGAAAGCAGCGGACCGCCGCCCCGGCCGATCAGATAGCTGAAAGCCGTAATAATCAGAATAATCGGCAGCGTCAATCCAAGCCCCGTCAGGGCGATGGTGCCGACTCCCTCCATGTGGCCGATGTAAATGCGGTCTACCATGCTGTAAAGCGCATTCACGATCTGTGCCACAGTGGCCGGCACCGCCAGCTTCAGAAGCAGCGGCAGAATCTTCCCCTTGGCCAGCTGCTCCTCCATACTCGCTCCCTTCATGACTTACTGCTCCTTCTTCGCCTTCTCATCCCAGGAATAGGTGGGATTCAGAGTCACGCTTCTTCCGCCGGAAGCCTCGATTGTGGTTCCGGTCATATAGGAAGCGCCCTGGCCGCAGAGGAATACAACAGGAGCCGCAATCTCTTTCGGCTCTGCCAGACGGTTGAGCAGGGTTCCCCTTGCATTGTAATCCAGCTCTTCCTGAGAAATGGTGGCCCTCACTGCAGGGGTCACGGTAAATCCGGGCATTACGCAGCAGACACGGACACCGTATGCTGCATATTCTCCCGCCAGAGTCTGGGTCAGGTTGACGATAGCCGCCTTCATGGGACCATACAGCGTACTTCTTCCTGCTGTAGGACAGCGGGCTGCCAGAGAGCTGATATTGACAATGGCTCCGCCGCCATTCCTCTTCATATAACGGAATGCAGCCTGTGCACCGAAAACGGCAGATTTAAAGGTAACTGCAGTAATCAGATCGATATCGGCATCCTTAAATTCATCTCCGTCCTTAAATACAGTGATTCCCACATTGTTGACCCAGGCGTCAATGGTTCCGAACTTTGCAGCCACATGGTCCGCGAAATCATAGACCTGCTGCTCCTTGCTCACATCCACGACCTCCCAGTAGATCTCGCCGAGAGCACCCAGCTCTTCACTGACCTGCACCAGCTCCGCTTCCTTTCTGGCACAGATGGCAACCCTTGCGCCCTCTTCCAGAAAAGCCTTTGCGATGGCATAACCGATACCCTTGCTGCCCCCGAGCACCACAGCGGTCTTTCCTCTTAATCCTAAATCCATGGTAAAATCCTCCCTCCAAATATAATCTTATACTAATCATATCACGCACAGGAGAAAAAGACAATCTAATATACTGCTCTCTAGCTTCCCAGATAAGCCTTTCTTACCTGAGGATTCCCCAGAAGACCCCCTCAAAAAAGAGGCAGACCCGGAAAGATCTGCCTCTTAAAACTCTTCAATTATTCGTCGCTTCCTTCAGAAACACCTGCCAGCTCTGCCTCATCCGCTGCATCCGTTTCCTCTGCGGAAACCTCTTCAGACTCTGCGGCCGCCTCGTCCACAGGCATCTCCTCAAAGCTCAGCTCCTCGTCCAGTCCCTCGCCAAAATCTTCAGAAAGGACGATCTCATCGTCAGCCTTCATCTCCGTACTGAGACGAACGGAGCGATAACGCTTCATACCTGTTCCTGCGGGAATCAGCTGGCCAATCAGCACATTCTCCTTAAGACCGATCAGCGGATCGACCTTACCGTTGATGGCCGCCTCCGTCAGAACCTTGGTGGTCTCCTGGAAGGAAGCTGCAGACAGGAAGGAATTGGTCGCCAGGGAAGCCTTGGTGATACCGAGAAGGATCTGCTTGCCCTCAGCCGGCTTCTTGTCTTCGGCGATCAGCTTTTCATTCATGTCATCGAAGTCCAGAACCTCCATGGAAGTACCGGGCAGAACATCGCTGTCTCCGCTGTTCTCCACACGGATCTTCTTGAGCATCTGACGGACGATCACCTCTACGTGCTTGTCGTTGATCTCAACACCCTGCAGACGGTAAACTCTCTGAACCTCCTGGATCATATAATCCTGTACAGCACGAACGCCCTTGATCTTCAGGATATCATGAGGATTGATGCTTCCTTCTGTCAGTTCATCACCAGCCTCCAGAACCTGTCCCTCCAGAACCTTGATTCTGGAACCGTAAGGGATCAGATAGGTCTTGGAATTGCCGGTCTCGTTGTCGGTGACAACCACTTCACGCTTCTTCTTTGTATCCTTAATGGTGACTACGCCACCAAACTCCGCAATGATGGCAAGGCCCTTGGGCTTTCTCGCCTCAAAAAGCTCCTCCACACGGGGAAGACCCTGTGTGATATCGTTTCCGGCCACGCCGCCCGTATGGAAGGTTCTCATGGTCAGCTGTGTACCGGGCTCACCGATGGACTGAGCTGCAATGATACCGACAGCCTCACCCACCTGTACCGGCTGTCCGGTAGCCATGTTGGCACCGTAGCACTTCGCGCAGACTCCCAGATGGGACTTGCAGGTGAGAATGGTCCGGATCTTCACAGAATTGCGTCCCAGCTTCTCAAGCACCTTCACCACGGCAGCAGCACGCTTGGGTGTACACATATGATTTTCCTTTACGACCACCTCACCCGTATCCGGATCGGTGATGGTCTCAGCGATATATCTGCCTGTCAGACGCTCCTCCAGGCTTTCAATGACCTCACGGCCATCGGTAAATGCACGGATCTCCATGTAAGGGATCGCCTTGCCTTCGCAGCAGTCCACATCACGGATGATAAGATCCTGAGATACGTCAACCAGACGTCTCGTCAGGTATCCGGAGTCAGCTGTACGCAGAGCAGTATCGGACAGACCCTTTCTGGCACCATGAGCGGAAATGAAGTACTCCAGTACGTCCAGACCCTCACGGAAATTGGATTTGATGGGCAGTTCGATGGTACGTCCTGTTGTATCAGCCATCAGACCACGCATACCGGCCAGCTGTTTGATCTGCTTGTCGGAACCACGGGCACCGGAATCTGCCATCATATAAATATTGTTATATTTATCCAGACCGGAGAGCAGGTCATGAGTCAGGATCTCATCGGTATTCTTCCAGGTCTCGATTACTTCCTTGTAACGCTCCTCCTCGGTGATGAGACCGCGGCGGAAGTTCTTGGCGATCCGATCAACAGTCGCCTGTGCATCGGCAATGAGCTGCTTCTTGGTGGCAGGCACCGTCATATCGGAAATCGATACGGTCATGGCCGCTCTGGTAGAATACTTATAACCCATAGCCTTGATGGCATCCAGAGTCTCGGCAGTCTTAATGGGGCCATGGTTGTTGATGACCTTCTCAAGGATCTGCTTCAGACCCTTCTTGCCCACATGGAAGTCGATCTCCAGCTTTAATTCATTCTCGGGAATCGTCCTGTCCACAAAGCCCAGATCCTGAGGAATGATCTCATTGAACAGGAAGCGGCCCACGGTGGATTCCACAATGCCGGTCTTCACCGTTCCATCCTCCATGACCTTCTTCATGCGGACTTTTACGCGGGAATGAAGGGTAACTGCTTTATTTTCATAAGCGAGGATCGCTTCGTCAACACTCTTGAAGATCATTCCCTCACCCTTGGAGCCGGGACGCTCCTGAGTCAGGTAATAAATACCAAGAACCATATCCTGGGACGGAACTGCCACAGGACCGCCGTCGGAGGGCTTTAACAGGTTGTTGGGAGAGAGCAGCATGAAACGGCACTCTGCCTGAGCCTCCACGGAAAGGGGCAGATGAACAGCCATCTGGTCGCCGTCAAAGTCGGCGTTGAAGGCCGTACATACAAGGGGATGCAGCTTAATAGCCTTACCCTCTACCAGAATCGGCTCAAAGGCCTGAATACCAAGTCTGTGCAGAGTAGGGGCACGGTTCAGCATAACAGGATGCTCTTTGATCACATCCTCCAGAACGTCCCAAACCTCAGGCTGAAGCCGCTCTACCATTTTCTTTGCGCTCTTGATATTGTGAGTGGTGCCGTTGGCAACCAGCTCCTTCATAACAAAGGGCTTAAACAGCTCAATGGCCATCTCCTTGGGAAGACCGCACTGATAAATCTTAAGCTCGGGTCCTACCACGATAACGGAACGGCCGGAATAGTCAACACGCTTTCCAAGCAGGTTCTGGCGGAAACGTCCCTGCTTGCCCTTCAGCATATCGGACAGAGACTTGAGGGGACGGTTTCCGGGGCCGGTCACAGGACGGCCGCGTCTTCCGTTGTCAATGAGGGCGTCTACCGCCTCCTGAAGCATACGTTTCTCATTGCGGACGATAATGTCCGGTGCTCCCAGCTCCAGAAGTCTTGCCAGACGGTTGTTTCTGTTGATGATTCTTCTGTACAGGTCATTCAGGTCGGAGGTGGCAAAACGGCCGCCGTCCAGCTGAACCATGGGTCGAAGATCCGGAGGAATGACCGGGATCACGTCCATGACCATCCATTCCGGCTTATTGCCGGAAGCGCGGAATGCCTCCACGACCTCCAGTCTTTTGATGATTCTGGCACGCTTCTGGCCGCTGGCATCCTTGAGTCCCTTTCTCAGTTCCTCAGAATCCTTCTCCAGATCGATGGCCTTTAAAAGCTCCTGAATGGCCTCCGCTCCCATACCTACGCGGAATGTATTGCCCCATTTGTCGTATGCTTCCCTGTATTCCTTCTCGGAAAGGACCTGCTTATACTGAAGGTCGGTCTCGCCCTTGTCAAGAACGATGTAGGATGCAAAATACAGCACCTTCTCCAGGGTTCTCGGGGACAGATCCAGAATCAGTCCCATACGGCTGGGAATTCCCTTAAAATACCAGATGTGGGATACGGGAGCTGCCAGAGCAATATGTCCCATACGCTCTCTCCGCACACTGGATTTGGTGACCTCTACGCCGCATCGGTCGCAGATGACACCCTTGTATCTGATTTTCTTGTATTTACCGCAGTGACACTCCCAGTCCTTGCTGGGCCCGAAAATACGCTCGCAGAACAGGCCGTCCTTCTCAGGCTTTAAGGTCCGGTAGTTGATGGTCTCAGGCTTTTTTACCTCGCCTCTTGACCACTCCAGAATCTTCTCCGGGGATGCCAGGCCGATTTTGATTGCGTCAAACGAAAGCGGCTGATAAGTTTCATTCGTTGTTTCAGGCATGAGTGGTTCTCCCTTCTATCTATATCCATGTCTCGATATATCTTCAAATTTCCGGTCTTATTCGTCCATGTCGTCCATGAAATCTCCGTCGGGCTCCTCTGCGTAGTCGTCGTCCTCAGGCTCTTCCACGCTTACCAGCTCGCCGTCCTCAAACTCCTGCTTCTGATAGCCCATGGAGCCGTAGGATTCTTCATAATCGTTGAATACCCTGTCGCTGTTGAGCAGCGCATTGATATCCGTATTGCCGTAATCGGTGCTCTCGGTGATTTCCACCTCTTCGCCGTTGTCACGGAGAAGCCGCACGTCAAGACCAAGGGACTGGAGTTCCTTCAGAAGCACCTTAAAGGATTCCGGAACACTGGGCTCAGGGATATTCTCACCCTTGATAATGGCCTCATAAGTCTTCACACGGCCAACCACATCATCAGACTTCACTGTCAGGATCTCCTGCAGCGTGTAAGCCGCGCCATATGCCTCCAGGGCCCAAACCTCCATCTCACCGAAACGCTGGCCGCCGAACTGGGCTTTGCCGCCGAGAGGCTGCTGGGTAACCAGGGAGTAAGGACCGGTAGAGCGCGCATGGATCTTATCGTCTACCAGATGATGCAGCTTCAGGTAATGCATGTGTCCGATGGTAACGGGACTGTCAAAATATTCACCGGTCCGTCCGTCACGGAGCCTTACCTTGCCGTCTCTCCGGATGGGAACGCCCTTCCACAGTTCTCTGTGGTCCTTGTTCTCCTCCAGGAATTCCATCACACCCGGTTTCAGGGCATCTTTATATTTCTCCTTGAATTCGTCCCACTCCATGTTGACATAGTCGTTGGCCAGATCCAGGGTATCCATGATATCATCCTCATCGGCCCCGTCAAATACCGGTGTGGAAACGTTAAAACCAAGTGCCTTTGCAGCCAGGGAGAGATGAATCTCCAGCACCTGACCGATATTCATACGGGAAGGCACGCCCAGAGGGTTAAGCACGATATCCAAGGGACGTCCGTTGGGCAGGAAGGGCATATCTTCCACAGGGAGTACGCGTGAAACAACACCCTTGTTTCCGTGGCGGCCTGCCATCTTATCACCTACAGAAATCTTTCTCTTCTGTGCAATGTAAATGCGGACCGTCTGGTTTACACCCGGAGACAGCTCATCGCCGTTCTCCCTGGTGAAGACCTTTGCATCCACCACAATGCCGTAAGCGCCGTGGGGCACCTTGAGGGAGGTGTCACGAACCTCTCTTGCCTTCTCACCGAAGATGGCGCGAAGCAGCCGCTCCTCAGCTGTCAGCTCGGTCTCACCCTTGGGGGTCACCTTGCCGACCAGGATATCCCCGGCACGAACCTCGGCACCGATGCGGATAATTCCGCGCTCATCCAGATCCTTCAGTGCATCCTCACCGACACCGGGCACATCCCTTGTGATCTCCTCCGGTCCCAGCTTCGTATCTCTGGCCTCCGCCTCATATTCTTCGATATGAACGGAAGTGTAAACATCATCCTGTACAAGACGCTCGCTCAGAAGAACGGCATCCTCGTAGTTGTAGCCCTCCCAGGTCATAAAACCGATCAAAGGGTTTTTACCCAGTGCGATCTCACCGTTTTTGGTGGAAGGACCGTCAGCGATCACCTCGCCGGCCTCCACATGGTCACCCTTAAATACGATGGGCTTCTGGTTATAGCAGTTGCTCTGGTTGCTTCTGGCAAACTTGGTCAGATGATAAACATCCCGGCCTCCTGCTTCATTGCGGACCACGATCTCATTGGAAGCGGAGCGCTCAACCACACCGGCATTCTTTGCGAGAACACACACACCGGAATCTACGGCAGCCTTTCCTTCCATGCCGGTTCCCACCACAGGAGCCTCGGTGGAAATAAGAGGAACTGCCTGTCTCTGCATGTTGGAGCCCATCAGAGCACGGTTTGCATCGTCATTCTCCAGGAAGGGGATCATGGCGGTAGCCACAGAGAACACCATCTTGGGGGAGACATCCATCAGATCTACTTTTCTCTTTTCAAACTCGGAAGTCTCTTCGCGGAAACGTCCGGAAACATTATTTCTCACAAAATGGCCTTCTGCGTCGAGGGCTTCGTTTGCCTGGGCAACGATGTAATTGTCCTCTTCATCGGCAGTCAGGTAAACCACCTCATCGGTAACCACAGGATTCTTGGGATCCGTGGTTTTATCCACAACCCGGTAAGGAGCCTCCACAAAGCCGTACTGATTCACTCTTGCATAGGTGGCCAGGGAGTTGATCAGACCGATGTTGGGACCTTCCGGTGTCTCAATGGGGCACATTCTTCCGTAATGGGAATAATGTACGTCTCGAACCTCAAAGCCTGCTCTCTCTCTGGACAGACCGCCGGGGCCCAGTGCGGAAAGACGGCGCTTGTGGGTCAGCTCAGCCAGTGGATTGTTCTGATCCATGAACTGAGAAAGCTGGGAACTTCCGAAGAACTCCTTCACTGCAGCCGTCACCGGCTTGATGTTGATCAGGGACTGAGGAGTGATACCCTCAATGTCCTGAGTTGTCATGCGTTCACGCACCACTCTCTCCATTCTGGAAAGGCCAATGCGATACTGATTCTGAAGGAGCTCACCTACGGCACGGATACGGCGATTGCCCAGATGGTCGATATCGTCATCATTACCGACGCCTTCCTCCAGATGCATATTATAATTGATGGAAGCAATGATATCTTCCTTTGTAATGTGCTTGGGAACCAGGTCATGCACATGCTTGTGAATGGCCTCCTTCAGATCCTCCTCGGAAGCATCGGCATATTCTTCCAGAATAGGCTTGAGCACCGGGTAGAATACTGCTTCTGTAATCCCTGCTTCCGCAGGATCAAAATTCACATATCTGGCAAGATCCACCATCAGGTTGGAAAGGACCTTCACCTTTCTGGTATCGCCCTCCAGGAACACATAGGGAACTGCGGCATCCTGGATCTCCACGGCCAGCGCCTTGGAAACCTTGGTGCCTGCTTCCGCCAGAATCTCACCGGTCTCCTGGTTCACCACATCCTCCGCCAGGATATGGCCTGCGATCCTGTTTTTAAAATGAAGCTTTTTGTTGAATTTATAACGGCCCACTTTCGCCAGATCATATCTTCTGGGGTCAAAGAACATGCTATTCAGCAGGCTTTCTGCGCTGTCCACGGAAAGCGGCTCGCCGGGACGGATCTTCTTATAAAGCTCCAGAAGGCCGTCCTCATAATTATCAGAGGTATCCTTCAGAATACTTGCCTCGATCTTGGGCTCATCACCGAAAAGCTCGCGGATCTCCGCATTGGTACCGATACCCAGGGCACGGATCAATACGGTGACAGGTACCTTTCTCGTCCTGTCCACGCGGGCAAAAAATACATCGTTGGAGTCTGTCTCATACTCCAGCCATGCGCCTCGGTTGGGGATGACCGTACAGGAATAAAGGGTCTTACCCACCTTATCATGAGCAATCCCGTAATAAATACCAGGGGAACGTACCAGCTGGCTTACGATAACACGCTCTGCACCGTTTATCACGAAGGAGCCCGTATCAGTCATAAGCGGCAGATCGCCCATGAAAATCTCATGCTCGCTGATCTCATCTGTTTCCTTATTCATCAGACGTACACGAACCTTCAACGGAGCCGCATAGGTCGCGTCACGTTCCTTACATTCTTCAATGGTATATTTGATGTCGTCCTTACATAAGGTAAAATCGACAAACTCCAGGCTCAAGTGTCCGCCGAAGTCCGCGATGGGAGAGATATCCTCAAAAACTTCCTTCAGGCCTTCATTGAGAAACCACTGATAGGAATCCTTCTGAATCTCAATCAGATTCGGCATCTCAAGAACTTCCTTCTGCCTTGAGTAGCTCATCCTTATGCCTTTACCGGCTTGCACCGGGCGTATTCTGCAATTTTCCATTGACGTTTCACCCCTGTTTTCTTTATAATCAACTACTGGTAATCCTATTGTCAAACAGGTCTCAGGGCACATGAGACCACAATAGTGCACATTCCATCTTATCATCTCAAAGTCAAGCTGTCAATTCATTTTTTTCTTATAATTGCCATTTTTTACATGTTTTATTCGTTTTCCCCGCCTAATCTGCTTGCAACTTGTCCTGAATGATGGTATAATGCAAGGTGCGCGAAAAAATTTCAGGAGGTACCCTCTATGGCTTTGTGGTTAAAAATTGTAATCATCGTTCTGGTGATTCTTGTTGCCGCTCTGGTCGCTCTTTACATCCTGGGAACGAAAATGCAGAAGAAGCAGGCGCAGCAGCAGTCCATGATGGAAGCCATGGCCCAGACCGTGTCCATGCTCGTCATCGACAAGAAGCGTCTGAAGTTAAAGGATGCCGGATTCCCGAAGATGGTATATGACCAGACCCCCAAATATCTGCGAAGGGCCAAGGTTCCCGTCGTCAAAGCAAAGGTCGGCCCCAAGATCATGACCCTCATGTGTGATGAAAAAGTCTTTGCCGTCCTTCCCGTCAAGCAGGAGGCCAAGGTAGTTGTCAGCGGTATTTACATCACGGCAGTGAAAAGCGTCCGCGGCTCCATTGTGGCTCCGCCGGCCAAGAAGAAAAAACTGTTTGGCCGTTCCAAAAAGGATAACAAGGATAAGGCTGCAAAGAGCAGCAAAAAATAAGTTCGATTTGTCTGCAGGACCGTATTGTTTTTGTAAAGAGCGATACGGTCTTTTTTTACAGAAAAGAGACTGCCGAAGCCGTCTGTTTCCGTCGTAGCAGTCTCTTTTCCAATCTCTTTTATTCTTCTTCCTTAAGCGCCTGATTCATCAAAAGACAGGTCTTCGTGTGAGGACATGTCCCGTAGGCACAGTCTGCCTGGGTAAGGCAGAGCTTTCCGTCCTTTCTTTCAAACTCGCAGAATACAGTGCGCGTTTCATTGAGTGTCTTGCAAAAACCGCTGTACGCTTCCTCTTTATAATCGTCCTGCATGGCAAGGCTCCTTTCCTGTAATTGCTGGATACATCGTATCACATTTTCCGTCTGTCTTCCACCCCCCTTTTCCAACTTCCCGAAGTTGACTTTTTTCTCCAATGCTGATAGCATAAAAAACAGAATACAAACAGAAAGGACAGCTTCTATGGAATACGGCCTGATCGGAGAAAAGCTGGGGCACAGCTACTCCAAACTCATACACGAAAAACTGGCAGATTATGTTTACGACCTCTGCCCTATTTCCCGGGAAGAATTTCCGGTTTTTATGAAAAACAAATCCTTTAAGGCTATCAATGTGACGATCCCCTATAAAAAAGAGGTCATTCCCTATCTGGATGAAATGGATGAAAACGCAGCCTCCATCGGTGCAGTCAATACTATTGTCAATAAAAACGGCCGTCTTATCGGGCATAATACCGATTTTTCCGGCTTTGAATACATGGTTCGTTCCAATCATATTGAAATCAGTGAAAAAAAAGCTCTGGTACTTGGAACCGGCGGAGCCTCCGCAGCCATTCTGGCCGTACTGAACAAACTGGGGGCTTCCTCCATCGTTTCCGTCAGTCGTACCGGCAAGGGCGGAGCCGTTACGTATGAGGAGTGCATTGCCTGCCATACCGACGCAGAGGTCATTGTCAACACCACCCCGGTCGGCATGTATCCGGCAGTGGATGCCTCTCCTCTTGATCTGACCCCCTTCACCTCCTGCCGGTCCGTACTGGATGTCATTTATAACCCCGGCGAAACAAAACTCACTGCTCAGGCCAAAGCCCTCGGTATGAAGGGCATTACAGGCCTTTCCATGCTGGTAGCTCAGGCAAAATATGCCTGTGAATTTTTCCTGGAAACTACCATTGATGACGCTGTCATCGATAAAATTACAGAGGAGATTGCCTCCTCCATGTACCGTTAAATAAGGAGCATTTTATGAAGCCATTGACTATAAAGAACACTGTTTTGGGCGACGGGATCCCAAAAATCTGTATTCCCGTCACCGGCCGTGACGAAGCTTCCATCCTGCGCGCCGCCGGAGAATTAAAAACTCTTCCCCACGATATCGTGGAATGGCGGGCAGATTATTTTGATCAGGTGACCGATCAGAGCCGGGTTCTTCACGTTCTCGGAGCTCTAAAGGAGCTTCTTCCTGATTCCCTTTTGCTTTTTACCTTCCGCACACACAGGGAAGGGGGCGTAAAAGAGCTTTCAACAGAAGCCTATCTGGAGATATGCAAAAATGCCGTCACCAGCGGTCTTCCCGATCTTCTGGATCTGGAATTTTTCACCGGCGCCTCCGGGGAAAATGCCGAAGCCTGTCCTTCGGTCCTGAATCCTGTTCTTTCCCTGGCTCATGCAAACGGCTGCTGTGTCATTCTGTCCAGCCACGATTTTCATAAAACTCCTCCGGAGGAGGAGCTCTTCAGGCGTCTTTCCTGTATGGATGCCGCCGGTGCCGATATCGCCAAGCTTGCCGTCATGCCTCGTTCGGAAACAGATGTCCTTCATCTTCTTTCCGCCACCCGCCGTGCTGCCGATCTTTTAAGCTGCCCGGTCATCACCATGTCCATGGGCAGACTCGGTGTCATAAGCCGAATAAGCGGACGGCTCACCGGCTCCTGCCTGACCTTTGGCACAGCAGGAGAAGCCTCCGCTCCCGGTCAGCTTCCGGCAAAAAAGCTGAAAAAGATCCTTGAAACACTGTAAGGAATATTTTCTGATTAACAAATAATACCGCGGCAGCGGAACCGGTTGTCCCGATCCCTCTGCCGCGGCTTCATTATGGAAGGTGAAGGCTAGCACTTTATTTATTTATCAAAATCAAACAGATTCAGCCCTATCTCGTCACTGAAGCTTCGATCCACCCTTCCGTCAATGACATGGATCACCATCTCGCAGGTGGCGCTGATCACTGCCTTATTCAAATCCTCTTCCAGTGTTTTTTGAATCAATGCTTTATCTGCCATAGCCAAAACCTCTTTTGCATGAAATTATTGATTGACCACATTTACAGGGCTGCCATCCAGAAATGCCTTCAGATTATTGACCGCAATATCCATCAGTCTCTGTCTGGATTCCTTGGGAGCCCAGGAAATATGAGGAGTAATGATACAGTTGGGTGCGTTCAGAAGCGGATTGTTGCCGCGGATAGGCTCTGTGGAAACAACATCCAGACCTGCCGCATAAACCTTTCTGCTGATCAGCGCATCTGCCAGATCCTGCTCCACGATCAGCGGGCCTCTGGAATTATTGAGGATGATGACACCATCTTTCATTTTTGCAATGGTATCCTTATTGATAATGCCTTCCGTCGACGGGAACAGCGGACAATGGAGCGCGATCACATCAGACTGGGCAAGCACATCATCCAGTTCTGCATAATGACAGTTTTCATTTTCCAGAGCCGGATTTTTGTAGGAATCGTAAGCCAGCACCTTCATGCCGAGGGCCTGGGCGATTCTTCCGGTGGTCTGTCCGATTCGGCCGAATCCAATGATACCCATGGTCTTGCCGGCCAACTCGATCAGCGGATAATCCCAGAAGCACCAGTCCTGATTATTCTCCCAGCGGCCTTTATGGACAGCCTCATTGTGATGTCCGATGTGATGGCAGATTTCCAGAAGCAGGGCAATGGCGAACTGTCCCACTGCGTCTGTTCCGTAGGTAGGGATATTGGTTACACTGATGTTCCTTGCCTTGGCGGTATCCACGTCGATCACATTGTAGCCGGTAGCCAGAACGCCGATATACCGGATCGCAGGACAGGCTTCCATGGTAGCTGCAGAGATTGGTGTCTTATTGGTAATGACAATTTCAGCATCACCGATCCTCTCCACGATCTTGTCTGCCGGAGTCCTGTCATAAACCTTCAGCTCGCCTAATGCCTCCATGCCTTCCCAGCTTAAATCACCGGGATTCTCTGTATATCCATCCAATACAACAATTTTCATAGTCGATCTCCTTTTAAGCGTTTATTCCGATTGCAGCTGCTGCTTATTTCAGGGTGTCGGCCAGAGCCCTCATATCTGCGCCGGTCTGAGACCAGTAAGTCGTCACGATCTTTAACTCATCACCGATACAGAAGTGCTTAACACCCAGATCCATATAATACTTTGCATCCTCGGCAGTATAAATTTCACATCTGGGCTGTACGCCATGCTTCAGGGCAACCTCGATCATCTTTCTCTCTGCAGCCTTGCACTCCTCCAGATGATCCTTCATGTTGAAGCCGCAGCTCATGGAATAATCGGAAGGTCCGAACTGTACCATGTCTACTCCGGGGATCGAGCAGATCTCTTCAATATTATCCATAGCTTCCTTCTTTTCGATCATCAGAGCCACAACCGTATTCTTCACCATATCTGCATAGTCCATCTGGGGATTGTGCGGCTGATATCCGATCCAGCGGCTGTTGGGATAGCCGAAGCGGCCCATATCCTGAGGTCTGTCAGGCTTCAGCACATGCAGGGATTCTCTCACCTCATCGGGAGTTTTATGATCTACAAGAAGCACCGCCTGGAAACCGGAAGCCATGGCCTTCTGAGCCACATAGGCACGGTTCTGGAAATCAACCTTGATCATGGACGCCATATTGTAAAGCTCCGTTGCACGGCAGATATTCTCAAAATCAACCAGACTATAGGGGGCATACTCTGCTACAAATTCAATATAATCATATTTTCCGGTGCTGCCCACGATCTCGACCATGGTAGGCCATGTGCTCTCGATCCTGGTTGCCACTGAAGGCAAATTATTGTCCAGTAAATAGCGAAGTCTGTTCTCTTTCATTGTTTGAAATCCTCCTGTTTTCCTTAAATAGTTTTGCATTTTCTATATGTAAAAGCTCTTGTGCTTTTTCATTTCAGAGCTTTTCCAATCCTGATCAGACGGAACATTCTGTCCGCCGCGTCCTCCAGAAGTACTCTGGCCTCCTCCATCGCCTGCTCCAGACACATCACGCCGTTGACGGTGACCATGACAGAATCGATGCCGTATTCATAAATAGCCTCTGCCCCCGGCAGCATGCCGCCCACTACCGCCACCACGGGAACACCGTACCGTTTACAGACTGTTCCGATCCCGTGGATCACCTTGCCTCTGGCAGACTGACCATCCAGACGGCCTTCTCCAGTCACCACCAGATCAGCATCCTTCAGGCTCTTCTCAAATTCGCAGGCTTCCAGCACTACGGAAATTCCGGAATGAAGCTTTGCCCCGGCAAAAGCCACCAGCGCTGCACTGATTCCGCCTGCCGCACCTGCCCCTGGCATATCGTGGAGTGCGATCCCGCTCTTTTTTAAGATCACATCCGCATAATTCCTCATTCCGGACTCGAGGATCTCCAGGCTCTCCTTCGTTCCTCCCTTTTGAGGACCATACACATAGGTGGCGCCCTGAGGTCCGATAAGCGGATTATCCACATCGCACATGACTGTAAGCTCCGCCTCGCCAAGACCGATGCAAAGCTTATCAAGCCGATAATCGGCTACAGCCCCAAGGCTTTCGCCCACAGGTTCAAGGACCTTTCCATCTTTATCCAAAAATTCCACGCCCAAAGCCGCCATGGCTCCAAGGCCTCCATCATTGGTTGCACTCCCCCCAACTGCGATTATAACCTTTCTGTATCCATTTTCCAAAGCATCCCGGATCAGCTGTCCGGTGCCGTAAGAGCTTGCCCGAAACAGATCTCTCTCTTCCGGAGGCACAAGGGGAAGGCCGTTTGCCACAGCCATCTCCACCACAGCAGTATCGCCGCGGATCACACCATATTTCGCATGTACCGGATGCCCCATCGGATCCTTTACATCCATATAACGGAACGTTCCGCCGGTCACCCCTACCAGGGCGTCAACGGTTCCCTCGCCGCCATCGGCAATGGGGAATTTTTCGATCCGACAGCCGGGAAAATTCCGGTTTGCTGCCGCTTCAATGCCTTCAATCACCTGTTCTGAGGTCAAAGAGCCCTTAAATGAATCTGGTGCCACTACTATTTTCATACATTACCAACGCCCCTTACTTAATTTGATCTCAATATACTCTCTGCAAATAATGATACAGGCCAACAGAGCAAGATTCAATAGACAATATCCAAATTAAAGAGCAGGTTTTGTGTTCCGAACACAAAACCTGCCTTTTACTCACTTATACCAGCTGGTGCTCCGGAGCTTCGCCTTTCAGCATAGCGACTACCTGTCTTGCCGTAGCCGCTCCTGTCAATGCATAATTTTCATAGGATTCTGCTGCGGTGTGAGGCGTACAGATGTAATTGTCAAGGCTGAACAGCGGATGATTCAGATCCACCGGTTCCTTCTCAAACACATCCGTGCCATGGGCTGTGATCTTTCCGGATTTTAATGCCTCGTAAAGATCATCCTCTTTCACAATGGGCCCACATGCTGTATTGATCAGATAAACACCATCCTTCATCTTTGAAATGGTATCCTTATTGATCAGTCCCCTTGTTTCCGGTGTACAGGGTACATGGATAGAAATAATATCACTCTGGGAGATAACCTCATCCATGGAACACAGGGTCACGCCCAGGCGCCCTCTCTGGTGGTCCTGTTGAGCTGAGGGATATTGCGTACCGTGCAGAGCATCAGTGCCACGGCATGCTCCGCAACAGAATTCCGGTTGATGCCGGGGGTATTGGAAGCATGAATTCCATATTTTTTGAAATCATCCAGATTAAAATTGTCCACGCCGATTCCAAACCGGGCCACGCCCTTCAACTTTTTGGCATATTCAAACACAGAAGCGTCCCAGGTGTCGACTCCGGCGATCACCGCATCGATATCACCGATGATTTCTTTCAGTTCCTCAAAGGTGTAAGGCCGGCCATTCTGGGTAATGATCGGTTCACAGTTATTCTCTTCCAGAATCTTAAGTCCTTCCTTGCATCTCTCATCGTAATGAGGGACAGAGATCAAAACCTTGCTCTTCATTTTCTTCCTCCCGATAATTATAAAATAACCTCTTTATAGTTGTTCTTCTCCATGGTCTCAATCAGCTTTGCTGCATATTCTTCGCTGATCCCCACCAGAGGCTCCTTCATGGCAGCACAGGAAATAATGCCCATATGCTTTAACATGACCTTGTAACAGGAAATATTGTTTTGCGCACAGAGAATGTTATTCAGCATGGTAGTCTTCTTCTGGATCATCCTTGCCTTCTCCATGTCACCTTCTTCAATTGCTTTTCCGATTGCCACATAATGCTCCGGAATGATCTGGGCGTTGCCGGACACGGTTCCTTCTCCGCCGCAGCACATCAATGCGTGATAAAGCTCATCGGGGCCGCAGAGAACAGAAAACGTGTTGTTTCTGATATTGGTCATTTCGATCATTCTGGACATATTCGGATAGCTGTATTTGATTCCAACCACATTAGGACATGTTTCGGCAACCTTTTCAGCCACATACAGATTAATGTCATTTACGGAGCACTGGGGGATTCCATACATATAAATGGGGAAATCTGCAGGTACGCTTTTGGAAACCTTCTGATAGAAGGCAACCAGCGCATCGTCAGACATTTTAAAATAGGAAGGGGTCACAACGCCGATTCCGTCTGCGCCGATCTGGGCGGCATGTCTGGAAAGTTCAACAGTATCTTCCAGACTCATGGCGCCGGTCTGAACATATACGCGGGCTCTTCCTGCCGATTTTTTTACAACAGTTTCTGCGATCAGTTTTCTGTCAGCTACAGAAAACATCAGCATCTCTCCCGTCGTACCGTTGGGATACAGACAGGGAATTCCTTTGTCAATCAAGTATTCTGTCAGCCTTTCCAGAGACTCCACATCCACCTTCTGATTTTCATCCAGGGGAGTCACAATAGGAACGACACATCCATACAGCTTATTTTCCAACATGATTTTTGATCCTCCTTCATCTCATGGCTTTCATAAGTTCCGTAAAAACCCATTCCAGCATTATGGTTTAATCATAACAGTCCTTAAAATAATTACATTGTACCGGCAACCAAAAATGTCGTCCTTTTTTCAGTTAAAAGTACAATCCTTGACTTTTCCACCTATGGTATGCTAAACATAAATATAGGAACAGATAACGATCATGTTATCGATGAAAAAGGAGGATTCTATGGCATACTCAAATCTGATCTGCAACTATAAAACACGTTTAATGCCCATTATCGGCTATCCCATGGATCACAGCAATGCCGCTCAGGTATACAACAAGCTGTTCGAGATTTACAACATCAACAAGATCATGTTCCCCATCGAAATCAAGCCGGAAAATCTTGGAGATTTTGTAGCTGCTGCAAAAACGCTCCACATTGACGCCTATACACTGACCATGCCTCTCAAATCTGAGATCATCCCGTATCTGGACGAAGTGGATCCCTGCTCCAGAGTATTTAAATCTGTGAATATTGTCAAAACCGTTGACGGGAAAACCGTTGGCGCCGGCATGGACGGCAAGGGCTGCATCGGCGCTCTGATCAACGCAGGTGCAAAGCTGGAGGGCTGTACCGCCGTTCTCCTTGGTGCAGGAAGCATCAGCGGCGCGATCATCTACGAGCTGATCCAACACAAGGTCGGCAAGGTCATGCTCTTAAACCGGACCCTGGCCCATGCCCAGGAAGTGGCAAAGATCATGGAAGACAACTGGGGCCTTCATGTGGACGCCTATGAATCCACTCCGGAAAATCTGGATGCCTGCTGCAGCCAGGCCGATGTCTTTATCCAGTGCTCTCCTCTCGGTATGTATGGCTTCCATAAGGACCACGAGTATCTCGGCTTCCTGGAGAAAATGCCCAGGTCCTGCATTGTACTGGACTGTCCCGTAAATCCGGAATACACCACTCTGCTTCTGAAGGCGAAGGAATGCGGTCTGACCATCGTGCCCGGCATGTATATGATGCTCTCCCAGATGACAGAGATCTATGACTTCTGTTTCGGACTCCGTCCCGGCGATGCCGAAAAAGAAGAAGCCCGCAAGGTACTGGTAGCTTATCTGGATTCCCTGAAAAAATAAATAAAGGAGGCATCTATGGCAGAATTATCTCCTGACCGAAAGCTTGGCTTTGGTTTTTTAAGACTTCCCCTCATCCATGAGGAGGATCCGTCAGATATCGATTATGAAAAAGTAGGTGAAATGGTAGATTATTTCCTGTCTCAGGGCTTCTGCTATTTTGATACCGCCTATAATTACCACAAAGAATTTTCAGAAATTGCCATCCGGAAAGCTCTGGTCAAACGACATCCCAGAGAGTCTTTCCTGCTGGCTGATAAAATGCCCACATTTCTTGTGACAAAACCGGAAGATTTTCCCGCCTTTTTCCAGGAACAGCAAAAGCGCTGCGGCGTAGAGTATTTCGATTTTTATCTTCTCCATAATCTGGGGAAGGAACGCTATGCCAACATGACCCGTTTGGGTGCCTTTGATTTCATGAAAAAGGTAAAAGCGGAGGGGAAAGCCCGTGAGATCGGTTTCTCCTTCCATGATACCGCAGAGGTTCTGGATCAGATCCTGACAGAACATCCGGAAATGGATTTTGTCCAGCTCCAGCTGAATTACATAGATTGGGAAAGCGAAAGCATCCAATCCAGAAAATGCTACGAAGTGGCAAGAAAGCATGGCAAACCGGTCACCGTCATGGAACCGGTGAAGGGTGGTGCCCTGGCCCGGTTGTCTGCTGAGGCAGAAAAACCCTTCCGGGACTTTGATCCGGAAGCCTCCAACGCTTCCTGGGCGATCCGTTACGTGGCCTCCCTCGAGGGCGTCCGGATGGTTCTCAGCGGTATGTCTGCGCTGAAGCAGGTCAAGGACAACACCCGATACATGAAGGACTTCCGAAGACTCTCTGCAGAGGAACAGTCCGCAGTGGCCAGTGTCGTGGAGATTCTGAAGAAATCCCAGGCCATCCAGTGTACCAACTGCAAATACTGTATGGACGGATGTCCCATGAATATCAATATCCCCGGCTATTTCGCCTTTTACAATTCTGCCGGCCATCAGAATAATTTCATTGATATGCTCTATACCAGGGTGTCTCATGGACACGGTCAGCCCTGGGAGTGTATCGAATGCCGTTCCTGCGAAAGCCACTGTCCTCAGCATCTGCCGATCACGGATTACCTGAAAACCATATCTGATTATGTAAAAAAGAATGTTTTATAAGGTTGTTCCCTGTGTTCTTTGCGGGAAAACAAAGCGCCTGCGGCTTACTCAGCCTGCAGGCGCTTTATATAAGCGTTATTCGTAGTTGTCACTCAGGATCTTAGCCAGCGTTTCTGCGTCATGATGTTCAGAAAGCAGCTTCTGCTTCCTAGCCTCATATGCCTGCAGCCGCTCGCACCGTTCCACCACCTCCGGCAGATATTCTGCAGGAAATTTCACGGCGCCGTTTTCATCCATATGTACAATTTCTCCGGGAACCACATCCATCCCGGTAACGAAAATATCGTCTCTTCCGGTGTGGCCAACTCTGATTTTTTCAGTCATTTCCTTCAAATCCACTTCGCTGTTTTCAAAAGAAATCAGGATCGGAATACGGCTCACCTCAGAATAACCGAGGGCCTGTGCCATACTCGCCAGCTCTCTCCGGTTGGTCTCCTCATAAAGAAGACAATTGATAAATCGTTCCTTGTCTGTTTTTCTCTTGATTTTCTCTTCTTTTTGTGCCTCGTATTCCAGCATTGTTTCCAGCATTTTCTTGATCACTGCAGCGACTGCGTGGATCTCTCCGCTTTCGCAGTTTCCCGTCAAACCCAAAACGCCGATGATTTTCTTTTTATATTCCAGGGCCATGTTGATCCCCGGCTTGACGCCCAAAAAGGTATCTTCTGCCTCTACCTCTTTATAGTCAAGCCCCTTACTGACGATTTCAAATGCCACTTCATGAAAGGTTCCGATCCGGCTTTTATCCTTGCTGGCAACGATGATTCCCTTTTCATTCATAATATTAATATTATAATCGGTGCATCCTACCAATTTGTCAATAATTCGTTCTGCCAACTCAACATCCAGTATTCTATCTTTTCCCTTCTGCCGCTAAAAAAACAATCTGATCTTCTCTTCGATCTCCTCTGCGATCTGTTCCGGTGTCTTCCCGTCGGTGGTCACCGCAAAATCTGCAGCTGCCTCATAGGCCGGTCTCCTTTTTTCCATCAGAGACGCGATGTAGGGAACATTCATGTTTCCCTCCAGCACCGGCCGGCTGTGGCCCCTTCCGATCCGTCCAAACACAGTCTCCGGTGTTGCCGTCAGAAGAACAATGACACCGTTTGACTTGAGTGCTTCCACATTGGACGCGCGGAGCACTGCGCCACCCCCGCAGGAGAGGATCTTCCCCTGCCTTCCATCGCCTTTGCAGGACAGCTCCTTTATGGCAGCGCTTTCCATATCCCGAAAGACCATCTCCCCCTCCTTCTCGAAAATCTCGGAGATGGGACGTCCTTCCCGTTCCACGATCCATTTGTCAACATCGATCTCCTCTGCTCCGAGGCGCCTGCCAAGGGCATGAGAAACCGTCGTTTTTCCTACACCCATGAATCCGATCAATGCAATATTCATGATTTTGCCATCTCCCTGTATTCCTGTTTCCAGCGGGTAAGCAGTGTCTGCACTCCCGCCTTCCGGCGGACGGAATCCTTTTCCCACAGCTCCGCCACCTCTTTGCCCTTTCCCGAATATTTGAGATGCTTATAAAGAGTCTCGTATTCTTCCTTCCATTTGAATTGCTGCTCTGCCGGGACAGCCAGCATCATGGCCTCCGGAAGCTCCAGCGCTCCGTCCATCTGACAAAGCATGAAGATTTCCTTCAGAATCTCTTCCTTTTCCAGATTCTCATAGGCCTTCTCCAGACAATCCAGGGCCTTTTCCGACTCAAAAAGACCTGCATAGGCCACGCCCTTATTGTGATAAAGGGCCCCCATGAATTCCCTGGTCATGCCCTTATCCTGTTCTCCTCCGGCAATGCTGTCATAAAGCTGGACCGCTGCTGCATACTTCCGCTTCTGCAGAAGGTAATCAGCCTTTTTCTTGGCCCGCTCCGAAGGATTGGCCCGGCGTATCCATTCCAGTTGAGCCTTGAACACCTGAAGCTCCGCCTCGCTGTAGTAATGGATATCCTGAAGGATCATATAAAGGATCTGTGCCATGTCTGACTGATCTACCACCCATTTGCGGATTTTCTCCTCCAGCTTCGGCATATGAAGCTCATTCCGGATAAAATACAGAAGATGCTCATTAATAAAATCATTTTCCAGCAGAAACACATAATTATAGATATAATAACAAAGCTCCTCCCCCGAATGGAGAGAAATTCCCAGCTCCGCGATGGGATATGGATTTGTCACCTTAACGTCACTGCATAATAGTAATCCGCTCATATTTCCCTCTTTTATATTTGAAAATCCTGTCTTATCATCTGTCCCGTGCCGGGGAAGAATTCTCCAAAGCCCCGGTCAATGACCCGAATACTGATCTTCGACTCGCTGAGGAAAGCTGCAATGACCTCCACCCGCGTGGTCTTATTGGGTCTTGCCGGAAATTCATCCAGCTGGATGGCCAGCTTCGTCTGCCGTCCGTTTCCCACCGGTGTCACCAGAAACTCCAGAATATTGGTGTTGTCCAGAATGAAGGAGGCGGAAGCCTTCGCTTCATACCAGTCGCTTCCCGCCGAGGCCAACACCAGCTGTCTTTCCCGGCCCTCATGATTCACCTGCATACTGATGGTCGAAGCAAGCCGCCCTTCGCAGAGGCATACATAGGGATAAGAGCTTTGCGCCTGAATGGAGTCATAGGCCATATAAGCTGCTCCTCTGGCAAAAAGACCCGTTCCGGCAAAAACTCTCCGCTTGTTGCAGATAAACCGCAAAAAGCCGGATGCCCACTGACTATCTTCAAAGCCCTTTCCGGTGAGAAAGATCGAAGTCATCACCTTTTTCTGAAGGAGCCGCTCCGCACAGGAGGTAAGGATCGTATCGCCCAGCTTCTTTCCTGCTCCTGTCTCCAGAATTTCCAGGCTGAAGCCCTCCTCCAGCTCCTCATGGCTGACCTCCACCACCTGCGGTTTCCGGCCCCGGATCACATTCAGCTCGTAGTAATGGAGCCCCGTCTCCGAAAGATCAAACAGGCAGGACTGATTGATCCAAAGATCCTTTTTCTGGCTGATCACGTAGAACAGGTAGGTTTCCGAATGATTGGCCATGTGCACCCGTTCTCTGG
This sequence comes from Fusibacillus kribbianus, assembly GCF_030053595.1. Taxonomy (GTDB): domain Bacteria; phylum Bacillota; class Clostridia; order Lachnospirales; family Lachnospiraceae; genus Lientehia; species Lientehia kribbiana. Next base: position 275,715 of record NZ_JASGBQ010000001.1, read on the forward strand.
GAATTCCCAGTTCATCCGTCACCTGAATGATGCTGTCCATCAGATCGCTGTTCTTATTCTGAAAAGCAAACACGACCGCACCGATCTTCTCGATGCCCAGTCTTGCTGACGGAATGGACAGGATCTGCTTCACAAAAATCTGCAGCAGCTCATCGGCTGTGTATTTTACGCCCTCAATGGTCGCCGTTCCCTTTTTGCCGGCCAGCTTCACCAGCTTGTCCACCATGGTCCCCTTGCCGTAAAGAGCACATCGGTAAGCCTCCTCGCCGATGAACCAGCAGTCTGTCCCCTTCTCCTTGCAGATGACCGTGGGAACCATGCAGGAGCTCTCCTCATCGGTCAGCCCGATATTCTCCGCATCCAGCGTCTGCGGATTAAAATAACTGATTTGGCTGTAATCGTCACATATATCGATTCCCAATAGTAATTCCTGCATTCTTCCACCTCAAACTCACAAATATTCAAACAGCATTTCTGTCATCTCATCGCGGATGGCATACTGCTCCATCTTTTCCTGAAGCCCCTCATCCTCTGAGGCCTGGGCCTTTAATATTCCGTCCAGCCGTCCCACACGGCTTCCGGCAGGCTGGCTTCCGTCGCCGCTGTAGCCTGCACTTCCCCTGGCCACCGGCTCCGCCCCGCCGTCATAGATCTCATATTCCAGAGTTTCTCCGTAAAACAGGGAGAGTAACTTTACAAAATATCCATCGAAAACATGGGGCATGGTCTCCACCACCACATCCCCGCCGTCGGGAAGGATCCGCTGATGGATCCAGAGGTTCTGATTTTTCTTCCCATGATATTCGATCACGGTTTTTCCCATCAGATCCCCGGGCAGCTCCACAAACCGCGCCAGCTTTTTATAATAGGCAAAAATGATCCGTTTTCTGGAAAGCTCGTCAATGATGGCCTGGCAAAGTTCGATCTGTTTATCGGTCAGGCTGTCTTCTCTGCTGTAATACTTGGTAAGTGCCAGCATGCAGATATCCGGCAGCCCGTTTTTTACCTCAGAGCGCTCCGCCTGAATCTCAATATATCCGAGAACATCCCTGTCAAAGGCCTCACTTTCCTCAAAATACCGGCTGCTCTTCACCACCAGGTACGCCCGGATCAGGCTCTCATCGATGGATTTTCCCTCGATATAATAACGGAACACTCTGTCCAGCTGCAGATGCACACCATCAAACAGCATCTGCCCGAGAAGCCGTTCCGGCATGTCATAAAGAGTCACATGGCTGGCAGCGGCCGCCGCCAGAACCCGGTACATGGCCGAGCTCAGGCCATTGTAATGGCAGCACAGATATTCTATGACCACATCGTCATAGCGTCCCTTTTCAAAGCAGTAACAGGCCATCTCCAGAAGAAGCACGTCCTTCTCGAAATGACGCTTCAGAATCATTCGGGAGGTCATCTTGAAGATCCGGCTGACACCAAGCTGCCGATACCCGTACCGGGCAGCCATCCGGTAAGCCTCCTCATAGTAATCCTTCGTGATCAGCGCCTCCAGAACCTTCTGGCGGTCCTCACTGTTCAAAAGCTTCTTGTCAATATCCAGAAGATATTCATCGCAGGCATCGGTCTCCTCCATCCGGTAATAATAGGAGACGATCTCCGACACCAGCTTTTTCCGGTAAAGACCGTGGATATTTTCCTCCTGGGAAATATCCTTGAGGACATCGATATCCTCTGAGCTGTATTCCTTCTTTTCCAGTATCTGCTGACATTTTAACAGCCGAAGCATCTCATGGGCAGGATACATCTGGGCCGTCCGTTCGCAAAGCTCCGGACTTTCCATCATATCCGAAGCTGTATAGGCGATATTGCCGTAGCGGCTTCCGTAATCGTCCTGGAAAAGCACATGTACATTTTTCAGATAAACAGGCACGTAAGCTCTGCCGCCGTGCAGAGTGACCACTGTCTCTCCCTTCATCTCCTCGTAGCAGAGCACCGCCTGGCACATCTGAGGATTTTCACAGCGGATCTCCTTTGCATAGAGAAGCTTCGGCAGAACGCGGGCGATCTTTTCATCCACCATTTCCGGATAGATCATCCCGTCATAGATCTTTGCCAGATCACAGTTCATATGGCTCTGGAACAGCTGCTCCACCGCAAAGGTTTCGATCTGTCCCTCATATGCCCGGTAAACCTCCTCGTCCTCCTTCATATAAGTAAGGACATTCAGATAAAGCACCGCCTGGGTACGGTAATCCAGCGTATGGTTATAGGAGAAATACAGAAGGATGATCCTCGGAAGAGCCCCCTCATAATCCTCCGGCAGCGCATACAGATAATATTCATAAAGACGTGTCAGATGAACATCCTCCTCCACGCCCTTTGCATACCAGGAAAAGGCCTCCCTGCTCCGGCAGTCGCTGCGGATCAAAAGCGCACAGACAGCCGTCAGCGCCTCTCTGGAGGGATACGACTCGTAGATCTTCCCGACAAGCCGCAGTGCAAGCCCCCTCCCTTTTTTCACCTGGATAGATTGCAGAGCGGCAGCCTTTGCCAGCTCCTCCGTCATAAGGCCGTACCGGCAGCCAAAAAACAGGCTCTGGATCTCAAAATCCTCCATGACCCGCAGAAGCTCCGGCGTCCTGCTTAAGATCCGGCATACGGCCAGGTACAGATACGGACTCCTGCTTCCCTTGCGGAAATGAGCCTTCAGCCTGGAAAGAGCCAGACTGTCATTCTCCATAAGCTCCGGATCGGTCTTCATGAGGATATAAAAGGCCATATCCACCGCAGTTCCGTCCTCATAATATCTCCTCAGAAGCTTGACCATGGTCTGCTTCTGAACGGCATCCTTACTCTCCTCAGCCTTGAGATACATATAATAACAGTAGGAAGCCGGGTCGCGGTCCCGGTTGTCAAGGACCTCCTCCTTTACCTCCTCCAGAAACTGCCTCGCCTGCTCCCCCTTCTCCTGAAGCAGGGAAACATCCGCCTGATACAGCCGGATGACAGCAGGGACCCTGGCTGTGGCATGGGCTCTGGAAAGAGCCGTCTGCATGCTGTTGAGCAGCAGATTCTGTTCATACTGCCCTGCCTCCTGCTTTAAATAAAGGGAAACAAAATTCGCGAAATCCCGTTTCCAGGAAGGGCCGTCGGTCCACAGACGGTTGGAGCGGAGCACTGCCGAGACAGGAAGCACCGCCTCGTCATAAAGTCCACTCACACGGATCCTTCCGTAATTTTTTCCTGCATGAAGCCGGTCATAACGCACCGTATAGGGTACACTGCAAAGATCTCCGTCAAAATCGGCGTCGGTCACCGCAGGTCTGTCAAACTGGATCCAGTCACTGTCAGAGGAAAGCTCCAGGCGAACATATCCCCAGCCGCTCCTTTGGACGGTCAGCGTATCGCAAAAGCTCTCCTCCGGAAGCTGGTACTCCTTCTCCGCCTCCCTCACGGTAAAACGGACAGGCTCCTTCGCTCCGGTGCCCACAAGAAATTCCTCCAGGGCATTCTGACGGCTTCCTCTGCCCCAAAGGCCGTCATACAGCGTACGGATCCCCGCCTCCTGCATGAACGGACATTTTATAAAATCGGAGGACTCAAAAAACCTGAGAGCCTCCTCTCCATTCTCTTTTACCAGACCGGTAAAATCCTCCAGGGACTCTATCTTTCGTCCCTCCGGATTCACCGCGCAGACATGGAAACAGTAGGGAATCCGGAATTCCCCGCCGCTGCATACGATCTGAAACTCTCCCTCGATATCCTCCTCAGCATAGGAGGCATCCACTTCATAGATCACCCGACAGTCTCTGCCCATAAAATTGTCACTGAACAGGCTGACTCTCTGGTTGGTGGAATAAACCAGACCCTTGACACTGCCTCCCTGTTCACAGACAATGCGGAACTCATCCCGCATCTTATCATCAAAAATCACAGTTCCCTCGATCTCTGCCGCAGAAAAAGAAACCTGCACATCGCCGTATTCGATCAGTCCCTTTGCGAGACGGTTGATTCTTTCCTTCATTTTCCCTGTGTCACCTGCCTTTATTCCTGTATTCTATCATAAAAAGACATACTTCGCACTAGAAAACCGATTTTTTGACAAAAAAATTAAAATCCATCTTAAAGTATCCCCACTTCTGTGGTATGCTGAGAAAAACTTTGATCTGCAGCCTCTTCGTCTGCAGGTCCCATTCGGAGGAACCAAACATGACAAAGACTATTACCCGCACAGAACAGTTTACCGCCATCATGAACGAAATGACCTCCTGGTTCAGCCGTTCCACCTTCCGTATCAATCATTTTCTGAAGGTGTGGGCCTTTGCCAGACACATCGGCCTTTCCGAGGGTCTCCCTGAGGATACCCTGTTTCTTCTCGAAATAACGGCATTGATGCACGATATCGGCATAAAGCCCAGCGAAGAAAAATACGGATCCCCCGCCGGGAAATATCAGGAGCTGGAGGGCCCCATTGCCGCCCGTCCGATTCTGGAGGCCCACGGCTTTTCCGGTGAGCAGACAGACCGCATCTGTTACCTGATTGGTCATCACCACACCTACAAAAACATGGACGGTCTGGATTACCAGATCCTTGTGGAAGCGGATTTTCTTGTAAATCTTTTTGAAGAAGGCCATTCCAGAGCTTCCATCGAAAGTGTCCGCGAAAAGATCTTCCGCACAGCAGCCGGAAAAAAATGCCTGGATACCCTGTATCTCGGACCGGAGGGTCTGATTCCCGCAGAAGAAAACTGACCTCTATTTCGCCACATTGATCCCGTCACCGAAATCCAGCACATGAGGATAGTGGGTCTTCCGCTTTTCCACCGGCGGAAGTTCCATGTAATCCCCATAAAACCCCCTCAGGATTCCATCAATATCATTGGGAAAATTCAACATCACATCCTCAAAGGGATATTTGACGAGAGGATAAGTCTTTACCTTCTCAACCGTATTCCAGTTAGGATCCGTATCGCAGGGGAAGCCCATCCTTTTTGTCTCTTTATCATCATATTTTCTGCACTGTCTGATGCATCTTTTGTAGATCCACCGGGGCGAAATGTGAAACAGCTTCATTGCCCCGTTCACAAAGCTGCAGACTGCCTGAGCTGCGGTCCGTTTCCAGCCGGTCAGACTCATATAGGGATGAGAAATGGTTCTCAGAATCAGGAGCTTACTCCAGAACCAGGCAGACCACACCTGCCTGCTGTAGGCAAATTTACCGTCCGCCAGATTATCATAGGCGTACAGGTCAAGGAAAATGCCCAGCTCACAGTCCACATCCTTCAGGGCCTCCTCCCGGAATACAGTCCCCTTTTTGCAGAGTCTGGTAGTCATCAGCGGATAATTGGGATCCGTCTCTGCATTGAGAATATAATACTTGTCCGAAAGCTTTTCCTGCACAAGCTCCATGGCTCTGTCAAAGTCCTTCCGGGGCATGGCTACGTCAATATCGTCGTCCCAGGGAATGAAGCTCCTGTGGCGGATAGCTCCGATCCCAGTGCCCGCGATGCCGAAATAGCGAAGCCCGGCTTCGTCGCATACCGCCATAAAATCCTTCAGGATCTGAAGCTCCGTCTGCTGCACCCTCTTCAGCGTTTCCGGTTCATAAAATCTGCTGCTCATCGTATTCCTCCATTTATCCGTATAACTGATTTTCTGCCCCTCTCTGTGATTCCGGACGAACCAGCCGCCGGATCACATAGGCTGCCATCATAAGCCCCGCCACCGGAGGCACAAAGGCAATGCTTCCCGGCACCGGACGGCCCGCGGTTCCCTTCGTCTCAGTCTCAGCAGAGGCTCCTCTGCCGGACAGCTCTACCCTTTTTCCGCAGGAGACCGGCTCTTCTCTGGAATAAAGGACCGTAAGTCCCTTTACGCCCCGTTTCTTCAACTCCCGCCGCATGACACGACAGAGAGGGCAGACCTTCGTGTCGTAAATATCCGCGATCTCAAAGGCAGACGGATCCAGTTTATTCCCTGTTCCCATGCAGCTGATGATGGGAACCTGATATTCCTCTGCCAGAACTGCCAGAGCTATTTTCGCCGATACCGTATCAATGGCATCCACGATAAAATCCGGTTTTTCCTCAAAAAAAACTTCAGCATTTTCCGGAAGCACAAACTGCTCATGAAGAGAAATGCTGATTTCCGGATTGATGTCCAGAAGCTTTTCCTTCATGACCTTCGTTTTATGGAGACCCACGGTACTGTGGAGAGCAATGCTCTGACGATTGATGTTGGTGACAGACACCGTATCATTGTCCACGAGAGTCAGATGACCCACACCGCTCCTGGCCAGGGCTTCAATGCAGTGAGACCCCACACCGCCGATGCCGAAAACGGTCACACGGCTGTTTTTCAGACGCTCCATTCCGTCTTTTCCCAACAAAAGCTCCGTTCTGGAAAATTCATGCAGCATGATCCGTTATCTCCCTCCTTCTGTATTTTCCCAGCAGAAAAATTCCGCATAGAATCAGGATCGGAAATCCCACGGCCGCAAGAAGTCCTGTCTTCAGATCTCCGCCTGCCGCCTCCGCCACCATTCCCACCAGAGTGGGGCCGGAAGAGCAGCCCAGATCTCCGGCCAGGGCCATAAAGGCAAACATGGCCGTTCCGCCGCCCGGCAGTGCTGCCGATGCCATACTGAAGGTTCCCGGCCAGAAAATTCCCACAGAAAATCCGCAGAGTGCACAGCCCAGAAGGCCCACCATGGGATTTTTCGTGCAGGACGCCAGCACATAGCAGCCAATGCAGAGGACTGCGCTCCCCGCCATGAAGCTTCGAAGGGGAATCTTTTCGCTGAATTTCCCATAAAGAGCCCGGGCTGTTCCCATCAAAACGGCAAAGGCACAGGGTCCCGCCAAATCTCCCACCGTTTTCGACACATGGAGGGCTGATTCTGCAAAAGCCGAAACCCACTGACTCATGGCCTGCTCTGAGGCTCCGGCACAGACCATGACCACGATAAAAAGCCAGAACAGCTTTTCCCGAAAGAGGGAGCCAAAGGACATTTTTTCATGCTCCCCGGTCACCGGATAAATGGGGACAAACAGAAAATAAAAGGCATTTACCAACGGAATCACGGCCCAAAGGCAGGCCAGTACCCTCCAGTTTTCAATTCCGAAGATCCGGAAAAATCCGGTACAGACCACCACCAGAAGCACATGGCCCCAGCAGTAAAAGGAATGGAGAAGGCTCATGGCCGCCTCTTTTTTCTCTGTGGGACAGGATTCTACGATAGGGCTTATAAGCACCTCAATGATACCGCCGCCGACGGCGTAAAGGACCACTGCAGTCAGAAGACCCGCATACGCGTTCCCGAAAAGGGCAGGAAATACGGCCAGTCCAACCAGTCCTGCCGCCGCAAACAGGTGGGCCGCCACAATGGAGACCCGATATCCGATCCTGTCAATGAATTTCGCCGACAAAAAGTCCACACATAGCTGGATCAGAAAATTGGCAGTGGTGATCAGCGTGATCTTTTCCAGACTCAGAGAAAAGCTCCCCGCAAAGGTGAGAAAAAGAAGCGGTGCAAAATTATTTACCACCGCCTGTGTGATATATCCGATATAGCTGGCATAAATGGTATGACCGTAGCTGTTTCTGATCCGTTTCATCATGATTCCGTACTCCTGCTTTCTCCGGCGTTCTGCGATGCCGTATCTACGACCATCCTATCACGAATACATACTTTTTTCCACCGCCATTTTTCCGAAAATTTTCTCTGTGCCTCTTGTCACCGGAAGCTGCAGCAGTTATAATAGAAATCCAGGAACGTATGTTTGATATTGATTCTTCCAGCCGCCAGGTCGGCAGAACGGAGATTTTTATGGATTTATTTGATTATATGAGGGAAACAAATCAGGAAAAGGAAGCTCCGCTGGCTGCCAGGATGCGCCCCGCCTCCCTGGAGGAGATCGTGGGTCAGAAGCACATCATCGGAAAGGGCACGCTCCTTTACCGGGCCATTGCTGCTGACAAGCTGAGCTCCATCATCCTGTACGGCCCTCCCGGGACAGGTAAGACCACCATTGCCAAGGTCATCGCCGCCACCACGAAGGCTGACTTCATGCAGATCAACGCCACCTCCGCCGGCAAAAAGGATATGGAGGAGGTCGTTGCCAAAGCGAAGGACAGCCTGGGTATGTTCGGCCGAAAGACCATCCTGTTTATCGATGAGATCCACCGCTTCAATAAAGGACAGCAGGATTACCTCCTTCCCTTCGTGGAGGACGGCACCGTCATCCTCATCGGTGCCACCACGGAAAATCCGTATTTTGAGGTGAACAGCGCTCTCATTTCCAGGTCCATTATCTTCCGGCTGGAAAGTCTTACAAAAGAGGATGTGAAGGAGCTTCTGATCCGTGCCATGAACGACAAGAGCCGCGGTCTCGGCGGCCTTTCGGCAACGGCAGACGAGGCTGCCCTGGACTTTCTCGCCGACATCTGCGGAGGGGATGCCAGAAGTGCACTGAACGCCCTGGAGCTTGGTGCTCTCTCCACTCCCCGCAGTGAGGACGGACAGATCCACATCACTCTCGACGTGGCCCAGGAGTGCATCCAGAAGCGGGCCATCCAGTATGATAAAACAGGAGACAACCACTACGACACCATCTCCGCTTTTATCAAGAGCATGCGCGGCTCCGACCCGGATGCGGCCGTCTATTATCTGGCGCGGATGCTTTATGCCGGAGAGGACATCAAATTCATTGCCCGGCGTATCATGATCTGTGCCAGTGAGGATGTGGGAAATGCAGATCCCCAGGCCATCCAGGTGGCTGCGGCTGCCGCCCAGATCGTGGAACGGGTCGGCATGCCGGAGGCCAGGATCCCGCTGGCCCAGGCTGCCATCTATGTGGCCTCCGCCCCCAAGAGCAATGCCAGCTATCTGGCTATTGATGCCGCCCTGGATCGGGTCCGTTCCGAAAAGATCAAAACCGTCCCGCCCCACCTTAAGGATTCCCATTACAAGGGAGCAGCAAAGCTGGGCCATGGCCTGGATTACAAATATGCCCATGACTATCCCGATCACTATGTGAAACAGCAGTATCTGCCTGATGAAATTCTGGGAACCACCTTTTATGAGCCTACAGAAATGGGGTATGAAAAAAAGATCAAAGACTGGCTCAACCGGTTAAAAAAGGATTGAAGAAAAGAAAAAAGGCCGATGGCCTTTTTCTTTATTTTTCCTCTTTCTTCAGATCGTCCCAGCTGAATTTTTCTCCGCACAACGGAAGGAGGAGAAGCCTTGTCTCTCCTATAGTCAGAATGTCATAAGGTTTCATAACCACATTATTCAACACCACTTCATCGTTGATATAGAAAAGCTCTCTGGATTCTCCCGGCTGTGCAATGAACATTCTGCTCTTGGGTTCATAGATCACAACTGCATGTTTTCTCCGGGAAACGCTGAAATCCTGACTGAGCTGGATATCCATTTCCGGAGAACGTCCGATGAAATTCCGCCCGGTCTTCAGCTTAAAGCCCTCTCCGAAATAGGCGCCCTCTATGGCAATCAGATAACCGACCACCGGCTCCGTGCCGATCGTCCTGGAATAATAGCTGACCGTTTTATTATCATCCTCACCGACCTGCCAGAACCCTGCCTGATTCATCTGCGGTCTCCACTGCTCAGAGATCGGCTGAACCGGACTTTCCTGTGAGATCGGAGAAGCAGAAGCCTCTGCATCCATTTCAGGCACCGGTGCTTCTGCCTCAGGAGATGCCTGCGGTGCTGCAGTCTGAGGCGCTGCAGCCTGTGCGGCCTGCTGATTAAGGGGCATCGTGTATCCCGGACCGTTCATCTTATCTGAACAATACGGACAGGCAGAAAATTTGCTGCTGTCATAATAATGTCCATTGCTGCATTGTACTAATTTCATATCTGATTCTCCTTCCATTTCTTCCAAATTCTATTTCGTGTAAACCTCCGCCGGTTTAGTCAGTCACTCTCTTTGTACAGAAAACATAAAACGGAAATATTATCCAGCCTTTGGGGCGGCCCGCAAAACACTGCACGTATAAGCTCCAGAGCCGTTTTCTCAAACTCCGGACACATTTCCATGGTCTTTCGGATCTGCACTTCAGAAAGTCCCTTATATAATCCGTCGCTGCAAAGCAGTATCCGGTCATTGTCCTCCAACAAAAGCGGCTCATCCGGGCAGTCCCACACTTCAATCCCCTTCATGCCAAGATAAGTGATCAACGCCTCTCCATCCGATAATCCTTTTTCATATTCGTCAGAAGAAATCTCTCCGGCAGCAAGCCTCTGCTCCAGCAGAAGTCTGTAATTATGCATCCTGACGAGCCGTTTCAGGCTGCCGTTCCGTAAAAGATAGATCATACTGTCTCCGGCTGCCGCATAGGTCATACAGTTTCCCTGAATAAAAACTGCAGCCAGGGTCGTTCCTCCCCCTAAAGGCTGTCCATTTTTATCCTTAAGCTCCGCTACGGTTTCATCCAGGCTGCGTATCGCTTCTTCCCAGTAACGCGACATGGGAATTTCGCCTCTTGGTCTCTCCAGAAAATACTGAGATAACCCGTCCACTGCACAGGCACTGGATCGTTCCCCATGGGCAAGGCCTCCCATCCCGTCACAGACGACCCCCAGCACACCATCATCCAGAACCTGATACATGAGACAGTCTTCCTGGTAAGACCTGGTGCCGGTCACACTGACTGCAGAAGCACTCAGATTTGGCGGAAGCTCCCGTACCCGGAACAGATTTTCAGTAATTACTTCTCCCATTTGACATCATCCCTGCAAAACGCAATAAATTCCAGAACTGTTTCTCCGATCTTAAACCGGTCGCCGGTCAATAATTCCGCCGGCTGATCTACAAGCACTCCATCCTTCCAGGTCAGAGTTCCCTGACCCGGTACAAGAAGAAACTGGTTTTTCCTTTTTTCATAAACAACACTGCAGTGAACGCCCCGTGTGATCCCATCATCTTCAAAAATACAGACATCCATCCGATGGCTGCGGCCGATCTGATTGAATCCATAACGGAGCCTGTAGTCCCGCCCCTGCTCCGGACCCTCCACACATACAAGCCATCCCGTCACATACATATGAGTAAGCAGTCCCTCCGATTCAGAATCCATGACGGTCCTGTTCTCATCTGCCGCCCGGGCTGCCTCTTCCCATCTCGTATAAGAAGACATATCTGTACGCACAGCCGGATTCTTTGTCCGGGGCTCCTGCCGGCAAAATGGACATTCTTTATATTTTTCACTGTCATAAAAATGCCCCGCATGACAACGTGCAATTTTCATAAATATATCCATCCCTCTAAAATAAATACTGGTTTGTTTTATTCTAACAGATGAACGCTTATCCATACGAGTTTGCTGTTTTTACAGGGTAATTTGTCATTTTTAACATTTTCGCCTAAAAACAACAAAAGAGCAGTTAAAACTGCCAAAATCTTTATCGCTTATTCTGCTCTGTTATAATGAAAACAAGAATTCAAATCATCAATTCAGGAGGGATTTTCCTATGCTGCGCTTTCTGTTATTTATTATGTTCCTGTTGATTTCTTTTGCCCCTGTAATGGGCGCTGTTAAACTGAAAAACAACCGGCTGATCGGAATCACCGCAGTGACCGGTCTTCTGTCTATTCTGATCATTCCCTGGATCATCGGTGCAGTCCTGGTCGGCAGGCAGCTTCCTGAAAATTACCAGCCCCGCTTTTCTTTCGGAGTATTTGCCGGTTTCTGGGCAGTTATGCTGGCGGCTTTTCTGTTCCTTCCTTTCCTGTCTTACGGGTTCGGGACTCTGAACGGTTATCAGCTTTTTTCTCTGGCCGGCTACGGCGGTGATGGCAGCGGTCTTATCCTTCTGTTTCTTGCCGCCCTGGCAGGAGCTGCCGTGGCCAGCCTCTTTCTCAGAGGCCGCAGGCTTTTCACCGGCGAAATGATCATGGCTTTTGCAGTTTCCTATACTTATTTCTTCCTGGGTTTTTCTTCCTTTGCGGTCCTCGATGCTTTTGCGTCCATGCTCGCGGCATTTGGCGTATATTTCCAGTTCATCATGATCTTTGCCGCCATTGCCTTCCTGTATTATATGTCATACCACGCGTTCGATCCGGCGCCGCATACCACTGTACACAGACAGCCTGCTGCAGGAACCACACCCCGGCAGGCATACAGACAGCCGCAGAACCGTCCCGCTCCGGCACCTGCAGTTTCTTATCCGCAAAAACCCGCTTCTCTGAAAATACGCTGTGTCCGGGGTGAATACGAGGGAGCCGAATTTCAGTTGAAACAAAAGGAGCATCTGATCCTGGGAACGGATCCGGAACAGGTAAATCTGATTTTTTCTTCCCCGGAAATCAGCCGTCTGCACTGTTCCATCCTCTGTACTGACACGCCCGGAAAAGTACGCATTACTGACTTTTCTTCCAATGGCACTTATTTATCTGATGGAACCAGACTTCCTGCCGGAACTCCAGCGGAGTATTCCCTTCCCTGTACCGTATTTTTCGGAAATCTGCCTCAGACTTTTGAAATAACCGGACTGTAAAAGTCAAAAATTCCGTATCCCCCACCGGGGATTACGGAATTTTTTATATATGTTTCTCCTCCAGTGCTTCTCTGACCGCACCGGCATACCGTCTGCTGACAGGAACTGTCTTTTTATTGAAGAGGATCAGCTCTCCGGCGGACAGTCCCATCACATAGTTTTTATTGACAATATAGCTCTGATGGCATCTGAGGAAGCCCTTGTCTTCTACTTCTTTCCATAACTCATCCATTTTCCGATAAAATTCCACTGTTTCGTTTTCCATAACAGCTGCGATCTTCCTCACCCGGCTCTCAAAAAACTGTACGTTTTTAAGCCGCAGTCTCTGTTTGCAGCCTTGAATGGAAAACTGCAGAAACTCCTCAGCCGGATGGAGTTTTTCTCTGATATACCGGTTAAGTACCTGTTCAGCAACCTGCACGGACACCGGCTTCGCAATAAAATCAAAGACATGAAAACGATAACCGTAAAGAGCCAGCTCTATTGCCTCTGTCTGAACAATAACATCCACTGCCAGGCCCTGATTGCGGATAAGCTCCAGAATCCTCAGGCCATTACTTCCCGGAAGAACAAGGTCGAACACCAGAAGATCCTGGTGAAACTTTTCTTCCATGATATCCCGGGTCAGCCGGGCTCCCGACTCATAAAAAGTAAAGCGAACATCCTCCACATCAAACAATGTATGAAAGAGAATGTTCGCTGTCTGTTTCTGATACCGGATATCAGAATCACAAATTGCTACCCTTAACACCTTTTCACACTCTTTCTTAATACTTTCATTTCCCCTTGCTCTCTTTCAGTATAGCAAAATCATCTGTCAAAAAAGTGTGTGACATAATTTGTGACATTTTTTTCCTCTATTTTGTCACATTTAATCCGTGTAACGTATTCTATAAACGGTTCCGCTCTCGTTCTCTGTGATCCTGCTAAGTTCCAGAAAGCATTCTCCATCTGCGGAAAAACGTTTACAGGATTCACTCTCGTCCCAGACAGGGCCGAAATATTCCATCAGGACTTCCTCCAACTCTTCATAGGAAAGAGCTTCCAGGCCGATCTCCGCCTCTTTTCCAATGGTCCCGGAAGAAAATGGTACGCGGCCGTCATCAATGACAGCAGAATAACCATCACCTGTCAGGAATACATAGCCCTGAAGTTCCAGACATTGGCAGGCTTCTGTATCAAAATGCTGCTCTGTGCCCCAGGAGGAAGCAAGATATCCGATCAATTCCCCGACAGAAAGCTCCGGATTGGAAATATCCGTCTCCACAGCCGGGATATGTTCTATATGAAGACTGATCCTCATTGGATCCTGGGAAGAAAGTCGGACTTCTGTTTTGTCATACAAAGTCAATTCTGTCGTGTTAAATGAGAGCTCATCATTGCGTAAAAGATTTTTTTCCGAAACAAGATGCCTTCTTTCCAGCATCTGTATCAGCTCCGCTGCGATCTTATCCTTCAGGCCGCTGCCGGCCCAAAACAGGAACGTACTGCCCATGGAAACGTCTGCCGTCCAGTTGTCTCCATATTCCGCGCCTTCCTCGCCGAACTGATATCCATATGCATCCAGCGGAAGGTAATAGCAGGTATCCCCCGTCATATTTCCCACATAAATATTGGCAGGATATTTTTTATATTCTACGCCGTCTGCGGAAGCACTTATCCATTTATCTTCCCATTCAGACACCTGATATTTCCATTCAAAAGCAATATCCGAATCGGAATGATAGAAGGTCTTCGTCTCTCCCAGGCGGTTTCGTGCTCCTGACCAGGTTTCTTCAAGTGTATACTCAACGATTCCGGCTATCTGCCCGGGCAGTTCATTGGCTGCGCATGCCCTGACAGTAAAAACTGCAAACGCTGCGATAAGAGGCGGTGCCAGCTTCACCAACACCCACAAAGCTCCTGATCTTCTGCCTTTTTCTCTTCCCTCCTTCAGACAGGAGATACAGGCAGACCAGGCCCCTGCAAATTCCAGGATCACAGCCGCCGGAAGGAAAAAGGTATAGTAAAACTGATATCCTTCCAGCCCTTTCCCATACTTCAAATACACACCAAAGAACCGGAAATTCAGAACTATTCCGACAATCACAAGCAGGATCGCCGCAGCTTCACAGCACACCGCCATTTTCTGCTGCTTCCGTTTCTTCCTGAGTGCCGCCAGGATGGAAAAACTGCCGCAAAGGATCACTGCCATGCAGAATCTGGTCCAGTATAAACGATAGAGCGAATGAAACTTAACAAAAAAAACATTTAAAAAAACCTTGTTCCCGATCAGAACTCCCTGGATTCCGATCAGGAGAGGAAACACCAGTCCCCCATATCCCTTTCCTTTTTTTCCAAAAATGAGGATCAGAAGAGCTGCCGCTCCTGCCGCCGCATGAAAAGCAGCCAGTTCTATGGGAAGCAGTCCGGTCGCCCAGGCAAAGGGCTGACAGTCATAAGAAGAAGAACGGATCAGCCAGATCATATTGATAAGACCCAGGCATACTGCTGTTTTCCCATAAAACCCATATCGGCGGAAACACTTCTTCTCTCCTTCTGCCGGTTCTCTTTTCTTATCCTCAATTCTTTTTTCTTCCCGCTGTCTTTTCTCTTCCTCCTGCTGTCTTTTCTCTTCCTCTTCCCTGAGTGCTTCCTCTCTCTTTCTCTTTTCTTCTTCTCTCTCTTTCCTTTCCTGCTCCTGCTTTTCCTTCCGAAGCTTTTCCGCCTTCCGTTCTGCCTCCTCCCGCTCTTTCCGGATGGCTTCTCTTCTGGCTTCTTCCGCCTGCCGCTCTGCTTCCAGCCGGGCTTCCTCTTTTGCTTTTCTTTCCGCTTCCAGCTTCTCTCGCTCTTCTTTTTCCAGCTGTCTCTCCTCCGCCCGGTTGATATCGCTGCACAATTCCTCCATGGAATGATAACGGTTCTCCGCCCGGACAGCCATTCCTTTTTCAATGATATCAGAGATTTCCTCCGGTACCGGAACAGGAAGCTTCAGATTTTTTAAAGGAATCATTTCATCCCGGTACAGCCGCTCCACTGCATCCATCGGAAGGATACCGGAAATCATATGGTACAAAGTGGCGCACAGGGCGTACACATCCGTCCAGGGTCCCTGCTTTCCATGGCTTCTGTACTGTTCCTCCGGCGCATAACCATGCTTTACCATGACCGTCATGCTGCGGAATTCATTTCCCACGTCAGCCCTGGCTGCCCCGAAATCGATCAGAGTCACATTGCCGTTCTTATCCACAAGGATATTGTCGGGACTGATATCACGATGGATAAGTCCCGCTTTATGGATCTCAGCCAGGGATGACATGACAGGCTTTAAAAACTCCAAAGCCACAGGATAATCCATGGGCGCACCATTTTTATTATTTTTCTGATACCACTGCATGTACTGCTTCAGGCTCTGGCCCTCCACATAATCCATTACCAGATATGCAGTCTCATTGGCAAAGAAAAAATCTCTCGCCGTGACGATTCCGGGAAGCTTTTCAAAATGGGCCAGGTTCTGTCCTTCCTTTGCAAAGCCCTTCAGGCCGTTCCTGTAATGGACTCCCTGCTCTCCCGGCATGACAAGGATCCTTTCGTCCAAAGATGTACTCATATCCCTGGCCGCCAGACCAACGGGAAAATACTCCTTTATGGCGACAGGATGCTCCTCCGCCAGATCAAAGGCCAGATAGGTGATGCCGAAGCCTCCCTCGCCCAGCACCCGTCCGATCAGATATCTGCCGTTTAAGATCGTCTGCTCCGGCAGACATCTTGCATTCCTCATTTCCGTCTGAGTATTGTCATAACCACATACCGGGCAGCACCCTCCCGGACTGTCCAGAAGCCGCATACAGCCTTTACATAAACAATCAATATTCACCATTTCGCTTCATCCTCGCCCAAAGCAGCTCCCGGTCTGTAATACTGAACTGGTAAACCGCCAACACCCATTCGCTCTGTCCTTCCCCTTCTACATATGTAAGATCATAAACGGTTTGATATCCGTCGTATCCCTCATATCCCATAAGCCCTTCTCCTGAATCATCGACAGCTCCCAGATCCTCCAGCCTTTTTAACGGTCCATAACTGAGGGAAACATCCCATCCGCACCCGTAAAGTGTTTCCTGAATAAGCTCACACAGCATTTCTCCGTCTTCCTCTGTGAACTGAGGGCCAAAGTAAAGATAGATTTCTGAAACCCACACTCCCACAGAAAATTTATATATCATCATTTTCAGCCCGTTCTGGGGCGTTTCCGCTCTGATCAGCTTATCTCCCGCCTTCGCCGAAACAAGAAGCTCTCCATCGTAATTCTGAAATGCCATATCGAACTCATTCTGTACTGTTTCATAATCCATTCCCGGATAAATGGAAAGGATCTCCGTCAGCTCCACTGGAAAATTCCCCGAAAAAGGAATGGTTATATCTTCTGATTCTGGCTGGTCCGATTCCGTCTGCATATCACCTACAATCATAAGGACCCAACTTTCCTTTCCTTCCAGATTCTGATCTCTCTCCAGAAAATAGTAGCTGGCTGCAATTCCATCCACCCGTTCTACATGCCACTGACAGGACGAAGCATCCACACTGATCTCTTCTGCTATTATGTATTCTTCTGATGTATAGGTATTTCGAATAGACTGGTCAATAAAACCCATCAGGTCCCTTCCCTGCTCCAGAGGAAGCTTCGGATCGAACGACAAATGAATATAATCTATTGCTTCATCCGCCTCATTCCACTGAATATACAGCTCTTCCTCTGTCTGATCATCTGATATATAGACCCACTCATCTTCACGATCATAAATGGTAAGCGGAATTCCCCGCTTTTCAAAATCATCCGTTGTTGTTGTCTCATCGTAATCCAATCCGTAAGTCTCAGCAATAGTATGCTTCAATATCTCCATGCAGACAGAATAATCGAATCCTGCCCCCGGCCATATTTTCATGATATCATTAAAGCTCAGCGGGAAATTCTTAGAAAAGGGGATACTCTCCCCAACAGAAGCATATTCTGTCCGGGTCTCTTCCGTTTCGCTGATCTCCTCCGTCTGCCCGGATACCGTCTCTGTCTCTGAAGGAGTTTTTCTGCTTTGCGGACCAAACATCCTTCCCATGAACACCATAACCAGAACCAGGGACAGACATACAAAAATGAATATCTTGATTTTCTTCTTCCTTTCCTGTTCCTCTGCCCTGCTTTTTTCTTCCCTTTCCTTTCGTGCTTTCTCCTGAGTCGCTTTTTGTCTCTGTTCCTCAGTCCTTTTCTCCTGGATCTTTTTCCTTCTCTGTTCCTCGAGCCTTTTCTCTTCTGCCCGGCGCTGTTCTTCTTTCTTCCTCTCAGCCTCCAGGCAGGCTCCTTCAGCTTTCTTTTCCTCCTTCAGGCGGGTCTCTTCAGCCTTCTTTTTCTCCTTCAGGCGGGCCTCTTCAGCCTTCTTTTCCTCCTCCAGACGGGCCTCTCTCTCATCCCGGATTTTTTCTGCATTCTCCAGGGCAGCGGACAGCTCTTCCATGGTCCGGTAACGGTCTTTCGCCCGGACCGCCATTCCCTTTTCGATCACATCAGAAATTTCCGCAGGAACTGTCTCCGACAAGGTAAGCTGTTTTAAAGGCACCATATTATCCTGATAAAGACGCTCCACACCGTCCTCCGGCAGTCTGCCTGAAATCATGTGGTACAGGGTTGCACTCAGGGCATATACATCCGTCCAGGGACCCTGTTTGCCATGGGTACGGTACTGCTCCTCCGGCGCATAGCCATGCTTCACCATAATGGTCATGCTCTTCATCTCTTCTCCCATGACACCTGCCCTGGCTGCGCCAAAGTCGATCAGGGTCACATTGCCGTTCTTATCCACAAGGATATTGTCCGGACTGATATCCCGGTGAATAAGCCCGGTCTTATGAATCTCAGCCAGTGAGGATATGACCGGTTTGAGAAATGCCAGCGCCACCTGGTAATCCATGGGCGCACCATTCTCATTATTTGTCTGATACCACTGCATGTACTGCTTCAGACTCTGGCCCTCGATATAATCCATCACCAGATATGCCGTCTCATTGGCAAAGAAAAAATCTCTCGCCGTGACGATTCCGGGAAGCTTCTTAAAATGGGCCAGGTTCTGTCCTTCCTTTGCAAAGCTTTTCAGACCGTTCCTGTAGTAGATTCCCTGTTCTCCGTCCATGACGGTCAGATCCTCACCGGAAGAGACCGACATATCCCTGGCAGCCAGCCCCACAGGAAAATACTCCTTGACAGCAGCCGGAGTTTCCTCCGCCAGATCAAAGGCCAGATAAGTGATACCAAATCCGCCTTCACCCAGAACACGTCCGATCAGATATCTGCCGTTGAGGATCGTATTTTCCGGCAGACATTTGGAGCTTCTTTTTTCTGTTTTTTCATTGTCATAGCCACAGCTGGGACAGAACCGCTGAGGTCTGTCCATCTGCCGCATACAGCCTTTGCACAGGCATTCAATATCGAACATATGATTATTCTCCCAGTTTAAACCGATTCTCCGGCATTCCCAGATAAAAAGCCGTGCCCGGTCTCAGTTCCACAGCATAATTCTTCGGTATCCTTTGTCCACCCTCCAGATAAGTGCCGTTGGAGGAGGTATCCAAAAGCAGATACGTATGATTTACCGCATTATAGGTAACCGTACAATGTCTCCGGCTTACAGCCTTCCCCTCCAGCACCAGATTGCAGGAAGAAGCATCCCTTCCCACATTGACTGACTCCATATGTCTGATGGGAATCACGGAGCCTTCAAAGGGTCCGCAGTAAATATACAGTGCTCCCTGGCACGGGTTCGCCTGCGGCTGCCTCTGGTATCCATAAGCTCCGGCCGGGTTCTGGGAAAAATTCTGCTGCCCGGCAGGGTTCCGGTCGAAATGCTTTTGACCGTTTGCTTCCATCTCCGGCTCATATTGATAAAGGACTGTTCCCGTCAGGACTGCCGAAACCAGCAGACAGACCATCGCTCCCATCCCGCCGATTCCGGGAAGCGCAAATTCCCCTGCCGATATTCCTGCCAGAATGGGAATACTGATGAAATCGATTCCCTGGAAAACAAGGGAAACCGCCAGGCTGATCTTTTCTTTTCCAAAACATTCTGAAAGTACGGCTCCCGCCAGGGCTGCGGCCGCAGCACACAACCAGACTGCCAGGATTGTTTTTTCTGTTTTCCAGAGAGCCAGCAGATCCATGACCGTATATTTATTTACACCATCCAGCGGGAAAAACAGAAATATAATTCCCAGGAAAATAAATCCCGCCGCTATGTATCTTCCATTTTTTTTCATAACCATTCTCCTTTTTTCTACATTATAGGACCGACAAAAAACCTCATCTGATTTTGTCTAAAATTGCCGGGGTTTTGTCAAAAAAAGTTTAAAAAGCCTAAAAATTCTTATGCTATACTAAATTATAGTTCCAATACCCAGAGCGCACACCATTATTGGAATCCAAACCGCAAAACAGAATCAAAAAGGAGTCTGTCATGTCAAAATTCAGCGATTATCTGGAATATCTGATCAACCGGAATGGAGAACCCATTTCCACACTTGCCCGGGGCGCCCACGTGGAGCGGACCTCCATCCATAAGGCCATGACCGGAGAGCGGATCCTCTCCTATAAATCTGCCCAAAAGCTGGTGGAATATCTTCGTCTTTCTCCCCATGAAACGGAAATATTTTTCGAATATATGAATATGTCCCTTCAGGGGGAAACTGTATTTGAAACCAGGAAACAGATCGTCCGGCTTTTAAAGACACTGGCTGAACAGCCCCCTTTCATTGAACCGGAAAAGCGTTTGGACTTTCCCAGACTGGAAGCTTTTCCTGCCCTTAAAAACCAGCAGCTTTATTCCGGCAAATTTGCTGTCCGTTCCATGATCCGCCAGGCCGTTGATCAGGAGCTGGGGGCAGATAAGCCTGAGACCCTGACTAATATTCCTGCCGACAACGGATTTTTTCTCCAGTATATCTATACGATTTTCCAACAATACAATACCCGTCTGCAGGTAACTCATATTATGCCCTATCCTTCTGACCGGGAGCACGGAGCACCTGCAGGGATTGAGATCCTGGCAGATGTACTTTCTCTTTCCCTGTCAGCAGGGACCCAGTATTCTTCCTGGTTCTATTATGAAGGAGCGCGCGATATCACGACCCCCTTTCCCTATTACCTGCTGACTTCTTCCTGCCTTCTGTGCATTGAAAGAGATTATGAAACAGTTATGTGTGTTACCCATTCTGAAATATTACAGTATTACCGGACATTTTTCAGCCGTACTCTGGAGCAGTGCCGCCCTCTGATCCGTTTCCAGAAGACACCTTTTGAGATCCTGGAAGCCTACTCAGCCGGCACTTCAGAAAATTCCTATTATACATTTATGCCCCAGCCCTGTCTGGGACGGTTTTATACACCTTCCCTGATTGCCCGGAGGCTGCGGAAGGAGCTTCCCTTCTATCAGGAACTTGTAGAAAAAAGCATTCAGCGTTTTTCTGTTCTCCATGAGATCCGTGAACACTACTATACTTTTTTTACAAAAAAGGGAATCTCCGCTTTCATGGAAAACGGTATTTTCTGTGATATTCCCCGTCAGCTTGTCTCTCCCTGCACGATGGAGGAACGGAAGACTCTTTTAAAACAGCTGAGAGATGACATTGCTGATGACAGGATCATGGGCCGTCTTGTCAATGACCAGCTTTTCGTTCTGCCCTCCAATTTAAGCTTTTGTATTTCAGAGCACCGCCGTCTTGATATTTTCACCCTTCAGGAAAATGACGCTTCCGAAAACTTTTACAATATCCATATAGACGAATCTCTGATCGGCAGTGCTTTCCTGGATTTCATCCTGTATCTGCCCAAAAGTGAATACCTGCTAAGCAAGGATGAAACCCTGGAAGCCCTGGACAGCCTGCTTTCTGCTGATTCTGCTGTCAGTCATTCGTAACGCCGATGATGAAAATATTTCCATAGGAAACGGGCTCTGTCCCGTCCAGATCAACTGCACAAAGGTAATCGTCCCATTTTATATTTACATTGTCGTAAACAGACCATGTATAGTAAATTCTTGTGGCGCCGGGGATCCGCAGGAGCTTGATCTCTTCGTTTCGTCCTTCTTCTGCGCTCTCTGCCACAATACACCTGTCCTCTCCCGTCTTCGGATCATATCCCCAGATCCCGTTCTGATTATCATAAATATAATGAACCATTGTATCTCCGATAAAGAATCCGCCGGCAGCCGTATAGCCCAGATCCGGTGTGTGCAGGGACACAGGCTCTTTCATCCCTGTCTTCATATCCCATTTATAATACTGATAATCAGGAGTATCTGTATAATACAGGCAGCCGTCATTAAAATCTCCATATTCAAAATCCCAGTTGGCATAGTAACCGCCGTCTGAATCCAGGATTTCCTGTCCGCTTCCGTCCTTTTCCATTCTGGAAAATTTTGTTCCTTCGCCCACATAATAGATCTTTTCCCCGTGTATCTGGAAAATCCCGTCTTCCACATAGTCGTTTATAAGCTCCGGCTCACTGCCGGCTTCTGTTCTGACCCGGTATAAATTCTTATCCTTGGCAGATCCGACAGAATAATACAGATACCCCTCTTCATAAATCGCCCATGACGCACCTGATTTCACGAGCCGCCCGATCCGCTCCCCGTCAAAGGTATACTGCTCGATCACGATAAGGGCAGGATAATTGATCTCCACATACAGATACTGCTCTGTCGCCAGCATCGCGGAACAGGGCTGCCTCTCCTCATCCGGAGCGATCAGTGTTTTCTGTTCTCCTGAAGACAGATCCATCCGAATGATAGAATCCTCTGACCAGTTATAATAGAACAGGTACCCATTCTGTTCTACCGCGTTGGACATCATCCACTGTCCTGCCGAGGTATCGTTCTGTATCCGTTCCTCGTCCTCCCCACTGTCGTCCGTATCAGCCTGCTCCTCCGTCCTGTTTTCAGAAATATCGGTCCGGGTCTCCCCCGGCTCAGCTTCCTGTAATGTCTCAGGCAGCACCGTTCCTGTCCCGTATTTTATCCCTGTCTGCTGCTTCCCGGATGCGGGCGCCTCATGCCAGATCAGGCCGCCGGCGATCATAAACAGGGCTGCCGCCGAAACAGCTGCCGACAGCAGAATTTTTATATTTTTTTCCATAAAAATATCCTCCGTTCTTTTTTCTGTATTATAAATGCAGAAAAAAGGCCAGAGGACAAATTGTCATAAATGGCGGTTATTTTGTTATAATCTACGCTTCTTTTTCCCGAAGCACAGCACCCAGCCCAGAGAAAACAGCAGCAGACCTGCCACCACCAGGATCGGGATCGGCCATGTAAGCTGTCCCGTCCAGGGAAGTGTTGTTCCCGGTTTTGCGGGCGCCGGCGAGGAAGGCTCCACAGGAACCGGTTCCGGGCCATTTGTTATCTTAGGACTTGCGTCGATGCTGTAAATATATTCTCCGGCTTCCATTGCAGGCACCGACACAAGGAAGGGATTTATTTTGCTGTAGCCGGAGGCCGCCTGCTCCTGCACCACCAGATACAGGCCAAGCTCCAGGTCCGCAAAAGAAATTTTCCCATCTTTTCCAATCGTCCGGGTCGTTCCTTTCAGATCATTATCCGCCGCATACCGGGCAAGCTCTGCTGCCAATTCGGCAGACTGGATATCTTCAAAGGTACTTCCCCGGTTTTTAAACACCCCTGTCGGTTCAAAGCTGTAATCCCCGTCATCCTCACAGACATCCCCCACCCGGTAAAGGGTCAGCGTCCCGCCGGGAACTGCCTGTTCCTTCCATTTCATCGTTATATCAATTATCCCCTTCTCCGACATATCCGGTACATCGTGGGCATATGCATTCACACTGACCGCTCCAGTCAGCACCACAAGAAAGAGCAGGGTAAGCAGTCGTTTTCCTATGGACATTTCAATCCCTCCTATTTTCTTCTGCGGGTCTTCACCAACAGAATAATAAGCAGAACAAGCAGCATCGGCACTGCCACCAGCGGAGCAATGATCACCGGATCGATCTGCATGGCATCGGCAGTAACCCGGACATTCTGTGACTCTGCCTGATTTTCCACCCGGTGTCCCCTCACAAGAAGTCTGTGTGTATTGATACCATAGGGTGTACAGGTGACAAGAGTACAGTAATCCTTCCCATCTTCAATCTCGATTTCTTTGATTTCCTGTGGCTCTACGATCCGGATCTGGTCCACCTCATAGGTCAGAGTCTCATCCAGGACACGGAGCATAAAGGTATCTCCCACCACCAGTTTATCCAGATCAGTAAACAGCCTGGCTCTGGGAAGTCCTCTGTGGCCGGAAATGACACAATGGGTGCCCTCTCCTCCCACAGGAAGCGAAGTTCCCTCGATATGGCCGAGGGCAATCTGCAATACAGCCTCATCGGTCCCATGATAGACCGGCAGGGAACAGTCAATGACCGGAATCTCAATATAGCCGATGATCCCGGTGCCGGAAACGTTTAAAAGACTCTCATATTCTGCCTTTTCCTCATCGGTCAGCGTATAACGATTGCTCTTTCCAGCCAGGGTCCGGTTATATTCCTCCGCATCGGCCCAGAGCTGCTCATAAAAATCATTATCCAGACTGGCCACCTGCTCCACATAGCCCGCAATGGCCCGGGACTGGTGCAGAGAATTCCAGTAATCACTGACAGTGGGATACAGCAGTAAAGACAGCCCTATGAGAAAGATCAGAACAAGTATTATCGTCGAAAGCCTTTTCTTCATAGAGTTCTCCTTACTGCTGCATCCGGGAGAACAGGTCTCCCGAATACAGCATAACATACAGCATGATCAATCTTTAAACTACTGCCGCTCAGCTCTCATACGTCTCTTAACGATGAGAAGTACGGCAGCTCCAAGTACAAGAACCGAACCGATCACATAGAAGATGGTAGTACCCATACCGCCGGTCTCAGGGAGAGTAGCACCCTTTTCATTGACGATAGTCGTATCCAGCTTATTATCTGCGCCAACAGCTACAGCCGTATTATTAGATGCAAAAGCTTTGGTTCCAGCATCAAAGGTAAGGGTAAATGTAATCGGTGCAATCGTATTGTAGCCGGCGGGAGTCTTAGTCTCGGTGATGGTATAAGTACCGACGCCAAGACCAGTGAAAGTCACATGGCCACCTTCATCCACAACTCCGACAACCGAGGTCTCATCTTTGCCCGTTCCTTTGGCAGTAATTTCTACGGTCTTGCTGTACTTGGTTGCAGTATTAGCATAGTCTTCACTGTTATCCGTCTCACCACCAATGGTAGGAGCTGTAGTCGTATAAGTGCCGTCTTTCAGCTTCCAGTATTCACCCTTATCATCTACTGTAAACTTCTCTGCAGTAACCAGAACGATGTTTACACTATCACCGGTCAAAGTAAACTCGGCACCGGGAAGAACCTTGCCTTCGTCATTTTTCTTCAGAATGGTAAGCTCGGTGGTATACGTCACGACCTGATCTTTGGGCGTTTCGCCGGTGGGGTGATCAGTTGAGGGCTCGTCAGGATTTTCCCCAGGAGATGTGGTAGCTCCCGTTCCACTGTTGTTGGGATCATTGGAGTAAGTCAGTTTTACATCATTGGGGTTTCCTTCCCCTGCAATGACTGCGTTTTCATTAAGAGTTGCAGAGTATGTAACTACAATTTTTGAATCCTTTGTCACAGTCACACCAGCAAGCAGGTTCAGAGCCTTGATATCCTGGATGCCAACTTTGATCGTTGTGCCGTCAGTTGCACTGTAATCAGCTGCATTTACATAGAAATATTTAGTCACATCAACACCGCCAACTGTCACCTTCACATCATTCTTATAGGTCAGGCCTTTGGACAGGGTATCGGTGAACACATAGTAGTAGGTATTGTAATCATCAAAGTTTGTAGGAAGAGTACCGGTGATCTCGTAGTTTACTGTGTCACCGATGGACGCTTCATTGACATCAACTTTATTAGCGCCTTCCACGATTTTCTTCTCAGCCTCAGGCACATCACCCTTTGGCTCGAACTCCAGGGTTCCATTGACTACCTTTACTACATAAAGTGTGTAGAATCCATTTTCCGTGTTCTGGGTGCCATCTTGATCCTTTACCAGATAGTAGCCGTTAGGCAGATTCTCATAGCTGGTGGCAGTACCGCTTGTATAGGGGGCTGTACTCAGTTTTGCATATTTGTTGATAACAGCCAGCTGTGCTGTGTCTGATGCAGATCCCGCCACAGCTTCCAGTTTTTCTAAAATCGAACTGTCAACAGCGTCTCCTGGGATTCCGGTACCGTTCTTACCCCATTTTACGTTGGAAAGAATACCGTCCGAATAGTCACCGGTGAAGATCTGATAGATCTCATAGGTATGAGTATTTTCTTCTGCAAATGCGGTGATTCCCAGTGAAAATACCATGATCAGGGCCAGCAGCAGACTGGCAAATTTCTTTGTACGTCTCATGTGTTTTTTCCTTTCTTTTAAGCTCTTTTTCATACTGTTTACTGAGGGGAGTTTTAAAGTGATCCCTGTACTTATCCTGCTTCCCCCCTTTTTCTTCGTAGGAATTTATACAGCAGAGCAGCAGCCATCAGGACAATGCCGCTCAACGTATACAGCCATGTACCGGGGCCGCCGGTTTCAGGAAGTTCAAAGAAGGGAGTATTCACAAATTCTGCCGGCGCCGTACCGCCATTTTCAATCGTTCCCTTTACAATATACCCTTCCTTACCGTTCACAGTCGTTTTATAGCCTTCGGTAGTCCGTTCAGTTACTCTGTAGAAGGTCCCGGCAGGAATCCCGCTGATCGTAGCGAACTCACTCGCTTTCAGCTTCAATGTTCCGCCGCTTTTAATCGTACCATAGGTTCCATCGCTTCTTGCATAACTGAAGGTCTGTCTCAGACCATCTCCGTTCTCTTCTTCCAGAAGATCCACCTGGAATTCAAATTCTGTATCATTCGATATATTAGCATTTTCAACATTCAGATTTTTTGCAATCTGTAAACTGCCTGTATCCCGGGCCACTGTGGAACCGGACACGGAAGGCAGGGTAAAGCTCATATAGCAGGTGGAACCGGAAGCACCTCTCTCTGTATAGAAGAAGGTGAGCGTATGCTGTCCGGAAGAACCAACCGGCAGATAATCCCGCAGGTTGACATATTCACCAATGGAGCTGTGAACACCGCCGATATCACAGACAAGCTGATTATCCAGAAATACCCACAGATCATCATCACCGAAGAAGTAATATTCCAGAGGGCCTTCATAATCTTCTGTCAGATTAAAGCTGACGGCAAAGTTCATGCCAAAGAACCAGTTATGATTATTTCCATCATCGCTGGCGGGGAAATTAGCCGCCAAGTTCCCCCAGCTATAATTATTAGCTTCAGTATACCCCTGGAACGACCCCGGATTTCCGTAAGCACCCCAGAGGGCATCTGTCCTTCCTGCAGCCGGATCCATGGGCCAGAAATTGTTGGTAAAAATATGGGTGTGTGTGGTGCTCGAGGTCGGAGACGGATTGAAAAAGTACTGAAGACCACTGAGGGTATTTTTCTGTCCGTTGGAATTATTCAAAGTAGCGGCGCTGAGCGTATAAGTATCTCCTACCCGGTCAAAGGTCAGGGAACTTCCTGAATACGTCTGCTTTCCCGTGGCATCACCGTCATTGAACAGCTTGGGAGCCACCACCCATTCATTATAACGGATGGTACCATCATCGTTCAGACCGGCTGCCAACCCAAAGGTAGCCCCGCCATAGCCGCTGTTTTTGCTGCTGTGCTTGTTCAATGTACTGCCGTCAAAAAGATATCCCGACATACCAGTACCACAGTTTGCATTTCCAAAAGCAAAGATATCAGCTCCGGAGCGCCAGGTTCTCTGTCCGTTTAAACTGGTGTCATAGTTGCTTTCACTGTTGATCCCGGTGATACCGGTGCGCCACCGGCCGTCTGAATTCTGTCCGCTGGAAATATTGTAATCATAGAAGGTAGTGCCGTTATAATAAGCTCCGGTGCTGGTATCGGATACCAGACGGATCACTGCGCCATCTGTGATCAGAATGGTGGCTTCATTGACCTGGCCTGCTTCATTGGTAAAAGCAGTGTCCCCATTGTAGGAATAGATATCCCAATCCTCCCGGTTCGTGCTTGCAGCATCCTTTCCGGCCTTCAAAATCCATATTTCTTTTAATGTATAGCTGTCATTATCCTTGAGTTTGTTAAAATATTCCAGAGACGGCGAGGCCTCAAACCGGTACTCCTGCTCACTGTACAGCCTGGTCAGTTCTGTTGTCGTCTGAATCCTGTATAACTGTGTTTTATTCCCTTTGTTCTGATCTGTGTACTGCCTGGTACCCTCCAGATACAGATTCCTTGTTGCCATGGTACCGCCATTGGTGGGCAGCGCTTTTCCGGAAGTATCAATGACCTTCAGCGGATTGCTGCCGGATGTGGCAAACCTGGGGATATTGGCATAATACTGTACCGTAAATCCCGGATTGGCCTTTGTGGCAACCACCTCAACAGGCTGGGTGACATTTGTTATGATAAAGGTCGTATTGCCTCCCTGCTGAGAAGCTTCCACCTCCAGAGGCTGGCCGTTTTTACCCACACAGGACCAGAGGATGCCTTCCGCATTTCTGACTGTAACCGTCACAGTATCATTGTCCCGTGCAATCCGTGTCATACTGCTTAATTCACCGTCACTGTAGACACTGTGATTGTCATCCCTGACACTGACCGACCAGAAACGGTTTCCGGCCATTTCTGCACTTTCAGCCGTATAGGTTCCGGGCTGTTTTCCCTGGAACTGTGCCGGATTCACAGGCAGATAATAAACACTGTAATCCACATCATTATTCGAGTAGCTCAGACCTATGGCCCAGGTACCGTCAGCAAGCTTTTCGGCACCGTTATCTGTGTAAAATGGCGTATTCAAATCCCATTTTCCAAGCTGATGAGCCAGGACATTTCCCTGTCCCTCCTGATAGCTGTAGGCCTCGGAGGAGAAACCGTAGGGTGCAAGGATACTCTCTGCCTGACCTGAGGTGATATAATGCCTGTGTTGAGTCCCTGTCACTAAAACAGAAGCATCATCATAAATCGGTGTTGCAGTGCCTGTCTCTTTCCACTCACCATCCAGAAATACAACAAAGTAAACGGGTTTTTCCACCCGTGTTCCCAGGTTGGAAGCCAGAGGTGTAATGCGAAGGGGCTGTGTAACATTGGTAAGTGTGAAGGTTATTGTCCCGTCCTCATTTTGTATCCCCTCAGACACAACTGTCCATTTTGAGTCCACACACCTCCAGACTGCACCGCTGTCCTCAGGCAGTCCGTTTACCGTAACCTCAGAAGAGCCGCCGCTTCGTACAACCTGTTTTCCAGGCAAGGGCTCGTCTTCCCCGTAAACCAGATGGTTTGGATCATAGACCTGGACAGTATAGAATTCGCTGCCCGTTGTTGCCACGGAATCCAAATTGACCGATAACTTATTATTGGTATTTCCCGGCAGGAAATACACATTATAACCGGATTTCGGATCCGCGTTTCTTGCCAGGGGGATCAAAGCAATATTGCTCTTATTCTCATCAACATAAGACAATGTATCCGAATGAAGCTTTGCATCCCGATCTGTTTCCTTCCGCTGATAGGCGATCTGCAGCGCCGCATTCCCTGCTCCGGTATCAAACCCGTATGCTCCGAGAACGGATCCTGCCTGCTCCACAGTAATGCAGTCACGATTATCATTCTGCCATCCGGTCGCTTTGTTATCACCGTACCATCCTGTCTTTGTGGAACCGACGCAGACCCATTCTCCGTCGATATAAACATAATAATCTACCGGCAGGATATTAGGTCCCACATCCGTACTGTTATAAACGCTGTAGTTTTCCGTCACCAGATTTCCCACCACTGAAAAGCCTTCCTGCATATGGGTAAAGCTGGTACTGCTCTCATCAGGCCTTTCTGTCTGTACTTCCAGCAGCTCTGTTTCCTCATCTGTAAAATGTACTGCCTGGCAGCCGGCTCCTTCTCCTGTTCCAAGTGCCTCCTTATAAGTAATGGTCACTGACACAGGTGCTTCCGGTTCCAGCTTTTGTCCATCTGCCTGGAACTGAATATCAAAAAACCGTGCATAGACTACGATTTCCGTTTTTCCTTCAGAAGCCATCGTCTCAGCTGCCTGCTCCAGATACTGCTTATATTCCTCTGAACCAACAGGAATCTCCTCGGCGGTCAGTACGACGTTCTCCGGCAGGGCCGCTTCCGGTCCGTACTGTACCGTTATAGTATAATCTGCACCTTCACAGACAAGCTCTGTCAGATCAGTCCGTTCCGCAAACAGCTCCTGTTCATTTCCAGGCTCAGAAGGAGCTTCCTCTGAAATCTGTCCTTCAGAGGATTCTTTCTCAGCAAACTGCTCTTCTCCGGATTTGCAGGTGTCCTCATGGATATGCTCCTCCATACCGCATAACAGATTTCCCATGCTGTCTGTGCAGGACTCGTCATGAACATGACCCTTCTGTCCGCAGACAAACTCCTGCTCCGGCAGACGGCCGTAGCCGAGGATTGCTGGATCCTCTGCTTCATAGGTCATATACTGCACACGGTCGCCGGTATTTCCTTCAATGGTTTTTATCATGGCGGAAGCATCTTCCGTTTCCGGAATCAGCTCTGCAACGATTCCCACATGCTCAGCGCTTCCGTCTCCATCATAATCAAAGAAAATCAGATCACCCGGCAAAGGTTCAAATCGGGCAGTCTCATATCCGGAATCCTCATTCTCTGTGTCATATTCAGATGCCTCATGGTACAGACCGCATTCTTCTTCAGAAAGAACATCGATCCATTTGACACAATTTGCCTCCAGAGGCATTTCTGCCACACCGGCCCGGTCCAGGCAAAAGGAAATGAACATGGCGCACCAGTCACCGTAGGCATCCCCGTACCAGTCACCATAAAGAGTATAACCCCTGGTATCTCCATTTCCGGAAGAAACACGGTCAGTTTTACTTTCCTCATAACCAAGCTGGGACTGTGCGACAGCCAGTACATCCACCGCATATTCACCGGTCAGCCTCACATCTGAAGCTGCTTTTTCCCAGAGCCTGTTGTTTTCAGTATGATCCGAAGAAGCTGCCCCGTCTGTTTCTCTCTCAGCAGTTTCCTCTTCAAAGGTCTTCTCTGTGGAATTTTCTTCTTTTTTATAGCATTCTTCAGTATGTGTGTGTTCTTCCTTTTCGCATACCAACATCCACTGGCCATAGCAGAGAGCTGTATGCGTGTGGTTTTCATCCTCAGGAATGGTACAGGTCAGTACAGCTGTGTCTGCCGGAACAGTAACGGAAGAAAAGCATGCTTCCGTGTGGGTATGCTCTTTCGCTTCTGATTTTCCGCACACTAAATTCCCATTCTCATCATAGCAATCCTGAGAATGGGTGTGCAGCTCTGAGGTACTGATCTCCGGTAGTGTGCACACCAGATTTCCATTTTCATCATAGCAGGAAGTATCATGACTGTGAACCACATAATCACCATAACCGCATATGATATTTCCGGCCTCATCATAGCAGGCATCTGTATGTATATGAATTCCCAGACTCTCTGCAGAACAGGTCAGCCTGTACTCTTCCTTTTCTGTAATCTGTACATAACAGCTTTCTGTATGGACATGCTCCTCCAGTCCGCATACCACCTTTTTTTCCAGGGTGATTGCCGGCAAGATCAACATATATGTAGTAATAAACACCACTACACAGGCCAGACTTCCAACAACCTTTTTCCAGATGCGGCGACGGCGCCCCTGCTCCTTATAATACTCCGCCTGTTCTTCTTCCTTCCGCTGCATCCTTCCCCCTCCTTTCCGTTTTTATCCTAACGTTCCCAATCGTTTTATTGGCCAGACCCGGAACATGATCTTTCCTACAATCTGCTCCTGGGCAACACAGCCCACAGCAGTGTTTCGGGAATCCACTGATGTGGAACGATGATCTCCCATAACAAACACTCTTCCATCAGGCACCTGGTAGGGCAGCTCAATATTGCAGTCACCTAATGCCTTTTCAATCAAATATGGCTCCTCCAATTCTACATCATTCACATAAACCGTGCCATCTTCGTCGATATTCACCCATTCTCCCGGTCCGGCAATGACCCGCTTAATCAGGATCTTATTGTTATAATAAAATGCTATGATATCGCCTTGTTTAAAATCCGAACCTTTCATGGAAAAAACGATCTCCCCGTCCTGCAAGGTAGGGGTCATGGAATTTCCATAGATCTGCAGGACCGGCAGCCACAGAGTTGCCACTAAAACGGCAACAGCCGCCACCGTAATTAATGTATATACTGTACTCTTTAATACAGTACGGTAACGGCGTTTATATTTAACTCTGCCAAGCTCAGCTTCCAGCTGCTGCGTCGAAGGCTTCTCCAAAACGTTCTTTTTCTTCATAATATTTTTTTCAGATCCTCTGCTATTACATAGTATAAATATAGTACCTTAATATAAAAAAAGTCAACTGCTGTCATGTCACTTTACATAAATTTTTACTTTTCTCTGTCGCAGCGTATCGTGAAACGGCTCCTGGTATTTGATGTGCAGGTAAACAGTGTCAGATCATACTCCCCGGCGGTCATCTTTTCCACCTCATCCGGAGATAAAACCTCCGTCATGACTACTTCGTAAACAGAAGTGATGCCATCCATATCGGTAAAATATACGATATCACCGGCGGAAAGGCCCCGAAGGGGACGAAAATGACTTACGTAACTGTGGCCGGCAATGACAAGATCGTCCGTTTTTGTGGATCCGGCGTAGCGGCATGGCGAAGTCTTCAGCCGTTCATAATCCCATTCGGACATGACCGGAAGTTCAAGCCCCAGAGAAGGGACCGACAGATATCCGATATATCGGTAACCGTCTATCTCCACCTCTGTCATTTCAGTATCGTATGGATCCGGATATTCCAATTCAGAACTCTCCGACGCGGAAATGCCCGGGGTTTTTTCTTCGATCTGTTCTGCAATACGGGGCATCAGCCTGTCAACAGCTTCTCCTGCCAGCTTTTCTTCTCTCTGATTCATACAGAAAAGAGACAGCGCTGCCAAAACAAGCACTGCCCCCAAAGCCATAAAGATAATTCCAACCTTTTTTCTCATCATGTTCCTTCAATCAATAACCTTTAAAGTATTTATTTCTGCAGCATCGGTTCCGGCACCTGTTCTAAAATTTTCTGAAGTCCCCTGTAGGAATCACTGAGTTCCTGAGTCTTGCGCGACACTGCATCCCAGTAAAGCTTCGACTGCTGCTTCGCGTCGTCGACCATCTGAGCGCACCGCAGCCTTGTCTCCCGCTCCATCCTGGCACAGACTTCTTCCTGCCTGTCACTCAAACGCTTGATATTCTCAATATACTGGGCACAGGCATTTTCTGCCGCCTGAAAAACACCATTGAGCTGAAGAGAAGCCTCAGCAATGGAACCGGCTTTTTCCACATTGATTTCTCTGTCTGCCAGCTGTGCTTCCAGTTGTGACACCTGTGCGCGAAGTCTCTCATTTTCCTTGCTTTGTTCCAGTAAAAGCTCCAAAAGCTCCGCCCGGCCCAGTTTTTTCAATTCACGGTCAGTCATAAGATAATCCCCCTCAATCAGGTAAGCTTCTTCCGTATGTCTATAATTAATATCACGAACATTATAATATAATCACCAGAGAAAATCAATTCACAATAATGTGCAATTCAGTCCAGCAAAAGCCGGTCCACGGTCACAAAGGTATAGCCCTGAGCCTTCAGTTCATCGATAATTCGAAAGGCCGCCTCCACTGACGTATCATATACGTCGTGGAGGAGGATAATGCTTCCGTCTTCCACCTTTTCAAGAACCCTCTTCACCACCGCATCAGTGTTTTTCACATCCCAGTCTCTCGGATCCACGGTCCATCCAACCTCCTTCATATTTACCGCACACTCCAGTTTCGAATCCCAGGAGCCGTAAGGAGGCCGTATGTACTCCGGCTGCTGCCCGGTCACTGTATAGATCGCTTCGTTGGTCATGGTGATCTCCCGGCAGGCTTCCTCCACCGAAAGCTTCGTCAGCTGTACATGACTGAAGGTATGGCTTCCGATGAGGTGCCCGTCCTCTGCCATTTTCTTTACAATTTCTTCCTTTCCCGCAATGCTTTTTCCGATGAGGAAAAAGGTCGCTTTTACGTCCCGCTCCCGAAGTCCCTCCAGAAGCTTTGGCGTACAGCTCTCATGGGGGCCGTCGTCAAAGGTCAGCGCCGCCAGCTTTTCCTCAGGCTCTGTCCCGTCTGAAGTGCTCTCTCCGCCATCTGCCAGACTTTCCCCTCCGGTTCGGGAATCGGCATTGACTTCCCTGAGAGCTTCCCTTCGCTCCTCTTTGATCCGTTCCATTCCAAGGAGGCACACTGCCAGTAAAACAGTCAGAAGTACTGTGACACCGCGTTTTTTCAAACCTGATTCCCTCAGACAGTCTCTTTTTACCATTCTATGAAGGACAGCACGCAGTGGTGTCTCTGCAAAAAGCAAAAACGGCAGAGCCGCCCTCCGCAGACAGACGGGTCTCTTCCCGTCTGCTGCGAAACGACACGCTCTGCCGTCCGTTTCCTCTGTTTATACAAACTGATTGGCGTCCCTGTCGTACTCATAATCAATGGCCGCCATTTTTTCCTTCAGCTCTTCCACACCGATCTCAGCCGCTTCACAGAAGGCCTCCAGGGATGGATAAAAATCCCTCAGCTTCATGTTGACAACACTCAGCAGCATCACTGCATCCTTCGGCAGATCCATCTGTAACATCCTCCTGTCGGGTATTTATTCTTCTCTGACACTTCCCTGCACGTAAGCAGTCAAAACTCCGTTCTGCACGTCCATGACAATGGTGTCTCCTGCTCTCACCTGACCTTCCAGGATCAGCTTTGCCGCCTGAGTCTCCACATGCTTCTGGAGATACCGCTTTAACGGTCTCGCGCCGTAAACCGGATCATAACCGTTCTCCACTACAAACTCCCGGGCTGCAGCCGTCAGGCGGATGGAAATTTCCCGGTCTGCGAGGCGCTTATTGACGCCGTCCAGCATCAGCCCGATGATGTGGCCGATGTTGTCCTTTGTCAGCGGCTTGAACATGATGATCTCGTCGAGACGATTTAAGAACTCCGGACGGAAATGATTCTTCAGATCATTCATCACCATCTCTTCGTTTTCGGGACGGATATTTCCGTTCTCATCGATGCCCTCCAGCAGATAAGAGGATCCCAGATTGGAGGTCATGATCAGGATCGTATTCTTGAAATCCACCGTACGTCCCTGGGAATCGGTGATGCGTCCGTCATCCAGAACCTGCAGGAGCACATTAAACACATCGGGATGGGCCTTTTCGATCTCGTCAAAGAGAACGACCGAATAAGGCTTTCTGCGGACTGCCTCGGTCAGCTGACCTCCCTCATCGTAGCCCACATATCCCGGAGGCGCTCCGATCAGACGGGATACGGAATACTTCTCCATATATTCGCTCATGTCGATACGGACCATATTCTGCTCATCGTCAAAGAGGCTCTCGGCAAGGGTCTTGGCAAGCTCCGTCTTGCCCACGCCGGTAGGCCCCAAAAACAGGAAGGAACCGATCGGCTTGGACGGATCCTTGATCCCCGCCTTGGAGCGGATAATCGCCTCCGCTACCTTAGTGACACCCTCGTCCTGGCCTACGACCCGTCTGTGCAGCTGCTCATCCAGATGAAGAGTCTTGTTCCTCTCACTTTCCGTCAGCTTTGCCACCGGGATCCCGGTCCATCTCGAAACGATACGGGCGATCTCCTCATCAGTAACCGCCTCATGGAGCAGGGACAGATCCTGTCCTTTAACCTTTTCTTCCTCCTCGGCCAGCTGCTTCTGAAGTCCCGGAAGGGTTCCGTACTGAAGCTCTGCCGCCTTCTCCAGATCGTAATTCTGTTTTGCCATCTGGATCTGGCTGTTGATGTCATCGATCTGTTCGCGCAGCTTCTGAAGCCGCTCCACAGACGTTTTTTCATTGTCCCACTGAGCCTTCATCTTGCCGAATTCCTCCCGGAAATCCGCCAGCTCCTTCTGGAGCGCCTCCAGTCTGTCACGGCTCAAATTGTCCGTTTCCTTTTTCAGAGCAGCCTCCTCGATCTCCAGCTGCATGATCTTTCTGGACAGCTCATCCAGCTCTGTGGGCATGGAATCCAGCTCTGTTTTGATCAGTGCGCAGGCCTCATCCACCAGGTCAATGGCCTTATCCGGCAGAAACCGATCGGAAATGTACCGGTTGGAAAGAACTGCAGCGCTCACCAGAGCAGAATCCGTGATCTTGACCCCATGAAATACCTCATAGCGGTCCTTCAGGCCACGAAGGATGGAAATCGTATCCTCCACCGTAGGCTCATCCACCTGGACCGGCTGGAACCGCCGCTCCAGTGCGGCATCCTTTTCAATGTATTTGCGGTACTCATCCAGTGTAGTTGCACCGATGCAGTGGAGCTCACCCCTTGCCAGCATGGGCTTCAGCATATTGCCTGCATCCATGGCCCCATCAGTCTTGCCGGCTCCCACAATAGTATGGAGCTCATCAACGAAAAGAAGGATCTTGCCCTCGCTCTTTTTGACTTCCTCAAGAACCGCCTTTAACCGTTCTTCAAACTCGCCTCTGTACTTGGCTCCGGCCACCAGAGCCCCCATATCCAGAGAAAATACGATCTTATCCTTCAGTCCCTCCGGCACATCGCCGCGGACGATCCGCTGGGCCAGTCCCTCCACGACAGCTGTTTTGCCGACGCCGGGCTCACCGATCAGCACCGGATTGTTTTTCGTCTTTCTGGACAGGATCCGGATCACATTCCGGATCTCCGAATCACGGCCGATTACCGGATCCAGCTCCTGATTTCTGGCACGCTCCACCAGATCAGTTCCATACTTTGCCAGAGTGTCGTAGGTGGCCTCCGGATTGTCGCTGGTCACCCGCTGATTGCCCCGGACGGTGGAAAGGGCCTGCAAAAACCGTTCTCTGGTGATTCCGAATTCCTTAAACAGGGTTTTCAGAGCACTGTTGGGATATTTCAGCAGAGCCAGGAACAAATGCTCCACCGATACATATTCGTCCCCCATCTGTTTTGCCTCATCCTCGGCATTCACCAGCACCTTATTGAGATCGTTGCTGACATACAGCTTCGTATCTCCGGAAACCTTGACCTTCTTCTGAAGAGCCTCCTCCACCCGGTTCATGAAATATTCCGGCTGGATCTCCATCTTAACCATCAGCTTTTTGATGAGGCTGTCATCAAGAGTCAGCAGACTGGAGAGCAGATGCTCCTCATCGATCTCCTGGTTTCCATATTCATAAGCCAGCTTCTCGCAGTTCTGAACGGCCTGCAGAGAATTCTGTGTAAATTTATTGATATTCATAAGAACACCTCCCGCGCTATTGTTATACATGTACTATAACAAGCTTTCACATTGGTACTATAGCACGAGTCATTAGCACTGTCAAGCCCCGAGTGCTAATTTTTTGTGAACTTTCTTTGTTTTATTATATTTCCACTGTCTCACTGACTGAATATAGCAGCTTTCCACTGAGCTGTCAGCTGTTCCAGGGAGCAGGCCGCGTTGGCCGGACTGGTGGAAGGCAGCCTCACTGCCTCCCGTCCCGTCTGTTCTTTCAGATATTTTTCGTACAGTGCATAGGCAGTTCCTCCGTTACAGAGGATTTTTCGGATGTCCGCAGTCTGCAGAATAGGCGACAGATCGTTTGGCACCACATGCTTAATGGTACTGTCACTGGAGCCCTGGATCTCGCAGCTGGCGATCACATCCCAGACTGCCACCCGATGGGCCAGCAGAAACGCCTTCTTTTCCTCGATCGTCTCCGGTTCCGGCTCCCCCTCTCCAAAGACGGCCGTCAGCACCTTCCAGAACCTGTTTCTGGGATGATGATAAAAAAATCTTCCTTCCCTGGACTTTACCGATGGAAAGCTGCCCAGAATCAGGACCTCGGAATTTTCGTCAAAGACGGGTGGTATTTCATGGATCACCACCCCATCAGTCCCAGATGACATAGTTTTCCTTTCTGACCTTAGCTGCCGGCAGAGGCCCGTCGCCGTAACCGATGATGCAATGGCCGATTCCCTCGTACCGGTCATCCAGTCCCCATTTTTTCAAAAGCTTTTTCCCTTCCTCCAAAGCAAAGACCTCCTTTGCCCGATGGATCCAGCAGGCTCCCAGCCCCAGGGCATGGGCCGCATTGAGAAGATTTCCCATCACCAGACTGCCGTCATAGAGATAGGTGGGAACGGTGCTGTCCGCCAATACCACGATCACCGTCGGCGCTCCATAAAAGGGATCGGAGGAAACACCCATAACAGCCGCATTCATGGAAGAAAGCTGCTTTACGGTCTCCGGATCCTGCACTGCCACCATCACCGGGGACTGACGGTTCATCCCTGTGGGCGCATTCATCCCTGCCTCCAGGACCTGGATCAGTTCATTTTTTGTAATCTGATCCGGTCTGTATTTTTTTACGCTTCGTCTTGTTTTTAAATCCTGTACGGTTTCCTTCATAGCATATGTCCTCCTGCAGTTTTTGTACCGGCTCCCAAACAATTTCGGAACCGGTACGCTGTTTCTTGTATCAGTATATCACAGATACCCAACATTTTCATTGAGTTTTGCGGTGCGCTGGCTTATAATGATAAAAACAGCTCTGAGATTTCATTCCGATAAAGGTTTTACCTGTTCCCGACAGCTTTTTGATTATATTATGAAACGGAGGCATACCTTTTGTGAGCAAAGATCTGAAACTCGCTATACTCATTGATGCAGACAACATTTCCGAAAAGTACATCAAGATCATTCTGGACGAATCTTCCAAATGCGGCATTGCCACCTACAAAAGAATCTACGGCGACTGGACCAATCCCCAGCTGACCTCCTGGAAGCGGGTACTTCTGGATAATTCCATCATTCCCATTCAGCAGTACGGCTACACCACCGGAAAAAGCTCCACGGACTCCGCCATGATCATCGACGCCATGGATATCCTCTATTCCGGCACTGTCGACGGCTTTTGCCTGGCCTCCTCGGACAGTGATTTCACAAGACTGGCTGCCCGTCTGCGGGAATCCGGTATGCAGGTCATCGGTATGGGCGAGAGCAAAACGCCCAAGCCCTTTATCTCCGCCTGCAATCAGTTCAAATATCTGGATATTCTCCTTGCCAGCGGACACGCAGGTGCGGAGCCGGAAACAGAGGCTGCTCCCGACCCGGACAAGTCTCCCTCTCCCGCCAAAAAAGGAAAGGGCTCCGCTCCCAAAAAGTCAGCAAAGCCCAAGGCTTCAGAGCCGGAGCCTCAGACAAATCTCAACATGATCAAAAAAGCCATTCTTGCCCTGGCTGAGGAGTGCTCCGACGACGACGGATGGATCTTTTCCGCAGAGCTGGGCAATCAGCTGGCCAAACGGTTCCCCGATTTCGACGTGAGAAATTTCGGTTTTTCCAAATTCACTCCTTTCATCAATTCGCTGGGGCTTTTCGAGATCAAAAAGAATCAGGCCGGTCCCAACAACAATATTCAGCTGGTCTATTATAAAATCAAAGAATGGGAACGAAAATAAAAGACGGCGCCGGTTTTGTCCGGTGCCTCTTTCTCATTTCAGAAACAGTCTCAAAAGCTTCTTTTTGTTCTCCGTATACGGCTGATAACGGATGGGCAGATCGATCCAGTTGTATTTCTTTACAATACTCTTCTCATGACTGAAGGTATCAAAGCTCTTTCGCCCATGGTAATTTCCCATGCCGCTGTTGCCCACACCGCCGAAGGGCATGCGGGAGGTGGCCAGGTGAATGATCGTATCGTTGATGCAGCCGCCGCCGAAGCTTAAGGAGGAAAGCAGCCGTTTTTCCCGCTCCTTATCCCGCGTGAAGATATAGCAGGCCAGCGGTTTTTCCCGTTCCTTCACAAACTGCTCCGCCTCGGAAAGCTCCCGGAAGGAAAGGACCGGAAGCAGAGGGCCGAAGATCTCCTCCTTCATAACAGGAGAATCCGCCGTCACCAGGTCAAGGACTGTGGGAGCGATCTGAAGTGTCTCCGGATTTTTGTCTCCGCCTATCCGCACGTGCTCTCCCTCCATCAGACCGCAGAGCCTGTCAAAATGCTTTTCATTGATGATCTTTGGATAGCCGGGATTTTCAAGAGGCCGTTCCCCATACATTTTGGCGACAGTTTTTACAAAAAGCCCCAGAAATTCTTCCTTTACCGACTCCTGGATCAGAAGATAATCCGGCGCCACGCAGGTCTGTCCGGCATTCAAAAGCTTGCCGAAGGCCAGCCTCTTTGCTGCTGTTTTCAGGTCTGCAGTCTCATCAATGATGCAGGGGCTTTTTCCTCCCAGCTCCAGCGTCACCGGAGTCAGATGGCGGGCAGCCTTTTCCATGACCAGCTTTCCCACCTTCACTCCGCCGGTAAAGAAAATATAATCGAACCTCTGCTCCAGAAGAGCCGCGTTCTCCTCACGTCCGCCCTCCACAACAGTCACATACTCCGGAGGGAAGACGGCTTCCGCCAGCTCCTTAATCACCGCAGAAACAGCCGGTGCATAAACGGACGGCTTCAGAACGCAGCAATTGCCCGCCGCAATGGCTCCCACCAGAGGCTCCATGCACAACATAAAGGGGTAGTTCCAGGGCGACATGACCAGCGTCACTCCGTAAGGCTCCGGCATCACAAAGCTTTTCCCGTGGAACTGTGCCAAAGGAGTCCGCTTTCTTTTTGGCCGGGCATAGCTCTTCAGGTGCCGCTTCATATAGCCAAGCTCAGACAGGGTCAGCCCCGTTTCCGTCATATAGGACTCCATGTCCGATTTATTCAGATCCTTTTTCAGCGCATCATGAATCTGCGCCTCCCGCGCTTTAATTTCCCGTTCCAGCCTGTCAAGAGCGCTCAAACGAAAAGCCACAGGTTTGGTTACACCTGTGGCAAAGTAATCGCGCTGTTGTTTAACAAGTGCCGCAATGTCCACTTTTCAGCCCTCCATTACTTTTACGTAGAAGGTCCTCTGTCTCGGCCCGTCAAATTCGCAAAGATACAGATCCTGCCACACGCCGAGAATCATCTCGCCCTCCTCTAAGATCAGCGTCACGGAGGCTCCCATGGTGGAAGCCTTCACGTGCGCATGAGAATTGCCTTCATAATGACGGTACCGGATATCCTTTGTCGGATACGCCTGCTCCAGGGCATACATCATATCCAGCACCACATCCGGATCTGCATTTTCATTGATGGTCAGCCCTGCCGTGGTATGGGGACAGTGGATCACGACAATGCCGTTTCGGATGCCGCTCTCCTTCACGTCCTTCTTTACCGTCTCGGTGATTTTCACCATATCCCGCCGTTCAGAAATAATGATATTATGCTTGAAGAAATTCATGGTTCTCCCTCCAGTACCTCAGATGATCAGGCCGTCTTTGCCTTTTTACCAAGAATCGTCACTACCACAAAGAGTGCGGCAAGACCAACAAGCGTTCCGATCCAGCCGTTTCCTGCAATACCGCCTGCGAGGAAACCAACGAAACAGCAGGCAGACACGGTCATGGCATAAGGAATCTGAGTCGATACGTGATTGATATGATTGCACTGGGCTCCTGCAGAAGCCAGGATCGTCGTATCAGAAATGGGTGAAATGTGGTCACCGCATACAGCACCGGCCAGAATCGCAGCCGTAGTAAGTGCAAGCATGCTGATGTTGCCGGTTCCGAGAACCTCAACCGCAATGGGGATCAGGATGCCGAAGGTTCCCCAGGAGGTACCGGTCGCAAAAGCAAGGCCGTTTGCAACGGCATACATGATGGCAGGAAGCAGCATGCCCACCAGTGCGCTGCCGCCCACAACAGAGCCTACAAAGCCGCCGATGTTCAGATAATCTGCGTTGCAGATCCCGGACAGCGTCCAGGCCAGACAGAGGATCATGATGGCGGGAGTCATGGCCTTGAAGCCTTCTACAAAGCTTGCGCAGAATTCCCGGAAGGTGATGATCTTTCTGGGAAGATACAGGATAAAGGTCACAACCAGAGTAAAGAAGGAACCAAGCACCAGGCTTCGCGCTGAGCTGCAGTTTGCAAAAGCATCGATGATATTTGCCCCTTCCAGGATTCCGCCGGTATAAAGCATGGCAGCAATACAGAATACGATCAGCACCGCGATGGGAATAATCAGATCGAGGACCTTTCCCTTTCCGCTGATTTCCATATCCTGATCTGCAGTGGTCTCCT
Source organism: Fusibacillus kribbianus (assembly GCF_030053595.1). Lineage (GTDB taxonomy): Bacteria > Bacillota > Clostridia > Lachnospirales > Lachnospiraceae > Lientehia > Lientehia kribbiana. The sequence goes on from NZ_JASGBQ010000001.1 coordinate 317,477, forward strand.
CACCCTCGACAGCGATCTTTGCCTCATATTTTCTCATGGTTCCGTAATCAATGTTCCGAACAATGATGTAGATCATGAAAAGGATGGTCAGGATCGCGTACAGGTTAAAGGGAATGGTCCGCAAAAACAGATTGAAGCCGTCAATGCCGCAGTCCTCCGGCAGGGAGGAACCGACAGCAGCCGCCCAGCTGGAAATGGGAGCAATGATGCAGACCGGAGCAGCCGTCGCATCAATAATGTAAGCTAACTTTGCGCGGCTTACTTTGTACTTATCGGTTACAGGACGCATCACCGTACCAACGGTCAGGCAGTTGAAATAATCATCCACAAAAATCAGGGAACCCAGAAGAACCGTGGATAACTGTGCGCCCTTTTTAGATTTAATAGCCCTGGATGCCCAGTTTCCGTAGGCTTTGGATGCTCCCGATTTGGTGATGAGGGCAACGAGAATTCCCAGCAGCACCAGGAAGATCAGGATATCGGCGTTTCCTCCGATTTTTTCTCCCATGATGGTAAACGTGGTATCCACCGTCGTCAGCGGGTTGAAGCCCGTAAATAAAAGTGCGCCGGCCAGGATACCGATCAGAAGTGACAGATAAACTTCCTTGGTGATCAATGCCAGCGCGATTGCCACGATAGGCGGCAGCAGCGCCCATGCTGTTCCAGACATATTACTCCTCCTTTGTCACAAATAGATTGCCTTTTTTATATTTATCCTCCCCCGTCTGCAGCCACTCCTCCGATATCTGTTTCCGCTCCTCCTCACTGAGCTCCACCCAGGCTTCATAGGTGACAGCAAGAGTGTCCATGGAAGTCCCGCAAATGGGACACTCCGCCTTCAGAAATTTTGATACCAGTCTTGTCCTTCCACATCCGGGACATATAAATATCCGAATCACGTTACTCCCTCGTCCGAACCGGTTTTTTCTGTCTCATACACTCCGGTCCACCTTTACTGAAGCTCCTGCCCGATCATATTCCGAATCACCGGCAGGTAAAAGGCCTTCCAGGTAAAAACCCGGAAGGCCTGGCTGTCTTTATTATACCAGAACATTGTGAGATTACAAGTGTAAATAATTTTCTGTTAACAGAAGCAAAATACCGCTTATCTGTTTGGCTGACCGATATGGCGGATGTTCGTGTATTCGGCAATATCTCTGTCCGTTGTGACAAGATTGTCAACAGACAATCCATGGACCGACCGGTTCCCGGTCACTCTGGCAAAGGTCCGAAGTTCATCCAGCGATACATTCAGGAAATTGGCCACTCTCTGGGCAGCCGCATCCTCCTTAAGCCGTTTTCGCAGCTCCGGATCCTGGGTGGCAACTCCAACCGGGCAGTTTCCGGTTCCGCAGATCCGGTACTGCTGGCAGGCAGCGGCGATCAGCCCCGCACTTGCGATGGCAACGGCATCAGCGCCCATGGCCAGGGCCTTGGCAAAATCAGCCGATACCCGGAGACCTCCGGTAATAACAAGAGAAATATCGGAGCCCACCGAATCCAGATACTTTCTTGCGCGGTACAGCGCATAAATGGTAGGAATCGTGGTTGCCTCCCTGAGAAGCAGCGGGCTGGAGCCTGTCGCGCCTCCTCTGCCGTCAATGGTAATAAAATCAGGGCCTGCAAACACACAGTACTCCAGATCCCGTTCAATGTTCCCGGCTGCGATCTTGATCCCGATGGGGCGTCCCTCAGAACGCCGGCGGAGCATATCCACCATTTCCCGAAGATCCTCTTTGGAATTCAGCTCCGGAAATTTGCTGGGACTCTGAATATCTTCTCCCACTTTCTTTCCCCGGATCGCAGCGATTTCCGCCGTCACCTTTTCCCCGGGAAGATGGCCGCCCATTCCCGGTTTGGTGCCCTGGCCGATCTTAATTTCTATGGCATCGGAGGAGCGAAGATTTTCATCCGTCACACTGTACTTATTGGGAATATATTCAAATATGTATTTATAGGAAGCTTCCTTTTCCTCCGGCAGAATACCTCCCTCGCCGCTGCACATGGCCGTTTTTGCCATAGCAGAGCCCTTGGCCAGTGCAACCTTCACCTCCTTCGACAGTGCGCCGAAGGACATATGAGAAATATAGACGGGGCTGTCCAGAACCATGGGTTTCTTTGCATGGCGGCCGATCACGGTGACCGTATCCACCTCATCATCGTCATTCAGCGGCGGCGGATTCAGCTGGGCGCCAAGAAGCAGAATATCATCCCAGTTTGGCATAGGCATCCTTGTTCCCATGGAACCTCCGATGGATCTTCCTGTCACCGCCATTTCATGGATCTCCGCCATATACCGGCAGGAAGCATCATGCCGGCTCGTGGCACTGTCATAATCCAGGCTGCCCGAATATGCTTTTGCCGTGGTCTTTCCTCCCTCCGGTTCCACGGGGACCAGATTGGAAACCGGCAGCTTGCAGACCGGACAGCATTCCAGTTCAGAAACCGGCCGGCCCTCCTTCTCTTCATCATAAATTGCACCGCAGATGACACATTTGTAAATTGCCATAAAATACCTCCCACTTCCGACACATATTCTTCTATATTAATATTAGTATCTATTACTATTATAGCAAAATATTCCGGTTCGTCAACAAAATCCTGTTATTTTCCGCCGCCAATTTCAACAAAAAAATGGTACTCCGCATATTTCACGGAATACCATCCTTCCTGTCTGTAATTTTTTTCTATGAAACAGAAACGCCCTATTCGTTCATTTTTGTCAGCTTTGCCGCCTGATCCGCCGCGATGCAGGCATCGATGATCTCCTGGATATCTCCGTTCATGATCTTGTCCAGCTTATAAAGCGTCAGGCCGATGCGGTGATCTGTGACACGTCCCTGAGGGAAATTGTAGGTGCGGATCTTTTCGGAACGGTCGCCGGTTCCGATCTGGCTCCGTCTTGCCTCAGCTTCCGCATCATGTGCCTTCTGGCATTCAATATCGTAAAGCTTTGCCCTGAGGAGCGCAAAGGCCTTGGCCTTGTTCTGAAGCTGTGACTTCTCTGTCTGGCTGTAGACCACGATGCCGGTGGGGTAATGGGTCAGACGCACCGCAGAGTCTGTCGTATTTACACACTGGCCGCCGTTTCCGGAGGCCCGCATCACATCGATTCGGATATCCTTCTCATCGATCTGCACATCCACCTCTTCTGCCTCAGGCATAACTGCCACCGTAATGGTGGAAGTGTGGATCCGGCCGCCGGACTCTGTCTCCGGTACCCGCTGTACCCGGTGAACGCCGGACTCATATTTCATCACCGAATAGGCTCCCTGTCCCTTGATCATAAAGGTAATGCTCTTCATACCGCCGATGCCGATCTCATCAGATTCCATCACCTCGATCTTCCAGCGCTTTGATTCCGCATAATGGGCATACATCCGGTAAATTTCCGCTGCAAACAGGGCTGCCTCGTCTCCGCCTGCACCTGCACGGATCTCCACGATAACATTCTTGTCATCATTGGGATCCTTTGGCAAAAGAAGCACCTTGAGCCGTTTCTCCAGCTCTGCGATCTTCTCTTTGGCAGAGGAAAGCTCCTCCTTTAACATTTCGCGCATTTCCTCGTCGTTTTCCCCTTCCAGAAGCGAAAGACTGTCCTCGACGTCCTGTTTCGCTCCCTTATATTCCTTATAAGCCTCCACAATGGGAGTCAGATCCGTCTGCTCCTTCATGAGCTTCCGGAATCTTGCCTGATCCTCGACCACATAGGGATTGTTTAATTCCTCCAGAATCTCCTCAAAACGGATCAGGATATCATCAAGCCTGTCAAACATGGCTGTTCCTCCTTATTTTCATTTTCACAACCCGGTCCTTTCCTGTCAGATCCCGGATCACTTCGATATCGGTAAAGCCTGCCGCCCGGAAAAGCTCCGGAACGGAGCTTCCCTGATCCCAGCCGATCTCCAGATAGATCCTGCCGCCGGGCAAAAGATGCTCTCCAGCACATGCCGCGATCCTCCGGTAAACGGCCAGGCCGTCCCCGCTTCCGTCCAGGGCAAGCCTTGGCTCATGGTCCCTCACCTCCGGCGAAAGCTCCTCAATGTCTTTCGTTGGAATATAAGGCGGATTGGAAACAATACAGTCAAAGGCTTCTCCGGCAAACGCCTCAAACAGATCCGACTGCACAGTCCGGCAGGTCTGTTTTACACCGAGACGGCGGATATTCTCCTCTGCTGTCCTTAAAGCCTCCCTGGAAATATCGCTCAGAATGATCTGAAACGGCATTCTGTCCAGATATTTTGCAAGACTGATACCGATACAGCCGGAACCGGTACAAAGATCCAGGATCCGGAAGCGGTCTTTGTTATCCGCAAATTTCCCGTCCTGTTCCCTTTTTAAATCCTCCAGGACCGTTTCCACCAGTGTCTCCGTATCCTGCCTCGGAATCAGTACATGCTCATTGACCGCAAAGGAAAGACCCATAAATTCCTGATTTCCCAGAAGCTGCTGGAGCGGGATGCGCCTGCATCGGCCTTCAATGAGGCTTTCAAATCTTGAAACGGCTCCGCCGCAGGAAGCCTCCTCATTCATTCTGAGAAAATAGGCCCCCTTATCCATGGAAAAGCAGTCTGAAAACAGATACCAGGCGTCAAGCCGGCCTTCTTCGATTCCTGCAGCCAGAAGCCGGCCTTCCCCCTCTTTCAAGAGGGCCGCATAAGTGCTCATGACTCGCTCTCTCCTGCCTCCGCGGCAGCTTTCCCCTCAGAAACAGTCTGATTAACAGCAGACTCCTCAGAAAATTTCCTGCCGAAGGCTTCTGCTTCATACTTTCTCCAGTCAAAAACTGCCTCCACCGAGCAGATCGCCACCTCAATCATATCGTCTTCCGGCTCTCTGGTGGTCAGCCGCTGAAGCAGGAGTCCCGGCTTGCTGATGAGATTGATCAGCCAGTTGTCGCTTCGCCCGGCCAGCTTCAGGATCTCATAGGAAATACCCGCAATGACGGGAATCAGAAGGATCCGGAGAAGAGCCTTCAGCCATACGGTATCGATCTGTATCACCATGGAGAACAGAATGCTCACAAACACCACAAACAGAAGGAAGCTGGTTCCGCAGCGCTTATGCTGCTTGGAGCTCTTCCTGACATTTTCCACTGTCAGATCCAGTCCGTGCTCCACACAGTTGATGCACTTATGCTCTGCCCCGTGATACATGAATACCCGGCGGATATCCTTCATCAGTGAGATCAAAAGCACGTATCCGATGAAAATAGCCAATCGGATCAATCCCTCAATAAATCCCATCAGCGCCCTGGAGCTTACAAAGCTCCGGAACAGCCCCGACAAAAACATGGGAAGCACAAAAAATATCCCGAGAGCCAGAATCACGGCCACCACCATGGTGATGCTCATGATCACGCTTTCTTTTTTTTCTGCCTTTTCGTCTTTTTCCTGCTCCTCTTCCTCATAAAAGCTGGCGGAAAAGGTTAAAATCCTCATGCCCAGCCGCATGGAATCCACAAAATTAAAAATTCCTCTGACAAAAGGAATATTTAGTGCCTTATGCTTTTTTGTAAAGCTCTGCCAGGTGTCCTTGGCCACCTCAATTTCTCCGTCCGGCTTCCTGACTGCCACAGCGTACTGATCCTGATTCTGCATCATGACCCCTTCGATGACAGCCTGACCGCCGATCCCTGATGATTTCATCCGGCAGTTCCCCTCTCTGTATGCTAAAAAGGTTGAGATTCCAAATGACCGAAATCTCAACCTCATCTTTGTGCAATGCCTATTTTGCTGCGTTTACACCATACTTACGGTTAAACTTCTCAATACGTCCTCTTGCGGATGCAGCCTTCTGCTGACCGGTGTAGAACGGATGGCACTTGGAACAAATTTCTACGTGGATGTCTCCTTTGGTGGAGCCGGTCACGAACTCGTTGCCACAGTTGCACACAACCTTTGCCTGATGATATTCAGGATGGATACCTTCTCTCATGCTATTCACCTCTCTTACGACGATTTCTATCCTCTGACGCCTATGCGCCTATTCTCGCACTAAAACAGCGAGTTTCATTATAACATAGGGTTTCTTTTAATGCAAGCATTTTTCTTTGTTTTGAAGAAATTTAGCGTATTTACAGGATTTTCTTCCTTTTCGTAAGCTTTACATCCTAAGCTTGCCGGCCATTGCCATGAACTCCCGGTTGCTCTTGGTGTGTCGGAACAGATCCAGCACCCGCTCCACGGCCTCCTCCGACTTTAAGCCTCCGATCGCTTTTCGCACGATCTCCACAGCCGCCTGCTCCTCGGGAGTCAGGAGCAGATCATCCCGCCTGGTCCCCGATTTCATAATATCAATGGCGGGGAAGATCCGTTTTTCCGACAGCTTCCGATTCAGCATCAGCTCCATATTTCCGGTGCCCTTGAACTCCTCAAAAACCACATCATCCATGCGGCTTCCCGTCTCCACCAGCGCCGTCGCAAGGATCGTCAGGCTGCCGCCCTCTCTCATATTGCGGGCTGCGCCGAAAAACCGCTTGGGCATATAAAGAGCAGCCGGATCGAGACCGCCGGAAAGGGTTCTTCCGCTGGGAGAAACCGTCAGGTTGTAGGCTCTGGCCAGTCTGGTAATGCTGTCCAGAAGGATCATCACGTCACGTCCGTGCTCCACCAGACGCTTGGCCCGCTCCAGTACCATCTCAGATACCCGCTTATGATGCTCGGGAAGCTCATCGAAGGTGGAATAGATCACTTCCACATTGGGGCCTTCAATGGACTCCTTGATATCGGTAACCTCCTCCGGACGCTCATCGATCAGGAGGACGATCAGGTGCATATCCCTGTGATTTCTGGTAACAGCCTTTGCCACCTCTTTGAGGAGCGTGGTCTTGCCGGCCTTTGGCTGCGAAGCGATCATTCCTCTCTGTCCCTTTCCGATGGGGGACAAAAGATCAACGATCCTCATGGCAACGCTTCCCCCGGGCATCTCCAGATGAATCCGTTCCTCCGGAAAGATCGGAGTCAGGTCCTCAAAATTGGGACGCTTCTCCGCAATCTCGAGAGGAAGGCCATTGATTTTTGACACATACAAAAGAGCAGCAAATTTCTCGGCTGTCGTCTTTACTCTCTTGCTTCCGGTGACAATATCTCCGGTTTTTAAATTGAACCGGCGGATCTGAGAAGGTGACACATACACATCATTGTCTCCCGGCATATAATTTTCACAGCGGATAAATCCAAAGCCGTCCGGCATAACCTCCAGAATGCCATGGGCAGGGATCCCACTGTCCAGATTCTGCAGCTCCTCCGGATTGATATTCGGCGCAAAGGACTGAGTTCTGGCCGGAGCAGCCTGGGGCATGTCCTGCCCGGCTGCCGGGGAAGTCCCCGCTCCATATCTTCTCTGAACATTTTCCTGTCCTGCAGGCGCTGCATTTCTCACCGCATATCGTCTCTGCATCTGCTCCTGGCCGGACGGTGCAGAAGCTCCTGTGCCATACCTTCTGGAAGGTGCGTCTCCCAATGTACTCTGGGGCCGCATGTTCCTCGGGGCTTCCTGACGCACCGGGGCTTCCTGACGGGCCGTAGAATCCTGGCGTATCGGATTTTCCTGAAGGGCCGGGTTCTCCTGACGCACCGGGGCCTCCTGGCTGGCTGAACTCTCCCTGCAGGCCGATGCTTCTGCCGAAGCTTCCTTCCCGGAACCGGCTTCACTGACAGCCAGAATACTATTGATCAGATCTGCTTTTTTCTGCGCTGTAATATTCTTGATTCCCAAATCCTTTGCGATCTGACGCAGCTGCGCCAGAGAAAGGGTTTCCAGCTTTTCCCTCATAAAATATTCCTCTTCTTTCATCATTCTAACACACGGGATTTTTTAAGACTGCTGCCGTGAAACGGCAAATGAGAATTTCAGATACTCGATTACTTTAAATGTATTTGTCATTGTATCACAAATCAAAAGAATTTACAACTTGATTTCGCCTGTCAAACTTGGTATTATGAAGAAAGATTAGTTCCGACAGATACGTCGGAATGTTTTTAGGGGGAATGTCCGATGTCCGAGCCGCTGACTTTATACAAACTGATGATTTTATATATGCTGAAGCAGGTAAAATTTCCTTTGGCCGGCTCCCAGATTTCTGAATTTTTTCTCGACAAAGAATATACCACCTATTTCACACTCCAGCAGGCCTTGTCGGAACTGGGAGAATCTCACCTGATCAAGCTGGAGTCCACCAGAAACAGTTCCCGCTATGAGATCACCCGGGAAGGCGAAGAGACCCTGTCCTTTTTCGGAAAAAAGATCTCTCCCGCCATCATTGAAGATATTGACACATATCTGAAGGAAAACAAGGTGCGCCTCCGCGATGAGGTCGGTCTTGTTTCCGATTATTATAAATCCACCAACCAGGACTACATCGTTCACTGCGCGATCCGCGAGGGAAAGGCCCAGCTTCTGGAAATCAACATTTCCGTGCCGGACAAGGAACAGGCGGAGCATATGTGCGGACGCTGGAACAAGGAAAGCCAGAAGCTCTATTCCGTGATCATGCAGAGTCTGATGAAGGAATAAGCGTTTTTCGGTCCCTATGACAGAAAAGCAGACAGGACACCGGGATATCCGGCACTGTCTGCTTCTTTTTGTCTGTTTTCAAATATCATCTGCAGCCAAAGATCTCTTCCTCCTCTGACCGGACTATGGGAAACCGAAGCGTCGCCTTAAACAGATCCCCGTCAATGGCCAGCTCCATGGTACCGTTCTGCAGCTCTGTCAGACTTTTTGCAATGGAAAGTCCCAAACCGTTCCCCTCCGTATTTCTGGAAGAATCTCCGCGGACAAACCGTTCCATCAATTCCTCTGCGCTCAGGTTCAGAGCTGCCTTTGAGATGTTTTTGAATGTGATCACTGCCTGGTCATTTCTTTTTTCCAGGGACAGGTAAACTCTTGTCCCCTGCTGGCTGTATTTACATATATTGTTCATCAGATTGTCAAAGACCCTCAGCATCCTCCGTCCGTCAGCCATCACCCGGACAGACTCCTCCGGCTGCCTCGTGACAAGCTCCAATCCCTCCGCCTTCAGCTTCTGTTCGTATTCTCCGGAAATCTGCGTGACAAAGATCTCCGCTTCGCAGGGTGCCAGAAGTACCTCCAGATTTCCGGTAGCTGCCTTGGAAGCCTCCACCAGATCCTCAATGAGGCGCTTCAGCCGCTCCGACTGGCGCACAAGGACCTCTGCATATTCTGTAACCGCGGCATTTTCGCAGGGTTCCTTTCCAATCAGATTCGCGTAATTGATAATAGAAGTCAGGGGTGTCTTGATGTCATGGGAAACATTGGTGATCAGTTCTGTCTTCATCCGCTCACTTTTCATTTTTTCTTCCACTGCAAGCGCCATTCCCTCTGCAATGCTGTTCAGATTTTCTCCGTGATCTCTGAAATCCCAGAACATCCCTTCCGTATCCACCTGATAGCTGAGATTTCCGGCAGCCAGGGCCCTCCCCCCATCCTGCAGCTTCCGAAGCTGCAGTGCCGCAAACAGGACTGCAGGAATCAGGATGAGTTTTTCCAGCACCCAGAAAAGGAGATACTTATCAGCCCGGGCAGCGACAATCATCAAAAGCTCCAACAGGGAAAGCCCGGCAAGGACCAGCGCTGTCTTCCATATCATAGGAATCCCTCGGGCAAGGATTTTCATTTTTCGCCAGACAGGTTTAAGCCTGCGCCCTGCACGTCCGGGCAGAGCCCGGAGCCATCTGACCAGGCGCCAGATCACCGTATTGGTAAAAATCGTCCGCTGCTTGATCCGCGCGGCAATGCTCATGGCAAAGCCCACCGCAATGCAAAGAAATGTGATCCACAGAATAATGCAGCAAATAACCCCGCCGATTCCTCTGTAACCGAAATAGTCCTGCACACACCCTCCCAGAACCCCTGTAAAACATACGGCTGCAGCCAGCAGATCGAAGGGAACTCTGCCCAGCGGGCCTGGCATCAGTTCCTCTGTACCCGGCCTTCTGCCGGACACACACATGAGTGCGGCAAAGAAAAGAACTGTAAAGAGCAGTGCTGCCGCGCCGATGAAATATACGGCATACCGGAAACGGTATCCCAGCTTTATCGTCTTTACCGTCTGTGCATAGATGTCTTTCGCCGGCAATTCACGGTCCAGAGAGGCGCATATCCGATAGACCGGGCCAGTTTCCGCCATTCCGATGCTTTTAATCTCCTCCTCAGACGGCATTCTGTCCCACATTATAAATTCCCCGGATGATCCCGACAAAAGATAATAATAACAATACTCCCAGCCTGCATCATCGGGTGAACAGTCGATTCCCCGGGTCCGTGCCACAAAACGGCCTGATTCATCATAAACCCCGTATCGAAGATTTGTCCTGTCGGCCGGACTTTCATAGGTCTGTCTGCTGTTTGCCCCTGAATCATAAATCTCCCAGGCTATGGAATTGATATCCTCACGGACCATTTCCTCCATCCGACTGCTTATGACCATTTCTTCCGGATAATCATAAAAGCCGGCATCGGCGATCGCGTCCGCCCCCAGCACGCAGCCTGCCAAAATGCAGAGCGATACGATCACGCCAAGGAACAGGATCGCCTTTCCGGGTATAGTACGGATAAACTTCTTCATGGCTGTCTCCCTTTCTCCATTTTATAGCCCTGCCCGAATACTACTTTCAGATAACGCGGTTCGGCAGGATTGATCTCCAGTTTCTCTCTCAGGTGGCGGATATGTACTGCTACTGTATTTTCGCTTCCAAAGGGCTTTTCCTTCCAGACTTCCTGATAGATCTCTCTGGGAGAATAGACCTTCCCCGGGTTTTCCATAAGAAGCTTCAGGATTTCATACTCCTTTGGGGTCAGAGAAACGGTCACCCCGTCCACAGCAACCTGTTTCGACCTGTCATTCACTTCGATCCCGCCGTTCACAAGAACCTCCGGCTTCAGTTCCCCGCCGCCCAGCTTAAAATACCTCCGCAGCTGGGAACGTACCCTTGCCCCCACCTCAATGGGATTGAAGGGCTTGGTAATGTAATCATCTGCCCCTGCATTCAGTCCCAGGATTTTATCCATATCCTCGCTTTTGGCCGTCAGGAGAATGACCGGCACATTGCAGCTTTCCCGGATCTTTACCATGGCGGAGATCCCGTCCATCTCAGGCATCATGATGTCCATCAGGATCAGATGAATATCCTCCCGCGCCACGATCTCCAGAGCCTCCCTGCCTGTATATGCCTCAAACATCCGGTAGTCCGGATCCGTCAGATATATTTTCAAAGCATTTACAATATCTCTCTCATCGTCACATATCAGAATGTTGTACATCTTCCACCCTCCCTGGAATCTATTATAAACAAGATCCTCTTTAAAAAGAAACCTGCCATCTTATTAAGATTTGATGAAGTTTCTGCCATACTGTTTAACAAAAGAGAGATGCTGCTCAGCAGATATAGAAATCCACTTTCGCAGCATCCTCTCCGTTCGCCAACTCTCTTCATTTTGTTTCTCAGACCGGGCCTCAATCTCCTGTCACCAGCAGATATTCCACGTCAAATTCCCGACAACCATTCTTCCCTGTCGCGGAATCAGAGTTTCCTATATCCTCCAGCATACTTTCGATTCCCTTTTTAACCTGTCCGGCTCCATCCGGTGCAGCTGTTGCCTTCATGTTTCCCTGTCTTACCATGTCAATGGCTTCTGTGCTGCCTCCGACGCCGATACACAGAACCTCCGGTGATCCGGCCTCAATACAGGCTTTCTGTGCGGCTGCCGAAATAGAATCCGTATCGCAGATGACCGCGCGAAGCTCTTCTCCATACGTCTCAAGAGCCGCCTGAACGATCGAAACCACCTGATCCTCCTCTGTCTGAGACATCATTGTGATCTCCTCCGAAACAGGCTCCAGCTCCGTCTGCGCCTCCAGAATCTGCATAACCCCCTGGGAAAAATCAATATGAGCTGTACTTCCAAGAACGCTGCTCACATGGAGATACCTTCCGGCCCCTGGACAATGATCCAGGACAAACTGCCCCACCAGCTTACCGGCTTCTTTCTCTGAAGAACCGCAGTAGACCCAGGCTGCCTCATCGGTGCTGGCCGTTTTTGCGTTTAATACGATCACTTTGATCCCCGCCTCTGCCATCCGTGTAACTGCAGGATCTGCCGCCTCCGGTTCACTCGGAACAATGAAGACATAATCACACCTCTCCTCAATGCATTTCCCTGCCAGCCGATTCTGAACATCCGGATTGTTTTCTCCATCCAGAATACCTGTCCAGGAAGTGATCCGTCCATCCGCCTGCAATCCGTCCAGAGTCTCCTCTGCATACTGATTCATTTCCTGAAAAAACGGATCTGCTGTGCTTTTTGAAATAAATCCGACACGGATCTTTCCTTCTTCATTCTCCGGCTCTTCGGTCGATGTTTCTTTCTTTGGCAAGGCTGCAGAAGAAGCTTCTCTTTCCATATCATGCTTATTTGCACAGGAAGAACATAAGAATATCATCATAATTCCCATCAATGCCACAGGAATCCGGTATCTATTCTTCATAAAGCCCTCCTGCACTCCTATCGGCTTGCAATTTCAAGAAGCTTCGTCTTTAAATCGTTCTCCAGGCGCTTCATCTCGACCTCTGCCTCTGCCCGCTTCTGCCGTCCCTCCGCCTGGATCTGCAGGACCTCGTCCAGGGTGGAGATCAGGGTCTCATTGGTGGAACGGATCGTCTCCATATCCACAACGCCCCGTTCTGACTCCCTTGCCACCTCAGCAGATACGGTCTTGAGGGCTGCTGCATTCTTCATCAGAAGCTCATTTGTCATATCAGACACCTTTTTCTGAGCTTCTGCCGCCTGTGCCGAATGGGCGGCTCCCAGAGCAAGCACCATCTGATTCTTCCACAGGGGTACGGTATTGACAATGGTTGACTGGATCTTTTCCACCATAACCGTATCGTTATCCTGTACAAGACGGATCTGAGGCGCTGTCTGCATGGAGATCATTCTTGTCAGTTCCAGGTCGTGCAGCTTTTTCTCAAACCGCTTGCACCGGGCATCCAGATCCCTGGCCGCCTGGGCGTCCTCCGGAAGACTGCTTTTTTCCGCCCTGGCAAGAAGAGCAGGAAGCTCTTCCGTCTGGACCTTCTTAAGCTTTTTCTTTCCGGCCAGGATATACATGGTAAGTTCTTTAAAATAAGTCAGATTCAGCTCGTACATTTTGTCCAGCATGGCCGCATCCTTTAATAACTGAACCTGATGCCCCTCCAGCACCTGGCAGATCCGGTCCACATTGACCTCTGCCTTGGCATATTTTGCCTTCATGGCGGTCAGTTTGTTGGAGGATTTTTTGAAAAATCCGAGAAAGCCCTTTTCCTCCTCCGCATCAAAGCTCTTCAGCTCCGTCACCACGTCAGAAAGAAGAGTTCCCACCTCACCCAGGTCCTTTGTCTTCACATTGTCGAGAGCCGTTTCAGAAAAATCAGCCATTTTCTTTTGTGCTCCCGCACCGTACTGAAGGACCGCTGCAGAATCAGACAGATCGATCTGTCCCGCAAAAGCCTCCACCATCTTTTTTTCTTCCTCCGAGAGCATACTATCATCCAACTGGGTCTCCTCCGGAGTCTGTGTCACTGTCAGAGGCTCCTTTTTCTCCTCCGCAAAAGGGGTCAATGTCAATGTGGGTGTCTTTTCCATCAAATCCAGATCCTTTTCCATAACTGCCGTCCATCCTTTCCTCTGCTTTTATCTATTTTCTTTTTAAGCCGTCTTCCGCCAGTCCCTCCTGGGCCAGCATCGTTTTCAATACGGATATATCTGTGGACACATCCCAGGCTGTATCCTGGAACATGCTGTCGAACAGCCGCTCAAAAGCCTCGTTGAGTGTATCCAGTGTATCCTCGATCTCCCTTTGGGAGCTTTTTATATTTTCTCCCTGAACCGGCTGCCTGGAAAGCTCTTCATAGGCCTCCAGAAGCTTCACCGTTGTCGGAAGATAATATTCCATCAGCTTTCTCAAATCGTCAATATTCTCCGGATGGCGTTCCGCCCGGTCAAAAATTTTTCCGATGACAAGCTCCATCCGGGAGATTTTCTCCGATATTTCTTCACCGGGGATTGCATCGTTGCAGGCCCGGATTTTTTCCACATACGCCTTTCCCGTCCTGAGAACTTCCTCTGCCTCCGGGGACAGCTTCCTTCCGTTTTCCGCTTCAGCCGGCTGATTCTCTTCCGCCTTGCGGATCTCCGCCTGCCGCATGGTCGCCCGGTACTGCGCATAGGTGGCATCGTCGGCGATCAGGCAGGTCTCCCCGTCATCCAGATGCCCCTGGGCGAACCAGCCCAGTCCGATCATCCGCCTGACATCCTTGACCACGTACCCCCGGCTCTTATCTACCTTCTTTGCAAGCTCCTTGATCTCGCAATAAGTTCTTCCTCCGAAAGCCGATATGTAGCTGCGAAACCGCTTCACCAGAGAACGCTTTCTGGAGCCGATCAGTGCCATGACGATTCCCCCGATAAAGCAGGGAAGCAGAATGCCTCTGGCAATGGTAAGACCAAGCACCTCTCCGGCTGCCAGCGCTGTCAGGCTGACTGCCGCCAGGGCAACTCCTGTCCCAACTCCCAGAACTCCTCCGATGATCGATAATGCCCAGCCTCCGGCCTTTGTCCTTCCGGTCCGCTGAAGGGCAAATACATTTCTGTCCGCCGGCCGGATACTCCTTTCTGAAGCAGCCCCGGAGCCTTCCCCATAGCGGGGACTTCCTGTGCAATTATCCTGTGCGCCGTAGTCGTGATGGCCGTTACAGCCGCTTCCCGCCCAGGAAGCACCTCTCCGAATACCTCTGGCTGCTCCTTCCAGGGCACTGTCGATGGTGTCCCGGATCGTCTGATTCAGTTTTTTATAATCCTGGGAATTGACCGCATCCTGTATAATATTGCGGATATTATTTCCCACGTCACGCCACTCGTCTTTCATTGACCTGCGCTCCTTTAAGAACGATAATAACGGGCATAAGCCCTGAAAAGAATCCAAGCCCTCTTATTCAGCGTATCACATAGAAACACCCGGAGCAACTGTTTTCCAACAATTTTTCCTTTTCCAGAGGCGTTTTTTCTTCCTGATTTAAAGACCGTTCCCTGCCGGACTGACTCCTCAGAACAGAAAGGCCGCGCCTGATCCCTCAGGATCTATGGCCCGGCCTTTCTCTGTGACATATCCTTTTACCCTTTCTCACACTCCGTCAGCTGCTCGATCAGCGCCCAGATCTCCTCCCGGCCCTGCTTTGTCTCCGCCGAGAACGGGATCACCGTCACATCGTTTCCGATCTCAAGCCCTGTGCGCACCAGCTTCAGCTGTTTTGCCTCCTGGCTCCGCTTGATCTTGTCCAGTTTTGTGGCAATGATCACCGGCTTGTAGCCATTGTGAACGATCCATTCGTACATCTGTCTGTCATTGGCAGAAGGCTCGTGGCGGATGTCCACCAGCAGAAACACACACCGAAGCTGCTTTGAACGGCGCAGATAATTTTCGATCATCCGTCCCCATTTTTCCTTTTCGGTCTGGGATACCTTTGCATAGCCGTAGCCGGGCAGATCCACATAATAGAGGGCATCGTTGATATTATAGAAATTGATGGTCTGCGTCTTTCCCGGCTGGGTCGAGGTACGGGCGTAGGCTTTCCGGTTCATCAGTGCATTGATGAGAGAGGATTTCCCCACGTTGGATTTTCCCGCAAAGGCGATCTCCGGCTTGTCATTCTCCGGCAGCCTGCTTGTAACGCCGCAGACGGTTTCCAGATTTACAGTTTTTATAATCAAATCAGGGCCTCCTTAAGCACCTCGTCCATAGTTCCCACATATTTGATGTCCATACCGGACACGATCTCTCTGGAAAGCTCCATGACATTAGGCTCGTTGGGCACCGGCACAAGGACCGTGTGGATATCAGCCATCTTTGCCGCCAGAAGCTTCTCCTTGAGACCTCCGATGGGCAGCACCCGTCCCCGCAGAGTCACTTCTCCGGTCATAGCCAGATCGGCCTTTACCTTCTTTCCTGTGACTGCGGACATGATGGCCGTCGCCATGGTAACACCGGCGGAAGGACCATCCTTGGGCACAGCCCCCTCGGGAATATGTACATGGATGTCGTTTTTCTCATAGACAGCACTGTCCACCTGAAAATCCGGGCTCACAGACCGGACATAGGACAGAGCCGTCTCGGCCGATTCCTTCATAACATCACCCATCTGCCCCGTCAGCTGCAGTTTTCCGCTGCCTGGCATCAGGTTCACCTCCACCTCCAGGGTATCCCCTCCGACGCTGGTCCAGGCCAGTCCGCGGACAATTCCCACTGCGTCCTCAGAAGCTGCTTTCTCTGTACGCCAAAGCTCCCGTCCCAGGTATTTCTCCAGATTCCCCTCGGTGATCCTCACCTGTTTCTTTTTTCCGGTCAAAAGTTCTCTGGCAGCCTTCCTGCAAAGCTGTCCGATCTTCCTCTCCAGTTCCCGGACTCCTGCCTCTCTGGTGTAACTGTGGATGATCTTCCGAAGAGCCTTCTCCGAAACAGCAAACTGTTCCTCTGTAAGTCCATTCTTCTTTCTCTGCTTTACCACCAGATATTTTTCCGCAATGTGATACTTTTCATTCTCTGTATAGCTGCTGACCTCGATGATCTCCATTCTGTCCAGAAGCGGACGGGGAATCGTATCGGTGGTATTGGCCGTGGCAATGAAGAGCACATGGGACAGATCCAGGGGAAGTTCAATGAAATGATCCCGGAATTTGTCATTCTGGGCGCTGTCCAGGATCTCCAGAAGGGCTGCGGAGGGATCTCCCTTATAATCGCTTCCCAGCTTGTCCACCTCATCGAGAAGCATCAGCGGATTGGAGGTTCCTGCCTGTTTTAAAGCCGCCGCGATTCTTCCCGGCATGGCGCCGATATAAGTTCTCCGGTGGCCGCGGATCTCCGCCTCATCCCGCACACCACCGAGGCAGATGCGGACATATTTCTTATTAAGGGCGCGGGCAATGGACTTTGCAATGGAGGTCTTTCCCGTTCCCGGAGGTCCTACCAGACATACGATGGGGCTCTCCCCTTTTCCGGTGAGGGCCCGCACTGCAAGAAATTCCATAATGCGCTCCTTCACCTTCTCAAGGCCGTAATGATCCTCCTCCAGCACAGCCTCCGCCTTTGCCAGATCCTTATTGTCTCTGGACATCTTATTCCAGGGAAGCTCCAAAAGCTGCTCAATATAATTTCGGCTCACATAGGCCTCCTGGCTGCCCATGGGCATGGTTCTGTACCGGCCGATCTCTTTTTCAATCTTTTCCTTCACCGCTTTGTCGGCCTTAAGACCGGCAAGTTCTTCTTCAAACCGGGCCGCATCCGCCTGAATGGTATCCTCTCCCAATTCCTCACGGATGAGCTTCATCTGCTCCCGGAGAATGTATTCCTTCTGGTTCTGGTCAATGCGCTCCTTGACCTTTTCCTGAAATTCCTGCTTGATGCGGCACACTTCCACCTCGGTGCCCAGTATCTTTTCGATCAGCACATACCGCTCCGCCAGAGAAGTCGTCTCCACAAGCTGCTGCTTGTTTTCCAGGCTGAAAGGAATGTTGATGGAGATTTCATCCAGCAGCTCCTCCAGGGTTCCCGTCTCCAGAATGGCAGCGGCCACATCCCTGGAAAGGGAGGGATTTGCCAGCGCATACGCCTCCACATGCTCCCTTAAGATCCGGCACATGGCTTCTCTGGTGGCATCGTCCGCCCCCTCAAGAGGCTCCGTAGGGCAGGGCTCGATCTCTGCCTGAAGATACCCGTCCTCATCCTCAAGGGAACAGAGGCGTGCGCGGAGAAGTCCTTCAGCCACAACCCTTACCAGGCCTCCGGGCAGTTTCATGATCTGCTTGATCGTACCGACGGTGCCCATGGAATAAAGATCCTCCTCATCGGGATCCTCCTCCTGCACGGATTTCTGAGCCACAAGAAAGATCTTCTGGTCCTTCACCATCGCCTTTTCCAATGCCATTATCGACTTTTTCCTGCTGACATCAAAATGTACCACCATTTTCGGCAGCACACAGAGTCCGCGCAATGCGATTGCAGGTATGGTCATGTCGTTTCCTCCTTCACAGCAACATATGGGGCGCCGCAAATTTCTTTACGGCCCCCCAACATTCAGGCTGTTTCGCCTCCCCGCTTTTTCACCTCGGTATTCCGGTAAGTGAGCTGCGGTTCCGCCTTGCCTTCCACTACATCTTTTGTAATGAGACATCTGCCGATGGTTTCATCGGAAGGAATCTCATACATAATATCAGTCATGATCTTTTCCATGATCGCCCGCAGTCCTCTGGCGCCGATCTTGCGCTCAACAGCCTGCCCGGCAATGGCTTCCAGCGCTTCCGGAGAAAACTCCAGCTCCACGCCGTCCAGATCGAAAAGCCGTTTATACTGCTTTACGATGGCATTCTTCGGCTCCGTCAGAATGCGGATCAGCGCATCCTTATCCAGAAGCTCCAGAGATTCCACCATGGGCACACGGCCGATGAACTCAGGGATCAGGCCAAACTTGATCAGATCCTGAGGCATTACCTGAGCCAAAAGCTCGCTTACATCCCGCTTGCTTGCATCCTTCAGGCTGTTTTCAAACCCGATGGAGCCTGCTCCCAGTCTGCTCTCGATCATCTGCTCCAGCCCGTCAAAAGCACCTCCGCAGATAAACAGGATATTGGTTGTATCGATCTGATACATCTCCTGATGAGGATGTTTTCTGCCGCCCTGAGGCGGAACACTGGCCACAGTGCCCTCCAGGATCTTCAAAAGGGCCTGCTGTACCCCCTCGCCGGACACGTCTCTGGTAATGGAGACATTTTCCGACTTCTTGGTGATCTTGTCGATCTCATCAATATAAATGATGCCGTACTCCGCCCTGCTGATGTCATAATCCGCTGCCTGAATGATCTTTAACAGAATATTCTCCACATCCTCGCCCACATATCCGGCCTCGGTGAGGGCAGTCGCATCTGCAATGGCAAAGGGTACGTTGAGGATCCTCGCCAGCGTCTGGGCAAGGAAGGTCTTTCCAGAGCCGGTGGGCCCCAGAAGCAGGATGTTGCTCTTCTGCACCTCCACATCCGAATCGGAAGGCGCCGTGATCCTCTTATAATGGTTGTAAACAGCCAC
The DNA here is from genome assembly GCF_030053595.1 of Fusibacillus kribbianus. Taxonomy (GTDB): domain Bacteria; phylum Bacillota; class Clostridia; order Lachnospirales; family Lachnospiraceae; genus Lientehia; species Lientehia kribbiana. The sequence goes on from NZ_JASGBQ010000001.1 coordinate 336,615, forward strand.
GGAAAGGACCTTTTTTGCCCTTTCCTGGCCAATGACATATTCATCCAGAAAAGTCTTGATCTCCCTGGGCTTTAACAGATTGATCCCCGTCGTCTTTTCTGCTCTGTCCTTTGCGGTTTCCTCCGCAATCAGCTCGGCGCAAAGCTCTACACATTCATCACAGATGTAGATATCCTTTCCGCCCGCGATCAGCTTTTTCACCTGTTCCTGACTCTTACCGCAGAAAGAGCAGCGAACGTCGAATTTTCCTGCCATGTCCTTACCTCTGACGGCTTTCAATGACCTGGTCAATGATGCCGTATTCCATGGCCTCTGCCGCACTCATATAATGGTCGCGCTCAGTATCCACCTCAATGACATCGAGGGGCTGACCCGTATTCTGTGCCAGCAGCTCGTTTAACTTCTTTCTGGTGGCAAGGATCTTGTCGGCAACAATCTTGATATCGCTGGCCTGGCCCTGAGCTCCGCCGGAGGGCTGATGGATCATGATCTCGGCGTTGGGAAGGGCCATTCTCTTACCCTTAGTGCCGCCCGCCAGAAGGAATGCCCCCATGCTGGCTGCCATGCCGATACAGATGGTGGACACGTCACATTTGATATAATGCATGGTATCGTAAATTGCCATACCCGCTGTTACGACTCCGCCCGGGCTGTTGATGTACATCTGAATGTCTTTATTGGGATCTTCCGATTCCAGGAATAAAAGCTGGGCAACCACCAGGCTGGCCGTCACTTCATTGACCTCTTCTCCAAGGAAAATGATCCTTTCCTTCAAAAGTCTGGAATAGATATCGTAAGACCGTTCCCCCCTGCTGGTCGACTCTATAACATAAGGAACTAAACTCATTTAAGATACCTCCTGTTTAAAATTAAACCTCTTTTGCTTCCGCAACGAGCAGATCAACAGCCTTCTGAACAGCCAGATCCGTCTTCATCTGCTCCTTCTCAGCATCTCCCAGGAATTTCTTCAGCTGCTCGGCCTCCATCTGGTAAGCCTTTGCCATTTCTTCCACTTCCTTATCCAGCTCCTCATCGGACACCTGGATATCCTCAGCCTTGGCAACAGCCTCAAGGGTCAGACGAACCTGGATCCTCTTCTTGGCCTGATCCATCATCTGCTCCATCATCTGTTCTCTGGTGGTACCGGTAAACTGCATGTACTGCTCCATGGTAAGGCCCTGGCCCTGCATTCTCTGAGCAAACTCATTGACCATATTGGATGCCTGAGTCTTAATCATAGCCTCCGGAATCTCCATGGAAGCATTCTCCACTGCCTTATTGACAGCCTCATCCTCTTTCTTTCTCTTGGCATCTGCCTCAAGGCGCTCCTTCAGCTTATCTGCTACTTCCTTCTTGTACTCCTCAAGAGTATCGAACTCAGATACCTCGCTTGCAAACTCATCATCGATCTCAGGCAGCTCTTTTGTCTTCAGTTCCTTGATGGTCACCTTGAACATGGCATCCTTGCCTTCCAGCTCCTTTGCCTGATAAGGGGTAGGGAAGGTTACGTTCACCTCAACCTCGTCACCCACATTCTTGCCGATCAGCTGATCCTCAAAGCCGGGAATAAACTGGCCGGAACCGATAACCAGAGGGAAATCGGTGCCCTTGCCGCCCTCAAATGCCTCTCCGTCGCAGAAGCCCTCGAAGTCGATGACTGCAGTATCATCCTTCTCTACCGGGCGTCCCTCTACGGTCACAACGGCAGCGTTCTTCTCCTGCTCTTTTTTGATCTCATCCATCACGTCATCGTCTGTCACGATAACCTCCTGCTTTGCTACCTCCAGACCCTTATACTGGCCAAGGGTAACCTCAGGCTTCACTGCTACTGTTGCAGTAAAGATCATGGGCTTTCCGGCTTCGATCTGAGTCACATCGATCTCAGGCTGGGAAACGATCTCCAGTCCGCTCTCCTCGCATGCCTTCTCATATGCGCCGGGAAGCATGGCATTTACGGCATCCTCATAAAAAATACCTGCGCCGTACATCTTCTCGATCATCTTCTGGGGCACCTTGCCCTTACGGAAGCCGGGAACGTTGAACTTGTTTTTATTCTTCTGGTATGCTCCCTGAATCGCTTTTGTAACCTCTTCAGCCGGTACTTCGATTGTCAGCTTTGCCATGTTCTTTTCTAAATTCTCTACCTGTACACTCATTGTTCGTGTATTCCTCCTACTTATTATATGATAATGGTATCGCCAGCCGGCGGTCATTCTCCTGCTTATAGTCCGGCAAATTGTAATTATAGCATATCTGTTTCTTAATTACAAGCCCGAAAAAGCGCCGATTTCCGGCCAAAAGCGGTCATTCTCCTGCTTTTCTCATCCTTCCGGATGCTGAATGGCGGCCTTGACCTGCTCTGCGGTATCCCGGTCAACAAGGGCCGCAACGAGTTCCAGTCCCTCGTCAATGGCAAAGCCAAGTCCGCGGCCGGTGATCACCATACCGTCACGCACGACCCCGTCACGCACATGCTCCGCTCCCAGAAGCTTGTCCTCCCAGCCAGGATAGCAGGTGGCCTTTTTCCCCTCCAGGCAATGATATTTTCCGAGGACACTCGGTGCCGCACAGATTGCCGCCAGAAGCTTTCCCTCCCTGTGGAATTTGCAGATCATCTCTCCCAGCTCTTCATGCTCGGAAAGGTGAGCTGTTCCGGGCATTCCGCCGGGCAGGAAAATGGCATCACAGGCATCACAGGCATCCTTTGACCAAAGGCTGTCCGCCTGGATCCTGATATTGTGGGAGCCTGTCACAAGAAGCTCCTCTCCCATGGAAACCAGCTCCACCTCCACGCCTCCGCGCTTTAAAATATCTACAACCGCCAGGCACTCCACCTCTTCCAGTCCCTGTGCCATACAGACATATACCTTACTCATAACGATCTCCTCCTCATTTTTATTCTCACAGCACACACTTATGAAAAGTATAGCATAATTTTCTCTGTTTATAAAAGAGAAATGTGGTAGAATAACTATAAAATAACGATAAAGAAAGGATCCGCCCTATGGAAATCGAACGAAAATTCCTCATAAAAGCCCTGCCGGAGAACCTGGAGACCTATCCCTGTCTCCTCATCGAACAGGCCTACCTCTGCACAGACCCGGTGGTCCGTGTCCGCCGTCAGAACGAGGACTACTACATGACCTATAAAGGCCGGGGCCTCATGGTGCGTGAGGAATACAACCTTCCCCTGAACCGGGAGGCTTACCTTCATCTGAAAGCAAAAGCCGACGGACGCACCATCACCAAGAAACGGTACTGCATTCCCCAAGACGCTCTCACCATCGAGCTGGATGTATTTTCCTCACCGGAGGGGCTCATCATGGCAGAGGTGGAGTTTCCCACAGAAGAAGCGGCCCTCGCCTTCACTCCCCCCGACTGGTTCGGTGAGGATGTGACGGACGACAGCCGCTACCATAACAGCAATATGATCTGACTCTTTTACATGTTTTTCACTTCTTCAAATTCTCTGGTGATCTCCTCTGACGGCGCTTTTGTCAGAAGCGAAACGACAACGATCGCCAAAGACGCCGCAAGGAACGCGGGAAGCAGCTCGTAAATGTTCCAGGCGCCGCCCAGAGGACGAACCAGGAATTTCCACACGAATACCACGACACCGCCGGTCACCATTCCGGCCAATGCACCGCACCGGTTGCTCCGCTTCCAGAACAGGGCAAAGAGCATCACCGGGCCAAAAGCGGCTCCGAAGCCCGCCCATGCAAAGGACACGATCATAAACACAGAGCTGTCAGGATTCCAGGCCAGCACGACCCCCACCAGGGCAATGGCCATAACGGTCAGCCGGGCTGCCCGCATGGAGGCCCGGGCGCTTATTTTGATTTTCAGGAAATCCTGCATCAGGTTCTGGGACACGCTGGAGGCCGCCGCCAGAAGCTGAGAGTCTGCCGTAGACATGGTGCAGGCCAGAATCCCGGCCATGATGATACCGGCCAGCAAAGCAAAAAGAACCCCGTTCGTACTCAGAATATCCGAAAGCTTAATGACAATGGTCTCCGCCTCCGAGCTGCTTTCCAGAACCGGAACACGCCCGGCAGCTGATACGGCATTCCCGATGATTCCGATCAGAATGGCCACAAACATGGAGATCACCACCCAGACCGTGCCGATGCGGCGGGAGAGCTTTAATTCCTTCTCATCACGGATCGCCATAAATCTCAGAAGGATATGAGGCATACCAAAATATCCAAGGCCCCAGGCGAGGGTGGAGGCAATGGTAAGCGGCCCATAGGAAGCTGCCGTATTGTCCGCTGCATTGTGAAGGTGAGTCATGCTCAGATAACCGGCCATATTTTTGGCATTATCGGCCACCGCTCCCCAGCCCCCGGCGTACTGTACGCCGAAGAATACGATCACCAGCATCGCAACAGTCATAACAATGCTCTGGATCAGATCAGTGGTGGATACCGCCATGAAGCCGCCCATCACGGTATATCCCACCACGACAGCCGCACCGATGAGCATTGCCGCGTGATAATCAATTCCGAAAAGACTGTTGAACAGCGTTCCGATGGCTTTAAAGCCTGACGCGGTGTAGGGAACAAAGAAAATCAAAATCACAACGGCTGCAATGCAGGCCAGTACATTCTTATGATCCCTGTAACGGCGGGAAAAGAAATCCGGGATCGTAATGGAATTTGTCCGGACCGAATACCGGCGCAGCCGCTTCGAGACGACCAGCCAGTTGAGATAAGTGCCGAGGGCCAGTCCTATGGCTGTCCATCCGGCATCCGCGATCCCGGTCAGATACGCCACACCCGGCAGTCCCATCAAAAGCCAGCTGCTCATGTCGGACGCCTCAGCGCTCATGGCCGTCACCAGAGGCCCCAGCTTCCGGCCGCCCAGATAAAAATCACCGGCGGAGCTGCCGCTGCCTTTCCTGTTGGAATAAAAACCGATATACAGCATCCCTGCCAGATACAGGATAATTGAGATCAAAATACATACCTTTTCCATACCTTCCATCCTCTCTCTTGCGTCTTTTTCCATTTCCGCCAGCCTCCCGAATCTGTCCCGGCAACCGGAAACGGCTACAGTATAACACGTTCATTTTCAGAACGCAATAGAGAACTAAGTATAGACTTTATCCTGTACTATATTATAATAAAAAGCCTGTTTACCCATTAAAATAAAGGAAAATAGGCTGTACGACTTTCATTCTTTTATTAGAATTATTTTAAAAATCCACTTAAAAAAGTCGGCATGGTCCGCATTCCGTACTGCTTCAGGGAGTATTCCCCGCCGCAAAGGCACCAGTCATACATCAGAGCCCGCTCACAGAGAGCATACAGCTTGACCATCTCCCCGGCGCTTAAGGTCTTTCCCAGTTCCCCCTTCTCCTGACCCTCTACAATGATCTTCCGGAGGAGGCGGTAATAGGTGCGGCTGTGATCCAGCAGATGCTTCTCCCCGTTGGTGGTGAGCTGGGTGGAAAGAAGCCTTGATAAAAGCTCCATGGAAATGCTGTTTTCGATCATCCCGAAAAGCTCTTCGTTGAGAAATAAGAGCTTGTCCATGGCCGTCATCCCTTCCGGGAAATTTTCCTGAAGCTCCTCATATTTCTCATCAAACAAGGTACTCAGGGTACTGAGGAGCGCATCCTTTCCGTCAAAATAGTGATAAAAGGAGCCTTTGGAGGTCTGGGAAAGCTCGATGATCTCCTCCACGGTCGTATCCTCATAGCCCTGCTCATAAAAAAGCTTCCACGCTGCATTTACAATTTTCCCTCTTGTATTTCTCGTACTTTTTCTGGCCATAGCTTCCTCCCGGATTTTTGCTCGGATACCGGCATCTTTTGTTTTACACCAATAGTATAACACAAAAAAGTCAAAAGGAGAACACTGCCCTCCGCCAAGGGAGGGTCACGGTTCTCCTTTTCCTTTCGCACTGTCTTGCTACTCCATAAAGTCTACCGGGTCAACGGGTTCGCCGTCCTTTGTCATCTGAAAATACAGATTTGTGCCTTCCACCACATAATATTTAGTGGGTTCCGCCAGACTTCCCACATATGCTCCCGCCTCTACAAAGTCGCCGGGCTCCGGTGTCTCTTCGGAAAGCTGTCCGTAAGTGAGCTCATAGCCGTTTCCCAGATCCATGGTCACGTAGTTTCCCAGTTCTTCATTTTCCCCGACCGCCTTTACAACTCCATCGGCAGCCGCCTTCACCGGTGTGCCCGCTTCCCCCTGGATCAGGACAGCAGGATTACACTTATACAGATCCAGAGTCGGGAAATAAACGGTTCTGTCCATGGAATAATCCAGCACAATATTTCCCTCCACCGGCCAGATCAGCTTATCCGCTGCATCAAAGCTGACCGCATGGACTCCGCCTGCCGCAGCTTCCCGGCCGGCGGTTTCGGTTTCGTTTTCGCCTCCTGGTTCTTCCGCATCAGTCCCGGCTTCCCCATGAAGCTTAGTTTCTGTCACCCCGGAGCCCTGAGACGGGCCCTCTGCCTCTCTCTTCGCGCCCGTTTCCCCGCGCGCCTGTGCTTCCTCTGTTTCCTGTGTCTTCGTTTCTGTCTCTTCCTTTGTACCTGTTGTTTCCTCGTCATTCCATAAGAGCTTCTCTGAAGAACCGTCAGATTCCACATATTGACGGCTCTCCTCATCCTTCTTACCCGCTCCCTGCCATACGATAATTCCGGCGACGGCGCTCACGGTAACAAGACACCCCAGCAGCATGACCAGCAATCCTTGCTTCTTTTTCACGATAATCACCTCGGTATTAGTCTTGCCCGATTACCGCGTCCTATTCAAAAATTAACTGGACATTTCTGGCTGTCCTTCTGTTAGCTTCATTTTTTCCACTGAAATATTTTGAAAATATGTGTTTAAAATAGTAACGGCGTCCTTTCCCTCCTCCGCCAGCCTGTTCGCTCCCCACTGGCTGAGACCGTAACCGTGACCGGAACCCTTTGTCACAAATTTTAACCCCTTCTCTGTTTTCGAAACAGAAAATGCCGGAGAAGGAAGCTCCAAAGCGGCCGCGATCTCGTCACCGGTGTATTCCTCCGCCTCCACAAGAACACCGGTCACATATCCGGCGCTGTCCCTGGAAATGATCTGAATTCCGGCCGCATCGGAAGCAGTGATGTCCCGTCCGCGGATCTTTTTAATGGCTGCTGCTGCCTCCTCCGGTGTAAACTCCCGGATTGCGACAAAATCTTCCATTTCCATATCCCGGCTGCTGTCCACGCTTTTCATATAAGGGCGGGCTTCTCCTCCGTCCCGGGTAGCTCCGGCGCTGGCCCGGTGAAACATGGCATCTGTGAGCTCTCCGTCACAGAGGATCACCATTCCGGCCGTTTCCATTGCTGCCGATTCAAATTTCTGCTCATATTCCTCATACTGTTCTCCCCAGGCCTGCTTACGCCCTGCCGTATCCAGATAAGTACAGTAAAGCTCGCTCCCATCGATCCGATCCCGGCCGCCCATGGCTTTATAAAGATAGGTCCTGGCAAGGATCATCTGCGCTTTGACCGCCTCCCCTTCGAAGCTACCGGGGATCTGCGAGGCTGCCGTCCCGATGACGTACTCTTCCAGATCGATTTCTCCCGTTCCGTATAATCCCGTTTGAAGAATGATCTTCCCGCTCTTTGCAAGCTTCTGGGGAACCACGGTAATTTTCCCCGAAGCAAAAAGTGTCACAAGATAAGGAAAAAGCAAAAGGAGGATTGTCCCGCAGAAAACGGAAGTTCCTTTTTTCTTCATAAAAAAGCTCTCCCGGCCTGTCTTTAAAACAGTGTACGCCGAAAGAGCCTCTCATATGCTTTATAATTTCCCCATTTGCGCCGCCTGCCATTACTGCCTTCCCATGCCGATGGCCATACTGAGGATCCACACCTCGCCTGCCCCCGCCGAAAGGAGCGCCTGCGTGCAGGCCTGAGCCGTTGCTCCGGTGGTGTAAATGTCATCCACCAAAAGCAGCCGCCTGTATTCCCCACAGGACCCGGCCGCACGGAACGCCTTCGCCTCGTTCTTCTGCCTTGCCTCATAGCCCAGGCTCTTCTGAGCCGCCGTATTTTCCACCCGGAGAAGCAGGTTCTTCACGGGAATCCCATCTTTTCTCCGACAGTCGGAAGAGGAATCGTTATTTTGTGCGGAAAGTGCCGTAGAAAGTCCTCTGGAAAGCTCCTTTGCCAGAAGCTCAGCCTGATTATAGCCCCGTTCCCTCCTCCTGTCCCGATGAATCGGCACCGGCACCAGGGCATCGGCCTTAAGCCGCAGGATCCGGCGCCCATGCCGCCTCAGCATTTCATCTGCCAGAAAGCGGGCATATTCCCGCCGGTTTTTATATTTCAGTCCCATCATGATCCTTCTGGCTGCCTCATTATAATTGAGCAGTGCGATCCCTCCGGCAAAGCTGCGCCTGTGCCGCAGGCAGTCCCGGCAGTATTCCTCCTCTGCCTCTGCAGGCTCCAGCTCCTTACCACAGCCCATGCAGGCCGGCTGACTTACATAGGAAAGCGAGGGAGCACAGCTTCTGCACGCCCCGTGATACCCAAAGGGAAGAATTTCATTGCAGACCGGACATCGTCCGGGATAAAGCAGATCAAGAATCAAGGAATCACTCTCCTTTACAGCTCCGAAAGCCGTCTGTCCAGGCTGGAATAACGCCTCTGCTCCATCTCGTTTTCCTCCATGGCCAGAAATGTCTCCGGCAGTCCCACAATACAGACACAGGCTTTCGCTCTTGTAACAGCCGTGTAAAGGAGATTCCGGGTCATCAGCATGCGCGGCCCCGAAAGCAGAGGAATCACCACCGCCGCATATTCGCTGCCCTGCGCCTTGTGAATGGTGATGGCGTAGGCCAGCTCCAGTTCGCCCAGCTCCTCGAAATCATATGTAACCACCCGGCCCTCATCAAACTCCACTTTAAGCTCCTCGGCAAAGCTGTTGATCTCCCGGATCGTCCCGATATCTCCATTGAACACACCGGTTCCGCAGTCGGAGGGAATCCCATATTTCCCGGGAACTTCCCACTCCAGCTGATAATTATTTTTGATCTGCATCACCTTATCGCCCTCCCGGAAGATCCCCTGGGCGTATTCCTTTTCCGCCTTGCCGGTCGCCGGCGGATTCAAAAACTCCTGCAGGATCCGGTTTAACCGTTCCACCCCGAGCGTCCCTTTTCTCATGGGAGCGATCACCTGAATATCATACATGGATACCCCCAGATACTCCGGAAGCTTTTTGCAGATCAGAGAAATCGCTGCGTTGATGACCGCATTGGCATCGTTTCGTCTGATAAACAGAAAATCCCTGCTTCTGGCTCCGATGTCCACAGCCTCCCCGCGGTTTATTTTATGAGCATTGACAATGATATCGCTGGCCTCCGCCTGGCGGAAGATCCTGGTGAGCCGCACCACCGGAAAGCGTCCCGACTGGATGATATCCTTGAGCACATTTCCCGGTCCGACGCTGGGAAGCTGGTCTCTGTCCCCCACCAGGATCAGTCTTGTTCCTCCTGCCACCGCCTCCAGAAAAGACTGCATGAGCTGAATGTCCACCATAGACATCTCATCAATGATGATCACATCCGCCTCCAGAGGATTGGCCTGATTTCTGGCAAAATGCACTTCCGCCGCCGATTCCTCCTGCATACCGGAAAGCTCCAGCATCCGGTGGATAGTCCTGGCCTCATGACCTGTTGCCTCCGCCATACGCTTTGCAGCCCGGCCGGTGGGCGCCGCCAGCTCCACATCCATGCCCTCCAGCTCAAAAAACCGGATAAGGGCTGTGATGGTAGTAGTTTTTCCGGTACCCGGCCCTCCGGTAATGATCAGGACGCCGTTCCTCGCCGCCTCAAACACGGCCTCCCGCTGCCGCTCGTCAAGCTCCCGTTTTTCCTCCCTCTCGATCTGAGCCAGTCGGGAATGTACTTGTCCTTCCTCCACCGCCCACACGGAATTCAGCTCCAGAAGCCGTCTGGCCACATTCATTTCCATATAATAATATCTTGCCGCATAGACAATGGGCCCGCCCTCCTCTTTCTTGACGATCAGCCGCTTCTCCATGACAAGATCCATCACATAATTGTCGATATCCGAAAGCTCCACCCCCAGAAGTTTATTGGTTTCCAGTACCAGTTCTTCCATGGGCAGATAGGTATGCCCCGCCGTAAGGGCCTGCAGAAGCGTATAAAGGATCCCACTCTTGATCCGGTAATCCGAATCCGCCCGGATTCCCACCCTGTTGGCAATCTCATCTGCAATCCTGAATCCGACACCGGCAATATCATCAGCCAGCCGATAGGGGTTCTGCTCGATGATGGAATAGAGCTCCGAACCGTACTGCTTAAAGATCTTGGCCGCAAGATTCAGTGAGATCCCATATTTCTGCAAAAAAAGCATAGCCTGACGCATATCCCGCTTCTCAGCCACCTGGCTTCCAAGCTCCATGGCTTTTCTGGTGCTGATTCCCTTCACCTCGGAAAGCCGCTCCGGCTCCTCCTCAATGATCCGAAAGGTATCCGCCCCAAATCTTTTCACGATCCTGGCAGCCAGCGCCGGTCCGATTCCCTTGATGGCACCGGAGCCCAGATACCGCTCGATGGACACGGCATCCTCCGGAGTCTCGATCTCGTAATTATCCACCACCAGCTGATCGCCATAAATGGGATGCTTTTTCATCGTGCCCTCGGCCTTGATATACTCTCCCTCCGAAAGCATCGGCAGGATTCCCACCACCGTTTTTTCCTCGCCGCCGGAAAAGAGCTCCACCACCGCATAGCCATTGTCCTCATTCCGGTATACGATTTTATTGACATAGCCTGAAATACTGTCCATGAGGATTTCTCCTTTTTACACAGGAAAAGGCTGCAGAAGCCCAAAAGACTTCCTACAGCCCCTGTTTTTCTGTCCCGCCGTCAGCTTATTCATCCCTCTGACCGTGCATGAACTCAATGAATTTGCCGGTTCCAATGGCCACTGCCGTGAGCGGCTCCTCGGCAATCACCGTATTGATGCCTGTTTTTTCTTCGATCAGAGCATCCAGTCCGCTCAGCAGACTTCCGCCGCCGGTCATAACGATTCCCCGGTCGTACACATCCGCTGCCAGTTCAGGCGGCGTCCTCTCCAAGACATTGTGTACGGCATCCACGATCTGCATAGCCGGCTCTCTCAGTGCCTCCAGCGTCTCGTCGGAGGTAATGGTAATAGTCTTGGGAAGTCCTGTCACCAGGTTTCTTCCGCGGACATCCATGGCTACCAGCTCCGGCCTCTTGTATGCACATCCAATCTGAATCTTGATCTCTTCCGCAGTTCTCTCACCGATGAGCAGATTGTGCTTCTTTCTCATAAAGCGGACAATAGCCTCATCGAAATCATCACCGGCCACCTTCACGGAAGTGCTGACGACCGTACCTCCCAGAGAAATCACCGCAATATCGGCAGTACCGCCGCCGATATCGACGATCATATTTCCGCAGGCCTTGGAAATATCAATGCCGGAACCGATGGCTGCCGCTACGGGCTCCTCAATAATAGACACCTCTCTGGCGCCTGCCTGGTAAGTGGCATCCTCCACCGCTTTTTTCTCCACCTCGGTAGCGCCGCTGGGAATGCAGACGCTGATCCTGGGCTTTCTGAGGGTCTTCTTTCCGAGCGCCTTGCGGATAAAATATTTCAGCATTTTCTCCGTCACCGTATAATCGGAGATCACGCCCTGGCGCAGAGGACGAACCGCCACGATATTCCCCGGCGTCCTTCCGATCATCAGACGGGCCTCCTCACCGATGGCCTTGATCTGATTTGTATCCCTGTCAAAAGCTACTACAGAGGGCTCTTTTAAAACAACACCCTTACCTTTTATATATACCAGAATGCTGGCAGTACCCAAATCAATTCCAATATCTGTTGACAATAACATTTCCTTTCCTCCTAACGTATCGATGCCTTTTGTCAATCCTTTATATTATAAACAATTTTCCCGGTTTTTCAATTCCCTTTTTGAATTCGCCGGGAAATTTCGGATTTCCATAAATTTTCTTTTAGGTTCTTAATGCTTTTTTCATAGACTGAACATATTTTGGTCACATTTTCTCTTTATACTAAAGGCATACCAATTGAGGTTGGTATAAACAAGCTTTTTCATACTCACGCCCGACAGCCTTTGGCTGTCGGGTCCCCCCCCCCCCAAAAACTCCACCCTGTAAAGGGTGTTTTTTTATGACTTCTTTTTCTTTTTATCCTGTCTGCGGCGTTCATACCAGCGAAGCTGCTCCTCCCGGATCTGAGAAAACTCCTCTTTAAACCGGCTGGAGGTCGCCGTAGGATTTCTGCGGAACATCTTTGTCTTCAGGTACGCCATCTTTTCCGTCTGGGAATCATTTTCCCGTTTCAGCTTTCTGAGCCGCTCACCCAAACCGGACAGAATGCGGATCTCTTCTTTTTCTTTTTCACTTGCATTTTTTGAGAGTGCGTTCAGCCGCTCATTGGCCACATCAAGAATGGTCTCTATACGGCTCCCGGCTGCACCGGCAAGCTCAGCAATTCTCTCTCCCCAGGTGTCGAACTGCATGTTGATCCGCTCTCCGGCCTGCTCCCGCTTCTCCAGCCAGTTCTTTCGGAACTCAAGAGCCTGCTCCGAAAGCTGCGCCTGGACTTCCGCAAATTCCTTTTGGAATCTTGCCTTTGCATCGAGCATGTCCCGTATGCCCAGTGCCACCTTCACCGATACCACCGTATCACAAAGAAAAATCACAGATATGACGATCACAGCTACTGTGACCGTAACCGTCGGGAGTGCCAGCACAAACTCCTCCACCGGTTTATGAATGAACGTATTGAGAAGTATCGTAAAAAGTCCCCAGCAGAGTGAGGAGGACAGGCAGATAACTCCTTTGTAATTAAACCTCTGATTACTGTAATCCCAGTATTTCACCTTGAAAATCGCTTCCATCGCAAGACCGACCACCAGCTCCAGTGCCGTGGCTCCCACCATGCCGGCCAAAAACATCAGGACAATATGTCCCCGGATATGAAGCGTCACAAGAAGCATCACAACCGCTCCCGAGCCGTAAATGGGAAGCAGGGGGGAATGAAGAAATCCACGGTTCACAAACCGGCGCTTCCGGATCGAAACATAAGTACTCTCAAAACACCAGCCAAAGAAACAGTATATATAAAAAAACAGCAGCCACTGCTGAAAAGAATAACTCATGAATCTACCTCCTGTATATTCAGTCTAGTGCAAGTGCCGCTGTCTGTCAACCGGAAACTGGATCATCGCCCTTTCCGCATTAGAAATGCGGAGCCTTCGCCCGTGGTGAAAGCTCCGACACCGCACACCTGAGCCGGTTTCCGTGTCCCATGTTTCACGGACCGATCCGGGAGAACCCCGGTGTCTGCGGCGAAAAGATGTGATCAAAAATTAGTATACCGCAATTATCAGAAGACTCATCGCTTTCGACAAAATTCGACTTTTAATTTTGTACTTTTATTAAGCGTATTTATCGTTTTGTTAAATAGATACGCTATTCTCCAAAAAAGAAGCAGATATCCTTCTTTTTCCAAGCGGATACCTGCTCTCTCCTTCTCTCTTCTTCTATCTTCCTCTCTCCCGGTGTGAACCTACAGCCGATGCTGATATTTTTCCTTCGTTGCCATGCCGCCCCGAATATGCCGCTCTGACTTATTGATGTCCAGTACAAGACGCGCCTGTCCGGCCAGAGCCGGATTGATCCGCACAAGACGGTCAGTGACATCCTTATGTACCGTACTCTTACTGATTCCAAACTTTTTGGCGGTCTGCCGCACCGTCGCATTTGTCTCAATAATATAATTGGCAATCTCCACTGCCCGCTCTTCAATATAATCCTTCAAAGGGAAATCCCCCGCCAACACCGTTTTTACAATGTATGCGGGAGATTATTAATTATTCTTTCCATACTTGTTCGTATGCAGAGGATTTTTATTTATGATCACAGAAATACCGCCACCAGCGGAACGGTCACCAGCGTCAGGATCGTGGTAATCATGACGCCTCTGGCACAGATGCTGCTGTCTATTCCGATACTCTCCGGTGCGATCACTGCCATATTTCCTACCGGCATGGCGATCATCACAGCTGTCACACCGCGAATGACCGGATCCAGAGAAATCAAATGAAGAAGAAGGACCACGATAATTGGGATCAGCACCAGCTTAATGGCAGAAAAAGCATAGATTTTCCAGTCCAGAAAAATAGTCTTCAGGTCGTTCTGCGCCAGGGAAACTCCCACCGTAATAAGAGCGATGGGTACGCAGGCATTTCCCATGTATTCCACAGGCCCGCTGACAAAGAAGGGCAGATGAATCCTGGTCACCGTCAGAAGAAGCGTCAGGACACAGGCTACCACGCCCGGATTCCACAGGCTCCTGAGCGAAAGATGTTGTTCTCCCACGCCTGCCGCCTGATCCACCAGAAGCATTCCATATGTATAAAAACAGCAGCTGTAACCCAGGTTAAAGACCGCCGCATAAATCACCGCCACATCTCCGTACAGGGCTTTTACCACCGGAATTCCGATAAATGCCACGTTGGAAAAGACAGTCATCAGCTTGTACATCAGCTTTTCTTCTTTATTCTTCCCAAAAAGAGCTCCTATCGGGATTCCCAGTAGAATCAGCCCCGTATACATCAGAATTGTGAACGCTCCTACGATCAGAAGATCACTGCCGGTTATTCCGCTGGTATCTCCCATTGCACTGGAGAGCAAAATAGCCGGATTCAGTATCTTTACCAGAAGATTGGAAATCTGCCGGTTGGTGTCCTTTCCGATAATTTCCAGTCGATAAACCAGGCTTCCAACAAAAATCATGATCAAAAGAACCAGCATTTTTTCAAAACTCTTGTGTCGTCATCACAAGAACCTTCCGTTGTTGTCTTGTTCCGGCAGATTTCCTTATCGGTACATCACTGCCGAAGTTCCGTCCATTGTAAAGATCGCGGTATCCCCTGATATCTCATAATACATTGTTACCGGTTCATACTGCAGACGATTAAAGGGAACCATGGTGAGCATGGTATCAGATGCTGTCCAACTGTAATCCGCACTTTCGTACCCCAATTTCACTTCCGCATAACCAGTATCATAAATAGCAATTATGCCTTCCTCATTGGACCAGATGCCAACTAAGTTATTGCTGCTGTTGCTTCTGTATTCCTCAGTGTAATAGTTATTGGCAGAAGTCTCATAAATGCGGTTATCGCTGCAGGAATTATTCGAATAGGAACTGGAGGTATAGGAACTGCCAGAGTATGAGTTTCCGATGTAGGAATCACTGCGATTCTTGCTGCCAAAGCCGTTCCTGATAAGAAGAAAAACAATAAAGAATACAATAAACTTTCCCCATTTGAATCCGCCCTTTTTATTGTTTCCGCTTGTTTTATTTGCTGCAGATGTCGTGTTTGCCATAATTTCATTCTCCTTTTCGATCAGATTGTTTTCTGTTTGTTTTCATACTCTAACTATAACGGCCGAAAAAGAAAATTTGTTTTTGGCATGATTTTTGGTCAAAAAATTCAGGACAGGAGAATTCTCCTGCCCTGTCCTGCCATGCTGTTTTACCATCGGTACGCCGGTTTTTCGTATTCCCCTCCAAACGGAAAGAAACAGATCGTCGCCTCATCAACGCCGTCCCTCCAGAGAAATCTCACATAGATCTCTCTGGTCTCAAAGCCCTGTATGTTCTGATTACTTTTCTCTTCCTGTTCTTCAAAGATATTTTTTCCTTCCCATATGGCATCGGCTGTAATTTCATCTTTCAGGTGAGGAAACATGGCACCGATGATCTCTGCCGCCATCCGGCTGTAATCCGCATCGGTTCCGTTCTTGTTGATAAGACGGATAAATGTGATTTCATTCGTGAAATATTCATATCGGACTTCCAGGCCTATTCCGTCCGGTGTTTCATAATTGTCCCTGATAAAAAATGAGGTTTGTATGGAACCATAACCGCCTTCCTCAACTTCAAAAACCTTTTCATTTCCGGTCAATTCCGGTGCATAACCTTTCTCTTTTATGGCTTCCATGAGTTCATCTGCTTTCATCCTGAATGCATTGATATTGGACGGCAGATTGATCTCCTTTACCGTTTCTTCATTCAGGGTGTACCGAACTGCCTCAAAGCCATCCGATTCTGTGTATTCCTCTGTCGCGACAGCAAACTCCTTCACATACTCCATGAATTCTTCGTATTCTTTGCTGCCTCTGACAAAGCTTCCGGCATATGGAAGCTCTTGTTGTGATTTTGATCTGAATACCACATATCCGATTGCAGCCAGCGCGGCCACTGCCAGAGCGCAGATACTGAGCACGGCCTTCTTTCTGTTTTTTCTCTTTTCTTTTTTCTCCTGCCCTTCCGGGAAGAAATCCTCCATCATTTCCCGTACACTGCGATAACGGTCTTGTACCTCCAGTGCCAGCCCTTTTTTCAAAAACAGCTCTTCCTGCTCCGGCGTAATCTCCACATCATAGGCGGACGGCGCATAGAGCCCATCCTCCAGCTTCCGCTCCATGGAATTTGGCGGCATGCAGCCTGTCATCATTTCATACATGGTCGCACACAGTGCATAAATATCCGTCCAGGGGCCCTGATTGCCTCTTTTTTCATACTGCTCCGGCGGTGCATAGCCGTTTTTCACCAGAATCGTCAGCGTTCTTTCCCGATCCTGTTCCAGAAAATATTCTCTGGCAGAACCGAAATCCAGCATTTTTATCCGTCCGTCTTCCTCCACCATCAGATTGTCCGGATTGATATCACGATGCAAAAGTCCCTTCTGATGAACCTTTTCGAGGGCATTCATCACCGGCCTTACCATGGCACAGGCTTTTTCAAAAGAAAACTCCGACTCCATGCGTTCCAGATAGCTGCGGAGTGAAATTCCCTTCACGTATTCCATCACAATATAGGCCGTCTGATTTTCCTGAAAATAATCCAGCACTTTTACGATTCCCGGAACGTCAAATAAAGAGGCAAGAATCTTCGCCTCGTTCAGAAACCTCTTCATTCCCTCCCGGTACCTTTCCCGCTCCTCCTCCGATTCCGGCAGGAGAAGTTCGCCGGCTTCATTTCTGTCAACAAGCAGCACCGGAAAGTATTCCTTGATAACAACATGCTGTTTCATTACCTCATCTTCCGCAAGATAAGTAATTCCAAATCCACCCTGACCGACGCTTCGGATCACAAGGTAGCGCATATTCAGTTTTTTTCCGTCTTCTAATGTATTTTTCTGCATCCCGCGCCTCTTTCTACCAGTAATATCCGCTTGATTCCAGCCGCAAGGTGACATATTTCTGATTCGAATCTACTGATGTTCTGACAAACAGACGGAACCTTGCATGGTTTGAAACATAGACGATTTCTGAAAGATCTTCATTATCTTCCCTCTTCAGCGCATCCTGCTTTTCAAACGCTTCCCGTGAAGGTGCAAACAGGGTATCCAGCTCCTCCTCCGTGAAATAAGTTTCCGGAACAAGATATGGAAAAATCATCTCCATAAAAAATCGGGCATCCTCTATATCGCCTTGCATATAAACCTCAGACACAAGCCTGTCCACCGGATCATAATATACGGAGTACTGGATCTCCTCACCCCCGGTATTTTTTATGGAGTAGGAGACAGAACCGTAGGCACGGGATATCAGCTCCCTTCGTCCTCCTGTCCTTCTGACAGTGACACTGCCATCATAGTATTCCGATGTGACCTTAAGCTGCTGATCATAATAAAATCCCAGCAGTTCCTCCACGCAGTCCTTGTCCAGAAAGAATTTCCCGTTACCCACATATCCGTTGCTTCGAAGTCCCAGGGATTTCAGTTCCTCTTCCGGGACATCATAATCATGGTCCCCTTCCTCAAGTCCTTCTCTCGTTATCTCATACGGTGCCAGAGCTTCCAGCATTTTTTTGTATTTGTCCGGATCCTCCGTATCTGTAATGAGAAGTGCAGTTTTGGCCGGCTCCTCATTCTCCTCCCACTGCTTTTTCGCTTTATATTTCAGTACCTCTTCCTTATGGGTATTCGCATAGATTTTCAGTCCGCCGATCAGCAGAAGCACAGACAGTCCCACAACGCAGGCAGAAACAAGAATCCGCTTTTTCTGGTTGTATGAGAGTCTCTTTTTTCCGGACTTTTGCAGTTCCGTATTATTTTCAGTTATGATCCTCAGCCAGAGCTCTCCCCAGACCGCGCGGCTTTTTCCGATGAGATCTTCTGCCTTGGAGGACTCCATTCCCAGCTTATTCATCAGAGTTCCAAGATAAAAAAACCTTTTGGGAATATCCAGCGAAAGGCCCTGCATAAGCGCTGCTTCCTCCTGCTGGGGAATATTCGTATAACCGGAGATTTTTGAAAGCCGGTCCTTTCGGATCCTCTGCATCGACGGAACCGGCCTGTTTCCGGTAAGGGCCTGGTACACCACCGCACAGAGTGAAAAAATATCGCTCCAAGGACCGATCACATCCGTTTCCCTATACAGTTCCGGCGGTGCATAATATTCCTTCAGCTTCACCGATTCTGCCGCTGCTTCTTTTACGGCGGCAGCACCGAAATCGATCAGCTTAAGCTCCCCGTTTTCCGCAAACACAAGATTATCCGGGCTGATATCCCGGTGTACGATCCCCAGCGTATGAATGCAGCAAAGGCCTTCCATGACCGGCTGGAACATTTCCCGGCACTCCTCCCAGGAAATGGTATGGCCGTTCTTCTCCTCCAGATATTCCTTCAATGTTCCGCCAGGCAAGTATTCTTCCACAAGATAGGCCGTTTCATTTTCCTCAAAATAATCCTTCACTACACAGATTCCGGGAATATCAAACAGTCCGAAAAGATTCTCCGCCTCCTTCCGGAATATTTTCTTTTCTTTTTCAAATTCCTCCAGACCGCCCGGAAGGACCGTGACCTTAATTCCCTGGCAATCCCTCGCAGCAATTCCCGATGGAAAAAATTCTTTAACAGCAACCAACTGATCCAAAAGCGTATCCACCGCCAGATAAGTGATCCCAAAGCTTCCCACCCCGAGAACTGCGCTGATCCTGTATTTTTCTTTTAATAATGTATTCGGAGGAAGGTAATTCTTCGTCCATTTCATTTCCCGCTGTTTTCCCATATCAGCCCCCGCATTCCGGTTTTATGATCTGAATCTTCCACCCTGTTTCCCGCTTATTCTGAATCAGAGCTTCAAATTCTTTGTGTATCACTTCCACACTTCCGTTATCCATCCCATCGGTGATGAGATAAACATGGATCTGCTTTTTGATTTCATCCTTCAGGTATTCCAGACATTCGTCCACATGCCGGAAGGTTATCTTCACCGCATCAAAAAGCGCTGTGCTCCCCTCCACATAATAAACTCCCCTGGTCAGAGGATTCACGAAGGATATCTCATTGTGAAGACAGAGTATATTGACTTTGTCCGCAAATAAGCAGGTCGTCACAAAGCATTTTTCCTCCTTTGCCCTGTAATCCTCAAGCAGTCTGTTATAACAGCAAAGCACCTGCTTTTCTCTTCTTCTCATGGAAATGCTTCTGTCGATCACGCATACCAGTTCCGTCACGTTTTTTTTCATAAGAATTTCTCCTTTCTGTATTCATCTACTGACCATGATAAATACCGGAAAGGAAAATTTGTTTCTATACCAGATATCGAATCAGTTCATTCTGATGGCAATAGGCGTCACGGTATACTTTATATAAATAGAAATCATTTCCTCTGACGACCTGTCTTTCCACTTCCTCCGCCACAACCTCCATCGGGTCCCGAGACTTTAAAAACCGCATGACAAACCGGTCAAAGGAATGCTTCGGCCGTATTTGCGGAAATCCGCAGTTCACCAGGATTCTGTTGAGCCTCGGAAGGGTGATCTTACTGTCTGCATCCAGACTGATCCTCGCATTCACAAATAAAAGGAAGCTGATCAGAGTGGAACGGTTGATATCTCTTTTCCCCAGGATAAAATCCCTGAAATAGTCTTCTCCGGAGCGCCCTCTCTGGTAGATCTTCTTTTTCAGATTCTCATCCCGAATATGCATCAGATCCAGTTCTTCCTCTTTGGCACGCTGCTTTTCCGCCATTCGCTCCAGCTCGTCAAGTGCCTTCTTTTCTGCCTCTTTGTCGGATTTTCCGCTGCAAAGTCCCAAAGATCTTGCGATTCTGATCTTATCCTGATAGGGCCACTCTTCCGGTTCCCCGTAAAGTTCAAACAGAATTTCGATCTTATCGGCAGACACATATCCAAAATAGAAGTAGTTGAACTCATCGAAAATTCCACCCGGAGTCAGGGAAGCATGTTCCAGATATTCCCGCTTCTCTTCCACCGACATCCCCGGTTTTACTTTATCCGCCTCTTTCTTCAGCCTGGTAAGGGGTTTCAAAAATGAGAGCTCTTCCAGTGCAAATTTTTCCTGCATCCCGCGTTCTTCTGCAAGGAGCATATGGCCATACTGTCTGCGAAGCTTTTCGGAGATCTCACAGCTTCGGTAATAAGCTTCGCATTTTTCCCGGATATAAAAATATAAATATTTGCAGAAATAGTATCTCGCCTTTTCCCTGGATACCGAAAAATTGTTGGCATTCTCCAGCATAAAAGCCTGAAAACCGGCTTCATCGTCCTTTCGTTCCAGTTCTGCTTCCATCCATCTGGTCAGATACTCCGTCTGAAGAAGAGGATCCGAGCCTTTGAACACATACTCCTCCAGCTGTTTAAGCGTTATCTTTCCGCCGGAAAAGACCCCTCCCTGCTGATTACTCTCATCATAGATCTGCTGACACCCTGCAAACAATTCTTTCCACTGAGAATAATCGATCCCATGATTAAAGGCGTAGATCAGGCTGGCTTCAAAATAACTTCTGACATACAAAGTCTCACAATCATTTTCCAGAAGCCTTTCATTGACCTGAGAAGCCGTCCAGCCCTTTGCAAAGCCCTCCGCCAGTATCTCCAGCCGTTTCGGCAGGAAATCTTCAAACCCCACCTCAAAATCCAATACTACCTGTTCAAATGTTTTTTCCGGTTTCATATGTGTTCTCCGACAAAAAAGGTTATAATAATCTTTCGATCATTATAACCTTTTACTGGCAGCTTTTCAATTATAAAGTCTGTGTCACAGATACCTGCGGTTCGTTTGAAAGCCGCATCATCTGCGTACCGTAACGCTTACCCTGGGAACACCGTTCTCATCATAATCTCTGCTTGTTATGATATTGGAATATGCCATCGTATCTGACACTCTTATAATATCATTATAAAAGGCTTCACTGTCATCGATCACATCTTTGAATTCATATGTCCATGTCGTTCTCACAACTGCGCCATCCTGCACTGCCACGCTCATAGTACCGGTCTTTTCGAACAAAGTATCAATGTGGAAATAATATACATTGTCTATCACCGCGACAGGCTCCTCGATCGTATCCGACAGCTCTGATTCATAGTACAGCAAAGATTCTTCCAGCATTTCAATACCGACTGCAATGGACTCCTCGCTCGATCTCGGTACTCTTTGTAACGGAGCCTGTTTTACAACAGCTGCTGCCGTCGTCTGATTAACTGTATTGGAATAATATGTTCTGTTATCCACACTTCTTTTGGTTTCTTTCTGGTTAAAACAAATCATCATGGCTGCAATGATTACGATCACAACTGACAATAACTTTTTCATCTTCTTTTCCTCCGCTTTCTGAATCTGTTGTGTTTGTTCCGATAATTTAAGTATAGAAAGCCTTTTGGAAAATTTGTTTTTCGGCTTAAAAATCCCGCAGAAATCTTGCGCCTTTTTTTCTGACTGTTATAATGATACTATGTGAGAAAAGGAGAACGGATATGACAAGAGAAGAATTTCGCGCATTGACTGACAAGGGCGTGCTCCTAGGAGACGGAGCCACCGGTTCCAATATGATACAAGCCGGAATGCCCAAGGGCGTCTGCACAGAAAAATGGATCTGCGAGCATCCCCAGGTGTTCATCGATCTCAAGCGTGCCTATATGGATGCCGGCTCCCAGGTGATCGGTGCGTCGACCTTTACCGCCAACCGGATCAATCTGGCCCGCCACGGTCTTGAAGATCAGGTACAGGAGATCAACCGCACTCTGATGCAGATCGGAAGAGAAACTGTCCGGGACGGCATTTATCTGTGCGCCAGCGTCACCACGACCAGTCGGATCGACGAGGATTACGGAAAGCTGCTGAAGTGTGCCTGTAAAAAGCCAGAGAGATGATCCGGCTTCATGTATCTGCGGATCATCTCTCCTTTTTTATATTTCCACCTCAAAGGGCAGTTTCTCAAGAATATCTTTTTCCAGATCAATTCCCGGATACACCTCGATCAGCTTGAGACCCTTCGGCGTCAGCCGAAAAACGCAGCGCTCTGTCACATACAGCACCTTCTGACCGTTTGCAATGGCCCGCTTGGCGGAAAAACTGACGCTGGCCACCTTATCTACAAGCTTCGGAACTGTTCCTTCCTTCTCGACGGTGACAACTCCCTTTTTCTGAGAAACCTCCAGACCTTTCGTATTGAAGGTCATACAAAATACCACCGTCGGCGTCTTCGCCGTAATGTTGGCAAAGCCTCCGATCCCGGCAAAGGCACCCGGCCCGCGGTGGGCATTGACATTTCCCTGCCCGTCCACCTCCAGCGCTCCCATGAAGCAGATATCCAGACCGCCGTTGTCGTAGAGATCAAACTGGTTTGCCATATCGTAGACAGAGGATGCGCCGATCATCGCCCCGAAGGCCTCACCGGAAACCGGAAAGCCTCCGATTCCGCCGGATTCCACCGTAAGGGTGACCATATCCAGCATCCCGTTTTTTCTGGCATGTCTGGAAACCATCTCCGGAAGCCCGATGCCGATGTTGACGATGTCGTCGACCCGAAGCTCCTTGGCAGCCCTTCTGCCGATGATGTTGCCCACAGCGCTGTTTTTCGGCAGTTTTGCCGAGACCGTATCGATCTTCTCATTCCACACACTCCATTCCTCATAGGGAATTTCAAAGCTTCCGGTCAGCGCCGAATATGCCTCATTGCGCTCCTCCGGCTCTGTCACCACGATGGCATCCACCAGGCATCCGGGAATGATGGCGTTTCTCGGCCTGGAAGGCGTATCCACGAGCCGGTCCACCTGGACGATCACCTTTCCGTGATTTGCCTTCACCGCCTGGCAGATCGACAGCGCATCGCCGGACATAAACATATCATCAAAGGAAATATTTCCTTTTCTGTCCGCTGCGGTTCCCTTGATCAGTGCAACCGTGATCTTGGGAAGCTTGTAGTAGAGAAACTCCTCTCCGTCCACCTCCACATATTTCACCAGGGAATCGTCGATGGAGATCCGGTTAATGCCGGGCCCCTCCTTTCTTGGATCCACAAAAATATCAAGTCCAACCTTGGAAAGTGCCCCCGGCAGTCCGCCGGCCTGGGCGCGGATCGCATGGGAAATACACCCAAGGGGCAGATTATAGGCCTCAAAACGGTCCTCCAAAACCAGCTTCTTCGTGCTTAACATCGCTCCGAAATGGCCGCAGATCAGCCGGTCCACGGCGCCCTCACGGATATACCCTTCTGCATTGCGCTCCTCATCCCAGACGCCGAAGCCGGCGCTGGAAATGATCGTCAGATGCCTCGGCGACTGCATTCTCTGATATCTCCGGTAAATCGCCTCATGAAGCTCCACCGGGCTCTCGATACCCACAAAGGAATTGACGCAAATACAATCTCCATCCCGGATCAGGCGGATCGCCTCATCGGAACTCATTATCTCGTACATCAGTAATTCTCTCCTCTTAAAAGTCCAATCTGTAGTTAATACTAACAGAACCGCCTGTGAAAGTCCAGCGATTTTCAGTGAAACGATCAAGAGGAGAGAGTGTGGTCCGTTATGAGGAAATCCAGTTCTTTTCCGTGATCACTGCATCATAGCCATGAATCTTAATTTTGTCACCGACATGGAGCTTATCCTTTTTAGCCAGAATATAACCTATATTAACCTCTTTCACATAGGAATATACAAGCTTGGAAACTCTCCCGACTTCTTCCTCTTCACCATCAATAAACACCGGCTCTCCGGGGCCGCCGTACTGCTTGGAACGGATGTAAATATCTGCTTCCGGCACTTCAAAGCCAACCATTTCCCTTGCCGCTCCTTCTTCCTTCACCTTCAGAAGCGCTTCTTTCCCGATAAAATCCTTTTCCCAGTCGATACCGGATGCCAGACCGACCTCAAATGGATTGGTGCCCGCCAGATCTCTCATATAATAGAAGTTCGCCTCCGTCGGCAGAGTCCATGCCATGACCTGGAACTCAGTCACTTCCTTCCCGCCTGCTTTTTCTACAGCAGGTGCCAGCATCTGTTCCAACGCTTCCCCGTCGTCGGGACTCACATAAATCTCATAGCCCAGCTTCTCACCGGTAAATCCACCCCTGTTGATCTTACAGGGAATCCCACCGATCTCGGTGTCCATGTGGGCAAAAAACTTCAGGTCTGCAATGGAATCCTTCACCAGAGATTCCACGATTTCCTTCGATTTCGGTCCCTGAACGGCATACATTGCCCAGTCATCCGTAATCTCAGTCCAGTCCACATCATAGTCGCCCTGATGGAAATACCACCAGTCATCCGTCTTTGTGGCAAACAAGGTCGATACCCAGTAGACATCCTCTGACATTCTCATGATCACCACATCGTCGATGATTTCTCCCTGTTCATTGAGCATCGTCGTGTAACGGTCTCTTCCCACTGCAAGACTGGAAATTTTATTTGGATACATGTATTCCAAAAATGCCGTGACATCCGGCCCGGTGATCTCCAGAAGCTGATGAGTCCAGAAATACCAGCCTGCTGTTTTCCTGACAGCCATATGCTCTGAACGCTTCATATCGTCATACTTAAATATATTTTTGTACATGTGTCAGCCTCCTCCCTTACATAAATTTATCGATCTTCTTTGCAATTTTTATCCGCATTTTACCCTTCGGGGACTCCTCTTCCCATAAGGACCACTGCACGTTGACCAGCGTCTTGATCATCCCCTGCCACATCCACAGATGTGCTTCCGGTACGTCCTTGGTTCCGGTAATTTCAAGGCCTGTGCGGTCGATCGCAAGAATCACCTCATTTTTATTGAAGGCTTCCACATCGTACTTGCAAACCAGTGACTGAAGAAGCATCTCGATCAGGCCACCCATCACTCTGCCGTCCTCGCCGATGGAATCGGGAACCCCCATCCAGTCACGGCAGCCTTTTATAGCATAACGTTCGCCGAACATAGCCTTTCCGGAAGCCTCCAGCACACATTTCAGGATGTGATCCGCCTGTGCTCTCGTCACATAGCCGCGCTTTACGGTTTCAGCGATAGCCGGCAGGATATAAAGGGATGCACCGGTAGACATGTTGATCATCTGATTGCTGGAATCGGTCGTATTATTTGTTCCGTTTACGAAGTGATAGCCGCATTCTTCACGAAACATCATGGATTCCTCGACACAGTCCTCTTCCTGGGTATATTTTTTATATTCATCTGTAACAGCAGGACCGAAGCTCTGCCACAGTTCGTGAGGCGGCGCCGGATATTTTTCCCTGGACTCTGCAATGATTCTGCAGTGCCTGTCGCCGCAGCCCTTTGCCTCAACCATCATATAGTCGATATCCGGGCCTTTCCTTCTGCGCTCTGCAGAAGCCGCCGCCTGCCCCTGAAGAGACATGGTCGTTGTCCGGCAAAGCTCGGAGCCGCAGATATCCCAGTCGCAGACATCCAGCTCCTTCTCCGCGCGGTATGTACCAAAATCCTGGCATCTGCCGCACATCAGAAGGGCATCATCTCCCTTGTCTCCGATCAGTGCACCGGCAAACTGACCGCAAAAGAAGGGATGGATTCCGAATCCGTCGTCATCACCGTAATATTTTCCGGTATTGTAAAGCCTCGCATATGCCTCTTCGCACATCAGCTGCGCCCGTTCTGCATAATCCGGAACGATAATACGAAGTGCCTGGAGCGTCGCCGCGCTCAGTACAGACTCAAAACGACTTGCATAGTGAAGCGCCTCCTGATACGAATAAATCCTGTTCCAGGGAGACTGTATTCCATAATAATTTTTAAAACCTGAACCCTCACCGCTGTTCTGAGGAATTCTTTCATCTATTTTTTTGCTCATTCTTCCACCTCATTCCATCAATCTTCAATTTCTTCCGGATACTGGTCAATGGCCGGCTGGTATTTGACAATATTGTGGGACATTCCCCAGTCTGCCACTACGATCTCTCCGGTCATGCCATCGGACATAGGAGTGCTCATGGCATAGGCAACGATTGCAACGGTATCTACCGGCTGCTGTCCATCGCTCTGCCATACCATCAGCTCTTCATAGAATTCATCCTGCTTTTCTTCCGGAAGATCCTTCGCGCACATGTTGCCGGAAGCTCCTGCCGTCACCATGCCGCCGGGAGCAACGACATTCACCATGATTCCGTAGCGCTTAAGCTCCTTGGCCGCTTCGATCGCCAGTGCGTTCACACCGCCCTTTGAAGAAGCGTAATGGGGATAGCCGCCAAACACCGGGTAAGGGAGCCATGCACAGTTGGAGGAGATCAGCGTGATTTTTCCTTCGATCTTATGCTCGATCATATATTTGCTGACGTGCTTGATTCCCAGGAAGGCACCGCTGATATTGGTATCGATGACACGGCGGAATTCCTCTGCCGACAGATCATAAATATGCGCATAGCTCCAGACCGCCGCACTATTGACAAAAATATCGATCGAACCAAATTTCTCATCGGCTGTTTTGATCAGGTTTTCGACGTCGGCCTCTTCTCTTACATTTGTCTGGCAGAAAATCACGCGGTCCGCGCCAAAGCCGGCCTCTTCCAGAACCGGAAGGGTATAATCCCCTTTCGCCTGGCTGCTGCCTGCAAGCACCACATTGGCGCCTCCCTGCAGCAGTCTCAGTGCAATATTGAAGCCAAGACCGGAGGTCGCACCGGTCACGATTGCCGTTTTTCCCTTTACAGAAAACATCTCTTCCATAGGCCTTGCCATGGATACATACCCTTTTAACATTGCGATATTTGCAGCATTTACATCATATCCCATACTATAACTCCTGTTATTTTTTCAAGATCTACCTGTCACCTCTGCGCTCTCGGGAAAGCATCTGATCAATCCCTATCATAATGAAAATCTTCTCTGCTTAAAACACTACGTTTTGTCTGTTTTTCGCCGTTTATCCCCTCAAAAATAACGGGTAGAAAATCCTGGGATTCTATTTTAAAATAATAACCAGAATAACAGGAGAAAAGTATATTATGAAGCTTAATACCTCGATCATTTATGAACAGTTAAAGCAGAAATACTCCGTCAAATTGTACGGCGGGGGAACCCCGAAGATGGTATATAGTTCCCCGGAGCTTTACATTGATAACACCTTCCGTTTTCTTTCCGACCGGATCTATCTGGCCACCGTCGAACATCTTCCTTCAAGACCCGTCATTGAAAAACGGGTCCTGCTGGTGTGCATCGGAGACAGTCCAAGGCTGAATTATTATAAAGAACAGGCTTCCGTTATCCTGATTCAGGAACACGTTGATTTTTTCGAAGTTTATAAAACGCTTCAGGAAATCTTTGAGACCTATTTTGAGTGGGAAAGCCGCATCCTGGATCTGTTTATGCATTCTCCAACCATTCAGGACATCCTGGTCTGCTCTTATCCTATTTTCCGCAGGCCCCTGTTTGTGCTGAATGCATCTTTCCAATATGCTGCCTCCATGCTTCCCCCGGAAAGCAGTTATCAGAATTCTCACTGGATCCCCTCCGCCGGAAGCCTGAATTCCGAGTCCTTCCTTTCCTTCCTGAAGGAAAAGGACGTGAGCATGGATGCCCACGGAGCTTTTCGCTGGGAATTCGAAGAATGCACCGTTCTCTGTGTCAATCTGTTTGATTCTTCTAACACCTATATCGGCTGTCTTTGCTGTGATGAAGCCGGTATTCCATTCTTTAACGGGGAAGAAAAGCTGATGGAATATCTGGCAGGGATGATCGAACGTATCTCCGAAATTTCTCCGGTCCTTTTGAATAACGAACATCGTTCTCTGAAAAAAATCCTGCAGAACATGATGGGCGAAAAGATTCTCAGCCAAAATGAGAAGCTTCTTCTCCGTTCTTCCAACCATAAACAGAATTACCTCTGTGCCTCTATCCATTGCCTGAAGCAGCTCTCCCGGATTCCCATTGATTACGTTTGCTCCGTTCTGGAAAATCTGTTTGACGGAAGTATATTTTTTGAACAGAACAATACGATCCTCGGGCTGATTCCCGCATCTTTGCTTACAGCGGAGAACGCCTCCTACAGGGAAATAAAAAAACAGCTCGACACGTTAATTGACGAACTGATTCTCTGCGCCGGCTTCAGCAACCCCTTCACGGATCTTTACTCACTCCGCACCTATTATCTCCAGGCAGAAGCGGCCATCGACAACGGACATATTTATCATCCGGAACAAAGCATTTATTATTTTGCCGACTATGCCCTGACAGAAATGATCATCAATGCTTTCGGAGCCTTTCCCATAGAATCCTACTTCCCGGATGGATTCCGAAAACTGATCGAACATGATAAAAGCTCTGATGTCTCCTATCTGGCGACGCTGGATGTCTTTCTGGAAGAAAATATGTCCTATTCCAAGGCTGCCGGCAGGCTTTTCATCCACCGAAGCACATTGCTCGAACGGATCGAACGGATCAAACAGGAGCTTTCCTCAGATCTGAAAAATCCCGCCGAACGGCTGAAGCTTCAGATCATTCTGAAAGCACTTCTCATAGAAAAAGAAATCAAAAAATAAAAAAGGGGCTGTAAAATAAGTCCCTGATTAAGAAGCGCCAACTCCGGCAAATGTCGGTTTTGGCGTTTCTTTGTATGAATTTTTCTATTTCTGAGCAAGTCTGCATCTTTTGGTATAAAAA
>NZ_JASGBQ010000010.1 GCF_030053595.1 Fusibacillus kribbianus
CCAAACCCCGGCCGAGATATCCCAAAATGATATCTGAGCCGGGGTTTCTGAGCTAAAAACGAAGGAGCGTTGCTCCTGACCTACAATCGTTCAGATTTTAGGTCATTCTGCAACACTCCCTTACTTGTTTTTTCTGTTTCAATCTGGCTGTAGTTCAATAAAGTTCTGTGAAATTCTATCTTTTTCGCCAAATGACTATGGAACTACATTTTAATAACTTTGGGTTCCTCTGTGAACGAATAAATGGTTGCCGTTCCACCTTCAAAATACAATACAGTCATTAAATTATCATCTACAGAATACATACTACTAAGTGCAGCTGTATTGTTCTCCATCATTGCAACTCTGGCTTCACGACGCAAATCTTCTTTTACAGTTCCTTCTACACGTATCCATTTTCCATTATTCATACCGCAAATTTCCACTTTTCCATTCTTCAACATTTGCCGATATACTTTTTTCTGATTGTTTGTTACAATATATAATTTTCCTTCAAACTCACATACTGCACCAAACGGGCGAACATGAGGCTGGCCATTCTCCTCAGTTGCAAGATAAAACGTCCCACAATTCTTTAAAAACTCATATACTTCTTTCATAATAGTCATTTCCTTAGCAGAAAAATGGTTAATCCCCATATTTCTGATCGTCGCCTCACGGATGACAAAGGTTTTGAGGCAGGAAAACGGGGGCCCCAAGAGAATACCGGACAGCTTCTCCTTCATAGACTGAACCATCCGGGGAGGTTTTGATATGGGCAGAACAGGTGCTCCGATCCATGTGATTGTTTACGATCCGAAAACAGAAACGGGCAGACAGGAACTGGCCGAGAGAGCTGCTCATGTACATGCAGATATGATCATAGAATCTGTCAAAAAACTGAATTGTCCTTCTGAGCAGAAGGGGCGCCTTTTGAACTCGGTGATCAAAGCCGCATCTGTGCAGGAAGAACTCTGAAATTTAAAAGCCTGTCGGAGTGAACCGACAGGCTTTATATTTAGTGATGGAACAAACGGATTCCCGTGTATACCATCGCCATGCCATACTTATTGCAGGCATCGATTACCAGATCATCACGGATGGAACCACCAGGCTGAGCGATATACTTCACGCCGCTTCTTTGAGCCCGATCAATATTATCTGAGAAGGGGAAGAATGCGTCCGAACCCAGAGTAACATCCTGAAGCTGATCTAACCATGCCCGCTTTTCTTCTCTTGTAAACACCTCCGGCTTCTCCTCAAAGATCCGCTCCCAGGCACCGTCTGCCAGAACGTCCATATAGTCCTCTCCGATGTACAGGTCAATCGCATTGTCGCGATCCGCACGGCCAATGGTATCCTTAAACTTCAGTCCCAGTACCTTCGGACACTGGCGAAGGAACCAGTTATCAGCCTTGGAGCCTGCCAATCGTGTGCAATGAATACGGGACTGCTGACCGGCACCGATACCGATGGCCTGTCCGTCTTTTACAAAGCATACGGAGTTGGACTGTGTGTACTTAAGGGTAATCAGTGCAATCGCCATATCGATCTTTGCAGACTCCGGAATCTCTTTGTTCTCAGTCACGATGTTAGCCAGAAGCTCATCATCCACCTTCAGCTCGTTGCGGCCCTGTTCAAAGGTGATCCCAAATACCTGCTTGCGCTCTATCGGATCCGGTACATAATCCGGATCAATCTGAATCACATTGTAATTGCCCTTCTTCTTTGCTTTCAGGATCTCCAAAGCCTCATCGGTATAACCGGGAGCAATCACACCATCCGACACTTCACGCTTGATCAGAAGTGCTGTATCCTTGTCACATACATCAGACAGGGAAATAAAATCACCAAAGGATGACATCCGGTCTGCACCACGGGCTCTCGCATATGCACAGGCTAAGGGGGACAGTTCACCCAGGTCATCTACCCAGTAGATCTTTGCCAGCGTATCTGTCAGTGGCAGGCCGACTGCTGCGCCAGCCGGTGATACATGTTTAAAAGATGTTGCTGCCGGCAGACCCGTAGCTGCCTTCAGCTCCCGTACCAGCTGCCAGCCATTAAAAGCATCCAGAAAGTTAATATAGCCGGGGCGGCCGCTCAGTACCTGAATCGGAAGATCACTTCCATCCTCCATGAAGATCCGGGAGGGTTTCTGGTTAGGGTTACAGCCGTATTTTAATGCCAATTCGTTCATCTCAATCTTCTTCCTTTCCTGTTCTACACATTTTTATTTACAATTCTGGTCTCGTACTTCCCTGTTGCGATGTCAATATAGCGCACAAACAGAGAAACCTTATTATCCTCGTTCAGGCTCTCCCACAGCATCCCGGTGAACTCATCAATGTCCTCCTCGATTGCCACCAGCTTGGGTTCTCCCTCAAAGCTCGGCAGCGGATTGCCGTCATGCATGTACGTATGAATAAAGCGGCCTTCACCAGCCTTCGGATGCTCATAGGCAAATGTGAAACGATTGCAGCAGGACGGATCCCCCTGATCGCTCTTCAGGATCGACATGGCATAATTGTACTTTCCGTTCTCAATGTGCATCACACCGGAAATCCGAGGGGTATAGTTGGGGCCATCCGGTTCAAATTCACGGCTGCGCAGAGACTGTTCAAAGGTCATCTGATGGTCCATTCCCTCATAAATGGTATCCGTCTGATCCCCGTTGGTCACAATCGTCTTGTTGCCCAACACACGAACCGGTGCATAGATGATCAGGCTGGGGTCAGATAATTTGCTCGGATCGAAGGCCTGTGTCCGAATACCCTCGCCATCCTCAACAAATACACGGTTGCGGCTGTTTACACTCCGTCCCATAATGAAATACGCGGTTACAGCTTTCGTTCCGTCCAGAGACTTCCCGATCACGATCCCTCTTCCGGGATAAGCATTCTGACTTAACTCTTCTCTCAATGACAGTTTCTGCATGGTTACCTCCTAAATGTATGATGATTTCATTGCTTCGCATTTCCTCGCCGCCCCGCTCCAATTGCTTCGCATTTCTCGCTTGGGGCGGTCGCCTCGCTTTCTCTCCGCTCCTCGCCGCACTGCTCCAAATGCTTCGCATTTCTCACTTGGGGCGGTCGCCTCGCTTTCTCTCCGCTCCTCGCCGCACTGCTCCAAATGCTTCGCATTTCTCGCTTGGGGCGGTCGCCTCGCTTTCTCTCCGCTCCTCGCCGCCCCGCTCCAATTGCTTCGCATTTCTCGCTTGGGGCGGTCGCCTCGCTTTCTCTCCGCTCCTCGCCGCCCCGCTCCAAATGCTTCGCATTTCTCGCTTGGGGCGGTCGCCTCGCTTTCTCCCCGCTCCTCGCCGCCCCGCTCCAAATGCTTCGCATTTCTCGCTTGGGGCGGTCGCCCCATAGCTCAGAAAGCGAACAGCCTCACCGGTGAGCAAGCTCCCCGTGAGGCCTGTTCACTTTCTGAGCTGCGCGGCTCGTCGCTAACAAAAATACCGCCTGGGTTGCTCCTTTTCTAAGCGCCCAGGCGGTCGACATTCTTTCATAACGTGCTCCCTGTGGTTTCCCCACTGATCCGCCAGTCGCACGCTGCGATTTAACTATATACTACTCTTGCGAACTTTGCAAGTATTTTTTATTCTTTAACAGTAAGCGCCAAATATTCCTGCGGATTTTCTAATCTTCTGGATACCTCTATAATTGCAGGCGAAAGATATTTAGACTATTTTGCTCTTTTCTTCTTACCGTAAACCGTTGTTCCGATTACGCCTGCTCCGCTCACAAAGAGAAGTGCAATCCACAATGCCATGTTGCTGCTATCTCCGGTCTGCGGAGACTTGGTGTCATTATTTGCATTTTCTTCCGCTTTCGCATTCACGGTAAATGTTGTGGAAGCAGTACCGCTCTCGGATACAATGCCGATGCTATGCTTGCCGGCTGAAAGTGTGGCTACATAATCAGCCTTTAAGGTTACAACCGTACTGCCTTCCTTGACGGTATAATTCTTCTCATCAAGGGTTTTCCCGTCAAGCTGGGCACGAACAAAATCGCTGAACGCCGCATTTGATTTGAAAGTAAGCTCTTTCTTATCTCCTGCGGTTATGCTCTGTCCTTTGCCCTCAATGATTTCAGGCGAGAACTTTGAAATTACCGTGTCCTCAAGCTTAATTTCGTTTGTGCCTTTTTCATCGGCGAAGTATTTTCCGCAATCTTTACAATGCCAATACTCCTTGTTTCCTGCTGCGGTTACGGTTGCATCCTTTGCAGGAATCTTTTCAAGATTA
The DNA here is from genome assembly GCF_030053595.1 of Fusibacillus kribbianus. Lineage (GTDB taxonomy): Bacteria > Bacillota > Clostridia > Lachnospirales > Lachnospiraceae > Lientehia > Lientehia kribbiana. The sequence goes on from NZ_JASGBQ010000010.1 coordinate 4,226, forward strand.
TGATTTGTGCTGTCAAGCTCATCGTACTCTTCGCCACAGGTATCGCAGACCGCCTTGCTTATGCAGGTGGCTGTGCCGCCGGTGTGCTGGGATAATATTTTTCTGCAAATGTCACACTTATGATCTTTCGGGTCTTCATCGACACACTCATGACCTGCAGTATCAAAGCTGATTTTATCTACGGCAATAAGTGCCGTATAAGCCGGTACGGTAAAGGTAGAGCCGCTGACCTCGTCAAGCTTTTCTACGCCGGCTGAGACGCCGTTGGCGATTACTACCCACTCGGTAACGGAAGTATCCTTAAGCGTTATCTCGGTAGGAGCGGAATCACTGTTATAGATAACCGCCATCTTACTCCACTCGCCGGGCGTGTCGTTGGCGATAGTGAAGGCGATTTGCTTTGAAGCGTCGGTCATATTACCGTTAAAAATGTACGCATCACTGTACGAATTATCCGCACAGGTCAAAGGAGTAAAGTGTTTTCTTATATTAGAAAGTCCCTTGTAGTATGAAACAACGTCAGCATAATCAACTACATTCTGCCACTTAATCATATTAACTTCAGGATGTGACTTGAAGCTGTTTGTGTCGCCGTCCTTGCTGCGGCACATTTCCTCGCCTGCGAGCATAAATGAAATACCCTGTGATGTGTAAACAATTGCACCGCCGAGCTTGTTCATCTTCACTGCTGTTGACTCACGAACTCCGTAAGAAGCCAGTCCTGTTGAACCGAGAATCTGGTCGTAGAGAGTTGCGTTGTCGTGGCTGGATGCATATGATACGCACTGTGAGGGTGCGCTTGCAAGCCACTTGTTTCCGCCGGATGAGTTGGCGCTTACACCATATCTGATGTCGGGAGCAGAAGTTTCTGCACCCTGAACGAAGCCCTGGTTTGAAATGCTCATACAACCGCCCGTGATACCGTCACGGATTGCATCGTTAAAGAGAGCGATTCTGTCGCTGAGCTTTGCAGCGTTAGCCTGTGTAGCAGGATAGAACTTTTCACCTGTGCATGTATTTGTGGGATGATATGAGGCACCGCCTGCCCAGCCTTCGCCCCATGTTGTGATTCTTGCTCCGGTTTGCTATTCGGGGGGATTGGCTTGGAACCATAAACGCATCTGTGAGAGGATAGCATTATCAATGCACTTGGCGGCGTAGGTTCCCAGCCTGCTCGAACGCTCCGGATTAAAGGTATCCACCGCCTTAATAAGCCCAATGGTTCCAATGGAGATCAGATCCTCCAGCTCGTGATCTGTCTGACTGTATTTTTTCACAATGTGGGCCACCAGACGCATATTTCGCTCGATCAGTACATGCTTCGCTTTCTGTTCCCCCTGTCGCAGCTGATCTAAAAAAATCCGCTCTTCCGAAGCGGTCAGGGGTTTCAGGAAAGTTTTCATGGAAACTGCTCCTGCAGGTTCTTTCTTTATATTTTATGCCGGGACAGCTTTCGCAGTGCTTTTACAACTTTTTTATTTTTTTGACAATCCCTGTCCCTGTTCTGCACTTGTGAAAGGATACTGTCTATGTTTTTTGTCAGTACTCTCTTGTCCCCCTTTCATTTTTCTGCTATACTCCCTTAGGCAGTAAAATGAAAAGAGGAATTCCTATCGTGAAAACACATTCTGATCTTGGAAAGGACCCGGTCTTTTCCCTGGTACTGCATCTGGCCGTACCGGCCATGATTGCAAATTTTGTCAATGTTTTATATAACATCGTAGACCGCATGTTTATTGGAAATATTCCCGGCTCGGGCGGTCTGGCCCTGGCAGGAGCAGGAATCTGCGGTCCCATCGTGACCCTGCTTTCTTCCTTCGGCACTCTGGTTGGCCTGGGCGGCTCCATTCTCTTTTCCATGCGCCGCGGCGAAGGAAAAGAAGAAGAGGCCAAACGGATCCTCGCCAACAGCTTCCTTATGCTGTGCATTTTTTCGTCTGTGCTGACCGTCTTATTTCTTCTTTGCAAAAACAGGCTGCTCATGTGGTTCGGTGCCAGCGCAGAGACCTTCCCCTATGCCAATACCTATATGACGATCTATACTCTCGGCACCTTTTTTGCCCTGATGGCTATCGGCCTCAACTATTTTATCACCTGTCAGGGCTTTGCCTCCATCGGTATGATGACCGTGCTGATCGGCGCCGTATCCAATATCCTTCTGGACCCTTTGTTTATTTTTGTCCTGAACATGGGAGTTGCCGGAGCTGCCATCGCCACGGTCCTCTCCCAGCTGTTTTCCTGCCTGTTTGCCGCCGGCTTTTTGTTCAGCAGGCGGGTTCCGATCCGGATCTCCTTTGGCAATTACTCATTTTCCCTGATGAAACGGATCATTGGCCTGGGGCTTTCCCCCTTTCTGATCCTGGCAACGGACAGCGTCATAATGATCGTTTTGAATGCCTCTCTCCAGCGCTACGGCGGACCTTCCGAAGGGGATCTTCTCATCACTGCCGCCGCGATCATCCAAAGCTGGCTCCTGACTGTGACCTCCACAATGCTTGGAATATCCAGCGGGACTCAGGCCATCTTAAGCTATAACTATGGGGCAGGTCGTATTGACCGTATCAAACAGGCAGAAAAATACATTCTGCTCCTCTGCCTCTGCTTCACGGTCTTTATGTTTATCCTGTCCCGGATCGTTCCGACAGTTTTTGTCCGTATTTTTACAAAGGAAACTGCCACCGGGCAGATGGCTGTCCGCGGCATCCGCATTGCTACCCTGGCCATCATCCCGCTGAGCTTCCAATATGCCTTTGTGGACGGACTGACCGCACTTGGCAGGACAAAAACAGCCCTCGCTCTCTCCATGCTCCGAAAAGGGATCTACATTTCGTCTGTTCTGCTCCTTCCAGCCTTTTTCGGTGCCAGAAATACCTTCTTTGCCGAACCGATCTGTGACGGACTCGGGGCCATCGTTTCCACGATCACCTTCCTTCTCGTCTTTCAAAAGCACCTGGACAGGCGGCTTAAAAGCGGCGGTATTGATAAAGCTGCTTAAACAAACCAGCATTTAAAAAACAGGCAGAGAAGCACGATCCGCTCCTCTGCCTGTATTGCGTTTACTCTGAATCATCAATCTCTGATCTTAATATGCACTTCTCTCAGCTGCTGCTCTGTCACTTCATTGGGTGCGCCGCACATCAGATCCTGCGCCGTTCCACTCATAGGGAAGGCGATGACTTCACGGATATTCTCCTCGTTTCTCAGGAGCATGATCATGCGGTCAACGCCGGGAGCCATACCTGCATGAGGCGGTGCTCCAAACTGGAAGGCGTTGTAAAGTGCCCCGAATTTGGACTTTAAGGTTTCCTCATCGTAGCCTGCGATCTCAAAGGCCTTCACCATAATATCCATATCATGGTTTCTCACGGCGCCGGATGAAAGCTCCACACCGTTGCAGACAATGTCGTACTGATATGCAAGGATATCCAGAGGATCCTTCTCGTTCAGTGCCTCCAGACCGCCCTGAGGCATGGAGAAGGGATTGTGGGTAAAGCCGATCTTCTTGGTCTCCTCATCCAGCTCATACATGGGGAAATCATTGATATAACAGAATCTGTAGGCATTCTTTTCGATCAGATCAAGGCGTTCACCCAGCTCATTTCTGATCTGTCCCGCATATTTGGAAGCGCGCTCCTCATTGTCGGCAATGAAGAAGATCACATCGCCGGGAACAAGACCTGCAAGGGAGGCAAGCTCGCTCTTCATCTCATCGGGAATGAATTTATCAATAGGTCCCTTGTAGGACAGATCTTCCTTCACTTCCAGATATCCAAGGCCGCCCATGCCGATGGACTGGGCAAATTTCAAAAGCTTCTCATGGAAGCCCTTGGAAAGCTGTGCATGTACCTTGAGGGCGCGCACGGTCTTCTTGTGGAAGGGCTTGAAGGTACATCTCTGGAAGAATTCCGTCACGTCAAGGATCCGTAAGGGGTTTCTAAGGTCGGGCTTATCGGTGCCGAACTCCAGCATAGCCTGTTTATAGCTGATCACAGGATAAGGCGCCTCTGTGATGGCATATCCTTCCGGAGCAAATTTCTTAAAGGTGCTGGTAAGGACCTCCTCGCCGACCCGGAATACATCCTCCTGGGTGGCAAAGCTCATCTCGAAATCCAGCTGATAAAACTCTCCCGGAGAACGGTCTGCACGTGCATCCTCATCACGGAAGCAGGGAGCGATCTGGAAGTATTTATCGATTCCGGACACCATCAGAAGCTGTTTGTACTGCTGCGGTGCCTGGGGAAGGGCATAGAATTTTCCTTTATATTTTCTGGAAGGAACGATATAATCTCTTGCTCCCTCAGGAGAAGAGGCACAGAGGATCGGGGTCTGAATCTCCACAAAGCCCAGCTCTGTCATTTTTTCTCTCAAATAGCTGATGACCCTGGATCGGAACAGGATGTTTTCCTTTACCTTATGGTTCCGAAGATCCAGATACCGGTATTTCAGACGGACATCCTCCCGGATCTCCTTGGAGGTAGTCACTTCAAAAGGAAGATCCCTGTATACCTTTCCGAGGATCGTGATCTTATGAGCCTCCAGCTCGATGGTACCTGTGGGGATCTTGGGATTGTAGGTTTCCTCATCCCTGTGCTCCACCAGACCCTCAACGGAAATACACTCTTCCTTGCGAATGCCCTTTAACAGGTCTGTATCACGAAGAACCACCTGCATGACGCCATACATATCACGCAGATCAAGGAAGGAAACACCGCCGTGGTCACGGATGTTTTCCACCCAGCCTGCAATTTTAAGCTCGGAGCCCACATCACTCTCGCTGACCTGGCCCATATTTTTCGTACGGTACAAATCTGACATTTTTTTCTCTCCTTTTCTGTAAGCCTGTGCAAATAAAAAAAGCCGTCTCCTGAAAAATTTCTTCAGGACGAACAGCTTTCCATGTCCGCGGTGCCACCTGATTTACCGCCGCTCTCTGCGGCAGTCGCCTCATCGCTGCCGGTTGACGCCCGGCTTACGGCGCACCTACTGCCCGCACAGCGGGGTTCAGATTGCAGCTCGGGAGTGTTATTCATGCGGATTCACTTTGCGGGGTTCTCACTGTCTCCCGCTCACTGGGAACGATAATCCGTACTACTTCTCTCCGTCATCGCTTTTGCCTGTTTCTTACCGTATTTTATACTAGGAAAAACAGTTTGTCAATTCAATTTTTCCCATAATTCCGTCTTTCTATGCCTTTTTTGCAGCCGCATCCTCCTCCAGACGTCCGCCCCAGAGATAATAATCAGTCTCCGCTGCAATGACCCGTTGTAAACCCAAAAGGCAGATCAGATTCGGCACTGCCATAAGTCCGTTCAGAAGATCCGAGATTTTCCAGATCACCCCCATGGAGGCCACGGCTCCGCCAAAAGCTGCCGCCAGATAAAGAAGACGGTAGTATTTCACAGCCGATTCTCCAAACAGATAGGATACTGCCCGCTCTCCGTAAAAGCACCAGCCCAGAATGGTAGCAAAGGCAAAGACGATCAGGGAAACAGCAAATATCACATGACCGTACCGGTTCATCAGCCCAAAGGACTGTTCTGCCAGAGCACCATCTGTAAGACCGGCAAAAAGCTCCGGCTTATGGAGCATGGACGACACGATGACAAGGCCTGTCACCGCGCAGAACACCACCGTATCCCAGAAGGTACCCGTCATGGCCACAAGGGCCTGACGCACCGGATTTCTCGTTCTGGCTCCGGCCGCCGCCATAGGGGCGGTTCCAAGCCCCGACTCATCGGAAAACAGTCCTCTGGCAATGCCCTGCCTGGCCGCCTGTATCACCGTAGTTCCCACGAAGCCCCCGGCTGCCGCCCTCGGAGTGAAAGCCGCCGTGACGATCAGGCGGAGAGCAGAAGCCAGATACCCTCTGTTGATATAAAGAAGGGCAGCGCTCCCGCCCAGATAAAAAACTGCCATAAAGGGAATGAGCTTTTCACAGACTCCCGTGATTTTCTTTGTACCCCCAAGGATCACCACCGCCGCCAGACTTAAGATCACAAGCCCGGTGATAAAGGGCTTCACGTGAAAGGCAGTCTCCATCACTCCGGCAATGGCATTAGCCTGGACACTGCACCCTGTCCCAAAGGCTGCAAAAGCCGCAAACAGAGAAAACACAACTGCCAGTGCTTTCCTGTGGAGCACCTTCTCCATCACATACATGGGGCCACCCATATACCCTCCGTTTCTGTCCCGTTCCCGGTACTTGACGGACAAAAGAGCTTCCCCGTACTTTGTCGCCATGCCAAACAGCCCGGTGAGCCAGCACCAGAGAACCGCTCCCGGCCCGCCCAGGGCGACCGCCATGGAAACGCCGATGATATTGCCGGTTCCGAGGGTGGCCGCCAGGGCCGTCGCCAGCGCTCCAAACTGGCTCATTTCCCCTTCGCTTCCCTCATCCTCCGTCACAGAAAGCCTGAGAGCCTTCCCGATTTTTCTCTGAGGTACCTTCAGGCGCACCGTAAACAAAAGATGAGTTCCGAAAAGCAGAACCATCATCGGGATGCCCCAGACAAATTGATTTAAGGTGTCCAGAAAACTCTTTAATCCGCTCATGGAACAATATATGGAACGGGGAGATTTTCTATTCCTTCGGAAGAGACACTTAAGACTTTCTTGACAGTGTTCCTGGAAACACCGGCGCTTCGCGCGATGTTCCGCTCGCTGAATTCCAGACTGCGAAGTCTGAGAATTTCACGATACTTGGTCATAGTCGTGACCTCCTTTATCTGTAATCACATCGAAAGGTGCGTGATTACAGTATAAAGGAATGATCAGTTATGAGCCTGTCAGAGTGGCTCTCAATCTCTGGATTTACTGGCTCTGAGGCACCGGAATGATGGCGCTCAAAGTCCGGACTGGTGGCTCAAAGGGGGCTGGAATATTCAGTATCCGGTTAGTTGATCAGTCACGACCATAAGATCACAAATTGAATTGACGATGCTTTTCTCCTGATAGATACGCATTTCCATTCCTTGGGTTTGTAGATATGCAATTAAAATTTTTCTTATTTCCTTGTCATTCATATACTTCTCCTCCTACGATACGGCCAGCATAACTATTATACTGTTTGTCATGTGCCAAAAATGGGAGGTTTTTATTCGCGAAAAAAGCAAGTTGTAGTGAAAACAACTGTCATTTTAAATATTCAAATGAATTTTTAAATCTGGAACAGGACGGATGATAAACATAATAAAGCCTCACATTTTTATCTCCAATATTCCCATAGACAAAGTTTCCGTTCCATTTAGATTCTATATTAAATAACTGATCGGCAATCCCATCAAAGCAGCCACAAAATACTACAATTTGCGGATCGTGCAGCTCGATTTGCCGTTTTATAAAATACTTGTATTTATTCACATAGTTTTTCAACTGTTTAGAATCAGTACTGCCAAATCCGCCTCTTTTATTGAGGTTCATATACCCAAAAGGAATTTTTTCTATTTCTTCCTCAGATTTTTCCTTGCTGAACTTTTCCAAAATCATTTTTAGCCTATTTGCATAAGTATCTCTTCTTTTTGAACTTCCAGAATCCGGATCATTAAACCAAAAAGCTTTATCTGATTTGTTGAGTTTCCCATCAGTATTTGCTTCTTTTAAAATGAAAAGCACATCAACCTTCGGATCTATCTTTTCCTGACACACCCTTCCATTTATCGATGTCACCCCATCCCAACAAAAATTATTCTTATATTCTTCTTTATCACCTGGATATTTTCCATCTTTGGGATTTTTAGGAAGAGTTTCTCCAAAATTCTCTTCTGTTTCATGTGCCCTTTTCCAGTAACCAAACAGTTCCTTTAAGGTTTTTGCTTGTATTGCTTTATCTTCCCAATTTTTAAAAGTATTCATATTGTTTTCCCTTTCTCTCCGCCGTTTCGAAACAATCTCCGCACCGTAAAGAGCATTGTGGTAAAGCTGGCCGTACCGCCGATAAAATTGGAGATGGGCTCCGCCAGAAAGACGCCCTGCACTCCCATGCCGGCCAAATGGGGAAGGATCAGAGTCAGCGGCACAACAATGATGATCTTCCGAAAGAGGGAGAAGAAAATGGAATGCTTTGACATTCCAAGCCCCACAAAGGTGGATTGTCCCACAAACTGAAACGCCATCATAAAAAATCCGAAGAAATAAAGATGAAGGGAGGGAATTCCTTTCGTGATCAGCTCCGGATCCGAATTAAAGATCCGCATGATCGGCTCCGGGAACAGAAACAACAGAAGCCATGCCGCCAGCATATACGACACGCCGATGGCTGTCACAAAGGCGATGGCCTTTTTGATTCTCCCGTATTCTCCTGCCCCGAAATTAAAGCCCATCACCGGCTGGGAGGCATGGGTCACCCCCTGGATCGGCAGAGAAACCACATCCCGCACCGAGTTTAACACCGTCATGATTCCCACATAAATATCGCCGCCAAAGCTGCGAAGCGTGGCATTGCAGGCGATCTGCACTGCCCCGTTGGAGGCCGACACCACAAAGCCGGCTGTTCCCAATCCCAGGATCTCCCGCACCAGCTTTGCCTCCGGCTTCAGATAGCATTTTCGGATGGAATACAGCGTCTTCTTTCCGGTGAGAAACCGAAGGACCCACACAGCCGACAGGCACTGGGAAATCACCGTTGCCAGCGCTGCTCCGGAAACACCCATATCAAGGACATAAATAAAGACAGGATCCAGAATGATATTGGTGACAGCTCCGATCAGTACCGTCAGCATACCGGTGCGGGCAAAGCCCTGGGCGTTGATAAAGCCGTTCATTCCTGTCGCCAGCATGGCAAAGGGTGTCCCGATCAGGTAGATTCTCAAATACTGCCAGGCAAAGGGATAGCTTTCATCACTGGCTCCAAAGAGATATAAAAGAGGACGCAGAAAGCCATAGCTGACGGCCATGAGAAGGATACAGCTGATACACAGCAGGGTAAAGGTGTTTCCCATGATCTTTCCTGCCCGCTCCTCCTGCCGCCTTCCTCTGGCAATGGAGAAAAGAGGCGTACCGCCCATACCGAAGAGATTGGTGAAAGCCAGGATCAGGGTGATCACCGGAAAGGTCAGTCCCAGTCCTGTCAGAGCCAGAGAAGAGGCACCCGGCAGGTGGCCGATATAGATCCGGTCCACAATATTGTAAAGCATCTGTACCAGCTGGGCGATGGTAAGCGGAACAGCCAGCGATGTGATATGGCGATACACGCTGCCCTTTGAAAAATCACTTTTATTCTCCTCCTGCCTCACAGCATACACTCCCTTTCGCAAAAGAACCCCGAAGCCTCATACGGCCTGGAGTTCCTCTCAGAATCCGGCTCGCCGGATTTATTTCTTATGATCAATGGCGGGCATCAAAGATACCCTTCCGTACTCCCTGCAGCTACTCCTGACTTCCGCCTGTTGCACGGCTTCCTGTTATCAACTGTATGTTACAATAAAAAACCAAAACGCACAACCGTTTTTTACATTCCGGGAGTCAGGATTGACTTTTCTTCCCACTCTTACTATACTTTTCTTAGGAAAGTAATTCTTCTGTAACAGAGCCGGTTCTCAGAGAGTGTATTATCTCCTGTTCACCGACTCTGATCATCCACAATTATTTACGGGAGGGATCTTATGGTAACAGTAACACTCGGAAAAACAGGTATCACCGTCAATAAAAACGGCTTCGGCGCTCTGCCTATCCAGCGGATTTCCAAAGAGGATGCCGCCTGTCTTCTTCGAAAGGCCTACGACAACGGCATCAATTTCTTTGACACGGCCCGTGCCTACTCTGACAGCGAGGAGAAGGTCGGTTATGCCTTCAAGGGTATCCGGGATCAGCTTTACATCTCTACAAAAACCGGCGCCTCCGATGCGGAGGGCTTCTGGAATGATCTGCACACCAGTCTGAAAAATCTTCAGACGGACTATGTGGATATCCTTCAGTTCCACAATCCGGCCTTCTGCCCCAGGCCCGGCGATGAATCCGGCCTCTATGACGCCATCCTGAAGGCAAAGGAACAGGGGAAGGTCCGTCACATCGGTATCACCAACCACCGGCTTCATGTGGCAAAGGAAGCCATCGAGTCCGGCCTCTATGAGACCATGCAGTTCCCGTTCTGCTATCTGGCTACGGAAAAGGATATTGAGATCGTCGAAGCATGCAAAAAGCAGAACATGGGCTTCATTGCCATGAAAGCGCTGTCCGGCGGACTGATCACCAACTCTGCTGCCGCCTATGCCTTCGAGGCTCAGTATGACAATGTACTACCTATCTGGGGTGTTCAGAAAGAAAAGGAACTGGATGAATTCCTGTCCTACATCGACAATCCGCCGGCCATGACTGACGAGATGGCAGCCTATATTGAAAAGGAAAAGAAGGAGCTGGCCGGAAGCTTCTGCCGCGGCTGCGGATACTGCATGCCCACCTGCCCGGCCCACATCAACATCGCCGACTGTGCCAGAATGTCCCTGCTTCTGCGCCGGTCTCCCTCTGCCGGTCACCTGACTCCGGAAGGACAGGCGATGATGGCCAAAATCGATGACTGCCTCCACTGCGGTGCCTGCATGAAAAAATGCCCTTATGGACTCAACACACCGGAGCTTTTGGCGGAAAATTACAAGGATTACAAAGAGGTTCTGGCCGGAAAGCCCCTCTAAGCTTTCCTGACCGAATATCCTCGGAAATCCCATATAAAGTGTTTTCAGGGGGATTGACCGCCAGTCCGGTCAATCCCCCATATGCTTTTCAATCACAAAACCATCACCAGCGTGCCAGCCGTGATCAGTACCGCACCGATGGCCGACTTGGCCGTAAAATCCTCGTGAAGAAAAACAAAGGCCAGAATCAGGGTGATGACCACACTGAGCTTATCCACAGGGACGACCTTCGATGCCTGACCGATCTGCAGCGCATGATAATAGCAAAGCCAGGAGGCTCCCGTCGCCAGACCGGATAAAATGAGAAACAGCCAGCTTTTCCTGCTGATCCCGGCGATCCCGCTCTGGGTCCCGGTCAAAAACACCATTCCCCAGGCCATGAAAAGGACCACCACAGTCCGGATGGCAGTGGCCAGATTGGAATTGACTCCCTCGATTCCTATTTTAGCCAATATCGAGGTGAGCGCCGCAAACACTGCCGACAAAAGTGCAAAAACGAACCACATAACAACCCTTCTTTCTTTTGTATCGTTACAACCTTCTTTACTGAATGACTCCCGCAGTCATTTTCTTTTTATCGCATCATCTCCTCCCTTTTGACTGCTTCATAGAATCGTCTGATCTGCTCTGTCACCGTTCTCTTTCCAAAGCTTATGACTTCACCGCCTTGGCCGATGATTTTTGAAACCGGCATGATCCCCATGAGAGAATTTGTCAGAAATGCCTCTGAGAAGCTTCCCAGTTCCTCCGGAAGGATCACCGCCTCGCCGGCCATTCCATGCTCCAGAAGCACCCGTCGGACCACCCCCGGCAAAAGACCGCAGGACACCTTCGGTGTTGCCACGGTTCCGTCCTTTCCCACAAAGAAAAGATTGGATACAGCACCCTCGCACAGCTCATTTCTCTCATTTAAAAACAGCGGCTCGTCGATGCCGGTTTCCTTTGCCCGCCGTTTCTCCAGAATGCAGTCCCCGTAATTCAAAGATTTGATATAAGTAAAAGGCGAGGTGGAATTTCGCCTGATTTCCGAAACAGCAGCCTGAAAGCCCTGTACATAATGGGCCTCCGTATACGGATTTCCCCGCTCCAGAAAAAGAATATTTTTCTGCGACACCACAATTTTCAAAGCTCCCCGATCCACAGGATGCGTATCCAGCCAGGAATCCACCTGCCCGGCTGTGACAAAGAGCGCTCCGTTTCGGGCTCCATCTGAAAGGCCCAGGGTTTTGAGCGCCTGTCCGAGGCGTTCCAGATGCTCCTTTAAAAACAGCGGGCGATTTTCTTCCACCGCAATGGTTTCAAAAGCTCCAAGTCCAAAATAATATCCGTCATCCGGCTCGATCATTCCCCTCTTCAAATGTCCGTTCCTCCAAAAAAATCATATGCCCGGTAAGGATGAGCCATATGATATCCCAGCTTTTCGGCAAGTCCCACCGAATAGAGCGTCCTGGCATCCCAGCTGGGGTAAAGCCCCCGGTCCAGGCACGCGAGGATCAGTGCTGCACAGCAGGCATAGGCCAGTCTCTTTCGCCTGTGGGATTCTTCCGTCACAACCTCGATTTCAATTCCATCCAGACAAGTGGAATAGGAAGAAGATCCCGCCGCCGGCTTTCCGTCTTTGAGCGCCAGAACTCCCAGACCCAACCGGCTGAAGGTCTCATAATCCGGATAATTTGCCACAAAATCCCGGCTCCACTCCTCCCTCCGGCACACTTCATAAAGCTCCTCATCAATGAACCTTAATTGATAGCCGGAAGGCAGAGACGCTGCTGCCTTCTTCAGCTTTTCCCGGTCAAAGATCCCCGGCTCTTTTTTTATGGCATAACGGGTCACCGGTTTTACCCGCTCTCCAAAGCAGCTCTCGATAAGCTCTTTCCATCCTTCCGTCACCGGGACCAGAATATGAAATTCTCTGTCCGATTCCAGGCGCAAAAGCTCCTGCTCCGGCTCTCCGGCAAGGAAACTGAAATCTCCCAAAATGGCTCTCGCCGCCGTCGGCTGCAATTGATCATTTCCATAGACCTGACCCATGATACCCTGCAGACAGGAACGCAGGGAACCGTCCTGCCATCCCTCATATAAATACGCCGCATGCTTTGGTTCTTTCAGTCTGGCGATCATATCCGTTTTGCCTCCTCATACCGTTTTTTCGCTGTATTTAAGAAAACCAGGAACAGAACCGATGAAATCCGGTATGAGACCGATAGTGAAATCCCCGAAATTCAGATTAAAATCCAACAGAACAAGCAAAAACCCAACAAAAAGCTTTCCCATACATCTCCTCCCTCACTGGTCCTGGCGTCGGTAGACAGAAAGCAGCAGGCCTCTGTTATCCGACACTGTTCTGTGCCCATTATACCATCACTTGAGCGCCTCCACAAGAGCTCTGGCCTTCTGCCAGGTCTCCTCATATTCAAATTCCGGCTCCGACTCGCAGGTTATGCCTCCTCCTACGCCCAGATGGTAGCTTCCGTCCTTATAGACCAGCGTGCGGATCACAATGTTCAGATCAAGGCAGCCGTCCAGGGTCAGATAACCCATGGAGCCTGTGTAAAGTCCCCTTCTTCCCCGCTCCAGCTCATCGATGATCTCCATGGAGCGGATCTTCGGCGCCCCGGTGATGGAACCGCCGGGGAAGGCTGCCCCGATCAGGTCCATCACATCCCGATCCTTTTGCAGAGTACCGGTAATAGTGGACACCAGGTGAAATACTGTTGCATACTCTTCAATGGCAAAAAGCTCTGGCACCTTCACCGTATTCTTCTCACAGACCCGGCTCAGATCATTCCGTTCCAGATCCACGATCATGAGAAGCTCGCTCCTGTCCTTTCCGGAATCCACAAGCTCTTTTCTGAGAGCCTCGTCCTCTTCCTTCGTGGCCCCTCTTTTTCTCGTTCCCTTGATAGGTCTGGTTTCAATATATCCCTTTTTCATTTTCAGGAACCGCTCCGGCGATGCAGACACCACCTGAAAATCTCCATACTGGAAATAGCCGCCAAAGGGCGACGGATTGATCCTTCGGAGCTTCAAAAAGGTCTCATACGGCTCCTTTTTGCTTTTCAGGACCAGCTGTCTCGTCAGGTTGGTAATGTAAATATCCCCCTCCACGATATAATGCTTCATGTCCTCCACTGCCTTCAGATATTCCTCCTCGGTGGAGTCTGCCTTCACCTCAACAGAAAAACCTTCCGTCTGAATACCGTCCTCCTGTTCCTCATGAAGCGGATCACGCCCCTGTTCCCAGGCCCCGATCAACGCCTCCAGCTCCGAAAGCCCCTGTTCTGCCGGACAGGTACGGCCGCCTGCCACCAGAAATACCTCCTTTGCACTATGATCTTCAATCAGATAATTGTCATAAAAATTCCAGACTGCCTCGGGAATCAGCTCCTGTTCATCGGGAAAACGGCTCGAGATCCCCTCTTTTCGCCTTCCATAATCGTAGGTAAAATATCCGATGGCTCCGGAGATCATCGGAAGAGCCGTAGGATTTTCTTCCCGGTTTTCCGCCAGATAACGCTTCAGGAAGGATTCCAGTGTCTCATCGGCTGCTTCCCCGTTGACATACAGCTTTTTCTCCTTCCGCAGAGTCAGATAGGGCTTTCTTCCGATGATGGAGAATTGTCCCAGTTCATTCTGCAGGGAGGAATCCAGAAAGACCGCCTGATCCTCTTCTTTGAAAATTTCAAACAGCTCTGCCAGAGGACGGTAAGGTTCCAGCTTTTTTATCCTGGTTCTGCCTGATTCCTTCTTCTTTCGCGTTTTCCACTCCTCACAGATCTTCACAAAATTGTGTAAAAGCTCATGACCGTATTCTGTGAGCACTGCTTCCGGATGAAACTGAACCCCGTATACCGGAAGGGTTTTGTGAGAAATGGCCATGATGACCCCGTCATCAGTCCTGGCATCCACCTTTAGCACCTCCGGGAAGCTTTTTTCCGAAACCACCAGGGAATGATATCTTGTCACGGAAAAGGCCAGGGGAAGTCCGGCAAACAATCCCGTTCCGTTGTTTGTGACGGCTGACACCTTTCCGTGCATGGGACAGGTGCCCTTCTCCACAGCTGCCCCGTATACATGACCGATGACCTGATGACCCAGACATACGCCGAGTATGGGAACCCGGCCGGCAAACCGCTCCACCACCTGACAGGAAATCCCGCAGTCCGCCGGACTTTTCGGTCCCGGAGAAATCAGGATTCCGTCAAGCCCGTCCCGGAGCAGCTTTTCAATTTCCTTCAGAGAGATCCTGTCGTTTCGCACCACCAGGACCTCCTCACCAAGCTCCCGCAGATATGCGTAAAGATTATAGACAAAAGAATCATAATTATCGATCATCAGATACATGAACATTCTCCTTTTTATGGAATCCAATCTGTCTCCCTGCAGAGAGAAAAAAAGCCGGAAACAAATGTATGGTCTCTCACCACACATCTGTTTCCGGCAGTCTTCTCTTTCCGTCTGCAGCATCCGGCTGCAGGGCTTCTGCGCTCCGTCACCTCTGACAGCCGCTGGAAAAAGGCACACCTTATATAAGTTTTATCTCTTAAAATGTAAACTTGTCTGCGAAATATGCATCCAGCTCTTCAATGGGAACACGAACCTGCTCCATGGAATCGCGGTCGCGGACGGTCACTGCATGGTCCGTCTCAGAATCAAAATCGTAGGTCACGCAGAATGGAGTACCGATCTCATCCTGTCTTCTGTAACGCTTTCCGATGTTTCCTCTGTCATCAAACTCGCAGTTGTACTTTTTGCAAAGCTGTTCATAAACCTTGAACGCACCGTCGTTTAACTTCTTGGAAAGAGGCAGAACGCCGATCTTTACAGGTGCCAGCGCCGGATGGAAATGAAGTACGGTACGAACATCGCCGCCCTCCAGAGTCTCCTCATCGTAAGCACTGCACAGGAAGGCAAGAGTCACACGGTCAGCACCCAGGGAAGGCTCAATGACATAGGGAATATATTTTTCCTTCTTCTCATCATCAAAATAGCTCATATCCTCACCGGAAGTATTCTGATGCTGCGTCAGATCGTAATCGGTTCTGTCTGCGATACCCCAGAGCTCGCCCCAGCCGAAGGGGAACAAAAATTCCAGATCTGTGGTTGCCTTGGAGTAGAAGCAAAGCTCCTCAGGAGAATGATCTCTGGCTCTCATCTCGTCATCCTTCATGCCAAGGGACTTCAGCCAGTTGATGCAGTAGGATTTCCAGTAGGAGAACCACTCCAGATCGGTGCCCGGAGCACAGAAAAATTCCAGCTCCATCTGCTCAAACTCTCTTGTACGGAAAGTAAAGTTTCCGGGAGTGATCTCATTGCGGAAAGACTTTCCGATCTGGCCGATGCCGAAGGGAATTTTCTTTCTGGAGGTACGCTGTACATTCTTAAAGTTTACGAAAATACCCTGAGCAGTCTCAGGTCTTAAATATACGGTATTCTTGGCATCCTCGGTCACACCCTGGAAGGTCTTGAACATCAGGTTGAACTGACGGATATCAGTGAAATCATGCTTGCCGCAGCTGGGGCATGCAATCTGATGCTCGTCGATATAGGCCTTCATCTCCTCCTGGCTCCAGCCGTCCACGGAGCCCTCGATGGTAATGCCGTTTTCTTCCATATAATCCTCAATGAGCTTGTCGGCACGGAAACGCTCCTTGCAGCTCTTGCAGTCCATCAGCGGATCGCTGAATCCGCCCAGATGACCGGAGGCCACCCAGGTCTGAGAATTCATCAGGATCGCACAGTCCACACCCACATTGTAGGGATTCTCCTGAATGAATTTCTGCCACCAGGCCTTCTTCACATTATTTTTCAGCTCCACACCCAGATTGCCGTAATCCCAGGTGTTGGCCAGGCCGCCATAGATCTCGGATCCGGGGTACACAAACCCGCGGGATTTGGCCAGGGCCACAATTTTTTCCATCGTCTTTTCCATAATCTCTGTCCTCTTTCTATTGTCTTTCTATTTAAATACAATATAGCTGACGCTTCCTGCGGGAGTCGTCACGGTACGCTTTCCGTCCACAGTCACACCGGTGCTCACAAACTGTATCGTTCCCTCCACCTGCATGGTGACAGGGCCCTCCACGATCACTACAGGATTGCTGTCCTTCTTTGTAACCCCATCCAGAGTCACATCCTCCCCCTTGGCGTTTTTAAAGGTTCCCTCAAGGGTCGTTTCGCCGACGGTGGAAAGCTCCAGCCTGTTGATCCCACCTTCCGTTCCGGCAGTTCCCGTAAAGGTCAGGTAATCTCCGCATCCGGCATATTCCAGAAACAGGGAAGCAGTTCCCTTGTCCACCTTCAGAGAATTCACCTTGACAGGAAGGACCGTATCCTTATCCTTTTCATCCGCATAAGCCTCAGCAGGGGCTCCCTTTGCGGAATTGTATGCCTTCACAGCATTCTCCACATATGTTTTCAGTTCATCTTCGCTGTAATTGCTTCCCTCGAAGGGCTCCATATCCGCGCTGATGACCGTTCCGTCCTTCTTTACATAAATACTGCTGGTCTCCGGTTCAAACTTTATCTTTCCGCAGCCGGCAAAAACAGTCATTACCACCGTCATGATCAGCAAAAGACCTGTTACTCTTTTTTTCATGATTCTCCTCCTCATAACAGACTTTAATCATTGTACCTTGTTTCGAGGATATTTTCAATATGTTTTCTTACGGTAAAGTATAAGATTTTATTACGAAACTATTATATTTATGCTGTTCAGCACCTCTTCCGACTTAAAGCTTCTTGTAATATAGCGGGCCTTGTTCTTTGCCGCAGCCTTCAGAAGCTCTTCGAGGACAGGCTCCGACAGGGCAAAGGTAAAAAGCTTTTCCACCGGAGTATTGATGATAAAATCAACGGCATACCTTGCAGTGCCGCTCAGCAGAGCAAACAGGCTGCCGTCAAAATCCCCGTTCATGGCCATCATGCGAAGCTCGTAGACAAGACGGACCAGCCGGTTATCAAGGCTCTCCTTTGGCAGAGCGCGAAGAGCCTGATAAAGAAGCTTCAGGGTCGAAAACTCATCCCCGTTTTCCCTGGAATAATAATCTGCAAACTCCAGAAAATAATATCCCAGATACACATACTCCACGCTGGAGGTGACTTCCTCGAAATAATTGGTGATGGAAAGCTGCTTTAACGTGTAGGAGCTCCTTCCCTCATACAGGGTAAAGGTTCCGAAGCAAAAAGGGCGGATTCCGGCAATCAGCGGACTGTTCTGTCTTCTGGCTCCCCTGGCAAAGGCATGGAGCTTCCCTCTTTCTCTGGTGAGAATCACGACCCGCTTGTCATATTCTCCCACCGGAGACGCCGAAAGGACAATGCCCGTCACCTGTATGAGATTGTCGCCGCCGTCTGCACCGAATCCTCCTGCCACCATTTTCCTCCCCGGCTTTACATATCCTTATGATATCCGTAATTCTTCAGATACGTATCGTTGTCCCTCCACTCTTTTCGGACCTTGACCCAGAGCTTTAAATTCACTCTGGCTTCCATCATCTTTTCAATGTCATAACGGGCACTGCTTCCGATCTTCTTGAGCATAACACCGCCCTTTCCGATGATGATGCCCTTATGGGAATCCTTCTCACAGACGATCTCCGCCTCAATGTCAAAAAGACCGTCCTCCCGCTCCTTCATTTTTTCAATGGTCACCGCGATCCCGTGGGGAATTTCATCCTTCAGACAGCGAAGGGCCTTCTCCCGGATGATCTCCGCTGCGATCTGCCGCATGGGCTGATCTGTCACCGTATCCTCGTCATAATACTGGGGGCCGCAGGGCAGATATTTCATCAGCACCTCCAGCACCGTATCCAGATTGGAATTTTTAAGGGCCGATACGGGAATGATCTCCGAGAAGGGATACACCTTTTCATACGCACCAATATAAGTCAGCACCTTTTCCTTCTCTACCGTATCAATTTTGTTGATAACAAGCACCACCGGCACCTTCACCTGTTTCAGAATTTCCACAATATGCTGCTCGCCTGCACCTATGTAGGTGGTGGGCTCCACCAGCCAGAGGACCACATCCACCTCTTTCAGGGTCCGCTCTGCGGCTCCCACCATATATTCTCCCAGTTTGTTTTTCGCTTTATGGATTCCGGGGGTATCCAAAAATATGATCTGGCCCCTGTCATCAGTGTAGACCGTCTGAATCCGGTTTCTGGTGGTCTGTGGCCTGTCCGAAGTAATGGCGATCTTCTGACCGATCAGATGGTTCATCAGAGTGGATTTTCCCACATTTGGCCTGCCTATGAGCGCTACAAAGCCCGATTTTTTTGTGTATTCCATATTGACTCCTTTTTCCGCATCAAGCTTTTTTTCGTCAGCTTAAACGGACTGTGGTTCCGAAAAGCTCCTGGTTTGCAGAGATCTTCGTGTCGCCTCCCAGAGCGCAGATCACGCCCTCCGAGAGCACCGCACGGACCAGATCCGCCAGTGCCCGGATATCCTCCTTCGTCGCCGTAAGCACCTGTCTTCTCTCCTCATCCAGATCCTTCTGGGTCACGCCGGCCAGATACATCACCATGTTTCTGGCTCCCTTTGCCGAAGGATTCATGGGGGTATCCATACCGCTGATGGTTCCGATAACATATTTTGTCATCTCACGCTCATCGGCATCAAAGGTCTCCAGATATTCGGGAACCCCCTCAAAAACCTGCACCGTCTTTCCGAGATTGGGATCCCTGTAGGAAACAAAATATCCGTCCCCGCTGCGGCCGAAGCCGTTCATCACACCGTAGGCGCCGCCCTGCACGCGGACCTTGATCCACAGGTATTCATATCCCAGGATCACCTGCAGGATCCGAAGAGCTCCCGTATAGGCAAATCCCTTTTTGCGGAAGTTGCCGCACCGTGCCACATACTGCACCTGGGAGGAGGTCCGGATCCCCTCGTTTTTCTTCTCCATAGAAACCTGACCGGCCAGGATCCGGCCAATGGGAAAGCTCTTTTTTTCCCCGCCTTCCGAAAGCTTTGCGGCAAATTCGGAAAACGGCTGTTCAAATGCCAGATACCCTTCCTCATCTCCGGTAAAGCTCACAAACAGATTTTCCTTCCGGAAGATCCGTTCGGAAAGCTCCCGCAGCTTTTCCCTTAGCTTCTCCTTCCCGCCGTCAAAATCCGTTTCCAGCCCCTTTAAAAGCTCATAATACTCCATGCCTGCCGTTGCATCGCCAAAGGCCGACACCGGCGAATAGTAGGAGCCTGCCCGAAGCACCGCTGTGGAGTGTCCTGCACCCAGCAGCCGCTCCTTCGCTCTGGACCGGGCTCTGGCGGCCAGTTCATGAAGACGCTTATCGTCCTCAAACGAGGAGCTGTAAATAATTTCATGGATCAGCTCCAGGGCTTTTCCCAGCTTCCCATAAAATGCCTTGGCAGAGACCTCAAGAGCCGCGCGGAAGGTGCCCACCTCGTCCCCCGTCACAGGATAGGTGCCCAGGTAGGTGTCAATACCGCCGGTCTCAATGTTGATCTCATTGGAAAGCTCTTTATAGCTGTAGTTTTTCGTATTGACAAGGCCCAGCACATATTTGAGGAAGCCGAGATACGGCCAGTCTTCCTGGGAGATTCCGCTCACATCGAAGGCCAGTCGCAGATACCCGATGCGGCTTGTAAAGAGCTCTGTATGAAGCACCGGCACACCGGCCGTCTCCTTATTTATGCCGCCCAGCTTCGCTGCCTCTCTGCCGATATCTTCCCTGGAAAGCATGGGAATGGTTTCCAGAGCCTCTCTGGGCGAGGGCTCCTCCTGATACCGTTCCAGCTCCTCCGTCTTTCTGATCAGCGCCCGGCGCTCGTCTGTAGTCATGGCCGCAAGCTTTTCGGCCAGCTTCTTTTCCAGAGCTTTCTCCCGTTCCTCCTCCAGTCCTTTCTTCGGAGAAAGAATGATGACCGCCTGATGAAGGCTGTTCAGCAGATATTCGCGGATCAGATTTTCAAAATATCCTTCATCCTTCTTTTCCTTCAGATAAGCAAAGGTATCCTCAAATTCCAGATGCATGAAGGGATCGTTTTCTTCATACAGCCAGCTGTCAAAACACTGAAGGCCGTACATCAGTCCCTTAGGGTAAGGGCCGAAATCCGCCTCCCGGTATTTAAATTCGAAATAATTGATTCCGGCTTCCAGCGCCTTTTCTCCGATGCCGTCCCGGACAAGCCGCTCAAGGGTCTCCCGGATCACTGTGAGGAACTGCTCCCTTTTATCCTTGTCCGTATTCTTTGCCACTACGGAAAATACCGGCTGCAAAATGCCGCTGTCATAGCCTCCGTACACATCAGTGCCGATCCCCGCATCCACAAGCGCCTCTTTAAGCGGTGCGCCCGCTGCCGACAGAAGCACGTATTCCAGGATCTGGAATGCCACGTAAAGCCTGGGATTCAGATCGGTTCCCACCACCGTGTTTACCGAAAGGAAGGTCTTTCCCTTCTCCTCCTCCTCTTCGGCAATGGGATAAAAGATCTCATACTCCTCTTTCGGAACAAACGCCTTCTGCATGGGAATTTCCGAATCGACCGTGCATCTGTCATAGTGACTCAGGTATTCCCGGTCCAGAAATGCAAGCTTCTCCTCCATATCCATATTTCCGTAGAGATAAATATAGCTGTTGGAGGGATGATAATAAGTCCTGTGAAAATCAAGGAACTGCTCATAGGTCAGGGAAGGGATCTCCTCCGGGTCCCCGCCGGATTCATTGCAGTAAGGGGTATCCGGGAACAAAACCCTTCTCGTATACCGGTCCAGAACGCTTTCCGGCGAAGAAAAAACGCCCTTCATTTCATTATAGACCACACCGTTGATGGCGAGAGGGCCATTTTCCTCCTTCAGTTCATAATGCCAGCCCTCCTGCATGAAGATCTTTTCATTCAAATAAATATTGGGATGAAACACTGCATCCAGATAGACATCCATCAGATTCTGAAAATCCTTATCGTTGGTGCTGGCCACCGGATAGACCGTCTTGTCCGAATACGTCATTGCATTCAGAAATGTATTTAAGGAGCCCTTCACCAGCTCCACAAACGGATCCTTCACCGGAAATTTCCGGGATCCGCAGAGTACCGAATGCTCCATGATATGGGGCACCCCGGTGCTGTCGCTGACCGGTGTCCGGAATCCGATGGTAAACACCTTGTTCTCATCGTCGTTTTCCATGAGAAAGATCCTGGCACCGCTCTTTTTATGGCGCAGCACCGTGGCAGTAACCTGGAGTTCTTTGATCTCCCGGGCTTCCACCTTTTCATATGCTTCAAAAACAGTTTCCCTCATTATTAAAGACTCCTTTCCGAAAAACCGTCAGATATTCCCCAAAAACTTATCCTTCATCACTGCAAAAAATTCCCGAACCAGCATATTGGGAAACAGCAGGCCGTCCGAAGGAGCTGCAATTCCCGTCGCCTTTGACATTCCCAGTTTATTCGCCAGACTGACGGAGCGGAACACGTGAAAATTATTGGTCACGATCCCCACCGATGCCTCCGGATCGCCGATGAGCGCTCTGCTGTAGTTAATGTTTTCCCTTGTGTCGGTGGCGAACCTCTCCACGATGATCCGGTCCTTCCCGATCCCCAGCTCCATCAGGTATCTTCGCATGGCAATTCCCTCGGCCACATCCTCCCCGGCGCCCTTTCCTCCGGTGACAACGACCTTCGTGTCCGGATGGGTCTCCAGATAATCGGCGGCTTCATCCAGCCGGTAACGCAGGGATTTGGTGATGGTCTCTCCCCTCACCTGGGCTCCCAGCACCACGAGATAATCCAGATCCTCCTCCGGTTCGGAAAACATGTGAAAAACAATGAACCCTTCCACCAGAAGAAACAGGAAGATTCCCAGAGCCACGGTGGTCCGGACCGGGATCTTTACCCACATAGGAAGACCCCTAAGAAACAGCCGGAACCGCTTCATACTGAAAAGGACCGCAAGAATGCCGCAGAAAACGGAAAGGGCCAGCCAGAATACAGAAAAAGAGGCCTGGAAACCGGCATAGCCCACGATCACAATGTAATAAACCAGAGATAAGAGTGCAATCACTCCAAATAGTATGTTCACTCGCTCACCTTCCTATGCGGATACGCCCTTTTTTCTCAGTATATCATATTTCTCAGGACTGTGGGACAGTTTTATCTGAAGCCTCTGTCTGGCATGGGGCGCACTTTCCTGAGAATTTCCTTCCTCATCAAAAATCCCCTCCACAAGGGTCTCGATGTTTTCACCGGAGGGCTTCATGATCTCGATGGTCTCCCCCACGGAAAACTTATTTTTCTGTTCCAGGGAAAATCGGCCATCGGAAAGCAGCTCCCCTGCAATGCCCAGATAAATGTATTCCTGATTATAGGTGCTGTTGTCATAGATCTGGGTGTCGCTGCCCGGCTTTCCATAGAAAAAGCCGGTGGTAAACTGCCTGGTGGTACACTTTCCGATCTCCGCCCGATACCAGTCCAGATTCTTCCGGTAAGTCTCCTCCGATTCAAAATAATCATCGATGGCGCGCCGGTAGGTTCTTGCCACGGTAGCCACATAGAGAGCCGTCTTCATCCTTCCCTCGATCTTCAGGCTGTCGATCCCCGCCGTGAGAACATCCGGCATATGCTCGATCATGCACAGATCCTTGGAATTAAAGAGAAAGGTCCCCCGCTCATTTTCATAGACCGGGAGGTATTCCCCCGGTCTGCTCTCCTCCATGACCGCATACTTCCAGCGGCAGGGATGGGTGCAGGCTCCCCGGTTGGCATCCCTTCCTGTAAAGTAATTACTGAGAAGGCATCTGCCCGAATAGGAAATGCACATAGCTCCGTGGATAAAGGTCTCGATCTCCAGATCGTCCGGAATATGCTCTCGTATTTCCTTAATTTCCTCCAGAGAAAGCTCCCTGGCGGAAACCACCCTCTTCGCCCCCTGTCCGTACCAGAACAGGTAGGTACCGTAATTGGTGTTGTTGGCCTGGGTGCTGATATGACGCTCCAGCTCCGGTGCCTCCTCCTTCGCAATGGCGAAGACGCCGGGATCCGAAATGATCAGCGCATCCGGCCCAATCTCCCGAAGCTCCCGGAAATAACGGCGCACCCCGGGAAGATCCTCATTGTGTGCCAGAATATTGGCTGTCACGTAGACCTTCACGCCGCGCTCATGGGCAAAACGGATGCCCTCCGCCATCTCCTCCATGGAAAAATTCTTTGCCTTGGCCCTGAGCCCGAAGGCCTCACCGCCGATATAAACCGCATCGGCACCGTAACGGACAGCAGTTTTCAAAACCTCCAGGCTGCTGGCCGGGATCAAAAGCTCCGGTTTCTTTCTGTTCATTGTCTACTCCTTTATCTTCACACTGACCGTAACACCGTCTCCGATGGGAACCACAGCCGTCTGAAGACAGTCCATATGCTTGATGGTGTACAGATATTCCCGCATCCTTGCATGGATGGTCCTGTCCCTTCTGGCAACTGCAAAACGGGATTCTATGATGTCTCCGTCCTGCAGCACATTGTCGGAGACCAGCACGCCTCCCACCGGCAGAAGCCGCAGCACCTCCGGCAGAAAATGAATGTACTGGCCCTTGGCCGCATCCATGAAAATAAAATCATAAGGTGCGTCCAGGGTCTTTAAAATATCCGCCGCGTCCCCTTCCAGCAGGGTAATGACCGATTCCTTCCCGGCCCGCTTAAAATTCTCTCTGGCAATGGGGATCCTCTTTTCATATTTTTCTATGGTGGTAATGGTACAGCCCTCCGGCATGCCCTCACTCATAAAAAGAGCCGAATATCCTGTGGCAGTCCCCACCTCCAGGATCCTCTTCGGCTGCTTCATGACCACCAGCGTCCGCAGAAAGCTGGCAGTCTCTTTTCGGATAATGGGAACAAAAGAGGCAGCCGCCTCCTTTGCAATGACGCTTAAGATTTCGCTGTCTCCCTGTTCCAATGAATTGATGTATGTGATAGTTCTCTCGTCTACGATCATGATGCTTCCTCTGTATCGACGGCTGCTCCGGAAAGGATGTCGAGAATGTCGGTCCCCGTCATATTGGAATTGAGCCTGTACTCTCCGGGCAGAAGCTTTGCACTGTAAAAATATTTCTGAACGATGAACACCCATTCGCTGTCGATGAGCATCTCCTCTTTAAGGGCCTCCGCCACCTGCCGGACACCGTCCCCCTCATTGACCGTAAAAGTCACGACCCTGGGATTTTCCGCGGTCCCCGGATTCTCGTCGAAAACCGCCTTTCCAAAATCATAGGCCTTCACCGCGACCAAAAGGAGCACGGACAGAATGGCCGCGGCCACCATAAACTTAACGATCAAGCCGAAAATACGTGTCTTCATGCCCGTCCTCCTCTCTCAAAATTATCAGATCTCCATGATGATCGGCAGAATCATGGGATTTCGCTTCATCTTCTTCCAGATATAATCGCTCAGGCTGTCCCGGATGACCGATTTGATCTTGCCCCAGTCGCTGACACGCTTATCCAGACATTTCCATACAGCCTCCTCCACGACGGCATGGGCCTCTTCCATGAGATTCTCCGACTCCCGCACATAGACAAAGCCTCTGGACACGATGTCCGGACCGGCCATCAGCTGGTTTCCCTTTCTGTCCAGGGTAAGAACCACGATGATGATCCCGTTCTGAGCCAGATTCTGGCGGTCACGAAGCACAATGTTCCCTACGTCGCCCACACCGAGGCCGTCCACCAGCACAGGGCCCGCCGTCACATTTCCGGTGATCTGGGCGCTGTCCTCAGAGAGCTCCATCACATTGCCGGAACGCATAATGAAGACATTGTCCTTGGGGACCCCCATCTCCTGGGCGATCTCCGACTGGGCCATCAGATGGCGGTATTCTCCGTGTACCGGCAGGGCGAATCTGGGCTTTACCAGGGAATAGATCAGCTTCAGATCCTCCTTGCAGGCGTGGCCCGACACATGGGTATCCTGGAAGATCACCTTTGCCCCCTTGGCTGACAGCTCGTTGATGACCTGAGCCACCGCTTTTTCATTGCCCGGAATGGGCGTGGAGCTGAAAATGATAGCATCGTTGGCGCTGATGGAAACCTTTTTATGAATATCTGCTGCCATTCTGGAGAGGGCTGCCATGGATTCTCCCTGGCTTCCCGTGGTGATCAGAACCGTCTTCTCCAGCGGATAATTATTTAACTGGGAAATATCCACCAGTGTGCCGTCGGGGATCTGGATATAGCCCAGCTCGTTGGCAATTCCGATGATATTTACCATACTGCGGCCTTCCACCACCACCTTCCGCCCGTATTTATAGGAGGAATTGATGATCTGCTGGACCCGGTCCACATTGGAGGCGAAGGTGGCCACAATGATGCGCCGGTCCTTATTCTCCTCAAAGAGCCGGTCAAAGGTCCGCCCCACAGCCCGCTCGGACATGGTAAAGCCCTCGCGGATGGCGTTGGTGCTGTCCGCCATGAGGGCCAGCACGCCTTTCTTTCCCAGCTCTGCAAACCGGGGCAGATCCACCGGGTCACCAAACACCGGCGTATAATCGATCTTGAAATCCCCCGTATGGACGATGGTGCCCACCGGAGTGAAAATGGCAAAGGCCGCTGCGTCGGCAATACTGTGGTTGGTGCGGATAAACTCCACCCGGAAACAGCCCAGATTCACCGACTGGCCGTACTTCATCACCTTTCTCTTGGTGGAACGGGTCATTCCCCGCTCCTTTAGCTTATGCTCAATGATCCCCATGGTCAGCTTCGTGGCATAAATGGGTACATTGAGTTCCTGAAGCACATAGGGCAGTGCCCCGATATGGTCCTCATGTCCGTGGGTAATGACAAAGCCCTTAACCTTCTGTATATTGTCCTTCAGATAAGTGATGTCCGGGATAACCAGGTCAATGCCCAGCATATCATCGCTGGGAAAGGCCAGTCCGCAGTCCACCACAATAATGCTGTCGTCGTATTCAAAAACCGTCATGTTCATTCCGATCTGCTCAAGACCTCCCAGCGGAATGATCTTCAGTCTCGGTTCATCTGACTGTCTCTGCTTTTCTGCCTGTTTTAATACTCGTCTCAATCTAACACCTCTAACTTTCCGTTCTAAAAATTCACAAACGGGCCCTTCCTTCCGCCCGCCTTCCGAATGCTACTGAATATCCACATCCTCCAGAAGCTCATTAAAAATCCGTGCGAGATACTGCTGCTCCTTTTCGTCCTCCACGATCTCATACACGGCTTCTGCGTCCTCTGCCTCCGATATGTCCTTCAGAATATAGCACTCACCGTCTCCTTCTTCCGAATCTGTCACAAGCACATAATTACAGCCGGCTACTCTCGTCTCCTCCAGCACGTAGCAGGGAAGCTCCTCGCCGTCCTCCGATGTCAGAATAATCATCTCATCCATAGTTTCACCAATCTTTCTGATTTTGTGCATCAAAAATCACAGGGAATCCAGATATCCCTGCAGGATCAATACTGCTGCAATTTTATCCACGTAGTCCTTTCGGTGTTCCCTGCGGATCCCGGCCTCCATCATGGCACGGTCCGCCGCCACCGTCGTGAGGCGCTCATCCCAAAGCACCACGGGAAGTCCGGTCCGTCTTTCCAGTTTTTTTGCAAACTCTGCCGACTTTTCCGCCCGCTCTCCAAAATCTCCGTTCATGTGCCTCGGACAGCCCACAACGATCTTCTCCACCTGGTATTCGCCAATCAGCTCCTCCAGACGTGCCAGGGTACGCCTCAGCTTATTCTCCTCCGGTCTCCTTACAATCTCCACGCCCTGAGCTGTAATACCGAGAGGATCGCTGACAGCTACTCCGACCGTCTTTGAGCCGAAATCCAGTCCCATAATACGCGTCATGTGGCACTCAGCCTTTCAGCTTGCTTTCAATGTAAACCTGTACCAGTTCCTCCAGGATCTCATCGCGCTCAAGCTTGGTGATCAGGCTTCTGGCGCTCTGATAGCTGGTGATATAGGTAGGGTCTCCCGACATGATATAACCGACAATCTGGTTGATGGGATTGTAGCCCTTTTCCTTCAGAGCTGCATATACCTTTGCAAGGATCTCTCCTGCTTCCATCTTGCCTTCCTGTGATGTATTGAAATATTGTGTTCTGTGTATATCTCCCATGTTCTCACGTCCTTACATGCTTGTATCTCTATTCTAATACAAATCCCACCGACTGTCGAGGCCTTTTTTTAACTGCAGAGGCTTCCCTCCTCCTTCTTTGCCAGAACTGCCTCCAAAGCCTCGCCGCCGGCTGTCACCAAGCTGTCTGTGAATCGTCCCTTCACCAGCTGTCCCGGCACAAGTGCAGCCTTGTTTTCCTCAGTCACTCTTATGGCTGCCTTCACATATTCCCGCGTAAAACCGGTCATAAAGGAACCGGTTTCCGTTTCATGCACCTCCTCCAGAAGGATCGCCTCGGTTTTCCCGGTATAATAGCGCCTGAAATCAGCCGAAAGCTCCGCCTCCAGGGAAAGGGCAATGCGGCTCCTCTCCGTCTTAAGCTCCTCAGGCACCTGATCGGCCATTGCCGCCGCCTTTGTCCCCTGCCTTCTGGAATACTTGAACACATGCATCTCATAGAAACCGATTTTCTTTAAGAATGTCATCGTTTCGCAAAATTCTTCTTCCGTCTCCCCCGGAAAGCCCACGATCACATCGGTGGTAATGGCCGGATGACTGTAATATTTTCTCAAAAGCCCGCAGCACCGGGCATATTCCTCCGTGGTATAATGACGGTTCATGCGCCGCAGCGTCGCATCACAGCCGCTCTGCAGCGACAGATGAAAATGAGGGCACACCTTTTTCATGGCGGAGATCTCTCTCACAAATTCCTCCGTGACGATCCTCGGTTCCAGAGAACCGAGACGGATCCGTTCGATCCCATCCACGCCGCTTGCCAGACGGATGATGTCGAGAAGGGAAACCGGTTCCTCAAAATCCTTTCCGTAGGAGGACAGGTGAATGCCGGTGAGGACAGCCTCCCGGTAGCCTGCCTGGGCAAGCCGCACAAGCTCATTTTGGATATCCTCCGGCTTTCTGCTGCGGATCCTTCCTCTGGTAAAGGGGATGATGCAATAGCTGCAGAACTGGTTGCATCCGTCCTGGATCTTGATAAATGCCCTTGTGTGCTCCGCCGTTTTTTCCAGGGTCAACTCCTCATATTCCTTCGTATGGGCAATGTCAATGACCGATTCCCAGGCTCCTTCTTCCTTCCTGTAGGCTGCAAGGAGTTCCGGCAGCCGGTTTTTCTGATTATTTCCGATGATCAGATCCGCATCCCCGTTTTTCAGGATCTCCTCTGCAGATGCCTGCACATAGCAGCCGGCCGCCACAATGACTGCTTTTGGATTTTTCTTTCTGGCCCGGTGGAGCATCTGCCTGGACTTCCGGTCCGCCATATTGGTCACACTGCAGGTATTGATCAGATAGACATCGGCCTCCTCCTCGAAGGGAACGATCTCGTAGCCATTTGCTTCCAGAAGCTGTCCCATCGCTTCCGTCTCGTAGGCATTGACCTTGCAGCCCAGATTATGGAGGGCCGCCCGCTTTTTCCGGACATCCATAGTTTTTCCTCTTTCCTATCGTCAAATTCACCAATGATTTCCGTAATTCTTTCTGTGCTCCTCTTGACTTTTAACCGGATTCTGACTAGTATTATAGTAAGTGCAGACGACCTGTTTAAAAGGCCGAAATGCAAGAAAAGGAAGGGAGCATTTTCATGAAAACAGTTCAGATTTCTTTAAATTCCATCGATAAAGTTAAATCTTTTGTAAACGATTTAACCAAGTTTGATTACGACTTCGATCTGGTTTCCGGCCGCTACGTCATTGACGCCAAATCCATCATGGGGATCTTCAGCCTGGATCTTTCCAAGCCCATCGATTTAAACATCCATGCGGACGACAATGTGGACGCCATCATGGAGACCCTGAAGCCTTACCTGATCTGAATTGAGCTTTAAGAATCCCGCAGAAGCGGGATTCTTTTTTTATTCCACCCGGATCACTTCTCTTGTTTCCAGTGCCGTCTTTACCATCTCATCGATCTTTTCGGCAAGCTTTTCCTCCGACCGGCGGATCACCTTCCGGTTGGGCTTCGTCACCGGGTGCTTCGCCACAAAAATGGTGCAGCAGTCCTCGAAGGGCTGGATGGAGGTCTCAAAGGTATTGATCTTCAGTGCAATATCCACAATATCCTGTTTATCAAAGCCGATGACAGGCCGGAATACCGGAAGCCGGCAGACCTCGTTGGTGCATGCCAGGCTGGGCAGTGTCTGACTCGCCACCTGCCCGATGCTCTCTCCGGTAATGAGACCCAGCGCACCGGTCTCCTCAGCAATGGCCTCTGCGATCCTCATCATATAGCGGCGCATGATGATCGTCAGCTCCTCATGGGGACACTGATCGTAAATATAAAGCTGAATGTCTGTAAAGTTGATCACATGGAGATCCATGGGGCCTGCATATCTGGACACCAGCTTTGCCAGATCCACCACCTTCTCCTTGGCTCTTTCACTGGTATAGGGCGGTGCGTGGAAATAAACCGCATCGATCTTCACGCCCCGTTTCGCCACCATCCAGCCTGCCACCGGGCTGTCGATGCCTCCCGACAGAAGCAGCATGGCCTTTCCGCTGGTTCCCACCGGCATTCCGCCAGGGCCGGGAATGATCCTGGAATACAGATTGATCCGTTCCCGCACCTCCACATAGAAAAACACATCCGGCTCATGGACATCTACCCGCAGTCCGGGATAAGCCTCCAAAAGGGCCTCTCCAAGAGCCGCATTGATCTCGTTGGAGTCCATGGGAAACCGCTTGTCCGCCCGCTTTGTCTGCACCTTGAAGGTGAAATTTCCCTCCGGATGCACCTTTCCCACATAGTCGAGAAGCCGTTCCTTCAGATCCTCAAAGCCGTTGTTGTCAAACTGTACCATGGGACAGATCCCGGCGATTCCGAATACATGGGTCAGACATTCCACGACCTCATCGAAATCAAAGGGCGTCCTGGCCTCCACGTATATGCGCCCGGTCACCTTTCGAACTGCGAACTCTCCCTCAGCAGCCTTCAGTGCAAACCGGATCTGGCGGATCAGGGCATCCTCAAACAGATAGCGGTTCTTTCCCTTGATGCCGATCTCCGCATATTTAATCAAAAAAGCATGAAACAAATCTTCATGTGCAAACATGTCTTATCCTCCTTTGTTTACATTCTGCGGTATCTGCGAAGCATGGGAAGAAGCTCCGCAAGCACCCCGGCACAGTAACGGATCTCTTCCTCCGTGGTAAAAACGCTGAAGCTGAACCGGAGAGTCGAGTCCAGAAGCTCTCTTTTCACGCCGATCCCCTTCAGAGTTCCGCTGACTGCCGGATGGTTGGAGGAGCAGGCCGATCCCGACGATACATAGATCCCTCTTTCCTCCAGACTGTGGAGAAGCACTTCGCTGCGGATCCCGTCGAAGCTGACGCTGACCACGTGGGGCGCACTGTCCTCGCCGGTCAGGCCGTTGACTGTGGTGCCGGGAAGCTCCCTCACAAGGTCCACAAACAGCTTTTTGACCGCATACATGGCCCTTCTCTTCTCCTCATAGTTTTCATAGATCTGGGCAGCTGCCACGCCCATTCCGGCAATGCCCGGCACGTTGTGGGTTCCGGAACGCATTCCCTTCTGCTGGCCTCCGCCGTAGACCACCGGCACGATCTTTGTACCGTTTTTTACATAAAGAAAGCCCACCCCCTTCGGTCCATGGATCTTATGACCACTCACCGAAAGAAGATCGATGTGCTCCTTCTTCGGATTGATCCGGTACTTTCCATAGGCCTGGATGGCATCCACATGGAAAATGGTCTTTGGATTTTTCTGTTTGATCAGCGCTCCGATTTCCCCAATGGGATTGACCGCTCCGATCTCATTGTTGACATACATCACCGATACCAGCGTAGTCTCCTCATCAATGGCCGCCTCCAGCGCCTTCTGATCCAGATGGCCGTTTTCATCTACGGGAATGTAATCCACCCGCCAGCCTTCCTCCTCCAGCCAGCCAAATACATTGTATACGGAGGCATGCTCAATGGTGGAGGTAATGATATGCTTTCCTGCCCGCCGGTTTGCCCGTGCCGCTCCGATGATGGCCATATTGTTGGATTCCGTTCCTCCCGATGTAAAAATGATCTCTGAGGGATCCGCTTTCAGGGTTTTTGCGACGGCCTCTGCCGCTGCTTTCACATACCGTTCCGCCTCCACACCTTTTTTATGGAGGGATGAGGGATTTCCAAAATCCTCCATCATGGTTTTAACCACGATATCTTTTACGGATTCAAACGCTCTTGTTGTGGCAGAATTATCCAAATACGCTTCCATTATTGTTTCTCTCAATACTTTCTTTTTTATTTTGCACAATAAAGCCTTTATTTCAGCCATTTGTGCAATGGTTTATAAAGTTACAGCAGTTCCGAAAATCCGTTATTTTTCCAGCCGGAACATCAGCGCCGAAAGCAGCGCAAGACCGGCCGTCTCCGTCCTTAAGATCCTGCGGCCCAGGGTAATAGGAAGAAATCCCCGCTCTTTTGCATAGATCACTTCCTCCTCCTCGAAGCCTCCCTCAGGGCCGATGAAGATGGCGATCCTCATCCCCGGCTTCACCTCTGAAAGGATCTTCCTGGTGTAATCCATTCCCTCCGCATTCTCATAGGGAAACAGTCTGCAGTCAAAGGCTGCTGCCGAATCAATGGCCTCCCGAAAGCCCATCACCGGAGACACCTCCGGAATCACCGTTCTTTTGGACTGTTTTGCCGCGCTTTCAGAAATGGCGTTCCAACGGCGCACTCTGGCCTCAGCCTTTTTCGCATCCAGCTTCACCACAGCCCGCTTCGTCGCCACCGGCACGATCCGGTGGATCCCTAGCTCCACTGTTTTCTGAATGACAAGCTCCATCTTGTCGCCCTTGGGAAGCCCCTGAAACAGTACGATCTCAGCCGGAAGCTCCGTGCCGTCCTCATCCTTCGAAAGAAGCTTCACTACCGCCTCTCCCTCCGAAAAGCTTTCGATGACACAGTTGTAGCACAGGCTTTCCCCGTCGCTGATACGCACCTTGTCCCCCGGCTTCATCCGCAGCACATTTTTAATATGGTTCACATCCGGCCCGGTAATTCTGGCAGTTTCTTCCCCGATATCCCGGCCGTCCACAAAAAACAAATACATGTTCTGACTCCTTAACCCTTACCGCTTCCTTGCGATAATGGATACCCAATCATTCTGATACGTGGTTTCCAGAAGCTCCCACTGAGGATTTGCCGCAAAGGCAGCCTTCACATCTGCCTCCTTCGTGTTGATGATCCCCGATGTGATGAAGATCCCGCCCTTTTTCAGATGGCTTGCCGCCTCTCCTGTCAGCAGGATAATAACCGGAGCCAGGATATTGGCCACTGCCACGTCGAAGCATTCTATTCCCGCCTGCTCCTTAACTGCCGGATCGTCAATTATATTTCCCGCCGTCAGGATAAACTGCTCCTCCGTAAGGCCATTGACCTCCGCATTCTCTCTTGCAGCTGTCACAGCGTTTTCATCCAGATCTGTTCCGAAGGCATAGGAAGCTCCCAGTTTCAAAGCTGTGATCGCCAGGATCCCGCTTCCTGTTCCGATGTCCAGAACCCTGTCCCCCTGTTTCAGATATTTCTGAAGCTGGCGGATACAAAGCTGCGTCGTTTCGTGGGAGCCGGTACCGAATGCCGTCCCCGGATCGATCTCGATCATCAGCTTGTCCCTGTGCTCCGGCGGAACCTCCTCCCAGGTGGGCTTGATCAGGATCTCATCCACCGTAAAGGGATGAAAATACTGCTTCCAGTTATTGATCCAGTCTTTGTCCTCTGTTTCGGAACAGGTGATCGTTCCCTCGCCGATATCCACAAACATACGAAGCTCCGAAAGGCCGTCCTGCACTCCGGAAAGGACGGCCGCATCGTCGCAGTCCTCCTCCAGATAAAAGGAGACCCTGGCCTTTCCCTCGTCAGGGGGAAGCTCCGGCAGAATATCAATAAACATTCCCTTTGTCTCTGCTTCTGTGAGCGGTACATTGTCCTCGATCTCAATGCCCTCAACACCCTGCTCCTCCAGCATACTGCTGATCAGATCCACCGCCTCGGTGGTCGTATCTATGGTATATTTTTTCCACTTCATGAAGCGTCCTCTTTTCTTTAACGGATTCTAACTATAAAGTATAACCGAAAGTACGTGTCAGAGCAAGTGCCTCACAAAAGCTTTTCTCATTCCTTGTATTTTTCAAATTATTCAGAATACTTCTTGCGCATCTTTTCCTTATACGTTAAAATACAAGTAAGGACTTCCATTTGTACTGCACAAATACTGGAAAGGGGGCTTTTTATGGAAACTCGTGTTATGAAGTATTATGCAAAGGACAACAAAAAGGTCATTCTCCGTGCCATTCCCGGTCATTTCGCAACCAGCCATTCTCATGTAAATTATTACATTGATATGACCGGATTAAGGACCAGATGCAGCGAGGCCTCAGAAGTAGCCAATTATCTGGTGTCAAAAATCCTCAATACCACAGTTATTGATACCATCGTCTGCATGGACGGCTGCGAGGTCGTAGGTGCTTTCATGGCCTCCGAGCTGGAAAAGCATGACTTCATTTCCACCAACAGCCACGAAACCGTGTACGTGATCACTCCGGAATTCAACTCCAACAATCAGATGATCTTCCGCGATAACCTGATTCCCGCCATCCGCAACAAGCATGTGCTGCTTCTGCTGGCAACCACCACCACCGGAATGACCATCGACCGCAGTCTGGAATGTATCCAGTATTACGGCGGCACTGTTACCGGCATCTGCTCCCTGTTCAGTGCCATTGATTCCATCCGCGGCTTCCCTGTTGTTTCCGCCTTCACCACCAGAGATATCCCCGGCTACCAGGCCTATGAATACGGGTCCTGCCCCTTCTGCAAGGGCGGACATAAGCTGGATGCCTTCGTCAACGGACACGGCTATTCCAGACTGTAGGCTTCAATGCAAAACCGGTGTGACCCCGTGAGGAGCTGCACCGGTTTTTCTTGTCTCATCCGCCGTTTTAAAGATCCAGACGCGGAACATTCTCCACTCCCAGATAACCGGCCAGACATCCCACAATAAATTCATGATCGCATTCATGAGGCAGTGCTGATACCAACACCACGCCGATATTTCCTACTCCCCGCACGCGGATTGGGAATCCACCGCCGCAAAGCACATACTCCTCATCGGTAAGCCCATGATCCTTAAGGGTCTGTCCCTTAGCCTCCATGGCATACAGACTCCTCAGCGAGCTTCTGTCCATCAGCTTAACCGTATTGTATTTCCGCTCCATCCATGCCTGATTCAGAATACTGGTTCCGCAGGGGCCATACTGAAATACCCGGTATCCGTTATTCAGGCGAATACACATGGCAATCTGGATTCCCTGTTTTCTGGCCTCCTCCACCATGTAACAGCCAAGCTCCCAGCCATCGTCATTTGTAAAATGGGGAAACCATAAAAGTTCCTCCTGCTTTTCCACAATTTCCAGTTTTGTCATACCTTTTCCTCCTTCAGCTTTTTGGACTCAGGCAGCCCTTTCTGAATATAAGCATAGCATATTTCTGCTGCTCCGGCACCTGTTTTCTGTCTCTTCCCTTCCCGGCATCTGCAAGGATAACTCAGGGGCAATTACAGACAACAAAAAAACCCTTGAACATCAAGGGTTTGAAGAGCGCGAGACGGGATTCGAACCCGCGACCCTCGCCTTGGCAAGGCGATACTCCACCACTGAGCCACTCGCGCATATCTTTTTTTGTTTCCGTTTCTCTTATCTCTCACGGACAAGTAATATAATACTACGCTCAGTTGTTTTTGTCAACACCTTTTTTAAATTTTTTTAAATTAATATAATGCTTAAAAAATATTGATTATTTTTAAATTCCTTAGCTGCAATATTGTCCTTTCTCTCAAAGTCAATATCCCTCCAGCATTCCTCTGCCGCCAGACTGATATGGCACAGCATAATACCCATATTCATCCAGACCAGATTTTTCTTGCCTCCCATGGGAATCAGCTCTTTTCTGACAAACACATGGATCCTGTTCTGATAAACCATGAATCTCCAGGGCTGGCTGTTGAAGGACGACGGCGCCAGCCGTGCTGCCTGCATCATGAGCCTTGTCTCCTCTGTGGGCTCCTCCTTGAAGACGCTGATCTCCTTGAGAGAAAGCCTCTTGGCCCGAAAGGACTCCCGGTACAGCTTCTCATCGGCATAACCAAAGGCAACCACCATTAAAGGCTCCATTCCCTCCGGCCCCTGGATATCGGTCACCCTGATCCCGCCCTGATAGCAGGTGCCGACCCCGTGGCTGGTCATATAAAGAACGATCTGCTCCAGAATGTAACCGGCATTGATCATGGCCTGCTCCCCGGGTTCTGAAAAAAACACCAGATAATAAGGGGCCTTCACCCGAAACATCCCCTTCACCTTTGCCTCTCCGTCCATGGCGTTATAAAGCTCCACCGAATAGCGAAGCCCGGGTACGAAAGCCTGAATACCATGCTCAAATTTTCTGAAATTCCGAAAGAAATCCTGAGGCAGAAGCTCCATCCTGTAATGTCTCACAGATTTTCTGTTAAAAACCGTCTCGTATAATGTCATCGCTTCCACCCCCCTCTCGTATATGCTCTAGCATACCATATTTCCTCAAAATTCACACGAAAAATCTCACAAAAATTTATTAAGATTTCACTAAGAATCACTTTCTTCCCGGGAAAGCAGCTCTTCTAGCTCTGTAAGTGCCCGGCGGAAGGCCTCCATAGCAGCCCGCACCGGTTCCGGCGTCCTCATATCCACGCCTGCCTCCGCCAGAAGATCGATGGGATCCTTGCTGCAGCCGCCCTTTAAAAAGCCCATATAATCCTGTACCGCTGCCTCCCCTTCTGTCAGGATCCTTTCCGACAGCGCCACTGCCGCCGAAAAGCCGGTGGCATACTGATAAACATAATAGGGCGTATAGAAATGGGGAATTCTGGCCCATTCCAACGCGATCTCCTCATCGATCACGATGCCGTCTCCAAAATAATCCTCATTGAGCTTTTTGTAAATGCCGCAGAGCACATCGGCAGTCAGTATTTCTCCCGCCTGACATTTTTCATGGGCCGTCTTCTCAAACTCAGCAAACATGGTCTGACGGAACACAGTGCCTTTAAACCCGTCCAGAAAATGATTGAGAATATAAGCCCGTTCCCTTTTATCCACGGCGTGCTCCAGAAGATAATGGTTCAGCAGATTTTCATTGCAGGTGGAAGCCACCTCAGCCACGAAAATTTTATACTGGGAATTGGTAAACGTCTGATTTTCATTGGAAAACCAGGAGTGCATGGCGTGTCCCATCTCATGGGCCAGGGTAAACACATGATCCAGAGTGCCCTGATAGGACATCAGGACATAGGGATGAACGCCGTAAGGGCCGCTGCAGTATGCGCCGCTTCGCTTTCCCTCATTCTCCATAAAGTCGATCCATCTGTTTTCCAGTCCCTCCCGGAAGGCCGCCAGATATTCCTCTCCCATGGGAGAAAGGGCCCTGAGCACCAGTTCCTTCGCCTCTTCGAAGGGTACCTTCCTGCTGCTCTCCGGCACGATGGGCGTATAAAGGTCATACATGTGAAGCTCATCCACCTGTAACATCCGCTTTCTGAGAGCCACATACCGGTACATCAGAGGCATAAATTCCCGTACGGTTTCGATCAGGGTATCATAAACGCTCTCCGGTACATTGGCATCCGACAGATAATAGGCCCTCGCGGACGGGAATCTCCTGGCCTTCGCATAGAACAGAGCCTGTTTGGCATTGGCCTGAAAGGCTGCCGCCAATGTATTTTTATGCCGTCCGAAGGTCTCGTACATGGCAGTGAAGGCCGCCTTTCTCACCTGTCTGTCCCTGCTCTCCAAAAAGGAAACATACCGCCCGTGGGTCAGCTCCATCGGCTCGCCCTCTTCATTTTTGATCACCGGAAATTTTGTATCTGCATTGTTGAACATCTTAAAGATCTGGGAGGGTCCGCCGGCCATCTCAGAGGCGTCGGCCAGAAGCTCCTCCACCTCGGGACTTCTCGTATGTGCCCTGTCCCGAAGGATCAGATCCAACTGCCGCTCAAAGCTGTCCTTTTCCTCCTCCTTCCAGGGAAGCAGCCGCCGGTCTCCTCTGATGGAAGCAAGCCGTTCCTCCGGAATCGTGAGGATCTCGGAAGCAATAAAGGAAGAGGCTGCCGAGGCTCTGGCATAGAGGGCCGCAGCCCGTCCCACCATCTGCTGATAACGGGAATTTCCCGTGTCCACATCGGATTTCAGATGGGCATAGCCATAGATCTGATCAAGCTTTTCTCCTATCTCCTCATCCAGCTTCAGGCAGCCATACAACGCGTCTGCCGACTCACCCAGACGGCCCCTGTACGCCTCATAGGAAGAAAGTTCTTCTGTCACCTGGGAAAATGCCTGTTCCCACGCTTCCTCCGTCGGAAAAATGTCCTCCGTCGCCCAGGTGTATTCCACAGGCACGTCCGCTCTCTTTCTGATTGTATTCTGTTTCTCCATTTGCTATTCCTTCCTTCTTATAAAAGAAAACTTTGTTTCTGCCATAATGATCGCCGCAAAAATAAGGACACAGCCCGCGGTCATCCGCGCCGTCAACGCTTCATGAAGGAAGATCATAGAGAACAGCACCCCGAATACCGATTCCAGGGAAAGGAACAGGGACGCCGAGGTGGGCGTTGTATATTTCTGGCATACATTCTGCAGAAGAAATGCCACCATCGTGCTTCCCAGGCCCAGGTACAGCATTCCCGACATGATCCGCATGGAAAAGGCCGCAGCCGGAAAACCCCCGTCAAATAAAGGCGCCGTTGCCCAGGAAAGGATCGCAGCCGTGCCGATCTGCAGCACCGTCATGATGATCGGATCATGAGTCTCCGTATACTTATCAATGTAGATCATATGAAACGCATAGCCAAAGCCGCAGACAATGGTCAGAACATCACCGATATTCATGGTCAGATCTCCCTGCAGCGACAAAAGGCCGATTCCGGCAATGGCAAGAAAGGCTGCCGTAATACAGTATTTATCCGGTCTTTTTTTGTTGATGGCCCAATGGAGAAACGGCACGATCACCACATAAATCGTAGTGAGAAATGCATTTTTTCCTGCAGTCGTATACTGGATGGCAACAGTCTGAAAAAAATAGCTGATAAACAGCCAGAAGCCGAGAAAGCCGCCGCAGACCAGATCACTCTTTGTGATCTTCGGAAGCTTTCTGCAAAACACAAGGGAAAGCCCCACAAAAGCTATTGTAAACCGAAAAGCCAGCATATATACCGGCGGAATGCTGTCAACGGAATCTTTTACCACCACAAAAGCAAAGCCCCAGATCAGGGCAGTAAAAATCATTCCAATATTTGCAAGCCACATTACCTTCTTTTTTCCGATGCCCACCGAGATGTCCTCCCTGCTTATCCTCTGTATTTTTTAATCAGAGTTCAGTATACTCTTTTCTTCGGCGGTTGTCCACCATCTGCGAAAGAAAACATACCGCTTTTCTGCCCATCCTTCTCATGGTATAATACTGTCATATTCATATCGCTGCAGCGTCAGTATTCAGAGGGCGGCGCCCGAACACAGATGCTGCTGCAGGGAGGTTTTCATGAACCGTCATATTTACCGTAAGCTGACAGAAAAACAGCGCAGCCAGATCTCTTCCCTATTCTCGGAATGCACCGGAGATCTTTCGGGCCCCGATGCCCTCAGCCTTGTTCTTCCCGACGAAGAGAGCGAGGAGGAGGACACCTTTTACGCCCTTTATTATATAGAAGATTCTCCGGTAAGCTTTCTCTCCCTGTTCTGCCCTGACGGAAAGACAGCAGAGATCTCCGGCTTCACCCACCCCGCCTTCCGAAACCGGGGATATTTTTCCGTGCTTCTAAAAGAAGCGCTCACGGAAGCCAAAAAGACATTCGACGAACCGGAGTTTGCCTTCCAGGCCCTTTCTTCTGACCCGGATACCGCAGCCTATTTAAGAGCCCGCGGTCTTTCCTTCTCCCATTCGGAATGCCTCATGGTAAAGGATATCCCAGAAGTGCCCGCCGTATTCTCCGGCGATCCTCTGTCGCCTGTCCGCCTCGTTCCCTCCTCAGACAGAAAGCTTCTGGCCCGTCTCCATGAAACCAGCTTCACGGAGGAAGCCCTTCCGGTACAGGGCTACATTGACACCGTTCTGGCCGATGACCAGACCACCTCTTATCTCATCCTCGGTGAAGATGAAACGGCTGTCGGTCTGTTCCATCTGACAAATGACGGCACAGACAGGATCTTTTATTTTATGGGACTCGGCATCGTTCCCACCCTTCGCCGGAAAGGACTGGCAAGGGCATCCCTTATCGCTCTTTTCCAGGCGCTTCCCGGAAGCTCCCGGCTCTATCTTCAGGTATCCACAGAAAATGAGCCCGCCTTCCGGCTCTATGAAGGCCTGGGCTTTCAGATAGAGACAAAGCTGGATTATTACAGATGAACAGCAAAAAAGTGACCGCCCAGCCACGGGATGGCCACTTTTTTATTTGTCCCTTATCGCACGAAGTGCGCCTGCAGGGCATGTATTGATGAGTATCCTCGGGTATCTCTTTCTACACCGGATTGGAATAGCCCATCAGGCTCTCGTCCACAGCCCGCGCCACTTCGCGGCCTTCGCGGATGGCCCAGACCACCAGGGACTGACCCCGGTGCATATCGCCTGCCGTAAAGACATTCTTCACGTTGGTCTGGAATTTACCCGGCTCAGTCTTCACGTTGGTGCGCTCATTGACCTCCACGCCGAAGGCCTTGGTGACATATTCCTGGCTTCCGAGGAAGCCCGCAGCGATGAGCACCAGATCCACCTCGATCTCCTGCTCGCTGCCCTCGATGGGAACCATCATCATCCTGCCGGTCTTCTCGTCCTTTTTGCTCTCCAGCTTCACAAGGACCGCTTTCTTCAGATTTCCCTTTCCGTCGGCAATGAATTCCTTCACTGTGGTCTGGTACACTCTGGGATCCTTGCCAAATACGGCAATGGCCTCCTCCTGACCGTAATCGGTCTTCAGGATACGGGGCCACTGAGGCCAGGGATTGTTTGGAAGTCTTGTAACAGGAGGCTTCGGCATCATTTCCAGCTGAATGATGGATTCACAGCCATGGCGGATGGAGGTTCCCACACAGTCATTTCCGGTGTCGCCTCCGCCGATGACCATAACCTTCTTTCCCTTGGCGGAAATGAATTTTCCGTCCTTAAGATTTGAATCCAGCAGGCTCTTTGTGGTAGCTGTCAGGAAATCCACCGCAAAATAGATTCCCTTGGCCTCCCGGCCCGGCACCTTGATGTCCCTCGGATTGGACGCGCCGCAGGCCAGTATCACGCTGTCAAACTGGTTCATAAGATCTGCCGCCTTATAGTTCTCTCCCACATTGGCGTTCGTCACAAACTCCACGCCCTCGGCCCTCATGATATCCAGCTTCCTGTCAATGATCTTCTTATCCAGCTTCATATTGGGAATGCCGTAGCGCAGAAGGCCGCCGATCCGGTCTCTTCGTTCAAACACCGTCACCTGATGTCCTCTCTTGTTGAGCAGGTCAGCGGCAGCCAGGCCGGAGGGGCCGGAGCCCACAATGGCCACCCGCTTTCCGGTCCGTACCTTGGGAGGCATAGGCTTTACATACCCCTCCCGGTAGGCCGTCTCAATGATGCTCATCTCATTTTCCTTGATGGAGGTGGGCTGGCCATTGAGATTGCAGGTGCAGGCCACCTCACAGGGCGCCGGACATACCCGGCAGGTAAATTCCGGAAAGCTGTTAGTCTTGTGGAGACGGTTGTAAGCCTGCTTCCAGTTTCCACAGTAGACAAGATCATTCCACTCAGGAATCAGGTTGTTTAAGGGACACCCGGACACCATTCCATTGAACAGTACACCCGACTGACAGAAGGGCGTCCCGCAGTCCATACATCTCGCTCCCTGAAGCTTTTGTTTCTTGAGCGGCAGGGGCAAATGAAATTCATTGAAATTTTTGATTCGTTCCAGCGGAGGAATCACCTTTCCCGTCTCTCTCTCATAATCCAAAAATCCCGTAGGTTTTCCCATTTCAGTGTCCTCCTTCCTCTTCACCCTTTGCGTTGGCGAAGAAGGCTTCAATCTGTGCCTGCTCGCTGCTGAGTCCCTTCTCCTCCATCTGAACGATGGTATTCAGCATCCTCTTGTAGTCATAAGGGATGATCTTCTTAAACTTGGGCAGGTATTCGCCGAAGTGGTCCAGGATCTCCTTGCCTCTGGAAGAATTGGTGTATGCCACATGATCCTGAATCATTTTCTTAAGCTCCAGTACATCGTACTTGTTGGTAAGTACCTCCATGGAAACCATTTCCCTGTTGAGTCTCATGTAAAGATCGTTGTCCTCATCCAGCACATAGGCGATACCGCCGCTCATACCTGCCGCAAAGTTTTTCCCGGTCTTTCCGAGAACGACCACGCAGCCGCCGGTCATATACTCACAGCCATGATCTCCGACTCCTTCCACAACAGCGCTGGCTCCGGAGTTGCGGACGCAGAACCGCTCGCCCGCCAGACCGTTGATATAGGCCTTTCCGCTGGTGGCTCCGTAAAGAGCCACATTACCGATGATAATGTTGTCCTCCGCTGCGAAGCCGGCTCCCTGAGGAGGATAAATGATCAGCTTGCCGCCGGAAAGTCCTTTGCCAAAATAATCATTGCTGTCGCCGGTCACTTCCAGCGTCAAACCTGCGGGGATGAAGGCTCCGAAGCTTTGGCCGCCGCTTCCGTTGCATTTGATGGTAAAGGTATCTTCCGGAAGGCCATCGGGGAACCGTCTGGTGATCTCCGCTCCGAAGATCGTTCCGAAGGTCCGGTCCGTATTCTTAATATCCACTTCGATGCTCTTCTTCTGACCGCTCTCCAGGGCAGGCAGCAGCTTCTTTACAAGAACACGTTCATCCAGGGTCTTCTGAAGTTCAAAATTGTAAGCCTTCTTTTTATAATAACCGGCCAGCTTTGCTCCCACATAAGGGTTGTCGAGGATCTTTGACAGATCCACGGTCTTAGCCCGTTCAAAGTCAAAATCGGTCTTCATTTTCAGAAGGTCGGTCCGGCCCACCAGCTCATCCACTGTGCGGATACCCAGCTTAGCCATGTATTCCCGAAGTTCCTGAGCCACAAAGTGCATGAAATTGATGACGTATTCCGGTTTGCCGCGGAACCTCTTGCGAAGCTCCGGATTCTGAGTCGCAATACCAACCGGGCAGGTATCCAGACTGCACACTCTCATCATGACGCAGCCCATGGTTACCAGGGGAGCCGTTGCAAAGCCGAATTCCTCGGCGCCCAAAAGGGCTGCCACCAGCACGTCCCGTCCGTTCATCAGCTTTCCGTCCGTCTCCAAAATGACCTTATCCCTAAGGTCGTTCATGATCAGGGTCTGATGGGTCTCAGCCAGTCCCAGCTCCCAGGGAAGGCCTGCATTGTAGATGGAATTTCTCGGTGCCGCTCCGGTGCCTCCGTCAAATCCGGAGATCAGGATGACCTGAGCTCCTGCCTTGGCAACGCCGGCAGCTACTGTGCCCACGCCGGCCTCGGAAACAAGCTTCACGGAAATTCTCGCATTTTTGTTGGCATTCTTCAAATCGTAGATCAGCTGGGCCAGATCCTCGATGGAATA
Organism: Fusibacillus kribbianus; assembly: GCF_030053595.1. Lineage (GTDB taxonomy): Bacteria > Bacillota > Clostridia > Lachnospirales > Lachnospiraceae > Lientehia > Lientehia kribbiana. The sequence continues at coordinate 47,577 of NZ_JASGBQ010000010.1, forward strand.
AATATCGTGATGAGGCGGCGGCGAGATCAGACTCACACCGGGAGTCGAATGCCTCGTCTTTGCGATCCAGGGATAAACCTTCTTGCCGGGAAGCTGGCCGCCCTCGCCGGGCTTTGCCCCCTGAGCCATTTTGATCTGGATCTCATCAGCACTCACCAGGAAACGGGAGGTTACGCCAAACCGGGCGGAAGCCACCTGCTTGATGGCCGAACAGCGGTCCTTGCCGGGAATTCCTTTGGTGGAAAGTCTCTCCAGCGCTTCGCCGCCCTCACCGGTGTTGGATTTGCCGTGGATGGCATTCATGGCCAGGGCCAGCGTCTCATGAGCCTCCTGGGAAATGGAGCCGTAGGACATGGCGCCGGTCTTAAACCGTCTGACAATGGAATCAACACTCTCCACCTCTTCGATAGGAATGCCCTTCCTGGGATATTTGAAATCAAGAAGGCCACGGAGGTTCATGGGATTTTTCTCCTCATGAAGAAGCTCCGAATATTCCTTGAACATCTCATAATTGCCTGTCTTGGTAGACTCCTGCAGAAGATGGATCGTCTTCGGATTGTAAAGATGCTCCTCCTTGCCGGAGCGGGACTTGTGGCTGCCCACACTTTCCAGGGTCAGATCCACCTGCAGTCCCAGAGGATCAAAGGCTGCCGAATGGAGCGCATCCACATCGGCTGCGATATCCTTTAAGGTCACGCCGCCCACACGGCTGACCGTATCGGTAAAGTATTTGTCCACGACCTCCTTGCAGATGCCGATGGCCTCGAAGATCTGGGAGCCCTGATAGGACTGGATGGTGGAAACGCCCATCTTGGATGCGATCTTTACGATGCCGTGAAGGACTGCCGAGTTGTAATCGTCCACCGCCGCATAATAATCCTTGTCAAGCATTCCGCTCTCAATGAGGTAACGGATGGATTCGTGGGCCAGATAGGGGTTGACCGCACAGGCGCCGTAACCCAGCAGGGTGGCGAAATGGTGAACCTCTCTCGGCTCACCGCTTTCCAGAATCATGGCCACCGAAGTACGTTTCTTGGTCCGCACCAGATGCTGCTGGAGCGCGGAAACCGCAAGCAGGGACGGAATCGGCACATGGTTCTCATCAATGCCCCGATCGGAAAGGATCAGGATATTGGCTCCGTCCCTGTGGGCTCTGTCCACTTCCAGGAACAGATGATCAATGGCCTTTTCCAGGGATGTATTCTTATAATAAATGATCGGGATCACCACCGGCTTAAGGCCAGGGACCTTCATGTTCTTGATCTTCAGAAGATCAGTACAGGTGAGGATCGGATTGTTGACCTTTAAGATCCTGCAGTTTTCCGGTACCTCCTTCAGCAGGTTTCCGTCACAGCCGATGTACACTGAGGTGGATGTAACGATCTCTTCCCGGATGGCATCGATTGGTGGATTGGTTACCTGGGCAAAGAGCTGCTTGAAGTAATTGAACAGGGGCTGATGCTGTTTGGAGAGCACTGCCAGAGGACTGTCTGCACCCATGGAGGAAACTGCTTCAATTCCGTCTCTTGCCATGGGAAGAATCATGGTCCTGTACTGCTCATACGTATAGCCGTAAGCCTTCTGGAGCTTTGCCCGCTCCTCCGGCGTGTAGACCGGAACCTTCTGATTGGGGATCTTCAGATTTTTAAGCTCCACCAGATTGCTGTCCAGCCATTCACCATAAGGCTGGCGATTGATGTAGCGGTTTTTCAAAGTCTCGTCATCGACTACCTCTCCTTTGACCGTATCGATGAGGAGCATTTTCCCCGGACGGAGTCTCTCTTTTTTAATTACGTTTTCCGGAGGGATCTCCAACGCACCCACCTCGGAGGAAAGGATCATATAGCCGTCCTTTGTCAGGTAATAACGGGACGGGCGGAGACCGTTTCTGTCGAGAACTGCACCAATGATATCGCCATCAGAGAATACGATGGAGGCAGGTCCGTCCCAGGGCTCCATCATGGTAGCATAATACTGATAGAAATCCTTCTTCTTCTGGCTCATGTACTTGTCATTGGCCCAGGGCTCCGGGATGGTGATCATTACCGCCAGAGGAAGCTCCATACCGCTCATGACAAGAAATTCCAGTGTATTGTCCAGCATTGCGGAGTCGGAACCGGTCTCATTGACCACAGGCACTACCTTGAGCATTTCTTCCTTGGTGAACTCCGATTCCATATTTTCTTCCCGGGCGATCATCCGGTCCACATTGCCGCGGATGGTATTGATCTCGCCGTTATGTACGATCATCCGGTAGGGATGCGCTCTCATCCAGCTGGGAGTCGTGTTGGTACTGAACCGGGAATGGACCACGGCGATGGCCGACTCATAATCGGGAGACTGAAGATCTGCAAAGAAGAGGCGCAGCTCCTTTACCATGAACATTCCTTTATATACGATGGTCCGGCTGGATAAGGACACCACATAGGTATTGTCGTTGCTCTGCTCAAAAACACGTCTGGCCACATAGAGCTTCCGGTCAAAATCAAGTCCCTTTTCCACTTCCTCCGGCTTGCCGATGAAGCATTGCTCAATACAGGGCATGCAGTCCACCGCCCGCTTACCGAGAATCGAAGGGTTTGTAGGGAGCTTTCTCCAGCCCAGGAACTTCATTCCCTCCTTCTCCACAATGATCTCAAACATCTTCTTGGCCTGATTGCGTTCCAGCTCATCGTTGGGGAAGAAAAACATGCCGACACCGTATTCTCGCTCTTCTCCCAGGGTGATCCCGCACTCTGCGGCCGCCTTTTTGAAAAATTTATGGGAGACCTGCAAAAGGATCCCGACACCGTCGCCTGTCTTTCCCTCTGCATCCTTGCCGGCCCTGTGCTCCAGGTTTTCGACAATTTTCAGAGCGTTCTCAACGGTCTGATGGCTTTTGATTCCTTTGATATTCACCACAGCGCCGACACCGCAGTTGTCATGCTCAAAGCTTTCGTCATACAGTCCGGGCACTTTTCTCTTTTCCTCTGTCTGCACTGTCTGATTTCTGTCCATAGTCCAATTCCTTTCCACGTCATAAAAAAAAGTGCTGGTACGGACAATTTCCGTATCGGCACTCCTTCGTGACGTATTCTTATTCTTATGAATTTTCCACCTGCAGCTTTTGATCTGCAACCTGTGTCTTATCATACATCTGTTTTTTCCATTTGTAAATAAAAACTTTTTCTTAAGTTTTCAGATAATTAGAAAATTCTATTCCTTCTTTGCAATTTGTTTCTGTATTTTTTTATTTTTCTTGGTTTTCCATCGGTATCCAAACAATTCCCTCCCATAATTTTTTCAATATCAGGTGAGTTTCGCTGTTTCATTCGAGGAAAATCCGTAAAAAAAGGGCCCGTCCCACCGGACAGGCCCCAACAAAACGGATTCTTTATTTTACAAGAGCAACGGTCTCTCTCATGATAGCCAGCTCTTCGTTGGTAGGAACAACAGCCACCAGCTTTGCAGAATCGTCTGCAGAGATCACGACCTCCTTGCCGCGGCAGTTATTCTTTGCTGCGTCGATCTTCACACCCAGGAAGCCCAGGTACTCGCAGACCTTCTCACGGATGAGAGGTGCATTCTCGCCGATGCCGGCAGTGAAAGCGATGGCGTCCACGCCGTTCATGGCTGCCACATAGGAGCCGACGATCTTTGCTACACGGTAGCAGAAAATATCGATGGCATCTGCAGCCAGCTGGTTGCCGTCTGCCATAGCCTCCTCCAGATCACGGAAGTCGCTGGAAAGACCCTTGGTCAGACCGTAAACGCCGGACTTCTTGTTAAGAATATTCAGCATCTCGCTGACGGTCTTGCCTTCCTTGTTGCAGATGTACTCAACAACAGCGGGATCAATGTCACCGGAACGGGTTCCCATAACAAGACCCTCCAGTGGAGTCAGGCCCATGCTGGTGTCCACACATTTGCTGTCCTTCACGGCACTGATGGAAGCACCGTTTCCGAGGTGGCACACGATCACCTTGGAGTTGTCCGGATCAAGGCCCAGGAACTTGATGGTCTCCTTGGAAACAAAGCTGTGGGAGGTTCCGTGGAAGCCGTATTTACGAATGTGATATTTCTCATAATACTCGTAAGGAATGCCGTACATAAATGCCTTGGTGGGCATGGTCTGATGGAAGGCGGTATCAAATACAGCCACATTGGGTTTGCCGGGCATCAGCTTCTGGCAGGCATAAATACCCTTCAGGTTTGCAGGATTGTGGAGCGGTCCCAGATCGCAGCACTCCTCAACCACCTGAAGAACCTCATCGTTGATGATGCAGGACTGGGTGATCTTTGCGCCGCCGTGGAGCACGCGGTGTCCAATGGCATCTACTTCATCCAGAGACTTCAGCACGCCGGTCTTTTCATTTACCAGTGCGTCCAGAACCATCTGGATCGCCTCAGTATGAGTGGGCATGGGAGCCTCGGTCACTTCCTTTTCTCCGCCTGCCGGCTGATAGATCAGACGGCCGTCAATGCCGATTCTCTCACAGAGTCCCTTTGCCTGGACCTGTTCTGTCTCGGAATCGATGATCTGATATTTCAGAGAAGAGCTTCCGCAGTTGATAATCAATACTTTCATTGGTTTGTATCCTCCTAAATAATATTCCTCACACATTGTGTAAAAATACACAGACTACTTTTATTTTATCGCGTTCCGCTTCCGGTGTAAAGTCCATTTTACCCGAAGATTGGTTTTTTCCGGGAACAAACGCCTCTTTTAACCGCGCCTGGAAAAGACGCAGCCACAGTAATTCTGACGGTACAGTCCGTACTCTCCGGAAAGCTCGATGGACCGCTTGTAACCGTCCTTCTTTTTAAAATCCGAGGGAAGATAAGCCACCCCGTATTCCTCAGAAAGGCCTTCCCCGATCTCCATAAGCTTCCCCGCATTCTTTAGAGGGCTGATAGAAAGGGTCGTACAGAAATAATCATACCCTCCCGCCTTTGCAAGCTCTGCGGCCCTGCGAAGGCGAAGCTCATAGCAGCGAAAGCACCGTTCGCCTCCCTCCGGCACCTGCTCCAGTCCCTTTGCCATCTGATAAAACATCTCCGGCTCATAGGGCCCTGCTTCAAACCGGATGGGATGGAGGACTGAACCGTTGATGGCATCGATAAACCGGAGGAGCTCCTCCTCCCGCTTTCTGTACTCCTCCTCCGGACTGATATTGGGATTGTAAAAATAATCGGTGACGGAAAAATACCGGGATAAATACTCCAGCACATAACTGGAGCAGGGTGCACAGCAGCTGTGCAGAAACAGAGAGGGCACCCTGCCCGTCTCTGCCGTTTCCGATTCGATCTTCTTTAAAAGAGCATCCAGCTCTCTCTGGTAATTCCTCATACCGCCCGCCATATCTGTTTCTCCTGTTCTTCCCTGAAATCTCCCGAAAAAGAATCGAAAACGCTGTCCGGCCATTCCCGGACAGCGCCTCAGCTTTTGTATTACAGAAAATCCCGGATCCGTTTGCTTCTCACCGGATTTCTCAGCTTCCGAAGAGCCTTCGCTTCGATCTGACGGATCCGCTCTCTCGTAACGTTGAATTCCTTTCCCACTTCCTCCAGAGTCCGGGGATGTCCATCCTCCAGGCCGAACCGCAGGACAATGACCTGACGTTCCCGCTCCTTCAGATCCTCCAGAAGCGTATCGATATGCTCACGGAGCATGACAGATTCCACATTTCCCTCCGGCGTCACAGCATTGCTGTCCGCCACGAAATCTCCCAGATTGGAATCATCCTCCTCACCGATGGGAGTTTCCAGGGAAGCAGGCTCACGGGCGATCTGCATGATCTCCATGACCTTCTCCTCTGTCATATCAAGCGCATTGGCCAGCTCCGTAACGGAGGGCTCGTAACCCAGCTCCAGAGTCAGCTTTCTCTGCATCTTTGACATTTTATTGATGGTCTCCACCATATGTACCGGAACACGAATGGTTCTGGCCTGATCGGCCAACGCTCTCGTCACCGACTGACGGATCCACCAGGTAGCATAGGTACTGAGCTTGTACCCCTTCGTATAATCAAATTTCTCCACGCCCTTGATCAGCCCCAGATTTCCCTCCTGAACCAGATCCAGGAAACTCATCCCACGGCCCGTATAGCGCTTTGCGATACTTACCACCAGACGGAGGTTGGCCTCAATGAGCCGCTCCTTGGCCGCCTGATCTCCCTCTGCCTTTTTCTTTGCCAGACGAAGCTCCTCGTCCGCCGTCAGCAGGGGAACCGTACCGATCTCCTTCAGATACATCCTGACAGGATCCTCGGTGCCGATGCCGTCCAGAAAATCAATGGCATCCAGGTCAATATCCTCTTCCTCTTCTTCATCCAATCGGAATGCGTCATCATCCGCGTCCAGGACCAGATCCTCATCAATGGTCAGTTCGTCATTCATCACGCGCAGGACATCAATCCCATTGTTCTCAAGGTACGTAATGATATCCTCGATCTGCTCGACCGTCAGCGGAGTGCCGGCAAAGGCGTCGTTGATATCATTCATATCGAGGGTGGACTTCTTGCTCTTGCCCAGTTCTACAAGTTTCTGCAAATCTTCACTAAACTTTCCTTTTTCCACTTGCTAACTTCCTTTCGCACACACTTATCCACGTTAATTTTTTATTATACAAGCATTTTCAACAAAAGTAAAGTCAAGATTTCATTTTTCTTTTATTTTCCTCCCCAAATGCCAGTTTACGACTTTTTCGGAAGAGAATGAGTCATTTTCATGACCTGAACTGCCCGACAGAGATTGTCAATAGACACCTCCGTCCGCTTTCCGCCAAATTCTCCGTCCAGTACCCATTCCACCGGCTCCTCAAACTGAAACTTCACATGGGAGGCTGTGAAATGGCGCACCAGCTTGGATTTGTGCCCATTCTGCAGAAGATTTGTCACCACCTCGGGAATCTGGAAGATATTCTGGGGATTCTCCACCAGAAGGATCTCAAAGGCACCATCGTCAAGGCGCACATTTTTCCCGTTCAGGCCCTTAAAACCGGCGATCTGATTGGCATTGCTGACCATACCCACCAGCACGTCTCCCTCATAGCGCTCCGTCTCCGTCTCCATGATCACATGGTGAGCTTTGATGGCGCCCAGACCTTTCGCCGCCTCCAGGATATAGGCCGGATGACCCAGTACAGCCTTGAGCTCATGAGAGGTCTTGTAGGGCACATCGGTGAACGCTCCGAATGCAGCTACATAAACAAAATACCGCTCATCGAAGCTTCCCACATCCACAGGACATGCCGTACCCATGACAATGCGCTCGGCAGCCCGAAGCATATTTCTGGGGATCTTGTGGCTGGCTGCAAAATCGTTGGTGGTGCCGGCAGGAATATAACCGATACAGGGCTTTTCCGAAAATCCCATGACTCCGGAAACCACCTCGTTCAAAGTCCCGTCGCCGCCGCTTCCCACGATCAGATCCATTTCCGCTCCCCGTTCCTCCACGATCCGCTTTGCATCCATGGCTCTCTGGGTCACATAAACCTCGATCTGATAACCTGCCTTGGTAAAAATATCGAGAATATCCATTAATTTTGTACGAATCTGTGCCCTTCCCGAAAGAGGGTTAAAGACAAACAGCATTTTCCTGCTCATTTTTCTATCCTGTCCTTCCCTGCCGAAGTTCCGAAACGGTCTTCGGCAAACAACTTCGCAGGTAAAATTTTACTCTTTTCAAACATTTACGTCAATCATTTTACAAAAGCTTAAGATTTTCCGCCTTATAATACCCGAATAATTCTGGAAATTTTCCGAATCACCGACATTCCCTCAAGGACTGCCATGGCATCCTGAAAATGACGTTCTCTGACAGAATCGGTGACGATCACGATCTCCGCAAAGCCGTCCTGGGTATTTTTCTGGATCAGCTTCGCAATGCTGACGCCGTTGTTTCCGAATACAGCTGCAATAGTTGCCAGCACCCCGGGCCGGTCCTCGGCATGAAGACGCATGAAATACTTGCTCTCAATGTCGCCGATCTCCTTGATGGGCAGATCCCGGTAGCAGCTGCAGCCAATGCGGCCCGAAGAGCCCCATTCCATATTCCGCAGAATATCGATGACGTCTCCCACCACGGCGCTGGCCGTGGGCATCTCTCCTGCTCCTCTCCCGTAAAACATGGCATCGTCCACCGCATCCCCGTGGACAAAGACTGCATTGAAGGCATCCTTGACGGAAGCCAACGGATGGGAACATGGAATCAGCATGGGATGCACTCTGGCCTCAATGCCGTCGGGCGTATTCTTCGCCACGCCCAGAAGCTTGATGTCGCATCCCAGCTCTCTGGCGTATTTGATGTCCTTGGCACTGATCCTGGAAATTCCTTCCGTGTAGACATCGTTGAAGGTCACCCGGGAATGGAAGGCAATGGAGGCCATAATGGCCACCTTTCTGGCTGCATCATAACCCTCCACGTCTGCCGTCGGATCCGCCTCCGCATAACCAAGCTCCGTGGCAACCGCCAGGGCCTCGTCAAATTCCATATTCTCATCTGTCATTTTTGTCAGAATAAAATTGGTGGTTCCATTGACGATCCCCATCACATCGGAGATCTCATTGCCGGCAAGGCACTGCTTAAGAGGCCGTAGGATCGGAATCCCCCCTGCCACAGACGCCTCGAAGAGAAAGTCGCAGTGATTCTCCTTCGCTGTCATGAGAAGCTCCCTGCCCCGGACAGCGATGAGATCCTTGTTGGCAGACACCACATGGCGGCCCGCCTTCAGTGCCTCCATGATATAGGTGCCCGCCGGTTCCATTCCGCCCATGACCTCAATGATCACAGAGATGCTGTCATCTCCGATGATCTCCTGCCAGTCATTGGTCAAAAGGCTTCTGTCCGCCTTCTTTGCCGCCTTTTCGATGTTCCTCACAAGGATCTTCGCAACCTCTATCTCCACTCCTGCCCGCTTTGGCATCTCTGCTTTCCGCATTTCCAGAAGCCTGTAAACGCCTCCGCCAACGGTCCCCAGTCCCAAAATTGCTATCCTGATCTTCTTCATGCTGCCGCCTCCGTCTTATGTTGTTTCGTTCCTGATTTTTCTAGTAATGATTCTATGCAGGAATGCTCTGTTTGTCAATGATAAATGGCTCCGATGGAAAATCTGTTTTTATTAAAAAAACTTCCTATAATTTATTCCTAATTTTTTTAATCATTTTCCCCGAAAACCCACAAAAACGCCAAAAAATCGGAACGGGGATTGCCTAATTTGTAAAATGCTGTTAAAGTATTAAATAATATTTTAAGGAGGTTTTTTTCTATGTCCGACGATGAAAGATACAACCCCGCAGATGCCGACTTTGATGCTCGACTGGACCAGCTGGTGGAATACTGCAGAAATTCCAACCGCATAGATCTGAATCTCTACACCGAATATGATGTGAAACGCGGTCTGCGTGATTCCAACGGAAAGGGTGTGCTGACCGGTTTAACCGAGATCTCCGACGTCATCGGCTTCGACTCTGTCAAGGGCAAGAAGGTTGCCGCAGAAGGCCGTCTATATTACCAGGGATATAATGTCAAAGACCTGATAAATGGCTTTCAGGGCCGGAAGTTTGCCTTCGAGGAGATCACTTATCTGCTGCTCTTCGGCGATCTTCCCACCCGCGCCCAGATGGATGAGTTCCTGGAGCTGATGGGACACTACCGAAATCTGCCGGATACCTTCGTCCGCGATATCATTATGAAGGCTCCCAGCCGTGATATTATGAACTCCCTGCAGAAAAGCGTACTTACCCTTTATACCTACGATAAAAACCCTGATGACATCTCGGTTCCCAACGTGTTAAAGCAGTCTCTTCACCTGATTGCCCAGTTCCCGCTGATCTCCGTGTATGCTTATCAGGCCTACCGCCACTATCATCTGGACAAAAGCCTGGTGATCCGCAATCCGAAGCCGCAGCTTTCCACGGCAGAGAATATCCTGCGCCTTCTGAGACCCGACGGTCAGTACACCGAGCTGGAAGCAAAGGTTCTGGATGTGGCGCTGGTGATCCATGCCGAGCACGGCGGCGGCAACAACTCCACCTTCACCACCCACGTGGTTTCCTCCAGCGGCACCGACACCTATTCGGCCGTCACCGCTTCCTTAAGCTCCCTGAAGGGCTTCAAGCACGGCGGCGCCAATCTGAAGGTCCAGAATATGTTTGCCGACCTGAAGGCCCATGTATCCGACTGGACCGACGAGGCAGCCATCGCCGGCTACCTGGAAAAGCTCATCAACCGGGAAGCCTTTGATAAAAGCGGCCTGATCTACGGCATTGGCCACGCAGTATATACAAAATCCGATCCCCGATGCGTGATCCTCAAGCAGTATGCAGAAGCCCTCTCAAAGGAAAAGGACCGTTCTGATGAATTCCTGCTTTACACCACTGTAGAGCGCCTGGCCTGCCAGCTGCTTGCTGAAAAGAAAAACCTTCACAAGGATGTCTGTGCCAACGTGGACTTCTACAGCGGCTTTGTTTACAACATGCTTGGTCTGCCCAATGAGCTGTTCACCCCCATCTTCGCCATCTCCCGTATTTCCGGCTGGTGCGCGCACCGGATGGAGGAGCTGGTCAATTCCAGCAAGATCATCCGTCCCGCCTACAAATATGTGGGACACCACAGAGATTATGTGGCTCTGGATGACCGGAAATAAATCCGAAACTTTTTCTGAAACTTCAGGAGCCGTTACAAAACAGATGGATTCCTTCCTCTGTGTTGTAACGGCTCTTTTTGTATAACCGTCTATTTCAGATAAAATAACACTCCGAGGGTCCCCGGTCCGCAGTGACTGGAAATGACACCTCCTGCCCTCGTCTCTATGATCTCGTCAAATCTCCCCAGGCCCGCCAGATAGGAATGCACTTCCTCCACCACCTGACGGTCACAGCCGGAATGGGTGATAAACACCCGTTTCTCATCGGCCATGAGAAGCTCTTCCTTCATATCCTTCGTATATTTCACAAGTACCCGGTCGAGAGTTCCCCGATACTTCTTATCCACCTGCATCCGCCCGTCCTTCACCTCGATCCTGGGCTTCAGCTTCAAAGTGTTGGCCAAAAGGGCTGTCACCGAAGAGCATCTTCCTCCTCTGGCCAGATAGGTCAGGGTATCGACTACAAAGCTTGCCCGCACCTTGCAGCGGTCCCGTTCTATCCGTTCCACGATCTCCTCTGCCGAAGCTCCTGCCTCGGCCATTTCAGCGGCCCGAAGGACCTGAAGGCCGATACCTGTAGAAAGGTTCTCGGAATCCACCACAAATACACGGTCTGTCCCCAGCTCCTCTGCTGCCAGCCGCATCACATTGCAGGTGGTGCTCATGCCTTCGGAAATACCGAAAAACACCACATCCTGCCCCGCCTCCACATAGGGGCGCACGGTCTCCACGGCCATTTCCATGGAAATCGCCGCTGTCTTCGGTGTCGTTTTGTGTTCCTCTGCCCACCTGAAAATCTCTTCCGGCGATATCTCTGTCCTGTCAAAATAGCTTTTATCATCCATCACGATGCAAAGGGGGATCATCCCAATATCATGAGCCTGTAAAAGCCCGTCCGTCAGATCGCAGGTGCTGTCCGCAATGATCTTTACCTTTGTTTTCATTTCATCAACTTCCTTCCTCCAGAAACTCATGGACATGTCTGTTAAACTCCTCAGGTCTCTCAGCTGCAATAAAATGAGTTCCGTCCATCACACAAAGCCTGCTTCCCGGAATACTCCTCTGAAGCTTCCTCGTATGAGAATCCCGGATCATATCTTTTGTCCCAGCCATCACAAGGGTCGGAACGGAAAACCCGGCAAAGTCCTCCGGCCGGATATGAGGTTCCTTTACCATAAGGCCAAGAAGCTCCTTTTTCTTCACGGCCTTTTGATCAAAACGTGCAGCAGCCAAAGCAGCACACCAGCCCAGAACAATGGGGATCTGGTATCGGAGCTTTACCCCCGACGGCCTTGTGTTTCCGCCGTCCAGAATCAGCTTTTCCACATATTCCGGATGGGAAAGCGCAAACAGCATGGCAATATTGGCCCCGTCGCTGAAGCCCAGGAGAAGGATCCTTCTTAATTCCATTTGGTCCAGAAGTTCTTTTAAATCCTCCGCAAACTGACGCAGGGTAAAGGGAGCTGTACCCCTGGGAGATCTTCCGTGGCCCCTCGTGTCCACAGCAATGACCCGGTAATCATTCTTTAAATATTCCATTTGTGCCGAAAAATAGGAGCTGTCCTCTCCATTTCCGTGGAGAAGTACAAGGGGTGTTCCCCGCCCTTCCTCCGTATAAAACAGTTTAAAATTCTTTTCCATTTTCTCCTCCGTCCTGTCTGATCTCCTCTTGCCAGCAGCCACAGAAAGGCGGTATAATACTGACGAAAGGATGGGCAGCTTCCATGAAAGAAAAACATGAAGAAACATATGAAAATCAAACTTGTCCCCGTGACGGCAGAAAGGCCGTCCACACTGTCTGGATCGCCAAGAGCACCTGTACCAGATTTCCTGACGACGTTCTGGATTTCTCCTGCAGCCTGGATCCTGATTGTTCCGAATGCATCTCAGAATATCCGTAGGTCTTCACTGGTTCTCTTTCTTTACACTTATTATCCCAGTCAATTTCCAGATTTTCCATGTAGTAAAAAGAAAGAGGCCTTACACCTCCTCTTTTTATCCGATTTCAAATTCCATTCCCGTATGTAAAGCTTCCGCCACGCCGGGAAGCTCCTCCTCCAGAACAGCCATTGCCCTCTCTCCGGTACAATGTCCGGTGATAAGTCTCCGTATTCCAAGCTTCCGTACCCTGCCGGCCAGCGCCCGCACCTCCTGCTCCGAAGTCCGGTAAAGATGCAGACCTCCTATTAGTGCACAGATCTCTTTGCCCGGAAAAGCATCCGTGACCTCGCGGATAATCGTATCCGCTCCGCCGTGGGAACAGCTGCTGAAAATCACCAGCCCCTCCTTTGTGTCAAGTACAAGGCTCTGCTCATGGGCAAAGGAATCGGGAACCAACCTTCTTCCCCGTTTCACATAAAGCCCCGCCCGTGCACCTGTTTTATCAAGACCGGGTGTCTTATGTGGAACCAGATATGCTCCGGGAATCATTTCAAAAATCCCATCTGCATACACGATCCGATCCGTATACTGTTCCAAAAATCCTTTTTTTATCCCAATATACTTATGAAATATCCACCTTTTTCCATAACAGTTCTCACCGGTACCGACTCTCATGTAAAAGGAGGCAGTCCTGTTCCTGGAAAAGAACTCCGCCAGGCCATCGGAATGGTCGTAATGAGCATGGGACAGCACACCGTATTCAATCTCCTCGAGATTTACGCCAAGGCTTTCCGCATTTTTCACAAAGGCTCCACTGGATCCCGTGTCAAGCAAAAGCTTGTGGCCCTCATACTCAATATACACCGCCAGGCCCCACTCACAGATCAGTCCGTGGTCAGACTTATTATCAATCAGAATTCTTGCGTACATTTCCCTCTCCCTACATCACTGATACTTCCTGCTGTCTCACTCTCAATAAAAGGTCGCCACAGCCTCCTTGGGCGGCTCTGTCTTCTCCATGGAAAGAACCGTAAGCACCGGTCCCTTCCGGCCGTACAGCTTGTGGAATTTGAATTCCATTTTAAACCGCATTTTATACCAGGTCCGGCTCTCGGGCAACTGATTCGGTTCCCCCTGAGCTAAAAAGCTGGCAAACTGAATGTCATCCACACAGCAGGTCATGACCTGTCGGCCAAAGGCAAAGCTCCCCTGCTTAAATCGGGGATTGACGATGGCCATGCCCTTATACTCCACGATCTTTCCGTGATATTTTTTCGGCTCTTCCGATACATCCCGGTACCAAATGGCATAGTCCTCATCCTTCAGTTCGATGACCGGCGCATTGAGATCGTAGGGAAGAGGATCTTCGATGTCATCGTATTCCACTCTTCCCTCCCCGTATTCATAGGCGATATCTGTCCGCCGGCTTACACCGCGGACGATCTTGTGAAATTCCATCTTATCCATGGACTCGGTGAACCGGTTAAATACTACCAGTTCACAGCTGGATAGCTTATCGACCACAAGACTTCTCATATTGGCATTGTAGCCTAAGAAGGTGGACGCATCCACAAACAGGAACTCCTGGCATACCGCCCAGGCATCCGGCATATTGTCGTAAAGGCTGCTAAGCTGCCACATACCGTTGTACTCAACAAGGACCCGTTCTGCCCTGTGCTTTTTTTCCAGATAATCCAGAACCCTTGGAGTCAGATCTGACTCATGTTCCAGTGTCTCTATAAACACATTTTCCATACAGGGAAGCGTGGTGTCGTATTCCAGTTCTCCTTCCTCGCAGAGAAGAAGCAGTGTCCGCTCCCCGTCATTGAATCGTTTGTCTCCCAGAGTCTCCTGAATAAACTTTGTCTTTCCTGCTTCCAGAAATCCGGTAAACAGATAAACCGGCAAATCTTCCATTTTCTCTCCTCCAATCAGGCAAACAGCTTTTTCAGAGCTTCCTCATTTATGTGAGAACCGATCACGCACAGACGGCCCGTAACTGCTGCCGAACCGTCACGGACATTTTTTTCACCGGGCACATAATCAAAATGAAGGAATCCTTCCCCGGCTCCGGCCACAATTCCCTTGGCTCGGAGGATCGTTCCGTATTGTTCGCTGTCATCCAATGCCTCCAGCGCCCGCTCAAGCTCCTCCTTCGTAAATCTTCTGGTCGTCTCCACGCCCCAGCTGGTGAACACCTCATCTGCATGATGATGGTGATGGTCATGATCGTGGTCATGGCCGCAGCAGCAGTCTCCGTCATGATGATGGTCATGATCATGATGGTCGTGATCATGATCGTGGTGGTCATGATCGTGATGGTCGTGATCGTGATGGTCGTGATCATGGTCGTGGCCGCAGCAGCAGTCTTCCCCGTGATGATGCTCATGGTCATGATCGTGATCATCGTGGTGATGATGGTCGTGATCGTGATGGGCTTCCTCTTCCAGCTCCCGAAGCTCTTCTTCCAGAGTATCCTTATGCTCCATGGCTTCCAGGATCTGTGCTCCGGAAAGCTGATCCCAGGGAGTCGTAATGATCGTTGCCACCGAATTATGCTCTCTTAAAAGCTCCACGCAGGCCGCCAGCTTCTGGTCGGAGATCCCGTCGGTGCGGCTTAATATAATGGAATTGGCGTGTTCCACCTGGTCATTGTAAAACTCACCGAAGTTCTTCATATACATTTTGCATTTTCCCGCATCAGCTACGGCTGTAAAGCTGTTTAAGGACACATCCTCCATATGAAGATTCTGCACCGCGCGGATCACATCACTCAGCTTGCCGACACCGGAGGGCTCAATGAGTATTCTGTCCGGATGGAACTGATCCAGCACCTTTTTCAGAGCTTCGCCAAAGTCACCTACCAGACTGCAGCAGATACAGCCGGAATTCATCTCGGTGATCTCAATGCCGGAATCCTGCAGAAAACCGCCGTCAATGGCGATTTCGCCGAATTCGTTTTCAATCAGCACAAGCTTCTCGCCTGCGAAAGCTTCCTTGATCAGCTTTTTGATCAGAGTTGTCTTTCCGGCTCCCAGAAAACCGGAAAAAATATCTATTTTTGTCATGATTTCTTCTTCCTTTCTCTTATTAAATTGCAGGCAGAAGCCCGCAGGACATATTTTAATGCTTTTTTCCAGAAGTTGCAAGCCCCTTTGTCCCGCATCCCATCATTGCCTTGAAAACGCGCCTCCGATTCATTATAATAGCTATATAAAACAGAGCCAATCGCGGGAAAGGAGGCTGTTAAATGGAAAAAATCTTTCGGGCCGGCATTGTGGGGGCCGGAATGATGGGAGTTCTTCAGGCCGAAGCGCTCCGAAGAATCCCCGGCGTACAGATTGCCGCCGTCACCAGCAGAAATCTGGAAACTGCAAAGAGCTTCTGCAGGGAACGGTTTATTCCTCACGCCTACGATAACCTGGAGGAGATGCTGGAAAAAGAACAGCTGGATGTTCTTCATGTATGTACTCCCAACAATTCTCACTTTGAGATCAGCAAAAAAGCACTGCTCTCCGGTGTCCACGTTTACTGCGAAAAACCACTTGCAAACTCGTCAGAGGAAACAGAGCAGCTTGTGACCCTTGCCAGGGAAAAAGGACTGGCTGCAGCCGTCAATTTCAATTACCGCCATAATGCCATCGTTCAGGATATGCACGAGCGTGTCGCCGGTGAAGAATGGGGACGGACCTTTTTTGTCCATGGCCGCTATATCCAGGACTGGCTGATGTATGAGGATGACTATAACTGGCGCTGCATTCCCGGGCTCGGCGGAGCTTCCCGTGCCGTCGCCGACATCGGCTCCCACTGGTTCGACACCGTGCAGTTCATCACCGGCAAAAAAATCACCCGGGTATTTGCCAGACTGCTGACCGTCCATGAAACGAGGAAACAATTTGAAACTCCGGCTACCACCTTTGGAAAGCCCTCCGGAGACCAGCCTGCCATGGTCAGAGTCGATTCAGAGGACGCAGCTTTCATTCTGGTGGAGTTTGAGGACGGTACCTGCGGAAATGCTGTGGTCTCCCAGGTATCCGCAGGTCATAAAAATGACTTTGCCGTAAACATCGACGGCTCCCGTTATTCCATGTACTGGCACCAGGAAACCCCCGACAGGCTGCTCATCGGCAGCAGGGAATCGGGAACGACCCTCATTCATTCCTCCCCTGACACCCTTCATGGGTCTGCCATCCCCTACGCCTCTCTTCCCGGAGGCCATCCGGTCGGCTGGAACGATGCGCTGACAAATGCCATCAGCCAGTTTTACCGGTATCTGAGAGAGGGCGGCGAGCCTCATTTTGCCACCTTTGAGGATGGGCATCATATTGAAAAGCTGCTGGAGGCCTGTCTCGAAAGCAACCGTCTTGGGCAATGGGTCGATGTGAAATAATTCTGAAAAGATCCGCAACGATTAAGGGTACTGCCGGCCGCAGTACCCTTTCCCTTTTTCAATCGAATACACCTGTCATCTTCCAAAATATGCATCAATGCCGTTGGCGATCCCATCCACGATCCTTGACTGACAGGAGGAGGATGCCATCTCCAGATCCTCATCGGGATTGCTCATATAACCCATCTCCACAATGGTCACAGGCACCTCACACCAGTTGATCCCACTCATGGTATCCGTCTCCCATACTCCGTTGCTTCCAAATCCTGTGGATGATGTCATATAATCCAGAACACAGTCGGAAAGCTCCCGGCTTTCTGCATAGATTTCACTGCAGTAAGGATTGGACGAGGTCGGACAGATGGTCATGGAGCCCGTCTTCGAGCTGTTATCGGACCCATTGGCATGGATCCGGATAAAAATGTCAGCATCCGCATTGTTGGCAATGGCAGCTCTCTCTGCATTGCTGATATTCACATCGTTTGTTTCCCGGATCATCAGGACCTGATAGCCTCTGGCCAGAAGCTCGTCTCGCAGCTTAAGGGAAACCGTCAGATTCAGCTCATACTCATCCAGACCGGAGGCTGCTCCCGCAGTACCGTAGGAAACCTTTTTCTTCGTCTCGGAAGCTCCCGGACCGATGGGCTCCTTCTCATTGTTCCCGACAGCCTGATGTCCTGCATCAATGCAGACCAACGGACCGCTTCCTCCATGATAGATTCCTGTGCCGGCCTGACCGGAGCCTGCCGGAACGGTGGCCGGCTCTTCCGTCGTCAGATATGCAGAAGCGATATAGCATATCTGTCCCTCATATTCCACGCGGCTCCAAGTATCGTTATAGCCTGTCCGTTTCACTGATTTTCCGGCACGAAGCTTTCCCACTGCCTCCGCGGCAGTATCCGCATTCACCCGGATATTTACGGTTTCCGTTGCATATACCGTCTCATCCACATCCTGAAAGGAAACCGCCGTTGTCTCGGCCACGGTTTCAGCCCCGGTGGCCTCTGCCGTCGTCGTCGCTGCCGTCGTATCTGTCTGAACCGGAGCGGAGCTCTCTCCGCTTCCCTGGACTGACGGCGAAAGAGTTTCCACTGCTTCTCCCGATGACTCAACAGAAACCGCCGTCTTTTTGCAGCCGCTGACAGCCAGACTGACTGCTGTCAAAAAGACAAGGGGCAGCACCCGGCACAATCTCTTTTTCATAATCAAGCTCCTCCCTGCTTCTATTGTTCTTTCTGCCGTTCGGCTTCCGCCCGGGAAAGGATGGTGCCGCCTCCGGCCACATATTCCCCGTCATAAAGAACCAGGGCCTGTCCCGGCGTCACAGCCCGCACCGGCTTTAAAAACCGACATTCCAGCAGATCTCTGCCGATCTTCTTCACTGTACAGCTTTCCCCCCGGTGTCCGTAGCGGATCTTCCCCAAAAGCTCTTTTCCTTCGTCGAAATCGGAAAGAGCCATATAATTCAGCTGATTGCAGTAAACCGTATCGGTAAAGACGTCCTCCGCCTCCCCGATCACCACCTCGTTCGTTTCGGGACGGATCTCCGTCACAAAAACAGGATGGCCCATGGACAGATTAAGTCCCTTTCTCTGCCCCACGGTATAATGAATGATGCCCCGGTGTCGTCCAAGGATCCGTCCGTTTTTGTCTACATAATTGCCCGGAGAAAGGGGCATATCCGTATTCTTTTCAATAAAGCTCCCATAATCATTATCCGGCACAAAGCAGATCTCCTGGCTGTCCGGCTTCCCGGCCACCGCAAGTCCCCGCTTTGCCGCAATGGCCCGAATCTCGTCCTTTGTATAATCCCCCACCGGCATCAGCGTATGGCGAAGCTGCTCCTGGGTAAGATTATACAGGGCATAGGTCTGATCCTTGGCCGCAGTCACCGAATTTCTGACGGCCATACGGCCATTGGAAAGCTGTTCGATTCTGGCGTAATGACCGGTGGCAATGTAATCGGCCCCGATCTCCATGCTTCTTCGAAGGAGCGCCTCCCATTTCACATACCGGTTGCAGGCAATGCAGGGGTTGGGAGTCCTTCCGTGAATATAGTCATCCACAAAATACCGGATGACCTTTTCCTTAAAGATATCCTTAAAATTCATCACATAATAAGGAATGTCCAGGATGGAAGCCACCCTTCTTGCATCCTCAACTGCAGAAAGACCGCAGCAGCCACCGTTTTCTTCGATGACTGTCCGGTCTTCATCCTGCCATATCTGCATGGTCACACCAATGACCTCATAGCCCTGCTCTTTGAGCAGACAGGCTGCCACCGACGAATCCACTCCGCCCGACATGCCCACCACTACTTTTTTCTTTACCATCAATACTCTTCTTCCTCTTCACCCTCGCTGATATCAGACTTGGGTTTGGAGAGACCCTCTATTTTAATATGATTCTTCTCTGCATAATCCCACAGTGCGGCATGGATGGCTTCTTCCGCCAGCAGAGAACAATGAACCTTGACGGGGGGAAGTCCGTCAAGGGCTTCCATAACCGCCTTGTTGGTCACCAGAAGGGCTTCGTTGACAGATTTTCCCTTCACCATTTCAGTGGCCATACTGCTGGTCGCTACGGCTGCACCGCAGCCAAAGGTCTTAAACTTCACATCGCGGATGATCTGATTCTCATCGATATCCAGATAGATCCGCATGATATCGCCGCATTTTGCATTGCCAACGGTACCAACACCGCTGGCCCCTTCTATCTCTCCCACATTTCTGGGATTCTGAAAATGGTCCATTACTTTCTCACTGTACATTTTAATTCCTCCGTGTTCAATCTGTCTGTCAGTCTGCATTCACTACTTCTTTGCCCTTGCTGATGAAATCCTCATACAGCGGCGACATAGAACGAAGCTTTGCAACAATTTCTTTTAATTTATCAACTACAAAATCAATCTCTTCCAGAGTGGTATCTTCGCCAAGGGTCAGTCTCAGAGAACCGTGTGCGATCTCGTGAGGCAGCCCGATAGCCAGAAGCACATGGGACGGATCCAGAGATCCGGAAGTGCAGGCAGAGCCGCTGGAAGCACAGATACCGGCCATATCCAGCATGATCAGCATGGATTCCCCTTCCACAAACTGGAAGCTGAAGTTGGCATTGTTGGGCAGACGTCTGGTCCTATGACCATTGAGTCTGGTGTAGGGAATTTCCTTCATGACACGCTCGATCAGATGATCCCGAAGCTCTGTTTCCCTCTTGCTTCTTTCTTCCATAGTGTCAGCACAAAGCTTCGCTGCCACGCCGATTCCCACGATACCGGGTACATTCTCCGTACCGGCACGGCGCTTTCTCTCCTGAGCTCCGCCGTGAACGAAGGAACGGATCTTCACGCCCTTTCTGATATAGAGGAAACCGATGCCCTTAGGTCCGTTTAACTTGTGGCCGCTGGCGCTGAGCATATCGATCCCCATCTCGTCCACATTGATCGGTACATGACCGAAAGCCTGAACCGCATCCGTATGGAAAAGGATTCCTTTTTCCCTGGCCAGCTTTCCGATCTCGGCGATGGGCTGCATAGTTCCGATTTCGTTATTTGCAAACATAACGGAAATCAGAATGGTGTCTGGACGGATGGCTGCCTTAAGTTCCTCCATGTCAACAACACCGTTTTCATCCACATTCAGATAAGTGATCTCATAGCCCCTGCCTTCCAGGTATTCACAGGTATGAAGGATCGCATGATGCTCGATCTTTGTGGTAATAATATGCTTTCCCTTTTTCTCGTATGCCTCAGCTGTAGCCTTCAGTGCCCAGTTATCGGACTCGGAGCCGCCTGCCGTGAAATAGATCTCCTCGGTGTTTGCTCCCAGCACCCTGGCAATGCTCTCTCTTGCCTCAGTGATGGCCTTCTTGTTTTCCGCCGCGAAGCTGTATACTGCGGAAGGATTGCCGAATTTCTCTGTAAAATAGGGAAGCATGGCATCCAAAACCTTCGGGTTTACTTTTGTTGTTGCCGCGTTATCCAGATAAATCAACCGTTCCATAATCAATATCCTTCTTTCCTTATTGTTATATTATTCTTCCTTCCATGTCCCTGCCTGCATGGATTTTGTCTGCGCTACAAGCTCCTTCAGAGTAATATGATTCACCGTATCCTCCAGGCTCTCGTTGATTTTCTTCCAGACATATTTCGTCGCACAGGATTTCGCCGCCTTGCAGCTGGTCTCATCCTCAAAGCCCACGCAGTCCACAGGAAGGAGTTCCCCCTCCAGCGCCCGCAGGATATCTCCCACAGAAATGTCTGCCGTATCGCCCGCGATCTGATAACCGCCCTGATTGCCGCGGATGCTTTTCACAAGCCCCGCCTTTTTCAGCATGCCCAGAAGCTGCTCCAGATATTTTTCTGACAGATCCTGGCGTTTTGCAATGGCCTGAATGGGCACAGGACCTTCCTCACAGGTCACTGCCAGGTCAACCATGGCCCGGAGTCCGTACCGGCCCTTTGTCGATAATTTCATGCCGCCCTCCGAATCCCCAGTGTTTTACTATGAATTACAATGTAACTATACCACCCGCAGGTATCTTTGTCAAGCTGTCTGTGCAATCTTCTGCCATATATCTTTACAAAGGCAGAAATATTACAGAGGAACCGATGAATATACTGTAGCATACACGATTTCTGGCCGCCTTTCATTTTATTTCTGTTGAGGTTTCGATCCCATGAATAATAAAAAGCAAAAAAATCCCCTGATTCTCGGCACCCTCCTTCTGACCGGTTCCGGCATCATTGCCCGGATCGCCGGATTTTTCTACCGGATTTTTCTTTCCCATAAAATCAGCACGGAGGCTATGGGACTGTATCAGCTTGTCTATCCTGTATACAGCATCTGCTTTTCCCTCTGCTGCGGCTCCATGCAGACGGCCATATCCCGATTTGTAGCGGCCGAATACCAAAAAAAAGAAGAAGGAGCCAGCCGCCGTTATCTGGCCTGCGGACTCCTTCTGGCTCTTTCTCTGGCCATGACTGCAGCGTTTGGTATTTACCGGTTTGCTCCCTTTCTGGCCCGCCTCGTTCTTTTAGAGCCCCGGTCCGAAAACCTTCTTAAAATCCTGGCCTTCTCTGTCCCCTTAAGCGCCGTCCATTCCTGTATCTGCGGCTATTACTACGGCATCAGTAAAGCCCAGATCCCCGCTGCCGCCCAGCTTGCAGAGCAATTTGTCCGGATCTTCACAGTGATCACCGTCATCCATATTGCTGAGGCCTCCGGGAAACCGCTCACCGCCGTTTATGCAGTCCTCGGTCATCTGGCCGGTGAAGCAGGCGCTTTGTTTACGAGCCTTTTGTCCTTTTCCATGCGAAGTAGCAGACAGGCATACCGGCGCTCCTCCTCTGCCGCAAAAGGCGCCCGTTCCAGGCATTCCCCTCAGCCTACAAACAGGGCCCTCCTCCAGGGCCTCCTTTTCCTGGCTCTTCCCCTCATGGGCAACCGGCTGATCATCAGCCTTCTCCAGAGCGCCGAGGCAATTATGATTCCCGGCTGCCTGCGCAGCTACGGACTCTCTGCCTCCGATGCCTTAAGCGTATACGGTGTGCTGACCGGAATGGCACTTCCCTTTATCCTCTTTCCCACAGCCATCACCGGCTCTCTGGCTGTCATGCTTCTTCCTCATATTGCTGCCGCCCAGTCAGCCAACGCCTATGACCGCATCCATTACTCCGCAGGGATCTCGATCCGCTGCAGCCTGTACATCGGAATCCTCTTTGCCGGAATTTTCCTGCGTTTCGGTCCCACGCTCGGCCCTGTCATCTTTCACAATGCCGAAGCGGGAAGCTTTCTCACCGTTCTTGCCTGGCTCTGTCCCTTTCTGTATGTGGCAGGAACCGCAGCAAGCATCATCAACGGACTGGGATATACCAAAAACACCTTTCTTCATTCTGCCGTAAGTCTCTTTGTCAGGCTTCTTTTTGTGGTGCTTTTCGTTCCTGTCATGGGAATCCGGGCTTATCTGTGCGGACTCCTCATAAGCGAGCTGATTCTCACCTTCTGCCACCTTGTATTCCTGTATAAAAAGACCGGATTTTTCCTCTCTCCGGTCTATGAGCTCCTCCGTCCTGCTGCAGCCGTCATCCTCTCCATCGGGATTTCTGCCGCCTGGGATGCTCTCCCCATCCATGACGGAATACCGGATCTGCCGGATCTTTGTGTCTCAGGCTTTTTCTTTGTCCTCAGCTATCTTTTCTTTCTCTTTGTAACCAGGAAGGAATAAGCTTCGTTTATTCATCGTTTTTCTCCTTTTCTTGCAGCATCCATGTACAGAGGACAACATATCCATGAATACTGACGCCGCACTGTTTTATCGCATCAGGCTTATGAGAAGCTCTGCCGCCTTTCCAAAAAGAACCATAAAGCCACAGCTGATCAGAAAAAACACCGTCACAAGCAAAGCAGAAATACCGGGCTTTTCCTCCATTTTCTGGTTGTAATCATTCATCCGCAAAATTCGCTTCTGCATATCATCCGCGCCTTCATACAAACAGACTACCATGGAAAAATCATCTTTTTTCCCACGTAAGCCTGATTCAGGATACGCTTAAAGTATTCCTTCCAGGAAAGCTCCATATCTCCCATATCATAATATCGTTTTGGAAGGTAGATTTCCGGACGGAATACACCGGTTACCATCGGTGCCCGCAGATTACCGTGATAATAAACAGAAATCTCCCGGTTTATTCCAAGTCGAAGTCTGACAGAATTCATGATTCGTACCGTATCCTCATACGTTCCCCCTGAAATCAACGGATACAGAACCTTTTGCCTTCCAATGCAATATACCGCAGGCATTACATAAAATAAAAGTGCCAAACGTCCCGAATAAAGAATTCACGAATATTGTCTCCTGTGATCCAGGCTTCTGACCACAAATCGCCAGATACAGCAGGCTGCCCCATCGGAAGAACAGCCGCCAAATCCGGTCTTTCTTTTTCTCATGTTGGTACTTTTATCTCTTACTTATCTCCATAGTGATATCTGCAGGACAGGATATATACATTATTAGCATCAATCTTGTAAACCAACCTGTCTTTATCGTTAATCCGTCTGCTCCAGAACCCGGCTAAATTCCCTTTTAATGGCTCCGGTTTTCCAATTCCCTCATTGCCGTTTCTGCATATATCTTCTATCAGAGTATTTATTTTTTTCAGTGTCTTTCTGTCCTCAGTCTGCCAGTAGACATAATCCTCCCATCCGTTATCTGTAAACAATTTATTCATCCGCAGCTTCCTCTGTCAGATCATGAATGGCAACAGCACCCTTTTCTAACTGTGCTTTGGATTCCATCAGCCAGTCAAAGTTCGCTTTATTTCCCATAAGATACGCATTTTCCATCAAATTGTTATAGTTTTCTTCCGACAGTATGACCACATTCCGATTGTCTTTTCTGGTAACAATCACAGTTTCATAATCCTCTGTCACTTTGTCCATGTAGGCTTTCATATTCTCACGAAGATTTGTATAATTAACTGCTAACATATAAACGCCTCCTTCAAGTACAGTTTTCTGTACGTTTTGTTTTCTTTATTATAGCGTACAGTTTTCTGTACGTCAATGGGTTTGTTATATATTATTCACCTTAACCGCTTCAGTTATAAAAAATAAGCCCACCGCTTTACATTTCTGTAAAACCATGGGCTTATTCTCGCTTTTACTAAACGTCCGTCTCGCTCTCCTCCAGAAGATAAGGCGTCACCTGATATACATAGAAATTGATCCAGTTGTTGTACAGAGCGTTGGCGTGCATCCTCCAGGTAAGCATCGGCCGCTTCTCCGGATCATCATCGGGATAATAGTTTTTCGGGATCGCCGTATCCATTCCCTTGCCTCTGTCGCGGCGGTACTCGCCGTCAAGGGTTACACGGTCATATTCCGGATGGCCCATGACAAAGATCCGCTTTCCGTCCAGGCTCTGCACCAGGAAAACACCTGCCTCATCAGACTCTGCCAGGATCTTAAGCTCCGGACAGGCTTCAATGTCCTCTTTTTTTACATAAGTGTACCGGGAATGGGGCGCACGGAACACGTCGTCAAAGCCGCGCACCAGCGGTACGGTGCGGTCCAGCACCCGCTGCTCAAAAATGCCGAAGAGCTTTTTCTCCATCTCATGCTTCTGGATCCCGTAATGATAGTAAAGTCCGGCCTGAGCTCCCCAACAGATATGCACCGTGGAGGTCACATGGGTATTGGTCCACTTCATGATCTTCGTGAGCTCTTCCCAGTAATCCACATCCTCAAACTCCATCTGCTCCACTGGCGCGCCGGTGATGATCATGCCGTCGAATTTCTGTTTCCGGATGGCATCAAAGGTCACATAAAACTTATTCAGATGGCTCACTGAAGTATGGGTCGATTCATGGCTGGACATGTGAAGAAAGGTGATGTCCAGCTGAATGGGGGTATTGGACAGGGCACGGAGAAGCTGAGTCTCCGTATCCTCCTTCACCGGCATCAGATTCAGAATAACGATCTGAAGGGGGCGAATATCCTGGGAAAGGGCGCGGTTCTCATCCATCATAAAAATATTTTCCGTCTCAAGTATTGCCCGCGCCGGCAAATCATTCTGTACCTTAATTGGCATAATCTACTCCTGTTCCGTCAGCTTCAGGAATTCCTCCTCCGTAATGATGGGAATTCCCAGCTCCTTTGCCTTTTTATTTTTGGAGGAGCCTGACATGATATCGTTGTTGATGAGGTAATCGGTTCTGGCCGTAACGGAACCTGTCACCTTGCCGCCCAGACGCTCAATGAGTGCCTTGACTTCATTTCTGTTGGCAAAATGCTCAACAGAGCCGGTAATAACAAAGGTCTTTCCTGCCAGAAGCTGTTCAGCCGCTGATGGCATTTCATCCTGAAATGTCACCAGCTTAAGCATTCGGTCAACCTCCCCCGTATTCCTCTCCGACTTAAAGTACGTCAGGATCCCGTCTGCGATCACCGGGCCGATGCCCTCGATCTGCTCCAGTTCCTCCCTGTCCGCGTGACGGAGTCTTTCAAAATCATAATCAAAAGCCCTGCAAAGGACTCTGGCGTTGGCAGCGCCGATCCCTGCGATCCCCAGTCCGTAGACAAACCGTGGCAGAGTGGTCGTCCTTGCTTTTTCCAGGGAAGCTTTGAGATTTTCAAAGGATTTTTCACCAAAGCCCTCCATGGAAATGATCTCTTCCCTGTGATTTTCCAGCTGAAACAGATCTGCAAACTCCCGGACAAAACCGGCATCCACAAACTTCTCCAGCGTTGCCTCCGAAAGGCCGTCCACATTCATGGCATCCCGGCTCGCGAACAGGGAAAAACGCTTGATCTTCTTTGCCTGACAATCCGGATTCGTACAATATAACGCCTTAACCCCATTTTCCTGACGGATCTGTGTGGGGCCGCCGCAAACAGGACAGGATGAGGGAATTTTCACACTCCCGCTTCTGGTCCGGTTCTCTGCGATCTGGGGAATGATCATGTTGGCCTTATAGACTGTGATCTCATCTCCCTCACCCAGCTCCAGCGCCTCCACAATACTCACGTTGTGAACGCTGGCTCTGCTGACCGTGGTACCCTCCAGCTCCACCGGTTCAAAAACTGCCACCGGATTGATGAGACCCGTTCTGGAAGCACTCCATTCAATATAGGAAAGATGAGTGGACTGAACCTCATCAGCCCACTTGAAAGCAATGGAATCCCGGGGAAACTTGGCCGTTCTTCCAAGGGAACGTCCATAGGCAATATCGTCGTAAACAAGGACAAGACCATCGGAGGGAAAGTCATTGTCCCCGATCCTTTCGGCAAATTCCTCCACGGCCGCTTCCGTTGTTTCTCTATCCACTCTTTTATATTCCACCACATCAAAGCCCTGGGCTGCCAGCCAGGCAAGCTGCTTCTCTCTGGAATTTTCAAAATCCACACCCTCCGCCTTTACCAGGGAAAAGGCAAAGAAATTCACATTTCTCCGGGCGGTTATTTCACTGTTCAGCTGGCGGACCGAACCGCTGCACAGATTTCTGGGATTCTTGTATCTGGCATCGGCGTCTCCAATCTCTTCATTGATCTTCTGAAAATCTGAGTATTTGATGACTGCCTCCCCCCGGAGCACCAGTTCTCCCTGATAGGAAATGGAAAGGGGCAGATTGGCAAAGACCTTCGCATTGGCCGTGATCACCTCGCCGATCTCTCCGTTTCCCCTGGTGACCGCTTTGAAAAGCTTTCCGTCCCGATAGGTAAGAACAATGGTAAGACCATCTAACTTCCAGGAAAGAAGCCCCTCCTTATCCTTAAGCCAGGCAGCCAGCGCCTGAGCATCCTTCGTCTTATCCAGGGACAGCATGGGGCTCTCATGGGCTTCCCTGGGAAGCTCGCTGAGAAGCTCATAGCCCACTCTGACTGTCGGACTTTTGGACAGAGTGACCCCGGTCTCAGTCTCAAGGGCGGCAAGCTCATCGTACAGCGCATCGTATTCATAATTGCTCATGATCTCCCGATTCTCCTGATAATAGGCTTTTGCAGCCTCATCGAGGATCCGGACCAAATCTTTCATCCGCGCAAGCTTTTTTTCGTTCTCCATAATTACCTCTCTTTGTAGGGCTTCCCGCTGGAATCTCTGAGAAGCTCCCGAAGGCTTCTCATTTCCGCCTCTGTTGCCTCCCGGTATCCCCCGAGTGGAATGCCGTCCACCACAAAATTCAGCACCCGTACCCGTTTGAGCGCTGCCACCCGGTAACCAAAATACTCACACATCCGGCGGATCTGACGGTTTAATCCCTGCGTCAGGATGATGCGGAAGCTCTGCGATCCGGTTTTTTCCACCTGGCAGGGCGCTGTCACTGTCCCGAGGATCGGCACTCCTCTCCGCATGGCCTCCAGAAATTCCGGCGTCACCGGCCGGTTCACTTTTACCAGATATTCCTTTTGATGAGCATTTCCCGGGCGAAGGATTTTATTCATCAGGTCTCCCTGATTGGTCATCAGGATCAGTCCCTCCGATTCCTTATCCAGCCGTCCTACCGGATAAAGCCGGACCGGGTAATCGACCATATCCACAATGTTTTTCTCATTTTTGAATTCCGCCGTCGTGCACACGACCCCGGCGGGTTTGTTGACCAGGAGAAGCACCGGGCGTTCTTTTCCGCCCACGGCCTTTCCGTCCAGCAAAACCTGCTGCCCGGGAAGGATCCTCTGTCCCATGGAAGCAGTCACGCCGTCCACCGTGATCCGGCCAGCCTCAATGAGTCTGTCGGCTTCCCTGCGGGAGCAGACACCCGCCTCGCTTAACATTTTATTCAAACGGATTCCCGCTTCTTCCATACTGTCCGATCTCCATTCTGCCGTAACTCCTCCGGCCATTCCGCTTTTCACGCTACGAACAGTATACCCTTCCCGCCGCCGATAGTCAAGAAGTGTCCTTTCATTCCTCCCGGCAGAAAAAAGCGAAACAAAACGAGCGAAGTCCGGAGTTGATCCAGACTCCGCCCGGCAGAATCCTGATAAAACTCAAGCTGCAATCCCCGTGAAGCCCACTGCGGACTACCTGATATCTTTTCTGCAGTATTTCACCCATCCGATCATGATACCGGCAATCCCAAACACCATACCCAGAGCCACAAGTCCCCAGTCCAGGCTGAGCTCTGTCATAATGTCCGCTCCCTCTGCATACCCAAAGGGCGTGATATATTTAAGGATTTTCCCACTGTCAGCTATATTGGCAATAATATTCAAAAAATACATGACAGCTGCAAGGCCGAGCCCGATTCCGATGCTTCCTCTGCGCAGGAAGGCGGAAATGCCGAAACAGATTCCGGCAAGCTCAAACTGCAAAAGCAAATAGGCCAGATGCAGAAGGGTGACTGCCTTCCACGGTACCGTCTCACCCACCAGGACAATGGAAGCAACAGACAGCCCATAGATCACCACATTTAAAATGAGAATCTGGAGCATGACGGCAATGAGCTTCTCTGCCACAATGCGGCTGCGGCTGACCGGGTGGGTCAGAAGAAATTCCGCCGTATGATCCTTCTCCTCCTTGGCAAGGACAGATACCGCAAAAAGGGATGCAAAAAAAGCTCCTCCAAGTCCCAGTATATTGCCGCACTCCACCGCGTAAAAGCCGGTCAGACTGCCAAAATTGACCTTATCCATCCCGAACGCCGCGGTAAAGCTTCCCATGGAGGCAAACATCTCGCTTACCCCGTCCATCTCTCCCTTCATTTCCGGAAACATAAAAATACAGACTGCAAACAGGAGACCGATGACTCCTGTCCACACCGCCAGAGAAATTCTGTTCTGCTTTAATTCGTGCCTGATCACTGTCATTTTTCCTCGCCTCCGTCCAGATAATAATGCATAAAGATCTCTTCCAGATCCGGCTCAGCTACGGACAGATCCCGGATATGCTGCCCTGCAAGAACCTGAAGCAGAAGGTTGATGTCTCCGCCGTACAAAAAGCTCACACCGTCATCGGTCTTTTGCAGGTCACGGATATGGGAAAGTGCTTTCATATCGACCTCGCCCTGGATATGGATCCGTTTTGCGCTGGTTTTCGAAAGTGCCTCCACACTGTCGCAGGCGATCAGCTTTCCCTCCCGGATGATGGCCGCTCTGGTACAGTTTCTCTGTATCTCCGACAAAATATGGGAGGAAAGAAAAATCGTGGTTCCCCGGCTGTTTCTTTCCCTGAGGACGGAAAAGAATTCCCTCTGCATGAGGGGATCAAGCCCTCCGGTCGGCTCATCCAGGATGCACAGCCGCGGATCGTGCTGCAGGGCACAGACAATGCCAACCTTTTTGCGGTTTCCAAAGGACAGCTCCTCCACCTTTTTCGAGCTGTCAAGATCAAACCGTTCGCACAGCTCTCCCGCTTCTTTCCTGCAGTCCTTTCCCCGAAGATCAGCTGAAAAACGGATCACATCCTTCACCCGCATTCCGGAATAAAAAACAGCCTCCGACGGCAGATATCCCACCTGGGACAGAATCTCCTTCCTGTCTGTTTCAATGTCCTTCCCCAAAATCTGCGCGCTTCCCCTGCTTTTTTTGATGAGTCCCAGAAGGGTGCGGATGGTGGTGCTTTTGCCCGCTCCGTTGGGACCGATAAATCCAAAAAATTCCCCCTCGGAAACCGTCAGATCCAGGTCAACGATCCCCCTGGCTTTTCCATAAAATTTGGTAAGTCCCTTTGCTTCGATTGCATTCATAGTCATCCCTCTTTTCTCAGATACAGTTTTTTCCAAAATTCCAGCAGCTTCATGAAATCCTGCTCCATCTCGTCCGCATCCACTGTTCCCCGCTGAAATTTTTCCCAGAGATATCCCTCCGAGGCCCAGTACATGTCCTGATACATCATCTGAAGATCCAGTCCCGGCACAAACTGTTCCGGATCCAGCCTCAGCTGAGCAGCATTTTTCTTAAATACGCCCCGTTCTGCAATACTTTTCTGAATCTCCCCGCAAACCTCCGGATCCTTCTCATAATAGGCCTTTATCACAAAATTTCCCATATCCGGATATTGCCTCATAATACATGCTTTTGCTTTAAGTCCCCGATACATATTCTCAAACATATCATTCTGTTCGTAGCATCCCCATTCGTTCAGATACTGCATCGTAACATCCGCACAGTTATTCCAAAGAAACAGATACAGCTCCTTCTTATTCTGAAAATAATGAAACAACAGGGATTTACTGATACCTGCAACCCCGGCGATCTCACTCATCGGGCTCTTCTTGTAGGAATTCTGCGAAAACACCCGATATCCTGCATTGATGATCGCCTGCCTTTTTTCCTCCGGCAGGGTAAAAAATTTTTCATTCATTGCCATTCCTCCGTTGACCGTATCGGTCAATTATAATTATACTCCACTGACCGTTTTTGAGAAGACCCTCCCGGGGAGAAATATGTATTTTATCCTGTGACGTCGATAGTGTCAATAGTTTTTCGCAAATTTAATTTCTGCCGTTCAGCAGATGGCAGTTAACCGGCTATGATATCAGACAGCAGGTCATCCTCTGGTTTGGAAAGGTGATCCATATTCATGTAGCGTCTGGTTCCCCATTGGGTTCCGGCTACATGGCGCAGTCTGGCACATACGAGCATCAGAGCACTTTGGCCGTCAGGAAAAGCGCCGATTGCTTTGGTTCGGCGTTTGATCTCTCGATTCAGCCGTTCAATGGTATTATTGGTCCGGATTCTGGTCCAGTGCTGTGTTGGAAAGTCCATGTAGGTTAGAGTTTCTTCAATGCCATCCTGTAGCTTTTTGGCGGCAGAACTAAGCTTCATTTCCTTCAGTTTTTCAGCAACCTGTCGTGCCTTCCCACGTGCTGCTTCCTTGCTCTCCTGGGCATGAATGGCCTTTAACATCATGGCTACAGCCTTCATCTTATTACGTGGAGTAACAGAGAAAATGTTCCGGTAAAAATGGACAGTACAGCGTTGATAATGGGCATCCGGAAATACTTCTGGTATGGTTTCAAGCATTCCGAGATTTTTATCTCCGATGATCAGGCGGACTCCAGTTAAGCCTCGCTCTTTCAGCCATACAAAGAAGGATCGCCAGCTCTCCTTGTCTTCTTTCATCCCTTCAGCTGCACCGATGATTTCACGGCAGCCATCGTTGCTGACTCCAATGGCAACAAGGATAGAAACGTTTTGGATTTCACCACCCCAACTGCGTTTCAGATAGACGCCATCCACATAGACATACGGATAGCTGCCGACCAATGGGCGTGTACGCCAGGTTTCGATATGCTCATATGCCTTTTTATTGAGGTTGCTGATAGTGCCTGGGGATACTTTTGTTCCCCACAAGGCTTCGGTGATATCCTCGACACGCCGTACAGAAACGCCTGCCAGATACATT
>NZ_JASGBQ010000011.1 GCF_030053595.1 Fusibacillus kribbianus
GGGACCTTCATTTCCTGACCACCCCAGGGTCCCCCGGGTGACCTTCACTTCCTGGCCCCCTCAGGGTCACCGGGTGACCTTCATATCCTTGACCGCCCTCAGGGTCCCCCGGGGACCTTCACTTCCTGGCCGCTCCAGGGTCCCCCGGGGACCTTCACTCCATAGCCTCCTCAGGGTCCCCCGGGGACCTTCACTCCATAGCCGCCTAGGGTCCCCCGGGGACCTTCATTTCCTGACCACCCCAGGGTCCCCCGGGTGACCTTCACTTCCTGGCCCCCTCAGGGTCACCGGGTGACCTTCATATCCTTGACCGCCCTCAGGGTCCCCCGGGGACCTTCACTCAATGACCACCTCCAGGGTCCCCCGGGGACCCCAAAAATAATACCTCCAGAGGTTACATCTTCTGGAGGTATCTTAAAAATCTCATAGTTACATCCCAAAGCCCATCATCACTTTGGGATGTGTTTTTAGAAGGAGAGAAGGCTACACCTTCTCTGTTATGGCAATCCTATATTACGATTAATAATATAGGGAATAGGTAAAGTTATTTAAACAACTCGTCAACCGTTATATTATAAAATTCTGCAATTTTATCCATAACTTCAAAAGACGGACAAACATGTTTTCCTGGTTCTTCTAGGTATCCATAGTAGCTACGCGCAATCTTGATACCATTTGCTACTGCCATTTTTGAATAACCATGTTCAGATCGTAAGCGATATAAATTTTGTTTAAAAATAGCTTCAGCGTTCATTTCTATTCCTTTCTATCTCCCGGAGGATATATCCTCCGGGAGTAAATTGTTATTTATTGAAAAGAGTTTCAGGGGCGGGTAAAGCAGTCATGCCGGAAGCGGAATACCTCTTATAAGCTTTTTGCAATTTGTCAGTTGCGGCTTTCCAATTTTCAATGGCTGTCTCATATTCGAGAGTCGCTTTAATGGTTTCCAAATTCTGTGCTTTTTCTTTTTCCGCGGCGTCCAACTCCTGACGAAGCTTCTCTTCGGTTTGAGCATGGGCCTTTTCCAAATCGTCCCGTTCCTTTTTCAGAGATGTAAGCTGTGCTTCATATTGTGCCTTTAATTTTTCAGCCTGAGCCTTTTCCATCTCTGTATGAGTGTCCTTAAGGATTTTCAGATCCTTTTCAAGATTGTCAATTACTGCCTGTTTTTCTTTAATTTCTTCCTCTTTATTTTTTCGGAGCTTTTCTAAAGCTTCCGTATTCTGAGCGGCAGTTATTTTCAAACTGTCCTGCAGTCGGGCAAGTTCCTGATCGGCTTTTTCTTTCTGCCGTTTCATATTTTCCGCTTCTGCAGCTGAAACTGTCTTTCCAGCCTGTATCATTTCATAGATAGTCCGCTGTTCTTCTTCTGAAAGTTTGGAATAACTACTTCCTTCTTTCAAGGTGATATTATGCTTCTCGAATTCTTTTTTGAGTTCAGGAATCAATTTATCAATAGAACGATAACGCTTTATTTGTGATTCACCCAGCCCAGTTTCTTGTGCCAGCGTTTTGATGATATTGACCGGTTCATCCTGATAAATGATAGCATATAATTCTTCCAGTCTTTTCAATTTCTTCTGCTGTAAAACAGGATCTTTTTCCCGAATTTCGTCATTGGTGATAATCAGACGGATTTCACTTTCAGCTTCGGCCCTGCGTCTTTCTTCCGGTGACATTCCATCTTTGAGCGTCCGATTAATCTTACAAGGATACCCCCCTTCATATTCTTTGACATTCCGAAGATAATCCTTGTAATTACGGTCTTCCGGATCTCCATTATAATCTCTGTATTCTCCAATGATCTTATCAAGGGCCGTAGTACGGCGTTCTCCGGCTTCCAGCATATACAAATCATTGTCGATATCGTAAATTACAACAAGTGGTTGCTGTAACCCAAAATGCAGAATGGAATCAGCCAGTTTATCAATATCGTCAATGGGATAATCATTCTTTGGATTTGTTACGATCCTGTTTCTAGGTATCTTAATAACCTTGAATTCGTTTCGTTCCGGCTCCTTTTTTTCAAGCTTCTGTGCAAGGGCTTCCACACGATTTTCCGCAGGCATTCCTCCATTCATATTATCAGCCGGTCTCTGAAAATTAAATTTCTGTCGTCCCATAATCTATTCCTCCATTCCAATCGATTTCTTTAAGCACAAGGTATCCGTTTCGTTTAAAATATCCATTTCTAACAGCAGTTTGGCATAATCAAAAACACAACGGGTAGAAGGGCAATATTGCAGAATTGGAAGATTCTGTGATATCGCTTCGCTTGCCTTAACGTCTTTTGCGATATAGGTTCTGAAAAACATATCCCCCAGACTCTGACACAGCTCATCATATATAGCCCGAAAAATAACTGTATTGGATTCAACCCGTGTAATGTATACTCCTTTAACCGTGACTGGAATATCAAAATCCTCTTTGATTCGTAAAACATTGTCTAAGGTTTCTTCAATTCCCTTCCGGCTGTACGATTCTGCATTAGCTGGACAAATGATAAAATCACTTGCATAAAGACTGTTGGTTGTCAGTATATCGTCTGCCGGTGCATTGTCAATCAGTATATAATCATAATCTTCACGAACCGTCTGTAATGCTCGCTTTAATATCACATTGTTATTAGCGGATGTATTAAAGAGAATGTTATATGGAGTCTGTTTGTGGCGTTTGCTTGCCGGAATCAGATCAATCCCTGCAATAGAACTGGGATAGATCACAGACATAACATCTTCTTTGGTGCGATAACGGCCTTTCATTAATTCTGCGATATTGGGTTCTTTTGGTGCTTCCATCCCGCTTATCACTTCGGAAGTATCAATTACCAAATGACCGAGGCTCATGGAACTATTGGCCTGACTATCAAAGTCAACAACTAAGACCTTTTTTCCGAGATAAGCAAGTAACTGACTGATGATCAGGACACTGGTGGTTTTTCCGGTTCCACCTTTGTTGTTTAACACAGAAATTGTAATTGCCATAATAATATGCTCCTTCTTTTCGTTATTGCTACCCTTATTACCCATAAATGTTCTACAATTAAGAATGTTCTACGATTAAGAACATATTATAAAAAACATGAAATGTCAATAAGATTATTGTAAAACATATCCGGTAATGTTTGTTCTTGAGTTGGTGGGGGAAGGTTTTTCACCCGGTATCGAACGTATTCATGTATGGTTCACCTCCTATCTTTTCATATCCGTATAAAGTCTGCCTGTCGTCGTATGGGGTTTTGATAGCTGTTAATGATGCGAAATGAACAGGTTCTGCAAGGGGTGAAAACGGTACCGGAACGAAGTGAGGATAAGGAGTGTCCCCTTGCTGGTTCTGGAAATGAAGCTATAATGACAGCGTCAAAGCCCAGGCGACAGGCAGCATGATAAAAAGAAGGAAGCGATAACAGGAATACGTTCGATACCGGGCCGCCGGAGGCATAAAAGAAACCGGCTCAAGCCGGTTTTCCGCTTTCGGGGTTCCCCCGGGGACCTTCACTCCATAGCCGCCCCAGGGTCCCCCGGGGACCTTCACTTCCTGGCCGCTCCAGGGTCCCCCGGGGACCTTCACTCCATAGCCACCCAGGGTCCCCCGGGGACCTTCACTTCCTGACCGCCTCCAGGGTCACCGGGGGACCTTCACTTCCTGACCTCCTCCAGGGTCACCGGGTGACCTTCACTTTCTGGCCGCCCTCAGGGTCACCGGGTGACCTTCACTTCCTTGACCGCCCTCAGGGTCACCGGGTGACCTTCACTTCCTGGCCGCCCCCAGGGTCACCGGGTGACCTTCATATCCTTGACCGCCCTCAGGGTCACCGGGTGACCTTCACTTCCTGGCCCCCTCAGGGTCACCGGGTGACCTTCATATCCTTGACCGCCCTCAGGGTCACCGGGTGACCTCCACCTCCTGGCCGCCCTCAGGGTCACCGGGTGACCTTCACTTCCTGGCCGCCCTCAGGGTCACCGGGGACCTTCACTCCATAGCCACCCAGGGTCCCCCGGGGACCTTCACTCCGTAGCCGCCCTCGGGTCCCCTGGGGACCTTCATTTCCTGGCCACTCCCAGATATCATCAAGGACTACTTTATAAATTATCCGGTAATGTTTGTTCTTGAGTTGGTGGGGTTCAAATTAAAACAGTGGGTTTTCCACCCCCTGTACCCCCGGACAAGCGTGCGACGCTTGACCCGGCTCTTCGCCAGAGCAAGGCGAAAGCCGGTCCCATTGGAACCGACTTCGCTAATAAGCTTACTGTCATGCCTATGTCAAGCCCTGCCCGTCCTTCGGACAGCGTACTGTGGCTTGACATAGTTTTGGTTTTTGCAATATAAATAGTAGTTATCTATAGGTGTTAATTCGACACGTTAAACATATTGTAATGTTATCGTTTTTATGATATACTTATAATTAAGAAATGGGACAAAATATTTATATTGTCCCATTTTATATTAATAAAACCAACAGTAAACATCTCATACATTCTTCTTATAATGTCCCCCCCTTCAATAAAAACGAGCATTATAAGTACCCGAGACGTTCCTCCTCGAGTATTGAGTATTGAATGATTATTATGTTATAGCATTATATCAACCGATAAATAGATAGAAGATTCTTAGACGAACAAAAAAACATACAGCTAGATACACATATTCAAACACCGATATTCTATTCTTTTAGAATATCGGTGTTTGAAATAATCTTTCATGATCCAATCTATGTCTCATACCTATTGAATACTTCCTACTTTTTCAATCTAATGTGTCGGAACATTAATAAATCAATAATAGAATAGATTGGAACAATCAATAATTCTTTAGCATATAATACAAATGATCCGTTTATCTGTAAATACACCATGTATACAATCGGAACCATTATTCTACACAAAATATTGCTGTATAAAACTTGATGTGATTTGTTTTCCTTTAAACATCGTTCTATTCCCAGAGAAACAGAAAAAAGGGTATAAAAGATAACGATATATATATATGGAATCATCACTTTTAAAATCACTGAATAGTAAATTGATCCAATATATAAAGCCCATTGCTTTATATCATGATAGAATATCATCATAGACGCGCAAAACAAATCACATAATATGACTATTATTCTTTTCTTATCTTTCATTGCAGATTATTTACATACTCATTGGATAACTTGCTACTCCAAGAGCTTCCTCCTCTCGTGAAAGACATTTCCAAATAACTTCCGATCATTGCTCCCGGTGATTGAATATTAACTTTTGTCCAAGATGAAGGAGCTGTAATAGTATATGTTGTATTACTTCCAAACACTGTATTACTACTCTTCACTTGTCCCGACTGTGCTAGTGAGGCACAGCTTAAGACAGATTTTATACTATTTACAACAATTGTCGGCTGTCCTCTGTCATAGCTGTAAGTAGCCTTATTTGCAGTGATAAATGTAATAGTTCCACTCACTTCTTTTGTAAAATATAATGTACTGCTCATAAGTACCCAACCAGATGTATCATAAGCACTCCCTACCAATGATTGATTAACTCCAGCTTTAGCATCAGAAACAGCTTTCCATGCTGAATATGCTTCACTGTCCAAAGTTTTTACTTTTGTTACTTCTACAACAAATTCATCATCACTGTTTAATAAATCTGATTGCTTAGTAAACAGAAATTCCCCGTTTCCCTTTTCCTCGCAAACAGCATTTAATAGACTACTTCTATTAAATTTTGCTTCATAAGGAATTTCTTCAGACGTATTGACGGATGATTCAGCAGCATGTGCAAATGCAGTACAAGAAAAAACACACATAATGCAAATCGCTAAGAATAACCCAGATAATCGTTTTAACATATAATTCTCCTTTCCTCTTTTAAAGAATGCACAAATTTAAATAATTAAATTGTTACGACATTATTATACACGGATTATTTTACATAAGCCTCTTCATTGGACTCACCTCATTTCCAAATAATCTTTAATTCATTATTCAATTTAATTT
This sequence comes from Fusibacillus kribbianus, assembly GCF_030053595.1. GTDB lineage: Bacteria > Bacillota > Clostridia > Lachnospirales > Lachnospiraceae > Lientehia > Lientehia kribbiana. The sequence goes on from NZ_JASGBQ010000011.1 coordinate 5,981, forward strand.
ATAATTGAATCGCCTTTTAATTAAAGGGGACGCGCCCCTTTAATTATTACGGTTTTTTCAAAACAAATGATACCGAGATTGTTTGATTTGACTGATTCTCAATATATACTCTATGACCTCCCGATTTTCTAATTGTAAAAGTATGGTCTATCTTTCCCGTAGAAGATACCGCTCTTCTCACACCATCCGGTTCCATGAGTCCCACTCTGGTTAAACAATCACTCGGTTCAATACTTGCCATTACAAGTATTTCATCACCTATACAAGGTGTAAATTCTATCGTTTTTTTCAACGTATTCACTGGAATCGTCCACGTATAACTGCTGGTTCCTCTGGTCACAATGAGTGGCATTTCTATTTCTGTAATCTTACTTTCCGTTTCGGCTGGAATGATTTCCTCAATCAATACCTCTGGTTCCTCTAATTCTTCCTCAATCACCACTTCTGTCTGTTCTTTAAGAAAATCATATCCCTGCAATACTCCGTCACTAGCTGCATAAGAAGTAACTGTAACTGTTCCTACAAAGAGAACCGATAATAAAAGTACCGTACTTTTTTTTAACTCTTTCATATACTGATATCCTTTCAACTTCAGCACCCTCCTTTTTACACTATTCATATTTTCAAATAATGCCGACATTGTCAGTCCCATCCTGTTCCTCTTTTCCTTCCCTGAAAAATTAGCAATGGCTTTAAAGTATTGTTGATAAGAAAAAGGAGCATTTTCTTTTTTGCACAAATCTCTGTCACAATAAATCTCATTCCACTCCACAATATCGTTTGTAAGCAGATACACGATCGGATTAAACCAATGAATTCGTTTTAACCAGACGAGAAAATACAACCAGATCTGATCCCGGTGTTTAACATGCATTAATTCATGCCCGATTATAATCTCTGTATTTTGTGAAATATCTATGTTTTCAGGAAGAAGAATGACTGGTTTTCTTATTCCGCTGACCTGAGGTATCGTACAAATGATATTTTTATATATTTCTACTCTGCGTTTTATACCATATTGTTCCTGCAGCATATTTTTTACATCAACCAGTTCCTGTTCCGGCAAAATATTGTGCTTTTTTATATACTTCAAATACTGTTTATTTTTGAAATGCCAGGTACACTGGCATAAAAAACCTAACAGCCAGATAAAAAACACTATTTTTAACACTCTATATGTGAAGGGAGAAATCCCAAAAATATCATTCACGCCTCCCTGTCCATTATAAGATGCACATTTAAAGCGTAAAAAAACAATAGGCATTAACCAGAAGATTACAACTAACTTTGCCGAAAAGACCAGCCAGTTATATTTTTTATACCGTTCTAAAAATAGCTCCAGTACCTTCCACAAGCCATAGGCGACACTTCCGGTTATGGAAGTCAGTAAGATGCAGAAAAACCATTCACTGCTGCTCAGACTCATCCAGAATTTCCTCTATCTCTCTTATCTCTTCGTCGGTTAACTGCTCGTTTTCACGCAAATTGGAAGCCAGACAGAGAAGCGACTTCTTCCCCCAAAAATCCGCCATATATCCCATAATTGATTCCAGATATGCTTCTTCACTAATTGCAGGTGTATAATCATACGCTCTTCCTGCCTGTTTCATATGAAGAAAACCACGGCGCACTAAAGAACGGATATATGTCGACACCGTCTGATACTGCCACTTTTTGTTGTATACATCCTTTGTTTGTGCATAAATATCGGCAAGCTGCATAGGACGATCCGCATCCCAGATAATCTTCATGATTGTCAATTCCGTAATTGGTAACTCTTCAATTTTCATTGTTCTCTCCTCAAAACGCGTTTCAAGATTAAATTTAATTTTCAATTATATACTACCATATTGTTCTCATTTTATCAAGTATTATATTAATTATTTTCTATATTTTTAGAACTTATTTGTAACAATATATATTTTTTATTTTTTTCTCATCCCCCATTATTTTTTTCTAAAAGTAAATCCCAAAGCCATACTAGACTTTGGGATTTATTAATCCATAGTATTATAATTCCGTTCACCCTTTATCCTCTTGCTATTAAATACAAAGTTTCTTATGCCTCACATATCATCCTCCGCAATACCTGTCACACAGCTTTTCAAATTGTTCCTGCGTAATTGATTCATCGGGAACCCAATGCTTTGCATAACATTCCAACACCTCACAGGCGTCAAAATACCCATAGTCTTCCGTTTCATCATAATATTCCAACATATCCACCTTTTCCTGAATCGGCTTCGGAAGCGGAAAATCAATTTTTACGGAATCATTTACCCATCGATATTTTTTCTCCATTTCTGTCTCCTTATTACTTCCATGTCTGTCTGCAGTTATCACCGTTCCGGTTCCCATTCATCCTCTTCATACCGTGGCTCATCCGGCTTGTAAGAATTTTTCAGACCTTCTTCCCTCTCCTGATCACGCAATTCTTCAATAACTCGTTCTGCATATTCACCAGCTTTTTCAGGAAATCCATTGCACTTCCATGTTTCTACATCCTTAAGAGTGCAGTCTGTACCACAGATTTCCCGTAGCTTTCTCATATTTTTAATCAAAGAATCCGTTGCCCGATAACCACATTTTTCAATATCTGCAATCACCAACGGCTTTTCAAGATAACGGCTGTGTGTCTTTATTGCTTCAGACTTTAAAAAGCCAATCATCTGATCCAGTTTTAATTCTTCGTCAAATTCTTCTAAAGCTGCATAATATTTCTTTCGATCCTCTTCGTAAATAATCACCGGAGGATGCCCCTGAAGCAAAAAGTAATAATTCATCAAAGTTCTTCCTACTCTCCCATTTCCATCTGCAAATGGATGTATATTTTCAAACTTTGCATGAAGATAAGCACCCCCAATAACCGCTTTTTCAGGGGGCACGGCTTCCTGAATATCCTCTATCAGTTCTTCCATTTCCTCAGACACATATTCCGGTGGACAACCGATCTCACGAATACCCGTTACATAATCATGCAGCTTATATTCTCCGGGACGTTCCCCTTGATTCCACCTGTGTTCATCATAGCACCCTTTCATCAGGATCGCATGCAGCTGCTTAATAAACTCTTCGTCTATAGCTCTTCGCTCTTCATAGGATTCCAGAATAAATCTATGCGCTTCTTTCTGATTCTGAATCTCAAACAGAGTTCTTATGTCACCTGTATAATCAATGATTTTCCCATTTTCAAAAATATCTCTGGTATCATGATAAGTGACATTCTCATTTTCAATTTTTCCGGAATGATAGGCAAATAATACGCGAAAGCTGTCCAGTTTTCCTGCCAGATCATCTGCCGTCTGCAGATTCTCCTTTTTCCATTCATTCAGTAATCGTTCATAAGGACTCATGATATTCTCCCTTTACTTTAATCATATCCTGTTACAATTCCGGTTCCCATTCATCCTCTCTCTGCAGAAGAGTATCTTTTGGATTATGCTCCCACTCATCTTCTAAACACTCTTCTCTCAGGTGAAAATTCGGGATAATATCTCTATTTGCTTCGAGCTGGTAATCCAAAACCCGCAACGCTCTCGAGTCTGGTTCCTGGCTTAAACATGTTTCTAACCGTCCGTAATCAATCTGCAGGCCGATCCCGGCCTCAAGAGCCTGGCGTCTTAAATTCGCGCAAAAGGGTTGTCCGCAAACAAGCGCTATATTCTCTTCAATGGTTTCCTCATTGAATCTTCCCCAACTGCTCAATAACGCCGCCCCATTATCGAAAACAGGGGCCGGACGGCAGATCCCGCTTTCATTATCAATAACGACACCCAGATTATTAAAATGTCTGTCAATGTTTAAAGTAAGCATATCCAAAGATAAGACCTGAGAAAGATATTCAGAGCAATCGATACCTACTGTATCCCTCACAAATTGTTTAACAAACTGGATCCTCTCTGCAGGCTCCGGAATAACCCGTACCCGGTCCAACAGATGCCCTCCTTCATATACTTCATGAAGCCTCTCAAAGCTGATAAACGACTCTGTTTTGCTCAAAAATGTTTTAGACCGGCAGCCGGATTTCCCATTAATTTTGCATGGCTCATAAACAACATAATCTTTGATATTGGAGCATTTTAAAACAAGAGAAACAAGATATTCGGCCAGACCTTCATATCCTTCTGAATTTGCCTTATACCAATAGCCGTCATCATAATACTTCGGCTGTGTTCCCTTGGAGCTCCCCTGTACCATTACCAGAGCTTTTGTATCTAACGTGTATTCTCTCATCTTATTGCCACATCCTTCCACTGTAAAGTTTCTCCCGGGAACCGAATCCATATAAAATCGTCATAGGTTACACCATGAGTCTTTTTTACCCACTCCCATGGATTGTTTGAAGCCATACCAGCCGATTCCAGTATTTGTTTCAGATCTGCTCTCTCATTTTCATAGCATCGACTTTTTAAAAAATCATATACTCTAAAAATATCTTCCCTATTCCCACAGAAAGGCTGCTTATAAGAATCCGGCACAAACTTCCTAATCAATACTTTTCTTTTATCATCTGAAACGCTGACATGAGCAACCGGCTCATCCAGGTGCATAACTGTAAAGTTCATATGCCCTCCTCTATTTCAGCTTCATACTGTTTCTTATACCGATAAAATGTTGACTGCGACAATCCCAATTCTCTCATCAGCGCAAATGGCTGGATCTCTTTTTCCTGTACCCTTTTATATTCTTCTTTGAATTTTTCAAAATCCATGGCCTTCGGCCGTCCATAATCGGCCCATTCGCCCCTGTCCTTCTTCTTTTGTATACCCTCGCGCTGCCTTTTTTCCCGTTTTTCAAATTCTGCCTGTGCTATCGTTGCATAAATCTCAATGAGCATATGATTGATCGTATCAAGAACCATGGCTGCCATATTATCCTGCAATCCTGTTAAGTCTTGCAAAGTAGTCGGTATTTCGAGAATCATAACTCTGATTCCACGATCTGCATAATATTGCAGCTCATTCAGTGTTTCCTTCTTATTTCTCCCCAGCCGATCAACTTCGGTCACAATAAGCGTATCTCCGGGGCGAAGGATATCATTTCTCAAAACAATATAGCGGGGACGATCAAAATTCATGCCCGATTGCTGATCCGTAAAAATTTTTTCCAGATGAATCCCACGGTTTCTGCAGAACTGCTCGATCTCATCAATTCCCCGGTCCAAATGCTGTTTTTTTGTACTTGTCCGATGATATCCATAATAATATCCCATTTTACGATACCTCTTACCTATTCTCTTATCTCATTTTATCATAAACCTCCCAAAATGTCATTTAACTTTTTGGGAATTGCCAAAAGTAATCATACATACTTTTTGGCAGTTCTTTTTCTTCTTAAATTTATATTCCCAAATTGTATACTTTTTGACACTTAAAAACAGCGAGATAGAAGGACAGATCTTAAATTCTATAAAAACATTGTATCAGAATACACCTCATTTTCTCATTTCAACCATATATAAGATGATAATAAATTTGATTAATTCTCCGCCACCCCGAAAAAAAAATTGTAAAAAAACGTAAAAAAGTGATTTTGGGGCGCCAATATCAACCATATATATTATGGAAAAAAACGGAGGGATATGCGTATGTATAAGTCACGGTCACCACCAGCACATACTATATACAATAATTAATAATAACAATAATACTACAGGAGGATAACAATGGCTATATACGATTATAAACGGTGCAGTTGGTTACAGATTGGTTGCAAAGGAGAGGTCTGGATCCATGGCTTTGGCGATCCAGGCACGTACTGCCAGTTGGCAGTACACATGGAAGATGATGGCTCTGTGGATACATTATTGGCAACGGATTACACCCGCTGGTTGTATGGTCACTATGCTGTTGTGACATTTACGGTCCCTGACCCTGGCGATCCGGTCCGCAATATGCGGCTGTACAACATGGTGGCCTGCTACCGGCTGGACAATGTAACCTATACATATTGCGCCAATAATGGCATGTATGTGCCGCGTCGGCAGCACCTGTTGCCGTAGTATTATCTCGGGATCCCTGGGGCAGTCAGGGAGTGGAGGTCTCCGGTGGACCATGAGGGTGGTCATGGAGTGGAGGTCACCCGGTGACCCTGGGGCGCCATGGAGTGAAGGTCACCCGGTGACCTTGAGGGTGATCATGGAATGAAGGTCCCCGGGGGACCCTCATTATAGCCATAAAACGGAATTTCGCATTTAGGCTTGTTTTTTTAGCTGATTCTGAGCTTTGGTATCTTCCGATGAGAATATCTAAGGAGCCGTTTTGATGTGCTATGCTGGATCGTGACGATGGGAAGCTTCTGTTGGCTTGTCTTTTCCCTTCATCGTCGCGAAGATGTGATGAGCACATCAAAATGTGAAATGCAAGGCCGAGCGCAGTGAGTGCAGTTAAGCCTTGCATTTTACATAGGTGACGATGTTTTTTTCATAATCTCCCTATGCCATCTGCAAGTTTATCTTTTGATCTGCAAAAAGGATCTGATATTTTGCAGTAGAAAATATCAATATACATAAGAGTGAGTATTTATATAGTAGTGATATATACGGCTCTTATAATACCCAAAAAAGCCCACAGTTACAATGCTTCCAGGTTATTTTGCGCGGCAAAAATCCGGGATGTTTTTTTGATTTTCTTCCTTAAAATGGAATATATTAACATTCTATGTCAATAAAGTTGAATATTTCATATTCTGACTGTGCATAAAATTTGAATGGATTATCTGCATCAAAACAAAAAAAGTGACAGCCTCCTTTTTGGCCATCACTACTTGATAATTCTTTTAATTTTTAAAGTTCTTGCATACGCAAAATAGACTTAGTGTATTGATATATACTAAATCTGTTTTCATCTTATTTTGTTTTCTTAGTCTATAATTGGTATTTGCATAGATCGATCAAGGCCCAATAGGTTACGCAATAACTTGTGGACCAAAGCCGGGCGCAGAGTCCGTATCCATTTATAAACATTCTTTGTCTTAGCATTGATCGTCTGCAGACTCTTTTTAATAACACCGGGCAAGGTAATCCTGTTATAAGGGTGCTTTTCATTCCATTTTTGGATCTCAGTTCCGTACTGGATAAACAGATCCGCTGTTTCCCGGATTACTTGCTCTGGTGCCTCTTTAATCCGGTTTCGCCGGCACTCCACCCGGACCAAATGGCGATGCAGCGTTTCCTTATCGGTTTCCGATCTGTTGCCTTTAAGGCCGCGTACCGCCCGAGACAACGGCTCTATGTAACACACTCCATTTCTCATACCAATAGAAAAAAATGGCCGCAATTCCTCCAGATACGCTTTGATGGACCGACGCTTAACCCCCAAAAACTCCGTATACTTGTTGTATAGTTTTTTGATACCGATACGATAAGTTGTGTGATTAGTATCATCAAATCGCATGGCATCCGTTGCTATGATCTGGGCACCGGCGGAAAGCCTCAAAAACTCCGGATCACTGTACATAGCCCTTGACATATTGATATATCCATCTGCATAGTCCCCATCTTTAAAATCATTATCCAGGATCCAGACATCAATATCGTAATAATCATTTTTCTGTGTTCTTAATAAACCTTTCTTTTCCAGTCCATGCAGACTATCATAAAAGCCCTGATAGGATATCTGCAGAATCTCACAGCACTCCCGGTAATAGACGCCCCGCACACATCCGCTCTCGTTCTGGCGGGTAAGTAGCAAATTAAACAGTCCTCTTTCTGATTTTGTCAGCTTTGCGTTTATGCTCCTATAATACACGCTATACTTTTGTTTTCTCATGCTTTCCACCTCCTCTCCGAGTCAAATCTTTTGGATTTATGTTACCAGCACATATACAGGGCATCCAACTTTTTCCGGATCCGCTCCAATTCTTCTTTTGTCACCATTTTCGGCTTCCCATATTTAAGATAACAGTCAATCATTTCCTGGATATCATCGATCTCATAGCGGCTCTCAATGATAATCTTGTCATTGTCCAGTTTCATTCTTCTTCTCCTTCCTTTGATACAGATATAAATGGCGTCACCAATGGCAGACGCACTTGTCCATCCAGTCTCCTTAGATACTCGGCCATCCGGCAGATTTCTTCCTCAGATGGTCTTTCCGCATTTCCGTCTTCCGAGTCGGCGGTGCTTAACACTTGCTGCAGCCAACCGGCCAGCTCCCAGCCATAGGCACATAGTGTAGTCTCTGTTTTATTTATGCGTCCCATCGGCCTCTCCTTTCTTTACACCAAAAAAAGCATCTGCGGGAATCCAGTGTTCCAACAAATGCTTTACCTTTTTACCATACGGGAATTAAATTTTGCTGTGATTATCCTTGACATTTTATCGGTAGACCGATATACTGAAAGTAATCGAAAGCAAGCCGTGGTATAAGCTGTTCGGGAGTCTGGGTCCTAGCAGTGAAGGTGTTGGTAGCACCGTTCCGCTGTTTGCTTTTTGGTTTTTATTATGACCGCCATAGCGGTCATTTTATTATGCTTAAATGTAATATCCCTCACTATCCGGCGAAGAAAGCCGAATACAGGTAGTGCCGGAAACATTGCGTGAGTAGATTACAATAAGTTACTCTGTATTACTCAAATTACTATCTAAAATTTATGTTACTCAAATCGTTACTCAAAATTTACTCAAATTGGATTGGTCCTTGACGGTTTTTGGCGGTTCCTGACGACTTTTCGTCAGGCCATAGAAAAAGGCCCCGAAAACCTTATGGAAACAAAAAAACAAGTATCCACAAGGCATTCCGGGCCTTCATAGATTTTATGATTTTAAAAAGGTAAAAATTCTTTGATTACATCATCTGCTTTGCAACTTCCTCAGCGAAGTTCTCGCTCTTCTTCTCAAGGCCTTCACCGGTCTCGAAACGAACGAACTTCTTAACGGAAATCTTTGCGCCGTTGGCCTTTGCAACCTCATCGATGTACTTGGCTACGGTCTGCTTTCCGTCCTCAGCCTTTACATATACCTGATCTACCAGGCAGATCTCCTTCAGCTCTTTATTGATACGTCCGTTGATCATACCCTCGATCACCTTGGCAGGCTTCTGGGATTCCTTGGGATCGTTCTGGATCTGAGCCATAAGGATCTCTTTCTCATGTGCAATATACTCTTCGCTGATCTCGCTTCTGTCGATATACTTGGGGCTCAGAGCTGCGATCTGCATAGCTACGTTCTTGCCCATCTCTTTTACTGCATCATTCACAACATCAGACTCAATGTCAACCAGAACACCGATCTTGCCGCCCATGTGAATGTACTCAACGATGCAGCCGTTATCCTCAACCAGCTTCTCAAAACGTCTGATCTTCAGATTCTCACCGATCACAGCGATCTTCTCAACCAGAGCTTCCTTCACAGTCTTGGAAGGATCTGCATTCCATGCCTCTTCCATGAAAGCGTCCATATCTGCTGCATCAGATGCAACTGCCTGAGCTGCAACCTCTGCAACGTATGCCTGGAAGGTCTCGTTCTTTGCAACAAAGTCTGTCTCGGAATTTACTTCTACAACAGCAGCGCAGTTTCCGCTGATCACGGTCTTTACAAGACCCTCAGCAGCGATTCTGCTTGCCTTCTTCTCAGCCTTGGCCTGTCCGTTCTTTCTCAGGAACTCAACTGCTGCATCCATATCACCGTCATTTGCTGCAAGAGCCTTCTTGCAGTCCATCATGCCGGCGCCGGTCATTTCTCTTAACTCTTTTACCATTGCTGCTGTAATTGCTGCCATAATTTTTTCCAATCCTTTCTCGATATGATACATTGCACGCAGTCGGGATCCGTATATCCGCTGCACTGCTAATGTCCCCGAAGGGCTGTCTCCTTAAATTAAGCCTCAACTGCCTCAGCTTCTGCTTCCTCAGCCTCTGCTGCACCCTCAGTAACTTCCTCGCCCTGCTTTGCCTCGATGACAGCGTCTGCCATCTTGGAAACGATGAGCTTAACGGCACGGATTGCATCGTCGTTGCCGGGGATCACATAATCCAGTTCCTCAGGATCACAGTTGGTATCAGCAATACCGATCAGAGTAATACCCAGTGCGTGAGCCTCCTGAACACAGATTCTCTCTTTCTTGGGATCTACGATAAAGATAGCGTCAGGCAGCTTCTTCATTTCCTTGATGCCGCCCAGGTTCTTCTCTAACTTCTCCATCTCCTTCTTGAGAGCGATAACTTCCTTCTTGGGAAGTACATCGAAGGTTCCGTCTTCCTGCATCTTCTCGATGGCACGAAGTCTCTGGATTCTGCTCTGGATGGTCTTGAAGTTGGTCAGCATGCCGCCCAGCCATCTCTGGTTTACATAATACATACCGCAGCGCTCTGCCTCAGTCTGGATGGCATCCTGAGCCTGCTTCTTGGTTCCTACGAAAAGAATGGTACCGCCGTCAGCTACGATATCAGCCACTGCCTTGTAAGCATCGTCAACCATGCCGACAGATTTCTGAAGGTCGATGATGTAGATACCATTTCTCTCAGTGTAGATATAGGGAGCCATCTTGGGGTTCCATCTTCTTGTCTGGTGTCCGAAGTGTACGCCTGCTTCCAGCAGCTGCTTCATTGAAATAACGCTCATGTCTTTTTCCTCCATTTGGTTTGATCTTCCGCAGATTTCTGTCTTCCTCAGAGACCGGAGCTCCGGCACCGTCTGAAGAATCCATCTGCGTGACATTTTTTCAGCCTTATCATTTTAACACGGTATCTATGGGATTGCAAGTATTTTTCACTTTTTTTTAGCCATGAAATTTGCAAAAACCGCACCGGAAATATTATGCCATACACTGAATACAGCTCCCGGAATTGTTGCCAGAGAATACTGTGCAAAATGTGTTGCAGCAAGTGAAGTGGCAAGTCCCGAATTCTGCATGCCCACCTCGATGGCAATGGCTTTTCTCTTCTTCATATCCATTTTCAGGAGTCTGGCCACAAAAAATCCAAGAGCATAACCACCGCAGTTATGAAGAACCACAACTGCCATGATCAGAAGACCGCTGGTCATGATCTTTGACGAATTGGCCGACACGACTGCCGCAACAATTGCCACAATGGCCAGCACCGAAATAAGCGGAAGGATTTTTGTCACTTTTTCTGTAAATTCAGAAAACAGTTTGTTGATGATCACACCGGCTACGACAGGAATGATCACGACTTTGATGATTGATAAAAACATGCTCATCATATCAACCTCTACCGTCTGACCGGCATACAGATAAGTAAGAAGCGGAGTGATAAAAGGTGCCAGGATCGTTGAAACCCCTGTCATTCCCACAGATAATGCCACATCTCCTTTCGCCAGATACGTCATTACATTAGAAGAAGTTCCGCCAGGACATGTTCCCACAAGAATTACACCGATGGCAAGCTCCGGTGAAAGCCGGAAAAGCTTTGTCAGCCCAAAAGCCAGAAGCGGCATAATCAAAAACTGGGCCAATTCACCAAAAATCACATCTTTAGGATGACTGAATACCACTTTAAAATCTTCCGCTTTCAATGTAAGTCCCATACCGAACATAACGATACCAAGAAGGGTGTTTACATAACTTGTCTTAACAAAGCTTACCGTCGACGGTGCAAACAGCGCCAGTGCTGCCACCGCAAGCACAAGAACTGCCATATACTTTCCGATAAAGTCACTGATTTTTTCCATCACTTTCATTTTCTCGTTCTCCTTTTGCTGTCGTATTATTTTGTCAGAGAAAACGGCACTTTGATAACCTGGTTCGGAGTCAAAAAAAGCCTCTGTCTCCAAAGAGACAAAGGCTGAATCCTCTGCGGTACCACTCTTCTTGCCGGAATGCCCGACCACTCGTCATGCTGTCCATCAACAGCAAACATTTCTAACGGATGTTACCCGTTCCGCCTTACACAGGACCGACCTCATCAAAAAGCGGCTCCTTCGGGCAGAAAGCTCCAAGGTGATCTTCAGGTTTTCAGGATGTCTGCGTCACACCATACCGCAGCTCTCTGTGCATCCTTCCAACTCTACTTTCCTTATCATTGCACTGTTATCTTTGACTGCCTCAAACTATAGTCCTTTTATTTCAAAATGTCAATGTTCTGAACTGATTTTTTCCAAAAAAATCTGATTCTTGTGCTACAATCATAATAGACCGAAAAATAAGTCGGATCACTTTAACTTCAATGTAAAAGAAAGGAACTGATATAATGAAATCTTCTTCACAGCTTGATATCATGCTCCGCGAGATCGATCATAAGGGATATCCAGCCTATAAATCACTGAAAGGTGCCTATGATTTCGGCGATTATTCCCTCTCCATCGACCATGTACAGGGAGACCCCTTCGCCTCTCCGTCCAGGCTGACCATCCACATCACAGACAAGGCCTCCGGTTTTTCTCCGGACCTCTGGCGTACCCCGGACAGAAAAACCGCTTTCTGCGATTTCCTTCTGCGTCGTTTTGCAAAGGAAATTCAGGAGTACTCGTTTCAGGCCAGGGGATCCGGAAAAAGCGGTGCCCTCTTTACCACCAGGCCCGGACAGGAGGTGCTTGGCCGCACTGCCTGTACCATTGACCGGGACAGCCACACCATTCTCGTGCGCTTTGAAGCCGGTTTTCCCGCCAATGGGCGCACTATCAACGCCAGAGAGCTGAAAAAGATCCTTTTCGACTATCTGCCCAGGGCAGTCAAAAATGCCCTGTACAGCAGAAACACGGATCAGAAAGCCCTCCGGAACGCCATCGACCTGTATGAGGATCAACAGGCTTTACGAATTCTGCTCACCGAAAATGAGCTGGCTGCCTTCGTTGCCGACGGAGCCGTTCTTCCCCGAAGAAGCGGTGTATCAAATGCTCCTCTGCCGGGAGCCGTTCCCTTTTCCTCACCGGATTCTCTGCGGATTTCTTTGACCCTTCCCCACCGCGGTACCGTCACCGGCATGGGAATCCGACGGGGGATCACCCTGATCGTCGGAGGCGGCTACCACGGAAAATCCACCCTGTTGAAAGCCCTGGAGGCAGGTGTCTATAACCACGTTTCCGGTGACGGCCGGGAATTTGTCATCACCGATGCCACTGCTGTAAAGCTCCGTGCCGAGGAGGGACGCGTCGTCAAAAAGGTGGACATCTCCCCCTTCATCAACCATCTGCCCAATAAAAAGGATACCCGGCTTTTCTCCACCGAGGACGCCAGTGGCAGCACCTCTCAGGCCGCGGGAGTCGTGGAGGGAATGGAGGCCGGCACAGGACTGTTTCTCATCGACGAGGATACCTGCGCCACCAATTTCATGGTCCGGGATGAGCTTATGCAGCGGGTCATTGCCCCTGACAAGGAACCCATCACCCCCTTCCTTGCCCGTATCCGTCCCCTCTATGAGGAATACGGAATTTCCACGATCCTTGTTGTCGGGAGCTCCGGAGCCTTTTTCCGAAAGGCAGATACGATCATACAGATGGACAGCTATCACGCGGTCGACATCACAGATTTTGCCAAAAAAGAGGCCGCTCTCGTTCCTGCTGCCGAAAAGGATGTCCCTTTCCCCTCAGTCAATCTGTCGAGAAGGCTCTGTCTTTCTGCCGGGAAGCGGGAGGACAGCCGCGGTGTAAAGATCCGCACCATGGGAAAGGATTCTCTGAGCTTTGACCGGGAAACCATAGATCTTCGCTACGTGGAGCAGCTGGTGGATGAAGAGCAGACACGAGCACTTGGCTCCATTCTTCAATATCTGGTGATCCATGGCCATCCGGATGCTTCCCTGTCCGATCAGCTCAGACACCTGTATGAAACACTCACATCGGAGGGACTGGAATCCATCGTCTCGTCAGACTGCCCGCCTTTCCTGGCTCTGCCCAGACTCCAGGAGATCTTTGCCTGCGTCAACCGATGCCGCTTCTGAAACGTGGGCTGCATGGCGCAGTCAAAAAGGCACAGGACTGTAATCTCAGCCTGTGCCTTCCATCCTCTTTATTTCAGCTTTTATCACCTACACCGGTTCCTTCAGCTTTTTCAGTTCATCAAACACCACATCATTGAGCACCTTGATGTAAGTTCCCTTCATACCGGAGGAACGGGATTCAATGACTCCGGCACTTTCAAATTTGCGAAGGGCGTTGACGATCACAGAACGGGTAATCCCCACCCTGTCTGCGATCTTGCTGGCCACCAGGATTCCCTCGCTTCCCTCCAGCTCCTCAAAGATATGCTGAATCGCCTCCAGCTCAGAGAAGGACAATGTGCTGATGGCAGATTTTACGATCTGAACCTTTCTCGTCTCTTCTGCATTCTCCTCATTGACGGAACGCATCATTTCCAGACCGACCACTGTGGTACCATACTCACTCAGGATGATATCATCGATACCGTACTGGTTGGAAGATTTGTAGATAAACAGCGTTCCCAGCCGTTCTCCCGCAATATCAATGGGGGTAATAATCGCCTGATACTTTTTAACGTTTGTTTCCTCAAAACCAAGGGTTTCCAGATTTACATTCTCTTTGGTGGAAAGAACACTGAGCAGTCTTTCGTTCAGCATTTTATCAACATATCCACCCACCTGATCTTCGATCAACTCTTCGATCTCATCCACTCCATCGCTTAATCCTACGCCAAGCACCTTACCCTTTTTGCTGATCACAAGGATATTGGAATCGAGAATTTCGCTCAGCACTGCACAAATATCATTGAAGACTACCTTACTGGAGTTATTGTTATGAAGCAATTTGTTGATCTTTCTGGTCTTATCCAATAATTGTACACTCATTGCCGGCCTCCTGCTCTATTTAGGGTAATAAGTTATATTTGAAATTAGCGTATCACATTTTCCTAAACATTACAATACTTTTCCGAATTATTTTATTAAATTATCATTTTTTCAAATATTTCTATTTTTCCATCAGGTAGCCGCAGGATTGCTGGGAGCAAATCAGCTTATTTCCCTTTTCTACCATATAATTACCGCATTTCGGACATTTTTGTGAGGAAGGCTTCTGCCAGGACATAAATTCACATTCCGGATGATTGCTGCATCCAAAATACCGTCTTCCCTTCTTGGTTTTCCGGATAACCACTTCGCCGCCGCATAAGGGACAGGGCACTCCGATCTTTTCCAGATACGGCTTCGTATTCCGGCACTCCGGGAAACCGGGACAGGCCAGAAACCGTCCATGGGGGCCGTATTTGATGACCATGTTTCTGCCGCAGTTCTCACAGATCTCATCGGTAACCTCATCCTCGATCTTAACAGTCTCCAGCTGCTTTTGTGCCTCTGTTACTGCCTCCATCAGATCCGGATAAAAGTTTCGGATCACCGTTTTCCATTTTACAACGCCTTCGGCGACGCCATCCAGAAGCGACTCCATGTTGGCGGTAAAGGCCACATCCACCAGACTGGGGAAGGCCTCCTTCATAATGTGATTGACCACCTCACCAAGCTCGGTCACATAGAGATTCTTATTTTCCTTTGCCACATACCTTCTGGCGATAATGGTGGTGATGGTGGGCGCATAGGTGCTTGGACGCCCGATACCGGCCTCCTCCAGCGCCCGCACTAAGGATGCCTCCGTGTAATGGGCCGGCGGCTGCGTAAAGTGCTGCTTATAATCAAACTCCTTCAGGGAGATCTTTGTATCCATTGTCAGATTTTTTGCCAGAGCATTCGGCTCTTTCTTTTCATCCTGCTCATCATAGACGTTCAAAAATCCCGGAAATTTCACCTTGGAGGCAGCTGCCGTAAAACGGTACTCTCCTGCATCCAGCTTCACATTGGTGGTCTCATAGACTGCCGCCGCCATTCTGCTGGCCGTAAATCTCCGCCAGATCAGCTGATAAAGCCGGAACTGATCTCTGGACAGAGAATCCTTGATCTTCGCCGGAGTCATGGAAATATCCGTCGGACGGATCGCCTCATGGGCATCCTGGATCTTCCCGCCATTTTTTTCTTTTCTTTCCTCCGCAAGCGCGTATTCCTCTCCATATTCCGCCTGGATAAACCTGGCTGCAGAGGCCTGCGCCTCCTCAGACACGCGGGTGGAATCGGTACGAAGATAAGTGATGATACCGACCGTTCCGTTTCCCTTGATATCCACACCCTCGTAAAGCTGCTGGGCCAGACGCATGGTCTTCTGGGTGGAAAAATTGAGGACGTTGGCCGCCTCCTGCTGCAGGGTACTGGTGGTAAAGGGAAGGGGCTGTTTCTTCACCCTCTCTCCCACACGGATATCGGAGATCCGGAATTCTTCTTTTTTTACCGCTTCGATGATTTTGTCCAGGCTCTCCCGATTCCCGATCGTAAGCTTCTGTTTGCTGTCGCCGTAAAATTTCACCCGCATGGGCTTCTTTTCCCCTTCACAGAGAACGTCGGCCTCCAGGCTCCAGTATTCCTGTGGAATAAATGCAGAAATTTCTTCCTCTCTGTCACAGATGATCCGAAGGGCTGCCGACTGGACACGGCCTGCAGAAAGTCCCCGCTTCACCTTTGCCCACAGAAGAGGACTGATGCTGTAACCCACCATTCTGTCCAGAACACGCCGCGCCTGCTGAGCGTCCACCAGATCCATATCGATCGCTCTGGGCGCCTTTAAGGATGCTTTCACTGCGGTTTTTGTAATCTCATTAAAGCTGATCCTCCGTACCTTCTTGTCCTCCAGCTTAAGGGCCGCCATCAAATGCCAGGAAATGGCTTCTCCCTCCCGGTCCGGGTCAGTTGCCAGATAGACCTTATCCGCTTTCTTCACTTTTTTCCGCAGATTTGCCAGGATATCTCCTTTTCCGCGGATCGTTATATATTTTGGTTCATAATCATGTTCCACATCAATGCCCATCTGGCTTTTCGGCAGGTCTCTTACATGTCCGTTGGATGCTTCCACGTCATAATTCTGACCCAGAAACTTTTTTATTGTCTTGACCTTCGCCGGGGACTCCACAATAACCAGATACTTCGCCATACTACTCTCCTTTATCTCTTTTCGCCGCATAATAATGCCGAAACGGCTGAACAGCCAGTCCTTCCAGCTCCAAATCCACCAAAACGGCAGCGACCACGGCGCTGTCAAGTCCGCTTTCTGCGCAAAGCCTTTCTTCAGATTTAGGGTCGGAATCGAGACAACTATACACCTTTTCTTCATTTTTATCAAGAGATAACTTTGTTTTCTCAAAATTTCTTTTTCCGGTCAGATTCCAGCTCATAAGTATATCCTCCGGCTCCGTGAGAAGAAATGCCCCATCCCGAATAAGCATATTGGTTCCCTGGCTCAGATACTCTCCCATCCTTCCCGGCACTGCCCAGATATCCTTTCCCTGCTCCAGCGCATAGGATGCCGTGATCAGGGAACCGCTCTTTTTCCCCGCCTCCACCACGGCGATGCTGTCCGAAAGTCCGCTGATGATCCTGTTCCTGGCCGGAAAATGCCAGGCCTCCGGCCCCACTCCCGGTGGATATTCGGAGATCAGGCCTCCGGCCTCTGCTACCCTTCCGAAAAGGCTTTCATTCTCCCTGGGATAGATCTGATCCGGTCCGCATCCCAGAACTCCGAAGGTCCTTCCGCAAACGTCCAGTGCTCCCCGGTGGCCCGCTGCATCAATTCCCAGCGCAAGTCCGCTGATCACCTGAACTCCGGCCTTCGCCAGTGTCCTGCCAAGCTCCTGGGCCGCCGTCCTTCCATAAAAGCTGCAGCTTCTGGACCCTACGACAGCCGCAGCCGGCCGCTTTGGATCGGGCAGTCTTCCTTTTACGAACAGACCTGAGGGGCAGTCGACGATTCCTCCCAGTTTTTCCGGAAATTCAGGATCCTCCCTTGTCACCAGCCGGATCCCGGCCTGTTCCATCCTGTCATATGCCCGCCGGATCCGTTCCTCATCCCGGCTTTCCAGAAGCATTTCCCAGATCCGCTCCCGGTTTCTCACTCGCGGAACAGACTGAAGTACCTCCTTCACCGCTTTCTCCGAAGCCCGGTAAAGCTCTTCCTCCCCGCCCAGTACCTCCTTCAGCCGGCTTTTCGTCCGTGCCGTCAGACGGGAAAGGCTGCAGAACCAGAAGCTGTATTCTCTCTTATTAAGAGCCATGTGTTTTCTCCTTTTTCAATACTGGTCCACACGGTAGGCTGCCGCTTCCTTCAGATGACAGACGCCGATCTGTTCCTCGCCGGCCAGATCGGCAATGGTTCTCGCCACCCGGATGATCCGATGACAGGCCCTGGCGCTGATATGCATCACCTCAAAGGCCTTTTGTAAAAATGCCTCTTCCTTTTCGCCTATGGGACAGAAGCTCTGAATTTCCTTTGCCGGAATTTCTGAATTGTAGAGGATCCCGGTTCCGGCAAACCTCCTTTTCTGAATCAGTCTCGCCTTTTCCACACGCTCCCTGACAGCTGCAGAGGATTCCTCCTTTCCTCTGTTTCTGAGAGCCTCAAAAGGGACCGGCTCCACCAGCACCCGGATATCCATTCGATCCATCAGGGGTCTGGACAGCTTTTCCTGATATTTTCTGATCTGATACTCCGTACATCTGCACTTGTTTCTGTCAGGATAATATCCGCAGGGACAGGGATTCATAGCCGCTGCCAGCATAAAACCGGCAGGGAATTCGCAGGAACCGTGCAGTCTGGAAAGGACCACCCGCTTATCCTCCAGCGGCTGACGAAGCGCTTCGATGGTATGAAGAGACATTTCCGGCAATTCATCCAGAAACAGGACCCCATGGCTGGCCAGAGATACCTCCCCGGGTCTCGGGAGCCGTCCCCCTCCAATGAGCGCAGGTACCGTCACCGTATGGTGCGGTGCCCGGAACGGCCTTTTCAGAAAGAGCGCCTGCCCCTCCGGCAGCATGCCGCAAATGCTGTACACCCGGCTGATCTCCCTGCTCTCTTCCAGAGTCAGCCTCGGCAGGATGCCGGGAATGCTGCTGGCCAGCATGGTTTTTCCCGCTCCCGGCGGACCGGAGAGCAAAAGGTTGTGCATGCCCGCCGCAGCCACCTCCACTGCCCGTTTTGCCGCCCGCTGGCCCCGGATATCCTGAAAATCCACGGAAGCTTTCACATCTGCCAGATAACTGTCCCCGTCCGGGGAAAAGCCGCCCAGATCCGGCGATACCGCCGTCATGGTCTTCGGTCTCTGCAGAAATCTCACCGCCTCTCCCAGGCTCTTTACACCGCAGACCCTGATCTTTCCGCAGACGGCTCCCTCCCCGGCATTCTGTGCCGGAACCATTGACCAGGACAGTCCCGCTTCCCCGGCACATTCCGCCAGTGCCATAATCCCCGGCACCGGCCGCACTTCACCGCCAAGGCCCAGTTCGCCTGCCAGAAGAATTCCCTGCAGATTTTCCGCCGGAATAACTCCCATTGCCGCCAAAACTGCTACTGCGACCGGCAGATCGAAGGCCGTTCCGTATTTCCGCACATTGGCCGGTGCCAGATTGATCACGATCCGTTTCGGCGGCAGACGCCAGCCCGTATTTTTGAGTGCTGTCCGCACCCGGGAAGCCGCCTCCTTGATCTCGCCGGAGAGCGTCCCTACCATTTCAAAGGTTGGAAGGCCGTCGCTCAAATCGGCCTCCACGGTAATCAGCCGCCCCTCCAAGCCGTAAAGGGCAGCACTGTAAACTCTGCTGTACAAATCAGAACTCCTTTCCTACATGATAAATTTTTTCTTCTTTTTGGGAAACATAGGACTCTGAAGCAGAAAGCTTCAGAATAAAAGAATAAACTCAGAAATGTTAATTTGGCAGGAGACAGACGCCTCCTGCCTGTTTCTTCTATATATAAAATACTATCTTTTCACAATTCGGTCAAGCCATATCTGCAGCCGACCAAACGCTTGCTTTATCATAAAACGAGCCAAATTTGGTTTTTGTTTACTTTCTCGCCACTCCCGTCCTTCTGGCTGCCTCTGCTACTGCTTTTGCTACAGCCGGGCCGACTCTCTTGTCAAATGCTTTCGGAATAATGTAATCCGGATCCAGTTCTTCATCGCTGATGAGGCCTGCCAAAGCGTCAGCTGCCGCGATCTTCATTTCATCATTGATGTCTCTGGCTCTTACATTGAAAGTTCCCCGGAAGATTCCCGGGAATGCCAGCACGTTGTTGATCTGATTGGGGAAATCGCTTCTTCCTGTGGCAACTATTTTTGCACCGCCCGCCTTCGCGTCCTCCGGATAAATTTCCGGAACGGGATTTGCACATGCAAAGATAACCGCATCCCTCGCCATTGTTCTGACCATCTCCGTGGTCAATGCGCCGGGAGCAGATACACCGATGAATACGTCAGCACCCTGAATGACCTCCGCAAGGCTTCCCTGCTTCTTTGAACGGTTAGTAAGCTTCGCCATCTCCTCTTTGACAGAGTTCATACCTTCCTGTCGGCCTTCATAAATGGCTCCCTTCCGGTCACACAATGTCACATCACGGTATCCGGCTTTCAGAAGCAGGCGCGCAATTGAGATTGCCGCTGCACCTGCACCGTTTATTACTATGGAGACCGCTTCTTTTTTCTTTCCGGTAAGCTTCATGGCATTATTCAGACCTGCGAGAGTAATTACAGCAGTACCATGTTGATCGTCATGGAAAATTGGAATATCACATTTTTCCTTCAGCTTTTTCTCTATCTCAAAGCATCTCGGAGCTGAAATATCCTCCAGGTTCACGCCGCCAAAAGAGCCCGAAATCAAATAAATTGTATTTACAATTTCATCCACATCTTTTGATTTGATGCAGAGCGGAAATGCATCTACATTACCAAATGCTTTAAACAGAACGCATTTTCCTTCCATAACCGGCATACCTGCTTCCGGTCCGATATCTCCCAGGCCAAGAACTGCAGAACCGTCTGTCACCACCAGACACATATTCCATCTTCTTGTCAAATCATAGGACTTGTCAATATCCTTTTGAATTTCCAGGCAAGGCTGTGCCACTCCCGGAGTATATGCCAGGGACAGATCATCCTTTGTCTCCACAGGGACATTCGCCACTACCTGTATTTTTCCCTTCCACTCATTGTGAAGCCGTAAAGATTCCTTTGCATAATCCATTTTATTTTCCTCCCGAATCATTTTCTGTAAACAGTACAGGATCCACTTTTCTGAAACCTGAATTTTTCTGTGAAACCAACGATCTCTCAAGGATCAATAATTTCCCGTAAAAAATGTGCTGTTTTCCGGCAGCTTATAATCTTTAAAATAGGAACCGAAATCCATCTTCAGGTAATGGCACAGCTCTGCCAGTTCTACCATCGTATTGTCATTTACCTGGATTCCATTTTCCATACGCTCTTTCATGGCATACACTTCTTTTTCTCCATGTGTATAAATGCGCTCCTGCCCCTCTGCCTTCGGGCTCCGGCGAAGTGTCTCCAGATACTCTGACAAATGCATCTTAATCTTTTCTGCATCTCCGAAAATTGCCGGATCGACCGCAATAAATCCGTGGCAGATCCCTGTCTTATCCTTGAAGGTGCAGCATTGATCTGAAGTAACTCCAAGAGACATAATGGAACTGAACAGTTCACACAGCATTCCGTAACCGTATCCTTTATGACTGCCGCTTGCTTCCTCATTGCCGCCAAGAGGCATGATACCGCCGCCCTGCTTCGAAGTAATATTTTTCAACACCTCCGGAGCGCATGTGCTTTCATGTCCGTCCTTATCCAGCGCCCAGCCTTGGGGGAGAGGTTTATTCATCTTGTTGTACATCTCCAGTTTTCCTCTAGTGACCACGGTGGTGGAGCAGTCAAACAGGAACGGATAAGGTTCCGCAGGCATGGCTACCGCAATAGGATTGGAGCCCAGCATAGCCTTTCTTCCAAACGTAGGAACCATGATGGCTTCGGAGTTGGTGCATGCCATACCTAACAGTCCCTGATCACTGGCCATTTTGGCATAATATCCGGCGATTCCAAAATGATTGGACTCACGAACCGTAACCATACCGATTCCTGTACTCTTCGCTTTTTCAATTGCTTTCTCCATAGCAAAAGCAGAAATAAGCTGTCCCATACCATTGTGTCCGTCAATCACAGCAGAAACAGGTGTCTCAAACACGATCTCCGGCTTTGCCTCCGGATGGATCGTTCCCTTTTCAATCCCCTTGTGATAGCGAACCATTCTCTGCATACCATGGGACTCAATTCCAAAAAGATCTGCCGTGAGCAAAACATCTTTAATGGTTTTACTCTCCTCTTCCGTAAATCCAAATCTGCAAAAAACATCGTGACAAAAGCGATTGAGCGTATCATAGCTCCATTTTACGTACCCCATATAAGTCCTCCCATTTGGTTTTACTTATCATTTTATTGGTAATACCAATTTTGAAATGGATTATATCATTGTTTTTATAAAAAAGCAATACCAAAAATAAAATTTTACAGTAACATTTGTTTCCATAAAAAAGACTGAACTGTGCAAATGGCTGCAGTTCAGTCTTAACTTACTCTGTTTTATTTATCGCTTCTCTTTTGGTCTGCGATCTCCCGTACGTACTTTTCCACCGTATCCATATGTTCCCTCATGCAGCGCTCTGCCTGCTCAGGCAAGTGATTCACGATAGCCTCCACCAGCCTGCGATGCTGCTCATCCACCTCTGACACAGAGTTATCCTTCTGCATGATATAGGTTCGAATCCCGCTGATAATCATTTCAGTAAGCTGTGCCGACGCACTCATCACACTGAAAATCATAGAATTTCCCGTCATCTTTCCAATCTTGATATGGAGCTTCCGATCAAGATTGCCGCGTATCTTCTCATCCTCTGCTGCATCCAGCTGTGCAATGATAAGTTGCAGTTCCGCCGCATCCAGAGGGGTACAGTTCTGCGCTGCCAACAGGGCCGCCTCCTGCTCCAATGCGGAACGCAGCTGCTGGGCATGCAGTGCATTGCTGTTGTTCATACGAAACAGGATTGACAGTGGACCGATCAGGCAGCTCTCCAGATCCTCTGCAATGTAATTGGCTCCGCCCTGCACACTCTTAATTACTCCAATCAGTTCCAATGCGCGAAGGACTTCCCGCAGTACCGGCCGGGACACCCCCAGAGCATCTGCCATGGAACGTTCTGCAGGAAGCGCATCCCCTTCCTTCAGGGTGCCGTTTTGAATATTCTCTATGATCTGATCTAAAATATCGTCAAATGCCTTTTCTTTACTAATTTCTCTGAACATAATATTACTCCGATTCTGTTGCTGTACAGCATATGATTTCTATATTATAGCAGAATCGTATTGTAATTGCACCTGAAATCTTTCCGTATGCAGCTCGACCCCAAAATTTTCTGTCGATTCTCAGCATCATGGATTCAGCCCACAGCTTAGGAAATTCATTGATATTTTTCCTGATTTTTTCGGATACTTAACGGTAAACTTTTAGTTCTTTTTGCGAAATTTCCTTTAAGATATTGTGGGTTCCGCACATCCAGCCTTTCCCTAACCCGTCACGACCCGGTCAAGCCAGTTTCTCAAGTCATCGTAAACCACGCCGCGGTCAAGCTCATTGAGGATCTCGTGGCGGTCCCCGGGATAAAGCTTCATGGTGACATCAGTAAAGCCCAGAACCTGAAACTGCTTACAGCAAGCCTTCACGCCCTTTCCGTAATTGCCCACCGGATCCTCCTCCCCGGCCACAAGAAGCAGAGGAAGCTTTCTGTTCATTGTATCAAAGTCCTTCTTTTTTGCCAGATCCACCAGAACAGAAAAGAAATCCCGATAGGCTCCCGCCGTAAACATAAAGCTGCAGAAGGGATCCTGATTGTAGGCATCCACCGACTCCCGGTTGTTGCTCAGCCAGTCATTTTCTGTCCTGCAGTCCTTGATGCGGCGGTTGTTGCCGCCCAGCGTCAGCTTATACAGGAATTTGCTTCTGCAGTGATCTCCCTTGACCCGGCAGATCAGTCCTGCTGCCGCTTTTCCGAAGGCGACAAGGGGAAGCGCCATAAAGCCGGTCCCCATAATGATCGCTCCGTCCACCTTCCTGCTGTATTTTGTCAGATATTTTCTTGTAAAAAAGGAGCCCATGCTGTGTCCCATGATGACAAGGGGCACTCCGGGCCAGAGCCGTCTTCCCTCACAGGTGAGCCGGTACATGTCGGCAATCACATGACGATCGCCGTCCTGCTCGGCAAAATATCCCAGCTCTTCTTCTGTCTGAGCCGTTTTCCCATGTCCAAGATGATCATGTCCAATGACAGCGTACCCCTGCTCTGCCAGATAACAGGCGAACTCCCCGTACCGCTCCACATATTCCACCATGCCGTGTACGATCTGCAGCACAGCCTTCACCTCACCGTTTTTCGGCTGCCATGCAACACAGTGAAGCTTCTGCCCTTTATTTTCCGAATCCATGTAAAAATCTCTTTTTTCAATCTTTCCTTCCATATTCACAGCCTCCTTTTTGCCGTCATGCGAAGGTTTCTGATCCCATTATAGTAAACCGATGTTTTCCTGTCAACGTTCGCCTGTTTATCTAAAATAAATGCTAGGAAAACTTCCGGTTTCATGGTATACTGATAAATACTTTAAGACAGAAACGAGGGATTATCATGAACAATAAACGGATTGTGGTTGCTCTGGGAAGAAACGCCTTCGGCACTTTGTTTCCTGACCAGAAGCAGGCAGTAACAAAAGCGGCCTGCGCCATCGCAGACCTGGTGGAAGAACGATATCAGATGGCCATTACCTTTTCAAACGGTCCTCAGGTCGGTATGCTCCACACGGCCATGACAGAGTTCAGCCGTCTCTCACCGGAATATACGGTCGCTCCCATGTCGGTGTGCGGCGCATTGAGTCAGGGTTACATCGGTTATGACCTGCAGAATGCCATCCGGACAGAGCTTTTAAACCGCGGTATTTTCAAGCCGGTTTCCACCATCATCACCCAGGTGCGGGTGGATCCCTTTGATGAGGCCTTCAGCGAACCCACCAAGGTCATCGGCCGCTATATGAGCGAAGATGAGGCCCGCGCGGAAACTGCCAAGGGCAATTACGTTGTCAGGGAAGAAAAAGGATATCGCAGGATCGTCGCCGCACCGAAGCCCATCGACATCTATGAGATCGATGCGATCCGTGCCCTTCTGGACGCCAATCAGCTTGTCATCGCCGGCGGTGGCGGCGGAATTCCCGTTCTTCAGCAGGGAACCCGTCTGAAGGGTGCCAGTGCCGTCATCGAAAAGGATCTGACTGCAGCCCGCATGGCAGATATGGTCGATGCGGATACCCTTCTGTTCCTGACCGGTACGGAAAAGGTTGCGGTCAATTATAAGCAGCCGGATGAACAGTTTTTAGACAGTCTCACCGCCTCCGAGGCCCACGCATACATGGAGCAGAATCAGTTTGAGGCAGGCTCCATGCTTCCCAAGATCGAGGCCTCCGTGGAATTTGTCTCCGCCCGCCCCGGCAGAAAGGCGATCATCACCGATCTTTCCAAGGCACGGGAAGCGATGGACGGAAAAACCGGAACCATGATCACAGCGAAATAAACGGTTTTGAAACAAAGAATTTTTAGTTGAAAAAGCTGCAGGAAGTCCGCCCACTGACGGATCCTCCCTGCAGCTTTTTTTCGAAGCTTTTATAATGAAACTCTTTTATCGATACATCTGCGCCAGCTTCTCAAAAGCAGCCAGAGATCTCTCGATCATCTCTGTCTTCACGCAATAGGCAATTCTCACATGTCCGGGGCAGGCAAAATCGTCTCCGGGCACCAGCAGCAGATCCAGACTTTTCGCCTTTTCGCAGAACGCATTGGCATCCGGCTCCAGGGAACGGGGGAACAGATAGAAGGCTCCCTCCGGCTTCACACAGGTATATCCCATCCTGGTCAGCTCGTTGTAAAGGATATCCCGATTTTTCCGGTAGACGGAAATGTCGGAGGTCTGTCCGGCACAGGAAGCTGCCACTCTCTGGAAAAGGGCCGGAGCGCATACATAGCCCAGCACACGCCCTGCTCCGCAGACAGCTGCATAGGCGGCTTTGAAATCCTCCATCTCACCGGGGACGACCACATAGCCGATCCGCTCTCCGGGCATGGACAGCGACTTACTGTAGGAATAGCAGACAAAGGTATTGTCATAGTATTCAGTCAGATACGGCACCTTCACACCGTCAAAGGCAATTTCCCGATAAGGCTCATCGGAGATCAGATAAATGGGATGACCGTATTCCTCCGATCTTTCCTTCAAAAGAGCCGTCAGCTTAAGGATCGTCTCCTCCGAATAGACAACACCGGAAGGATTGTTGGGAGAATTGACGATGACTGCCTTTGTCTTCGGATTCAGGAGTGTCTCAAAGGCATCAAAATTGATCTGGAAGCTGTCAATATCCGCCGGCACCACCTGAAGCTTCGCTCCGGTTCCCTCCACAAACACCTTGTATTCCGGGAAATAAGGAGCAAAGGCGATAAACTCATCTCCCTCCTCCGCCAGGGCTTTAAAGCATACGCACAGGGAAGCTGCCGCACCCACTGTCATATACAGATTGTCGCCCGTAAAATGGGTACCGTGGGTCCTGTTGATGGACTCGGCGATCTGACTGCGCACCACCGCATCTCCCTGGGCACTGGTATACCCATGAAGAGCCGCCGCATCCTCCGTGGTCACCAGACGGACGATCTCGTCACTGACCGTCTGCGGGGCCGGCACATTGGGATTTCCCAGGCTGAAATCAAAAATATTGTCTCTTCCCACTTCAGTCGCACGCTTGTTGCCAAACTCAAAAATCTCGCGGATCGTGGAGCGTCTGCTCCCAAGCTCTACCATTTTCTCTGCAAACATCGCTGTCATTTCCTCCCGCTTCCTTTACTCTCTCAGGAAAGCTCCGGCCCTTTTGCCGGAGCTTTTCCAGTATTTTCTTTTTATGATTCTCCGATCAGCTTCTTCACTCCTGCCAGCTTCACGCACAGGCAGAACAGATGAATGGCCTTGTCAAGCTCCTCGATGGTCGGATAGGTGGGTGCAATACGGATATTGCTGTCCTTGGGGTCCTTCTTGTAGGGCCAGGTAGCTCCGGCGCCGGTCATGGTAACGCCAGCCTCCTTTGCAAGCCTTACGGTTTCCTTTGCACAGCCGGGAAGAGTATCCAGTGCTACAAAGTAGCCGCCCTTCGGCGTTACCCAAGACGCGAGGCCTGTTTCGCCCAGCTCTGCATCGAGAGTGTCGAGAACCATATCAAATTTCGGTCTTAACGCATCGGCCAGCTTTCTCATGTGGGCGCGGATATTTTCCGCATTGCCGAAGTATTTCACATGGCGGAGCTGATTTAACTTGTCATGGCCGATGGTCTGGATGGTCATATGCTTTTTGATCTCCGCAATGTTGGACAGGCTGGACGCCATGATGGCAATGCCTGCACCGGGGAAGGTGATCTTGGAGGTGGAGAAGAAATAAAGGATCCTGTCCTCATTTCCGCATGCCGCAGCCGCCTTGAAGATATCCTTCAAGGGAACCTCCTCGTAAATATGGTGAACGCCGTAGGCATTATCCCAGAAGATACGGAAATCCTTCGCCGCCGTCTTCATGGAAGCCAGACGATCCACCGTCTCGTCAGAATAGCAGGCGCCGAGGGGATTGGAATGAAGCGGCACACACCAGATACCCTTGATGGTATCATCCTCTGCCACCAGCTTTTCCACTACGTCCATATCCGGTCCTTCCGCCGTCATGGGAACCGGGATCAGCTCCATACCCATGTCCTCGGTAACGGCAAAATGCCTGTCATAGCCGGGGCTCGGGCAAAGCCACTTGATTCCCTTCACATCCTTCCAGGGCTTCTCCCCCTGGGTACCGAAGAGCATCAGTCTTGTCATGGCATCGTACATCAGATTTAAGCTGGAGCTGCCGCCCACAATGATCTTATCTACAGGAATATCCAAAAGATCGGAAAATAGCTTTTTGGCTTCTGGAATTCCATCCAGAACCCCGTAATTTCTGGCGTCCAGACCTGACTCGGTATGGTAATCATCCAGTGCTGTCAAAAGCCCGTTGGTCAGATCCAGCTGGCTTGCCGCAGGCTTGCCTCTGGACATATCCAGCTTAAGTCCCTGGGCCTTAAACTCCTCGTACTGCTTTTCAAGCTCCTCCTGAAGCTCCAAAAGCTCCTCCCTTGTAAACTCTGTAATCTTTTTCATAGTGACTCCTTTCCGGCTTTCTGCCTTCCACTTTTCACCCGTCATATTCAACATATCAAATCTTTTACCTTCTGTCTGTCAGGCCTGTTACATCCTTCTGGCCTTGTCGGCGCAGGCAGTCATCGCTTCGATGACGCTGCTTCGAAGCCCCCGCTCCTCCAGGACACGGACCGCCTGAATGGTGGTCCCGCCGGGCGAGCAGACCATATCCTTGAGGGCTCCCGGATGAAGCCCTGTCTCCTGCACCATCTTTGCAGCTCCGAGAACCGCCTGGGAGGCAAACTCATATGCCTGAGCTCTGGGCATTCCCAGCGATACGGCACCGTCAGCCATGGCTTCGATGAACATAAACACATAAGCAGGAGCACTTCCGCAGACGGCAATGACCGCCTCGCTCATGGTTTCCGGCAGCACCGATGCCCGTCCGAAGCTCTCGAGCACATCCATGACCCGTTTCAGTTCCTCCTCCGTCACCAGCTCGTTGGGCGATACGGAGGTGATCCCCTCTCCCACCAGAGCCGGAGTGTTGGGATTGCAGCGGATAAATTTAAGCTGCCGTCCGAACTGCTCCGTAAACCAGGCAAGGGTCTTGCCCGGTGCAATGCTCATGATCAGCTGGGTCTCATTTACCTCATTCCTGATCTCCTGGATCACCTGGCTGTAGAACTGGGGTTTTACTGCCAGCACCAGGATCTCCGCTTCCCTTGCCACCTGCCTGTTGTCGCCGGTGACACAGATACCCCAGGTCTTCTCCGCATAATCAAGGGCGCCCCGGCTTCTGTTGGAGGCAATGATCTCCTCCGGTGCCACAAGCTTCTTTCCCACAATTCCTCCGATCATGGCCCTGGCCATATTTCCGCAGCCGATAAAACCGATTTTTTTCATACCCTTCTCCTCCTTACAGATCCAGCTTAAGCTGAGCTTCCTCTTCAGCCTCCGCCTTGAATTCTTCCATCTGCTCCGGCTTCATGGCCGGAAGCTCTTCCAGTGTGGACACGCCGAAGCTTCGCAGAAAATCTTCTGTTGTCCCGAATAAAATGGGCCGCCCCGGCACGTTGAGTCTGCCGACCTCCTCCACAAGGCCGTACTCAATGAGTTTATTGACCGCATGGTCCGATTTGACCCCTCGGATTTTTTCGATCTCCAGCCTCGTCACAGGCTGCTTATAGGCGATAATAGAAAGAGTTTCCAGAAGTACCTCTGTCAGGACATATTTCTTCGGCTGGGCCGCAACCCGGATCAGATTTTCATAGTATTCCGGTCTGGTACACATCTGAAAAGCGCTTTCCAGCTCGATGATCTTCATGCCGCGTTCTTCGGCCTCATAATCATCCGCCAGGCTCTGCACCAGCTTTCTGGTTGTCTCCTCATCCTGCCCAATGGCTTCCGCCAGGGACTTTAACTCCACTGAGCCGCCCATGGCAAACAGTACCGCCTCCAGAATCCTCTTTGCTTCTTTTATTTCCATAAATTTCTGCCTTTTCTTTCCTGTTTCTTCTCTCACCCGTCAATGCTGGCGGTTAGTTCCTCTGCCAGCCGTTCCCGGTCCTTAATAAGCTCCTCGGAAGCTTCGAGAAGGAAATCCTCCTCCTCTCCATCCATCTCCCGGAGAGTCACACTCCCCATCTTCATCAGCTCCAGCACCGCCAGAAAAGCGACGACCAGCTCCACCCGGCTGGACTGTGCCTTCAGAAATTCCCGGAAGGAAAGCTGTCTTTGGTCAGCCGCCAGATTGAGGATCTCCACGATCTTATCCGCCACACGGAAAGGCTCCTTCTGGATCTGACTGAATTTGGAGCGGACCGGATCGATCTTGTCCTCCTGCCGCCTCAGAACTGCCCGGAAGATATCGTTGAGCCTTGTCAGGGTGACCCCATCCAGCAGTTCCTCCAGATCCACCGGCGGACGGTACTTTGCCACCTCCTCCGGAATGGTCTCCGGTTTGAACAGAAGCCGTTCCGCGTCCAGCTGTCTGTCCTTCAGTTCTCCGGCCATATACTTGTACATTTTGTATTCCAGCAGCCGCTCCACCAGCTCCTGTCGGGGATCCTCCTCTTCCCCTTCCTCATTCTCCTCGGCGGGAAGAAGCATTCTGGACTTGATGTCCAGAAGAGTCGCCGCCATCACAAGAAAATCGCTGACCACATCCAGATCCTCTTTGTCCATGGCGTTCACATACTCCAAATACTGGTCGGTAATCTCCGCAATGGGGATGTCATAAATATTCACTTTATTTTTATCGATCAGATGAAGAAGCAGATCCAAAGGCCCCTCAAAGGCCTGAAGCTTCACCGACAGCACTGACTGCATGTCAAATCCTCATTTCTCTCTCATAATATCCCAGGCAGAGTTTTTAAGCCCGTTCGCCGTCCCGGCGCCTTCGCTTCAGCCGGACCACCAGAAGCTCCGACATGTTGCCCAACCGGAGGTTGACGGAATGGGTCCCAAGCCCGCCGCTGACAAGCATGGTTTTTCCATCTGTTTCATACCGTCCTCTGCTGCAGCGGGGAAACAATTCAAAATTGGGAGAGATCAGCCCGCCCAGAAAAGGCAGGCGTACCGTTCCTCCATGATAATGACCGCTTAAAGTAAGATCTGCTCCCCAGGCCGCATATTCCTCAAAATACGACGGCGAATGGGCCAGCAGAATATGATATTCGTCCCGTCTGGCCACTCCCAGCGTCCGGTCCAGATAGCCCGGCTCCATGGGACGCTTTTTAAATTTATGATAATAGCATCGATCCATGTTCAGGCCGGTGATGGTGAGCGCATCCTTTCCATCCCGAATGGTCAGGGAAAGATTGTCAAGGACCGTCACTCCGGCCCGCATCATCTCACTGTACCACTCCCGGTAGGCAGAAGCATAGACTTCCTTTTCCCTGCCCATCCGGTCCTCATGATTGCCCAGGCCGTAGTATACCGGGTAACGGAAGGCCAGACGACGGAGCAGGCGGACACTTTCCCCGTAACGGCAGACACCCTTTCTGGCCATCACCATATCTCCTGCCACCATGACTGCATCCGGATGGATCCTTCGGATAGAAGCCATCATTCGGTTGTTTCGCCTGCCGGCCCCATTGTCATGAAGATCCGCCATGACCACCATCGTATATCCGTCAAAGGCCTCACCGACGGCTTCGGACTCCACCTCATATTCTCTTACTGCCACATGATTCCGCTCATACCGGGAAACAAGCAGCAGCGCAATCACCAAACCTGCCAGGATAATTCCTGCAATCCATAAACCCATATATCTTCCCCATAATCTTTATTATTCAGTATAACACGGCTTCTATTTACAGTCAAACTCACAGAAGAAACTTACTCCATCTTCTTCATTTTTTACACCATAACTGCAGTTGTGGGCCTCCATGACTGCCTTCACAATGGAAAGTCCGATCCCGCTGCCGCCGTATTCTCTCGTTCTGGCCTTATCCACCTTATAAAACTTGTCCCAGATCCTTTCGATATCCCCTTCCGGAATGGGTGCCCCTGTATTCCGAACCTGGATATGAGCCCTGCTGTCCTGTTTTTCCACCGATATCAGGATTTTTTTCTCTCCCTCCAGATGATTCAGGGCATTACCCACATAGTTTCGGATCACCTCTTCCACCATATATTCATCGGCCCAGATATAAAGGCTCTTCGGGCATTTCAGGGAGACCTTCGCCTCCTTCTGTTCCAGAAGAAGCCGATAGGAATTCAAAACGCCTTCGATGACAGGGATCAGATCAAAATGCTCCATGGAAAGCTGTTCCCTGCCCGCCTCGATCTGATTCAAGGTAAGAAGCTTCTTCACCATGGTATTCATCTTGGAAGCCTCATCGATGATCACGTCGCAGTACCACTCCATGGTCTCAGGGTCGTCGTTGATCCCCTCCTTAAGTCCCTCCGCATATCCCTGTACCAGCGCAATGGGCGTTTTCAGCTCATGGGACACATTTGACAAAAACTCCCGCCGCATCTCATCAATTTTCGTTTTCTGCTCGATATCACGTTTCAGCTCCAGATTGGCCGTTTTCAACTCCAGAATAGTCTTTTCCAGCTGCTTCGACATATGGTTCATGCTCTGCCCCAGGATCTCGATCTCCCGGTTGTCATTTCCCTCATACCGGGCCGTAAAGTCCAGGCTGGCCATCCGCTCCGCAATGGAAGAAAGCTCCAGAATGGGAGCCGTCATGTTTTTCGTCAGGAACCAGACCGCCAGAATACCGGCCGCGGCCACTCCCAGGGCCACATACAGATTCAACTGGTTCACCAGGCGGACCGTCTCCTGAATACTTTGCAGGGGAACCCGCATCAGAGAAAAGCTCCCGCCCAGATAGGACGAGAACATTTCCATATAATAAGCCTGGAGATTTCCGTCATACACCTTATTGATCTGATACTTACTGGTTGCCTCCAGCCGCTCCACGCTCTGGTTTGTGCCAAAAATATAGTCAAAGAGGTTATTTCCGCTCTGAAGGGCCTCTCCGCTGCCGGAAGAATAGATCACCTTCTGGGCGGAATCCCATAAAAATATTTCAATGTTGTAATTTTCCTTGACCCTTCTGAGATACATTTTCGTATCGGCGGTTACCGTCCCGTCATTCTCCATCCGTGTCTCCAGCTCATTGTAGGCCTGAATGAGCGTATTTTTTTTCCGCTGCAGGTAATAGGGCTCCAGACACAGATTGACGGCGATCCAGCTGGCCAGAATGACCGCAGCCACCACGCCCGTCAGGATCATGGTATATTTAAATCGAATGGTGTGCTTCATTCCTTATCCACCTCGAACTTGTACCCCATTCCCCAGATGGTCTTGATATATTCGCCGCGCTTTCCCAGCTTGCTGCGAAGCTTTTTCACATGGGTGTCAATGGTCCTGGCATCTCCGAAATAATCATAATTCCACACATGGTTCAGAATATTCTCCCGGGAAAGGGCAAGCCCCTGATTTTCCACAAAATAGGTCAGAAGCTCAAATTCCTTGAAGCTCAGTTCCACCGGCTGACCGTCCACAGTCACCTGATGAGCCGCCTTGTCAAGGACGATGCCTCCCACCTCCACCGTTCCTGTCTTCACCGCCATGCTGCGTCTCAGGATCGCCTCCACCCTTGCCACCAGGATCTTGGGGCTGAAGGGCTTGGAGATGTATTCGTCCACTCCCAGCTCGAAGCCGAGAAGCTCGTCCCGCTCCTCGCTCTTTGCCGTCAGCATAATGATTGGCACCTGAGAATACTGACGGATGGTCCGGACCGCCTCATAGCCGTCCATCTTCGGCATCATCACATCCATGATGATGAGGCGGATATCCTTATCTTCCAGGAAAAGCTCCACTGCCTCCTCGCCGTCTCCGGCCTCCTCCACCATAAAATCACGTTTTACAAGAAAATCCTTCAAAAGCTTCCGCATTCTGCTTTCGTCGTCTACCACAAGAATCTTTATTTTTTCCATATCGTCCTCATTTCCGGCCGCTTCGGTGCGGCCTGTTGATTACCATATGCCGGGCTTTTATTAAAAGATACACTGTCATTTTATCAGACCCTGTTTCGTATTTCCATAGTTTTGGCAAGGAATTCACGCAAGTTTCACAGGTTCTGCCCGTATCAAGCTTTTCCAAACGCAGAAAAGCCCTCGAAGGCAGTCTCTCTCCGCTTCCAAGGGTTTTGTGTTCTGCAGACGCTATACCCAAAATCATCCTTTGGGCCAGCTTTTTCTCTTTATAATATGCTCTCTGATATATCGGAAGGTCTCCTCCTCCCCTTCTTTGGCCAGCATCACCAGAAGCACCTCCAGCTGCCTCCTGGTCTTGGGGTGGATCACCATGACCTTTCTGGTCCGCTTGTAGTATTCCAGCGGACTTTTATCCGTGTAGTTCTCCTTCAGGTATGTTTTGGATGCCGCGATCCTGTCCATAAACATTTCCAGCACATACTTCACCGGCATCTGCATCCCGGCGATCTGGTAGCCTCTGTCCATATCCACGTCAATCCAGTATTCAAAATGGTGCTTGTTGCGGCCCTTGTGATGGAGCCACGCCGAGGAATACCCCTTCGCCTCCCTCTCCGCCGCATTGGGGCTCCGATTCCCCTGATAATACTTACAGCCCACAAAGAATTCCACCGGATTATATTTGGATAAATCGTGGAGAAGCCCCTGTTTGTACATGCCCACCCGGAAGCAGTTTTTCATCACCTGCCCTTTGTGGTGATTGATAGTCCTCAAATGGTCCAGAGCCTTCATCACTCTTTCCCTCCCCGGTTTTCTTCCTCCTCATCCAGGACCTGAATCCCTCTGGGACCCACCGGTGTGGAAAAAACGATCTGGGTACTGGTCCGTCCATAGTCCTGAAGCCGTCCGATGAACTGATCAAGCTCCACAGTGCTGTTGAAGGCCACCTTGATGAGCATGGAAAACTGTCCGGTGACACAATTGCACTCCAGCACATTGGGACAGGCCTCGATAAACGGATAAAACTGACTCTTCTGCTTGGGCTGTACCTCCAGATTGATAAAGGCCATGATATGATAGCCCAGCTTTTCCACATTGATCTCCGCAGAATAGCCGGTGATGATCCCGGCTTTCTCCAGCCGCTCGATCCTGGCAGATACCGCCGGAGAAGAAAGGTAAGCCTTCTCCGCAATGACCTTGAGCGGTGTTCTCGCATTTTTCTGCAGAATATTTACGATCTGTCTGTCTATATGATCCATCATAATGTTAATACCCCCTGTGTGTTTCCACCCCTTATTATACGTCTTTCGCTTACTTTTTTCAAGCATTTATATTGATACACTTTATAAAATTAATCAAAAAGGAATCATCCTCCTCAATATGGAAACAAGGACAGACTTCAGACATATCCTATAGTGTAAACAATCTTTGGAGGATTTATCATGAGTGATCTGGCTGCAACAAACTGTGGATGTCCCAATAACGGAGGCTGCAGCTCCGGTGGAAACAACATCTTATTCCTGTTACTGATTCTCTGCCTCTGCGGTCATGGTGACTGTGACGACAACTGTGGCTTCGGCTTTGGCAGCTTCTTCGGCGGCGATGGCTGCAACAGCTGCAGCTGGCTGATCTGGATCCTGATTCTGTCCTGCTTCTGCAACCACTGAATCTTCCGTCAGTTCTGAGTCACAACACGAAAAGGGGATGCTTCGGCATCCCCTTTTCCCAGTATGATCCTCTTATTGCTGTCCGTCATTGAAATACTGATAGTAGACCTCATAAAAATCGCTGCCGGGTGTTCCGAAATCCTCCCGATAATCCAGCCTTTTCCATGCCTTCTCATTGTATTCCGCCACGATTGTCTTTACAAAGGCATCGTAGTATTCGTAAAAACGGTCTTCCTTATGCTTCCTGACCAGAGCTTCCTTGTTCTCCGCCGTTTTTGCTTCATCATAATTATTGATACATTTGATGACATGGAATCCGTAGGCCGTTTCCACCACCTCGCTGATCTGTCCGCTGCTCAAGGCAAACGCCGCCTCCTCAAACTGAGGCTCCGCCTCTCCTCTGCAAAGCTCCAGTTCAAATTCCTCTGCCTCATTTTCATTCTTTCCCAGAACGGAAAAATCTGCACCGGCCTCGGCCTGGGTCCGGATATTCTGAGCCTCCGTCCGTTTCACTTCCTTCTCCGTGCCGGAAAGTCCCTCGGTTCCCAGGAAAATCTGCTGGACCCGGATGACCCGTGCCTCATCCTCACTGATCTCCGTGGAAACATCAGCCGTCAGCTTCTCCATGAGCCGGTTGGAGATATAATAATCATGGAATACGGTCTCCGCCGCCGTCTTATCGATGGAGGTGGCCTTCCTCACCTGATCGGAAAGGCCGTTCACATAGGTTTCGGCCGCCTGGGAAATCCGGACATTTTCCTCATCGGTCAGGACCACCTCATACTTTTCTGCCATCAGTACCATACATTTCATCTTGGCCAGAAAATCCTGAAGGTTATCCCTCATGTATTCTCCGAAGGTCTTGTCCCCGATCATCACTTCCCAGATCCCGCTGCCGTATTCGTGCTCATATTTCGTTTTCTGACTGAGCATAAAGATCATGGCCTCCGGTCTTTCGCAGATCTCCTCCTCCAGACGGAAAAGCTCCGTATCCTTAAGGCCCGCAGTAAAACGGATCCCTCCCTTTTTCCCGCAGCCGCCCAGAACCGGAAGCAGCATGCACAGGATCATCCCAAGGGCCGCAGCCCGTTTCCCGATTTTTCTCACATCAAATACCTCCACACCGGCGTTTTCCTGCGATTATCATAGCACAGAAATCCGGATCGCGCTACCGCCTGTTTTCTCCTTTGTGACAATGATCTGCCTGTCGAGCCGCTCTTTCAGCTCATGCACATGGGAAATGATGCCCACAAGACGGTTTCCGCCGGCAAGTCCCGAGAGAGCTGTGATGGCCTGGTTCAGAGACTCCTCATCCAGAGAACCGAAGCCCTCGTCCACAAACATGGTATCCAGGCGGATTCCTCCGGCAGAAGCCTGAATTTCATCGGAAAGGCCAAGGGCCAGGGCCAGGGAAGCCTTGAAAGCCTCTCCTCCCGACAGCGTCTTGACGCTCCTCTCCGTTCCGTTGTAATGATCCAGAACTGACAGCTCAAGACCGCTCTGACTTTTATTGTTCTCTGCCGTTTCCTGACGCCTGAGTTCATACTGACCATCAGACATTGCCAGGAACCTCACATTGGCCCTGGCAATGATCCGGTTGAAATAATCCATCTGGACATAGGTTTCCAGCATGATCTTTTCTTTTCCGGGCAGCGTTCCTCCTGCGGTGGCCGCCAGAGCACGGACGCTCTTCCATTCCTCTTCTGCTTCCTTCAGGCGGTTTCCAAGGGAAACCATGGTCTCCTCACAGCCTCTGTTCGCAGCCAGCCTCGTCTTCACCGAAAGTCGTCGTGTTTCTGTGTCCGCCTTGTCTCCCAGAATCCGGTCCCTTTCCCTCTCATATTCCTGTTCATCGGCAGGCTCCGTCCCGTCAAGCTGAGACTCCAGAAGGCTTTTCTGTTCCAGGATTCCGGAAAGCTCCTCTTTTTTCTTCTGGTATGCTTTCTCTGCCCGACGAAGCGCTTCCTCCATGGCGGAAAGCTGCCTGTTCAGGGAAACCAGTGCCTGTACGGCCTGAGCTTCGTCCTCGCAGGTCAGCTCCCGTCTCATTTGACCGGCCTTTTCCTCCGCAGCTTTTGCCTTCGCAATCAGGCCGGAAAGCTCTTCCGCCCTCTGCTGGCTGTTCTCTGTTTCCTGCTCCAGCTGTGCCTCCAGGTTCGGAAGCATCCGTTCCAGTTCTTCCTTTCGCTCCCTCTTCCGCTCCTCCGCCTGCATTTCCGCTTCCAGAACACGAATGTAGGCAATGGTCTTTTCCAGAGCAGCCTCTGCCCTGGCCTTCGCTCCCTCCATGGAACGATCTCCGAAAAGTGAGGTCAGACGGTTTTGAATCTCCAGCTCCTTTGCTTCGGCTCTTCCCTTTGCATCACCGGAAGCCAGACTTCGCTCCCGGGCCAGCCTTGCCTGCCGATCTCTTCTCTCCTCCGCCTTTTTAAGCTCCTCCTCTGTGGGAACATGCTCTGTCCGTCCGGCCGGATGGGGATGGGACAGGGAACCGCAGACCGGACATGGCTCCCCATCCAGAAGCTGTTCTGCCAAAAGCCCGGCCTGGCCATCCAGGAAGGCCCTGTTCAGACGGGCAAAAGCTGCCGCTTCCTCCTCCGCCTTCCCGGCAGAAGCGAGATAGGCATCCCTTGCCGCTTCAAATTCTCTCCAAAGCCGTTCTGATTCCTTCAGGTCCTTCAAAAGCTCTGAAAGCCGGCCTTTCCGCTCTTTCTCCTGCGTCATCTCTCCGGAAAGCCGTGCAAGTCTTTCCCCGGCCTTCCAAAGTCCGGCCTGCTCCTCCCGGCGTGCCCGAAGCTCCACACGCAGCTTTTCCAGACGGGCGGTTCCTTTTTCCAGATCCTCCTGCTTTTTCTGAAGCTCCCTTTCGGCTTTCTCCCGTTCTTTTCTGATAGCCTCCAATTCCCGATAACGGGGAAGCTCATGTTCAAGAAGCACGCCCTGGTTTTTCTTCTGCTTCCGTTCCTCCTCCCGGCCCTGCTCTTCGGAAAGGAGCTCTTCCGCTTTTTTGAGACTCTCCCGCTTTTCCTCCAGCCGTTTCTCTGCCGTCTTAAGTGCCTCTCTGGTCCGGTTCTGCTCCTTTGCCCGTCCAAGAAGCTGATTGACGGATGACAGCCTTTCCTCCAGACCGGAAAGCGCTTCCTCCAGGACTGTTTCTTCTTCCTCATCCTGGCCAATGGTCTTTCGAAGGGCCGAAAGGATCTCCTGTGCCGGTACCTTCCGGTTCTTCACCGCCGTCCCAAAAGCCTCCTCAGATGGTCTCCACCGGATTCCATCGATGCTTTGCCAAAGGCCGGCTTCCAGTTCCCCGCACTGTTTTCCCAGATTACCCGCCAGCTCCTTAAACCGCTCCTGAAGCACATGGTAGCGCTCCGTTTCAAAAAGCTGCCGGAAAATCTGCTTCCGCTCTTCCGTGGGTGCAAACAGAAGCCGGAGGAAATCCCCCTGAGCGATCATGGCGATCCTGGAAAACTGCTCCCGATCCACTCCAAGCAGCTCTCTGACAGCAGCATTTACTTCCTTCACCTTTGTGACGATCCTGCCGTCCGGAAAAAAAAGCTCTGCGTCCGCCTTCTGAACCGTCCTGCCTCCGCCCCTTCTGGCCGGCCGTTCATACTCCGGATTTCTCCTGATCTGGTACATTTTCCCACCGTGGGCAAATGTCAGCTCCACCTCTGTGGGGGTTGCATCCCCGGCATATTTGGACCGGAGCATGGACGGCTCCCGGTTTGTCCCGCTGGCTTCCCCGTAAAGGGCAAAGGTAATGGCATCGAAAATCGTCGTTTTCCCCGCTCCCGTATCTCCGGTTATGAGATAAAGCCCCCGTTCCCCCAGCGCATCCATAGGAACCTCCGTCCTGCCGGCGTAAGGTCCGAAGGCCGAAATCACAAGCTTCACCGGTCTCATGGCTCATCCTCCCATATTTTTTCGATCAGTTCCCCGGCAAGCACCCTCTGTCTGCTGCTCATGGGTCCTCCGTTCTGCTTTTCATAAAGCTCCTCCAGAATCTCCATGGGCGTCTTTTCCTCCGGCGCCTCCGATGAAAAGGGCTGACCCGCCGTCTGCGTCCTCCTGTTGTCATAATCAAGCTTCATGAGATTGGGATAAATAACGCGGAGCCTGCCGACTGCTTCCGGAATATCCTCCTCATCCGTCAAAGTAATCTGATAATAGGCCTCCCGGTCCAGATCGCTGTAATACGATCTGGCTGTAAGGTCCAGATACGTCCCCCGAAGTTTAAAAAGCTCCCTCTTTGGTACAAGCGGCACTGTGCGGACAGAAACCTCTCCCTTATTTCCAAGCTCGGCCACAGTCACCGATTTCTCCTGTCCCGCTTCTGAGAAGGAATACTTAAGGGGAGTTCCGCAGTATCGGACCGTCTCTCTGCCGATGCACTGAGGGCCGTGGATATGGCCGAGGGCCACATAATCAAAGGGTTCAAAGACCGAAGCATCCACATTATCCAGACCGCCCACAGAAATCTCCTCCGACTCGCACCGGGATGCCCCGGTGACAAACTGATGGGTGACCAGGATATTCCTGGATTTCGGATCGAGGTTCATGGCATGTATGGCGGTTCGCAGCGCATCCGTATAGGACTCAATGCTCTCATCTTCAAAATAACGGCGCACATGGGAGGGCTTCAGAAAAGGAAGCAGATAGACATTCACACTGCCGAAGGCATCCCAAAGGACAACGGGTGCGGCAGTCCCGTCATAGACCGGTGACAGATAGATCCCGCTCTTGTCAAGGAGCCGGGAACCGAACGCGATCCGTTCCGGCGAATCATGGTTTCCGCTGATCACGAAAACCGACAGCTGCCGGCTGGAAAGCTCGTACAGAAAATCATCAAAAAGGCAGACGGCCTCAGCAGCAGGCACAGCTTTATCGTATACGTCCCCGGCAACGATCACCCCGTCCGGCCGTTCCTCATCGATGATATTCAGAATTTCCTTTAAAATATAATTCTGGTCCTCCATCATGGAAAAACCGTTGACCCGTTTTCCCAGATGGAGATCCGATAAATGGACAAATTTCACAGACTGCTCCTCCTTACAGGAGAGACTTGAGCACGGCGATCGCTCCGCCGTTTTCACAGGTATCAACCACATGGCGGGCCGCCGCCTTAACCTCAGGAATGGCATTGCCTACCGCATAGCTGTGGTATGCCTCCTTTAACATGGGAACATCATTCTGCTGATCTCCCATGGTCAGGGTTTCTTCCGGGGTCACCCCAAAATAATTCTGATACCATCTGACTGCGGTTCCCTTGCTGATGCCAAATTTAAATACATCAAGCCACATGGAGCCGGCTGTTGCCGTGGAGACAACACCCTTCCACTTTTCACAGAAGGACCGGAAGGTTTCGCCGGATCTGTGCTTTTTATCGTAAACGCTCAGCTTCACAAAATCTTCCGGCATGGCGGCAATATCTGGTACCCTTGTGATGTCCTCCTGATATCCCTCGGTCATCCACCGAAGAAGCTCCTCATCCTCCGAATCGGAGTACATGATCCCCGCTCCCGTAAAAAAGGGAACCGTATCCTTAATGGTCCGCACATCCTCAAGAAGGGTCAACAAAAGGGACTTCTCAACAGTTTCCGCAAAAAGAAGCTCCTGATAGCGTCCCATCAGTGCCCCGTTGCAGGCTGCATAATAGATCCGATCCTTGATGGGATCAAACAGCCGTTCCGTACTGATCAGGGAACGGCCGCTGTTGGCCACAAAATGAATTCCCCTGTCAATGAGGGCATTCACGGTGTCCACCAGTTCCTTCGGCAGGGTGCTGGAACCATCCTTTACCAGCGTCCCGTCTATATCTGTCATTATCAGCTTGATCATACGATCTCCTCCCTGAATTTTTTCAGCACTCCGTAAAGTCTTGCTACGGGAAGTCCCACCACATTCTGGTAATCTCCCTCGATCCGTTCCACATATACGGCAAATCTGCCCTGGATCCCATAGGCTCCCGCCTTATCCATGGGTTCTCCGGTCTTTATATAATCCCATATTTCCTCCGAAGTCATGGGAAGCACATGGACCGCTGTCCGTTCGGAAAAGGTCACGCATTCCTCAGTTCCCTTTTTTATGACTGTAACGCCTGTATAGACCCCATGCTCTCTTCCCTGAAGGCGCTCAAGCATGGAAAAGGCTTCCTCCTCATCCTTCGGTTTTCCCATGATGGTCCCATCCAGAGCCACCACCGTATCTGCACCGATGACAAGATCTCCGTCAGAAGCAAGCCCGCAGGCGGCCGAGGCCTTCTGAAAAGACAGCTCCTTTACCGCCTCTGCCGGATCGTCTGTATGAATGATCTCCTCCCCGTTTCCCGGCCTCACCTCAAAGGGAAGTCCGGTCAGGGCAAGTAACTCCCGTCTTCTGGGCGATGCAGATGCCAGAATCAATTTTCCCATTTTTCATTCTCCACTGTTCCGTCTTTATTTTAATGTCATCAAAAGCTCCTCAAAGCATACACCATCCTGTCTGGGGATCCCAAGCTCCTCTGAGCGGAGAATGCATCTTTTCACGAAATCCCCTGCCTTCTTCACGGACCTGTCAAAGGGGACACCGTTTACCGCATCCGCGGCGATGACCGAGGAGAACACGTCTCCGGTACCGGCCCGCTCCGTTCCCACCAGATGGCTTCTTAAGATTCTCGGTTCCTTTCCAGCCTCATAGACAAGATTTGCCACAAAATCTCCCTGCCGGATTCCCGTGATAACAATTTTATCCGGTCCCTCGTCATTTATTTTCTCCGCCATGGAAACAAGATCCTTCATGGTCCAGCGGCCGTCATGGTACGGTGTATCCGTCAGAATACAGGCCTCTGTCAGATTGGGAGTCAGAATGTCCGCATACTCCACCAGCCGCTTCATCTCCCGACACATGTCCTCCGTATAGGTGGCATAGGGAACGCCGTGATCTCCCATGATGGGATCCACAATGACAGTGGTTCTCTCTGTCCGAAAATCCCGGATAAAATCCCTCACAATATCGATCTGCTCCTTTGATCCCAGAAAACCGGAGCAGATTCCCTCGAATTCAAGACCCAGCCTCTTCCATTTTTCAATATACTCCGGCATTTTTGCCGTATAATCATCAAAGAAATACTCCGGATAGCCGGTGTGGTTGGAAAAAATCGAAGTAAGAACCGGACAGCACTGAACCTTCATGGCCGAGATAATGGGCAGAGCCACCGTAAGGGAACAGCGACCGAATCCGGAGATATCATTGATGACTGCGATTTTTTTCTGATTGTTGTGTGATCTGTCAATTTCCTTGCCCATATTTACTCCTTTTTGATTTTCGGATCCCGATGATTTTCAATCTCTGGACTCCACACAGACGGCGATCCCTTCGCGGATCCGGATGGTTCCCGTCTCCTCCGTCAGTTCATTGCTGATGCCCAGGCTGTTTCCCTGAACCAGGACCGCCTCGAGGAGCGGATATTTGAATCCCTCCAGGGTCACCCCACTCACCTTCTCCGTGAATGGGATCAGAGAAATGTATTTTCCCCAGGTCTCTGACCGTTTCAGTGTTTTTGGCCTTTCTAACAGATAAATGCAGTTGTATGCATCCACCATCCGGCAGAAAACGCCTTTTTTCAGTCCGTGAAGCAGGATCTGCAGATTGGCCAGCGCATGATCAAACCGACGGCCCAGGCCGCCCAGAATGGTGATCTCCGTGACGCCCTCCAGGGAAAGTCCGTAAAACAGTGCCAGTTCCGTATCGGTATAATCCTTCTCCGGTTTATGGGTCTCAAAATGGACCCCACGCTCCCGGTAAGGTGCGAGCCGTTTTGGCTCAATGGTATCAAAGTCCCCGACGATGCAGTCGGGAAAAAGCGTAAGCTCCTCCGCTGCAAGGAGGCCTCCGTCCACAGCAATCACAAAGTCCGGCCCCCAACCCTTTAAAAATCCGGCGGCAGACGCTTTGTCCACGTCACCGCCGGTTACAATCAAAACCTTCATATTGTCATCCCGTTTTATTCAAACTCTGCAAACACATCCATAAATGCCTTCGTATTGGCCGCGACATCGCCGGAAAATACCGCCGAACCGCCCACCAGTACATTGGCACCTGCCTCGATAACCTCTTTTGCATTGGAGGCCTTGATGCCGCCGTCCACCTGAATGTCGATGTCCAGTCCCCGCTCCTTCATCATCGCCCGCAGGTCGCTGACCTTTTTCAGGCAGTAGGGAATCAGCTTCTGTCCGCCGAAGCCGGGATTTACCGTCATGATCAGCACCATGTCCAGCTCGTCCAGCACATAATCCAGCGCAGACAGGGGAGTCGCCGGATTCAAAGCCACGCCTGCCTTCACACCGGCCGCCTTGATCTGCTGGATCACCCGGTCCAGATGGGTGCAGGCCTCGGCGTGAACGGTGATAATATCGGCTCCCGTTTTAGCAAAGGTCTCAATGTACCGGCCCGGATCCTGGATCATCAGATGCACATCAAACACCTTGTCGGTACAGCTTCTTATAGTCTCAATAACCGGCATACCAAAAGAAATCTGAGGCACGAACATGCCGTCCATCACATCCAGATGAATATATTCGGCACCTGCCTCCACAGTCTCCTTGATCTGTTCTCCCAGCTTTGTGAAATCCGCCGCCAGGATAGAAGGGGATAAAATCAACATATCGGTCTCCTTTTCATTTATAACGTTTTTTTGCTTTCAGCTCCTCATAGAGCTGAAGATAATTTTCATATCGTTCCCGGCTGATGCCGCCCTCCAGCACCGCCTTCTTGACTGCACAGTCCGGCTCCTTTCCATGAATGCAGCCCTGAAACCGGCATTTTCCCTCAAGAGCTTCTATTTCCGGATAATAAAACCGCAGCTCACTGCAGAGCATCCCTTCGATTTCCAGAGAGCTGAAGCCGGGCGTGTCCAGAAGATAGGTATCCTCTCCCACACAGAAAAGCTCCGTATGCCTGGTGGTATGGCGTCCACG
This sequence comes from Fusibacillus kribbianus, assembly GCF_030053595.1. Taxonomy (GTDB): domain Bacteria; phylum Bacillota; class Clostridia; order Lachnospirales; family Lachnospiraceae; genus Lientehia; species Lientehia kribbiana. Next base: position 50,079 of record NZ_JASGBQ010000011.1, read on the forward strand.
GCCGATCTTTGCGCTGACGGTACCGGTCTCCATCTGTGCCTCCGGATTGATCAGATTCATAAGGGAGGATTTTCCCACGCCGGAGGGTCCGGCCATCACCGTGGTTTTTCCTGCCAGGAGCACGGAAAGCTCCGAAAGCCCCCTCTTTTCGTAGGTGCTCACCAGATGAGACGGATAACCGGCCTTCTCATAGATACCGGCCAGTCTTTCTGCCTCGCCGACATCCAGATCCGTCTTGCTGATGCAGACATGGCAGGGAAGCCCCTGCTGCCCCATCATAACAAGAAACCGGTCCAACAGATTCAGATTGGGGGCCGGTTCCTTTACTGCAAAGATCACAAGGGCCTGGTCCACATTGGCCGAAGCCGGACGAATCAGGCTGTTTTTCCTGGGGAATATCTCCGTGATATTCCCCAGGCTCTCCTCACTGGAAAGGACATCCACCGACACATCATCACCCACCAGAGGCTTTAATCCCTGGTTTCGGAAAATGCCCTTTGCTTTGCATTCATAGACCTTATCATGACCGTCGTGGACATAATAGAAGCCTGCAATTCCCTTTATTATTTTTCCCTTCATGGCTTAAGCTACTCTGATGCCGGCGCCTCGGTCGGCGCATCCGTCGGTGCCTCGGTCGGTGCCTCGGTCGGTGCCTCCGTGGGCGGTGTTGTCGGCGCCTCAGTCGGTCTCGGTCCCTTGCTCACATAGATCTCCACCTCTGTGCCCACATCCAGCTTTGTTCCGGCATCCACAGACGCATCAAAGACAAGTCCCTGTGCCATCTCATCGTCATAATAATATCCCGGCTTTGCGATCAGTCCCTGGGACTGGAGTCTTGCAATGGCGTCCGCCTCAGACCGTCCGATGACATCCGGCATGGAAACGGTGGTCTCCTTCTTTCCAAGGCTTACCACAAAGCTTACCTTGGTGCCTTCCTCCACGGTGCTTCCGCTCTTGACGGACTGGCTCATAACTTCGCCTTCTTCATAATCGTCGCTGTAATCCTCGGTGATGCTTCCCACCTCCAGCTTGGCATCAGAAAGCTCCTGCTTTGCACGGTTCTCGGATTTTCCGAGGAGATTGGGAACGGTGGTCGTCTTTGTCTCCGGTCCCTTGGACAGGTATACCGTAACCGTATCGCCCATGGTAGCCTTTGTGCCCAGACCGGGGCTTACCTTCGCCACCAGTCCGACCTCCTGAAGCTCGCTGAAGATCTCGCTGAATTCCGGATTGAGTCCGGCTTCATGGAGGGCCTTCATGGCCTGCTCTCTCGTCATGCCGATCAGATTCTCCGGAACCTTGGTCTCTGTGGAGCCCTTGCTCACAGTCACCTTGATGACCGTATGGCGCTTCACCGCCTGCCCCTCAGGGAACTCCTGTTCCATGATCTGACCGTCCTCGTAATCCTTGGACTCGCTGTAGGAAAGCTTCATTTCCAGATCCAGCGGAGCCAGAAGGGCTTCTGCCTCAGAAATGGTCTTGCCCAGAAGGCTCGGCATCTCTACCTCTGTTCCGTCTGATTCGGCCGTACTCTCCGTCTGATTTTTGTTTCCTCCGGAGAAATTGAAAAACCCAAAGGTCTTGCCCAGAATAAACAGGGCAAGCAGCACGATGATCACGGCAACTGCAATCCCTACGATGGTGTAAACTTTATCGGATTTGGAATTTTCTTCGTAATCGTCCTCATCTTCATCATCAGGAAGAAGGTCCTCGTCATCATAATCCAGCTGATACCGCTCCTCTTCCTCCATGTCATCATATTCGTCATAGCCTCTGTCCGCATATTCGCTGCCGCGTCCCTTTGTCGTGCCTGCTGCCATGGCACCCATGGCGGCGCCGCTCCGGATCTGATTGACCTCATCCTGGCTCATAACTCTGGTAGGACCGTTGCTGTTCACGGTATTCATGTGAACAAAGTCCTCGTTGGGGGTCATCAGAGCCCGCTTCAGATCAGCGATGAGCTCTGTGACAGTGCGGTAACGCATCTCAGGCTTCTTCTGCGTACACTTTAATACGATCTTTTCCAGGCTCACCGGAATCATCGGTTCATATTTTCTCGGCGGAACCATCTCGCCCTGAATGTGCAGAAGAGCCACCGATACGGTGGAATCCCCCTCGAAGGGCACACGTCCTGTCAGCATCTCATACATGGTAATACCAAGAGAATAAATATCACTTCTCTCGTCGCAGTAACCGCCTCTGGCCTGCTCTGGAGAAATATAATGAACCGAACCCATGGTACTGGAGGTAATGGTCTCGGTGGTAGATGCCTTCGCAATGCCGAAGTCCGTCACCTTCACCTTTCCGTCCCTGGAAATAATGATATTCTGGGGCTTGATGTCCCGATGGACAATGTGCTGCTCATGGGCAGCTTCAATGCCCTGGGCCACCTGCATGGCGATTCCGATGGTCTCCCGGATCTCCAGCTTGCCCTTCTTGGAAATATAAGTCTTGAGGGTGATTCCCTCCACCAGCTCCATGACAATATAATGGATGTCATTTTCATCGCCCACATCAAACACATGGACAATATTGGGGTGAGACAGACAGGCCGCCGCATGGGCCTCTGTCCTGAATTTTCCGATAAACGTTCTGTCGGAATTGAATTCCTGCTTAAGAACCTTGACGGCCACATCCCGGTTCAGTCTGTGGTCCTTGGCGCGGTATACATCCGACATCCCGCCGGAACCGATTTTTTCCAGGATCTCATAGCGGTCTCCCAGAAACATTCCTGCTCTTACCATTCTTTCACCTCATCGTCTGACGGACGGAACACCACAACTGCGATATTGTCCTTACCGCCATTATTATTTGCCTCTTCTATCAAATCCTCACATACTGCCCGAAGGTCCTCACGGCCCGCGGAAAGCTCCCGGATCCGCTCATCGGCAACCATATTGGAAAGGCCGTCGGAGCACATGAGCACCGTGTCTCCCGCTTCCAGATTTACTTCAAAAAAATCTGCGCATACATCCTTTCCGGCACCGATGGCCCTGGTAATGATATTTTTATGCTCGTGATAAGCCGCACTTCCCCGTTCCATCTCACCCCGCTGGATCAGTTCCTCCACAAGAGAATGATCTCTGGTGATCTGACGGATCTCCTCTTCGCTTACGACATAGAGACGGCTGTCCCCCACATTTGCCACACACAGAACCGGCCCCATGGTACATGCCGCCACAAGAGTCGTTCCCATTCCGGCCAGCTCATCCTCCTCAGAGGCTTTTTGAAGGAGCAGGCTGTTTGCCTGCCGGATGCTTTCGTTTAAAATCGTGATGGGGTTGTTTCCCTCGGCTTCCTCTACCAGTCTGACCAGATTGTCAATGGTATATTTCGATGCAAAATCTCCGGCCTGATGCCCTCCCATCCCGTCTGCCACAAGGAACAGATTGGGAATATTTCCAACCGGATAGGCTGAATAATATACTGCATCCTGATTGATCTGTCTTTTTCTCCCCCGGTCGGTCATTGCGTAGGCCTTCATGGTCTATCCTCCTCCTGCCTGAACAGATACCCTTTTACGGACACGTTTCGCTGTAGCTGCGTCTCAGCTGTCCGCAGGCTCCATTGATGTCGCGCCCCATTTCTCTTCTTATAGTAACATTAATTCCACTTTTTTCAAGTATATTTTTGAAATTGGCAATGGCCTGCTGCCCGGAACGAACGTATTTCCGTTCCTTAATGGGATTCACCGGTATCAGATTCACATGGCAGTTTCGCTTTCCCAGAAGTGCCGCCAGGGCCTTCGCTTCCTCTGCCGTATCGTTGACCCCGCCCACCAGGCTGTATTCAAAGCTCAGCCGCCGTCCTGTTTTTTCAAAGTAGGTGTCACAGGCGGGAAGTACCTGGCTTAAGCTGTATTTATTGGCGATGGGCATCAGCTCCCGTCGCTTTTCATCGTTGGTCGCATGGAGGGAAAGGGCCAGCGTCACCGGAAGTCCCTCATCGGCCAGCCTTAAGATCTGATCGGGCAGGCCGCAGGTGGAAATGGTAATGTTCCGGACACTTAAGTTAAAGCCCCGCTCATCAGTCACCAGGCGGACAAACTTCACGAAATTGTCGTAATTATCCAGCGGCTCGCCGGAACCCATAATGACCACGTTGGAGATCCGCTTTCCCATAAGGCTCTGCATCCGGTAGATCTGCTCCAGCATTTCCCCGGGAGTCAATCCCCTGACCAGGCCGTCCAAGGTGGAAGCGCAGAAGCGGCAGCCCATGCGGCAGCCCACCTGGGAGGAAATGCAGACGCTGTTCCCATGATGATACTCCATCCAGACGCTCTCGATCACATTGCCGTCGGGCAGCCGGAACAGGTATTTTCTGGTCGCATCCAGCCTGGAGGCCAGGACCTCCACCGGCGTAAGCACCGTCAGAAAAAAGTTCTCCCGAAGCTTCTCCCGAAGCCCTTTGGATAGATTGGTCATCTCCTCAAAATCTGTCACCAGCTTTTCATGGAGCCAGGAAAAGATCTGTTTTGCCCGGAAGGGCTTTTCCCCCATTTGGGCAAGGATCGCCGAAAGCTCCTCAAGGCTCAGGGATTTGATATCCCACTTTCCGTCCGTCCTCTTATGTATCTGATTTTCTTGTGAATGCTGCAATAAAGAATCCATCTGTTCCTTTCTCTCCCGGCAAAAGCTGGAGATCGTAGTATTCTTCTCCCTCTGCAAAAAAGCGCTTCGGCAGCACCTTTTTAAGATCCACCTGCTCAAAGGGATAATGCTCCAGAAACCACCGGGCATTGTCCCGGTTCTCCCCCGGAAATACGGTGCAGGTGGAAAATACCAGCCGTCCTCCCGGCTTCACATACTTCCATACTACCTGAAGGATCTTTCTCTGGAGAGCACAAAGCTCCTCCTCGGAAGCTTCTGTCAGCCTGTATTTGATATCACTCTTCCGTCCGATGATCCCCATTCCCGAACAGGGCAGGTCCGCCAGGACCACATCGGCCGACTTTATTTTTTCCGGATCCTCATTCAGAGCATCCCACACCTTCGCCGAAATATTGGTAAGGCGGCTGCGCCGGATATTCTCCCTGATGAGGGCCACCTTCTCCGGTGTCAGATCTCTGGCCTCCACATGACCGGTGCCTGCCAGTAGATCCGCCGCATGAAGGCTTTTTCCGCCCGGTGCCGCGCAGACATCCAGCACACAGTCTCCGGGCTTTATCTGCGCTGCAAGCCCCACCAGCATGGAGCTCACGTCCTGTACCTGCAGATGGCCCTCCTCAAAGGCTCGGATCCCTGCAGGATTATCGTAATTTTCAAGAAGCAGAGCGCCGGGAACATCCTCCACCCGCTGAAACCCAATGTTCTGGGACCGGAGGCTTTCCTCTGTCTCCTCCAGGGAGGCCCTGCTTTCGTTGCACCGCACCGTAAGCGGTCTTTCCGAAAGACCGCAGACTAAAAGTCCCTCCGTCCGTTCTTCCCCGTATTCGGAAAGAAGCTTTTCCGTGATCCAGACAGGCATGGAATATTTCACTCTGGCCCACTGTGCGAAGCCGTCCTCCCGTTTCGGCCAGGAAATACCGTCGGGATTTCCGGAGACGGCGCGAAGCACTCCGTTCACAAAGCCCTTAAAAAATCCATATCCCCGCTTTACGGTCAGACGCACCGACTCATTGACGGCAGCCCGGTCCGGCACGGAGTCCATATATCGGATCTGATAAACGCCCATCCGCAGAATCTCCCGGATCACCGGCTTCTGCTTTGCCGTTTTTGTCTTCGAAAAGGTATCGATGATATAATCCAGCTCATACAGGTGCTCGATGGTTCCCTCCACAAGCCGGGTGAGAAACGCCCGGTCCCGCTTTTCCAGCTCCTCATGAGCTTCCAGGACCTCCTTCAGTACCACATGGCTGTATTCACCCTTTTCCAGAATCCTCATGAGGCAGACAAGGGCTGTTTCACGAACATCAGTCACGATCTCTTCTTCCTCCGAATAAAATGATAAGACGCAGAAGCTGCAGAATTGCCGAAAGCGCTCCCGCCACATAAGTCAGAGCCGCTGCGGAAAGCACCTTCCTCGTCTGGGCTGCTTCGTCCTCATAAAGAATCCCGTTTTCCCTGAGAAGCACAAGCGCTCTTCTGGAGGCATTGAATTCCACAGGCAGGGTGATCAGCTGGAACAGCACCGCCAGGGAAAAGCAGAGGATTCCGATATTGACCAGAATCGAATAGCTTCCGTTTCTTGCTCCGAAAATCAGTCCCGCCACGATCAGGATCATACTGATGCTGGAGCCGAAGTTTGCCACCGGCACAAAAGCTGTCCGGAGACGCAGAGGACCGTAGCCCACCTCATCCTGAATGGCATGGCCGCACTCATGGGCCGCCACTCCGATGGCCGCCACCGAGGTACTTCCGTATACCGACTGGGACAGCTTCAGAGTCTTATCCCTGGGATCATAATGGTCTGTCAGATTTCCTGAAACAGGAAGTATCTGCACACCGTAGATCCCCTGGCTGTCAAGGAGCCGTCTGGCCGCCTCAGCGCCGGTCATGCCGGTTCTGCTTCTGACTCCCGAATATTTGGAAAATGTTGTTTTTACCCTGGCCGATGCGATCATGCAGATCACCATGCCGATCAGTACAAGGATCCACGTGGGATCGAAATAATAGTATCCGTAATAAGGCATTTGCTATTCCTCCATTCTGTCTCCGGCCTTCAGGGAATATCCCCGCAGAAACGCTCCCGCGTCCATCCGCTTCTTCCCCTCCAGCTGAAGCTCCTTCACGGCCAGAAGACCTTTTCCGGTCTTTACAAAAATGCTGTCCTTTGAAACGCCGACGATCTCACCTGGCAGGACATCGTCTCCGTTCAGATCCTCCTCACATACCTGAGCTTTCCAGAGCTTGACTGTCTTTCCATCCAGATGGCTGTATGCGCTGGGCCAGGGAGAGAGTCCCCGGATCAGCCGTTCAATGGCCTCAGCATCCATGGACCAATCCACATTTCCCAGGGCTTTGGTCAGGATCTTCGCATAGCAGGTCTCGCCCACCTGGGGCATCCGTGTGAGGGCACCGCTTTCCAGCCCCTTTAAAGTCTCCAGGATCAGAGGGCCTCCTGCCGCCGCCAGCTTGTCGTGCAGGCTTCCTCCTGTCTCATCCTTCTCGATGGGAATTACCGTCTTGAGAAGCATGTCCCCGGTATCCAGTCCCTCCTCCATATACATGGTGGTGACACCGGTCTCGGCTTCTCCGTCGATGATGACCCACTGGATCGGTGCCGCTCCCCGGTATTTGGGAAGGAGCGACGCATGAATATTGATACATCCGTATTTGGGAAGCTCCAGGATCTCCTTGGGAAGGATCTGTCCAAAGGCGATGACCACAATGGCATCCGGGCAGATCTCCTTTACTTTTGTCAGAAATTCCGGATTGTTTTTAACCTTTTCCGGCTGAAGCACCGGAATTCCGTGAGAAAGAGCTGCCGTCTTTACCGGCGTCATCTGCATTTCCTTTCCCCGTCCTCTCCGTTTGTCCGGCTGTGTGACCACAGCCTCCACCTGATGCCCTCCGGCAATGAGAGCTTCAAGGGCAGGCACAGAAAAGTCCGGGGTACCCATAAATATCAGTCTCATAATCTTTTCCTCCACCTCACAGTATACTCTCTTTTCATGCAAAAACTGCATTTTTCACAGAAATTTTTGATTTTTTTAATTATTCCGCTTCCTCATCGGTCACGTCCACCAGCTCATCGGCCAGCTCCACATAGAGCTTTCCCTCCAGATGGTCGCACTCATGGCAGATGGCCCTGGCCAGAAGCTCCGTACCGGTGATCAGCCGCTCCTTCATATTCTCGTCAAGAGCCTTCACCGTCACCTCATTCGGTCTTGTAACATTCCCCTGTTTTCCCGGTACACTGAGACAGCCCTCCGGGCCTGTCTGCTCGCCGCTCGTCTCCACAATGACGGGGTTGATGAGGACGATGGGGCCATCCCCCACATCGATCGTAACGATCCGCTTCAGGATCCCCACCTGGGGTGCTGCCAGTCCCACGCCGTTTGCCTCGTACATGGTATCCAGCATGTCCGCAATGAGCTTCTGTGTTCTCGGAGTCATCTCCTTAACTTCCTTTGCCTTTTTTGTCAGGACCTCGTCCCCGATCTCACGAATAATTCTGATTGCCATGGTTGATTCTTCCTTTCTCACTGTCAATAGTCTTCTGTTCTTTATCAAGCATCTTCTGTATCTGCATTGTTTATTCCAGATCAAACTGATACAGCACCTGTCTGTCCCAGTCCATTTCCTCGACCTGACGCTTAAACGCAAGAAGAGGCTCCTCTTCCTCGCATTTCACATACAGCATGTAACGGTACACATCATTGATCCTGGAAACTGCCGCCTTCGCCGGCCCAATGAGCTCCAGGATTCCGTCACGGTCCTCTGCCTCCGCCAGTTCTTTCACCCGCCCGGCCATTTTCTCCGCCCGCTCCTCCTCCTTTGAGGTAATGAGGAGCGACAGCATTTTGCAGACCGGCGGATATCGAAGAAGCTTCCGGTACAGGATCTCATGCCAGTAAAAGCCCTCATAATCCTGACTGGCCGCCGCCTCCACACTGTAATTGTCCGGCGCATAGCTCTGGATGACCACATGGCCGGGAAGTACATCCCGTCCTGCCCTTCCGGCTGCCTGGGTGATAAGCTCAAAGGTCCGCTCCCCGGCTTCATAGCCTCCGGAATAGAGGGACAGATCAGCAGCCAGGATTCCCACCAGCGTCACTCTGGGAAAATCGTGTCCCTTCACGATCATCTGTGTGCCGATGAGGATGTCGGCCTTTCCGTCGGCAAAGGCCGACAGGATTGCATCATGCCCGCCCTTGCGGGAGGTCGTGTCCATATCCATCCGAAGGACTCCTGCCTCCGGGAACATGGCCCTTACCATGGCCTCCACCTTCTGGGTCCCCGTACCGAAGCCTGCAATATAGGGAGAACCACAGGAAGGACATTTCCTGGGAAGGGGCATTTCGAAGCCGCAGTAATGGCATTTTAAGGTTCCGTCCCTGTGAACCTTTAAGCTCACATCGCAGTGGGGACATTTGACTGCCTCCCCACAGGAGCGGCAGGAAACAAAGCCCGCATAGCCTCTCCTGTTTAAGAACAGAAGGATCTGCTCCCCTCTGTCCAGAGTTTCCTTCATGAGAGTCACCAGCCGTCTGCTGAAGATTCCCCGGTTTCCCTCCTTTAATTCCATGCGAAGATCTATAATTTCCACCGAAGGGAGACTGCTGGCTTCCCTGGCTCTTGTTTTCATCTGAAAATAATGATATTCCCCATTCTGTGCTTTATAATAGGAAGCTGCCGAGGGAGTCGCCGAGCCCAGCACCACCATGGCTCCGGCCAGACGGCACCTCTCAATGGCCGTCTCCACCGCATGATACCGCGGAACCGTTTCGCTCTTGTAGGCAGTCTCATGCTCCTCGTCAATGATGATCAGCCCCAGATCAGGGAAGGGGGTAAACAGTGCCGACCGCGGACCGATCATAATGTCGATCTTCCCCCGTCTTGCCCGTTCCAGCTGATCAGACTTTTCCCCGGCAGACAGCCTGGAATTGACAATGGAGACCCGGTCGCCGAACTGCCGGTAAAACCGCATTACGGTCTGCCAGGTCAGCGCAATTTCCGGTATCAGCACAATGGCCTGTTTTCCCTCCCGGATCACCCGGCGGATCAGTTCCATATAGACCTCTGTTTTTCCGCTTCCGGTGATGCCGTAAAGAAGGGAAGGACATCTGTCCCCATTCCACACGTCCCAGAGTCCGTCCACGGCCTGACTCTGCTCCCCGTTGAGTGTGACCCGGCTTTCGTTCCTCTCCATGCCGTGTATGGGATTTCTGAGGGCCGCTTCCGTTTCCAGGGAACAGATCCCCTGCTCTAAAAACAGCCGGAAGGAAGCCGAGGATACCCGAAGCTTCTGGACCACCATCTCATAAGGCAGCACCTCATCCTCCGAGAGCGCTTCCAGGAAGCGCACCCTTGCCTTCTGTTTTTTTCTGCGGTACACGGAAAGCAGTTCCCTGCATTCATCCTCTGTGATCTTTCGCACCAGAAGCTTTTTTTCCGCCGTTTTCATCTTCCGCTTCACCGGCAGCACTGTCTTCAGAGCCTGTATCATGGTGGAACCGTAACGCTCCTTCATCCAGGCTGCCAGTTGAATCAGCTGCCCCTCGATAGGAATGCCGTCCCGGCAGACCTCCGCAATTCTTTTGATCTTCAGGGGATCATAATCTGTTTTATCGGTAAATCCGATGATATAGCCGTCCCGCAGGCGGTTTCCCTTTCCAAAGGGCACCCGAACCTTCATCCCCACAGAGAGCTCTTCCCAAAGCTCCTCAGGGATCTCATACTGAAATACCCGGTCAACCGCCGTGTGGACAATGTCAATGATGACATTTGCATATTGTCGTGACATGTATGCTCATTCTCTTTCTTAATAGGTCTCTTCTGTCTGTCATCAGCCCTTCAGTGCTTCGATCAGTTCTCCCAGACGCATACTGTTGGAGCCTTTGAACAGGATCAGGTCTCCTGAGCGCGCCTCGTTTCTGAGGTAAGGAAGGGCCTCCTCCCTGGAGGCAAAGGCCTTCACCTCTGTGGGCGCCCCTGCATCCAGAAGCCCTTTTCCGATCTCCGCAGCCAACTCTCCGATGCAGATCAGAAGCTCCGGAGAATGCTCCGCCGCAAACTGCCCCACCTCATAATGGAACTGCCTGCTGTTTTCCCCCAGCTCCAGCATATTGGCCAGAACGGCGATCTTCCTTCCCTCGGTTTCCATCCCGTCAAGGACACCGAGGGCAGCCTTCATGGAATCGGGACTTGCATTGTATGTGTCATCGATGACTCTGAAATCGCCGACCCCGTAGATCTGCTGCCGGTTTTTAAAGCCTTCGAAGCTCTCCAGCGCCTTTGCCGCCTGCTCCATGGATATCCCCCAGAGAGACGCGGCTGCCATAGCTGCAAGGGCATTCATGACCATGTGCTTTCCCATAACCGGCAGCAATGTCAGAACACGATCTTTTCCGTGGACTGCCACAAATTCTGTACCGCCTGAGGTGATCCTCACCTGCTCTGCCCGATAATCGCAGTTTTCGCCGCAGCCGTAAAAGATTCTGTGAAACCCGCATTCCGCCGGAACCGTCTTCAGGAATTCGTCGTCCCCGTTTAAAATCAGGGTACCGCCTGCTTTCATGGAGGAAGCGATCTTAAGCTTTTCCCTGAAAATATTTTCTCTCGTTTTCAGTTGTTCCATGTGGGCCACGCCGATATTGGTGATCACCGCAGCGGAAGGCTCCGCCAGAGAGGAAAGCACCTCCATCTCGCCAAAATTGCTCATGCCCATTTCCAGGACCGCCAGTTCATCTTCCTTTCCCATCTCTGTCATGGTGACGGGGAGACCGATATCGCTGTTAAAATTCTTGGAAGTGCGGAACACCCTGAAGCCGGCGGAAAGGGCTGCCGCAACCATTTCCCTGGTAGTCGTTTTTCCGACACTGCCGGTCACCCCGACAACAGGGATCCCCATCCTTCTCCGATAGTCCCGCCCCACGTCCTGGAGGGCCTTCAGCGTATCCTCCACCTGGATCCAGGCTGCGCCGGGCAGGGATTCCATGGTTCTGGAAGAGAACACAGCTGCCGCCCCGTTTTCAATGGCCTGCCCGAGGTAATCGTGGGCATCGGAGCGTTCTCCGATCAGAGGGACAAACAGATCCTGCCCCTTCATCACTCTGGAATCAATGCTTACATGTTTCACTACTGTATCAGGGTCTCCGGCCAGCAGTCTGCCGCCCGATGCCCTCACCAGATCTTTTACTGTTGTCTGCTCCATACTATTTCCTCATCCTTATATTTTTTACGGATCAGCGGTACAAAAGAATCGCCCGCTCTGCCTCCTCCCGATCGGAAAAGGGGATCCGTTTTCCTTCTGTTTCCTGATATTCCTCATGGCCTTTGCCGATGATGGCAAGGATATCTCCCACCTTGCCGTGCCGGACGGCATAGCCGATGGCTTCTCGCCTGTCGGGAATGACCGTATACTGCCCTCCGCTTTCCGAAAGGCCCTCCTCAATATCTGAAATGATATTCTGAAGGGGCTCATATCTGGAATTATCCTCCGTCACGACGGACAGATCTGCCCATCTTCCCGCCGCCCGCCCCATACCGAAGCGGCGGAGCCTGGAACGGTTGCCGCCGCAGCCGAACACACAGATCAGACGGCGGGGCTCATAGGTCTTCAGAGTTTTCAAAAGATTCTCCATACTGATCTCATTGTGAGCATAATCCACAATGACCCACAGGTGATGATTGCCGGACACCACTTCCATCCGCCCCGGGATCCGCACCTTCCGAAGGGCATCTTTTGCTGTCTTTATCGGAACGCCCAGCTGCGCCGCTGCACAAACGGCTGCCAGACTGTTTCGGATATTGTAATCTCCCGGCACCGGAAGAACAATCCGCTCCTTTGCTTCCATGGGACCTGAGAGGAAGTATTCGCAGCCCAGCATCCGGCTGTCCATCAAACGGGCTGCCCCGGACGCCTGGTAATCCCCCTGTCCGATCCCATACCAGACAAGGCGGCATGCAGTCCGGGCGGTGATCTCATCTGCCCAGGGATCCTCCCGGTTGATCACGCCTGTATCGCACACGGAAAACAGTCTGCTCTTCTGATATAAATAATCCTCAAAGCTTCCATGCTCGCCGGGTCCGATGTGATCCGGCGAAAGGTTTGTAAAAATTCCGCAGGTAAACCGAAGTCCTGCCACACGCTCCATTTTGATGCCCTGGGAGGACACCTCCATGACCACATGGGTACAGCCTGCATCCTTCATTTCCCGCAGGATCCGCTGAAGCTCATGGGCCTCCGGCGTCGTGTGGGAAAGGGCAAGCCTTCTCTCCCCGATAAAGGCTCCGTTGGTTCCAATGAGCCCGGTTTTATATCCTGCTTCTGTTAAAACAGCCCGGGTCATATAGGCCGTGGTCGTCTTTCCCTTTGTACCGGTCACCGCCACGGATACCAGGGAACGAAGGGGATAACCGTAAAAGGCCGCTGCCAGAGGAGAAAACGCCTTTCGTGTCGAGGCTGCCGTCACAAGGACCGGTGCCCGGTCCGTTTTCTCCAGCTGCTGTTCCAGCCGCACGGTCTCCGGGTTTCCCTCCTCCATCACCAGAACGGAAGCGCCCCTTTCCATGGCCTCCCCGGCAAATTCATGACCGTCTCTGTGATATCCGGCCATACAGACAAACATGTTTCCCGGCTGAAGCTCTCTGGAATCACAGGTGATGCCGGTCACCTCGGTCCGGGCACTGCCCCGGATCCTCACATATCCCACATGGGAAAGCAGACCGCTCAGTATCATCGATTTCTCCACGCATACTACTTCTTCCTTTATTATATGCGTGAAATGCAGAGCGGTCACAGACTGCTGTTTTTCTGTTATGACTGCTGCAGAAATTCTTCAAATTCTTCCAGCGTCATCAAGATCTTTCTCGGCTTTGTACCTTCCTCCTCACCGACGACGCCTGCATCGGCAAGTTGTTCCATGATCCTGGCAGCCCGGTTGAAGCCAACCTTGAAGGCCCTCTGGATCATACCGATGGAGCCCTTCTCCTTCTCAATAAGGAAGCGCCCCGCATCGGCAAAATAGGCATCCCGCTCTCCGCCTCCCGCTCCCTCCGAAGAGGAGGCCACATTCAAACGGCTCTCAATATCCTGGCTGTATTCGGCGTCTGTATTGTCTGTGAGGAACTTGACCACCCGGGAGACCTCCTCGTCGGAGATAAAGGCTCCCTGGACACGGACCGGCTTCTGATAGCCGGAGGGATAAAAGAGCATGTCTCCCTTGCCCAGAAGCTTCTCGGCGCCGTTCATGTCAATGATGGTTCTGGAATCCACACCGGAGGACACGGAGAAGGCAATTCTCGACGGCACGTTGGCCTTGATCAGTCCCGTAATGACATTGACGGAAGGGCGCTGGGTGGCCAGCACCAGGTGGATGCCGGCCGCTCTGGCCATCTGTGCCAGCCGGCAGATGGCATCCTCCACCTCACCCGGTGCAACCATCATCAGATCGGAAAGCTCATCCACAATGATCACAAGCTGGGGCAGAAGCACCGCCTCCTGGCCCTCCTCACACTCTTCTTTTATTTTCTCGTTGTATCCCTTCAGATCGCGGACATTGAGCTCCGCAAACTTTTTATAGCGGTCGGTCATCTCAGCCACCGCCCAGTTTAAGGCGCCCGCCGCCTTTTTAGGGTCGGTCACCACCGGGATCATCAAATGGGGAATTCCGTTGTAAACACTTAGCTCAACCACCTTGGGATCGATCATGATCAGCTTGACCTCCGACGGATCCGCCTTATAAAGGATACTCATGATCAGCGTATTGATACAGACGGACTTTCCGGACCCGGTGGCACCTGCAATGAGCAGATGGGGCATGCGGGCCAGGTCGGTCACTACCGTCTGCCCGGCGATATCCCGTCCCACGGCAAAGGCCAGCTTGGACGGGAAGGACTGGAATTCCTCCGATTCCATCACATCCCGGAAGGAAACGGTCATGTTTTCCTTGTTAGGCACCTCAATGCCCACCGCTGACTTACCGGGTATGGGAGCTTCGATCCGTACATCGGCCGCCGCCAGGTTCAGCTTGATATCGTCCGTCAGAGCCACGATCCGGCTGACCTTGACGCCCTGCTCCGGTGTCAGTTCATATCTTGTAACAGACGGGCCGCAGCTTATGTTTGTGACTGTCACACCCACCCCAAAGTTCTGGAGGGTCTGCTGAAGCTTCACCGCCGTCTCCTTAAGCTCCGTATCCCGGTTCTTCATCTTTTTTGTTCCCGCCTTCAAAAGCCGGACCGGCGGCTTCACGTAGGGGCGGGGCAGCTTCTTCGACGGTACGCTTTGTACGGCTGCACCATGGGTTTCTCCTGCAGAGCCTGCCTTTGCAACAGCCCCTGTCTTTGCGGCAGTCCCTGTTCCTGCAGTTCCTTCAGTAAACCGGACGCTTCCGGAGCTTCCTCTGGTGCTTCCCTCCTCCCGGAAAATGGAACTGTTTCTGTTTGCAGCCCGCTTTTCTGTAATGGGGTCCTTCTCCGTCGGATCCTCCTCCACTTCAATGACCTTGCCGCTGGCCGTTACGATCCGGCGCACCTCGCTGTCCGGCTGCTCTGTTTTTTCCGGAACAGCAGTTTTTTGTTCCTCTGACCGAACTTCGTCAGCTTCCTCTGCCGGCTCCGGTTCCGGACGGTCCGCCGGCTTCTCCTCCCAGGGAAACTCCTCCCCGGCAGGCTTCAGCCGGAACAGCGGGCCCAAAGCCCCGTCATCCAAAACAGCCTCCTCTGTATTCTGTCTCTCCATGGCATCCAGTTCTGCCAGGGTACGCTTTAACGGAACTGCCCGCAAAGGCTCGGTCTCATCCACATAGACCGCCTCTTCCGTATCCCGATCCACCATCCCGTGGATCTCCCCGGTAAAGAGATCGGCAGCCATAGGTTTTCTCTCCTTCTTCGGTGGCTCTTCCAGCTTCTCCGGCGGCTCTTCCGCTCTGATCTCCGTGTCCATGGACACACCCCGGACCTTATTCTCCGCACGGAGCTTTTTTCGTTCCTCTGCCCGCTCCAGACGGATTTCATGACGCCTTTGCATATCCTCTCTTGCTGTATCGTAAGCCTTTTTTCCGCCCTTCTGGATGGGTCTCAGCACGGATTTCTCCGTGGTCACCACCAGTCCGGCCACAGTCAGAAGGATCAGCACCACATAAGCGCCCACGACCCCCAGGAACGGATAAAGCATTCTGAGGCAGAGTCCGCCGAACATTCCTCCGTCCACGCGCCCCAGGGCAGCAGCAAAGTAATCTTTCAGTGCCATGGAACTGTCATAGGTATCCATGGCCAGAAGGGATGCGATCCCGCAGACAGACACCAGCACAACAAAGGACACCAGGATCCGGATCACGGCATGGACGCTTCCCTTGTTGGAAAGAAGGAAGCATACGGCAAAAAACAGATAGAAGGGGAATATGTAGCCGAATATTCCAAAAGAGCCCCGCATGATCCGGTAGAGAGCCTCGCCGAAGGCACCGCACCAGTGCAGGTTGCTGCAGAATAAAAGAACAGCCGCCGCCAGTCCGGCAAGAATCACCAGCTCCTTTTTCAAAGCCGGTTCCAGTCTTTCCTCTTTTGTATTTTTTGTATTCCGGGAAGCGGTTCCCTTTTTCGCATTTGACTTAGCAGGCGTTTTTCGCGCTGTACTCTTCCCAGTCTGCGCCTGATTCTTTTTCTTTGCCTGTGCCACTCTTGTTCCCTCCGCTTCTATTCCTACTAAAGCACATTAAAGCCCATGATAATTAAGTATACCATTTTGCAGAGGAGGAAACAAGCCCTGCAAAATTCTTGTTGACGCTTTTGCCCATTTATACTAGTATAAACTTATGGGCTTTACTTAGATTTTACATTCTATATAGAAATTTTACAGAAGAACGGAGGAAAACACGTGGATATTTTCGCAGTTTTTAAACTTTTAGGCGGTATCGGCCTTTTCCTTTACGGCATGAGCCTTCTGGGAACCTCCCTGGAAAAAATTGCCGGAGCCGGTCTGGAAAGAACTCTGGAAAAGCTTACCAACAACCGTCTGAAGGGTCTTGCTCTCGGTACGGTCGTGACAGGTGTGATTCAAAGCTCCGCTGCCACTACGGTCATGCTGGTCGGCTTTGTTAACGCCGGAATCATGAAATTTGCCCAGACAGTTCCTGTCATCATGGGCGCCAATATCGGTACCACCGTCACCGGCCAGATCCTGCGACTCGGCGATCTCTCCGGCTCCCAGCTTATTTTTGAGCTGATCAAGCCCACTACCTTTGCACCGATCGTCATTGCCATCGGTTCTTTTATGATCCTGATCAGCAAGCGCAGAAAGACCCGCGACATTGCCCACCTGCTCATCGGCTTCGGTATCCTCTTCTTCGGTATGACCACCATGGAGTCGGCACTGGCTCCCCTCAAGGATTCCGAGGCTTTCCAGGAGATCTTCTTTATGTTTAAGAATCCCCTCCTGGGCGTGCTTTTGGGTGCTGTTGTCACAGCCATCCTGCAAAGCTCCTCTGCCTCCGTCGGTATCCTGCAGGCTATCGCCTCCACCGGCACGGTGACCTTTTCCATGGCTGCTCCAATCATCATCGGTCAGAATATCGGCAAATGCATCACCGTTCTCATTGCCAGCATCGGCACCAACAAAAATGCCAAGCGGGTGGTCGTCTGCCATCTGATGATCAATATCATCGGCGCCATCCTGTTCCTCATCGGAATCTATGGCTTCCAGACCCTGGTCGGCTTCTCCTTCTGGGAAAGCCCCATGACCCGAGGCAACATTGCCGATTTCCATACTCTGTTCAACATTGCGACCAGCATTCTCCTGCTTCCTTTCTGCAACGTGCTGGTGGCCATATCCAAAAAGATCCTCAAGGAGGATGCTCCCTCCCGCGCAGATTCCAGTCTGGCTCTTCTGGACGATATCTTCCTGGACCGCCCTACGGTTGCCCTGGAGCAGTGCCGGAAGCTGACCTTAAGCATGGGTGAGACTGTTCAGGAAAACTACGACATGGCCGTTACCCTGCTGCAGGATTTTGATGAGAAGACTTTTGAGAAGCTGAATGAAAATGAAGCCTTCCTCGATAAATGTGAGACCGCCCTGGGCGAGTATCTGGTCCGCATCACCTCCCGCAACATCCGCAGAGAGGATCAGAAGGAGGTCGCAGCGCTTCTCCATTCTGTCGGTGATCTGGAACGAATCGGCGATCACTGCGTGAACATCGCCGAGGTCGGACAGTTCAATAAGGAGCAGGGCATCACCTTCTCCAAAAAAGGACTCAAGGAGATCAAGATTGCCACCGAGGCAGTCAAGCATGTGCTGACCATCACCCTGGAGGCATATCAGAAGAACGATCTGACGGCCGCCTATCGGGTGGAACCTCTGGAAGAGGTTATCGATCTGATCAAGGAGACCCTGAAGGTCCATCACATCGAGCGGCTCAGCAAGGGCGGCTGCAGCGTGCAGGCCGGTATCTCCCTGACAGAGTTTCTGACAAGCGCAGAGCGGATCTCCGATCACTGCTCCAACATCGCCCTTCATATCATCGAAAAGCTGAGCAATATGAAGGATTTCGATTCTCACGAATATCAGAAGCTGATGCACCGCGGTACTACGGAGGAGTACAAGGCTCTGTACCGCTATTATGAATCAAAATATTACGATCCGATCAAATAAAAGCTTCCAATGCCGGCACCTGTATGATCCACAGTCTGCCGGCATTTTTTTGCCGAAACCTGGTATTTTTGAATTTATAAAAATTATTGACCAGTCGGTCTGTTTGTGCTACAATAAAAAACAGACTGATTGGTCTGTTTTATTTAATTGGAGGTTTTCTATGAAACGGGAAGAAAAAAATGCCCTGTCAAGGCAGCGCATTCTGGAGGCTGCTCTGGAGGAGTTTTCCTGCAAGGGGTACGACGGCGCATCCCTGAATACCGTCTGGACAAAAAAAGGAATTTCCAAAGGGATCATATATCATTATTTTAAGGATAAGGATGAACTGTATCTTCTCTGTGTCGAGGCCTGCTTTGATGCTCTCACCGAATATCTGAAAACGGTTTCGGTCACGCTGAGCGGCCCTGCCAGAAAACAACTTCAGGAATACTTTGATGCAAGGCTCAGCTTCTTTTCGGTTCATCCATTGTATCTCGGGATCTTTGCCGATGCGGTCTTTCGTCCGCCAGCACAGCTTCTTCCGGAGATCACCGTCCGCCGGAAGGCTTTCGACGAACTGAATATTTCCGTACTGACAAAACTTCTGCGAAGTGAGAACCTGCGGGCAGGTCTCTCCGTCGACACTGTCGTGGAGGATTTTCGCATTTACATGGATTACTTCAATATGCGGTTTCAGATGGATTTCTCCGCAGAAGACTCTCTGAAGGATATCCTTGACAAACATGAAGAAAGGTGCCATCAGCAGCTCGATATCCTGCTGTATGGTGTGTTGGGTGAACACAATGAATCATAATCAATCTGCTTCAAAAGAATCTCTGCTTTCTGATGTAAGGCCCTCGAAAGCCATTACCAGTCTGGCCCTTCCCGCCACTCTGGCTCTTCTTGCCAAGGCGGTTTACAATATCGTTGACACTGCTTATATCGGAATGCTGGACAGCGACGAGGCGCTGGCCGCTGTGGGCGTCACCCTGCCGCTGCTTCTTATCATGGTTTCCATAGAAAACATTTTTGCCGCCGGCGCATCGGTTCTGGCCGGCCGTCAGCTGGGTGCCGGAGATAAGGACGGTGCCAGCCGGACCGTCACCACCATCGTCGGTTTTTCCATGGCAGTCGGAATCTTCCTGTGCGTGGTCGGAATCCTGTTTATAAAACCTCTGCTCCGCTCCTTCGGGGCATCCGATGCTGTCCTTCCCCTGGCCAGGGACTACGCTTTCTGGATGTTCATTGCCGCCCTCTTTAACCTTCCGGCCCAGAGCTTAAACTGCGCAGCCCGTGCAGAATCCTCAGTCAGGATCTCTTCCGTGGCTGTTATCACCGGAGCTGCCCTCAATGTACTTCTGGATCCGGTCTTTATGTTCTCCTGGGGATTTGATCTGGGCGTACAGGGTGCCTCTCTGGCAACGACCATCTCCCAGTGCGTAACCTTTGTGATCCTTTTATGGTTCTACTTAAGCGGCCGTTCCATCATAAAGATCCGTCCCAGTAGCTTCCGGCTTTCCGGAAAATTCCTGTGGTCAGTCACTGCCATCGGCATTCCCACGGCAGTGATCCAGATCTGCCTTGCTGCAGCCACGTCTCTTACCAATATTGCCGCAAAGCCGCTGCCTGATTCCGATCTGATCATCGCAGCATACGGAGTGGTTCAAAGACTGATCCTCATTGGCTGTTACGTCATCATGGGCTTTATGCAGGGCTATCAGCCTGTGGCCTCTTACGCCTTTGGAGCAAAAAATGAGGATCGGTTCCATGCCTGCGTTCGTTTTGCCCTGAAAGGAGCCCTGCTCCTCACTGTGGCTGTTGCGGCCCTTTATATCCTGTTGGCGAAGCCTCTGATCCTCCTTTTCAACCGCAACCCTCTGGTTGTCGGCTTCGGAAAATGGCTTCTGATCTCACAGGTAGCCATTTACCCGGCCTTTGGTCTGTGTTATATGATGACCATCACCTTCCAGACCATCGGCTCCTCAAAAATGGGACTGTTCCTTTCTCTGATCCGTCAGGGACTGTTCTACATTCCCTTTATCCTGATCCTCCCGAAGCTTCTCGGAGTGACCGGCATTTATCTTTCCCAGCCTTTTGCTGATCTTTTCACCATTATCACCTGCCTGTTCCTCGTAAGGCCCATGAAACGCATGGCATCAGAAAACATGAACGGCAGGGTGCAGAACTGACAACGTCATATTATTTTCCTTTTTCCTATCAAATTCCCACAGACCTGATCGGCAGGTTCCTGTGGGAATTTTCATTTTCGAGGCTTCCTTTGATCTTTCGTCTTGACTTTTTCTTTAATATCTGTATAATGTTTTTTATTAAAACAGTTATATTTAAAACTTTATGTAAGGAAGTGATCACTATGAATAGAATCACCGCCACCGACGGACTCCTCTGCCACAAGCGGACTATCAAGCTCTATGACAGCCTTTTGAAAAGGGCCTGTGACCAATATTCGCTCTCCCCGGTGGAAATCACCATCATCAGTTTTCTCCACAATAACCCCAGCCAGGATACTGCCGGGGAAATTGCCGAGCTTCGAAGCCTTCCCAAGGGAAATGTTTCCCAGGGTGTGGAATCGCTGATACAAAAATCCCTGATCTCCCGCAGGCAGGACAAAACAGACCGGCGGCGGATCCACCTTGCTCTGACGGAAAAGGCCATTCCCATCATTCATCAGGTGGAACAGGTGAGAATCGCTTTTTTTGAACAGCTTTTTCAGGGGTTTTCCCAGGAAGAGCTGAAACAATATGCTGATTTCAGTAAGCGAATCATGGAAAATGTTTTGAAAGGAAGTAAAAAATGAGCGACATAAAAACTGACAGCAAAAACTTTCTCGGCACAGAACCGGTCGGCAAACTCCTTTTTAAACTGGCCCTCCCCACTCTGGCAGCCCAGCTCATCAACATGCTTTACAACATTGTGGACCGGATCTACATCGGCCATATTCCGGACACAGGAGCTCTCGCCCTCACCGGCATCGGTGTCTGCATGCCCCTGATCCTGATCATCTCAGCCTTCGCTGCTCTGGTGGGTTTCGGAGGTTCTCCGAGGGCTTCTATCTTTATGGGAAAAAATGATATGGATTCTGCGGAAAAGACTCTGGGCAACTGTTTTTTCCTCCAGATCCTTATCTCTCTGGTCCTTACTGTTGTCCTCCTTTTCGGCAACCGGACCTTCCTTCTGGCTTTCGGCGCCAGTGAAAACACCATCACCTATGCGGTAAACTACATGAACATTTACGCCATAGGCACCATTTTTGTACAGCTGACTCTGGGAATGAACTCGTTCATCACCGCCCAGGGCTTTGCCAAAACTGCCATGCTTTCTGTACTGATCGGGGCAGTTTCCAACATCCTTCTGGATCCTGTTTTCATTTTCGGTTTCCACATGGGTGTCCGGGGTGCTGCGCTGGCAACGATCCTTTCTCAGGCTCTGTCCTGTGTCTGGGTGGTATCCTTCCTGATGGGCAATAAAACCCTTCTGAAGATCAAACGGAAGAATCTTCCCTTAAAGAAAGAGATCATTCTTCCCTGCCTGGCCCTTGGGCTTGCCACCTTCATCATGCAGGCAAGCGAAAGTATCATTTCCATCTGCTTCAACTCTTCCCTGCTCAAATACGGAGGAGATATTGCCGTCGGCGCCATGACGATCCTGACAAGTGTGATGCAGTTTGCCATGCTGCCGCTTCAGGGCCTGGGCCAGGGCGCCCAGCCCATTATGAGCTATAATTATGGTGCAAAAAATGCAGACCGGGTTCGTTCTGCCTTCCGTCTGCTCCTTACGGCCAACATGATCTATTCCACCCTCCTGTGGCTCTGCGTCATGTTTTTTCCCCAGATCTTCGCCGCCCTGTTTACCAACGATGCGGCCCTCATCGAATTTACAAAAAACGCCCTGCGGATCTACATGGCGGTCATGTTGCTGTTCGGTATTCAGATCTCCTGCCAGATGGCCTTCAACGCCCTGGGAAATGCCAAGGCATCCATCGCCGTGGCGGTCACCAGGAAATTTATCCTGCTGATCCCGCTCATTTTCCTGGTGCCGAGGATCTGGACCTCCAATCAGACTCTGGCCGTCTATCTGGCAGAACCCATTGCCGATACGCTGGCCATCACTTTCACGGTGATCCTGTTTAGTTTCCAATTCAAAAGTGCCATGAAAAAGGGGCTGTTGCAAAAGCAATGTCAATAAGTTAAGGACATTACAAGAGACTCCTGTTTGAAATTTCAAATGGCTGAGAGTGAGAATTTTTGCTTTCAGCCATTTTTTGCATAGAAAATAAAGCAGTCCTACTTAACTGCA
>NZ_JASGBQ010000012.1 GCF_030053595.1 Fusibacillus kribbianus
CTGACGCATAGTATAATTAGTACTGGTATTGTTATTTAGTAGCATAATTAATTATACCAAAAAATCGCTCAGACCTCACGGTCTGGGCGATTTTTCTGTCAGGGGAGTTTTTTTACAGCCCCTGTTTTTTTAATCACAGAATTTTCACAGATTGGTTTCATAATGGGCACAATTTCCCCTTACAATAATTACGGATAATGTCTAAAAGGAGGATGAACCGTGATTGAGGTGAAAGATCTGGTGAAGCGGTATGGGAACCATCTGGCGGTGGACCATCTGAGCTTCACGGTGAAAAAGGGGCAGATTTATGGTTTCCTGGGACCCAACGGGGCAGGAAAGTCGACAACAATGAATATCATTACGGGATATATCGCGTCTACGGAGGGGACAGTTCTGGTAGACGGCCACGATATTCGGAAGGAACCGGAGGCAGCGAAGCGATGCATCGGTTATCTGCCGGAGCAGCCGCCTCTGTATTTTGACATGACGGTGCTGGAGTATCTGCGGTTTGTGGCGGAGCTAAAGCGGGTAAAGAAGAGCGAACGGGACGACATGGTGGAACAGGTCATGGAAATGACCGGCATCACTCCGGTGGCGGGCCGAATGATCGGGAATCTCTCCAAGGGCTTCCGGCAGCGGGTAGGCCTTGCTCAGGCTCTGGTTGGATTTCCGGAGATCCTGATCCTGGATGAGCCGACGGTGGGACTTGATCCGAAGCAGATGATCGAGATCCGGGAACTGATCCGGGATCTTTCCAAAGATCATACGGTGATCTTAAGCTCCCATATTTTGTCGGAGGTCAGTGCCGTCTGCGATCATATTCTGATCATATCCAAAGGGCGCCTGGCTGCAAGTGATACGCCGGAGAATCTGAGCCGTACCATGGCCGGAGCCCAGAGGCTGTCCCTGCTGGTAAAGGGAACGGAGGAGACTGTCATGGAGCTTTTGCAGGGGGCAGATCAGACCATGGGAATTGCCGGATATCAGACGGAGCCCTCCGGTGAAGCGGGAGTCCTCAGCGTTTCTCTGACTGCGGAGCCGGAGCGGGATATCCGGGAAGCAGTATTTTTCCTTATGGCAGATGCCGGTCTTCCGATCCTGGAGATGAAGGCGGCGGGCAGAAGTCTGGAGGATGTATTCCTGGAGCTGACGCAGGACGGCGGTGAACAGCCGGAGGAGCGAGAAACCGGAGCTGACAGCGAGTATCCGGCGGATAATGAGTGTCCGGCAGATGATGAGTATCCGGCTGACAACGAGCTTCGAAATGATGAGGCATCCGAGAATGAGAAAGAGGAGGGAACAGGCCATGAAGGCGATTTATAAAAGAGAGGTGAAGGCATATCTCACCTCCATGATCGGCTATGTGTTTATTGCCCTGAACCTTTTGCTGGTGGGAATCTATTTTACTTATTATAATCTGCGCTACGGTTATCCTTATATGGATTATACCCTGTCGGGTGTCAGCTTCATTTTTCTGATCACGACTCCCATTCTGACCATGAAGGTCATGGCGGAGGAGCGGAAACAGAAAACGGATCAGCTGCTTTTGACTTCACCGGTCCGCCCGGTGGAGATCGTGCTGGGAAAATACCTTGCCCTGGTGACCATTTTCCTGATCCCCATGGCGGTCATCGGTCTGTATCCGCTGATACTCTCTTCTTTCGGAACAGTGCCGCTTTCCGCTGCCTATACAGCACTTCTCGGCTATTTCCTTCTGGGCTGCGCCTATCTGGCACTGGGGCTTTTCCTGTCGTCAGTGACGGAAAGTCCGGTGCTTTCGGCGGTACTGACCTTTGGAGCCTGTTTTCTGTGCTATATGGCCGGTTCTCTGGAGAGCTTCTTTTCCGGCTCTTCCTTTGCAACCTTTATTGCATTTCTTGTGATTGCCCTTCTGGTCTGCCTATTGGTTTACAGCCTCACAAAAAGCGCGGCTGTCTCCGGAGGGGTTCTGGCTTTGGCAGCGGCAGCTCTCTGTCTTTGCTATTTTGTGAAGCCATCCCTGCTGTCCGGCGGCATCCAGAAGCTGATGGGAATCTTTGATTTCGGGGAGGCCTTCAATTCCTTTTTAAACGGGATCCTGGATCTCAGATCTGTGCTTTATTATCTTTCGGCCATCGGACTTTTCTGCTTCTTTACGGTGCAGTCCATTGAGAAGCGGCGGTGGGGGTATCATCACGGCTCCTACAGCATTGGCTGGATGGCGGCAGTGGTGGGAATCGTCCTGGTGGTGAATCTGACAGCAGCGGAGCTTCCTTCCCGGTTTACCAGCCATGATATGACTGCGAACCAGTATTATACCCTTTCTGATCAGACGAAAGAGCTTTTGGACGGTCTTTCCGGGGACGTGACCATTTATCAGCTGACGGAGGACGGAAGCTCGGACGGAATGGTGGAAAATCTGCTGGATCAGTATGCAGGACATTCCGGACATGTGAAGGTGGTAAAAAAGGATCTGGTTCAGTTTCCGACCTTCGCGTCCAATTACACGGATGATACGCTGCAGGCGGGCAGCCTGATCGTGGAATCGGCGGACAGGTACAAAGTGATCTCCTCCGCAGATTTGTATGAATATTCCTATGATTCCTATTATCAGATGTATCAGTCCGGATTTGACGGGGAAGGACAGATCACCAGCGCGGTGGCCTATGTGACATCTGAGGATATTCCGGTCATTTATGTTCTGGAGGGCCACCGGGAGGAGGGGCTGAGCACAGAGCTTACCGGTCAGATCGAAAAGGAAAATCTGGAGCTTGAGTCTCTGAATCTGGTCTCTCTGGAGGCCGTTCCGGAGGACGCGGCCGCGCTTCTGATCTGTTCGCCGCAGACGGATTTTTCTGAGGAAGAGACGGAAATGATCCTGAATTACCTGAAGGCGGGAGGAAGAGCTTTTATCACCAGCACCTATGCGGGAGAAAGCCTGCCCAACTTTAATTCGATTCTGGAGTATTATGGGATCTCTGCCATGGATGGTGTGGTCGCAGAAGGCGATTCGTCCTATTACCATCCGCAGAGCCGCCTGTATCTGCTTCCGGAGCTTGAAGCCGATGAATTGACTTCTTCCCTTTTGGCAGATAACCGACTGGTGTTTATGCCGGTATGCCAGGCAATCGAGCATCTGGAAGAAGTGCGGGATACGGTAAAGATCACAAGCCTTCTTACAAGCTCGGCGTCCTCCTATTTTAAGGCAGATGCCAGGAACATGACCACCGTGGAAAAAGAGGCGGATGACAAAGAAGGCCCCTTTGATCTGGCGGTAAAAATCACGGAACAGGCGGAGGACGCGGAACAGGAAACCCAGATCCTGTATTTTGCTTCGGGTTACCTGCTCGATGAGCAGATGAACCAGACAGTCTCCGGCGGAAATTACGAGCTTGTCATGAACGGTATCAGCAGTCTTGCCGGCCATGAGAATACGGTGGCCATTGCTGTAAAGAGTATGGAGGTTGAATATCTCACCATAACGGCGGCAGGCGTCAATACCTTCAGCATTGCAGTGACAGCGATACTTCCCGGTCTTCTTCTGGTGACAGGAGGAATCATCTGGTACAGGAGGAGGAAACGATGAAAACAAAACGGCTTATTGCAGCAGTCCTGATACTGATTCTCTGCATCGGCGGTTATCTGGCGGTGAAGAGCCTCGATCTTTCGGAAACCGGTGAAGAGGAGCCGGCCGCAGAATACGTGTTTCAGGCAGAGGAGATCACAGGCTTTTCCTTTGAAAGCGGCGGCGAAACGCTGACCTTTACCAAGGAGGAGGATACCTGGGTCTACGGAGACAACAGCGCACTTTCCATGAAACAGACTCAGCTGTCTGCCATGGAGTCCTGTCTGAAGGAGATAGAAGCGCTGAAAACGCTGGAGGAGCCGGAGGCGCTCTCGGAATACGGACTGGAGGAGCCGTCCAACCGGATCACCATAGTCACGCCGGAGGCAGCGACAGTACTTCTTTTAGGCAATGAAAATCCGGCGGCCGGCGGTTATTATGCCATGGTGGAAGGGGAAAGTACCGTCTATCTGATCCCGGACACCATCCCTGACAAGTTCTCACTTTCCCTGGATGATCTGAAGGAAACAGAGGCGGAGACGTCAGCGGAGGAAACCTCGCAGGAAGAAAGTCAATAGAACGATTGAAAGGTGTACAGAAAAAGACCTTTGCGGGATGGGATAAAACCCGGTGCAAAGGTCTTTTTTCAGATGGTAAAATTATCGTCCCGACCGGTTTTGTCTCAGCGTGACCGGAGCCGGAAAGGCGGGGATTTTGAAAGCGATTGGTTATGATTCCGGATTTTCCAGTAAATCTTCAATTGTACAGCCAAGAACTCTTGAAAGCTTATAAACTGTTCCGGCGTGCGCTTTATCAATATCATTCACTTTTTGCTCGTACATTTGAATAGAACGAAGCTTGACTCCTGAAAGCTTTGCAAGCTCCGCCTGCGAGATTCCCCGATTTTCACGAATCGTTTTTAATCGCGTCTCCTGTTCGACAGTGTGATATTTCCTGTTCATATCTTCAATGAAATGGTCGATATCCATTTCATGATATACCCGATACATGGAAATGATTTCTGACAGTGGAATTCTTGAAAAAATGTCTCTGAAACGTTTACCTGTTGCCCATTGATATTCAGCCAATGCCCACCCGGCCCAATATACGTTTGTACGCTCTTCGTAAAAGACTCTCTCCGGAAATTTCCTGTTTGGATAAGCATACAGGATTACTTTTTTTGCCAATTCTATACCAGACATTCCGGAGACAATTGCAGGGTTTCCGCGCTCAAATTTATCCGCATATCCAGATTGAACGAAAAGCTTTGAAAACAAATCTGCATCAAAATCACAGGTAGTGACTGCATAATCAAAAAATTCAGCCAGATTTTGTTTTGCGTCACTCAGATATAATTCGTTGTATGCGCGGATCATTATTTTTCATCTCCTCTCTGAGGATATCCAAAACGAAGATATCGTCTTTGTAAGAGCGGCTTTTTCGAATTTCTTTTGTGTACGTTTCTCTGGCACGGAAATCTCTTGTTATAAACCTGGGGTAATATATCGTTTTATCTGCGGACTCTGCGCCTTCGAAGGATAAGCTTGAAAAAGCTTTTTCTGAAATCAGAACGGTCTGTTCTCCCAGCTTTCCAAGCCGGAGTGCCTGATTTAAACTGCGAAGGGATAATCCGTTTTGAACAAAGGATTCTGCAAATGAGAAATAGGAGTCATCTGCTCTGTAACCAACGACAACATCATAGTATTTTAAATCAATTAAGAAATTATCAATGATATAATCACGGGCATCGACAGCAATTTCATTAGAAAGACGAAAGGTTCTGTTTTTTAATAATAATGCCATCCAATGCAGAATATTATAATCGCCGTCTAAGAGATTTAAAACTTTCAAAGTACCCTGTTCAAGAGCGTATTTATTTACAAATCCGTCTGTATTTTGTTTGCAGGCCCATTCCATGGCCATTTGCAATTCCCGTGTGCAATAAAATCCCCTGCCATAATCGTTGTTTCTTCTGCCGAGATGAAAATCCGGTTTTTCGATGATATGATCAGAACCATGAAATAATTGTGTGGTACTCATTCGGCTCCTCCTTGAATATCATTGTGATGATACGCTTTATTGTATCATTACAATGATATAAAAGCAATAAAAATATTTTGACAACCGATGGCAATCAGGTGGTTGATAGAAAGAGGGGGATAAACAAGACTGACTTTTGATTGAAATCTGATATGTTCTTGCATCACTCCGACTTACTGGCTATTATGAAGAAACCGGAGTGATGCAATCCTATTATGAAATGATTGTATTGGCTTCAATGGGGGTGAGGGGCTTTACTGTGTTTCCGTCGTGGAAAAATGCCGGAAGCTTGAAGATCCGTTTTGGAAGTCTCTTTTTGGTTTCAATTCGTTCCAGAATTAAACGAGCCAGCCGTTCACCCATCTCCTCGAGATTAGTTTCCATATAAGTCGGAGAAATATAGAGATAGTCAAGCTCGTGGCGGTTGCCGATGGTTACAACAGATAAATCATCCGGAATTTTAATCTGTTGTTCACTACAATACTTGAGAACACCTTTCATCATTTCGTTATTGGTTACAAGAAGAGCAGTGGGACGCATTGATGCAGAGGACAACATTTTTTTTGCCGCAAGATAACCGCTGGATACATCGAAGGATCCTTCATAAACCAATGGATTGTCGATATTTATCGTCATACCAAGCACAGCCATTGCATCCTGATATCCGCGGAATCTTTCCCTTGACACGACAAGATTATTAGGACCGTTGATAATTCCGATTTTTCTGTGACCGTTAGATAGCAAATTGGAGGTCAGCATATAAGAGGCTGCATGGTTATCGCTGTCTACAAAATCTCCTATGAAATTTGGATCAGATATATCATTACCAGTTAAAACAACAGGAATTTTTTTGTTGAGCTGAATAATCGACTGTGTGTTGGTACAGGAATTTAAAATTGCTCCATCGATTTTCTGCATCGAGATAAAGCGTAAAATAGAAGCTTCTTTGTCGGGATCTCCATTTGTGGAAAACAGCATCATAGAATAATTATATTCCCAAAGTACATTTTGAATTGCAGCCATCAAGAAGGTAAATACAGTGTTTCGGATATCGGTAACGACATATCCGATGATGTGAGTTCGATCTGTTTTGAGGCTGCTGGCAATTCCGTTCGGAGAATACTCCAGTTCATCTATGACGGACTGAACTAATTTTTCTGTTTCAGGATTAACAGTTCCGCTTGCGTTCATAACACGGGAAACCGTAGCTACAGAAACACCAGCTTTTGCTGCTACATCTTTGATGGTAATATTCTTTTTAATGACGCACCTCCGTGAAAATGTGATGTAACGTTACATGAAGATATTATAATTCGACTTTAAAAATAATACAATAGAAAAACAAAGTTTTGAGAAAATCCTCATAAATTCAGCAAAATAAACAAATATAGAACAAAAAATATATCTGATATGTCAATTTACACTAAGAAAATGAAGTGATAAAATGTGGTAAACGATTACATAAAGTTACATGTGTTTTACAGAGGCGATCGTACAGAACTATTATTCAAGGAGGTATCAGGTATGAGAAAGATGAAAAAGGCAGTATGTTTGATTGTAAGTGTAATGTTATTGGTTCTGGCAGCTGCAGGATGCGGAAGTAAATCCGAGACTCCTGCAAAGGATGAAACAAAAAAAGCAGAGACAGAAGCGAAGGGTGACGGTAAAGCGGAAGACACCTCAAAACCGATTAAGATTGCTCTTTATGGACCACTGACAGGGAATAATGCACAGTATGGTTTGACTTATCAGGCAACAATCAATGCTCTCTGTGAGAAGGTTAATGCTGAAGGCGGAATCAATGGACGAGAAGTAGTAGTGGAAGTATTTGATGATAAAAACGATCAGAAGGAAGCTTTGAACGTTGCAAACCTGATCGTTTCCGATCCGGAAATTGTTGCTGTAATAGGAAGCCAGACATCTTCTCCTACTCTTGCAGCAGCTCCCGTTTTTGAAGAAGCCGGAATTCCGATGATTACTCCTCAGGCCTCTCACGTTGATATTACACCCACAGGAAATCACATTTTCTCAATGTCTTGTCTTGCAACCTTTGAGGGTGGCGTGATCGCACAGAGAATGATCGAGGATAAATACACTAAAGTGGCTGCAATTTATGCCAATGACGATTATGGCCTTAATATTATTGAAAAGTGGAAATCTGATATTACTGAAGCAAATATTGAGATCGTAGACACCGAGGAATACATTTCCGGACAGACTTCCGATTTTACTCCGCTTCTTTCTAAGATCAAAGAGTCTGGGGCAGAAGCACTTTACATCGTACCTTCTTATGCAGATGCCGCAATGATCTGTACACAGATGGATCAGCTGGATATGGGAAACATCCAGAAATATGCATGCTCCATGTGCTATACAGACTCCTTCCTTGAGGCGGCAGGAGAGGCAGCGGAAGGCACAAAGGTATGTAACTTTATTTATCCTGAAACCACAGATGAAACCTTCCTTGCACTGAAGAAACTGCTGACTGAGAAGACAGATATGGAAAACATTGATGTTTACGCGACCAATTCTCATGATGCATTTATGCTTCTTGTAGATGCAATGAAAGAAGTTGGAACTGATGGTGATGCGATCGCACAATGGCTGACTGATGTTAAGGATTGGCCTGGCGCTTGCGGACCGATTACCTTTGATGAAACGAGACATCCGGACAAGCAGTTATTCTGGTTCCAGGTTGAAGGCGGACAGTTTAATTATCTGGGAGAATAAGTAATATTGAAAACAGCAAAAACAGCTTTGATAAAATGATAAAGTTGGTTGATATGCCTGTATATGGATAGGAAAAATGGCGTTGCCTCCCAAGGGCGGGATGGTCGGAGGAGGGCAACGCCATAACTATACTATTTTTCAAAAGTTATGTAATGTGTGGAGGAAAAAATGAAAATTGATTTATCTAATATTCCGGTAATTGATAATCATTGCCATCCGTTCGTATTAGGACGAGAGCCGGAGGTATTTGCAAAGAATTTTTGTATTGGACTTTACCCTGTATCTGAAGAGAATATGAAAAGTACCATTTATTATCAGCAGGTAATCAATGCATTGAGAAAATTTTTTAATCTTCCCGAGACTGCGACAGAGGAAGAAGTGGTTGCTCTCAGAAACAAATATGCACAGGAAGATCGAGTTAATTATGCCCATAAGTTATTTGAAAGCCAGAATATCAAAGGATTTCTTTGTGATTTTGGATTTCCGATTTCACAGATCACCAATCCGGAAAATAAATTGACGGACAGTGAGATAAAAGAATATCGGGATGCCTGCGAAGGTTATACCGACATATATAATATTGATCGAATCGAGTGGGTTGCAAATAGGATTGTTGAAGAAGAACCTTCCTTTGATGAGTTTGAAAGCCGTCTTGTAAAAGACACCAAAAAGCTGGTGCAGGAAAAGAACCTGATTGCGTTAAAATCAGTTGTTGCATACTATACAGGATTGGATGTTCGGCCGCTTTCCAGAGATGAATTTAAAAAAGGCTATTATTTATATCTTTATGATCCGGACAACTGGGAATACAGAAAAATGTTCCATGATTTTATTTTTATCAAGGCATGTGAAATCTGCCGTGAGTTAGATATCCCGCTTCAGGTACATACAGGACTCGGGGACACGCCTCATTGCCATATTGTCCGCGTAAATCCGGCAAATTTGACAGATGCACTGAATGACCCTAGAGTAATGGGGACAACCATTGTTCTGATCCACGGAGGCTATCCTTATTGTGAGGAACTGGGAATGCTGGTGAATCATTTTGAACATGTATATTGTGACTGTTCATCCTTTATTCCGTTTGCCGGAATTGCTGCATATGACAAGCTGAAGGCCTTGCTGGAGCTTTGTCCTACAAAGAAGCTGTTCTTTGGAACGGATGCAGGATTAATTCTGGAAGGATTATGGTTTGGTACAATGAACTTTAAAAAGGTATATGCCCGGATTCTGGAAGAATTAATTGATGATGGATATATCACGTATGAGTTTGCAATGCAAAGTGCTGAAGATATTTTATATAACAATGTTAAGAGAGTGTATAAATTGAAGTAGTATATTGTCCGGTGCTGATAAGGCACCGGACGATACACCATGTTAAGAAAAGGAGGATGTCTTAGGTGTTTCTCCAACAGATTGTAAACGGATTAACAATTGGATCGATATATGCCTTGGTTGCCATTGGCTATTCGTTGGTGTTTGGTGTATTAAGACTGATCAATTTTGCAAATGGTGCAGAATATATGCTGGGTGCATATTTTGTATTTATCATGATGACCACCTTTGGAGCGAAAGCACCTCTTGCCATACCGCTTGCGATTATCGCATTGGGCGTCGTTGGCTATTGCGTTGATCTGGTCGGATTAAGAAGACTGAGAAAGAAAAATGCTCCCAGAATGTCTGCCCTGATTGCTACGTTAGGTGTTGGAACCTTCATTGAAAATGCAATCCAAATATGGGTCGGGACGGAGACAAAATCTTATCCCAATTTCCTGAATTTTGGTAAGATCACTATTGGCAATACAATTATCAGCTGGACACAGATTATTATTTTTATCACCTGTATTTTCTTTATGCTTGCGGTATCTTTTGTAGTGTATAAGACCAAGATAGGAAAATCCATGCTTGCCGTATCTCAGGATCAGATGTGTGCCCGATTGATGGGAATCAATGTATCCTTAGTCATAGCTTTGACATTTGTAGTATCGGCCATGCTTGCCTGTGTTTCCGGTATTTTGGTTGGATCCTATTATCAGAATATTGACACGAATATGAGCTTTACTGTTGGTATGAAAACATTCGCGGCCGCTGTGCTGGGCGGTGTAGGATCTCTCCCGGGTGCTGTAGTCGGCGGATTGATTGTAGGACTTGCTGAGTCTATTGGAGCAAGCTATATCAGTGCCGGATACAGGGATGCTATTGCATTTGCAATTCTGATCATTGTTCTGCTTGTAAAGCCTTCCGGCCTTTTCGGTAAGAATAATGTGGAAAAAATGTAAGGGAGGTAACGGCAGATGAAAAACAACAATTGTTTCAAAAAAGCTTGGAACGGAATCGTTGAGTTCATAGCGATGCACCAGCTCCCGATCATGGCAGTTTTGATTGTGCTGGTCATAGCATTCCCATTTATGACGACCAACAAGTATTTTTTGCGAATCGCTACATTGTGTCTGATTAATATTGTGCTTGGCCTTGCCCTTAATCTTGTTCAGGGATATATGGGGCAAATGTCCTTTGCAACGGCGGCCTTTTGGGGAATTGGCGCATATGCAGGAAGTATAGGCGTTATGAGGCTGGGAATGTCTTCCATGGCAGGAATGGTGTTTGGTATGGCTGTAGCCGGAATGTTTGGTATGCTCATTGCTCTTCCAACATTAAAATTGAAAGGCTATTATTTGTCGATTGTAACCATGGGGTTTTGTGAAATTATCCGAATCGTTGAAATGAACTGGAAGGAGCTGACAAGAGGCTCTCTTGGCATCATGAATATCCCGCCGGTTACCATTTTTGGACATAAATTTAAGTCAGGAAGCGAAACATATATCATTGCGCTGATCATCCTGTTTATCGTTACGATTCTTGTTAAGAATCTTGTAAATTCTAATTTTGGTCTTTCTCTGAAAGCAATTCGGGATGATGATTCTGCTGCCGAAACGATGGGAATCAACATTGTTCATGTAAAACGGGTGAATTTTGTGATTTCTGCATTGATCTGCGGTTTTGTCGGTGCATTTTACGCACAGTATGTTACCTTTATTCACCCCTCTAGTTTTGCCAGTGGAGTATCACAGGAATATATTGTCATGATAATTTTTGGCGGTTTGGGAAGCATCCCCGGAACCTTCTTGGGATGTATTGCGCTTACTGTTCTTCCGGAGATGATGAGAGGTCTGCTGCAGTATCGTCTTCTCATTTATGGAGCGCTTATGGTTATCATGATGAATTTTATGCCCAGTGGGCTTCTGGGAAATCTTGATCTGGGACTTGTTAAGAAAAAGGTGCTGGAAAAAAGAAGAAAAAAGTCGATTGCACAGAAAACAGGAGGTGAAGCAAAATGAGCGCGAACCTTGTGGTGACAAATCTGACTCAGAAATTTGGTGGATTGACAGCATTAAACAATGTTAATATGGAGGTTAATTTCGGCGAAATTGTTGGCGTTATTGGACCAAACGGTGCGGGAAAGACAACTTTATTTAATGTGATTACAGGAGTGTATCATGCAACCTCCGGGACTGTCGTATTAAATGGAAAGCAAATTAATGGCTTGAAACGATATCAGATTACTCGGTTGGGCTTTGCACGTACATTTCAAAACATTCGATTGTTTAAGCAGATGACTGTTTTGGATAATGTTAAAATGGGAATGTGCTGTCGTTCCAAATGTAATATTTTCGATAATATTTTAAATACACCCAGGAGAAGAAGGGAAGACAAAGCGCAGGAAGAAAAAGCATTGGGAATCCTTGAACGTTTAAATCTTCTGGATTATAAATATGATTCTCCGGCAAGTCTTCCATATGGAGAGCAGAGAAGATTGGAAATTGCAAGAGCGATGGCAACAGATGCCACGATTCTGCTTTTGGATGAGCCGGCGGCTGGTATGAATGATCAGGAGACAGCTGAACTGTTAAAGACTGTAAGCGGACTCAGGGACTCCGGATATACGATTATTCTGATTGAACATGATATGAAGTTTGTTATGAATGTATGTGACAGAATTTATGTTTTAAATCATGGAGAACTGATTTCAACCGGAACTCCTGATGAGGTGAAAAACGATCCGGAGGTTATCAATGCTTATCTTGGAAAGGAGGAAGAGAAATGAGTATCCTTTCTATCAAAGATTTAAAGGTACAATATGGAGGCATCCAGGCACTTAGGGGTGTTTCCTTAGAGGTTGATGAGGGAGAGATCATCACATTGATCGGGGCAAACGGAGCCGGGAAATCCACACTGGTCAATTCTGTGATGGGAATCGTACCGAAAAGCTCCGGATCAGTGACCTATAAGGGAACGGATATTACAAAAAAAGACACAAGGCAAATCGTAAAAAGTGGTATTATATTAGCACCGGAGGGCCGTCATATTTTTCCCGGATTCACCGTTAGAGATAACCTCATGATGGGTGGATATTTTGGAAAAGCAGATGCCAACGACAGGGAATTGGAGACAGTATTTAATCTTTTTCCCATCTTAAAGGAGAGAATCAATCAGATGGGAGGAACCTTATCCGGAGGTGAACAGCAGATGCTTGCAGTGGGAAGGGCTCTTATGGCAAAACCGAAGATTATGATGTTGGATGAGCCTTCACTTGGACTTGCCCCTCTTGTGATTGCAGATATTTTCAAACTGTTTGACCGTATTCGGGAAATGGGAGTTACCATTATCCTGATTGAACAGAATGCGCGCATGGCATTGAAGGTCGCAGACCGCGGTTATGTGATTGAATCCGGTCGGATTGTATATGAAGATACGGCACAAAATCTGCTTCGCTCTGATGCTGTTGTGAAAGCATATTTAGGATAAAGGAGATGCTTATGTTAGATTTTTCTCATATTCCGGTTGTCGATGCCCATGCGCATCCATTTGTGCCGACGAGAGAAAAAGCGGATTATTCCTATGCATATTCCATGTGTGTGCACAAAGGCTTCGGCGATTTTCGATATTTGACGTCTTATCGCATGGCTCTTCAGGAATATAAAAGATTGTTTCAGCTTCCCAATGATGCTTCTGAAATTCAGGTGGTTGAGCTTCGCAACAGGACTGCTCAGGAAGACTACAAGAGCTTTGTAAAGCTGTTATATGAGGATGCAGGAATAGAGGCAATGATATCGGATTTTGGATTTCCGATAACAGGAGAAGGTCTCACGGCAGATGAATTTAAAGTGTTTGAAGACGCAGCAGGACCGGTTTGCGATATCTATGATATGATCAGAATCGAAACGACCTGTGATCGGTATCTTTACCGTTATGATATGTCTTTTGAAGACATGATCAATGCCTTTGATTCCTATGTGGAAGAGCATGTCAGGACACACAAGACAGTAGGAATTAAAACAGTAGTAGGATATTATACCGGAATAAAGTGGGAAGCAGTATCCTATGAAAAAGCAAAAAAGAATTTTGAGTCTGCTTATCGTGGGAAATATCTGCCGGGAAGGGAGGATAAAGCCTTTCGGGATTATATGGTATATCATGGACTGGAGCTTGCGGAAAAATATCGCATTGCATTCCAGATACACACAGGAGTTGGCGATCCGCCGGCCTGCGATTTGCGGCTCATGAATCCCAATGACCTTTATGAACTGCTGAATACGGGACTGGCGTCCAAAACAAAGATTGTGATTGTCCATGCGGGATTTCCGTATGGATATGAGGCAGCCTTTCTTGCAGCAAATTATCCGGGGGTTTATACTGATATTTCATCTACCGTTTCCTATCTTGGCAGAGCTGTTGAAGGTGAATTCAGGAAAATACTGGACGTTTGCCCGCACAATAAGATCATGTTTGGGTCTGACGGAGGCGGGTATGCTGACCAGTCGTGGTTTGCGGCAAATTATTTTAAAAGGGTACTATCCGAGGTGTTACAGGAATACGTTACAGATGGCTGTTTCACAGAAACCTATGCCAACAAAATCGGAAAAATGATTTTGCATGATAATGCGGTGAGAGTTTATCAGTTATAACAAACAAACGCCAAATATCAGGGAAGATAATATTACCCTGATGTCTGGCGTTTGATTTTTATGAGTTGTGTTCGTTTCATAATCCTAACATCTCCATTTCCGCTAATATTATACTCCTTTGGGAGTATAATATAAATACTGCTTTAAAAAATTGGCTTTTCTGCAGTTATTCCTTGTCGGAGGAAATGCTTTTCATTGGATCTCGTCTGCTCTATTCTGTATTTTGCTGCTTCTCTTCGCCGTGAAGAACCTTGTCCTCAAAGCCCAGGATCCAGGTCAGGACAAAGGTCACTGCAATGGTGACAGCCACGGCAAGGAGAGTGAAGGGGAAGGTATCCCCCAGAAAGATCGGCAGAGTGATAATGCTGGGCGAGGCGTAGGCCACGGAACGGATCCCTGTCAGACCGGATACGACTCCGCCGATGGAGGAGCCGATGATACTGGCGATGAAGGGCCGCTTGAGGGGAAGGAGAAGCCCGTAGATGGAGGGCTCTGTGATACCCATATAGGCCACAACGGAAGACTGAAGGGCCAGACTTTTTGTTTCGCGGTGCTTTGATTTGAGGGATATGGCGAGGGCAGCGGTGGCCATGGCAATATTTGCCGTCAGAAAAGCCGGACGACTGAAGGCGTCATAGCCCAGAGTCTCAATGGAAGCCAGCGCCGGAGGGAGAAACGCCAGACCGAAGCCGGCCGTCACGAGAAGCGGGGTCAGTCCGGCCAGGAGGACCACCGCAGGCCACCCGATCTTATCGTGGATAAAGATCAGACTGTTGCTCAATGCGTCCCCTATGATCAGGCCCACAGGCCCCAGCACAAGCAGCGTGAGAGGAGCCACGATCAGGGTCGTCAGAAGCGGCACGGCAAAAAAGGAAATAATATCGGGAAGCCATTTCCTCAGATGCTTTTCCACGAATGAGGAGCCCCATCCGATGAGAAAAGCGGGGATAACGGTGGAGCTGTAGGGTTTCATGGTCACAGGCAGCGTGAGGAAGGTCAGGCTGCCGCCATTTTCCACCAAAGAGGTGAAATCCGGGTGGAAAAGGATGGCTGTGAGAAACATGGCCAGATAAGGATTGCCGCCGCACCGTTTGGCTGCGGAGTAAGCCAGCAGGAACGGAAGAAAATAAAAGCCTGCATTTGATACAAAAGAAAAAATATAATAAGTGCTGCTGTCTGACTTCAGAATACCGAGAGAAGCAAGAAGAAGGATCAAAGCCTTCAGGATTCCGGCGGCCGTGATGACCGGAAGGGTAGGGGTAAAGATTTCAGAAACGAAGGCGATCGCCCTGTCCATGGCCGACGGCTTTTTTCTGTCATTTATGGGTTCCATCATGAATATCTCCTGTCATCTGCCGTTTCGGACTGTATTTACGCAGTGTTCAATGGAATAGCGAACCATGTCTCCCACTGCTTCGTCGGTAAAGAAGGCCGTATGGGGTGTCATGAGAACATTGGGCATGGCCTGAAGAATGGCCATTTCGTGGTGGCCCACGGGCTTATATTTGAAATCCTTATAATAAATGGCGCTTTCGCCCTCCACCACATCCAGGGCGGCGGCGGAAATCTTGCCGCTCTCCAGCGCTTCGATGAGGTCCGCAGTTTCGATGAGCACGCCGCGGGCCATATTGATGAGAATGACGCCATCCTTCATGGAATGGATGGTTTTTTTATTGATCATGTGACAGGTCTCTTCGGTGGCCGGGGTATGAAGGGTAATGAGATCCGACTCCCGGTAGAGGGTATCCAGGTCACAGTATTCAGCAAGGGCTTTTACACTGTCCTTCTGATAGATGTCGTAAGCCAGGATCCGGCAGCCGAAACCGCTTAAATTTTTGATGACAGTCTCGCCGATCTTTCCGGTACCGATGACGCCGACCGTCATATTGCAGAGCTCTTTTCCGCGAATATCCTTCAGGGAAAAATCCTGCCCCATGTATCTGGTGAGAATGGTCTTCATTTTTCGGATGGACATCAGCATAGCCATCACCGTATATTCGGCGACGGTGTGGGGCGTGTAGCTTACGTTGGAAACAGAAATGCCCAGTTCTGCGGCATATTTGTAATCCACATGCTCATAGCCTACAGTCCTGGTGGCAATGGCCTTGATTCCATAACTGTGCCAGATGTCAATGAGCTCCCTGCCCACCGGCGTGGTGATGATATCGACAGCATCGCAGCCTTCGGCAAGGCTGGCCGTTTCCGGAGTCGGCGGAAGAGGGGACAGGGAAAGCTCCACATCGTACTCTTTTCCGTATGTTTCAAAAAGGGAGGCTTCATCCTCTCTGCAGTTGTAAACAGCAATTTTCATAACGATATCCTCCTGCTGTAATTTTTGTCCACAAAATTATAGCACAATTTTCGGAGTGAGTACAACCGGTGTCAGAAAAAAACAGACGAAGCCCGGAAGAGGACATAACCGGGGCGGGGGCTTGTGGGGGCGGAGAATTTGTGTTAAAATGTCGGTAATTATCGGCAGGAGAAGTGAATCGCTGATGAGACAGGAGGCAGGTTCGATGGAAGAAAAGAATATGCATACCCATACCCATATAGGAGAAAATGGGGAGGTGATTGTCCATAGCCATGGTGATCACAGCCACGATGGGCATTCTCATGGCGCCCATCCCCATGTTCATACAAATACCAAAGCGGTGTTAAACCGGCTTTCCCGGGCCATCGGCCATCTGGAATCCATCCGGAGGATGGTGGAGGAGGGACGCGACTGCAGTGAGGTGCTGATACAGCTGTCGGCGGTGAAATCCGCCATCAATAACACAGGCAAGGTGATCCTGCAGGATCATATTGAGCACTGCATTGTGGATGCGGTGGAATCGGGAGATCATGAAGCTCTGGAAGAGCTTTCCCGGGCCATAGACAGGTTTGTGAAATAAAACGTGTCGGCGCTCCATGGATAAAAAACGGACAGGAAAAGGAAGTCTGCAAAAAGAGTCCTTTTTCCTGTCCATTTTTGGTTATTGAAGCTTTCCTCGGCAGGCGATGGACAGCTCCTCCACCACCTCCTGACCGGAAATGAGATAGGCCGTGTCATAAAGATTGCAAACCGGGCAGATGTGGACGGGGATGACGCGGATCTTGTCTCCGACGGAAATCTGCTCCCGGAAGTCCCTGTTTAAGATGATGGCGTGCTCGTCAAACATTCTGTCAATGTGGACATCGGGATAATCGAGAAGGGTGCCCTTTCCCGGTGTGGTACAGATGCCTTCCGTGCGGGTCTGCATGGTCAGTCCTTTGGCGCCCACGTCAAGGATTACCCGCTCCTCGGTGGGGCGGCTGATCACGGTGGTGAGGACGGTGGCCGCACAGCGGTCCAGAGTTCCGATGGCGTGGCCCTGTCCTGCATCCATGAGAATGTAGGTACCGAGACGAAGCTCAGTGATACCGTCCAGAACAGGTACATCGTTCATAATGGTGGGGGTCGCGCCGTAGCTTATGACCTCACAGGGCATTCCCGATTCTTCTGCCAGGTGGGCAAACCGGAGGGTACGCTTCTGGGCGCCGATGGACAGCTCCCGGCAGGCAGACACATCCTTTGCGCTGTAGGTATTGCCGTCATGGGAAAACAGTCCCTTGAGATGAACGTGGGGGCAGCGCCGGATGGTGTTGAGAAGAGTCTCGAAATCTGCCTCTTCCACGATACCGGAGCGGTTTTCTCCGACTTCGATTTCGATGAGCACCTCGGCCGGCTTTTCGGCATCAGCGAAAACCTCCTCGATCCCCTCCACCTGGCAGGGGGTATCGATTCCGAAAGAAATCCGGACCGTCTTTGCCAGTTCGCGGATCCTCTCCCATTTCCGGCGGCCGACGATCTCGTTGGCGATGAAAATATCTGTGAGGCCGTGAGCAGCCATCACCTCGGCCTCTCCGACCTTTGCCACTGCAATGCCGCAGGCACCGTGAGCCATCTGAAGCTTCGCAAGCTCCGGTATTTTGTGGGTCTTGGTGTGGGGCCTCAGGGCCACGTGATGTCTGTCTGCGAAATCCTGAACGAAACGAATGTTATCCAGCATGATTTCCCGGTCGATCAAAAGTGCGGGGGTATCAAGATCCTTAAAATTCATGGCGAACTCCTCCTTTGCATTCATCATAAAGGAAAAAAACGGTAAAGTCAATGGAAGGGAAAGTTTGAAATTGCGCCGCCGCCCTGATTGTGGTAGAATGAAAAACGAATATGCGAAAGAGGGCAGAAAGGCGGTGAAAGGGTATGGAGTATATTGTGCTGGATCTGGAATGGAATCAGAGCCCGCGGGGAAAGGCGGGAGAGCGCAGAGGCATGCCCTTTGAGATCATTGAGATCGGCGCTGTGAAGCTGGATGAGTCCATGACTGTCCTCAGTCAGTTTGATGAGGTCATAAAACCGGCCGTTTACCGGCAGCTTCATCATAAAACGAAGGAGATCCTTCATCTGGAGATGGAAGAGCTGGCGAAGGCCAGAAGCTTTAAGGCAGTGGCGGAGGATTTCTTCCGCTGGTGCGGCGACGACTACATGATGTGTACCTGGGGCTCCATGGATCTGACGGAGCTTCAGCGGAATCTCAATTTTTTCTGGGTGAAGAATTCCATGAAAAAGCCGCTCCTCTATTACGATGTGCAGAAGCTGTTCAGTATTCTTTATGAGGACGGAAAAAGCCGCCGTTCGCTGAGAGACGCGGTGGAATACCTGGAGATCGAGGAGGATATCCCCTTCCACCGGGCCATTGACGATACGCTTTATACCGTAAAGATCCTGCAGAAAATGGATTGGGAGGCGGTAAAGCAGTATGTATCCGTTGATTATTTCCGGCCTCCGGAGAAAAAGGAGGAGGAGCTTCACCTGATATTTGCATCTTACGCCAAGGATGTTTCCAGGATATTTGCCGGCAAGGAGGAGCTTCTGTCGGACCGGGAGGTCCTTTCCTCCAGGTGCTATGTCTGCGGCCGCAGCCTGCGGAAAAAGATCCGGTGGTTTTCCGGGAACGGAAAAAATTATCTCTGTCTGGCCCTTTGTCCGGAGCACGGATACATGAAGGGGAAGCTGAGGCTGAAAAAGGCGGAGCGCGGCGGTATCTTTGCAGTGAAAACGAGAAAGCTTGTTTCCGAGGAGGGCGCGGAGGCAGTGCGCCAGAAGAAAAAGGAGCTTGAGAAAAAGAAAAGGGAAAAGAAACAAGCCGTGTGATCGAACACGGCTTGCTGTATGGACGTATTAAAAATCCAGATGATCATCCCGGTATTTGGCCCTTCCGCGGAGCCGTTTCCGCCGTCTGCGGATCTCTTTTCTGGCATTGCGGACGCGGATAATGCTCTTTCGTCTCCTTTTCCGCTTCCGGATGAAGACGACCAGAAGGATCAGAAACAGGATGGCGGCGGCAATGATCGCGACGAGCCAGATGTTGATAAAGAGCGTGCCGTTGGAGGACGGCTTTTCCATACCGACAGGGGACACCGATTCCTCGGCAGTTTCATGCTCCTTGAAATCGAAGTGCTTCTTTCCGTTGTCGATGAGCAGAAGGGTACCATAGCCCAGGGGGGCATTCTGGTAGGAATAGGTGATGTTTGCCACCACATTGGAGCCGGATGAGGTATTGAGGATCAGGGTGCTTTCCAGGTTTTCCGG
Source organism: Fusibacillus kribbianus (assembly GCF_030053595.1). Lineage (GTDB taxonomy): Bacteria > Bacillota > Clostridia > Lachnospirales > Lachnospiraceae > Lientehia > Lientehia kribbiana. The sequence goes on from NZ_JASGBQ010000012.1 coordinate 19,892, forward strand.
ACTGATCGAATTGGGCAGGATCGCCCAGCTGTCATCGGAGAGCTCCAGGGAAGCCGCTGTGGTATCGAAAACGCCCTGGGAGGAGGAGAGAAAATCATCCTTGTTTATCGTGGTGTGTCCCTCGTCAGCCATGTTGTAGGCCGTGAAATTGCTGAAGCCGAAATCGAACATGGCGATGGTATCCTCATAATGCTTCCAGTTGGATTTCATGGAAACGGCAATGAGTTCCGTATTTCCGCGGACGGCATAGGTTACCAGCGTGTTGCCGGCCTCAGGCGTATAGCCTGTTTTTCCGGCCACAGCCCCCTCATAGGTGTATTCGGACTCGGCAAGCATCTTATGGCTCTGCACCAGATAACGGGCCTCCGGGTTTTTGTTGGTGGGGTCTATGGTGTAACGATCTGCGGAGGAAATTTGAATGAATGTGTCATTGCGGATCAGCTCTTTCATAATGAGAGCCATATCGTGACAGGTGGTATAATGATTTTCGTCGTGGAGACCGTGGGCATTGACAAAATGGGTGTTGGTACAGCCCAGCTGAGCTGCGCGGGCATTCATCATTTCGGCAAAGGCATCCATGGATCCGGCTACATGCTCGGCCAGACCGTTGGCGACTTCGTTGGCAGACTTTATGAGAAGGGCATACATGCACTGCTCTACGGTCAGCTGTTCGCCGTCGGTGACAGAAATATGGCTGGAATCTGCCTCAATGCTGAAAACAGCATCGTGGGAAAAAGTCACCACTTCAGAAAGAGAACAGTTTTCAAGAACTAAAAGTGCGGTCATCAGCTTGGTGATGCTGGCCGGATAAAGCTTTTCGTCGGCATTCTGTCCGAAAAGGACCGTGCCAGTCCTGGCATCCATGAGAATACCGGCTTCCGCCTGGAGGGCGGGACCGGAAGGCCATTCGGCCAGGCTTGCAGGTTCTGTATCAAAGCTGGGAGTCTCTGCCGCAACAGAAGCACCGGCGTCCTCCTGGGCAGCAAGGGCAGTCCTGCCGGCTTTGCCGCAAACAACAGAAAAGAGGCATAATGCTGCAAGAAGCAGACAAAATACCCGGGATAGTTTTTTCATTTATAGACTACTCCTTATAAAAATGATACTATTTGAATTAGATTATAATGGAAAAAGCCTCCGGTGGCAAGTAAATCCCGCCAAAATCCGGGATTTCCGGCGAAAAGTGGGGAAAAAGACCTGAAATAAATCTATAATTGAGAGGAAAACAGGAAATGAGACTGCGAAATGTAAAAGGAGCCAGAGATGTTCTGGCTGAGAGCACCTATGTGGTGGAGGAGCCGGAAGCTCACCGGGGAAACTGGAAGGAAGTTTTCGGAAACGGGAATCCTATCCGAATGGAGATCGGGATGGGCAAGGGCCGTTTTCTCCTGGAGCTTGCATCGCTCCATCCGGAAATCAATTATATCGGCGTGGAAATGTATGCCAGTGTCTTGGTACGGGCAGTGCAGAAGCTGGAGGGGGTACCGGAGATGCCCAATGTGCGGTTTTTGAATGTGCAGGCAGAATATCTGGAAAACTTCTTCGCACCGGGGGAGATCGACAGACTGTATCTGAATTTCTCGGATCCCTGGCCCAAGGCACGCCACGCGAAACGACGCCTGACCTCGCCGGTATTTCTGGAACGGTACGAAAAGATCCTGAAAGAGGGCGGAATCCTGGAATTTAAGACTGACAACCGGGATCTCTTTGAATATTCCCTGGAGTCCGTAAAGGGGACGAGAGGCTGGGAGCTTCTTTCCCATACCTTTGATCTCCATCATGAGGAGGACCTGTGCCGCGGAAACGTGATGACGGAGTATGAGCAGAAGTTTTCAGAGAAGGGGCAGCCCATCTGCAAGCTGACGGCAGGCTGTAAGGAAATCTGAGGGAGTCAGGAGAAAGCCTTCTGCATAGTATGGTACTAAGAAGCCCCGGCGGGAGGCGCCGTTGTGAAAAGAAGGATGAGTTTTCAGGAAAAGCTTTCCCGGATATGCTGTGACAAAAAGAATCTGGACAGGAAGGCCCTTAAGGTGCAGAAATCCCTGAAAGAGATCCAGGAGCTGCTGGATAAAAAGCCCTGATAAAAAATGATAACAAAAAAATTAAAAAATTTTAAAAAACTGCTTGCAATTATAAAAACTATGAGCTATAATAATGTTCGTGCTCAAGAGACAAGCCTCACGGGCACGGACAAGATTTGCGCTGCTAGCTCAGTTGGTAGAGCACCTGACTCTTAATCAGGGTGTCCAGGGTTCGAGCCCCTGGCGGCGCACTGAAAGCACTGTTTTCGATGACGAAAAGAGCACCGGGGACGGTGTTTTTTTTGTGTTCCCTGAAGCAATGATTTTGTATGTATCATAAATTTTTTCTAAAGAAAGCCGGGAAGATCTTGACACATCGGTCTTTTTGTTGTTAAATGGTTTAAAATAAAACCGTTTAAAAGAGAACGAAATCGCAGAGGCGAGAGGAGGAATCCGATGGAAGATAAATATATACCGACCATAGAAGGAAATTTAAGAAAACACATGGTGCTTGTGCCGAAGGTGATCGAGGAGGCCAGCGGGATCCGCATTTTCGGAAAGCTGATCAAATCGCTGGTCTTTACGACTGACATTGCGATCATCCGAAACTGCAATGCAGATGCAGTGCTGGCGGTCTATCCTTTTACACCGCAGCCCATCATCAGCCAGGCGCTGATCAATGCATCCGGCCTTCCGGTGTTCTGCGGAGTAGGAGGCGGCACTACGACGGGGAAGCGGGTCACCAATCTGGCTGAGGACGCGGAATTTCTGGGAGCCCACGGCGTGGTGGTCAATGCGCCGACGCCCAATGAGACTCTGGAATACCTGAGAAGAAAAATTGAGATTCCCATCATCGTGACGGTGGTGTCCGAACGGACTGACATTCGAAAAAGAGTGGAGAGCGGCGCTTCGATCATCAATGTTTCCGGAGCCGCAAAAACGCCGGAGATCGTAGCTTCCATCAGAAAGGAATTTCCGGAGCTGCCCATCATTGCCACCGGCGGCGGCAACGATGAGAGTATTCGAAGAACCATTGAAGCGGGAGCGAATGCCGTCACCTTCACACCGCCCACCAATGGACAGATCTTCGCGGAGATGATGGTCAGATACCGGCAGCAGGAAAACGTGATTTAACAGATCACTTTTTTCCCGTTTTCCGGCGCCTTGTCCTGACTCTTTTCTTTTTCATAGGGCAGCGTCTTTTCGACCCGGTTGATCACATCGATCAGGACGGCAGAGATCAGAAATCCTCCGGCGCTGAGCAGGGTGGAGGATGCCTCGGCAAAGCCGTTGAAACACAGGTGCAGGACAGCGGCAGCAGTGTCTGCCAGTAAGATCGCCATCAGAAACAGACAGAACTTCTGCAGACGCAGAGACGTGGTGCGGTAGTCATAGACCGTCATTTTCTTTGGCGCGATGGTGTAATAAAAGAGAACCACCAGCAGATACAGGTAAAGGAAAATGGTCGGGAGCTCCAGGATCGCCGCGTACCAGGTCAGATTGAAGGAGATGCGGCGGGTGCCGCAGAACAGAAACAGAGCGGCGGAGCCAAGGAGCAAAAGGGCATACAGAGCCCGCAGACCGTACCACTGGGACGAGCTTAAGGGCACGGAATAATAGTCGCCGACGTAGACGGAAACCGTTCTGGTTCCGGAGCGGCCGTTTCCGCGGGGAATCTGATAAAATTCATAGCCTTCTGAATATTTTTTAAAGCGTACACTGCGAATGGTCGGCCACCGTTTTTCGGTGGCCTCTTCTCTTTCTTTCATGGATTTCAATGAAAACAGTCCCATAAAAGCCTCCTTAAACAATCAAAATCATTCCGACGGGAAATTAAATGCAGATCAGGGACGCCGCCGGCCGGCGATGTCCAGGAAAAAGTTGCATTGTTTTTCGTTGACCTCGCGGGCTTCCTCCTCCTTCATGTGGGTGTGAAAATCATGCCACAGGGGAACCTTTCTTCCCACACAGTCGTAAAGCAGGCAGGGAATTCCGAAGGAATCCAGCGCCTCTTTCATCCGGTGGGACTGGGGGCGGAGAAAATCCTGCTCTGCCGTGATCAGGCAGACCGGGGGAAACTTTGCCGAAAGGCCGTCAATGGCGTTGAGAAGCGGAAGAAATTCCACCGGGTCCTCTGTGTGGAAGATCTCTCTCAGGATATCCCGGGTATTGCTTTCGCCATCGACCACCTCCATAAACAGATCAAAAACCCCGCAGTTGAGTCCCAGGGCCAGAGGAGCAAAGTCCTCCGGCGGTTTTATGGAGTAGCGGGCTGCAAAGCCCGGATTGGTGCAGATGCCTGCATAGATGGCAGCCAGATTTCCGCCGGCGGAATCTCCCACCATAAAAATCCGTTCTGCATCCAGCTGATATTCCCCGCAATGGCCGAGAACCCATTTGACAACGTGATCCGTGTCCACAAGCTCGTCAGTGACCGGGTGCTCCGGAGCAAGACGGTAGCTGAAATTCACTACGGCAAAGCCGTACTGCGCCAGACTCATGCAATAATACTGGTACCCTTCCTTGCAGCCATAGACCCAGGCGCCTCCATGGACGCTGATGATCACCGGAAAAGGTCCCTTTTTATATTTCGGCAGATAGACATCAAGCCTGTTCCAGTCAGGGTCCGCGGTGTCATAAAGAATATCGTCGAAGCGGAGCACATCCTCCGGCGAAGCAAGCCCTTCATTTTTTTCACGGTCGCCGGCACTGAATTCGGCACGCAATCTGCTGTAGAGCGTCTCTCTCATAGTAACACTCCTTCCCGGATCGCTCTTTGGGGAACGATCATTTTTGTAGCTTGATTATAGCATATGGAGAGAGAAAAGTACAAGAACAGTCGCCGCAGGACGCTTTTATCAAATGAAGTTTGAAAATGTCCGGGATTTGAGTATAATAAATAGCGGAAGCGAAATCATCCTGTGAGAGGAACTGCGAAAATGAAAGAAAAACGAAAAAAGATCGGTGCGTTGTTTCTTACCTTTCTGAAGATCGGTGCCTTCACCTTCGGCGGCGGCTATGCCATGATCCCGCTGATCCAGAAGGAAGCGGTGACGAAGCGCCGCTGGATCGAGGACAAGGATATTCTGGATATTGTGGCCATTGCCGAATCGACCCCGGGTCCCATTGCCATCAATTCGGCTACCTTTGTGGGCTTCGAGGTGGCAGGCTTTTGGGGGGCTTTTGCGTCTACCTTCGGGGTAGTGCTGCCTTCGTTTCTTATGATCGCGGCGATTTCCCTCGTCCTTAAGGAGTTTCAGCATATGCAGGCGGTACAGTACGCCTTCAACGGAATCCGGGCAGGAGTTCTGGCCCTGATCCTCAAGGCCTTCTGGAGCATGTACAAGCAGTGTCCGAAGAAGCCGATGTCCTATGTGATCGCGGCAGCTGCCTTTGTGGCGGCGGCGTTTCTTAAGGTGGATGTATTGTATATCATTCTCGGCTGCGCGGCGGCAGGCCTCTTATCCACAGCAGTTGTTTCGGGGAGGGCGCGGAAATGATCTATCTGGAATTGTTTTTCACATTTTTAAAGATCGGAGCCTTTACCTTTGGAGGCGGCTACGCCATGCTTCCTTTTATTCAGACGGAGGTTCAGGCCCACGGGTGGCTTTCCATGGAGGAACTGGTCAATTTTGTCGCAGTCAGTGAATCCACGCCGGGGCCCTTTGCAGTCAATATTTCTACCTATGTGGGCATGGAGACCGCCGGGCTGCCGGGGGCACTCTGCGCTACGCTGGGAGTGACCCTTCCTTCCTTTGTGATCATTCTCCTGGTGGCAAAGTGCTTTGCACGGTTTAAGAGCAGTAAGATCGTAGCAGGCGCCATGTCGGGTCTGAAACCGGCAGTGATCGGTCTCATCGGTTCGGCGGTGATCTCTGTGGGACAGACCGTATTTTTTGCTGACGGCTTTTCCGCTTTTCAGGGGATCGATTACGGCTTTGTCTGCTCTCTGGTGATCTTTGCGGCAGCGCTCATTATGATCATTAAGAAGGTCCATCCAATTCTGGTCATTGTTCTGGCAGCGGTGCTGGGAATCGGTTCCGGGTATCTGGGACAGATTTTGTAAACCTTATTATAAAAACGGTTGACAATCTGTAAAAATATTTTTATAGTGTGAAGAGGAAAATCATTTGCAGAAAGGAAGACCGGAATATGGATTTGCAGAACAATACAGCGCTTCAGGACCAGGAGCTGCAGAAAATGAAGCAGCGGGTGCTGAACGGGGAACTCATTGGGAAGGAGGAAGCCCTTTGGCTGGCAGAGCAGCCGCTTTCGAAGCTAAGCAAAGCAGCCGATGAGATCCGACGGCATTTTTGCGGCAATGGCTTTGACATCTGTACGATTATCAACGGGAAGAGCGGGCGCTGTTCCGAGGACTGTAAATACTGCGCCCAGTCTGCTTTTTATCATACAGGGGCGGAGGAATATCCGCTGCTTTCCACAGAGGAGATCACAGAGCAGGCGAAATACAACGATGACAGAGGGGTGCTCCGGTATTCCATTGTCACGTCGGGGAAACGGCTGTCCGACCGGGAAGTGGACAGGATGTGCGAGAGCATCCGCGATATTAAGGAAAAGACGGGGATTGCCGTGTGCGTCTCCTTCGGGCTTCTGAACGAGGAACAGTACAGGCGCCTCAAGGAAGCCGGGGCAGAGCGGGTCCACAATAATCTGGAAAGCTCGAGAGCCTATTTCCCTCAGGTCTGCACCACCCACACCTTTGACGACAAGATAGCTGCCATAAAAGCAGCCCGGGCGGCCGGGATGAGTGTATGCAGCGGCGGCATCATGGGGCTTGGAGAGACCATGGAGGACCGGATCGATATGGTACTGACGATCCGGGAGCTGGGAGTTCGCTCCATTCCGGTGAATATGCTGAATCCCATTCCGGGAACTCCCTATGAACACAACCGGCGTCTGACCGGCGACGATATGAGAAGGATCGTAGCTGTGTTCCGGTTCCTGGTACCGGATGCATCCATCCGGCTGGCAGGCGGCCGGGGACTTCTGCCCGACAAGGGTCGGGCCTGCTTCTGTTCCGGGGCTAACGCCGCCATTTCCGGCGATATGCTGACAACGGCGGGGATCACCATAGAGCAGGATATGAAGCTCCTCGAAGAGCTTGGCTATGAACCGAGGCTTTGGGATAAATAGAAAATAAAAAAAGAACGGCGTATCGGATGGCTTTGAAGCTGCCGATACGCCGTTTTTATCAGAACCCGAGAGCGGTCAGAATACCGTAGTAGACGAACACCGCCAGAGTAAAGAGCGTTACCAGGGGCAGCGTCTTCTTGATCATTTTGCTTAAAGAGACGCCGTAATCTTCTGCACACAGGGTAAGGCAGACATGGACCGGTGAGATCTGCATGGCCACATAGTCAATGCTCATGAGCAGGACGAAAAGGGCCAGTCCGGGTGCGCCCGGCGCAAGGGAAGCCATGGCCATGGGCATGCAGAGGATAACGGCGGCCTGGTTTCCGGCGACCACTGCGGAGAAGAAGAAAATCAGCGCATAGATCAGGAAGGACGGAATCGGCAGGGAGGAAAACAACGCCGGCATCACAGTGACCACTCCGGTGGCGGTCAGAATTTCCTTAAAAATCATCACCAGAAGGCTGCTGATCAGAAGCTTCGGTTCAAAGGCGGTGCGCAGAAAGGAAATCAGCTCCGCCGGGCGGAATCTGTTCACAAAAATGTTGACAACAATACAGATCAGCACGGCGAGGGGCACCCGCAGCCTGAAAAAAAGGATCAGGACAATGGCAAGGGCAATGGGCCAGATGCTTTTTACGAGAAGCTTCCAGTAAAAGGCTTTTGGCTTGTCCGGGACAATACCGCTGTCCTTGGGAATCTTTCGCAGGTAAACGATCCAGCCGACTGCAAACAGAAGGATTACCATGGGGATCATGGCAAGGATGAAGGAGGAGGTCGTTACCCGTCCGCCGGACAGGGTGATGGCAATGAAGATCGTCGTGTAGGTGGGGAGAAAGCTTTCGGAAATATGGCGGAAATAGGAGGTGATGCAGGCCTTTTCCTCGGTGGTAAGCTCATCTCCCACGCTGCCCCGCACAATGGGGCCGCAGATGATGACGGTGCTGGCGGCAGGGAGCATTCCCAGAATAAAGGGGACAATGGAGACATTGATGCGCCGGTTGTTGAACAGTCCGTTCATGGCCAGCTGTGCATTGCTCAGGTTTTTTCTGTCCTCCATCATCCGCTGCAGATAGGTCAGGGTATAGAGCACAAGGAGTACTTCGATGGTCGATGAGGACAGAGCGCCGTCCCTCACCGCCGTGGCAGCAGTGGAAACAGGAAGCTGAAAGAGCAGGACGGCGGCCACGGAGGCTGCGGCAACTGCTATGGAAAGCGGTTTTTTCAACCACATGATCCCGATAATAATGAAAAAAACAAGTACAAGCTTCAGAATTTCCAGATACATATCGTTTCCTCTTTCTCAAATGTAATAGACATGAATTAATTATATAGGCAGGCCTTTCTTTGGGCAAGAAATATTTGTCGAAAAAGCGGTTGTTCTTGTGCTTTTTTGGGGGAAAATGCTATAATGGGCACAACACGTAAAGCATGTAAAGAATGTAAAGCATGAAGAGCGCTTTGCAGAAGAATGGCTGCAAAACAGGGCGTGAAAAAGGGGGCGGCAGGACAAGGGATGTCGGAGTCAAACGGAAAGGGCGGCAGATATGGAACGACAGGACTTTCGTCGGCCCAGGTGCAGGAGCGGATGGCGAAGGGACTGCGGAATCTGCCGGTGGAGACCCCGTCCAAATCAGTGGGGCAGATCGTGGCGGGCAGTATCTTTACTTTTTTCAATTTTATATTTGCGGTGCTGGCAGCCTGCCTGATCCTTGTGGGTCATTATAAGCAGATGCTGTTTCTCGTCGCCGTCATTGTGAACGCAGTGATCGGCATTGTCCAGCAGCTTCGTTCCAAACGGGTGGTGGACCGGCTTTCTCTGGTGGCTCAGGCGCAGTACCCTGTGATCCGGGATGGGCAGGAATTTGAGTGCCCATCTGACGGGCTTGTACAGGATGATATGGTGATCTTTCAGGCCGGCGCCCAGATACCGGCGGATGCTGTGGTGATAGAAGGGGAAGCAAGAGCCAGCGAGGCGCTGATCACCGGCGAGGCTGATGCAGTATACAAAAAACCGGGATCGGAGCTTAAATCGGGCAGCTTTATTCTGTCGGGACATTGTCTGGCAAGACTGACCCATGTGGGAGCGGATTCCTACGCTTCCCGACTCACGGTGGAGGCCAGAAAAAAAGGCTTCGGGAAGAAATCGGAGATGATGAATTCCCTTGATAAAATACTCCGGGTGATCGCCGTTGCCCTGGTTCCCATGGGTCTTCTGCTGTTCTGGAAGCAGCACTGGATCCTCGGCTTTGATATCGGGGGAGCCACGGTGGCTGTCATTGCGGCTCTGGTGGGAATGATACCGGAAGGGCTCTACCTCCTTACCAGTGTGGCGCTGGCGCTTTCCGTCATGCGGCTGGCAAAGGGAAACACGGTCGTCCATGAGATGAGCTGTGTTGAGACTCTGGCACGGGTGGATGTGCTCTGTGTGGACAAGACCGGCACCATTACGGAGCCCAGAATGCAGGTGTCCGGGGTCGTCTGCCTTAATGAAGAAAGAGGAGAGGCTTTTATTAGCCGTTTTTTATACGCTTATTGCGGAGCTCTGGAGATGGACAACGAGACAGCCATGGCCATGGAGCGGTACTGCAGAGACCTGGAGGAAGAAAAGCCGTTCTGCCCCTGGAGGGTACTCCGGGCGATTCCCTTCCAGTCAAAAACAAAATGGAGCGCAGTTACCTTTGAAGAACAGGGGACCTTTGTAATGGGAGCACCGGAGGTGCTCATGGGGAACGCGCTGGACGGGGAGGAGGAACTTTCCCGCCGGCTGAAGAGCTGTGAGGAGCGGGGAGAACGGGCAATTCTGGCGGCGGAGTACAGGGGAAGCCCTGAGGAGGGGAAAACCCTCACGGGACAGACAGTTCCGCTGGCATTGATCGTCATTGCCAACAACATACGGGAAAATGCGGAGGAGACCTTCCGGTATTTTGAAAGCCAGGGAGTCACGGTCAAAGTGATCTCCGGAGACAATCCCATGACAGTTTCCAGAATCGCCGAACAGGTGGGAATTTCCGGAGCGGACCGGTTTGTGGACGCCAGGAGCCTTAAATCGGAGGAAGAGCTTTCCCGGGCGGCAGAGGCTTATACCGTATTCGGAAGAGTGACGCCGGAGCAGAAGCGGGAGCTTGTGAAGGCTCTGAAGGCCGGAGGCCACACGGTGGCCATGACCGGCGACGGGGTCAACGATGTGCTGGCTCTCAAGGATGCCGACTGCGGCGTGGCCATGGCATCCGGCAGCGACGCAGCCTGCCAGGCGGCCCACCTGGTTCTTCTGGATTCGGATTTTTCGGCCATGCCGCGGGTAGTGGCTGAGGGACGCCGCGTGATCAATAATATCGAGCGGGCGGCAGCTCTTTTTCTGGTGAAAAATATTTTTTCCTTCGTTCTCACGGTCATTCTGCTTTTTATTCCGTTCCCTTATCCGCTGATGCCCATTCAGCTTACCATGATCGGAATGTTTGCCATCGGTGTTCCTTCATTTTTGCTTGCTCTGGAACCAAATGAGGAGCTGATCCGGGGCCGGTTTATTTACAATGTGGCAGTGAAGGCACTTCCGGGCGGACTGACCAATGTGGCAGCAGTGCTGGTCGTTTCTGTTGTTTGTACCGTCATGGGCTGGACAACGGGGGTCATGAACACCATGGCCGGCGCAGCCGTGGGCTTTGTGGGCATTCTGGTGCTGGCGCAGGTGTGTATGCCCTTTGACAGAAAGCGGTTTGCCATCTGGAGCTCCATGGCTCTTTTGATGGGAATCAATATTATTATTCTGGGACCGGTGCTGTATTCGCTGGTGAGCCTTACCCTTTTCCAGCTGATGATCCTTGGGATCATCCTCGGAGCAGCCTGGCCGTTTCTGGTCCTCATGAGACGGCTGGTAGATGCGGTAAATGACCGGATCCATAATATTGATGCCAGGCGCTTGTGATTTTTTGGGGATTGTGATAGTCTATATTATATATGCGGGGAGGTGGGGAAATGGACAGCTATGATACCTTCAATCATATCCTGGTGAGCTTGTTCAATGAGATTATGGATATCGAGGAAAAGGCCATTATCACCGAAAGCTTTCAGGATATTACCAACAACGATATGCATGTGATCGAAGCCATCGGGATCGGGACGCCGAAAAACATGTCAGCCATTGCAAAGCAGCTCCATGTGACCACCGGTACATTGACCATATCCATGAACAGCCTGGTGAAGAAGGGGTATGTGAAGCGAGAACGCAGCGAGCGGGACAGGCGGGTCGTTTATATTATGCTGACGGCCAAGGGCAAGCTGGCTTACAGGCACCACGCCGAGTTCCATCGGAAGATGACGGAGGCTTTGGTGGAAGGGCTGGATCCGGAGGAAACGAAGCTTCTGGTGCGGGCCCTCACCAATTTGAAGAATTTTTTCGAAAATTATGCAAAATAAAGATTAAATACCGCCGAATGTACGGGGAAGCCCGTTTTCGGCGGTATAATTTTAATATTTAAAAATTGCAGTCCCGTAAGGAGGAAGAGGATAAGCGAAGGAATAGCTTCTGCCGTCGCAGTCCTTCTTCTCTGCTGTGAAGACCTTCTGCTCCTTCTTTTCCAGCAGACCGTGGTCATTGTCCAGAAGCAGCGTATAGTTTCCTTTTTTGGGTACGCCGACCCTGTAATCACTTCGCTCCACGGGAGTGAAATTGCAGATGAAAAGCAGATTGTTGCGGCGGGTGGGGCTCTTTCTCACGAAGCTGAAAATGCTTCTGTCAGCATCGTCGCAGTTGATCCACTCAAAGCCGTTCCAGTCGTAATCCCTGCCGTAGAAGGCGGGGTATTTTTTATACAGATGAAGCAGATCGCGGAAGTAATTCTGCAAATCTTTGTGAAGCGGCTCCTTTAAGAGGAACCAGTCGAGCTCCCGTTCCTCGCTCCATTCTCTCAGCTGTCCGAACTCCTGTCCCATAAACAGAAGCTTTTTGCCGGGATGGCCCATCATAAAGGTATAGGCTGTCTTCAGGTTGGCGAACTTGTCCGCCGGATAGCCGGGCATCTTGTTTAACATGGAGCATTTCAGGTGAACCACCTCATCGTGGGAGAGTACCAGGATAAAGTTTTCACTGCAGGCATAGGTCATGCCGAAGGTCATCTTATTATGGTTGAACTTCCGGAAATAGGGATCCAGCTTCATGTATTCCAGGAAATCGTGCATCCAGCCCATGTTCCACTTGAAGGTAAAGCCCAGGCCGCCGTTTTTAGCCTCGTCTGTGACCTTGGGCCAGGCAGTGGATTCTTCGGCAATGACCATGGCGCCGGGATTCCGTTTTCCCATGATGCTGTTCAGATGTCTGAAAAACTCGATGGCTTCCAGGTTTTCATGGCCGCCGTATTGGTTGGCTACCCACTGGCCGTCCTGTTTGCCGTAATCCAGATAAAGCATGGAAGCGACCGCATCCACGCGGAGACCGTCCACATGGAATTTTTCTACCCAGAAAAGGGCGCTGGCAATGAGAAAGTTGGAGACCTCATGCTTGCCGTAGTCAAAAATCTTTGTGCCCCAGTCAGGATGCTCGCCCTTCCTGGGATCGGCATATTCATAGAGGGGACTGCCGTCAAAATCAGCCAGTCCGTGGGCATCTCTGGGGAAGTGGGCAGGAACCCAGTCCAGGATCACGCCGATGCCCTTCCGGTGCATATAATCCACGAAATATTTGAAATCGTCAGGAGTTCCATAGCGGGAGGTGGGGGCAAAGTAGCCGGTTACCTGATAGCCCCAGGAGCCGTCGAAGGGATATTCCAGAAGTCCCATCAGTTCCACATGGGTATAACCCATCTCCTTTATGTAGGATGCCAGTTCCACGGCCAGTTCCCGGTAGTTCAGGGACTCCTCTCCCTTTTTTCTCCAGGAGCCCAGATGGATCTCATAAATGGACAGAGGAGCCTGGGTCATCTGGCTTTTTTCTCTCTTTTCCATCCAGTGGTCATCCTTCCAGCGGAAGGATGAGGCGGGACAGATCCGGGAAGCCGTGCCGGGACGAAGCTCCGCCCAGGAGGCATAGGGATCTGATTTGTAAAGCTTATTGCCGGTCTGTGTGGTGATGACGTATTTGTAAAGGCCGCCCGGTTTGGCATCGGAGGTGAAAAGCTCATGGATGCCGGAGGTGCCGATGGGTGTCATCGGATGACTGTCCTCAGACCAGCCGTTAAACTCGCCGGTTACGGATACGGAGACAGCATGGGGAGCCCATACGGCAAAATAAACCCCCTTTTTGCCGTTCCTGGCCATCGGATGAGCGCCCAGCTTCTCGTAAATTTCATAGTGCGTACCTTCTCCAAACAGGTAGCAGTCGGTTTCTGTGATAAACCCCGTTGTTTTCTCCATAGGATTACCCCACAATCTTTAATATTTTGCTTTCACAGCCATCCAAAGCAAGGTTCAGACAGCCGTTATCAATCGCGATTTTTTCACCGGAAACGAGATCCACCGCTTCTTTTCCGCCCATGGGCAGCCGGAAAGAGAGGAAAGCCCCGTTTTCATCAATATTGACGGCGGTGATGATGTGCTCCTCATCCAGGGAGCGGGCGTAGGCATACTGCCGGTTGGTCAGCAGAAGCTCCCGGTACATACCGGTGCAGAGAGCTGGATGCTGCCGGTGCAGCTTTGCCAGCCTTCCGATGTGATCGGTCAGATCATTGTGAAGCTTTGCAAACTGCTCCGGGGCAATGGCCGGACGCAGCATATCGTCACAGGTAGAGGTCCGGGCGCCTTCGATGCCCCACTCGGAACCGTAATACACGGAGGGGATCCCCGGAAGGGTAAACAGCATAGTATAAACCGTGGTGATATGCCGTTTGTTGTTCAGCTTGCTCATGATCCTGTTCTCATCATGATTATCCACGAAGGTATACAGATTAATATTGCGGTAAATGCCGCCGTTTGCTTCAGACTGGCGGCGGATCGTATGGGCGATCTCAAAACAGTTATAATCGTTGTGGCCGGAATACAGCCCCTTATGAAGCTCATAGTTGGTCACGGAATGGAGCATGGAGGGGTTGGCCCAGCGGCTGTAATCGCCGTGGATGACCTCGCCCATGAGCCAGAAATCCGTCTTCAGATGCTCCGTGTGATGACGGAGCGCCTTCATGAAATCAAAATCCAACACGTTGGCGCAGTCCAGCCGGATGCCGTCAATGTCAAATTCTTTAACCCAGAAGGACACGACATCCAGCAGATAATCGCGGACAGCCGGATTTTGGAGGTTCAGGGCCGGAAGCTCATAATGGCCCTGCCACGCCTCATAGGAAAAGGAATCACCGAGGGGACTTCCCTGCCAGAAGTTTATGCCCTTATACCAGTCCCTGAAGGCGGAAGCTTCCCGATGCTCTTTAATATCCTGAAATGCAAAAAATTCCCGCCCGGTATGGTTGAAGACGCCGTCCACGACCACATGAATACCGGCTTCATGGCACAGCTTCACAAATTGTCTGAAATCATCGTTTGTGCCCAGGCGCCGGTCCACCAGGCGGAAATCCCTGGTGTCATAACCGTGCCTGGTGGATTCAAACAGCGGCCCTATGTAAATGGCCGAGATCCCCAGCGCTGTCAGGTGGGGGATCCAGGCATTGAGCTGACGGAACCGGTCGGCAGGAGCTGCCTCGTGATTCTCCTTTGGTGCTCCGGTCATTCCCAAAGGATACATATGATAAAATACGCTGTTGTCGTACCAGGCTGACATAAATTACCTCCAAAATTGTACTGATTTCATTTTACCAACTATAAAGGGGGAGGTCAAGGTACACTTTGGGAGGAGTGTCATCGCCTGATTCTGAATTTTTGCTGCTGCCCGGCGGATGTAGTTCCCTCCAGCTGTTTTGCCTGCTTTAAGAGAAACTGGTACCGGATCCCGGCGGCCTTCAGGGTATAACTGTAATAATCGATGAGGGCCGGATCTGTGACATAGTCGAAATTTCGCAGGGCATTGTCGATGGTTTTCTTTGTCTCGTATAGTTCTCGTTTCAGTTCCATATTTTTCATGGCGGTCACTCCTTCCTGATTCCAAGTATGGCAGAAAATGGATGGGGTTATGCTGGAAAAAAATGGGGAAATTTTAGATGTGGGAAGGAGGGAAGGAAGTTGACGGCAGCGATTCCCAGATCCTTGGGATGTACAAAGTCGTGAAGGGGTGTGCTGTTCTGAATTTACTGCAGGCGTTCCTGCTACAGATTCCGGAACAAGCCAGGAGAAACAGGCGGCATTTTACATTTAACAAGAATATTGTTATAATATAGGCAAACAGTGTTTGTCAAGGAGGCAAACGTGGTGGTAAAAAGCATAATGCCAAATTATGAAAAAATGAAAACAGCATGGCGGATGTGTTTTAAAGTATGATCAGGAAGAAATGATCCGGAAATTTTCACTGGAGCATGACCGGCAATCCTTATTTATCCGTTTTGCAGGAAGAAGATACCGCATTGAACGATCAACAGGAATCGTCAATTGGTTGAATGAAGCTTTACAGACAGAAGAAAAAGCAGATTATAATGAGGTCATGACTATATATGACGTGCTTTGCTATTCCAAAGAGAATTGCCGGCTTGCAAATGAATGGGTAAATGTAGCAAGTCTTTTTGCTGTACAGGGCGGCAGTCTGGAAAAAGGAAGCAGCTTTTTTCAGGAGGCCGGTAAATATTTTGATGGAAACACAAAGGAATTGGCTCATGCATGCGCGGCGCTTCGGGGAAGGAAGCTGGACAAGGGAGATGCTGCATATGAACTTGATCTGTTTCCTTTTCTTCCCCTGATTCTGCGGTTTTGGGAATCAGATGAAGACTTTCCGGCGAGCCTGCAAATTCTGACAGATAAGAATGTTCTTGACTATATGCATTATGAAACCTTGATGTTTGCCATTACACATATTTTTGAGCGTTTAAAAGGGAATATGAGATGATTTGACAATTTCCGGTTTGCAGGGACAAAATAATCCTTGACAAAACCGGATTTTTCGTGCATAATCAGAATCATCAAATCTAAGAAGCCCGATTTCAGGGCGAAGATCCCTATTTTTTAAACTGAACAGAGAACGGAGGATGCCGGTGAAGTGGCAGCTTTTTGTGGTGTGCGCAGTGGCGGCAGTGACGGATATCCGGTGGCGCAGGATCCCGGATTTCTGGCTGGAGATCTGGTTTTTTACCGGTCTTTTGCTGGCAGGTCTGTTTCCGGAAGGGATGGCTCCCTCAGGGGAGCCGGCGGGAACGGCGGCTTCGGCACAAGCAGCTTTTTGCTGCCTGTGCCGGGCAGCGGCAGTATTTTTACTCTTTTATCCTGCGTGGAGGCTGCGCATGACAGGCGCAGGTGATGTGAAGCTTTGCAGTGTCATGGCGGCCTTTATGGGAATTCCGGATTTTGCGGAATGTTTTCTTTACAGTCTGCTTTTTGGCAGTATCTTTTCTTTTTTTTATTTGCTTTTTCACCGCAGTCTGCGGCGAAGGCTTCGATATTTTCTGGTCTGGTTCGGACAATGTATTTCCCAAAACAGATGGCTTCCCTACAGAAGGGAGCAGGACATGGACGGCACGATTCCCTTTGCAGCAGCACTTTTGCTGGGATATGGGATGTGGCTTTTCTGAAACAAGGAGTGAAAGGCATGGGCAGGATATGTATTGGAATTTATGACAGAGAATGCGGCTATGCCAGGCGACTGGCGGGATATATCCGCAGGAGGTGTGAGGACAGTCTGGAGGTCCGGGTGTTTACCTCGGAACAGACATTGAAGGAATGTCTGGAGGGCGGCGGGCTGGATTGTCTGCTTGCCGGAGAAACGGTGCGGAACCTGTGGATAGGCTGTGAAAACCTCCTGGCTGTGCGGCTTTCTGAGGAAGGAAAAGAGAATCTGGATAAAAAAGCTGCCTGTATTGAAAAATATCAGTCGGCGGAACAGATATGGAGGAAGCTTCTCAGGGTGGGAGGAGAAGAACTTTTCGGAGCTGGATTTCTATCCTCCGTTCAGCCGGAGGAGGAAACGGTTTTTATCGGAATCTGTTCTCCGCTGCATGGCTGCGGAAAAACCCGGCTGGGACTTTCCATGAGCCGTCTTCTGGCGGAATACGGAAAGACCCTGTTTGTCACCCTGGATGAGTTTTCCTGTCTTCCGGCTATCCTGGGGGAAGAGACACCGGAAGCGGATCTTTCGGAGATCTATTACTACTATAGCCAGGGAAGCCTTTCACAGACGAGACTTCAGATGGCTCTGTGCCGGTGGGGAAAAGCGGAATATCTGGCGCCGGCCCGCCTGCCGGAGGACCTTTATCCGGAAGGGAAGCCTTATGGTGAAGAATTTATCCGCTGCCTGGCCGGAACTGCGGGGTGTCGCTACCTGGTCCTTGATCTGGGAAACAGTGTCCGGGGGAAGGAGAGCAGTCTGTTTTCTATGTGCCGGAAGCTTTATGTGCCGGACCGGGAAATGCCGGGAGAAGCACTTCGGACAGAGGCCTTTCTCCAGTGGCTGGAGGAAACGGGACTTCCGGGTGGGAGGGTAGAACGATTTGTAATGGAAAAAAGTGAGACAGGCTGGTATGAGACCGCGGATGGGGCCTATTCCGGGCAGCTTGGCGCTGTGGCGGAACGGCTCCTCAGACGGGGCGGACTCATGGAGGGAAAGGAGAAGGAATGAAGCAGGAGTGGGATTGCGAAGAAAGGCTGCGCTGCCGCCTTTTGGTCCGACTGGAAATGGAGGGACAGGCACAGGACGAACGGATCCAGGAAATGATCGATGAGGAGATCGTCGAGGAAAGCAGGCGAAGCTGTTTTCCTCTGGAAGAAAGACTTGCCCTGCGCCGGCGTCTGTTCAACAGTCTGAGACGTCTGGATGTGATTCAGGAGCTTTTGGACGATGAAACGGTGACGGAAATCATGGTCAACGAGCCGGACAGCATTTTTGTCGAGCGGGCCGGAAAGTTGTTCAAATGGGAGAAGAGCTTTTCATCCAGGGAAAAGCTGGAGGATGTGATCCAGCAGATCGTATCCAGAGTCAATCGGACGGTCAATGAGGCAAGCCCCATTGTGGATGCCAGACTGGAGGATGGATCTCGTGTCAATGTGGTGCTTCGGGCAGCGGCCATTGACGGTCCGGCGGTAACGATACGGAAGTTTGGGAAGGAGGCCTTTTCCCTTGCTTATCTGGTGAAGCTTGGAACCATCACGGAGGAAGCCGCAGGTTTTTTAAAGGAGTGTGTGAGATGCCGGAAAAATATTTTCGTATCAGGAGGAACCGGAAGCGGAAAGACCACCTTCCTGAATGCGCTTTCCGCGTGGATTCCCGGGGACGAACGGATCATTACCATCGAGGATTCTGCAGAGCTAAAGCTTCAGAATCTGGAGAATCTGGTCCGTCTGGAAGCAAGGCGTTCTTCGGGGGAAGGGGAACAGGAGATCACGGTACGGGATCTGATCAAGACGGCTCTGCGTATGCGGCCATCGCGCATCATTGTTGGGGAGGTCCGGGACGGAGCCTGTCTGGATATGCTGCAGGCCATGAATACCGGACATGATGGATCGCTTTCTACAGGCCACGGGCGTTCCGCAAAGGATATGCTGGCCAGGCTGGAGACCATGGCCATGATGGGCGGAGATCTGCCTCTTTCCGCCATTCGGGAACAGATCGCTTCGGCCATTGATATTATGGTCCATCTGACAAGGGAGCGGGATGGAAGCAGACGGGTGGAAACGATTTTGGGGGTGAAGAGCTATGACAGGAGCAGGGAAGCATATGATCTCTGTCCCATTTTTGAAAAAAACCGGGAGAGCAGGAAGCTGGAAAGGGTACGAAAAGAGCCATTTTTGGAGAAGTATTTTGAAGGCTGAGGCGGCAGTTCTCATTTTCACTTATCTGTTTTACAGGAGCCGGATGGCGTTTCTGGCAATGCAGCCTCTTTCCGTTTGGATGGCTCGCCGCATGGGCAGAAAGGAACAGGAACGGAGGCGGCAGAAGCTCTGCAGCCAGTTTAAGGATGGGCTTCTTTCCCTGGCGGCATCTTTGCGGGCAGGCCATTCCGCGGAAAATGCCTTTCGGGATGCAGCCGGGGAGCTTGCCTTTCTTTACGGAACAGACGAGACGATAACCCGTGAATTCAGAAGAGTCGTGACCCGGACGGAGATGAATGTGCCGCTGGAGGAGGCGGTCCTTGAAATGGCAGAACGGTGCGGACTTCCGGATATTCAGAATTTTTCGGAGGTATTTTCAGCGGCCAGAAGAAGCGGAGGAGAACTGGGGAGGATCATTCTGGACACGGTTCAGATTATTGCGGGCCGATTGGAGGTTCGGGAAGAAATAGACACTATGCTCCGGGGACGGCAGTATGAGCAGAAAATTATGAGCGTAGTTCCTTTGTTTCTTTTATTCTATATGGATGTCACATCACAGGGCTTTTTTACCGTGTTATATGGAACCGGGCTTGGCAGGGGGATTATGACAGGCTGTCTGGCGGTATATATGACAGCTGTCCTGCTGGCAGAAAAAATTGCCTGCATTCAGGTATAGAAAGGGGGTCATTATGGGGAAAGTCAGCCTGTGGGCGGTGGATAAATACAGAAATTTGAAAATGAAATGTGGGAAACCGCCTGTTTCTGCCGAGCGGATCCGTATTTGTCGTCGGCTTCATCCCCGGGAGGAGCCGGAGGAGTATCTGCGAAGACTTGATGGAGGCCTGTTTGCTCTGGCCGGAGGCGTGCTCCTGACCGGCTGTCTGCTTTGCCTTGCAGTTCTGTGGCTGCGGCAGCAGCCGGAAAGAGTGGACTGGCTGAAACGGCCGGATTACGGGGAACCGGAAACGGCATATGAGCTAGAAGTTCAAAAAGGAAAGGAAGCTCCCCTTTCTGTGGAGGTGCTGGTTGAAGAACGGATCTATACAGAAGAAGAGGCGGAGGAAGCTCTGGAGGCAGCCTATAAGGAGGTCTTAAAAAGCATGCTGGGGGAAAATGAGAGTATCGGACATGTGACGAAAGCTCTGAGCCTTCCGGAAAAGGCCCTGGGAGGCCGGGTCCTTGCCGATTGGAGGTCGAAGACTCCGGAGTTGTTTGATGACTGGGGGGAACTGAAGAAGCTTCCGGGAGAACTTTTGGAGGAGGGAGAGACGGGATTTTACGAACTCACTTTAGTTTGCGGAGAATACAGCCGCGAATATGAAATTGAGCTTACGGTCTGTCCACCGGAACAAACGGAAGAAGAAGTGTTTCTGGAAAGGATCAAAAAGGAAATAGAAGAGAAACTGGAAACACAAAAAGAAGCTGTCAGGATCGAACTGCCGGATCAGTACGATGGGGAGCCTCTGACCTGGTATGAAGAATCGGAGACAGGAGGAGGTATCTGGCTGTTTGGAATTCCCGTACTGTGCTGTGTACTTTTGATTCTCCGTGAAAAGCAGAAGGAAAAGAAGAAGCTGCAGGGAAGGGAGACAGAGATGCTTTTGGATTACCCGGAGTTTGTATCAAAGTTTACCGTGCTTTTGCAGGCGGGGCTGGCAGCCAGAAATGTGTGGGAAAGGATGGTGAAGGAATATGAGGAGAGGAGAAAGCAGGGTGAGAAACCCAGATATGTATATGAAGAAATGCGGATCACCTGGAATCAGATGAAAAATGGGATGTATGAGAGCCGGGCCTACGGGGAATTCGGCAGGCGCTGCGGCATTCACGCCTATATGAAGTTTGGCGCGCTTCTCGAGCAGAACCTGAAGCAGGGAACGACCGGTCTTGTGCTGCGGCTCAGGGAGGAAGCGGAGGCTGCCTTTGAGGAGAGAAAAAATCTGGCAAGGCGGCTTTCGGAGGAAGCGGAAACGAAATTGATGCTGCCGATGTTTATGATGCTTTTTATGGTATTGACTGTGATTATGGTACCCGCGTTTTTATCCTTTTAGGCGGGAGGAGAAAGGAGAGCTTATGAAACTGGGAAAGTGCTTTGGAAAAACAGAGATTGCAGATAGGAGGGAAGAGGTTCCGGATATCTGGCAGGAGGAGACAGCAGTGGGAGTCGTGGAGATCATCCTGATTCTGGTGGTCCTGATCTCGCTGGTCCTGATCTTCAAAAAGCAGCTGACTGCGCTGGTGAAGGGAATTTTTATCCGGATCAACAGCTCGGCGGCAGATATCTACTGATGAAGCGAGAATCCTGCCGGGGAAGTATTACTGTATTTTTTGCGCTGCTTCTCACAACGCTTCTTGCCCTCATCTGTACAGCGCTGGAATCGGCACGGCAGGCGGCAATTTCCTATCTGGCAGCGCAGGCAGAGCAGTCAGCTCTGGAGTCCGTCTTTGCCGGCTATTACCGGCCTCTGTGGGACAGATATCATCTTCTGTTTCTGGCAGACGGACCCGGGATGGAAGAAACCATGCGGGATTATCTGTCCTATTATGAGGAGCCGGAAAAGAGAACCGGCACAGGGGGAATCAATCTGTATGCTTTTCAGGGAAAAACGGTGGAATTTGAGCAGCTGATCACCGCCGTTGACAATGGTGGTCAGGCATTTATGACGGCTGTGGAGGAGGATATGAAAAGCCATGGAATGGCGGAACTGGCAGAGCAGCTGGCGGAACAGTCAAAGCTTCTCACAGAGGCAGAGACAGTCTCCGATTATATGGGACAGCTGGCGGGCTGCACCGAACAGGTTACCTCCATAGAGGAGGATTATGAAAGGATGGAAAAGCAGGGCCGCCATCTGAAGGAGGTCTATGAAAGTCTGGAGGATGCTCTGGAGTCGGAAACCTTTAAGGAGGCATCGGGGGAAGCGCTGATTGCCGAAGTCAGACAGTGTGCAGAGGAGACAGCGGCCGTTGCTTCACAGTATTACGGAGAAATCTGCCTGCAGGCGAAAGAGCTTCAAACGGAGCTGGAGAGGGAGGAAGTCCTGCTTTTGGAAAAACGCGAGCATGTCAGTCAGACCTCTTATGAACAGATGGAGTCAGAGCTGGAAAATCTGAAGGAATATACGAAGGAGAATGGAACCAGGAGGACTGCGGCAGATGATCTGAATGAACTTCTGCAGAGAAATGCAGAACGCCTTGGAAAGACAACGATCTGGGAAGATGGAAACGTCAGCGAGGATTTCTGTGAGGTGATCCGGTTGGGGAGTCGGGAACTTGATGTGATTCCGGATGGGATAGGTGCGGCGGAGAAGCAAAAAAGTTCTCTTCTGGATACGGTAAAGCAGTGGAAAACTGCCGGTATTCTCGGCCTGGTTCTGGAAGATACAAAGACTGTGTCGGCCAAATCCCTTCCGGAGACTTCTTATCCGTCTGACGTGCAGAATACGGTGGGAACAGCGGATGGCAGCGCACTGTGGGGGATACCGGCTCTGTATGCAGTCACGCATCTGGGATATTACGGAAATGAAGAGGAAACTTCTGTACTGGCTTACGAGGTGGAATACATATTGGGGAAAAACGAAACTGACCGGGAAAACCTCGCTGCTGCAGTGGAAAAGCTTTTGGCAGTACGCACGGGTTTAAATTTTCTGTATCTTTTAGGAGATCGGGAAAAGCAGGAGGAGGCAGAACTGGCAGCTGTTTCGCTGGTGGGTTTTACAGGAATTTATCCGCTGGTGAAGGCTGTGAAAGGTGTTCTTCTGGGAGCATGGGCTTTTGCGGAAGCAGTCTGCGACGTGCGGGTCCTTCTGAAAGGAGGAGAAGTACCGTTGATCAAATCGTCTGCAGACTGGAGACTGTCGTTGGAGGGAGCGTCCAATGCGGCTTCCTGCGAGCTTGATTCCGGAGAAAAGGACAGTATGTGGAGCTACAGGGCCTATCTTGCAGTGCTTTTACTGATGGAAAAAACGGAAGATCAGTGCTTTCGGATGATGGATGTCATGGAAGCAAATCTGAGGAGCGAAGATTCCGGATTTTTTATGGAAAACTGCGTTTCTTACGGGAGGGTACAGGTACAGTTTCAGGCAGAGCCGAAGTTCTTAAGGCTGCCTTTTCCGATGCGAATGGAACAGGTCGATTCCTGCTATGTGTTTTCTAAAACGGCTGCTTATGGATATTATGATTGAGCATTTCATGGAAGGGAGGTGGGGACAGATGCCCTTTTCCGTAAATCATTCTGCCGGTTCGGCAAAACACTCTCATTCAAAAAACAAAATAACGGCTTTCCAATTCTTGCCCGGGAAAGCAAACAAAAACACATCTCTCCAAGCGCAAAGTAAAATAAGTCTGAAATCGGTGATAATTCCCGAAAAAATCAACTCTCTTTTGCGGAAAAGGGTGTCTGCTCCTGCCTCCCGGATAAAACGATCAGGCAGGGCATCAAAAAATGTCCGCGGTTCCATGACACTGGAGGCAGCTCTGCTCATGAGCTTCTTCCTGCTGACGGTCAATCTTCTGTTTTATTTCTTTTATCTGATGGAATTCCAGGTGGAGCTTCAGTTTGCATTGGAAAAGGAGGTACGGAAGACCGTCTGTCAAACAGTGCCTTCTGACTGGTCGTCAGGCGTTCTTTTAATGCGGATGAAAAGTGAACTGGAGGGGAAAGAAACCGGAATCACACTTGGAACCGGTGGGATCCGCCTGACAGAAAACAGGAATGACGGGGACGAGGAGATCCTGGATGTGACGGCAGTTTTTGAGGCGGGGCCGGATGCCTCGCTTCTGGGACCGCTGCGGGGCCGTTATCTGCAAAGATGCCGAAGGAGATTCTGGACAGGTCAGAGTTATATCGAACAAAGAGGTAGCGGGGAAAGCGAAGAGGATGCGGAATATGTCTATGTGACTCCGAATGGAACAGTTTATCATGACAGAAGAGACTGTACGTATCTGATGCTGTCCGTGAGGGCAGTATCGTCCGGAGCCCTTTCCGGTTTGCGAAACAGTGACGGGGATAAATATAAGCCCTGCGAAACATGTATGAAGGGAATGACGGTATCCGAGATAGTCTATATCGCCGATTCGGGAAGAAGGTATCACAGCATACGAAACTGCAGCGGCCTGAACAGATGGGTCATGAAGATTGCCAAGACAGAAGCAGCAGGGCTGGGAGCCTGCACAAGATGCGGACGATAGGAGGTAGGAAAGAGGTATGACAGCAGACGGAATCAGAACAGGGGTTTTTGCAGCACTTCTGGTGGTATGCAGCGGTCTGGACCTGTGGATCAGAAAGTTTCCCTTCTGGCTTTTGATGGCCGGATCGGTTCTTGGGACGATTATGGAGCTTTTTCAAAGTGGCCTTGGAAGTCTTTTGTTTTTCAATCTTTTGCCCGGTCTTTTTCTGTTTGTCCTATCCCAGGTGTTTCCGGAACAGATCGGAAGCGGCGACGGTTTTTTGATCATGGCAGTGGGAGCTTTGATGGGGTGGAGGGAAAGTCTTCTTCTTTTGGAGGGAGGCCTGCTTCTCATGGTCCCGGCAGCGCTTTTCTGGATGATCATTCGGAAGAAGCGAAATCAGGAGCTGCCCTTTGCACCATTCGTACTGGCCGGTTATCTGTGCAGGCTGGTTCTCGCTGCACATGTGTCTTAAGAGGAAAAGGGGATGCCGGAGAGACGGAAAGGAGTTTGGTCGGATGAAAAAATGGGGGAGACGTTTCAGGCTGAGAGGGAGTTATACGGCGGAGGCTGCTTTTCTTCTTCCGATGGGCATCGGTCTCATCCTGTTTGTCGTATCCTGCGCGCTGCTTTTGCATGACCGGGTGATGGTCTGCGCCTGGGTTCATGAGACAGCTCAGAGAGAGGCTTTTCAGAAGCTTCAAGCCGATGATGAGGAAGAGTCGGATCTTCGGCTGCTTCTGACACAGGAGGAAAAACGGGTGTGCCGAAATCTTCACAAAATCATTGTAACCTGTGAAGGGCAAAGCAGGTTTTTGTCTTCCATGGTCCCGGACTTGTTTCGGCTTTTATCCGCCCATGGGAAAGAAAAGGAGGAGGTGGAAATGATATATGGAGAGCAGTATGTCCGCCTGCGGGGATTTAAAAACGGAGTATATACAGAGGAACGTGTCATACAAGAGGGAGAAGGGCCGTAATTATATCCTGTTTCATGGTACAGGAGACTGGAGCGGTCAGCTGGAAATGATACGACGGAATCGGATTCCCGGACTGGCCGGCTTTTATACGGAATGGGAGGATCACGATCGGTATTACGGATATGATATTACAGGAGCGCAGCCCCTTGTCCGTCTCCTTGAAGTTCGGTCTGTCACAAAGGAGGAAACAAAGCAGCTGATTGGGCAGCTGGCTGTACTTCTTGAAAAACTGGATTCTTATTTATTGGATCGGGATAAGGTGATCCTTAAGCCGGAATTTCTGTATTGGTATCAGGAGCCGCAAAAGCCGCGTTTTTTCTTTTGTGAGGAACAGGAGGGGAACTTTGGAGAGCATTTAAAGGAACTGATCCTTTTTCTACTGGAACGGTCGGACAGAGAGGACCGGCAGCTGACAGAGCTTCTGTTCCGGCTGTTTGGCATCTGCGGCAGGGAAGAACCGGAACCGGAGCAGCTTTTAAACTGTTTCAGAGAAAGTTCCGGTATAAGGGAAGAAAAAATTCCGCAAACTTCAGATCCTCCGGATGCTGCCAAAGAGAGCCCGATGGCAGAAAAGAAAGAGAATCCGGGAAAGCGGTCAGGGAGAGTGAAGTCTTTCTGGGGCAAACTTTTCCGAAGAAGAAGGGGTGTCACGGAGGAGTGGTGGGATGACCTGGAACCGGAGCCTTCTCGCAGCCTGGAGCCGGAAGAACTCAGGTGGAGCAGTCGTGGGATGGAGGAAACAAGTTCTACGCAGATTCTTTATGTGGAGGAAGATATAGTCAGTATTCCTGTGCTTACCTCTGTTCCCGGAGGGGAACCGATACGGCTTGAAAAGTTCCCTTTTTATATTGGTACACAGGCAGATATGGATTATCGTCCGGAATTTTACGGCGTCAGCCGAATGCATTTGAAGCTTGACCATGCAGATGGATGTTACTGGATCACCGATTTGAATTCGACCAACGGAACCCGTCTCAATGAAAAGCCGCTGAGACCCAATGAGAAATGCAGACTGGCCCATGGGGACCGTCTCTGGATTGCGGGACTGATCTATGAATTCCGGGAGTTTGGTCATGATAAAATGGAGCATCGGAGGAAGGAGCCGTTTGACATGGGTGCAGAATCGTGGTAAGGTGTCCTCAGGAAAAGAGGAAGAATGATGAATGATTCAGCACCGGTTTTGAAAAAACGTTATCCATATGCAACGATCGCGCTGGCAGCGGCCAATATTGTATATTTTCTGCTTCTGATGGCCGTGGGAGCTGTGGAGAGCACGGCAAAAATGGTGGAATGGGGAGCCCTCTATATGGCAAAAGGGACTTATGTGGGAAGTCCCTTCCGTATACTGACTTCCATGTTTATGCATTTTGATATCTATCACCTGGGAAGTAATCTTCTGATGCTGTTTGTTGTAGGTGATATGCTGGAGGAACGCCTGGGACGGGGACGGTTTGTGATCTCCTATTTGATCAGCGGCCTGGTGGGAAATGCGGCGGCTGTATGGTGGTATCACCTGCAGGGAGCGACTGTGGTGTCAGCAGGAGCATCGGGTGCGGTATATGGACTGGTAGGTGTCCTCTGCTGTCTTGTTTTCCGAAAGCGGGGATCCATACCGGGGTTCAGCAGAGAACGGGTGCTTCTTATGATCTTTCTGATGCTTTACAGCGGCTTTGTCAACACAGGTATAAATGTGGCGGCCCATGTGGGTGGTCTTGCTGTCGGGCTTTTGTGCGGACTGTTATTTGGAGGAAGTCGGAAGCGCAGGCAGAACAACCGTGAAAACACTCCCTTTTCCGGGATGTGACGAAGCTGTCAGAGTACCGGAATGGGCATGAATGATTGCCCGGGCGATGGGGAGCCCCAGTCCTGTTCCCTGCGGCTTGTTGGTATAAAAGGGTTTAAAAATTTTTTCAAGCAGATCTTTGGGGATACCGCTGCCGCTGTCCTTGATCTCGACAGCGACGGCCTTTGAACCAATGACAGAAGCTTCTTCTTTTGATGCACTTCTTATCCGGAGGGACACGGTGCCCTCTGTTCCAAGAGCTTCCAGACCGTTTTTGATGAGATTTGTGAATACGTGACAAAGCTTTCCGGAATCTGCATATACAATGGCAGGGAACGGCAGACAGGATAATACCAGCCGTTTGTGCAGGCTGTCAAACAGAGGCTGACAGGTCCGGCAGATCTCGTTCATCATACTGTTCAAATCCAGTAGTTCTCTGGAAAGGGTTATTTCCTGCGCAGATCCGAAAGCGGTCAGATCTGCCAGAAAGGCCTGCATATGGGTCAGGTCGGAACAAAGATTGATCCAGTTTTCATCGGAGGTGATCTTCGGATGCTCCTGCTCCAGAAGTCTGGAGGTGCCCATGAGCAGGGTCAGAGTATTGCATAACTCGTGGGAGACTGTAGACAGAGTCATATGCAGGTTGGTTCCTGCTTCTTCCAGGTGCCGTTTCAGGTCCTGATTTTCCATTTGAAGCCTTTCGTTTTCTTTCAGAAGCTTTTCTATTATATTTCCAATATCTTTTTTCATTTTGATCAGACCTTTCTCATGATGATTCATCAAATTTTCACATAGCAAAGAGTAACATTTCAGGCAGTATAAGGCAAATAGAATCGGTCGACAAAAATCGACAGAGGAGCCGGAAAAACAGCTGTAATGAAGGAGAAACCACATGAAAAAAAGAAGAATGATAAGTATTTTTCTGATTATTATCACAGGAGTGATGTCAGTTCCTCTTGCAGGCAGAGCCCATCCGCAGGGAATTGCAGTTACGGGCGCAAAGCCGGAGGGATGGCTGTTTCATTATATTGACGGTCATACCAGTCCGGGCTGGTATTATTTTGAGGAGAACAGCGGAGAGCTTTTATATTGTATTGAACCACATGCTAACCGGGTAGGAGGACCGAGAACAGAGTGGAGCACACTGGATCAGTATTTTGGAAATGATAAAAAGTTTGCAAACCGATTGTCTTTGATTGGCTATTTCGGGATCCATTCCGGCTGGGGCCTTGATGGCTGGGCGGCTGCCCAGTCTCTGATCTGGAGCTATGTGATGAAAAGAAATGGTGAGACGGGAACCCAGTGGATTTCCACCGGAACGATCACATCGGAAGAAGTACTGCAGACGTATTATGCTGCCATAGAAGAAAAGGTAGAGTTTTATTTGAAAACGCCTGATTTTGGAAGCTCAGCCATTTCTCTGGAAGCCGGAAAGGAGATTACCCTGACAGATAAAAATGGGGTGTTCAGCACCATGGAGGTTCAGGAGGTTTCAGGACCTCTTCAGATATCCCGGAATGGAAACGGGTTGACCATAAAAGCCACAGGGATCCAGGGTGGAACGGGGAGTATCCGGCTGGTAAAGCCGCTTTCGGGAGCCTTATCAGGCACGGGCTTTGCCTATGTTTCCGAAAACCTGCAGGATATGATGACCTGTGGATATTACGAACCTGTTTTTGCAGATATAAAGGTCAGTATCACACCTGCCAGGACAGAAGTGAAGTTTTCCAAACAGGCTGCAGGTACGGGGATGGAACTGCCGGGAGCAGCTCTGAAGGTGACGGCTTTTGATGGAACGGAGATGGATTCCTGGATTTCCGGGGAGGAACCCCATTCAATTGCAGGTCTCCTGGTGGGACAGAAATATGTTTTGACAGAAGCTTTGCCCGCCCCGGGGTATGCGACAGCCGCTGCCATTCCGTTTACAGTGGAGCAAAATACCGGAATGATCATTATGGAAGACGCTATAACGAGGGTGGAAATCTCCAAACAAGACATGGCGACCGGAGAGGAACTGCCGGGAGCAAGGCTTCAGGTCACAAACGAAGCTGGCGAAATCATTGAGGAATGGGTGTCGGAGGAGGAGCCGCATGTCATTGAGGGGCTGGTAGTGGGGAAAACCTATTTTTTGACAGAGCTTCTGCCGGCTCCAGGCTATGCGACGGCGGAGCCGATCCCGTTTACGGTGGAGGATACCGGGGAGGTGCAACAGGCGGTGATGGAGGATGACATCACGAAGGTGGAAATCTCCAAACGGGATATCACAACAGGAGAGGAGCTTTCTGGAGCAAGGCTTCAGGTCAAAAATGAAGCAGGCGAAATCATTGAGGAATGGGTGTCGGAGGAGGAGCCGCATGTCATCGAAGGACTGACGGCGGGGGAAACTTATCTTCTGACAGAGCTTCTGCCGGCTCCGGGCTATGTAACGGCGGAGCCGATCCTGTTTATGGTGGAGGATACCGGAGAGGTACAACAGGTGGTGATGGAGGATGCTGTCACGAGAGTGGAAATTTCCAAACGGGATATGGCGACCGGAGAGGAACTTACGGGAGCAAGGCTTCAGATTACAAATGAAGCGGGAGAAGTCATAGAGGAATGGGTGTCGGAGGAGGAGCCGCATGTCATCGAGGGGCTGAAGGCAGGAGAAACCTATCGGCTGCATGAAGAGCTGCCGCCGGACGGATATCTGGAGGCAGAAGACATTTTCTTTCAGGTGGAGGATACTGCTGAAATTCAGACGGTGATTATGAATGATCAGCAGATACCGATAAAAACCGTATCAGATATGGAAGACACCCGTTCTCTGATCGCTCCGGCTACCGGAGTTTCCCATTCTTTGAGCGCTCCGGCTACCGGAGACGCTCATTCTCTGGGCATTCCGGCTGCCGGTATGATTTTGTCGGCAGTGCTGTTGGGCGGACTGTATGTCTGTACAAAACGGAAACAATATAACGATAAACAGGAGGAACCAAAATGAACAAAGTGATTTTGATGGGCAGACTGACGAGAGAACCGGATATCCGGTACAGCCAGGGAGACACTGCGATGGCGATCGCCAGGTATACGCTCGCCGTAAATCGGGGATATCGAAAAAATAATGAGGAACAGCAGGCGGATTTTGTTTCCTGTGTTGCTTTTCAGAGAAATGCAGAATTTGCAGAAAAATATCTTCATCAGGGAACGAAGCTCCTTGTGACAGGGCGGATCCAGACGGGAAGCTATACCAATCGGGACGGACAGAAGGTTTATACGACAGAGGTGGTGATAAATAAGCAGGAATTTGCGGAAAGCAGGGGGACGTCCGTCCGGGCTGTTTCACAGGAAAAGGAAAACAGCGGATTTATGGATATTCCGGAAGGAATTGAGGAGGAGGGCCTTCCTTTTGCCTAAGCAGCAGTTTACAAATGGGGAGGAGAAGGGTAAACTAGAGAGAGGGGAAAGACCCACGTGATAAGAAAAGACAGGAGTGAAGAATATGAAAGAGGAAAACTGCATTTTTTGTAAAATCGCAAACGGTGAGATTCCGGCGGCAACTCTTTATGAGGATGATTTATTTCGGGTGATTCTGGATCTGGGACCGGCATCAAAAGGACATGCGCTGATCCTTCCCAAAAATCACTTTGCAGATCTTCTTGCACTTGATGAGGAGACCTCTGCAAAGGTGCTGGCTGTGGCGGCAAAGGTTGGCGCTGCCATGAAAAAAAGCCTTCACTGTGATGGCTTCAATCTGGTACAGAATAACGGAGAGGCAGCGGGACAGACGGTATTTCATTTCCACATGCATATCATACCGCGCTATGAGGGCGGCCCCAGAATGGTTAGCTGGGAACCCGGACAGCCGACAAAGGAAGAACTGGCTGAGCTGGCAGAGTGCATCCGGCAGGAATTGAAATGACAAATGAAAATGGGGCGGGCGGTTATTTGCCGCCTGCCTCATTCAAGAGCTTTATGATCGTTCCGACAGCATCAGCTGTGTCGCTGCCGCTCATTGCTCTGATATAGTCCTGCCTGTTGGCATGAACCTTCCGGATCGTTTCCAGAAGTACCTGATCGGTTAAATCTTCTTCCAGAATCACTTCACTGAAGCCCTGCTTTTTAAAAGACTCCGCATTGAGAAGCTGGTCTCCTCTGCTGGCAGCAGCCGACAGGGGGATCAGGATATTGGGCTTTCTCAGAGCAAGAATCTCACAGATTGAGTTGGCACCGGCTCTGGAGATCATCAGATCCGACATGGCGAACAGGTCCTTGAGCTGCGAGCTTATGTATTCATATTGAACATAACCGTTCAGCCCTTTCAGAGATTCATCCAGATTTCCCTTGCCGCACAGGTGAATGACCTGCCATGTTTTCAAAAGCTCCGGCAGAATATTCCGTACAGCGGTATTGACCTTTACGGAGCCTAAGCTTCCGCCGATGACAAGGAGCACAGGTTTTTCAGATGAAAGGCCGGTGAACTTGAAGCCTGCAAGGGGAGAGCCGCTTAAAAGTTCTTTTCGGATCGGCGAACCGGTAAGGACCGCCTTATCGGAAGGAAGATACTTTAAGGTCTCAGGGAAGTTGCAGCATACCTTTCGGGCGGAAGGAATGCACAGTTTATTTGCAAGCCCCGGTGTCATATCCGATTCGTGGATGATGACAGGAATTTTTTTCTTTTTTGCGGCAAGAACCACGGGAACTGCCACGAAGCCTCCCTTGGAAAAGATCACATCCGGTTTTTGTTCCTTCAGAATTCTGCCCGCCTGAGAATAACCCTTCAGAATGCGGAAGGGATCCGTGAAGTTCTTAAGGCTGAAGTAGCGTCTGAGCTTACCTGAGGAAATTCCATGATAAGGGATTCCGGCCTTCTCAATCAGTTCTTTTTCAATTCCATTATAGGAACCGATGTAGCGGATGTCATAGCCCTGTTCCAGCAGTGCGGGAATCAGAGCCAGATTTGGGGTGACATGTCCGGCAGTACCTCCGCCGGTTAAAATAATTTTTTTCATGATATGCTCCTGAGGCTTAATTTGCAGCTTTATATTCCTTTAATGCCTTTGCCAGCTGATCGGGACATGAGGTTCCACGTCCACCACAATCAATGCCGTCAATTCTTCGAATGGCCTCATCCACATCCATTCCTTCGATCAGGCGGGAAACACCCTGAGTATTTCCGGAACAGCCGCCGATAAACTGAACAGTCTTTATTTTATTATCCTCAATTTCAAAACGGATTTCACGGCTGCAGACGCCGCGGGTTTTATAAGTATTCATAAATTTCATTACCTCCTTTTATGCAAGTATAACACAAAATCAGAGAAATGCACCATCTTTTTCATTGCCAGAGCTTCGGAGGATGGATATAATAATGTCAGAACCAAAGTATGATAATGAAAAAGAAACGGCAGGAGGAATCAAATATGATAGGAATTATCGGCGCCATGGAAGAAGAGGTTAATCAGTTAAAGGAAGCGATGGAACAGGTTTCCGTGGATACCAGGGCTTCCATGGAATTTTGCAGGGGAACCCTCGATGGCCGTCAGGTGGTAGTGGTGCGAAGCGGGATCGGTAAGGTCAATGCGGCAGTCTGTACGCAGATACTGGCGGACGTTTATGGGGTAAAGGCGGTTATTAATACAGGAATTGCGGGATCTCTGAAAGCGCAGATCGATATCGGAGATATTGTGCTTTCTACAGATACGCTTCAGCATGATATGGATGCGGAGGCCTTTGGGTATCCTGCAGGACAGATACCCAGGATGGATACCCTTTCCTTCCGGGCAGATGAAGAGCTGATCCGTTGTGCGGAGGAATGCTGCCGGCGGGTAAATCCGGATATCAGGACTTTTCGGGGACGTGTTCTCAGCGGGGACCAGTTTATTGCGGACCGGGAAAAGAAGGAATGGCTGGTAAATACCTTTGACGGATTCTGCACGGAAATGGAGGGAGCTGCCATTGGACAGGCCGCTTACCTTAACGGGATTCCCTTCCTTGTGGTGCGGGCCATTTCCGATAAGGCGGACGACAGTGCATCCATGGATTATCCGGAGTTTGAAGCAAAGGCTATTTCCCATACCGTTGCACTTATGAAGGATATGGTAAAGCACCTGAACCTGTAAAGGAAAAGCTGTTGTAAAGGTTCATGGAATTTTCTGTCGGAAAAATACGAACGATTTTTCTTCTCATCCTGTGTTTTTGTGGTATACAATGGGGACAATCTCCGGAGGCCGATCATGGCCCGGCCGGAGCAGATCCCGATTCACGGCTGCCGCGGAACGTGGAGAAGGGATACCCGAAACGGGAACCAGAAAAACCGGACCGGATCCGGATGAGAAAGGGGAATCATCATGTTACTGGAGTTTTTGGAGACAGGAAAGGTGCTTTATATTATGCTGGCTGTCAGCGTATTGGGAATATTGAGTAAGCTCCTGGTAAACGGAAGATACAAAAAGCTCATCAAACAGTCGCAGAATATGGGAACAGCCAAGGATAAGTATTTGAAACAGTGGAAGGTCAAATTTGAAAACACATACCGTTCAAACAGCGGAATCGGAAACATTCCGGTATATGTAGAGAAAAACCTGGGACAATATAAATTTATGGGAATCCGCCTCTCCCGCCTCTCCCGTTTTAACAGTCTGGCTGCAGCACTTGTGTGTCTGGGCGGCCTGACGGCGGCATTTATGACTTACTGGTATGCCCGCACAACAAGAATGGTGGCATTGTACAGCGCGGCCGGCATTCTGCTGGGAGGCGCCATGGTCCTTTGGGAAAGCATCTGCAATACTCCCGGCAAAGAGGGACGTCTTCTTTTGTACATCCGGGACTATTTTGAGAATACGTTGGTACCCAGGCTGGAGACAGGGCTGGCGGCTTTTGGAGGGCCTGTAACGGAGGGAACAGTCCGGGAAACGGGTTCAGAGCTTAAAGATACTTCCGATACCGAGGCTGTTTCGGAAGTCAGAGCAGCGAAAGAAACGGCATCCGCTTTGGAAACAGAAACGGGATCTGTTGACGGCGCTTCGGAGGAAGCGGCAGCCAGAGAGCAGGATGCACAGTTTTTGAGAAAACGGCTGGAACGGATCGCGTCGGGCCGTCGGGGAGGCGGCAGAGGCCGGAAGCTGACAAAAGAGGAAGAGCATCTGATCGAGGATATTATCCAGGAATATCTGTATGAATAACGGAAGATTGCCTGCTGCTTTGTGCGAATGATAGCAACAGCGCATCCATATGATCAAAACCATACGGATGCGCTGTCATACGGACAGCCGTCTGAGTGCCGGATGCCCCTTTGTCTGAATATCTGCATTTCTAATCTTCTTCAATAATCTGTATTTCCAGATAGTCAAATTCAATCTGTTCAATAAAACAATCCTGGGTAAACCGGCATTTGGAGTGGCGTCGAAAATCGTCGACGGTGGAGTCCAGCCAGATGGGGACGCTCAGATCAAAGGCAACGCAGATTTCCTCCAGACCTTGAAATACCTTTCGGGTACGGTTTAAAGAGGGATCATCGTTGCAGATCACGATGTCTTTTACCAGGTGGTTATTGTGAAATTCTTTTCCCCAGAGACGAAACAAGGTATCAGTCCTCCTTATGATTGACAAATGAAGTAAATGAATAATATGGTTATCCGGAGCGTTTTATATTAAAAGAATCAGTTTTATGCTAATGAATAATATAGATTATTTTATAAGGAAATTTATGAGAAAGCAAGGGAAAGATAAGGTGGCAAAATACTGTTTTTTGATGGCCAAACGTAATATAGATGATAATATAGACGAATTTAAAGTACAAGTATGGAAACAGACATTTCTGGTGTCGCAGATATTATTTAGATACAGTAGGAAAGAATACAGCTGCAATCAAAGCGTATATTCAGAATCAGTTGAAAGAAGATATAGAATACGATCAAATGTCATTAGTAGAGTATATCGATCCGTTTACGGGTGAGCCGGTGAAAAAACAAGAAATAAACCACTTGGAGTGGTAGTAGGAAGTCAAAGCAAACCAGCAAGCCTCTTTTGGGGCTGCGTCGGAGTAAGGAAGCACTGAATAAGCCCCTTTAGGGGGAGCTGTGAATGTGGTGCAGTTGTCAGACCTTCAGTACGCCTTCCGGGCGCAAGCAGGCAACAGCCCCTTATAGGGGCAGAACAAGCCACCTGCTAAGCGGGTGGTCTTGACTTGTCTTTTAAACCGTCCCGTATGAAAAAGGCTTGCCTGTGGGCATAAAGTGGTGTAAACTAGTATAAATAGGCGAGTTGTATACAGGAGGATAACCATGGCACGGGAAATACAGGACAATGTGGGATTTCTTCAGGAAGCAAAAGCGGCCCTTGCTGAGCTGGAGGCAGAGAAAGGAAAGAGCAGCCGCCTGCAGGCAGAGGAAAAACGGTTGACGAAGACTCTGGCAGCAGAAAAAAAGTCTGTAGAGGATGAAATTACATCGACGATCCATAAACGCAAGGATGAGATCACCGTAAGCTATGACCGCGAGATCAGTAAGACGCAGGATAAGCTGAAAAAGGCGAGAGCGCGTCGGGAGAAGGCGAAAAATCAGGGGGTCAAGGAGCGGATCAGCAATGAGACGGCTCAGCTTCGGGAGGAAAACCGTCAGCTGAAGCTTCAGAATTCCACGGCGTTTCATCAGAATGGCATTCCCGCCGTCTGCAATACAAAATTTTATTATTCCCTGTTTTTTACCAAAGGCATAAAGGAGGTCCTGATTTTTCTTCTGACTTTCCTCATTGCGTTTTTGATTTTGCCCTGCGGTATTTACCTGTTGATTCCCAATCATAAGCCCTGGCTCCTGATTGTCATTTATGTTGTTGCGATTGTCCTGCTGTTTGGCCTTTATATTCTGATCAATAACAAGACCAAGGTGAACCACCTGGAGATCATGAAGGATGCGCGGAAAAACCGTGACATGATCGAAGCAAACAAGAGAAAGATCCGTGTTATCATCAAGGCCATTGAAAAGGATAAAAACGAATCCATCTACAATCTGGGCAAGTATGACAAGGAGATCTCCAAGATTGAAGGAGAGCTGCAGGATATCGCCGAGAGAAAGAAGGAGGCGCTCCGAGTGTTTGAGAAGAAAACCCAGGAGGAACTGGAGAAGGAGATTTTTGAAAATAACCGGGCGAAGCTTGAGAATCTGGCAGTCCAGCTGAATCAGGTAACTGCAGCCAACAGAGAGGTGGGAAACAGTGTCCAGCAGAAATCCATTGCCTTTACGGATAATTACGGGCCGTACATCGGTCAGGAGTTCATGAGTCAGGAGAGACTGGACAAGCTGATCGACATTCTGAACCAGGGGCTGGCTTCCAGTATCACCGAGGCTCAGCAGATTTATAAAAATGTAAAATAGTATTATAAGACTGCTGTGAAATGAACCGTATTTTGCAGCAGCTTTCTTTTTGACAGCAAAACTGCCGGTTTGAGGAGGTAACATGCAGAAAGGAAAAGACAGAAAAACGGTAATGCGGACAGGAATTCTTCTGGCGGCGGTGTGCCTGATCCTCTCAGACTGCATGCGTTCTCTCGCGGCATTTCAGGCGGAGGATCCGTTTAGTACTGCGGGAACCGCAGCGGTCGGTGATTTTCTCGTTGGGCCTGGCTGTGATCACGGCGGGAACGACGGAATATTTACCGAAGATATCGGAACAGCGGATCTGGACGCTTTGTTTGCCTCCATTCAGGGAATGGAAGCATCCTGGCAGGCCGCCCAGTCGGAAAAAATGGAAAGGGCAGGGATTCCTGCAGAAAGACAGAGCTTTGTCCATGCCGAAGGCTTTCAGGATGCATCCAGACAGATTCTGGCCATGACGGCAGTTTACCGCGGCTATACGTTTTACAACAGGATCGTCTGCCAGTGGTACGCGGAGAATCTTTGGAAGGAAACCTATACCTACCAGGTGGTCGGGACAAAGTATCAGGAAAAGGCAGTGGAGAAGCTGCTTTCCCTGGCTGCAGGGGCTGCGGATCTCCTTGGAAACGGGAGCGCTGTCCTGACGGAAGCGGTGGAAAATACAGAAACTGCCCTTGACGGTCAGTACCGGGTCACCGTAATTTTGAAAAACCGGCCCAGGGAAGAGATCTACGATACGGATTACTGCCAGTTTCGGATACCGGTGGAATGGGACGGCTGGACAGAGGAACGCCGCCGGGAATGCGAGGAACTTTTGACCATGGGGGAAGAGGATTTTCGCGAAGAAATTAAGAAGCGTCAGTCGGAAAGCCTTCTTTGGTCTCCCCTTCCTTTTTACAAGCAGGGAGCCATCGAATGGGGAGCAGAGCCGTTCGGTGACGGGACGCTTGCCAGCGATGCCTGCTGTCCGACAGCCATTGCCATGGTGTTATCCTATTTTGAGGGCCGGCGGATCACTCCGTCAGAGGTGGCAGCCCGATACGACAACGATGCCTGCAGAAGCAGGTCTCAGGGCTCCTACGGAGGGAAAATGTGTGCGGCGGCCGCCGCAGACTACGGACTTTCGGTGGAGGCGGGAGTGGATTCTCTCACAGGAAAGCAGATTCGGGAGGCGTTGGAGAGCGGCGCAAAAATCGTCATGTCCATGAAGCCCGGCGGAACCGGAGGAAGATATGCCCATGTGTACCATTATGTGACGCTGGCAGGCCTTACACAGGATGGAAAAGTCATCGTTAATAATCCGGGTATCAACACAGACGTGACCTATGACGATATGGAAACGATTCTGGACAATCAGTCCGGCCGCGGATACGGGATTTTCCGGGCAGAATAAAACAAAGGAGATAAGTATGGCAGACTCGGTTTATTATATGAAGGAGGCCATCCGGCAGGCAAAAAAAGCAGCAGCCATCGGAGAGGTGCCCATCGGCTGTGTCATTGTATACGAGGATAAGATCATTGCCAGAGGTTATAACCGGCGTACCACCGACAAAAATACTCTTGCCCATGCGGAGCTTCAGGCTATCAAAAAGGCCAGCAAAAAGCTGGGGGACTGGAGGCTGGAGGGCTGTACCATGTACGTGACACTGGAGCCCTGTCAGATGTGCTCCGGTGCGCTGGTTCAGGCGCGGATCTCTGAGGTGGTGATCGGCTGCATGAATCCCAAGGCGGGCTGCGCCGGATCGATTCTCAATCTTCTGGAAATGCCGGAATTCAACCATCAGGTGAAGGTGGTCAGGGGAGTCATGGAGGAAGAATGCTCCCGGCTTTTAAAGGACTTTTTTAAAGCCCTCAGGCTGCGCCTTAAGGAAGAAAAACGGGAACGTCTGGCAGAGGCCGAACGACAGGAACAGATGAGTACCGAGGGGCAGCAGTAAGAAAGGATTTGACAAAAGAACACTTCCGGGGTATACTGTCAGGGTACGACTTTGTCATAAAATTTCCGCACAGCTGGGGAGTTAGCGGTGTCCTGTACCTGCAATCCGCTATAGCAGGGGTGATATCCTGCCGAGGATCACAAACTGTGAAGCTGCCCTTTATAAGCGGCGTTGAAGTCTGGGTCTTACGCAACAGGACCCTGTGAACCGTGTCAGGCCAGGAATGGAGCAGCACTAAGCAGGATCTCCTGTGTGCCGTGAGGCAGCCTGGGCCGAGCAGGCTGTAAAGGTAACGTTTGCGGTGCGTTTTTCGACGCAGGATGTGCGGATTAAAATAAAAATTCAGGGAGCCTTTGAGGGCTCCCCTTTTTGTGCAGTGAAAGTGCAGATCTTTAGTTTTCAACCTCCAGAGGAACAAACTGGAAGGTGGTGCAGTCCACCAGCCCGCGGTCGGTAAGACGAAGCTCCGGCAGGCAGGCGAGAGGAATCAGCGCCATGGTCATAAAGGGAGACGGCATGGAGCAGCCGATCTGCTTCCAGGAGCCTTCCAGATTTTCCACCAGCTGACTCATTTCCTCGAGGGATTTGTCGTTCATCAGACCGGCGATGGGAAGCGGAACTGTACCCAGCACCTTGCCGTTCTGGACGGCAGTCATGCCGCCGCCGCACTGGATCAGTGTGTTGGCAGCCAAAGCCATATCCTCGTCATTGGTCCCGATGACTAAAAGGTTGTGGGCATCGTGTGCCACGGTGGAAGCCATGGCGCCGCAGGTGATTCCGAAGCCCTTTACGAAGCCGAAGCCCTTCTTGCCGGTACTGTGGTGACGCTCGAAAACAACTGTTTTCAGCACGTCCTGACCGGGATCAGATTCCAGCCGACCGTCCTTTGCGGTCAGAGTTACATGGCGCTCAAAGGACCCCACCTTGGCGGGAATTACTTCGATGGCGCGAACGGTCACCTGGTCGGCTTTTGCGGGAATTGCAAAGGTTTCTTTTGTTATCGTTTCACCAACATGCATGGAGTGGGTCGCCCATTCCGGGTAAGCATAGGGCGCAAATTCCTTAGTCATGGCACCGTTTTCGGCTGTCAGATCTCCGTCGATCCAGACCTTTGTCACATTGAGGCTTTCCAGATTGTCGAGAAGCACCATGTCGGCGCATTTTCCGGGAGCCACACTTCCGAGATCATGATCCATCTGGAAGCACTGGGCGCAGTTGATGGTCACCATCTGAATGGCGGTTATGGCATCGATTCCCTCTTCCACCGCCCGGCGTACAATATGATCCAGGTGGCCCTGAGCCAGAAGAGTGTGTGGATGGGTATCATCAGAGATCAGGGTGGCAAAACGGCTGTCCACCTTGTGCTCGGTGATACTCCTGGCCACCTCTTTGAGATCGTGCCATGCGGATCCTTCCCGGAACATGGCGTACATTCCGAGACGCATTTTAGCCAGAGCATCCTCCGGTCTGGTGGATTCATGGCAGCAGCGGACACCGGAGGCGATATAAGCGTTCAGGCCCTTTCCTGTTTCCGGCATGGAATAATGGCCGGTTACGATTTTTCCTGCCTTTAAGGTGGCGCCGGTAATGCCGTGGGCGTGATCCGAGGAGCCGAGAATACCGGGGAAGTTCATCATCTCGCCGAGACCGACGCATTCCTTCCAGTTCATGGTTTCTGCCACCTCATCGGGACCGATGAAGGAGCCGGTGTCTTCAAAGCCGGGTACGGCAGGCACGCAGGAAGGGGTGGTGAGCATGGCCTTCAGAGGAGTTCTGGCGGCGTCTTCCAGCAGGCATTTGACACCATCCAGTCCAAGTACATTGCAGATCTCATGGGGATCCATATAGATGCCCACAGTGCCATGGGGAATCACAGCCCGGGCATATTCCCCGACACCCATCATGGACGACTCCACATGGATGTGTCCGTCCAGAAAACCGGGAGCCAGGTACTGTCCCTCTGCATCGACGACCAGCGTATCAGGTCCGATACAATGTGCTGCGTCGCCCACCAGCGCGATCCGCCCGCAGGAAACTGCCACGGAGATGTCCTCCTGGATCTCATGGGTACATACATTGACAAGCCTTGCGTGGGTAATCACCATGTCAGCGGGGACAGACCCTCCGGCTACAGCGGCCAAAGTCTGGCTGACTTCCCACAGCGGCTTTTTGCAGAATGTGTTGATCATAGCAAGCGCCTCCTGTTCTACAGTATGGATATTGATAGTTCGGAAAAATCTTTTACAGACAGTATAGCAGAAAATGAAAGAATCTGAAAGAGTCCCAAAACTTATTTTCTTTATGCTTGCCCACGCTCTCTCTTTATTATATAATAGAACTAATTGAAAAGGCGCGAAGAGTGACTTTGATAATAAGACAAGGGAGGCGGTTTTTATGTTAAGAGTTGGTATGCTGACAAGCGGTGGTGACTGCCAGAGTCTGAATGCTACCATGCGCGGCGTGGCGAAGGCACTTTATCAGATGTATGACGATGTGGAGATCATTGGTTTTGAGGACGGCTATAAAGGCCTGATTTATATGAATTACCGCATTATGCAGCCAGAGGATTTTTCCGGTATTCTGACGGAGGGCGGAACGATCCTCGGAACTTCCAGACAGCCCTTCAAGCTGATGCGGGTTCACGATGAAAATGATCTGGACAAGGTTGAGGCCATGAAGCACACATACAGAAAGCTTCGGCTGGAGTGCCTTGTTGTACTGGGCGGAAACGGAAGCCAGAAGACGGCAAATCTCCTTCGGGAGGAGGGTCTCAATGTGATCGGTCTTCCCAAGACCATTGACAATGACCTTTGGGGCACGGACATGACCTTCGGATTCCAGAGTGCGGTGGACATTGCCACAAATGCCATTGACTGTATTCATACGACAGCTGCTTCCCACAGCCGTGTATTTATGATTGAGATCATGGGACATGGCGCAGGCTGGCTGACCCTCAATGCAGGTATGGCAGGCGGTGCAGACATTATCCTGATTCCTGAGATCCCTTATGATATCAATTCCATTATTAGCGCTCTTAAGAAGCGTGAAAAGGCAGGTAAGGACTTCTCCATCATTGCGGTGGCGGAGGGCGCGATCTCCAAGGAAGACGCGAAGCTTACCAAGAAGGAATTGAAGAAAAAGAAAGAGAAGGCGGCCAAAGAGGGCAAGATGTCCTATCCGTCTATCGCATATGAGATCGGAGCTCAGATTGAGGCATCCTGCGGTCTCGAGGTACGTGTGACCGTTCCCGGACACATGCAGCGGGGAGGCGCTCCCTGTGCTTATGACCGTGTGCTTTCCTCCCGTTTGGGAGCAGCGGCTGCCAAGATGATCAGCCGGAAGGAATACGGCTATATGGTGGCGGTGAAGAGCCGTGAGATTTCCAAGACACCCCTGGAAGAGGTGGCAGGAAAGTTAAAGACAGTAGATCCCAATGCTTCCATTATTGAAGAAGCACGTTTGTTGGGCATCAGCTTTGGCGATGAACCGGTCGAATAAGCTTTGGCAGAATGATCAAAATAAGAAAGATAAGGCAGGGCGGGGCTTTTGCCCCGTCCCCTTTGGTTGCAGACGGTGTGCAGCCATAACCACGAGAAAAAGGAAGCAGCTGACCTATGGCATATACGGCATTATACAGGAAGTGGAGACCCGGTACCTTTGAAGATGTGAAGGGCCAGGATCATATTGTGACAACCTTAAAAAACCAGATAAAAACGGGACGCATCGGACACGCCTACCTTTTTTGCGGAACCAGAGGAACCGGAAAAACGACTATTGCAAAAATACTGGCGAAGGCAGTCAACTGCGAGCATCCGGTGGATGGAAACCCCTGCTGTGAGTGTGCGGCCTGCCGGGCCATTGCCGCGGGCAATTCGGTCAATGTGGTGGAAATTGATGCGGCCTCCAACAACGGCGTGGACAACATCCGTGAGATCCGTGATGAGGTGCAGTATTCCCCGGCGGAAGGAAAATACCGGGTATATATCATTGATGAGGTTCATATGCTGTCTACAGGCGCTTTCAATGCTCTATTAAAGACCCTGGAGGAGCCGCCTTCCTATGTGATCTTTATTCTTGCAACAACGGAGGTTCATAAGATCCCGGTAACTGTGCTGTCCAGATGCCAGCGGTATGATTTCCAACGGATCTCCGGTGAAACCATTTCTGCGAGACTTCGGGAGATGGCGGATGCGGAGAAAATTGCGGCGGAGGATAAAGCGCTCCGCTACATTGCAAAAAAAGGTGATGGCTCCATGCGGGATGCCATCAGTCTGTTTGACCAGTGCGTGGCCTTTTATTATGGGGAGAATCTGACTTACGAACGGGTGCTGGAGGTTCTGGGAGCCGTGGATAATGAGGTGTTCAGCCGGTTCCTCCGGGCGGTGGCAGGAAAGAACACCCGGGAGAGCATACGAATGGTGGAGGAGCTGGTGCTTCAGGGCCGGGAGCTTTCCCAGTTTGTGCTGGATTTTACCTGGTATATGAGAAATCTTCTGCTTCTGGAGGCCACCGACGGAGATGAGGAAGTCCTTGATATGACGGCGGAGGATATCCGCCGGCTGAAGGAGGAAACGAAGCTCATCGACAGCGAGACTTTGATGCGCTATATTCGTGTCTTTTCAGAGCTGTCCGGGCAAATGCGCTATGCCTCGGGCAAAAGAGTGCTTTTGGAATTGGCGGTGATCCGTCTCACAAATCCACAGATGGAAGAAAATGTGGATTCTCTTCTTCAGAGGGTAAAGGAACTGGAAAAACGGCTGGATCAGGGTGATTTTCTGCTGCCTGCAGGTGTGAAGCCTGCGGCCTCCGGGATGGAGGAGGGCAGCGGGAGCGGAGCTTCGGATACCGGCGGTATGGCGGGGAACAGTAAAACCGGGCAGACAGGATCGGCTGGTCAGCGGGTGGTGACACTCCCAAGGGCGCAGTATGAGGATCTGCAGCTGATCAAGGAACAGTGGAGCCGGATCATCCGGGATCTTGGAGCGTCCTATCGGCCGGCACTTTCTGGTGCTGTGGTCGAGCCTGCCGGTGATGCGGCCATATCTCTTGGCTTCCATGACGAAACCTCCTATATGATAGGCGGACGGGAACAGGTGCTGACTGCCCTTGAGGATTACGTGCGTACCAACTATCAGAAGGAGATCAGGTTTCGGGCCCGGCTCTTTACGGACGGCGAGACCGGCGATACCCGCTACATCAGTGAAGAAGAGTTAAAAACAAAAATTCATATGGACATCATTACAGAAAATAGTTAGAATAGTAATAACGCTTTGAAACCGTATTAAAAGGAGGAAAAATCCCATGGCAAAACGTGGTGGATTTCCGGGCGGAATGCCCGGTAATATGAATAATCTGATGAAGCAGGCCCAAAGGATGCAGAGGCAGATGGAAGAGGCACAGAAGGAGTTTGAGACAAAGGAATTCACGGCAGCTGCCGGCGGTGGCGCAGTGGAGGTTACCGTTTCCGGCAAGAAGGAAGTGACGGCGGTTAAACTTCAGGAGGAGGTCGTGGATCCGGATGATATCGAGATGCTGCAGGATCTGATCATGGCAGCGACAAACGAAGCACTTCGCCAGATGGAAGAGGCATCGGCAGCAAATATGTCCAGCCTGACTGGCGGTCTGGGTGGAGGCTTTCCTTTCTGATGGACTATTACAGCAGTAAAATCACAGCTTTAATTGAAGAATTGTCCAAGCTTCCGGGTATAGGCGCCAAGTCGGCCCAGAGGCTTGCTTTTCATGTGGTGAATATGCCGGAGGAGCGGGTGAAGGGGCTGGCCCACGCCCTGTTGGAGGCAAAACAGGGGGTTCGTTACTGCAAGGAATGCTTTACGTTGACGGACAGTGAGCTTTGTCCCATCTGCGCCAGCGATAAGAGGGATCACAGCACGATCATGGTGGTGGAGAATACCAGGGATCTGGCAGCTTATGAAAAGACAGGCCGGTATGAAGGCGTGTATCATGTGCTCCATGGAGCCATTTCTCCGGCTCTCGGCATCGGCCCGGCGGATATCCGGTTAAAGGAACTGATGACAAGACTTCAGGGGGATGTGAAGGAGGTCATTATCGCCACCAACTCAAGTCTGGAGGGAGAGACGACCGCCATGTACATAAGCAAGCTGATCAAACCCACCGGGAT
Organism: Fusibacillus kribbianus; assembly: GCF_030053595.1. GTDB lineage: Bacteria > Bacillota > Clostridia > Lachnospirales > Lachnospiraceae > Lientehia > Lientehia kribbiana. Next base: position 64,233 of record NZ_JASGBQ010000012.1, read on the forward strand.
CCGGGTGACCAGGATTGCCAGCGGCGTCCCTGTGGGAGGTGATCTGGAATACATTGATGAGGTCACTCTTCTTCGTGCGCTGGAGGGCAGGACGGAGCTGTAAGCTCCGGGCGGCCATAGAGCCAGGACAGAAGGCTTATATCCTTAAAACAGTATATGATCCGCATTCCTATGATGGCATAAGGATGCACGCGCCCGAGATAAAGTACAAAATCGGGCGTTTTTTATTGGCCGGAAAAAGAAGAAAGGGCAGCAGCCAGATGAGGAAGGCGGCGCCGCGATGGTGAACTACTATTTGCTTTACTGTATGCAATAGTCGAGAAAAAACAGATAATTTAGAAAAATATAACTTTTATATCAATTAACTACAAAATAAATTTAAAAAAAACTAAAAATATACTTGACATCATTAAAAGACTGTGTTATTATAAGGACAACAAACAAACAGACAATCCTTTAAAACAAAAGGAGCAGCAAAGAAATCTGACGAGAAAGGATTTCGGAAAACAAAAGGTGTAAAGAAACCGAATTGGTAAAATCATTCCAAAGGAAACCGGAATCAGTGGCGATCCGATAGGGATATCGATCAAGATTAGACGTACCATCAGTTGGGATGATAACAAAGCTTCTTTCAGACAAGAGAGACGTATTCCACGAAAGCTTTCGTGCAAGGTCGTCAATGGAAGTGAAAAGGATTGTTGCTCAGGAAAGGGAAAGGAGGAGATTCCACTGGACACAGAAGCAATACAGCTGAAAACTCAATATGATTCTCAGTTGATGGAAGCAACATCCTGTTGGAACCGCCTTCATCATATAGAGAACAGATAAAAACGTAAGAATCCGAATCAGTATATGAAAGTATACAAGATCGAAGAAGAAAATCGGATCAGATGTGATAACATCAATGAGAATCATGAGTTTTCGGTAATGCAAAATGAAACAATGTAAAAAATGGAAAACGTCAAGGTATTGGAAGTTGACGGAACAGAAGCCATAGTATATTTGAATAAGGCGGATAGGATATCACAGAAAATTCCTTCGATAGATAAAAGAAAAAATTACAGATAAAACATACAACTACATATAAAAATAAAAAAAGGATACAGGAAAGTATCCTTTTTTTACGGTTGTTTTTGACAAGGGAAAATGAGTATGATACACTTAGGGTGCGTATATATGCCCAGACGGCAAAGATCAATTATATTTGAGGTGATACTGTGGATAAATATGAATTGAGTATCAAGGAAGATAAAATTAAAAAGCATGCGGATAAAAAGGACTTTGTATCCGCTGCAAAAATCGCAGACACCATTGACTGGAGCAAGGTCAAAAATATTAAAATGCTGACTCTGGTCTCCCAGGTGTATGAGAAAATGAAAAACTATACAGAGGCAAAGAACGTCCTGCTGCTTGCTTATGAGCGGGTACCGGTGGGACGCCGGATGCTTTACAAGCTGACGGAGCTTTGTATCAAGGCAGGGAATCTCGATGAAGCGGAAGAATTTTTTGAGGAATTTCAGGAAATTGCCCCCAATGATATCAGCAAGCTGATTCTGGCCTATCAGATCGAGGCGGCCAGAGGAGAGCCGCTGGATAAGCTGATCACGATCCTGGAATTATACCGGAAAAATGAATTTGAGGAAAAGTGGGCATATGAGCTTGCTTATCTGTATCACAAGGCAGGGCGCGTCAAGGATTGCGTACAGCTTTGCAATGAAATTATCCTTTGGTTCAGTGTCGGTCCCTATGTGGACAAAGCATTGAATCTGAAAATGCAGTATGAGCCTTTGACTCCGTCCCAGCAGGAGAAGCTTGTCAACAAAAAGAAGTTTGAGGAGCGGGTCCGGGCGGTAGAGCGGGAGTTTGAAGAGAAATATTCTCAGGAGACGCTGGATGCCAGAGGCAGTGCCGAAGAACCGGATAACAGCCGGGAAGAACTCCGCGAGACGGCCATGACAGAGGAATTTGCAGAGGATGGATTCGCCCAGGACGAATTCGCCCAGGACGAATTCGCTCAGGATGAATTTGCACAGGAGCAGTTTGCCGAACCGGAGCTTACGGAGGAGGCTTCGGTGGACGAGTCTTCCGGCATGCTGTTTGCAGATGCCTTCCAGGACATGCAGGCAGATCTGGCTCAGGCGGTACGGGCAGCAGCGGATGATCTGCCCGTGGAAGAGGAAACGGCAGCACAGGATACAAGAGAACTGATGGGACAGACCAGGGAGCTTGTGAAGCCGGAACCTGAAGCTGTACCGGAAAAGGACCTCGGACAGACAGCGGAATTTTTGAATGATGTATCGGCAGCTCTTGCGGCATCGGTATTTGCGGAGGAACCGGAAGAGGAACCAGAAGAGGAACTGGTTGAATCTGAAGAGGAAGAGCCTGAGTATGAGGCTGCTTCGGAGGAGGAACCGGTATTGCCTGATGATGAAGAACCAGAAGAAGAGGAGCCGGAATTGCCTGCTTATGAGGCGGAAGAACCGGCGGCGCCTGAGGAGACAGCTCCTTCGGAGGAGGAAGCCGACGATGATGCAGCAGCGGATGAGCTGGTAAATGAGGTCAGTGCAGCAATGGCGGCAATGGTGCCTGAAATGGAAGAGGATTTTGAGACGGTTTCGGAGGTTTCAGAGGAGTTCCGGATCACCTGCGTGGTGGTGGATGCAGAGCCGGGGCCTGGGAGAGTTCCTCTTGCTGTGGAAAAGCTGAAGAAAACTCATGAGATTCTTGAAACTCCGGCGACCCAGGTGGCCAAAATCTCCGGAGAAAAGCTGAATGCCAGAGGCATTCACGGCACATTTGCCAAACTGGCCGGCAGAGATCTGATCGTGGACGGTGCGGCGGATATGAGCGACGAGACGGCATCTGAGCTGGCGGCAGAGCTGGAGCATCCTTTCGTTTCCATGGTTGTCATTCTGGTGGATTCTACGGATCGCATTGACGAGCTTCTTGCGGCAAATCCTGCATTGGACAGGCTGTGTGTATATCTCGATGATGAAAGCGAAATGAGCATCGATGATTTTGTGGCCTGCGCCAATGAATATGCCCAGGAAGAAGAATGTGTCATTGACGAAATGGCCGGGCTGGCTATTTATGCGGCAGCAGAGCGGATGAGAAATGAAGGAATTGAGCTTTCCGAGGAGGCAGCCAGAAATCTGGTGGATGATGCCATTGACAAGGCAGAGCACAGAGGCATCAAAGGCCTGTTTACTTCCAAATATGATAAAGAAGGCTATCTGATTTTAAAGGAACAGTTTTTTAAGAATATGTAGGGTGGATTATGGAAATTCGACTGATTGCACTGGACCTGGACGGCACCCTGCTGACTACAGATAAGCGGCTTACGGCTCATACGCTGTCTGTGCTTTCACAGGCAGCTGAGCGTGGAGTCTATATCGTTCCGGCTACGGGAAGAAGTGTGACAGGTCTTGCACCGGAGGTGCGGGACCTGCCATTTGTTAAATATGCAATTACTGTCAACGGAGCTGCGGTCTGGGATGTAAAAAATCAAAAACTTATATCGAAAAAAGCATTTGCAACGGAGCAGGCTACAGAGATCTGGGATTTCATTTCCGGTTATCATACGATGCAGGACGCCTGTATTGACGGAGTGGCACGCATGGAGCCGGAGCACTTTGCCCATCTGGAAGAAATTATGACAGATGAGCCGCGCATCAGGCTGATCCGTTCTACAAGGGTGCCTACAGACCATATGCGTTCCTGGGTGACAGACAGAACTAAGTCTGTGGAAAAATTCAATCTGTTTTTCAAGCCGTCAAGGGAGGCGGATCGCCAGACGGCCAGGATCGCTTTGGGAGCCTTTCCGGGACTGTCGGTTACGTCTTCTCTGGGAAATAACCTGGAGATCAATCATATAGACGCAACCAAGGGCAAAGGGCTGATGGCTCTGGCTGCTCATCTTGGACTTGAATCAGAACAGGTTATGGCTTTCGGAGACGGGGAAAATGATATCTCCATGCTGGAGGCCGCCGGTATCGGCGTGGCAATGGAGAATGCGCCGGAGGTTGTAAAAGACGCAGCGGACATGGTCGCCAGAAGCAACGATGAAGACGGTGTGGCATATGCCATTGAAAAGCATGTGCTTATATAGGAAGACATCATGGAAATAAATTTTGTTTTGATAGCAGCAGCTCTGATCCTGCTGCTGAGTATTATTATCGGCGGGGCAAAAGGGCTTCTGAGAAGCAGCCTCTCGCTGATTGCATTGATATTGTCGGGAATTATTGTTATGGCGCTGAATCCGATCGTAACCGGCTTTCTGCGGGATCACACGAAGCTGGATGAATGGATCGAAGCGAAGATTGAGAACATGATTGCCTCAGAGATGAATATGGAAACGACGGATGACGGAGAAACGATTGTCCTGGGCAAAGATGTGACGCTGCCGACGGACGTTCAGCTTCCGGATGGAACGGTATTTCCTGCGGGAACCGTGCTTTCGGCAGGAACGGTGCTCCCGAAGGGAATCGGTTTTGATGAGTTCAGAGAACAGGTGGATGCAGAGCTTTCCACAACACAGCAGAGCAAAATCATCGAGATGCTGCCGGTTCCGGAAAATCTGAGGGAATCTCTGGAAGCAAATAATAATACGGCCGTTTATCAGCAGCTGGGAGTGGAACGGTTTACAGATTATATCGGAAGCTTTATCAGCAATATCTGCCTCAGCATTATCGGCTATGTAGTTACGTTTCTGCTTGTGTTCTTTGCGCTTCATATATTGATCCTTGCGTTTGATATCGTAGATCGCCTGCCGATCATCCATGGGATCAATCATTTTGCTGGGGCGCTCCTTGGAATTTTGAAGGGACTTTTGATTCTGGAAATTTTGTTTTTGGTTCTGATCCCCTTTGCCACAACGGATTTTGGGAAAAATGTAATGGCGCAGATCAATAACAATGGATTTTTAAGCCTTCTTTATAATAATAATATTTTAATGAAGCTTATGATGGGAATTATGGGGAAGGGCGTATAACCACAAGAACTGGTAACAGAAACAGGTCAGACCACAGTATATGTGGATGGCCTGTTTTTATGCCTGAAATGCCGATGTTTTAATGAAAAAATCACGTATAATAAATGAAAAAAGGCTCTTGACAAACTGCAATTTAATGTGATATATTGTAAATCCACGGCGGGAAAACAAAAAAAGCCGCGGATGAAAAAAGAAAAAAGTTGTTGACAAATAGCGGTAACCGTGTTAATATATAGAAGTTGTCGCTAACACAACAAAAATGAACCTTGATAACTGAACAGTATATTCCAACCCCTGAAAATTCTAAAAAAGAAGTTTCAGAGAACAGATGCGAAAGCATCACCTTTAAGTAAAGTAAACGGGATAAAAGGAAAAGCTAGAGCT
>NZ_JASGBQ010000013.1 GCF_030053595.1 Fusibacillus kribbianus
CACCATTTTTTATACCAAAAGATGCAGACTTGCTCAGAAATAGAAAAATTCATACAAAGAAACGCCAAAACCGACATTTGCCGGAGTTGGCGCTTCTTAATCAGGGACTTATTTTACAGCCCCCTCTTCGTGCAGTTGGCGGGACTTGAACCCGCACGAGCGCAATGCTCACTAGATCCTTAGTCTAGCGCGTATGCCAATTCCGCCACAACTGCGAACCGTCATTTAACTGACGCGACTATTATAATACCATTGACTTGTGAAATTGTCAATGGTTTTCTGACAAAAAAACACCAAAAAAATTTTTTGAACTTTTTTTACTAATTGTGTTGACATCTGCGAAAATTTAAGGTATACTACATTTCGTTCGGTGGTGAGAAATCACAGAAACGAAAGGAAAATTACATATGCAGTTGTGGCGGAATTGGCATACGCGCATGATTCAGGTTCATGTGAGCATTACGCTCGTGAGGGTTCAAGTCCCTCCAACTGCACTGCAGCCTCTTCTGAAAGGAAGAGGCTGTTTTCATGTCGATTATATTTGGAAAAATTTTCATGGAGGAATAAGATGCTATGGTGGATTGTATGAAATATATCAGACAGCTGGCTGTCATCATGGCGGTATCGTTTGTGGGAGAGCTTTTAAACCGGCTCTTACCTTTTCCGGTTCCGGGGAGTGTTTACGGGCTGGTGCTCATGTTTCTCTGTCTGATGAGCGGGGGGATCAAGCTCAGGCAGGTGGAGGATGTGGGGGACTTCCTTGTGAAGATCATGCCGATTCTTTTTGTCGGCCCCTGCGTCAGCCTGATGACCGTGGTTGGAGAGATTGCGGATCAGATCGTTCCGATTCTGATCATCTGTATTGTAAGCACCGTCCTTGTGATGGCGGTGACCGGCTGGGTGGCCCAGGCGATCATGAGAAAGAGAGGAGACAGGGAGGAAAGCCATGAATGAGATTCTTACGGAAAGTGTTTATTTTGGATTTTTTCTGGCTCTGGCGGCCTACTGGATCGGACTGACGATTCAAAAACGGTTTCCCTATACCATCTGCAATCCACTGCTGATCAGCGCTGTTGTCTGTGTGGCAGTCCTTCTGTTCTTTCGCATCGATTACGAAGTTTTTGATGCGGGAGCATCCAAGATCACCTACTTTCTGACGCCCTGCACCGTGTGTCTTGCTATCCCCATGTACCGGCAGGTGAAGGTCCTGAAGAAAAACCTGGCGGCGATCCTCATCAGCATTTTCAGCGGATGCCTGACGGCTGCCCTTTCCATCTGGGGGCTGTGCGCACTGTTTCGGATGGATGGAACGATTTATCATTCCCTGCAGGCAAAATCCATTACTACGGCCATTGCCGTAGGGGTAACGGAGGAGCTGGGAGGTATTCCCACTGTGACGGTGGCGGCAGTGGCAGTTACCGGTATCTTCGGGAGTATCGTGGCAAAGACGTTTCTTCGCTTTCTTAAAATCACAAATCCCATTGCCGTTGGCCTGGCCTGCGGCAATTCCGCCCATGCCATGGCAACCAGCAAGGCTCTGGAGTTCGGCGAGCTGGAGGGCGCCATGTCCAGTCTGGCTGTGGTAGTGGCGGGTGTTGTAACGGTTATTCTGGCACCTGTTTTTTCCGGTTTGATCCCGTAATGGCGGGAAATGGTTGTGGCTTCCGGAATAATATGGTAAAGTAGAAGAAAGCTTTAGTGTACAGGCGGGAGAGAGCATGGACGAAAAACTTAACAAGCGGAAAGCGTTTATCATTAATTTTTTATTTTTTATTATTGTGGTGGGAGTGTTTTATGTTGTACTAAAGAAGCTTTTTCCCATTTTTCTGCCTTTTGTGATCGGATTAGCGATCGCCGTTCTTTTAAATCCGCTGATCCGTTTTCTGACCGATAAAACAAAGGTGAGCCGGAAATTATGGTCGCCTCTGGCTGTGATCCTCTTTTACCTGCTGTTCGGATCACTGATCTATTTTTTCGGAGCGAAGATCTTCGGCTTTATCCAGCGTGGAGCCATGCAGCTGCCCGGCTACTATGAGTCCCACATTGAACCTCAGTTAAATCTTCTGGTGGAAAAGATCGCTTCCAGCTTTCCGGAAAATCAGGACCGCCTCATTGAAATTGCAGGTTCCATGGAAAATACCGTACAGAATCTGATTCAGAAGGGCTCTGGTGCGGTCATCAGCCTCGGTGCATCGTATGTGGTGGCATTTCCGGGACTTCTGCTCCAGCTCGTTTTTACGATCATTTCCTCCTTTTTCTTTACCGCGGATCTGGAGACTATAAAGGAATTTGTGCTCCGTCAGATCCCTTCGAAGAGGAGAGGAATCGTGACAGAGGTGTTCCGAAACGCAAGAACCATGGTCGGCAGGATCCTCCGGGTCTATCTGCTTTTGATGTGCATCACCTTTGTGGAGCTTTTCATCGGGTTCAAGATCCTTCGGGTGGACATGGCGTTTTTCTATGCTTTTCTGACTGCTATCGTGGATATCCTGCCGGTTCTCGGTACCGGAACGGTACTGATTCCATGGGGGATCATCGCCTGCATTCTGGGCAACATGGGAATGGGTGTGGGCATTTTGATCCTGTATGTGATCATCACGGCAGTACGGCAGTTTTTGGAGCCCAAGATCATTGGCCAGCAGGTGGGGCTTCATCCCATCGTCACTTTGATCTGCATTTTTGCGGGCGGTAAGTTTATGGGAATCTGGGGTATTTTCCTGTTTCCCATTATGGCAACGGTGTTAAAGAAAATGAATGATGAGGGGACCATTCATCTCTGGAAATAAAATTCAGACTGTACAAACAGGGAAAAGTGGTATATTATAACAGTATCAATAAGAGGGAGTAGCCGGCAGACTTCTGGATTCCGCAGCGTCAGTACGATTGAAAGATCCGCTGGGAATTGAAATGGCAAGACTTTTATTGCAGCAAATGATGCTGCAATGAAGGCCTTGCCCTTTTTATTGCAGCCAATGAAGAAAGGAGAGGTTACGATGGATTTTTTGTTGGAAGGAATTATGGCAGTGACCTGGCAGCAGGCCGTCATGTATGCAGTCGGCCTGGCGCTTATCTGGCTGGCGGTGAAGAAGCAGTATGAACCGGCATTGCTTTTGCCTATGGGCTTTGGTGCCATTCTGGTGAATCTGCCCATGAGCGGTGTCATTAATCAGGTGCTGGAGGGGGTCGGTGAGACCGGCGGAATCATCCAGTGGCTGTTTGAGGTGGGAATTGAGGCATCGGAGGCCATGCCGATCCTTTTGTTTATCGGGATCGGCGCCATGATCGATTTCGGTCCGCTGCTTCAGCAGCCGGTCATGTTTTTCTTTGGGGCAGCGGCTCAGTTCGGCATCTTTTTTGCCATATCGGCGGCCTGTCTCATGGGCTTTCCCCTGAAGGATGCAGCATCCATCGGAATCATCGGGGCAGCTGACGGCCCTACGTCCATTCTGGTATCCCAAATCCTTCATTCCAATTATATCGGTCCCATTGCCGTGGCTGCTTATTCCTATATGGCGCTGGTTCCCATTGTGCAGCCATTGGCCATTAAGCTGGTGACGACGAAAAAAGAGAGGCAGATCACGATGGATTACCAGCCGGGCAGGGTATCAAAGGCCATGAGGATCGCATTCCCCATCGTCGTGACGTTTATCGTCGGACTTCTGGCTCCTTCCGCCGTGGCGCTGGTAGGATTTTTGATGTTCGGAAATCTTCTGAGGGAATGCGGTGTTTTGGGAAATCTTTCCGAGACGGCCCAGACGACACTGGCGAACCTGATCACGCTGCTTCTCGGTATCACCATTTCCTTCAGTATGAGGGCAGAGGTCTTTGTCAATGGAAAGACTCTGATGATCATGGGAATCGGCCTTCTGGCCTTTGTTTTTGATACCATCGGAGGCGTTCTTTTTGCCAGGTTTATCAACCTGTTCCGAAAGAAAAAGATCAATCCGATGATCGGGGCGGCCGGCATATCCGCTTTTCCCATGTCCTCAAGAGTCGTACAGAAGCTGGCTATGGAGGAAAAGCCGGGTAATATTCTCATCATGCAGGCGGCCGGGGCCAATGTGTCCGGGCAGATCGCGTCGGTGGTGGCAGGCGGTCTTGTGATCAGCCTTGTCACACAGTTTCTGTAGAAAGGGGAGAAAAAGCATGTGGAATAATTTTCTGATCTCACTGGAGATTATGGCGAAGGGGATGGGCGGCATTTTTGCGGCGATCCTGATCCTTGTTCTTTTTGTATGGCTGATGGGGAAAATCGGAGGCGGCAGGGAACAGAAGAACTGAAACCTCTGTCGACGAAATCGCTCTGTTGTGCTATAATTCATTTGGTAAATATTATGAAAAACAGAGGATAAGATCGTGACAGACATTTTTGTGCGGGCGGGCTCGTTCCTGCTCATTATTGTACTGGGCTATGTGCTGAAAAGAGTGGGATTTTTCGGGAAGGATGATCATCGGCTTGTTTCAAAGATTGTGCTGAATGTGACCCTTCCGGCGACGATCATCGTCAATTTTTCCTCCACGGAGGTGGAACCGTGGCTTTTGCTCATGTTTGCTCTGGGGCTCTTCGGTAATCTGGTGCTTCTGGCAGCTGCCATGGCATTCGGCAGGGGAGCCGACTGGAGCACCAGAAAGCTTCGGATGCTCAATTATCCCGGCTACAGCATCGGCTGCTTTACCCTGCCTTTTGTCCAGAATTTTCTGGGGGCCTCCGGTGTTGTGGCTACCTGCCTGTTTGATGCGGGAAATTCCATGATGTGTACCGGCACCACCTATGCCATTGTGGCGGAAATGGACAGCAGAAGAGGAAGCGGAAAAAGCGTCAGTCTGGGGAAGAAGGTCAAGGAAATCGGAAAGAGACTGGTTCGTTCGACACCCCTGCTTACCTATGCGGTGATGCTGCTCCTTTCCCTGTGTCATCTGAAGCTGCCGGCCCCCGTTCTCACCTTCACCGGCATTGCGGCCAATGCAAACCCGTTCCTTTCCATGTTTATGATCGGCATGATGTTTGAGATCCGGCTGGCACCGGAGAAGCTTAAGGAGATGGTGCGGCTTTTTGCGTGGCGGTATGGCATCAGTGTTCTGGTGGCACTCTGCTTTTATTTCCTGCTTCCGTTTCCCGTGCAGATCCGTCAGGCATTGACGTTGGCGGCCTTTTCACCCCTTTCCGTGGCGGCTCTCGCGTATACGGATAAGGTGGGCAGTGATACGGAGCTGGCAAGTGCCTGCAATTCCTGCAGCATTATCGTCAGTCTGGTGGTCATGACTGCCCTGGTAACGTTGTTTGCAATATAATAGAAAAAATGCTATACTGAATGCAACAATTTGCGAGGAGAATGACACTATATGGATAAAATGAAAATTACAGAGCTTTATGATCTGAGCCATACCCTGGCGGCGCCTTATCTCATGCAGTTTACATATCCCTGGGAGGCGCTGGCCGGTTTGGGCGATTTTATTACGGAGCTTGGAAAAAGCCTTCCCAGGGAAGAATATGAGGAGATCGGAGAACATATCTGGGCGGCAAAATCGGCAGTGATCGCCCCCACAGCCTCCATTGCGGGGCCGGCCATCATCGGAAAGGAAACGGAGGTCCGCCACTGTGCCTTCATCCGGGGAAACGCCCTGGTGGGAAACAATGCAGTTGTGGGAAATTCCACAGAGCTCAAGAATGTGATCCTGTTTGACAACGTGCAGGTGCCCCATTACAACTATGTGGGCGATTCTATTTTGGGTTATAAGGCCCATATGGGGGCTGGCTCCATTACCTCCAATGTGAAGTCCGACAAGAAGCTGGTCGTAGTCAAGGCCGGCGATGTCCGGCTGGAAACAGGGCGGAAAAAGGTTGGCGGCATGCTGGGCGATTTTGTGGAGGTGGGCTGCGGCACCATCGTGAATCCCGGTTCCGTTGTGGGACGGAACACCAGCATTTATCCGCTGTCCATGGTACGGGGCTTTGTTCCGGCAGATTCCATTTACAAAAATCAGGGAGAGATCGTAAAGCGGGTGGACTAAAGCTTACTGAAAAATAATGGCACCTGAGATGCCATTCAGAGAGGGGGATGTTCATGAAGCAGAGAAGGGGCCTGTCAGGAGAAAAACGGAGGACCCCATCCAAAAGGCCCTGTATGCCGCTGCTTTTGAGCGTCCTCCTCATGCTTTTGTTTTTGGCCGGCTGCAGAAAAGAGGGACACGGCAGCCTTTCTGCAGGAGATCCTGAAAACTCTCGGGATGACACCAAGGGAATACAACGAGTTTATCGTTTACTGGCTGCCACAGATGAAAGACAATGCCTGCAACCTGATCTCCCTCCAGGGTGAAAACTACGAGGAGGCAGAGAAGTGCTGTATATCAGGCAGATAAGCCTGCATACTTTCGGTGTAAAATACATCAATATCATGGCGAAATGCACTGCACAGTGTTGAAAAAGAAATGCTACAAGCGTATAATTACTCTTTGAAATACACATCAGGAACCCCGCGACAGATTACCTCCTGCAATGCAGCGGCTCTGCACACGGAAATGATCCACAAGAGAAAAAGAGGCTTTGAAATACATATTCGAAATAAGGAGGAACTGGTATGGCTTTTGGGATCATGCAGAAAAAGCAGGGCAACAGGCCGCAGAGGGTATGGCAGATACCGACCGCATGAACGCAGAAATTGCCGAAGAAGAAAAGGCGATCGACACCTTATGTCGGGAACCGGATCGCATTGGTTTACAGCGAAGACGGCGGCTCCCGGAGCACGGCGGACGATGATGCGGTGCTCTGCAGCCTGTCTCTGACGCCTTCTCCCAGCAAACGGATCGACGAGCTGACCACAGGCGGAGAGCTGACCGTCCAGGTCGGCCAATAAGCCGTTTTGTCAAAAAGATGATGGAAGGGCGGATTTATGCCCCGCAAATGATTGAAAGGAGAAGGAAATTATGACGGTTTTTTTCACGATTCCGTGGATCTTTATTGTTTTAATTGCGCTTGTCGCGCTTGCGTTCGGGTTTGAAACGGTCAGCGTGATCGTTACGTTTGTGCTGAAATACTTCTGGATCATTTCCGTTGTTCTGTGGCTGGGTCTGTATGGCTTTGTATCCATGATCATGGAAGCGGAGGAATTTGATGCGGACAAGCTGAAGGGCCTTCCCAGAAAGCTGTATGCAGGCCTGAACACGCTTCCGTTTCTGCCGCTTTACATGGTGTTTTATGAATTCCTGCGCGAGCTGAATGAATGCGTAATCAAGGTAAAGATCATTGCGCTGATCATGGATCTGGTGGGCGGCTTTTTTGTGCTGGCGATTGCTTTCTTCGCAGGGTTTGGGATCATATATCTGGGAAACCTGTTGTGGGATAAGGGGAAAAAGAAAACGGCAGTCGTCGTGGAACTGGTGCTCACATTCCTGTGCAGCGCGCTGGTATTCCTGGTCTATTTTGCGTAGCTTCGGCGGCGGCCGGCCGTATCCCGAAAATCAGGGAAAGTACCACCGCTCGCAGCCTTCAGGGGCGTCCTGGCAGGCTCCTGTGCGGTACATTCTGGATACACAAAGTGGGACCGGTATTTGAAAGGTGGGGTTGAAATGGCAAAATACTGTGGATACTGCGGCGCAAAGATGCCGGATAACGCAAAGGTCTGCGGAGCCTGCGGAAGAGCGTTCGCCCTTCCACGCAAAGAATCAGCCGGCGGAGCTGACGGCAAAGCCGCCCGTCCCGCGGAGGTTCAGGAAGCGCAGGGAGCTACTCAGCGGTGGAGCGCCGCGGGCGCTGCGCAGACGAAAGAGCGTCCTCGGGGAAAGGTACGTCATACCAGCAGAATTGTAATCGCGGTGGGGCTTGTCATTTTGCTCGCGGTGGGTTTCTGCGTTTTCCCCAGGGAAAAGACTTTGCAGGAATCCTCCGGGCTGACGTCTTCTGCCGTTTTGCCGGCGCATTTCACGGACCGCCAGATTACGGACGAGCGATCCGCGCAAGACGCTGTCGGCGATGTGGCGGCGCTGCTGGGAATTGAGTCTCCGGCGGAAGAGCTGGAAGCCGCGGACCGGAGGGAGGTCCTGGGCGACACGTATTATAGATTCCGGCAAATGTATCACGGCGTTCCCGTATATGGCCGCAGCGTGGTGGTGTCGGCAAGCGCGGAGGGAACCGCGCAGATGCTTTCTTCCGGTTATGAGCCGCTGGAAGACATCTCCGTGGAGCCAAAGCTCTCAGAAGAAGCGGCGCTGGCAGCGGCCGCGGGACAGTATTCCGATCAGGCCAATCTGACCTCTGAGGGTCTTGTGATCTATCCCCGGAACGGGGAGAAGCCGGAACTGGCGTGGTTGATTGATTGCTGTGCTGGGGAAACACTGGAGCTTTGCTTTATTTCCGCAATGGATGGCCGGTGTCTGGGAACGGATTCCCTTGTGAGAACAGACACGGTCCTGGCATCCGGGAAGGATATTCATGGAACCCTTTTTGAAGGGGAGAATGGATTTTTCTGCCGGACAACTGACAAGGGAAAATATGAATTGGCGGATGAGGAGCGGGGAATTACCGTTTACAATAACAATGGCAATACTCTCAAGGGCCTTGATGAAATGTACGGCATTCTTGACGGGGAAAAAGGGCATTTTTACAAGTGGGAAGACGGAAAATGGATCGGCGATGACGGTACAGTGGTGACGATATCCGGAGAGGATAACGGTTCGTTTGTCATCCGGGACCAGAACGGGACAGTCATCAGCGAACACGGTTGCTGGGGATTCCATTTCCAGATCAAGTATCCCCTTGAGAATAATCCCATTCATACAGTGACAGAGGTTATCAGCAATACGCCGTATTTCAGAAACAAAGAGGCCGTCACAGTTATGACCCGTACGGCGGCAGCGTTTGACTTTTATCAGACAGTTCTCAAAAGAAATGGCTATGATGACGAGTGGGGACCTACTTGGGCCTTTTTCAATGACAACCGGGGAGGGGACAGTACAAACTCCTCTTCCAGACAGCTGCCGGGTATTCCCGGGGCAATCATTGTCTTGGGAAAAGACAGTACGCTCAGCGACGATATAATTGCGCACGAGTATACCCACAATGTACAGCTGTCCATCTGTAATCTGACCTATTACGGCGAATCCGGCGCTCTGATGGAGGCTTACGCGGATATTTTCGGAGAGCTGTTTGAAGAGTGGTACACCGGAAGCTGCGACTGGGTCCATAATTCCGACAGAAGCCTCATGGACCCGGAGGGAAGCAAGGGGAAATACCCGGCGGAATACGAAGGGAAAAACTGGAAGGATCCGCTGGACAGAGTGAATGACCGGGGCGGTGTCCATTCAAACTGCACGGTCATCACCCACGCCGCCTGGCTGATGACGCAGCCTTCCGTCAATCCGAGCCGGTATGAGCCCCTTTCCACCAATGATCTTGCCCGGCTGTTCTATCGATCCATGTTCGGGATTGCGAACGCGGATATCACATTCAGCGAATTCCGGTCTGTCCTGACGTACACGGCGTATTCTATGTGCCAGAGCGGGCAGCTGACCGCAAAGCAGGTTGCCATGGTGGATTGGGCCATGGGGACAAAAGCCGGGATTCCCAGCTCTCTCCTGCGGGATGAGAAAGGCCGCAGGATGGTTTCCATCGACGGGAAGGCAAAGCTGTTTGTTTACCGGTGGGATGGGAGATTGTGCGACAACTATGATCTTCGCATTACCCGGCTCAATACGGACACGCTGCCGGATGCGTCCGCCGGGAATTTGCAACGTGGAGAGTCCCGCACCTACTCTGTCCGGGAGGCAGACGCTTTTCAAATTGATCTGGAACCGGGCATCTATGAGTTTACGCTGACGGATCCCACAGGCGCGGTGTCTCCGGAAACCGAGTACCTCCGGGTTGCGGAAAAGGACGGCCTGGCCGGATACCCGTTCTATCCGGGATTCGGAGACGTGTCGGATCCTGTGGCCACAGTGGATGTGAAGCCGGGGGAATCCCATTTCTATCAGATTACCTATGAGACGCTGACGTGGGAAGAGGCGAAGAAGGCCTGTGAGGATGAGGGCGGGCATCTGGCTACCATTACGTCGGCGGAGGAGCAGGCGGCGATCGAAGCGCTGAATGTGCAGGATGCCAATCTCTGGATCGGAGCCAACCTGGATGACAGCGGCGCCTGGGCCTGGGTGACCGGAGAGCCGTGGTCCTATACCAACTGGAACGAGGGGGAGCCCAACAACTCCTCCAATGTGGCCCCCAATGAGACCTGTGCCGCCGTCTGGCCGAAGGGCTGGAATGACCTTGCAAACGATAACCTCTATGAACAGAGCGGATATATCTGTGAGTGGGACGGTGCACAAGAGCCTGCGGTCACCGACTCCAGCAGGCTGAAGTGCGGCGTTTATGTTTCGTCCCAGGATCCCGGAAACACCCTTACGGTCCATCAGGTGGATGGCAATACAGCTACATTTACTGTTTTTTGGCCCCGCATCGCCTCGATCGATCACGCGGAAGCCACCTTCCAGGGAACCACGGGAGATTTTTACTACCTGGGTCCGTCAGGCGGCTATCATGCGGCCGGACAGCTTGTGGACAATTTGGACGGAACGCTGGTCCTTACGCTGACGGATTCGGACTTGCCTTATGTGTCCGTTGGAACTGCAGAGACGTATGTTCTGGATGAAACGCAAGCGGTGGAAGAATGGGAGCCTGCCGCTTCCTCCGGCGGGATCCTGACAGATGAGCAGCTGGAAAACCTGAAAATCAGTCTGGGCGTTCCGGAAGATATGCGCGTGCAGTATCTTCAGTCCGATTTGTCCTACTGGCCATCCGGACGATGTTGGGAAGTGTATGTACAACTCCTGCATGAAGGAAACGCAATTGCTATGGCAAGCGTCAATCCGGGCAGCGGAGAAGCGACGAGAAATATTATCGCCTATTCTGGCGCAGAGTATCCCGCCAGCCTTTCCGAACCCCACTCCCCGGATTCTCTGATCGGCGATTGGAAGCTGGATGAAAATGAGCACTCCCGGGTTCAATTCATTGATTTCAAGCAAAACAGAGAGGTAACGGTTTGGTACAGTTCCGGAGAAACGGAAACCGCACCCTACCGGATCGAAAGCGTCGGTATTGTTGTGACTGGGCAGAATACGGTTCATTATTACTATATAGATGGAACTGATTTGTATCTGTCCGAGAATCTGGACAGGCCCGCTTTACTCTACCATCTGAGAGAATGACGGCAAGACCATAAGGCTGTTTTGCGTCACTTCGCTCCGAACAAGGGAGTGCCTCCCTTGCGCTGCTTACGCAGCTATTCCAGCGCGCTTTGCGGCGGATACAATTTTCTGACGCAGACAGTCCCCGCCGAAAAGTCTGAAAATTCCATACTATCAGCCAGACCGTCTACTGAAAAAGTAGGCGGTCTTTATTCATCCCATCCTATCAAAAAGGCGGTCATGTATTATGCCGAAACAGAAAACCATCCCGGAACTGAAAGCCGAGATCGCTACCAATGAGCGTCAGCTTGTCCAGCTCCAACACAAACAGCAGCAGTTTGAAAATCGTATCACCTATTATGAAAAAGGCGACCGACGGAAGCGGGCGCACCATCTTATCACCCGTGGGGCCGCTGTGGAGCGTGTAGTCCTGAAACACATTCAGGCTGTGACAGGCTACATTCTGCGTCATGAGGCACATTTCCGTACTGTGATGGAAGAACAGCTCCGGCCGGAAAGCGGTGAGCAAATCCGTATCCGCAGAAAACGGCTGGAACGGAATGAAAACCGCATCGCTGAGCTGAACGGCTGTTCATCAGAATTTACGAGGACAACGCCAGCGGGCGGCTGAGTGATGACCGCTTCGATATGCTGAGCCTGACCTATGAAACGGAGCAGAAGCAGTTGGAGGCTGAGTGCATCACCTTGCAGCAGAAAATTGAAGTACAGGAACGACAGAATGAAAACATTGAGAAGTTCATTCAGACGGCGCACAAGTATGTGGGTATCGACGGGCTGGGCTTCATCCCGCTGAATGAGCTGATGAAAGAGGAAACGGCGTGACCGGAGTCACGCCGCACTACTTGAAAACTCAAGGTTTTCACCATTTTTTGATTTTACTGTTTTACGACCACCCGGCAAAAGGGCGGTGGGCTGCGGATATCCATCGCCCGTTCTGTTTAGCTTCTGAAATTTTGTAAAGTGTCTGCTCTTAAAGGTTGTATTCATCAAAGCCTGGTGATGAAGGACATAAGAAAATCGATCATCTCCTCCGGCGTTTCCTTCATGCCGGTGTCCACCCATTTCTTTGTGACGCTGTTGATCAGGCCCATTTTTCCAACAGAAAGATACTTGTCCTGTATCGTATCCTCAGGGAACAGGGATACGCTTTGCTGGATCCTGTCCTCAGTTCTGGTAAATATTACAGATATATTTTCAAAACGGATTTTTTTCATCTGCTTTTGCCGCCGCGCGATCCGGTAGAAATGATTGAACAGAAACTCCCGCCACTTTCTCTCGTCACTGCGGAGGAGGATCGGCGAGATATCTTCGAGCAGCTCTTCGGACATCTCATCGGAGATAGCATCAATTACATCATTGATCGAATTGAAATTCCGGTAAAAGGACGCCCTCGCCACTCCGGCGCGGGTGACGATATCCGTTACCGTGATGTCCATATAACGCTTCTCTGCCATAAGCTCCATGACCGCATCCTTGATCTCTCGCTTCACGGAATAGCCCTCATTTTTTTTCATGATACAAAATGCCCTCCTTTTGTCTCATTTTTCGGAATCATATTGATATTTCAGCAGAGCTGATGTACAATGCCCCCTATGTGATACATTGTGTCTCGTTTATGGACAGCATTGTATCGCACCTGTTTCGCAATGTCAAGGTAAAAGGAAAGGTGATTTCAATGGAAAATAAAAATCTGGAAGTATTCAGCAACGCGCCTGTACCGAAGGCGGTGCTGAAAAATGTGCTGCCCGCCATGGCCGCCATGGTGATGGTGCTGATCTACAACCTGGCAGATACCTTCTTTATCGGTCAGACTCATAACGATATTCTGATTGCCGCCGTGTCTCTGGCTATGCCGGTGTTCCTTCTCTTTATGGCGATAGGAACGATCTTCGGTGTGGGTGGCGTCTCGGTAATCTCCCGGGCATTGGGAGAGGGACGCTCAGACTATGCAAAGAAGGTCTGTTCCTTCTGTATGTGGGGCTGCGTCATCACCGGAGCCGTACTCTCTGTCCTTTTTTTGGCATTTATGGATCAGATCCTTGCTATAGTAGGCGCAGACGCCGCCACGTCGGGTCCTGCGAGAACATATCTCACCATCGTCAGCCTGGGAGGTATCTTTGTCGTAGTCTCCAACTGCTACTCCAACGTGATTCGCGCCGAAGGGCAGGCGGGCAAGGCTATGATGGGACAGCTTCTGGGAAATCTCGTGAATGTGATTCTCGATCCCATCATGATTCTGCTCTTTGACTGGGGCATCGCAGGTGCTGCCATCGCCACGGTGATCGGCAACGTGTTTGGTGCGGTTTACTATATTATTTACTTCCTGCGGGGAAAATCTGTCCTCAGTATCCATCCCAGGGACTTTACCGTGCGGAATAAGGTCTGCACCGGAGTGCTGGCCATTGGCATTCCCGCTTCCCTGGGGTCTCTGCTCATGAGCGTCTCCCAGATCATCCTGAACAGCTAGATGGCCCGTTACGGGAATATGGCTGTTGCGGGCATGGGAGTGGCGGCGAAGGTGACCATGATCACCGGCATGATCTGCGTAGGCATAGGGCAGGGAGTCCAGCCGCTGATCGGGTTTTGTGTAGGGGCAAAGAAGTGGGAACGGTTCAAAAAGATCATGAATTTCTCCATTGTGTTCGCACTGCTGCTCAGCGTTGCGATGACAGGAATCTGTTACCTGTTTACAGAGCAGATCGTACACGCTTTCCTGACGGACCAGACCGCGTTTGATTTCGAAATGCAGTTCTCCCGCATTCTGCTGAGCACCAGCTTCCTGTTCGGCCTTTTCTATGTGCTTTGCAACGCGCTTCAGGCCATGGGCGCTGCCACTGCGGCACTGGTCGTGAATTTAAGCCGACAGGGAATCATATACATTCCCGCGGTGTTCATCATGCAGACTCTGCTTGGCATTACGGGGCTTGTCTGGGCACAGCCTGTGGCGGATGTGCTTTCCCTGTTACTGGTTGCGCTGCTGTATATTTTCTCCATGCGGAAAATGAAATCCAAAATGAAGCCGGCAACGGATTAATTTTAGCGATTTAAATTGAAAGGGAGGTTCTTTACATGAACAGCAATTTAGTCATCACCATAGGACGAACCTTCGGCAGCGTCAAGCGGCGGCAGAATATCTGTATTTCCAATGACCTTGTAGGCTTTATCCCCGCGAAAATTTGATATTACTTTGTTACGACCCCGCCCAGCTGCCGGGAATTGATTGCGCAGATCAGTGCCGATTTTTCCAATGGTCATCGAGGAGCTTGTTCAGTTCAGCTCCCAAGAGGACGATATTCATGCAGATATAGAGCCACAGCATCAACAGGATCAGGGCGGTCAGGCTGCCGTAAATATAGGAAAAATTGGCTATGTGGTCTACATAGAGGGAGTAGACATAGGAAAAAATCAGCCATCCAAGAGCGGTAAAGGCGGCCCCCGGAATCTGTTTCAGGAAAGACAGCTTTTTGTTGGGCAGGATGGTGTAGATCAGTACAAAGAACAGAAGGAAAAGGGCAATGGAAAGCCCGGTGCGGAACAGGATGATGATACCGGAAAAATAAGCCAGATGAGGAAACCAGGATTCCAAAAGCATCTGGATCCGGTTTCCGAACAGAAGCACGCCGATCGTGAATATCAGGATGAAAACAAAGCCGATCGTATAAACAATGGACAAAAGCCGCTGGATCACAACATTTCTTGTCTCCTTTGCTTCAACAATATTGTTTAATCCCTGCTGGAGAGAGTAGATGCCTTTGGAGGCGGACCACAGTGTGGTGACGGCGGACACGGAAATGATCGTTGTGGCCGAGTTGGTGTAAACGTCGTTGAGAATGCTGGCAATCAGATCCTGCACTTCCGGAGAATTGGGAAGTACTGACAGAATCATTTTCATTACCGTCTCCTGGGAATAGGGGATAAAAAACTGAATCAGAGGAACGATCAGCATGACAATAGGAATGGCGGAAATCGTAACAAAAAAAGAAACCTGTGCCGCATACACAGAAATCTTGTCGTCAAAAATAAGCTGGAAAAATTTTTCCAGAAACCGCTTCAGCTTCTTCATAGGACACCTCTGTCATAACATAAATTAGAGCACTTTGTTTTCAGTGAAGTATATCATGTTGCGTTTCGAATTTCAAGGGAGACAGGAAAACCAAAGGTTAAAAAATCCTTGACAACAATAGGTTTTATGTTAAAATATGTCATAGGTTTTCTATTATTATCATATGCAAAAGGCGTTGAAGGTGTTAGTAGATGCACTGTTTTCTATCAGAGAGAG
The DNA here is from genome assembly GCF_030053595.1 of Fusibacillus kribbianus. Lineage (GTDB taxonomy): Bacteria > Bacillota > Clostridia > Lachnospirales > Lachnospiraceae > Lientehia > Lientehia kribbiana. The sequence goes on from NZ_JASGBQ010000013.1 coordinate 15,473, forward strand.
GAGGCCACCGGCTGAAAGCCCCCTTAAGTTCAGGCAGGCATTGAGGTTCCCACCGGAGCTGCATATCCGAACTGAATTGATGCAAAGTAGGAGATGACGGAGCCGTCCGTTAAACGGCAGTTGAGCGTCTGCGTAATGCGCAGAAATCAGGGTGGTACCGCGAGCAATTCGTCCCTTTGCCAGTGATGGCAAAGGGATTTTTTTACGCGAAAGCTACAAGCCATGCACCGCTTGCCCGACGAGAGGGGGCTGCTTGCAGCCCGCTGAGCAGTCGGGCAGAGCGGTATAGGGCGCCAGCCCGCGAGCGAGAGTGCCGAAAGGCACAGGAGCGACGCATGGCGCAGGAGCGGATGGAAAAAAAGAGACTAAAAGGAGATTATTATGAAGGAAAAGCTGGAACAGATCAGACAGGCGGCCCTTGAGCGGATCGCCGCTGCTGATGCATTGGAAAGCCTTAATGAAATCCGTGTGGCTTACCTGGGCAAAAAGGGTGAGTTAACCAGTGTTCTTAAGGGAATGAAGAATGTGAGCGCCGAGGATCGTCCAAAGGTGGGACAGATGGTCAATGAGACCCGCGCGGTGATTGAGGAAAAGCTGGAAGAGACGAAGGCAAGGCTGGCAAAGAAAGCCAGAGAAGAAAAACTGAAGCGCGAGGTCATTGACGTGACGCTTCCTGCCAGAAAAAATCATGTGGGACACAAGCATCCCAACATGATCGCTCTGGAAGAAGTAGAGCGTATTTTTGTGGGCATGGGCTATGAGGTCGTGGAAGGCCCCGAGGTGGAATACGATTATTACAATTTCGAAGCTCTGAACATTCCCAAGGGACATCCGGCCAGAGATGAGCAGGACACCTTCTACATCAATGACAGCATTCTGCTCCGCAGCCAGACTTCCCCGGTACAGGTGCGTACCATGGAGAAGGGGAAGCTGCCGATCCGCATGATCGCACCGGGACGCGTATTCCGTTCCGACGAGGTGGACGCCACCCATTCTCCTTCCTTCCATCAGATCGAAGGCCTTGTAATCGATAAGAACATCACGTTTGCAGACCTGAAGGGAACGCTGCAGGAGTTCGCAAGAGAGCTGTTCGGTGAGGACACCAAGGTGAAGTTCCGCCCTCATCATTTCCCGTTCACGGAGCCCAGTGCTGAGGTGGACGTGAGCTGCTTCAAGTGTCATGGCAAGGGCTGCCGTTTCTGCAAGGGCAGCGGCTGGATCGAGATCCTTGGCTGTGGTATGGTGCATCCCAATGTACTTCGTATGTGCAACATTGATCCGGAGGCGTATTCCGGTTTTGCATTTGGTGTGGGACTGGAACGTATCGCCCTTCTCAAGTATGAGATCGATGACATGCGTCTTCTGTATGAAAACGACATCCGTTTCCTGAAGCAGTTCTAAGAAAGAGAGGAAGGAAAACATTATGAATACAGCATTATCCTGGATTAAAGCATACGTTCCTGACCTTGACGTGACAGCTCAGGAATACACCGACGCCATGACCCTTTCCGGAACCAAGGTTGAGGGCTATGAGTGTCTGGATAAAAACCTGGAAAAGATCGTGGTGGGCCAGATCTTATCCATCGAACAGCATCCCGATGCAGATAAGCTTATTGTCTGCCAGGTGGATATCGGAACAGAAACCGTTCAGATCGTAACCGGTGCGCCCAACGTGAAGGTGGGAGACAAGGTTCCGGTGGTACTGGATGGTGGCAAAGTGGCAGGTGGCCATGACGGCGGCCCCATGCCGGAAGACGGAATTAAGATCAAGAAGGGCAAGCTTCGCGGAATTGAATCCTGTGGAATGATGTGCTCCATTGAGGAGCTGGGTTCTTCCAGGGATATGTATCCTGATGCTCCCGAGTTTGGTATTTATATTATGAAGGAGGATGCGCCTGTCGGTGCTGATGCCGTAGAACTCCTTGGCCTTCATGATGTGGTTTTTGAGTATGAGATCACCTCCAACCGGGTGGACTGCTACAGTGTTCTGGGAATTGCCAGAGAAGCGGCAGCTACTTTCGGAAAGAAGTTTATACCGCCTCATCCGGTGGTAAAGGGAAATGACGAGGATGTCCATGATTATGCCTCGGTGGAAGTGGTGGACACGGAGCTCTGCCCTCGTTACTGCGGCCGCGTGGTAAAGAATATTAAGATCGGTCCTTCTCCTGAGTGGATGCAGCGCCGTCTGGCGGCCAGCGGGATCCGTCCCATCAATAATCTGGTGGATATCACCAATTATGTGATGGAGGAATACGGCCAGCCCATGCATGCCTTCGATCTGGATACCATTGCCGGTCATAAGATCATTGTAAAGCGGGCAAAGGACGGGGATGTATTCCAGACTCTGGATGGACAGATGAGAACTCTTGACAAAGATATTCTGATGATCAACGATGCGGAAAAGGAGATCGGCATTGCCGGTATCATGGGCGGAGAGAATTCCAAGATTACCGATCAGGTAAAGACGGTGCTCTTTGAGTCCGCCTGCTTTGATGGAACCAACAACCGTCTGTCGGCCAGAAGACTGGGACTTCGCACGGATGCATCGGGAAAATATGAAAAGGGCCTTGATCCCAACAATGCGGAGGAGGCCATCAACCGGGCCTGCCAGCTCATTGAGGAGCTGGGCTGCGGCGAAGTGGTCGGCGGCATGATCGATGTGTGCTCCAGCAAGCCGGAGCCGAAGCGGATTCCCTTTAATCCGGAAAAGATCAACCGTTTCCTGGGAACTGACATTTCCAGGGAGGAGATGCTTTCCTACTTTGGACCGCTGGAAATCGGATACGATAAAGAAACCGGCGAGGTCATCGCTCCCACCTTCCGTCAGGATCTGGGCTGCGAGGCTGATATTGCCGAGGAGGTGGCAAGATTTTTTGGCTATGCCAATATCCCCACCACACTTCCTTCTGGTGAGGCAACGACCGGAAAGCTTTCCTTTAAGCTTCGTGTGGAGGAGGCTGTCCGCGAGGTGGCAGAGTTCTGCGGGTATTCCCAGGGAATGACCTATTCCTTCGAAAGCCCGAAGGCATTTGATAAGCTTCTTCTTCCCGAAGATTCTCCTCTGAGAAAGACAGTCACCATACTGAACCCTCTGGGTGAGGATTACAGCATTATGAGAACTATTTCTTTAAATGGAATGCTGACTTCCCTGGCAACCAATTATAATAGAAGAAACAAAAATGTGAAGCTTTATGAGCTGGGCAATATCTATCTGCCCAAGGCACTTCCTCTGACGGAGCTTCCCGACGAGAGAATGCAGATGACTCTTGGCTTCTATGGCGAAGGCGATTTCTTTACCCTGAAGGGTGTCATCGAGGAAATTTTTGACAAGCTGGGTATGACCGACAGGATCACCTATGATCCCCAGGCAGGAAAGCCGTTCCTCCATCCGGGACGTCAGGCAGAGATCTCTTACCACGGTCAGGTGATGGGATATCTGGGCGAGGTTCATCCGGAGGTCCTTGACAATTACAGCATCGGCGACAGAGCTTATGTGGCTGTTCTGGATATGCCGAAGGTTGTGGAATGTGCGTCCTTTGACAGAAAGTACACCGGAATTGCCAGATTCCCGGCAGTTACCAGAGACATCAGCATGGTTATGGATAAGAATATCATGGTGGGTCAGGTGGAAGCCGTCATTGAAAAGAAGGGCGGAAAGCTTCTGGAGTCCTATCATCTGTTTGACCTTTATGAAGGTTCTCAGATCGCAGAGGGCAAGAAGTCGGTGGCATATTCCATTACCTTCCGGGCTCAGGACAGAACTCTGGAGGATAAGGATGTAAACGAGATCATGGAAAAGATCCTTGGGGAGCTGAAGTCCATGGGTATCGAGCTTCGCGGATAAAAAAATCAGATAACGATGCGGCAGTCACGGAACAGGTGGCTGCCGTTTGTTATGGAAAAAATATGAAGGGCCGGTCTGAATAAGATTTTTCCTTTTCCTTATAATAACTCTGAAGGAAGAGTTTCATACGGAGAAGGAGAACATTATGGACAGATATTTGAAGATCACAGCAGTCAGGGGAAGAGAAATTCTGGATTCCCGGGGGAATCCTACCGTAGAGGCGGAGGTGATTCTGGAAAACGGAGTCACAGGACGGGCCAGCGTTCCGTCCGGAGCATCCACAGGAAAATTCGAGGCGGTGGAGCTGAGAGACGGAGGGGAGCGTTACCGGGGGTTAGGAGTGAAAAAGGCCGTGGACCATGTGAACACCGTGCTGGCCCACGCATTGCTCAATCAGAATGCGGCAGAACAGGGAAGGATCGATGGACTTCTCATCCGGGCAGACGGAACAGAAAACAAGGAAAATCTCGGAGCCAATGCCATTCTCGGAGTATCCATGGCTGTGTCACGAGCCGCGGCAAAGGCTCTTGGACTTCCGTTGTTTTCCTATTTGGGAGGAATTTATACGAACCGGATGCCGGTGCCCATGATGAATGTGTTAAACGGAGGAAAACATGCAGATAATACGGTGGATCTGCAGGAATTCATGATCATGCCGGTGGGGGCGGAAAGCTTTTCCGAAGGACTTCGTTCCTGTGTGGAGGTGTACCACACTCTGAAAGAGATTCTGAAGAGCCGGGGACTTTCCACTGCGGTGGGAGACGAGGGTGGCTTTGCTCCTGACCTGCCTGACACGGAATCGGTGCTGAATCTTTTGGTGGAGGCCATGGAAAAATGCAGAGTTAGGCCCGGCGTGGACATGGCCATTGCCATGGATGCGGCATCCAGCGAGCTGTACGATGAGGAGCGGGACGTCTATTATTTTCCCGGCGAGAGCAGAATGAGCGGAAAAGAGATTCTCAGGCTCCGGGAGGAAATGGTGGATTATTATGAAAATCTGGTAAACCGTTATCCCATTGTATCCATTGAGGACGGGCTCCATGAGGAGGACTGGTGCGGCTGGAAGCTTCTCACCGGAAGGCTGGGGGAGCGGATCCAGCTGGTGGGAGATGATCTGTTTGTGACAAACACGGAACGACTGAGGCGGGGAATCGATCAGAAGCTTGCCAATGCCATCCTGGTGAAGGTGAACCAGATCGGTACTCTGACGGAGGCATTTGCGGCTACCGATATGGCCCAGAAGGCCGGTTATCACGCGGTGATTTCCCACCGGTCCGGGGAGACGGAGGACTCCATCATTGCTGATATTGCCGTGGCATCGGGAGCAGGACAGATCAAGACGGGGGCGCCCTGCCGTTCCGACAGAAATGCAAAATACAACCAGCTTTTACGCATCGAGGAACAACTGGGAATGTGTGCAGTATTTGAGAATCCCTTTGGGACATTTTAGAAAAAACTAGTTGCCAATCCTGTCCTTTTATGGTAGACTATTTATGTTTGACCGTAGGAGGTGTGAAAATGGCTGTATTAAAAGTAATTTTAACTGTTGTTTTTTTAATTATAAGTTTGGCATTGATCGTGATCGTACTGCTTCAGGAAGGAAAATCCGCAGGCTTGACCGGTTCCATCAGCGGCGCTGCAGAGACCTTCTGGGGCAAGAATAAAGGACGTTCCATTGAGGGTAAGCTTGAGAAGGTTACCAAGTACGGAGCGCTTTTATTCCTAGTACTGGCTCTTGTTCTGAATATGCTTTAATTTGGAACTTATAGCGGAGAAGATGGGATTCATTATCTGCCAAGGCACAAAGGATACGCCTTAGGCGGCGATGAATCCCTTTTTGTATATCTGCCCTGTCTGAAAGGGCAGCTTCAAAAGGAGAATCATGAGGAATCAGATAGATCATACAGAGGGACCGGAAACAGATCAGTCCCTCGTAGCGCGGAAGGATCGGCTTCTTGCACTGATGCGCCATAAGGATTATGTGCCCATGAAGGTGAAGGAGCTGGCGATTCTTCTCGGTGTGCCGAAGGAGGAAAGGCCCAGGCTTCAGGCTGTTCTGGATGTCCTTCTGGCGGAGGGGAAGATCGGCATTTCCAAACGGGGAAAATATGCCCTGGCGGAAAATTTTCTGGTCAGGGGGACCTTCATCGGAAACCGGAAGGGCTTCGGTTTTGTGGCTAGAGAACCGATTCCGGGAAAGGAAAAGGAACCGGACATTTTTGTTGCTGAGCAGGACTCTTTGAATGCCATGGACGGTGATACGGTTCAGGTTGTTCTTCTTTACGGAAAAGAAAACAGGAAACGGAAAAATCCGGAGGGCCGCGTGGTCCGCGTTTTGGAGCGGGCACACCGGGAAGTGGTTGCCACCTATGAAAAATGCAGGCATTTTGGCTTTGCCGTGCCCATCAACCAAAGACTGGGAAGTGATATTTTTATTCCGGAGGAGGCCTCCATGGAGGCTTCCACAGGCGAGAGAGTTCTGGTGGAGATCATAGATTACGGGAGCGAGCGGAAAAATCCGGAGGGCCGCGTTCTGGAGATCCTGGGACGCCTGGACGAGCCGGGAGTGGACATTCTTTCTGTGGCAAAGGCCTATGGCTTCGAGGCGGAATTTCCGCCGGAGGTGCTTTCAGAGGTGGCAGGGATCCCGTCGGAGGTCCTTTCGGAGGAATATGAGGGGCGCCGGGATCTGAGGAGCCTTCCCACGGTCACCATTGACGGTGAGGACGCCAAGGATCTGGATGACGCCATTACCCTTTCCAAGGAAAACGGATTATTCCGGCTGGGTGTCCATATTGCAGATGTTTCTCATTATGTGAAAGAAGGAACAGCGCTTGACCGGGAAGCGCTGTCCAGGGGGACCAGCGTTTATCTGACGGACCGGGTGATCCCTATGCTTCCGAAGGAGCTGTCCAATGGAATCTGTTCCCTCAATGAGGGCGTGCCGCGGCTGGCTTTCAGCTGCATCATGGAGATCGATGAAAAAGGGCGGGTGCTGGGCCATGAGCTTACGAAATCGGTCATTCTGGTGGACCGGCGTATGACCTATACGGCAGTCAATGCCATTCTGGAGGGGGATGAGAATCTTACTTCAGAGTATGAAGAGTTTGTTCCCCTGTTTCGCCGGATGAAGGAGCTTTCGGACCTTCTTCGTGAAAAACGGAAAAAGCGGGGATCCATTGATTTTGATTTTCCTGAAAGCAAGATCCTGCTGGATGAAAAGGGCCGTCCGGTAGAGATCAGGCCTTATGAGCGAAACGCAGCGACCATGCTCATTGAGGATTTTATGCTGCTTGCCAATGAGACGGTAGCCGAAGATTTTTACTGGCAGGGACAGCCCTTTGTTTACCGGACCCATGAAAAGCCGGATTCGGAGAAGATTAGAGAGCTGGCGCTCTTAATCAGCAATTTTGGGTATCACCTGAAAATGGGACAGGAGGAGATCCATCCCAAAGAGCTTCAGAAGCTGCTTGCCGGGATCCAGGATTCCCCGGAGGAGGCGCTGATCAGCCGACTGACCTTGCGTTCCATGAAACGGGCCAGCTATCAGCCGGAGTGTATCGGCCATTTTGGCCTTGCGGCCAGGTACTACTGTCATTTTACCTCACCGATCCGTCGTTATCCGGATCTGCAGATCCATCGGATCATGGGCGAATGTCTGGCGGGTGGGATGACGGACCGGAGAAAAGAGCATTATGAAGAGATTCTCCCGGGCGTCTGCAGCCAGTGCTCCTCAAAGGAGCGGCAGGCGGATGAGGCGGAACGGGAAGTAGAGAAGATGAAAAAATGCCAGTATATGGCGGGACACATCGGACAAAGCTATGACGGTGTGGTGTCCGGCGTGACTGGCTGGGGAATGTATGTGGAGCTTCCCAACACGGTGGAGGGCATGATTTCTCTGTCGGCACTGGATGGAGATTATTATGAGTATGATGAGAACAGACACCGGCTGGTGGGAGTTTCCACTGGAAAGGTGTACAGTCTGGGACAGCGTCTTAGAGTACGCGTCATTTCTGTAGATACGGTCGGCTGTACCATTGATTTTTTACCGGAAGGTGAGGATGAAGAATGAGCAAGGACAGCTACAAGCTGGTGGCCAACAATAAGAAGGCCTACCACGATTATTTTATCGATGATACCTATGAGGCGGGAATTTCCCTTTCAGGCACAGAGGTCAAGTCTGTTCGTATGGGAAAATGCAGCATCAAGGAGTCGTTCATAAAGATTGAAAACGGTGAGGTCTTTGTGTACGGCATGCACATCAGCCCCTATGAGAAGGGGAACATTTTCAACAAGGATCCGCTGAGAATCCGGAAACTTCTGATGCACCGCTATGAGATCAACAAGGTATATGGAAAGCTTCAGCAGAAGGGATATACGCTGGTGCCGCTGAAGGTTTACTTTAAGGGAAGTCTGGTAAAGGTGGAGGTTGGCCTTGCACGGGGCAAGAAGCTTTATGACAAGCGGGCGGACATTGCAAAGAAGGATCAGAAAAGAGAGGCAGAGAAGGAATTTAAGATTCGAAATCTGGGATAAGACAGACTGCATATCCCCGGCATGGGGATGTCTTCCACCGGCGGCATTGGAAAAACGGCATAAAACCGCGGCTGATTTATTTTGAAAAAACATCCGTGGGGGAGGCTTGCGGAACCAAAAGAAAGCTGGTAAGCTGGTATCATCAAACAAAGCCCATTATAAATCTTAAAAATAAAATACTACATCGGGGAAGAGGTCGGCAGAGATGCTGGTCTTTTTCTTTTTTCAAAAGTCTGCCTGTATGCAAAAAAACAAGGAGCTGCTGCAAAAATGGATTTATGTGGGCGTGCTGCCGAATAGCAGCAGACCTTTTCATTGTAAGCTGCGGTCGTACAGTTCAGGGAAGTCAGCGAAGGACTACGGCTGCAGATTCAGTTTCGCCCACTGCAGCCGTACGGATGAGGGTAAGACTACCGACGAAATTTCAATTTCCTCCGTAGCAACCTTACTGCTCTAAATTAAACAAGGGGGCATTTAAGCCCCCTACACACCGTACATGCCGCCTGGCATACGGCGGTTCAATATAACTTCAAAACATGGCGCACATTATAATAATCATGACAGCTTATAAGCCCGTCTTTAGTGAATGCTCTCCTAAATCAGCAGCTTATTTCATGTAATCGGTGGCAGCTTTCTCTGCAACATGAAGCCGGTGCATATCCACATCGGTGGGAAGGGTGCAGTCTGCGCCGAGGATCCAGTTTTTGTCTCCGAAGGTGTCCATGATCTCATGAACGGCAGCAATGATCTCTTCGTCAGTTCCGTCCACGAGAACACCGTCACGGTCATCCAGTCCGCCCAGATAAATCTTGTCTGCACCGAACACTTCACGGCCTTCGATCAGGCTGGGATTGTCGGAGTATACGCCCCAGTTGTAAACCGGAACATCGTAATCCTTATAACGGTTCAGGTTCAGATGATCCTTACACATATGAAGAACGTTCACAGGTGCATCCTTTACGGCATTCAGGATCTGAAGCTCGTAGGGTTTGACGAATTCGGCATATTCTTCATCGGTGAGCAGGAAATCCTCGCCGCCCAGGGCTGCATAGTAGATGCCATCGCAGCCGGCTTTTACACATTCTGCGGAGAGGTATTCCAGATAATCAGCCAGAATTCCGAACACATGCTTCATGCCTGCAGGATTCTCACGCAGATATTCCACGAGGATGTGGCGGTTCTCCTCAAAATTCTTGTCAACGCCTACCAGGGCATGGAAGGCGGAAGCAATAATACCGTGGATGGTGATCAGCATAACAGCTTCGCCCTTCATTTCTCTGCAGATATCTTTTACCAGCTCCACTTCCCGAAGAACGATGGGATCGTCGTGGGAGATGGGCTGCATTTTGTCAAGATCCGCAGCGCAGTTGATCTCTGTCTGCCTCGGAACGGTGTTTTCGTTCATGATCTTGCACAGAGAGGTACCGCTTTCCTTGAAAAATTTCAGATGGGTGTCGACCGCCGCCTGGCCGTATTCATTTCCGGCGGGAAAATGAAGCCAGAAGCCGCAGGGCATCTCATCGGGGCGTTTGCCGTTCAGTACTGCCATTACCTGTTCTTTCTTAGTCATTGTAAAGCTCCTTTCTGGTGGGTTATACAGTTGGTTTTTTATCACGTACACTAATATGATTAGCCTTGGTTTGATTATATCAGAAGTTTATAAGAAATCAACAGGAAAATGAAAAAGACGGAGATTGCAAAATCAGATTTTTCGGGGATACGGCTTGCTAAAAGATAAACAATCTGCTATAATTTTCATGTGAATATGGGATTTCCAGTGCCGAACGGTGTGAACCGTAAGGGTAAAAGGGAACCGGGTGTAAATCCCGGACGGTCCGGCCACTGTAAACAGGGAGCCAAACCGCAATTATGCCATTGTATAGGAATATGCGAGAAGGCGCGGTAGGGCAGTGATCTGTAAGTCAGGAAACCTGCTGGAAATGTTGGTGAATCGCTTCCGAAGAAAGCATAGGATTCATCCAGAGATGGACGACTCTCAGTGTCTGCTTTTCAGGAAAAGCAGGCATTTTTTATGTTCCGGAAGATGAATGGAGCTTCCGACAGCATAAAGATGGAGAATTTCCGCAAAAAAGGCTTCAGAATTCTGACAGGAGGTTTTGGACAAAACTGGAAAACCGACAGGCGGCGGCCGCTTCCCGGGGCCGAAAATTGGTGCGCAGGAACATGTGCAGACAGGAGGAACAGAGTGAAGAAGAGTAAAAGTCTGATCGCTTTTTTTCTGGCAGCTTCTCTGACCTTCTCCCCGCTGTCTTATATACGGGCATATGCCGCTGAGACAGGAAGCAGGGAAGAGATCGGTGAAAGCTCCGGAGAAGGAACGAAAAAGGAAGAACAGCCGGAGATGACTGCTGAATCCAAGGAAGAGGAAATCGCAGAGGAAGAAAGCACAGAAGCAGAGAGTACAGAGGAAGAAAGTGCGGACGATGAGAGCAAAGAGAAGGCGGAAAGCACGGAAGCCTCTGAAAGCGGGGAGGCAGAGCTGGAAGAGTCTTCTGAGGCTAAGGAAGAAGAATCAAAAGAAGCTTCTGAAAGTGCAGAAGAGTCAGAGAAAGCTGCAGAAAGCACAGAAGAAGAATCGGAGGCTTCCACGAAGGACACCGGGAGTTCATCGGAAGGCAGCAGGAAGGAAGAGAGCACCGCTTCCGCGCAGAATCTTATTCCCAAAACAGATGCCCTGTTGGCGATAAACAGAATCGCAGTCTTTTCAATGGAAAGAACGATTGTGCCGACACCTTCGGCGGAAATCACCGGGGTGACCGTCTTAAAGTGGGATGCAGATAGTCAGAGTCATACTCAGTATAGAATGTTTCCGGTAACAGTGACCTCCATGGCGGTAAGTGGACAAACCATCCGGATTTCTTTTCATACAGGAGCCAAAGCTGTCTTTGACTGGCTCTATTTCGGAAATCTGTCAGACGAAAACAAAACGGCTGATTTTGTGGGAACCAAGGAGGGAAGCACCTGCAAGTTTGAAATTGAAGTGCCTGTTTCCAAAAGAAACAGCTGGGTACCCATGGTACTGGGGCGATCTGATAAAGGTACCTGGTCGGACAATAATCTTTGGATGAGCATTCCGAATGTGCCTGTGATCACAAAGCAGCCGCAGAGGGAAGAGGCCAAAGTAGGAGGAAACGTTACTCTCTCTGTAGAAGTTACCGGAGAGGGGCTGACCTATCAATGGCAGTTTATGGCTGACGGCGGGGAAAATTGGGCCGACTGCGAGGGCGAGAGTGCAAAGACGGCTGCTTATGGCTTTGAGATGGCAGAGACTCTTGTCGGGCAGTATCGTTGTGTGATAACGGATAAGAACGGAGTTAAGGCAGAATCCGATGCGGTTGAAGTGTTTGTGGCAGAGGAAAAGCCGGAGGATGACGGGTTTGAGGCAACCGGTGGAATTGGCGCGGTTTATGGAAAAGATTATTCAAAAAATCCGAGCGGCAGCTTTTCCATGTTTAAAGTATCGGAATCCAAAGCAACAGTAAAGGGCAGTGAGATAAATATTGCCATCTGGGTAGCGCCGAAAAGTGCTTCCAATTCTACATTTACCTACAATGCCATTTATTTAGGAAGATATGGAGATACAATGGAGCCGCTGGTCTATGGAGAGATCGATGAAGAAAAAGGACTCCAGAAATATACGTTTACAGTTCCCTACAGTGCGAAAGGAACGGACTATCCGTTTGTTCCCGTAAAGGCAGACGGAACGGCGTATAAGACAACGCAGCTGTATTTGACGATCCCGTCCGTTTTTTCCGCTCCGGAGGATCCGGCTGCGGTGACTATCACAACACAGCCTGCCGAGATGACTTCTGCCATAGCCGGATCAGATGTGACGCTTTCGGTTGAAGCAGAGGGAGAAGGCTTGACCTATCGTTGGCAGTTCAGTACAGACGGAACGTTTTGGACGGATTGTGCTGAAGAGAGTGCAAAAACAGCTGCTTACAGCTTTACTATGACGAAAATGGCTTCCGGCCAGTATCGCTGCGTCATTGCCGATAAGAACGGAAAAGAAGAAATTTCAAATACGGCAGCTGTAGCAGAACCTGTTTTTTCGGGTGCAAAAGTAAGAGTTGTAAAGAAAGACGGCACAGATTTCAAAATGTTTACAGTTGCAGATTCGACAGTAACAGAAGATGGAGAAAATCTGGCCGTTGTGATTACTACGGAAAATGTATCCTATGATAAATTATATCTTGGTTCAAAGGATGATGCTCTCAAGATTCCGATTATCAGCGGAACAGAGGCGGAGGGCGGCTGGAGCTTTGAATTCACAGTCCCCGCTTCCTGCAAGGGAGAAACCCTTCCCATAACTTTGGGATATCCGACAGGATCTGAAAATGAGTGGTATGTAAAACAGTATCTCTGGATCTATATTCCCGACGAGGGAATCACCGAGCTTCCCGAGGCTGTGAATGAGATCCAGGCTATCACGGGAGGAACCGGAATTTCATATAAAGATTTTCAGATCGTCTCTTCCCGGGCTGTGTTGAAGCAGAATCAGGTTTTGCTTACCCTGACAGTAAACGGCAGAAAATGGACGCGACTGTATCAGGGAGTCCAGGCAGATACAAAAAAAGCTCCTTTTTACAGCGGGACATATGACGAAGCTTCCGATACGACTACTTTTACGTTTGCTGTTCCGGCCGGAAAACAGGGAATGAATATTCCGGTTACACCGGGAACGGAAAGCAGCTGGTTTGCATATGCGAGAGACCTGTTTATCAATGTGCCCAGGCTGGAGGAGGTAGCAAAAACTTCAGCCGACGGTATTTATGAGCTCTATGGCTCCGCTTTTCCGATTATTAATTATGCGGCCCTGCATTTTGAGAGGGAAAGCAGCCTTACCATTGACGGAGATGCGGCAACGGTGACGCTGATTACCCAGACCAATCAGTATGATAAGATTTATATTGGCTCTGTGGATGATCCGGATTCTGTAAAGAACGCCGGAGCGGCAGAGGCAGTGGCAAGGACCGATATCGGCGACGCCTACAAATGTTTTACCTTTACAATCCCTACCACCGATCTGGGAAAAGAGATCAATTATGTTGTGCACATTCAAAGCTCTGATTCCTGGGCAGTAAAACAGAGCAGCTTTCGGATCAATGAAATTCTGGAAAAAATCGGCAGCCTGCCCGGAGGGGACCCTGATCCGGAGCCGACGCCTGATCCGGAGATTCCGGCCGATGGTATTTACGATATCGAAGTGGAATCCAGTGCCTCCATGTTTAGGGTGGTGGATTGTGTATTGACGGTCAAAGGCGGAAAGATGAGTGCAGTTCTTACCTTAAGCGGAACCGGCTACGATTATCTGTATCCCGGTACTAAAGCAGAAGCGGCTGCGGCAGCCTCGTCGGCATGGAGTCCTTATGTGAAAAATGCCGAAGGCAAATACACCTACACGATTCCGGTCGAGGGACTGGACAAGGGGATCGCGGTGGCAGCCCATTCCATCAGCAAGAACATCTGGTATGACAGAACACTGACTTTCAAATCGGATACTTTGAAGAAGCTTTCTGATCTGCCCGGCGGCTCTGATACTCCCGGTACGACACCGACGGATCCGACAGATCCTTCCAATCCGGGAAATACGGGAATTGACGATCCGGAGACAACGATTCCGGACAATGATGGGAAGGAAGACCAGGAATCTCAGTACGTTTCTGACACCAGCGGATCCACGGGACGAATAGACAGTTCCACGACACTTGCTGACGGTGTATACAAACCGGATAAATTCTCCTGGTCCGGAGGTACGGGTAAGGTAAAGATTTCCTGCAATAAGATTACCGTAAAGAATGGACAGGCGTACGCAACGCTGGCGTTCAGCAGTGATTCCTACCAGTATGTAAAGGCCAATGGAAACACGTATTATGCAGGCAAAAGCGGAGGACAGGCAACCGTTGTCATCCCTGTTGCACTTAACAGAAACAACAGGATCCTTGGTATGACAACAAAAATGTCTGCCACCCATGAGATCGAATACAACATCTTTATCTATCTGGCGGCGGCCGGAAACGGCCAGACGATTGGAGAAAACAGCAACGAAAAGCTGGACGAAGAAGCACCGGAGATCATAGGGCTCGAATACAAGTCTGAGACTGAGTTGGATTTTGCGGAGTATTTTAAAATCTACCATTACGATCAGGGAATTGTCCTCCTGGAGGTCGATATGACCAGGGATACAGCAAGGGATCCGGAAAAGCTTGCTGAGGCAGAGAACAGTGAGGATAAAGCGGATAAGAAGGAAACGGAGAAGAAGGCAGAGAAAGCAGAAGAAACCCTTCCGGAAGAAGAGGGTGAGATCACGGTAAGTCAGAACGAGATCGCTGCAGAGCTTTACAAAGGAAACGTGGTCAAATATCTTCTTGTCCCTGAAAATGTGGAGATTCCTGTAGGTCTGGAGCAGGATATGATCATTGTGACGTTGCCTCTCGACAGGACCTATGCTGCTTCCGATGAGATCCTTGAGGTCATGGAGAGTCTGGATCTTCTTGATCAGGTAGCGGCTGTGGGCTGCGAGCAGAAGGACTGCAAGGTGGATACCGTTGCTGAAAGGATGAAAGTGAGAGACGGAGAAAAAGAAGCTGATGTGGTATATGGCGGATTATTCGATGCTCCGGATTTCAAGGCTCTGATCAAACAGGAGATCAATCTGGCAATTCTGCCCGGTACACTGCTTCCGAGGGATGAAGAGGATCCTGATATGCAGGACAGTACTGTTGAGAAGAACACTGACAGTGCCGCAAAGAAGAATGCCGGAAATGAGCAGGAGCTCACGGCAGAAGAACAGACAGAACGCCTTGAGAGTCTCACGGAAAAATTTGCAATGTTCGGAATTCCGGTTGTGATCGATCGTTCTGCCGATGAAGAGACAGAACTGGCAAAATACGAGTGGATCAAAGTTTACGGCGTACTTTTCGGCTGTGAGGAAGAAATGGATGAGCTCTTTGAAACAGCCGTAAAAGAAGCAGAACAGCAGGAGAGCAGACGATGAAGAAAAAGTATGGAAAGATCGTTGCGCTGATGCTGGCAGCAGTCCTCCTTTTGGGGGGCTGCGGCCAGGCTGCGCCGACAAAGGAAGAAAGCACCAATGGTTCAGAGACCGTTGCGGCTGGAGAAACCGAAGCGGTAAAGGAAACAGAACAGACAACGGAATCAGGAACGGAGGCAGTCCGGGAAACGGGGGATGCCCCAAACATCGAGGGACTTACTTATGAATCGACCATGGAGCTCACCTATGCGGAATGCTTCGACGTGTATTATTATGAAGGCGGCTATGCGCTGATCGATGTCCATGACAGTGCCAGATATCTGGTCGTGCCGGAAGGCCAGGAAGCCCCCGGTTCCCTGGATGAGGATATCATTGTACTGAAGCAGCCCCTCGACAGAATCTATCTGGCGGCGACTTCGGCCATGGCTCTGTTTGATTCCATGGGTGCCATGGATGCGATCCGTTTGAGCGGCACCCAGGCCTCCGGCTGGTATATTGATCATGCGGTGAAGGCCATGGAGGCGGGGGATATTCTGTTTGCCGGAAAATACAGTGAGCCGGATTATGAACTGATGGTGGATGAGGAATGTGACCTTGCCATTGAATCGACAATGATCCTCCATAGCCCGAAGGTCCAGGAGATGATCGAGATGCTGGATATTCCGGTTTTTATTGACCGTTCCAGTTATGAAAGCCATCCGTTGGGAAGAACGGAATGGATCAAACTTTACAGCGTTCTGGTGGATAAAGAGGAGGAGGCAGCGGCCTTTTTCGACGATCAGGCAAAGGTCATCCGTGATCTGAAGGATTTTCAGAACACGGAAAAGACCGTGGTTTATTTCTATATGAGCACGGACGGCTCTGCCGTGGTCCGCAAGGCAAGTGATTATATTCCGAAAATGATCGAAATTGCCGGAGGCCGGTATGCTTTCCCCAATCTGGAGGACGAGTCGGGAAAAACCTCGATCCCGCTGAGTATGGAGGAATTTTATGCCACTGCCGTAGATGCAGATTATCTGGTTTACAATGCTTCCATTGACGCGCCCATCAACAGCATTGACGAATTGATGGCAAAAAGTGAGTTGTTTGCTGATTTTAAAGCGGTGAAGGAGGGGAATGTCTGGACAACAGGAAAATCCCTGTACCAGGCGACCGATATCGTCGGCCAGCTGATTCGTGATCTGAATCTCATGCTGACAGGCGGAGATGCTTCCCAGATGACCTTTTTAACAAAAGTAGAATAGAGGACGGATTATGCAGCAGGATTTTCATATGGAAAACTTCAGACGGCGCTCCAGATATCTTCTTGTATTTCTGGTGTTGACGGCGGCGTTTTTGGCTATCACAGTGCTGAATATCAATACAGGAAATGTGGATATTTCCGTGTCGGAGATACTTCGCATCCTGTTTAAGGGAACGGAGAATACAACGGAGTACAATATTATCTGGAAGATCCGTTTGCCAAGGATCCTTATGGCCGCCATTCTTGGCGGAGCCCTGTCCCTGTCCGGCTTTCTTTTGCAGACCTTTTTTGAGAATCCGATCGCAGGACCCTTCGTGCTGGGAATCTCTTCCGGCGCGAAGATGGTCGTTGCGCTCGTAATGATCTATTTCCTGGAAAAGTTTAAAGTGGTTTCTTCCTATACGCTGATTATTGCCGCATTCATCGGATCATTGCTTACCATTGGATTCATCCTGTTATTTTCCAGAAGGATCCATCATATGGCCACACTCCTTGTGGCAGGGATCATGGTCGGCTATATCTGTTCGGCGGTAACCGACTTTGTTGTCACCTTTGCCGAGGATTCTGATATCGTGAACCTTCACGGGTGGTCCCAGGGAAGCTTTTCCGGCATGAGCTGGAATAATGTGGCTGTGGCGGCAGTGGTGGTGGGAATCACAGTGCTTATTACTTTTCTGTTTTCCAAGCCCATTGGCGCGTATCAGCTGGGAGAGGCTTATGCCCAGAGCATGGGGGTCAATATCAAGGCGTTTCGGGTGGCGCTGATTTTACTGTCCAGCATTCTTTCCGCCTGTGTGACGGCTTTTGCAGGTCCGATTTCCTTTTTGGGAATTGCAGTACCGTACCTGATCAAACGGTGCCTGAATACGTCCCGCCCGCTGGTGGTGATTCCCGGAACCTTTTTGGGTGGAGCCGTATTCTGCATGCTGTGCGATCTGATCGCCAGGACGGCCTTTGCGCCGATGGAGCTGAATATCAGCACCGTGACCTCTATATTTGGTGCCCCGATCGTAATATTTATGATGCTGAAGCGGCAGAAAGGAATGCAGTGATGGCGGATTATTACCTGAAAATGGAACACCTGGCTGTCGGCTACGGAGGAAAGCCGTTAATCAGAGACATCAATATCGGAATCGATAAGGGAGAGATCGTTACGCTGATCGGTCCCAACGGCTCCGGCAAATCGACGATTTTGAAAAGTATTACAAAGCAGTTAAAGCTGGTAGGCGGTGTAGTGGTTTTTGACCAAAAAAGCATTGGTGACATGTCCTACAAAGCTTTGTCTACCAGAATGGCTGTCGTGCTTACAGAGCGGATGAAGCCGGAGCTCATGACCTGCCATGACATTGTTGCGACAGGGCGGTATCCCTATACGGGGCGTCTCGGGATCCTGAGCCGTGAGGATGAGGAAAAGGTGGAGGCGGCCATGAGGGCAGTCCATGCGGAAGAGCTGGGCGGCCGGGATTTTAACAATATCAGTGACGGACAAAGACAGCGGGTGCTTCTTGCCAGAGCGATCTGCCAGGAGCCGGAGCTCATTATTCTGGATGAGCCCACGTCTTTTCTGGACATTCGCCATAAGCTGGAGCTTTTGTCGATCCTTCGGACCATGGCAAAGCAAAAGCAGATCACGGTGGTCATGTCCCTCCATGAGATCGATCTGGCCCAGAAGATTTCCGATAAGATCCTGTGTGTCAAGGGAGAATTTATTTCTCACTATGGAAGACCCGAGGAGATCTTTGAGGAACAGACCATAAAGGAGCTTTACGAGATCGACAATGGGTATTTTGATCCCTGCTTTGGCAGCATCGAGCTTCCGAAGCCGGTGGGAGAGCCGAGGATCCTGGTGCTTTCCTCCTGCGGAACCGGAATCCCTGTTTACCGCAGGCTCCAGAAGGAGCAGGTGCCTTTTGCGGCAGCCATTCTCTATAAAAATGACATCGATTATCGCCTGGCCAGACTTCTTGCGTCGGAAACAGTTGCCGAGGAACCCTTCCGGGAAATCAGCGAAGAGTCGTTTGCGAGAGCCATGGCTCTGATCCAGAGCTGCGAAAGGGTCATTGACGCAGGGGTGACGGTCGGAGACTGCAACCGAAGAATGGAAGAGCTTCTTGAGGCGGCACGGTTGGCGGGAAAGCTTCTGGAGGCGTAAAATCTCTCATTGACAATTTACCTCATCTCCACTATAATATGGTTACGCTGAAATTTCTTTTGCGAAAACCAGGGCTTGTACTGGTTTCGACGGGGGTTCAGAAGTTTGGGAAGCCATCCGCAGACCGTGACTGCGTCATCAACATGGAAAACCTAAATATAAACGCAGACGAACAGTTAGCGTACGCTGCTTAATTGCAGCCGTCGGCCCTAGGCCTCTCACAGCTTAGGATCCCGGCGTCGACCTTGTGAGGAACTTCGTTTCCAAAGCTTTGAGGGAATGGAAGAATTTATGAAGCTACTGAACGTGAGAGCCTGTCTTTGGGCGCTTGCGGGAGGGAATGTCAAAACAGAGACTGTGATGGAAGAAACCTGAATGGAAGGGCTTTCGGACAGGGGTTCGATTCCCCTCAGGTCCACCAAAAGTTCGTTATTCAAACCCTGCTCAAAAAATTTTGAGCCGGATTTGAGTAACTCGTCGATAGAATCAGCGTCTGCTTCGGCAGGCGCTGATTTCGTGTTTGTTTTTATGAGTTCTTTTTCTATCGGCCCAATTAGGTTCTTGTAGAGATCATTTAATTCAGTCGTTACGGTGCCATCCGCATGAATCCAGATTTTATTGAATATAGACTGATTCATAAGTTTTTTAATCGTATCATTTGCTTTGCGGTAAGTACTTCCGCAATCTTCAATGAGGTCAAAGGCTAGAGATAGATTCTTGAGTATATCATCGAACGTAGTACTACGGACGCTGATTTCATGTTTGATTGCAGCCAATTGCTTTGATATGGATTGTTGTTCGCGCTTCATTAAGCTTAGTGGTATCGCGTCGTTGAAATGTGCTTCTAGTAGCTTTTCTTGACGATGCTCGAGTTTCTCTTTTTCGCGACGTAAAGAATCCAGTTCTAGCTTGAATTTCTCGCTTTCTTTATTTATAAACTCTTGAATTTTGGCTTCTAGAAGAAGTCTATCGTTTGGCTTGATGCTGTAATTATCGTATATTTGTTCTACCTGGTATTCGACCTCATCGATTAGAATCGAGCGCATCTTGCATTTTTGATCCTTTGATTTAGTCCGATGCCGGCCAGCGCATATGAAATACGGATATATATTACCGGATTTACTCCTGGCATATGTGACAATCATTTTCGATTTGCATTCCCAACAGTAGACAGAGCCTTTTAGGAAATGCGGATGTTCGCGAGTTCGCTCGCCATTATGATGCGCTTGAATGATGGTCTGCACATGATTGAACGTCTCCAGACTTATCAGAGCCTCATGCGCACCGTCATATTCAACGCCATTGTAGCGAATAACGCCTGCATAGTATGGGTTTTTGAGTATTTTCTCTACTGTGCATTTAGTGACCGGCTTTGAAGGAATTTTGGGGGTTGCCCTAGTATTTAGCCCAAGCGCGGCCATATATTCCGCCAAACTAGTTAGTGACCAATTCCCGGTAGAGTATTCTTCGAAGGCTTGCTTAACGAGCGGTGCTCGTTCCGGGTCAAGTTCGACTGTGCGTTCTTCACGCCCCTTGTCATCAACTTTGCGTACGTTAATGTATCCAATTGGCGCTCGCCCAATTGTTCCACCGCCTTTCACCTTTTCTCCCATGCCTTTTTTAACTTCGGTTGCAAGATTCTGTGAGTAAAATTCGGCGATAGAACTCATGATGCCATGTAGGAGCATGCCGGATGGCGTCTCGTCGATACTTTCTGATGCAGATACTAATTGAACGCCGCATTCACGCAATACGCGCATAATGTCGCTGTCATCGTCACGGTTACGTGCGAGACGATCGACCTTGTGTACGATTACGTAGTCCACACGATCGGCGTTTTCTCTGACATATTCAAGCATTGCTTGGAGTTGTGGACGGTCGGCGGATTTAGCCGATGCGCCGCGGTCGACAAATTCTTTCCCGACCATTGCTCCTAATGACGCTGCCTTCTTTTTGTTTGCCTCACGCTGTGCCGGGATCGAAAAACCTTCATCATGTCCGCCACCACGTTCAGCTTGGCCACGGGTAGATACGCGGAGATATGATACTGCGAATTTAGGCGTCATTGAATCCATGAGCGCCTGAGCCGTATTCGCCATTGCTTTATTACTCATAGTGCGTACCTCCTTTCATAGGTAGTCATCGCATGATAGCTCTCTTCTCGAGAGAAAGCCAGTCTTTTTGCGGAGAATTAATAGTTATTTTTCTTCTTAAAAATGTTGGGTTTATCTTGAAAAAGCCAGTCCCAACCGGGGCTGGCTTTGGTGTGGATCATTCTACGATCCTGAATATATCATCCCCGTAAATGAGTCCAAGCGACGATCCGCAATCCCAATCGACAAAGATTGTTCCTTGCGCATCGATAAAGGTGACTGTGCCTTGGTCGCCTGGTTTCAGTTTTGTGTTATAAGGATCTTCCATCGAAATCAGCTCCACGCGAGTTCCTTCCGGATATCGTTCACGTAGCTGGCGGATGAAAGCCTGAGTATAAATTCGGCCATAATACATTAGGGTTCATGCCTCCTTTCGGAATCATCGGCCACGTCGTGCCGTTCTGGCGCGTGTCCGGCCTTCCAACTGCAGTTCCCGGATAAGTCCCGGAGCAGTATTTTTCTCGCTTGTTTGTACTCGTCTCCGACAAATCCGAGGCGAACCAGAAATAGCCGCATAGCATATTTAAGGTTCTCTTGCGGTCGTTCGACGGGTGAGATACGTTTCTGCTCACAGGCTGTTCTAGCAAGTGCTGAAATAAGCTTCGTGTAAGCGTCGGCTTCTCCATCTACTCCGCTGATTGTGAACCACGGAAAGTAGATCTTGTCCTCGTATTCTTCAATCTGAAGTTCACGAGCTCCAAGAGCAGCCTTTAAAAGCGTTTCTTTAGATTTGACAAGGCTACAAAGCCTGACGAGAGAATCTTCATCAAATCGTTCTTTTGTTATGAAATTCCGTTTTTCTTGACTTCACCCTCTCCCACCTTTATCATATTCTTGCGCGCTGAGACGGAGACTGAAAAACCGTCCTCGCATTGTGTTGTGATGCGGCCCTGCCATCCATCGTAAAAGCATATGCCCACCAGTCAAAGAACGAAAGGAGTCCGCACAATGGAAAATTATATTCCATTTGAGAAACTCTCAAAGAAAAAGCAACGTGAGTTGAATGCCAAGCGGCGAAACACCTGGGGTTCCATAAGCCCGATCACCAGAAAGCCGAATCCCCCGAAAGCATATAACAGACGAAAGGCACTGAAGTGGAATGATGATTCCAGTTCGGTGCCCTTTGCCTTTTTCCTTTTCTAACCCATATTCTCCATTCCGTTCCGAAACTTAAAACCAAGGTGTGATATAATTATTTGCGCAATTTGCATTTATAGATGTAGCCAAGTTGCAGTAAATGGTACCGGGTAGCTAGTTCAAAAGGCTTTACAAAAAAGAAAAAAATCGCAGAGTATAACACCCTGCGATTAAACTATAACGCCATTTTCTACTTCTAATTCGGATATATTTTAACATATACACCCAAAAATTTCAATAGGCCCCAGGCTATTTTGTCCAGAAATAATCGAAAAAAGCTACTTGAAGTCGTCGAAAACGCCTTTTTCTTGGTATTCGCAGTCAGGTAGCAGTCTACATATAAGGAAGTATTGATAAAATATGACCGGTTGCAATTTTGACAAAAGAAAGGATGTAGATTATGCGAACCGGTGAGAATATATTTAAGCGAAAAGACGGGCGATGGGAGGCCCGATATCACAAAGGCAGGGATGCTTCCGGCAAACTTCTGTACGGCTTCTGTTATGGAAAAACATACTCTGAAGCGAAAGCCCGCATGGAGGAAGCGAAGAAGGCTGCTCCAGCCTGGACACCATCATCAAAAGCAACCTCCCGGAGACCATTTCATGACTATTGCGACGAATGGCTGAGAATTAACCAGCCACGACTCCATGCGTCCACCTATGTGAAATACCAGTCTGTTCTTGAAAAATATATCAAGCCACAGCTGGGTGGATATTATCCAGATGAACTGACATCCCGGATAATCAGTGATTTCAGTCAGAAGCTCCTGTATGAAAAAAGGCTCTCGCCCAAAACAGTGAAAGATATTTTGCTTATCCTCCACTCTGTATTGGAATACACACAGAAGAACTATTCGGGACGAATGAATGCGATTGAAATTATCTATCCGAAAAATGAACAAGGGAAAATCCGCGTGTTATCGATCCCGGAACAAAGAATCCTGACAGAGTATCTTTTGACGAATATGGATCTTTGCAAATTTGGCGTTGTTCTTTCCCTCTGGACGGGGTTGCGGATCGGGGAAATCTGTGCGCTCAGATGCAGCAATATTTCTTTGCGCGATAAAAGTATCCAGATCGAATCGACAATTCAGCGGTTGAAGAATCTGTCTCCAGATGCCAAGACAAAAACTTCTGTTATGCTTGGACCACCTAAAAGCCCAGCCTCAGTTCGAACAATCCCGCTGACCAATCAGACTTTGGACCTGTGCCAGAAGATGCTTCCTGATAGGGAAGATGCCTTTATTTTATCTGGAACACCGCACTACATGGAGCCACGAGTGCTGCAATTCCGATTTCAAAAGTATGTGGATGATTGCAACCTGAAAGATGTCCATTTTCATACGCTTCGACACACCTTTGCCACCCGCTGTATTGAGGCGGGAGTAGATGTCAAATCGTTGAGTGAGATTCTGGGACATGCAAACGCAACAATCACCATCAACCGATATGTGCACTGTTCTATGGATATGAAACGAAAAAATCTGAATAAACTGGATCTGCTCAATTTGGAATAAGCAGTCAGTTCCATCGTCAAGCCAATAGCTGCCCATTGCACTACAGTGTCTTTTCCTCAAATATCACAGGGTGTTATACTCTGCGAAAGAATACTAAACACGCCAGCAAGAGCTAAATATGTCTCTTGCTGGTTTTCTTTATAGAAGAGATTATGGGGAGAGATAGACAACGATGGGTACAGTAACAGCCGAACAGGTTCGTAGTTCGGTGGAAGATTATGGTTCAGGTTTTCCTGAAGAGTCTGAACTACATTATTTTGAAGTCAGCTTGCCCAAAGCAAATGACAATTATACATATTCGTTTTTGAAACGGACTTTTGACGTTGCTGTCTCAGCGGTGCTGATTGTTTTATTAGCCCTTCCTATGCTTTTCATTGCGATCTTGATTCGGTTGGATTCTCCGGGCCCGGCTCTGTTTCGGCAAGAGCGGCTGGGAAAGGATGGACAGCCATTTACAATTTTGAAATTCCGATCCATGCGGCTTGACGCAGAAGAAAACGGGCCACAGTGGGCAGATAAGGATGATCCGCGCTGCACCCATTTGGGGCGGGTTCTTCGGAAGTCCCGATTGGACGAGTTGCTGCAGCTTTGGAATATCCTGAAAGGCGACATGAGCTTTGTTGGTCCGAGACCGGAACGGAAATGTTTTTATGATGAATTTGAAACCTATATTCACGGTTTTCACAACCGCCTGATTGTAAAACCCGGCCTGACCGGCTGGGCACAGGTCAACGGTGGCTACGACCTCAAGCCGGAAGAGAAGATCGTGTTCGATATGGAGTACATTCAAAAGCAGTCTCTAGGATTGGATTTGAAGTGCATTTTCCAGACGGTTCATTTGATTTTTACTCACGAGGGGGCGAGATAAGGGGTGTGTGATGACAATAGTTATCTTGGGGTTTCTGTCATAATGCCTGCGTATAACGCTGAAAAGACAATAGGAAAAGCAATTGAATCCGCATTAGCACAGACCCACCCAAAGCTGGAACTAATTATTATTGATGACTGCTCAACTGATGACACGCTAAAAATCGCACAGCAATACGCAGAACGGGATACTCGAGTACAAATTTTGCGAAATGAGCAAAACACTGGAGTGGCCCATTCCAGAAATTGTGGTATTCAATTTGCCCAATATCCATGGATTGCATTTTTAGATAGCGATGATACATGGCATCCCTACAAGTTAGAAAAGCAGCTTTTTACTGTGATGGAAACGGGAGCTTCGCTATGTTACACCTCCTATGCTTTAGTTGATGAGAAAGGGAAAAAAGTACGGCCCGACTATATCGTTCCTATCCGAACAAATTTCAATTTGCTTCTAAAAGAGAATATAATTGGTTGCTCTACGGTGTTGGTCTCATCCGAAGTTATGAAAGTGTATCATTTTCAATCCGACTTTTTTCATGAGGATTATGTTTTATGGCTTGAAATCCTAAAAGCTGGATATGAAGCAGTAGGATGTCCAGATGTACTTACGGACTGGTGTTATAGAGAAAATTCCAGATCATATCAAAAGGGAAAAAGCTTAAAAAGCCGCTGGAATATCTATAGAGATTGTGTAGGCCTGTCATTGGGTAAGAGTGTGTACTACTTAATTTGCTATTCAATTGCAGGCATTCGAAAATACGGACGGGGTGGCACATGGAAAATACAATAACAGACCATCAGACCGTGTTAATGGAACTTTGGTACGTTTTTGATTCAATCTGTGCAAGAAATCACATCAAGTATCAGCTATATGCTGGTTCTGCGTTAGGTGCTGTTCGTCATCACGGAATTATCCCATGGGACGATGATCTTGATGTAGTGATGTTAAGAGAAGATTACAATCGCTTTATGGACATAGCTGAGTCCGAGTTAGATAAAAACCAATATTTTCTTCAACGGGAATTCACAGAACATTGGCCGATGTTTTTTTCTAAACTGAGAAAAAACAACACTGCCTGTATTGAACGATATATTCCAAAGGATTGGGAAACTCACATGGGAATCTATATTGACATCTTCCCATGCGACAATCTTTCTGACAATCCCATTAAAAGGAAAGCTCAATTTGTGGCGTCAAAAATTGTAATTGCAAAATCGTTACATGCGCGAGGATATAGCACTGACGATCCATTCAAAAAGCTATTTATTGGGGTATGTAAGTTTCTTCCTAAAAACATGTTCATCAAAATTGCAATCAACGCAAAAGAAAAACATACAGAATACGTCCATACATTTTTTGGAGCGGCTAGGAGGTATCAGAAAAACGTCTTTCCGAGAATCTGGCTCGAAGAAAGCATAATGTTTCCTTTTGGCGGATCGGTAGCTCCAGTGTCAGTGCATTATGATGCGTTACTCACAAAATTGTATGGCGATTATATGACCCCGTTACCGGAATCGCAGAGGGGATGCAAAATTCATGCAGAGATTGTTGATACGGAACATTCTTATGAAATCTATCAGAACGTGCAGCGCACCATGAAGTTCAGTGAATACACCCGGAGCATCCGGTGACAGCTTGAAAGGAAGGATATCTGAAATGCAAAAAAGTATGAAATGCCTGGTCAGTTCGATCCTGCTTTGCGTTTTACTTGCAGGATGTTCAGCGGGAGAATCCGGTTCTTCCGACAAACAGCAAGAAGGAATTGCTGTTGAGCATACAGCGGGCAGTGTAGAAAGCGCGCCGACCGTCGAGGAGCTGGAAGAGAGCAAAATCGAGACTGCGTATGGCACCTTATACTATCCCAAGCAATGGGAGGAGTATGTGACGACAGAACAGCAGGAGAACGGTGATACGATTGTCGTTTCATTCATCGCAACGCTGCATAATACCAGCTATCGTTTGTTTGAAGTCACCATCGGCGGCACAGAAGGCGCGGCGGCGGGAGAATTGACAGATAACGGAGGGACAAAACGCACGGTTTATATGCAGGTATATGAACTGGAAGGAGATTCTGAGCTGACGGCAACCGAACAAAATCGCCTGTATGCCATGCAGGAGGACCTCAATTACCTGATCGACCATTTGGAATAATCCAATGCATTTTATAACACGAGGAGGAATTAGCATGAGGAAGAGGACAACCTGTAGGTTTGCTTCTGCACTTTTGGCCGTTGTGCTGTTTTTGAGTACGCTGTCGCCAATTACTGTGTACGCAGAAGAATCTGCGCAGAAATCAGAGCCAGCCGCCTTTGATGAGGCAGATAGCGATGCCGCGGCAAACTCTGACGATTTGGGGGAGGATGCAGACACCAAAGGCGGTGGGGAAGAAGAGGATACTCCGGCGGAGCCCCTTGATACGCCTGAGCTTTCTCCTGTGGCCGACTATGCCACATTCCTTGCTGACCTGAAGCAACTTGAGAATTACGCTTTAGAGTATGCCCAGAGCAATCCCTCGGAGTATTCCACTGCGCTGGTGATTAACTTCATCCGCACAGGTGTGGAACGGTACACCTCCAGCACCTGGGCAACACTGGCCGGCACGGAGAATACGGCCTTCACGGAATATGTGGCCCAGCAGGACGTTGCAAATGGTACTACCGCTTCCGCGTTGAAAGACTTGGAGCAGCTCACGCTGCCCAACGGAAACCTGGTTGACCTGGGCCATATGTTCGGCACTCTGGACATCACTTGTTATGCGACAGTCCAGGGCATGACTGCTGAAGCCATCCAGGCCCGCGCAGATATGGGCGGCTGGGCTGGCGACACCGCCGATATGATGTACTGCGCCGAAAATGTGGACATACCGGACAAGGTGGACACCAGTGAAACCGATGTGGATATTCTGGCGAATGCCATCCGGGAAAAGTATCTGGGGGCGGATTATGCAACGCTGAACAGCGTTGATCACTCCTTTACTTCCACCGACGTCTATGGTGATATGGATGCTTTCTATGTTGCCAGCAAGCTGGGCAGTGGTGACAGCATCAGCTCCATTCTGGAGGGCTATTTCACCAGTTCTCTCAGCGATGAGAGCCGCGCGGCGTATTTTCTCCAGAACCGTCTGGGCAACGTTCAGACAAAAGCGGGTATCCGTAAGGCTGTTCTGGATGCCTACACCTCCAACACCTTGATCGGAGCACTGGAAGGTTCCTACGAATTGCTTGATCTGGAGAATCACGATACCCTGCAAACTGCCTGCTGCTATGCGTTTGCGGACTATCTGTTTGAGCTTGCGGGCGATGAAAACGGAACCGACCCTGACCCGACACCGGAACCCGACCCGGAGCCGGAACCGGATACGCCGGAGAACGGCTACTATACCGTGTTCTCCAATACCACCAGCACCATTGCACCCGGCGTCACCCAAGATATTACCTACGCGCTGACCGCTGACAGCAAGCAGATCGTGTTCTACACGGCTACTATCGACGTCAGCCGTGAGGACATCAGCATCTACGCGAACTATAATAATAATGACGGATCCGCCTGGGCCATGGCCAGAGTTTCCGATCAGATGGCTGCGGCTCAGGCCAGGCACTCTGATCCGGCTGACCCGGACAACTACATAGAAAACTACAATGCGGTTCTGGGCGTCAATGCGGACTTCTATAACATGAGTACCGGCGTTCCCAGCGGCGCATTGGTCATGGAGGGCGTGGAGTACCATGGCGTTGGCAGCGAGAACTTCTTCGGTATTCTGAAGGATGGAACGCCCATTATCGGCAGCTCCAGCGACTACACAACATACAAGGATCAAATCCAGGAGGCCGTGGGCGGCAGCGTATTCCTGGTCAAGGACGGAAAGATTGCAGTCAGCACCAATGCGGACTACTACAATTCCAGAGCTTCCCGCACCTGTGTAGGCATCACCGGCGACGGAAAAGTGGTCATGATGGTGCTGGATGGACGGCAGGAGCCCTTCTCTGCCGGCGGCAGCGCCGAGGAGATTGCCCAGATCATGCTGGAAGCCGGCTGTACCGTCGCGATTAATCTGGACGGCGGAGGTTCCACGACCTTTGCTGCCAAGCAAGAGGGATCTGACGAGGTCACGGTTGTGAACCGTCCCTCTGATGGATATGAGCGTTCTGTTAGCTCCTCCTTGCTGGTAGTTTCCACGGCGCAGACCACCAATACATTTGACCATGCTCTGATTACCACGGATACTGATTATCTGACGGTTGGCAGCAGCCTGGCCCTCACGGTCAGCGGCGTCAGCAGCACCGGCAACGCCGCCGAACTGCCGGAGAATACCCAGTGGGTTGTGGTGGATTCCACCGTCGGCTCCGTTGAGAATGATACCTTTACCGCAGCCCAAACCGGCAGCACAGAGATTCAGCTTACGGTGGATGGCGTGGTGGTTGGAACCAAGACCCTGAATGTGGTGCTTCCGGATGCGCTGCTCTTTACGTGCAGCAGCATCGATGCCGTTTATGGGGAGGCCGTTGATCTGCCCATTGCGGCAACCTACAACGGCAACGCCGTGACCATCAATCCCGCGGATATTGTCTTTGAATTGAGCAATAGCGCGGCTGGCACTATTGCTGACTTCCAGTTTACCGGCGATGCGGCTTCCGGTATCCGGAATGTAAAGGTCACCGCCATGATTGCCAAAGACTATTCCATTCAGGCAACCATGAGCCTGGCTCTCTATAGTGCGGATGAGGCAAAGTTTGACTTTGATGCCGCCATGTTCGGAGACCGTACACTGGCATGGAACCGTGAGGTGTCCAACGCCACCCGCGTCTCCACGACCGAGGATGACGTCACTACCGACACCTACTATATCAACAAAGCCGATCTGCCCATGGTGACCGAGTACACCTTTGCACTGGATATGCAGAAAGTGGAGGTCCCCGAACAGCTTATTCCGCTGCTTTCCATGGTGGCGGGAGGCGATCTGGATAATGTCACCGCATGGGACATCCTGCTCCAGCTTGCGGAGCGTGTCAGCAGCAAGACCAATGTTCAGGTGCAGATCAACTTCGATAAGAATGTGACGGTTGACTATTCCAACCTGCAAGTAGTGAATGACTATTTCACCCTGACCAATGCGGAACTGGATGAAGAATCGAACACGCTGACCATTTCCATCAACTGGATCAAGCAGAGCGAGGCAATCAGCGCCGAAACTGCTAACCCCATCGTCATTGTCAGCGGCCTCTCCCTGGTCCCGAAGGATGACGCCGTGTGGGATGAGAATAATTGCCTGACGCTGAAGCACAGCGGCACTATCAGCTATGACATCTACTTGGGAGCCAGCACTCTGTACTCCATGGCAAGCCAGACTTCCTTCCAGGAGCAGTATGGTATTTATCCGTATACCGAGCCGGAAAATACAGCCCATCCCAGTGGCGGCCATTTTGCCTCCACCTTCCGCACCTTCGAGGATGACTACACGCTCGACAGTACCATCAAGGACGGCTGGGCCACCTTTAACGGAAACGTCTACTACTTCCAGAACAATGAACCCCTCACTGGCATCCAGAAGCTGCCTGGCTATCAGGATGAACACAACGAGTTTTACTATGACCTTGGCGAAGATGGCATCTATACCGGAAAGCTGACTGGGTTGTTTGAGCTGGACGATGAACTGTATTATGCGATCAATGGTGTACTTGAATCCGGATGGCGTATCATTCAGACCGACGGCGCGGATTACTACTACTACTTTGACCCGGTGACGGGCAAAGCAGTGGATGGCATCCGGACCATCGATGGATACGAATATACGTTTACAGACCACATTCTGACCCGTGGCGCGCTGATCCACAGTGCAGAGGGCACACATTATAAGTGGGCCGGCGAGTGGGTCATGAACAGCTGGGTGGAGATCGACGGCTGCAAGTATTATGCCGGAAAGCAGCCGTATGGATACTTCGTCACAGATTTGCACCTGAAGATCCATAAGTATGGAAGCATGACCGAGATGGTCTGCTGCCTGTTTGACAGCAATGGCGTATGGCAGGAAAACTACAGCGGCCTGTATACAGAGGAAAACGGCGACACTTATCTGATCGAAAACGGTTATTTGGTAGAGGGAGCCGGCCTGGTTCTGCTGGATGGGGACTACTACTATTTCCGCACCAGTACCAGTACAGCTGTAAAGGGCAGAACCTACTGGATCACCTTGACCAACGGTCTGCTTCCTGTCGGACAATATGCGTTCGATGAGACCGGCAAGATGATCGATCCTCCGGCCGTGGATCCCACACCTGATCCTGAACCTGAACCCGAGCCCACCCCCGACCCCGATCCCGATCCGGAAGAGCCGGAGGTCAAGAATGGCATTGTGGAAGAGGACGGAAGCCTGTACTACTATGTGGATGGCGTGCGGACAGGAGCCGGCTTGATTCAGATCGACGGAGACTACTATTACGCCAAGACTTCCAACGGTGAACTCGTCCATGGCCGTACCTACTGGATTACGGTGACCAACGGACTGCTTCCTGCCGGAGAATATGCGTTTGATGAGACCGGCAAGATGATCGATCCTCCGGCCGTGGATCCCACTCCTGATCCTGACCCTGAACCCGAGCCTACCCCCGACCCCGATCCTGATCCGGAAGAGCCGGAAGTCAGGAACGGCATTGTGGAAGAGGACGGAAGCTTGTACTACTATGTGGATGGCGTGCGGACAGGAGCCGGCTTGATTCAGATCGACGGAGACTACTATTACGCCAAGACTTCCAACGGTGAACTCGTCCATGGCCGTACCTACTGGATTACAGTGACCAACGGCCTGCTTCCTGCCGGAGAATATGCGTTTGATGAGACCGGCAAGATGATCGATCCTCCGGCCGTGGATCCCACTCCTGATCCTGACCCTGAACCCGAGCCTACCCCCGACCCCGATCCCGATCCGGAAGAGCCGGAGGTCAAGAATGGCATTGTGGAAGAGGACGGAAGCCTGTACTACTATGTGGATGGCGTGCGGACAGGCGCCGGTCTGATTCAGATTGACGGAGACTACTACTACGCCAAGACTTCCAACGGCGAAATCGTCCACGGCCGCACTTATTGGATCACGGTAACAAATGGCTATCCCCTCGAATCCAAGCAGTACACCTTCGACGAAACCGGCAAGATTGTCTTCTGAATCAGCGCGTTTCCACGGATGGTAATTAAACCGGGCGGCCCGGCACGAAATTGGCTTGGGCCGCCCAGGGAGAAATGAGTTTACCCAGCGAAGGAGACGAAATCTCTGTTATCTCTGCCGGTGTATAGAGGAAAGCGACCGGGCCGGAAGAAGGTGAGGAAACATTGAATGAAATTCTGCCATGGGGGAAGGAACATGCGCTCTTTCTGCTCCTGTTTTTTGCCACGGCTGTGTGCTGTGTCTGGCTCTCAATGGTGCGGAAGCGGCTGAAAATGCCATTGTATGCCGTCTTTCCCGTAGCTGTGCTGCATACCCTGATCGGTGTACTCAGTGTGAAGATCTTTGCCTTCCTGGAGACTGGCTTTAATCCGAACAGTCTGGGGAACATGAGTCTGTTCGGCGGTGTGTTCTTTATGCCACTGGTCTATTGGGCCGGTGCGAAGCTGACGAAGCGGAACCTGGGGCTGGTGTGTGATCTGCTTACGCCGTGCATGATCTTCACGGTCATGTGTGCACGGGTCAACTGCATTTTGTCCGGCTGCTGCTTTGGCCTGCCAATCCCCGGTATGAACGGTTTGCGATGGCCGACCAGGGAAGCGGAACTGGTGTTCTACCTGGTGTTGCTGGTCCTGCTGGTTCGGAAGGTTTGGTGCGGCCAGACCCACGGGGAGATTTATCCACTCTATATGGCGTCCTACGGCGCGTTCCGGTTTGTTGTGGAGTTTTTTCGCCATCAGGAATACAGCCTGGGAATTTTCCACCTTTCTCACCTCTGGGCCGCGGTTTCCTTCGCCATCGGCCTGAGTATTTACGTTGAACTTCAAGCAAAAGGAAAAAAAGTTAGGAGATGAATGGCCATGATAAAAAGAGTATTGAAACGGCTGACTGCCATGCTGCTCGCCTTTGTGCTGCTCTTTACGCTGTTCCCGAATCTTTCTTTAACGGCCTATGCGGCCGATACGGCACTTAGCGGACTCAGCGATGAGAACATCGGCTTGACCACAGACAAAAGTGACGCGTGGAGCGCAACCGGAACAACAATTACCGGTTCTGTTAAGGGTACAAGCGGTACCTGTTCCAGCAGCAGCTCGGAGTCCACGCTTACCATTACAAACAATAAAACCGTCCCCGCCATTCTGTCTTTTTCCTACAAGATAACACAGAATGACAACAGCGGCACCATCCAGGTAGCTGGCACCAGTGTGACTGCCGATGGAACGTACAGCGGAGAGCTTGCGGCAGGTGCTTCGATCAAGGTTTATCTGAAATCCGCTGCCGGTGCATACACCACGGCAGTGGAACTCAGCGGGATCTCCCTGATCGCCAACGTGCAGGCCACCACCACGTTCCAGCCTGCGGAAAACGGCAGCTATACGGTGGACGGCGTGGAGATCACAGAAGAAACCACCAAAACACAGCAGTCCACTGTGGCCTATAGCCTGGCCGCTAAGCCTGCTTCCGGCTACAAGTTCATCGGCTGGTACAGCGTGACGGAGGGAAAATACCTGTCCTCGGATACGTCTGCCACGATGTATTTTGACATCGACCAGACAGTCACGGCTGTGTTTACCGAGGAAGCAAATCCCGTTTTTGACGTCAGCGGCGCGAAGTTTACCGACTTGAATGAGGCCAACGAATACGCCGTGACGAACAGCTTGAGCAAGATCGTCCTCGTATCTGACGGTACGCTGAACAGCGGCAGCTACACCATTTCCAGTGGCGTTACCCTTTTGATTCCCTTTGACAGCGCCTACACCTGCTATACGACCACCCCTGCAAATACGGGCAATGTCTGGACAGCACCCTCGGTCTATAAGACCCTGACCATGGCGGAGGGCGCTTCCATCACGGTGGAGGGCGCCATCAGCGTCAGCGCAAAACATTATGCCTACGGTCAAACAGGCGCAGGCGCACCTTGCGGGAAATACGGCTACATCTATATGAACAGCGGAAGCAGCATCACCGTCAACAGCGGCGGCGGGCTGTATGTCTACGGCTATGTGTCCGGCGACGGTACGGTGACGGCGAAATCCGGCGCGACTGTATACGAGAATATGCAGATCTGCGATTTCCGCGGCGGCAGCGCCACTTCCGGCATGAATAACAATGCCCAGAAGATCTTCCCGCTGAACCAGTATTTTATTCAAAACATTGAAGCAAAGCTGATTTTGGAATCCGGCGCGGATGAGTATATCTACACCTCCATTTATGCCGCCAGCGCTGCCACCTCTACAGCTGTGCATTTCATCGGCAATAAGGGCGCCATGTTCTCGGTCGAGGAAGGCGGATATTTTACAAAGCAATACCTCCCAGCCAAGGACAGACTGGAGATCAATGTTTCTGGAAATGCGAAGATCAACAATCTGACCCTGACGGTCATGGGGATCACGGTGAGTTCCAGCAACTATGTTCTGCCCATCACGAACTGCATGACATTGAACGTTCTTTCCGGTACAACGCAGATCACCCAGGATGTGGCTCTGCTGGCCGGCGTTCAGGTGAATGTTGCAGACGGTGCAACAGTGCAGGTGAATGAAGGCGCATCCCTGTATGTGTATGACCACGATGAGTGGACCCAAGCAAACTATGCGTCCAACGCCAAGTTCAAGACGGTGCTTTACTCCCCCACCAGAACCTATACCCGCACGGCAAATGATCTGATCGACGCCCGCATTGATATCAACGGCACTTTACAGTCCGATGGCTATGTCTACACGACCGCAGGCGGCGCGGATATTACCAGCAGCGAGGGAACCGGCAAGTTTATTTTGACCAATGGTGCCGGGACGGAAACCGTGACGTATATGTATAAAGACTATACGACCACCTATGACGAGATTCCCATCACCTCGGCCAAGCTCCACAACGGCAGCCAGGATGTCGGTACCGAGGAAGCGTACACCCTCACCGACGGAGCCGCTGCGGGCAGCACCTACTTCTGGAATAGCGACGACAGCAAGTGGAAGCTGGAGGGCGAGACGGAAACCATCACGATCACCTTTGACGCCAACGGTGGCGAGGGAAGCATGGATGCCCAGACCGTCCCCGCTTCCGCCGACACAGCCCTGACAGCCAATACCTTCGCCCGTACCGGCTATGACTTCACCGGCTGGAACACAGTGGCGGACGGCACCGGCACAGCTTATGACAATCAAGCCATCGTGAATCTGACCGAGAATCTGACGCTGTATGCCCAGTGGCAGGCCAACACCTATACGGTCACCTGGGTAGACGAGGACGGTACCGAACTGGAGAAGGACGAGAATGTACCCTATGGCACCACGCCCGAGTACAACGGCGAAACGCCCACCAAGGAGGGCGATGCCCAGTATACTTACATCTTCAACGGTTGGACACCCGAAGTTTCCGCTGTTACCGGTGATGTGACCTACAAGGCAGTCTATCAGCAGACAGTAAACCAGTACACCATCACCTGGAAGAACTGGGATGGCACAGAGTTGAAAATTGAGCAGGTGGCCTATGGTGAAGTTCCTGCCTATACCGGCGAGACGCCCACCCGTGCCGGCGATGCAGAGCATACCTACACCTTCAGCGGCTGGACACCTGAGATTCAGCCTGTCACTGGTGAAGCGGAGTACACCGCCGTGTTCACCGATACCATCAACACCTACACGGTTATCTGGAAGAACTGGGACGGCACCGTGCTGGAGACGGACGAAGATGTGGAATACGGCACCACGCCCGAGTATAACGGCGAGACACCCACCAAGACCGGCGACGCCCAATACAGCTACACCTTCAAGGGCTGGTCTCCTGCAGTGGATACCGTTACCGGCAACATTACCTATACAGCTGTCTTTGAAGAGACGATAAACCAGTACACCATCACCTGGAAGAACTGGGATGACACCCTATTGAAGACAGAGCAGGTGCCTTACGGCAATACGCCTGTCTATTCCGGTGAGACACCCACCAAGGTGGGCAATGCCCAGTACAGCTATACCTTTACGGGCTGGACGCCGGAGATTACCGTTGTGACCGGCAACGCGGAATACACGGCGCAGTTCCAGGAGAATGTAAATACCTACACAGTCACCTGGCAGAATACCGATGGCACGGTCCTGGAAACGGACGAAAACGTGGCCTACGGCACTGTGCCTACCTATGACGGCGAAACGCCCACCAAGGCAGCTGACGCCCAGTATACCTACGCTTTCAAGGGCTGGCACCCGGAGATCACCGCTGTGACCGGCAATGTGACCTACACCGCCGAATTCACCTCCACGGTCAACACCTACACAGTCACCTGGCAGAATGCCGACGGCACGGTCCTGGAGACCGACGAGAACGTGGAATACGGTACCGTCCCCACCTATGACGGCGAGATGCCCACCAAGGCAGATGACGAAGACTATTCCTACACCTTCAGCGGCTGGACGCCGGAAGTCAGCTCTGTGACCGGAAATGTGACCTATCAGGCCACCTTTACTGCTACACTGCTGGTTAAGCACACCGTCACCTTCAACGCCAACGGCGGCGAGGGCAGCATGGAGCCGCAGGTATTCATTCAGGGTAGAGACACCAAGCTGACTGCCAATACCTTCACCCGCGAGAACTACAAGTTCACCGGCTGGAACACCGCAGAGGACGGCTCCGGTGCATACTATGCGGACGAGGGTGCGATCATCAACCTGACGGAGGATCTGACGCTGTATGCCCAGTGGCAGATTTGGAACGGCTGGTACACCGATACAATCGGAACCACCTACTATGTGGAGGGCGAGCAGCCTTACTATAGCCAGTGGGCAATTATTGACGGAAGCACCTACTATTTCAATGAGCAGGGCTACATCGTCAAGGGCCTGTACAAGACCACTTCTCAGGACGGAAGCCATGAGGCGACCTTTGTATTTGACAGCAGCACCGGCGTGTTCCTGAGCGATAAGTCCGGCCTGCATGATGTGGGCACGGATACCTACTGGATTCAGAACGGCGAGGTAGTTGAGTACGCCGGCCTGATCAGGATCGTCAAGGATGATGGTGTAATCAATTACTACTACTTCGGAGAAGATTCTAAGGCCTGCAAGGCTACGGCAGAAAAGAACCAGTATCTCGTTGAGAAGACCAACGGACTGGCGCTGCCCGGCGGAATCAATTATACCTTCGGTGAAGACGGCGTCATTGCACACTTTGCGGACACCTCCATCAACGGAATCTATTTCGATGAAAGCTCCTCCAATTATTACTATTGCATTGACGGTGTTATTATTGCCAACGGCTTGATGCTGATCGACGGTTCTTACTATTACGCAAGAACCTCCTCCGGAGCCTTTGTGTGTGGCTGCAGCTACTGGATCACAAAGACAAACGGCCTGCTGGACGAGGGAATCTATCAATTCGATGAGACGGGCAAGATCGTCTTCCCGGAGGAAACCGAAACGAAGAATGGCATCGTGGAGGAAAACGGCAGCCTGTACTACTATGAGAAGGGCGTTCTGACCGGCGCGGGCCTGATCCAGATCGGCGATGACTACTACTATGTCAGGACGTCCACCGGCGAGGTAGTACATGGCAGAACCTACTGGATTACACAGACAAACGGTTTGCCGATAGAAGCTGGTCAGTATCAATTCGCGGATGACGGCAAAATGATCCTGCCCGAGACGGAGCCTGAGGAACCAGAAGATCCGGAAGTAAAGAACGGCATCGTAGCAGAGGACGGCAGCTTGTACTACTATGTGAATGGCGTGCGGACGGGAGCTGGCCTGATCCAGATCGGGGACGACTACTACTATGTCCGAACCTCCACCGGCGAGGTGATCCATGGCAGAAGCTATTGGATCACCGTGACCAACGGCCTGCCGGTAGAAGCCGGTCAGTATGCGTTTGCCGAGGACGGCAAGATGATTCGATAAGGAACAGACGCGTACCTGGTGCGCATTCTGCGCACCAGGTTATGCGTTTCTTATTGAGCTGTGTGAAAAGGGGCGAATGATGAGCGAATGTAAGAATATTGAGATTCTCTGCGCAACCATGCATCAGTACGACTTTTCAAAACATGATACCATGAACATTCATGATTGTGATGTTGTATTCGCAAATCAGGCTGACAAGTTTTCCTATCAGGAGATGAAGGTCGGATCTAATTCCGTGAAGATGCTGACCACAGCCACAAGAGGAGTGGGAAAAAACCGCAACCTGGCGCTGGCATTGGCATCAGGTGAGGTCCTGCTGTTTGCGGATGACGATCTGACATATGAGACCGATATGCCCCGGATGATTAGCGCGGGATTTCAGCGCTTCCCCGATGCAGATATGATCGTATTTGGCACAAGATATACGAAAAACGGGAATGTATATAAATGCCGAAAGCCTAAAGCCGGAAAGCTTCCTTTTTTCAGAGCCCTTCGCTATGGCACATGTGCGTTGGCTGTCCGCCGCAGTTCTGTCCTGAAGCACGATCTGCACTTCACAGAGTTATTCGGCGGAGGATGCCGGTATTCTTATGGAGAGGATACTGATTTTATTGTTCAGTGCTTTCGCAGGCATTTGAGGATTTATTCTTACAGTGAAGTGATTGCGGCCACTAGCAAGGATTCGTCGACCTGCTTTTCCGGCTACGGTGAAAAATTCTTTTTCGATAAGGGCGCCCTGGCAAGACATTCGTTAGGGCTGGCCGCTGTTCCTTATATGGTACACATGGCTCGGAAGGATTTGGAATCCGATCTGAGCTTTTGGAAGAAAATATGGCTTTTATGGAGCGGGTACAGGAGCTTTCCTGATCTGATCTCCTATGTGGAATGGTCATCAAAGCATGAAGAAAATCATCATTGTCAATAACAATATGAAAGTGGGCGGCGTACAGAAGAGCCTGTACAATCTCCTGTGGGGTGTGTCGGAAAAATATGATATTACCCTATATCTGTTCAGCAAGTCCGGCGAATACATCGATCATCTCCCGCCAACCGTTGAGATTCAGACCTGTACATCCCTTTTCCGCTTTCTTGGGGTTAGTCAGGCGGAAAGTAAAAATTGCTTACGGGACAAGCTGACGCGTGGTGTATTGGCAGCATTATGCAAACTGCTCGGCCGTCCGTTTGTAATGCGTTTGATATCTCTTAGCCAGAAACCTCTTGCGGAAGAATACGATGTGGCGATTTCTTATCTTCAGAATGGGGATATCCATTCCTTTTACGGCGGCGTGAACGAATTCGTGTTGCAAAAAGTGCGCGCGAAGAAAAAAATTTCTTTTTTGCATTGTGATTATGAAAACTGCGGAGCCAATCATCCGCAGAACAATGAACTGTACCTTGCTTTTGATAAAATCGCAGCTTGTTCAGACGGATGCCGCAATGCGTTCCTCCATGTCATGCCGGATCTGGAGCAAAAGTGTGTTACTGTAAGGAACTTTCATCGGTACGAACAAATTTTGAGCCAGTCAAAAGCAAACCCTGTGACATATGAGGAAGGGAAACTTCATGTTGTAATGGTGAGCCGATTGGCGCATGAAAAAGGGATAGAACGTGGAATTCAGGCGATTTCCCATGTGAATCAGGTCGGCATTCCGACAGAGCTCCATATTGTCGGAGACGGGCCGATGAAGCGAAAATTACTGGACGTTGCTTCCGAATGTAATGGAACGGATTTTGTTCATTTTTATGGAGAACAATCAAATCCTTACCGGTATATGTGCAACGCGGATTTACTCCTCATTACATCTTTTAACGAAGCAGCGCCGATGATTATAGATGAAGCATACTGTTTAGGCCTTCCCATCCTAAGCACCGCCACAACGTCTACGAAAGAAATGATCTTAAACCGTGGCTGCGGATGGGTTTGTGATAATTCACAATTTTCGATTAACAGGTCCTTGGTAGAAATACTTCGGAATCGCAGCGTAATAGAATATGTTCGTTCACAAATTCGATACACCGATGTAGACAACATAAATCCGATGAAACAGTTCGCTGCGCTAATAGGGGATTGAAATGATTCGACTTCAATCAGTTCAGAATAAGCTACATTATCCGATACCTGGTATTTGTGCTATTCTGGCGCTTATTTACTTGTCACCGTTTGTGAGTTCCTGGTTAAACTATGTGGCATTTATGATATGTATATATCGTCTGGTGAAATATGATGAACGTATTTTCAGCGTAGATTACTGCTGCCTGATTAGTGTGGCTACAGTCTTTGCTCTCCCGGGAGGACTCTCCTTTGTGGTTGTTTTGAGTTTAATTGCGGAGGTCTGGTTTATTATTCGGGATGGACTGGTTGCGGATACGGCTCTGGTGTGCTTATTACTTTTGGCATGTTACATCATGCTGCGGATGCAGTCCTCACTCAGTGATTTTGTATTATGTTTCAGTCAACTGCTCATCATATATCTTCTGATCTCGTTTCTTGATGAGCAAACCATTGTTCTGGATATTGAACTGTTTGTAATAAATGTGGGGGTATCTTCAATCTACGCACTGTTGTTCCGGAACTCCCCTGCAATAAGCCAGCTTATAGGAACAGAAGTTACAGCGTATTTTGGCAGCAGTCTCACGCGCTTTCAGGGGCTGCTTCGTGATCCTAATTATTACATGTCTCTTGTAATAATGGCGATCGTTTTGCTTACGCTGCTTCATTTCAAAAAATATATATCAAAAGGATTGTTCCTGTTTGGCACTGGATGTATGTTTTTGTTTGGCGCATTAACATACAGTAAAACATTTATATTTCTTCTATGCTTGTATTGGCTTTTATGCCTTTTCTATCTGATTCGACGGAAACGATATATATTTGCTGTTGCGTTCGCTGCGGGAACTGTATGCCCGGCAATTCTTCTTTCAAATACGTTATTCGCAACTACACTTTATCGGATTACCAGCGCTTCTTCTGTGGGTGAACTGACAACGGGCCGCACGACTTTGATTGGCACATATTGTAATGAGATAATGTCATCTCCCGGAATCATGCTTTTTGGGGAGGGAATGTCAGCGGAGCTTCTTGAAAAAGGAACACACAATTTATTCCTGGAAATTCAGTATTATATTGGGTTGATCGGGTTGATCCTGTTCGTTTCCTATTTTGGGACTCTGGTAGTCTGGATGAGGAAAAAGTATACAATGGGGAGTGTGGCTACAAGATTGTTAAACTATTCCTCGTTGATTGTATTCATTGCGTTGTTCTGTTCACTGCAGGGAATGTTCTCTATTTCCGTTTATGCATTGATTTACCTCGCTGTTATCTCCATTGGTATTCCACAAAATGCTGTTTGCAAGGAAAGATGTTGCTATGAGTAAAATTCTTATGATTTCCCGAACAGGCTTTTCTGACCAGGAGGCCAATGGCATTACGATGAAAGTGCTTCTGTCTGCATGGCAGGCAGATGAGAAGGCGCAATTTTATTGTGATGTTCAGCCGCCGGATTATAGTGCGGCTTGTGAATCTTTTCGCACTTCGGATATGGATATGCTGAAAGCGTTCATCGGGAGAGGTGGAGGCAAGGCATTTTGTAAAACGGAGGCACAAGAAACAGCAACTGGACAACAATCTGCGGATGCGCCAGGGAAAACACTAGCTACCCGTAGTGTTCCAGGGTGGATGAAACGAAGAAAATATGATTTTCGCCTGAAATGGCTGCGAGAAATTCTTTGGAGTGTTAGTCCATGGGGGCACACAAGACTCAAAAAATGGATTAGCAGGGTTTCGCCGGATGCGGTGATTTATATGGTTGGTGAAAGCATATTTCTGGACAAACTGGTTCTTCACATATGTAAAAAGCGCAGGCTTCCTTTGATCCTTTACAATGGGGAAGCTTTTCGGCTCATTGACTTGCAAAAGAGAAAACGGCTTGAACGTAGATACTATCAACGTATCAAGCATCTGTATGCAAAACTTACTCAACGAGCATGTTTCATTATTTATAACAGTGAGATGCTGAAAGAAGGGTATGAAAGAGAATACCCTATGTGTCCTCCAGGTATGGTTGCATATAACAGCGCTGAAATTGAGTGCGCAGAGTATTCTGCAGCGGGAAAGCCCCAAATAACCTACTTTGGAAATCTCGGAGTAGGACGTACAGACAGTTTGATTAGAATGGCCCAAATTCTATCCGAGATTGATTCAACAGTTCATATCGATATTTATGGGAAGGCGTGTCCAAGTGATGAGGATCTGATCCGTCAACAGGGCAATCTCGTATACCATGGATTCATATCCGCAGATGAACTCCAAGCTGTCATTGCAGAGTCTGATATCTTGAT
Source organism: Fusibacillus kribbianus (assembly GCF_030053595.1). Classification (GTDB taxonomy): domain Bacteria; phylum Bacillota; class Clostridia; order Lachnospirales; family Lachnospiraceae; genus Lientehia; species Lientehia kribbiana. Next base: position 57,313 of record NZ_JASGBQ010000013.1, read on the forward strand.
TCATACAGAGAGCTTTAAACCAGATATTGCTGAAAAACTCCAATACGCTTTTTCAACAAAGATTGCGCAATGTCTGCATGCAGGCAGATGCCTCTTGTCTTATGTTCCCGCAAATTCCGCATCGGCCCAATACTTACTCCACGAGAAGTGTGCGGTTGTTGTAACAAATGAGGCTGAGCTGCAAAAGGCTTGGGAATTACTTCTGTCCAACACACAAAAAAGATCGGAATATGCAAACGCGGCACAGGAAATCGGGAGAAAAAATCACGATGCCAAGACAACATCAAAATGTGTTCGGGCAGCGATCGAAGAGGCAATAACAAAAGAAGTCGAATCATAATAGCAGAGGTTAAAATGAAATTTTCTTATATAGCAGGATACTTGCTCTATCATGTGATTGGAAGTCATCTCCCTAAATCCGATGCCAGGATCAATTTTGGCAGCAAACAGATTCGTGCATTTGCTGCCAGATTGATGCTCACAAGAGTTGGAGTACATGTCAACATCGAAAGAAAGGCGCAGTTTTCGCACACAACGGAAATTGGAGATTATTCGGGAATCGGCGAGAAAAGCAGGCTCTATGGTCGGGTTATTATTGGTGATTATGTAATGATGGGCCGTGAGTGCTATATTTACACCTACAATCACGAAACTTTGCGAACAGATATTCCTATGCAAAAACAAGGTGGAACCGCCGAAAAACCGGTCACGATTGGCAATGATGTCTGGATTGGGAGTCGTGTCACAATACTACCTGGCGTAACCATTGGGGATGGCGCCATTATTGGGGCATCTGCAGTCGTAACAAAAGATGTTCCGCCTTATGCGGTTGCCTGTGGTAATCCGGCAAAAGTGGTGAAATTCCGGGAACACTAATATAAGAAAAGGGATAATGCCAAATGTCTCATTTTGAAAACAAAACGCTCCTGATTACCGGCGGGACAGGTTCTTTTGGAAACGCTGTGCTGAACCGGTTCCTGACGACCGACATCAAAGAAATTCGGATTCTCTCCAGAGATGAAAAGAAGCAGGACGATATGCGCCACGAATATCAGGCAAAGATGCCAGAAGTGGCGGGGAAAATCAAATTTTACATAGGGGACGTTCGGGACTATCGTTCCATTGTGGGTGCGTTTCGCGGTGTGGACCACGTGTTCCATGCGGCGGCGCTGAAGCAGGTGCCATCCTGCGAGTTCTATCCCATGGAAGCTGTCAAAACTAACGTTCAGGGGTCGGATAATGTGATATCCGCATGTGTGGAGAACCACATCAAAAAGGCTATTTTTCTCTCTACGGACAAAGCTGCGTATCCCATCAATGCTATGGGTATGACCAAGGCGGTCATGGAGAAGAATGTGATTGCCCGTTCAAGGCAGATGTTGCCGGGAGATCCGGTTTTGTGCCTGACCCGATACGGCAATGTGATGGCCTCCCGCGGGTCTGTGATTCCTCTGTTCTGTGAGCAGATCGATGAGGGAAAGCAACTGACTATTACCAATCCTGCTATGACCCGGTTTATGATGACTTTGAATGATGCGGTGGATCTGGTTCTCTATGCCTTTGAGCATGGAGAACAGGGTGACCTGTTCGTGCAAAAGGCCCCTGCCGCTACCATAGAGACGTTGGCGCAAGCTGTTTTGGAGCTACGGAATTCCAATGTGGGCTACACCTGCATTGGCACCCGGCATGGTGAGAAATTATATGAAGTCTTGGTGACGGCGGAGGAAATGCTCCGGGCAGAAGACCTGCCGGGCTTCTTCCGTATCCCGGCAGACAACCGGGATTTGAACTACGATAATTATTTCAGCAAAGGCAATACGGAATTTGGCAAGATAGCGCAGTACACCTCTCATAACACCCAGCGTCTTACGGTGGAAGAAATGAAACAGCTGCTGCTGAAGCTGAAACTGTTCGGAGGAACTTACTGATGAACGTATTGATTACCGGCGCAAATGGATTTGTTGGGAAAAATCTGACGCAGCGTCTGTATGCGCTCAGGGACTACAGAGACAGAACGCAGCCGACCCTGCAAATAGAGGAGATCTTCCTGTGTACACGGGAAACCGCTCCTGATGTATTTGCGGAATATTGCCGGAAAGCGGATTTCGTGGTCCACCTGGCCGGGGTAAACCGGCCAAAAGAGGAACGCGAGTTTACTGCCGGAAATGTGGATTTCACCAGGACGCTGCTGGAACTTCTCCAACAGAGTAAAAATAACTGCCCCGTACTGCTGGCCTCCTCTGTCCAGGCCGGTCTGACTGGCCGTTATGAGGGAAGTCCTTACGGGCAATCAAAGAAGGCGGCGGAAGATCTGCTCCTTTCCTACGGAAAAAAAACCGGAGCGGATGTTCTGATTTACCGCTTGCCAAATTTGTTCGGGAAGTGGTGCCGGCCAAATTACAATTCCGTTGCGGCAACTTTCTGCCACAATATATCAAGGGATCTTCCAATCTCCATTTCTGACCCAGAAGTGAAGCTGGAACTTGTGTATATCGATGATCTGGTAGAGGAGATACTGAATGCTATGGAGGGCCATCCCCATCGGGAGGAGAACGGATACTGTAGTGTCCCCGGGAGCGACTGCAGAACCTTGGGTCAGATTGTGGAATTGCTTTACCGGTTTCATGACCAGCCGCAGACGCTTCTGCTTCCTGACATTTCGGAAGGAAGCTTTGAAAAAAAGCTGTACAGCACCTATCTATCCTATTTGCCCTCTGACAAGGTGGCGTTTCCGCTCAAAATGAATCGGGATGAGAGAGGGAGCTTTACGGAGCTTCTGAAAACAGCCTCCTGCGGTCAGGTCTCCGTCAATATCACAAAGCCAGGTGTCACTAAGGGTCAGCACTGGCATAACTCCAAGTGGGAATTTTTCATCGTAGTATCTGGTCATGGGCTGATTCAGGAGCGAAAAATTGGGTATGACCAGGTAATAGAGTTCGAGGTGTCCGGCGAGAACATTCAGGCAGTCCATATGCTCCCGGGCTACACCCATAACATTATCAATCTGTCCAAGACTGAGGACCTGGTGACTGTGATGTGGGCAAACGAGGTGTTTGACCCCAATCATCCGGATACCTATTTTGAGGAGGTGTAACCTGTGACCGCATTTCAGAACAACGGAAAGCTGAAGCTGCTGATTATCGTAGGGACAAGGCCGGAGATCATCCGCCTGTCGGAAGTGATTAAAAAATGTCGAACCTACTTTGACACGCTGCTGGCGCATACCGGCCAGAACTATGACTACAATCTCAACGGGATATTTTTCCGGGATCTGGATCTGTGTGAACCGGAGATCTATATGGAAGCCGTGGGCGAAAATCTGGGACAGACCATGGGCAACATCATTGCCCGGAGCTATGAACTGATGGCAGAGCTTCAGCCGGACGCTGTCCTGGTGCTGGGGGATACCAACTCCTGCCTGTCCGTGATCGGGGCAAAGCGGCTTCATATCCCCATTTTTCATATGGAGGCCGGGAATCGGTGCAAGGATGAGTGCCTGCCGGAGGAGACCAACCGCCGAATTGTGGACATCATCTCCGATATCAATCTGGCCTATTCCGAGCATGCACGGCGTTATCTGATGGAGTGCGGCTGCCCCAGGGAGCGCACCTATGTGACTGGCTCTCCCATGGCGGAGGTGCTTCACCGGAATCTCCTGCAGATTCAGCAGAGCGATATTCTGAGCCGCCTGGGGCTGGAGCCGGGGCGGTACATTCTGCTGTCCGCCCACCGGGAGGAGAACATCGACACGGAGAAGAACTTTTGCTCCCTGTTCACGGCGATCAATGCCATGGCAGAGCGATACGATATGCCCATCCTCTATTCCTGCCATCCCAGAAGCCGGAAGCGGCTGGAAGAAAGCGGTTTTACCCTGGACAAGCGTGTGATCCGCCACGATCCTTTGGGATTTCACGATTATAACTGTCTGCAGATGAACGCTTACTGCGTGGTATCTGACTCCGGCACGCTACCGGAGGAGAGCAGCTTCTTCGTTTCGGCGGGACATCCGTTCCCGGCTGTGTGTATACGCACCTCTACGGAACGTCCCGAAGCCTTGGACAAGGGCTGTTTTGTCCTGGCGGGAATCGATACGAACTCCCTTCTTCAGGCGGTGGAAACCGCCGTGGCGCTCCACAAGGATGGATACGTTGGTCTCCCTGTGCCGGATTATACAGATGAAAACGTATCGGACAAAGTGGTTTGCATCATCCAAAGCTATACTGGCATTGTGAACCGGATGGTTTGGAGAAAGGAATTATAGTAAAAAAGAAAAGAGGTGATTCTATGGATCCAATCTATGCAGCTCATATACAGACTTCAAAGAACGCTCCATTTTTTTCAATTGTAATCCCCGTACATCAATGTGAAAAAACATTAGCGAAAAGTATTGAGTCTGTTTTACAGCAGGATGAGGAAAGCTATGAGATCATTCTGGTAGATGATGGCTCAACGGATCGCAGTGGGAAGATATGTGACTATTATGCCAATGCATTTCCCTCAAAAATTAGGGCCATTCATAAAAAAATAAATGAGGGGCCTTTATTTGCACGACTTGATGCGGTGGAAGCGGCAGATGGAACATACCTTATGTTTTTGGATGCAGATGATACTTACACAGAAGGCCTTCTTCGCTTGATAAAAAAGGTAATATTTGAGTTTCGTACAGACATGGTTATCTTTAATCACATTCGAGTTTTTCCAGACGGAGGCACACGTAAATATCCGCCCAAATATGCAGATAAGACTATTTTTGAAGGGCCTGGATTAAAGCAATTATATGCTGATGCAGTTATTGGAGCGGACTTGAATGCTGTATGGCAAAAATGTGTTCGGCGCAGTCTCCTGCAAAATGCAGAAGATTATCGTAAATACGGAAATATGGTGATGGGCGAAGATAAGCTCATCTCGTTGGAAATGTTGAGCAACGCGAAGAAAGCCATCTACCTTTCAGATGGGCTGTATCAATATAAGATAACTGAAACGGGGTTATCCCATGCATTTTCCATAAGACATTATCGGGATCTGTCCATTGTTTATCGGGTTACGCTCCAATACGGAAAACGATGGGGAGTAGCGGATTGTGAGAAGCACTATTATGAAAGTAAAGTTATGCTTGGAATAAAATGTTTGTCCTCTGTTGCTGATCAGGTTCACAAGAATCAAAAAGAAAAATCCGATTTTAAATTGCTTATACAAGAAATCATGAAGGATCCTGAATTTTGGCAAGCATACGATAAGTGCAGGGAATATATAGGAATCAAAGCAAATGTGGTATGTTGGCTGCTTCGACACCATAAGGTGAAATCTGTCTGCATTTGTTTCTGCATATAAGATTACAGAAATAACGAATGAGAAATTTATTTCAATGGCGTTATAACCTCAGGAGGAGAAATTCCGTGCGAATAGAGCGGGTAAAGAATGCATCCCGAAATATGGTATACGGAATCGCATCACAAATCGTTAAGCAACTGTTGCCTTTTGCGATGCGGACTGTGATGCTATATGTATTGGGAGTAGAGTATCTTGGACTGAACAGCCTTTTTACATCTGTTTTATCGGTGTTAAATCTGGCGGAACTTGGCGCTGGATCTGCCATGGTCTACTCTATGTATCAGCCCATCGTTGATGACGATACTGATAGAATATGTGCGCTTATGCGGCTATATAAGATTTACTATAGATGTATCGGTCTTGTGGTATGCGCGATTGGATTGGCTCTGCTGCCGTTCATTCACAGGTTGATTAACGGCGATGTTCCGCCAGATATTGATGTTTACTACTTATATCTCCTGAATCTTGCAGCCACGGTATTCAGCTATTGGCTATTCGCTTACAAAAGCAGTATTCTATGGGCCCACCAAAGAAATGACGTTGTCAGTAAAGTGACGCTTGCCACGGACTTAATTAAATATGCTGCACAGCTCTTTGTGTTGGTTGTTTTTCGAAACTACTATTACTATGTGATGGTGATTCTTGCCACTCAGATACTGAACAACATTCTGACAGCCATCCTCGCATCACGGATGTATCCGGCTTACCATGCCAGAGGAACGATCCAGAAAAATGAGCGAAAAACCATCAACCATCGCATTAGAGACTTGTTTTCGGCAAAGGTTGCCACGGTCATCGTCTATTCGTCTGATACCATTGTTATTTCCGCGTTTCTCGGACTGAAGGTTTTGGCTATCTATCAGAACTACTATTATCTTTTTTCTGCTGTTGCCTCCATGATAACGATCGTGTTTACTTCCGTTCGGGCAGGCTTGGGAAACAGTTTTATTGTTGACACAAAAGAAAAAATCACGAAAGACTTTATGAGTTTTTTGCTCATTATTGTCTGGCTTGCAGGCTTCTGTTCCACCTGCTTCCTTTGCGTCTATCAGCCATTTATGGAGGTATGGGTTGGTGCAAATTTGCTTGCGGAATTTGGGATCGTTGTTTGTATGTCAGTCTATTTCTTTGTAAACTGCATGAACGTTTTTCTTAATTCTTACAAGGACGCGGCAGGAATGTGGCATAAAGACCGCTTTCGTCCCCTTGTAGAAGCGATCACGAATTTATTATTGAATGTGATACTTGTTCGATATATTGGATTGTATGGCATCATTCTGAGTACGATCATTTCTATGCTTTTTGTGGTGCCATGGTTGATTCACAATCTTTTCGATACACTTTTTGATCGAGTATACCTTAATCTTTTTCTAAAGCGGATGGTACATTACGTTTTGGCAACCGGTATCACAATGTTTATCACTTTTTTTCTATGCAGTTTTGTCAATCTACCACTTATTTTCGAAATCATCATTCGCTTGGCGATTTGTATCGTGTGTGCAAACCTGATCCTATTTGCCTTTTATTTTAAACTGCCTGAATTCCATTCGTGCATTGTTTTGGCAAATCGGATGACAAGGGGAAAAATAAAGGTTCTCGGAAATCATGCAAAATAAGAGAATTGAAGTCGTTTAAGACTCTTTGCTTTTCATACACGGAAAGAGTTGACAATCAAAAGAAACGTGGGGTATGTAAAAATGTACTATTCAGACCTTCATATTCATGCGCTGTACGGCGTGGATGATGGGGCGAAAACGGAAGCGGAAATGCAGGAAATAGTGGATGCTTCCTATGCAGATGGCATCCGAACCCTTTGCGTCACGCCCCATTTTCACCCAGGTTATTTTAGGGACAACGGAAACCAAGCCGAAGCCGCGTATCAAAGGCTGGAGGCATATATTCAACAGAAATACCCAGATATGGAGTTATACCGAGGTAATGAGCTGCGATACAGCCGGGACTGCGTTTCCTGGCTGAACAGCGGAAGGTGCCATACATTGAACGGGACCCAGTATGTCCTGGTAGATTTCTCGGAGGCGGCGGAAGCACAGAGAATTTCCAGCGCTTTGGAGCATCTGCTGAGCGCCGGCTACCGGCCGGTGCTTGCCCATGTGGAGCGGTATCGGGCACTCTGGGGACACAAAAGTCTCATCCATTCCTTTCGGGAGAAGGGTGTTCTCCTGCAAGTGGATGCCCAATCAGTCCTGGGTGGATTTGGATACCTGACACAGCGGCAGAGCAGATACTTACTGGAGAATGAACTGGCAGATTTGATTTGTTCGGACAGCCATGATGTTCGGCAAAGACCGCCGGAACTGTCCCAGTGCTTCCAACTCGTCCGGAAAAAATATGGGCTGGATTATGCGAATGCCTTGTTTTGCGATAACGGAAAAAGGCTCCTGCATGAGGACGCCTTACAGGAGGAATTAGATTGACTACGAAAGCTAACGCGAATATCCGCGTCGTAACGATAATAGATCTGTGGTATATCTTCGTTCACCGCCTTTGGGTGATGGCCCTTGCCGCGGTTGTAGCGGTTGGAGGACTGTTCATCATCAATCGAGTGACATTCGTCCCAGCCTATTCTTCCACAGCAACGCTGTACATTCTCCGCCAGAACGAAGCAACTGCAACAGGAAACTCAGATTCCGATTTTTCTCTGGCTCTTAAGGTGGTCAACGATTGCGACTATTTGCTGAAAAGTCATTCCGTCCTGGATGAGGTAATTCAGGAGTTGAATCTGGAGACCGACTATAAAACGCTTAGCAAGAGCGTTTCCACATCCAACCCGGAGAACACGCGCATCCTGGAAGTGACAGTGGAAAGCGATTCGCCGGAGAATGCCAAACGGATCGTGGATGCCATCTGTGAAATTGGACAGGAACAGATTACAGAGGCGATGGGATTCCAGCAGGTTAATCTGTATGAATATGGAACGCTGAATGACAGACCATGTAATACCACAAGTATGACGACCTATATGCTGGTAGGAATGATAGCAGCGGTGCTTGTATACTCCATATATCTTATCATTTATTTACTGGATGACCGCATTCGCACGGAAGAGGATATTGAACGATACCTGGGCTTGAGTGTGCTCGGTGATATACCCAATGCCGATGACAAAAAGAGCCACCAGTATGGGTATTACAAAGCCTACGGTTCGCATGAACAGAAAAAAACAGGAAAAAGCAGGAAAAAGCGGAGGGCAAAGTAATGGAAGATATCACACTGAAGCTCCCGGGAGAAGATGATTTTTTTATACAGGAAGCGTTCAAGGTCCTTCGTACAAATTTACAGTTTTGTGGGCAGGATATACAGGTAATCGTCGTCACAAGCTGTAATGAGAACGAAGGGAAGACCACAGTGTCCTTGCAACTTGCACGGAGTTTATCTGAACTTGGAAAGCGCGTCCTAGTGATTGATGCGGATATGCGGAAATCCGTTATGGCAGGCCGAAATACCAATGCCAAAAGAGCGATTGGCTTGAGTGAAGTCCTGACAGGTATGGTAAAACTGGGAGACGCTATTTATTCCACGCAATACCCGAATTTTCAGATTATTTTTGCGGGGAAATATCCCCCAAATCCCGTGGAACTGCTCAGCGGAAAATACTTCAAAACACTTCTCTCTGAAACTCGGAAGGTTTATCAGTATGTGATCGTGGATACGCCGCCCCTTGGAAGAGTCATCGATGCTGCTGTGGTTGCACCGAACTGTGATGGAAGCATTCTTGTAATCGGGAACACTTCGATGCATTACCGGCAAGCGCAGGAGGTTGTTGCACAGCTTGAAAAAAGCGGCAGCAAAATTTTAGGCGTCGTTCGGAATAACACCAATAAAAAAGACGGTGGGTACTACTATACCCATAATGAAAAGTATGGCTATGGGAGCAATGATGGAAAATGAAAGGCGTCCACATTTCTCCTCCGATTGATACATGTGTTATATGCGGCTGTGTGATTCCGAAAGGGAGACAAATTTGCCCCAGCTGCGAGAACGAATGGAGAAAACGAGTGGAGCAGGAAACCAAAAGAAAAGGCAAAATCCCTTATAAACTGCGGAAGAACACCAGAAGCTAATAAGAGGATAAATATGCAGGTAATGCATTTCTTAAAAGAATGCTGGGTAGTTTTTACGCCAACTGGCAAGATACAAAAAGCTCTGGAAACTCCTAATCGATAAAGATATGAAGAAAAAAGATTTATGCGTGAAGGCCGGGATCAGCCCAGCTTCTGTCACAAAGATGGGCAGGAATGGCCATGTCACAACAGAGATCCTCCAAAAGATATGTATTGCCCTAGATTGTCAGATTGGGGACATAGTCGAGATAATCCCGGATGAATAGAAACGCAGAAAAAAGGGAGTGTTGCATAATCAATGTCAATAAGTTAAGATAGTTTCAAAGAGTGAGTACAGTAAATTTATGTGCTCGCTCTTTTTTTGTAATAAAATCAAAAAACACTTGACAAATCATCCCAAATTTGCGGCGAAGCCACTT
>NZ_JASGBQ010000014.1 GCF_030053595.1 Fusibacillus kribbianus
TACCGCTGGCTACTAAGGACAAGGGTTGCGCTCGTTGCGGGACTTAACCCAACATCTCACGACACGAGCTGACGACAACCATGCACCACCTGTCTCCAATGCTCCGAAGAGAAGGAACGGTTATGTTCCGGTCATCGGGATGTCAAGACTTGGTAAGGTTCTTCGCGTTGCTTCGAATTAAACCACATGCTCCACCGCTTGTGCGGGTCCCCGTCAATTCCTTTGAGTTTCATTCTTGCGAACGTACTCCCCAGGTGGAATACTTATTGCGTTTGCTGCGGCACCGAAGAGCTTTGCTCCCCGACACCTAGTATTCATCGTTTACGGCGTGGACTACCAGGGTATCTAATCCTGTTTGCTCCCCACGCTTTCGAGCCTCAGTGTCAGTTACAGTCCAGCAGGCCGCCTTCGCCACCGGTGTTCCTCCTGATATCTACGCATTTCACCGCTACACCAGGAATTCCGCCTGCCCCTCCTGCACTCAAGCCTAACAGTTCCAAAAGCAATCCACGGGGTTAAGCCCCGGGTTTTCACTTCTGGCTTGCCAGGCCACCTACGCTCCCTTTACACCCAGTAAATCCGGATAACGCTTGCCCCCTACGTATTACCGCGGCTGCTGGCACGTAGTTAGCCGGGGCTTCTTAGTCAGGTACTGTCATTTTCTTCCCTGCTGATAGGGCTTTACATACCGAAATACTTCTTCACCCACGCGGCGTCGCTGCATCAGGGTTTCCCCCATTGTGCAATATTCCCCACTGCTGCCTCCCGTAGGAGTTTGGGCCGTGTCTCAGTCCCAATGTGGCCGGTCACCCTCTCAGGTCGGCTACTGATCGTCGCCTTGGTGGGCCGTTACCTCACCAACTAGCTAATCAGACGCGGGTCCATCTCATACCACCGGAGTTTTTCACACTCTACCATGCGGTAGTGTGCGCTTATGCGGCATTAGCAGTCATTTCTAACTGTTATTCCCCTGTATGAGGCAGGTTACCCACGCGTTACTCACCCGTCCGCCGCTCAGTCAAATAAGCTTCATCCCGAAAGAATTCACTTAAGTGCTTCGCTCGACTTGCATGTGTTAAGCACGCCGCCAGCGTTCATCCTGAGCCAGGATCAAACTCTCATGTTTAGATTTTGTCCTCGGTTCAAAGATAAGCTCTAGCTTTTCCTTTTATCCCGTTTACTTTACTTAAAGGTTGTTCTCTGAATTTTCTCAACTAAGCTCAAGAAGCAAAGCTTCTTTCGCTTTCGTTGGCTTTTGAAATACTGACGTATTTTTCGTCAATTTGCTGTGCGTCTCAACGTGCAAGCACGCCCGACGCCCATCAACTTGCCGAAGCACTTCGTGCTCCAAAAGCCTGTATCGAATTTTCAGGGGTTGGAATATACTGTTCAGTTATCAAGGTGCTTCGATCTTTCGATCGAACGGAGAAGGAGGGATTTGAACCCTCGCGCCGCTATTAACGACCTACTCCCTTTCCAGGGGAGCCCCTTCAGCCAGCTTGGGTACTTCTCCATGTGCCTGAATCATAATTTTCTCTTTTTCTTTGCGCGGAGAGGGTGGGATTCGAACCCACGCGCCCTTGCGGACAAACGGTTTTCAAGACCGCCTCGTTATGACCACTTCGATACCTCTCCAAAAGTGTGCTTGAACATTTTACTACACCAGAAAGGTCTTGTCAATAGGAAGCCTTTACTTTTTTTGATTTTATTCAAATCCATCTGATCGCTTTCACACGCGCGAAATTTATTCTATCACTTGTTTCTCTTCCTGTCAATAGTTAAATCGAAGAATACTGCAGAAAAATTATCCCGAATCGGGGATTTTCTTTATATAATAAAGGAAATCCATTTCCCTCTTGCAGATTCCCCCCTGTTTCTAGTATACTGTTACTGGTTTTATAACTCATACACTTTTCAGATTACACTTCGGAGGATGAACTATGGGTGGTTTCTTTGGTGTCGCTTCCAAAAGCGACTGCGTTTTCGATTTATTCTTTGGCACTGACTATCATTCCCACCTTGGGACAAGGCGTGCCGGCATGGTTACTTATGATAAAGAAAAGGGCTTTGACCGTGCCATCCACAATATAGAAAATTCACCGTTCCGTACGAAATTTGACCACGACGCCAATTCCATGCGGGGCAACCTGGGAATCGGCTGCATTTCCGATTATGAGCCGCAGCCGCTTCTGATTCGTTCTCACCACGGAACTTATGCCATTACCACTGTCGGTAAGATCAATAATGCAGACGCCATTGCTGAGAAGCTTCTGCAGTCTTCTCACTCCCATTTCTTTGAGATGAGCGGCGGCCTCATCAATGCTACCGAGCTGGTTGCAACGATGATCAATCAGAAGGAGAATCTGATCGAGGGTATCCAGTATGCTCAGGAACTGATCGACGGTTCCCTGACCATGCTCATTATGACTCCCAAGGGTATTTATGCCGCCAGAGACAAAATGGGACGTACTCCTGTCGCTATCGGAAAAAAGGAGGATGCGTTCTGCGCCGCCTTTGAAAGCTTTGCCTATCTGAATCTTGGTTACACCGATTATAAGGAGCTGGGCCCCGGCGAGATCGTTGTCATCACTCCGGAATATGTCAAAACTCTTGTACAGCCGGGAAAGGACATGAAGATCTGCACCTTCCTCTGGGTGTATTACGGCTATCCGTCCTCTTCCTACGAGGGAATCAGCGTTGAGCAGATGCGCTATAACTGCGGCGCCCAGCTTGCCAAGCGCGATAATGTAACGCCTGATATTGTGGCAGGCGTGCCCGATTCCGGTACCGCTCACGCCATCGGTTACGCCAATGAATCCGGGATTCCTTTTTCCCGTCCCTTCATTAAATATACTCCTACCTGGCCTCGCTCTTTTATGCCTACCATGCAGACCCAGCGGAACCTGATCGCGAAAATGAAGCTGATCCCTGTGCACGATCTGATTCAGGACCGGAAGCTTCTGCTCATCGACGATTCGATCGTCCGCGGAACCCAGATGCGGGAAACCACTCAGTTCCTGTATCAGAGCGGCGCAAAGGAGGTTCACATCCGTCCTGCATGCCCGCCGTTGATTTTCGGCTGTAAATATCTGAATTTCTCCCGTTCCTCTTCAGAAATGGATCTGATCACAAGACAGGTCATCAAAGAGATGGAGGGGAATGACAAATTCGCCCACCTGGATGTCTACACCGATCCGGAAAGCAGCGAGTATCAGGAAATGGTGCGGCGTATCGGCGAGAAACTGGACTTCACCTCCCTGCGTTACCATCGTCTGGACGATATGATGGATTCCGTCGGCATCGACAGAAGCAAGCTTTGCACCTACTGCTGGGACGGAAGAGAGTAATCAAGTTGATTATTTGCGTATTAATTACCCGGGGCACCCTCCATACGGAAGGTGCCCCGGAATTGTTTCTGCTATCATATACTTGAGCTTACTTTATAACTGTTCCGTTTTTCACATCAATGATCACGGACAACGGCTCTTCGATCTGATTTCCATCTTCATCTGTCACAGCCAGCGTAATGTTCAGTTCCCGCACTCCCTTTTCACTTTCCTGTTTCAGCCATTCGTTATATTCAGGCTCTCCCTGATAATCGTGATCTGCATATCCGATAAAATCATTTGTTGTAGAAGAAGCTTCCGCCGCAAAAGACAGATATCCGCTCCATATGGTATAGCCATCCAGCACAAATTCCGTTGCAGTTATCGTCAGCTCCTTTTCCATACGGTTCTCTACATCGAAGTAAAACGAGAACTCATTTTCAATGTCCCAGTTACAGATCATGCTGCTGGCATAAGTGATCTTCACATTCTCCGTATCCAAAAGTACCGCTTCTTCTTTGTCCGCCACCTCGGCTTCCGTGGTCTCCACTTCCTTCGGCTCTTCCGTTTGCGTTTCAACCTTTTGTGTTTCTTTACCCTTTGTTTCCTGCGCTTCCTTTTTCTGTTCTTCTTTCTCCTCCACAGCCGCTTCCGTCTGTGGCTCCTCCTTTGCATTTTTTCCTCCACAGCCAATCAGATTCAAAGAGAGCAAAGCAATCAATACCAAAACGCCTAATTTTTTCATGTCATCATTCCTCCATATTACAAGAGTACAGCCTATCTCATCTACACTGGCTAACAGTTACTTTGGTGATAGCTTTTCGTTGCATGTGCAACATGCTATAGAGCCTGCGGCAGACCAGCAGCTCCCGCACACAAGCTTGTGCAACCTGCCTCCGCTTCCCGGCAGATCAGATCATCCTTACCTGCCCGCCTCCTGTTTTTTCAGGAAGACTTCCGCGATCTCCATATCCTCCGGCGTTGTCACCTTGATGTTCCGATAACTGCCCTTCACAAGCTTTGCCCGCTTGCGCAGGAAGATCTCCGCCATCATGGTGTCGTCGGTCACAGGGATCCGGTATGCTCCCTGCCGGAATCTCTCATGAGCTTCCAGAATCACCTCATAGGAAAAGCCCTGGGGCGTATGGATGGCCCAGAGGCCCCGCCGTTCCGGCGTGTCGACAGCCATGTCTTCTGCATCGGCGATCTTGATGGTATCCTTCACCGGCACCGCCGTGGTACAGCTTCCGCAGGCAATTGCCCCTTCCAGAACCTGGGAGATGATCTCCGGCGTCACCATGGGGCGGGCGCCGTCATGGATCAGCACATAATCACAGGGGGCTGCCGCTTTCAATCCCATGTAAACAGAATCGTACCGCTCTGCGCCCCCGGCAATGATCTTTTTTACCTTGGAAAATCCGTACTTTTCCACCAGTTCGCTCCGACAATAGTCGATATCACCGGCTCCTGTCACAAGAACCACCTGGTCCACGATGCTCTCCTCGAAAGCCTTCAGAGAATAATAAAGGACCTCGTGGCCCAGAAGAGTCAGATACTGCTTCGGCACCTGGCTTCCCATCCGGCTTCCCTTTCCTGCTGCCAGTACAATGGCAGTTACCTTTCCGTATTCCATCGGCATCCCCCGTTTCTGTTTCATCCTTACAGGCGTTCTCACCGTTCTCCCAGCTTCAGATTGGGAACAGCGTTGAGATCCCAGCCGCTTTGGACCCCTTTCCTGTATTCGTAATAAGCTGCCGCTCCGATCATGGCTGCATTGTCCGTGCAGAGAATGGGCGACGGATGATAGAACCGGAAGTCCTCCTTCTCACAGGCCGCTGCCATGGCAGCGCGCAGTGCTGAATTGGAGGCAACGCCTCCGGCAATGACCACGTCATGGATTCCGTATTCCCTTGCTGCCAAAATGGTACGGCTCACCAGCGCTTCCACCACCGCATTCTGGAAGGAGGCCGCCAGATCGTTCCGGTTCACCTCGACTCCCATCATTTTCTCATGGTTGAGATAATTGAGTACCGCTGATTTCAAGCCGCTGAAGCTGAAATCGTAAGGACAGCCCTCAATTTTAGCTCTCGGAAATTCCATGGCATGGGGATTTCCCTCTCTGGCCGCCTTGTCGATCTTCGGTCCGCCGGGGTAGCCGAGGCCGATGGCTCTTGCCACCTTGTCGAAGGCCTCTCCTGCCGCGTCGTCCCTGGTGCGCCCGATGATCTCAAACTCTCCGTAATCCTTCATGATCACCAGATGGGTATGTCCGCCGGACACGATCAGGCACAGAAACGGCGGCTCCAGTTCCTTGTTCTCAATGAAGTTGGCGCTGACGTGGCCCTCAATATGATGAACGCCGATCAACGGCAGCTTCTTTGCATAGGCGATGGCCTTTGCCGCCGAAACGCCCACTAAAAGAGCGCCCACCAGGCCGGGGCCGTAGGTCACTCCGATGGCTGTCATCTCATCCAGAGTCATTCCCGCCTCCGAAAGGGCCGCTTCGATGACCTGATTGATCTTCTCAATATGCTTTCTCGATGCGATTTCCGGCACCACGCCGCCATACAGGGTGTGCAGCGCGATCTGGGAGGAGATCACATTGGATAAGACCTCCCGGCCATTCTTTACCACAGCGGCTGCTGTCTCGTCACAGGAGCTTTCAATGGCAAGAATATAAACATCTTTCACTTCTTTTTCCTCTGTCTTCATGCTCTATTCCTCATCCTCAAAACGAAGCTCCACCGACTGACCGTCCTTTGCCGCAATGGCCCGTGGGAAGATCTTCCGCACCTCACCCATATAGTCCTCCGGCCATGCCAGGGACGGGCTGTAATGGGTCAGCCAAAGCTCCTTTGTATCTGCATCCCGCGCCAGGCGCGCTGCCTCATACATGGTCATATGCTTGTTTTCTCTGGCCTTGGCTGCCTTTTCCTTATCCCCGTACATGCCCTCACAGATGAAAAGGTCCGCGTCCTCCGCTTCCTTCGATATGACGGGAAGGGGGCGTGTATCCGTGCAATAGGTGACCTTGATCCCTTTTCGGGCCTGCCCCATGACCATATCCGGCGTATAGATCTGTCCGTCAAGCTCCACGGTCTCCCCCCGCTGGAGGATTCCCCAGTAACGGACCGGCAGATTCAGTGCCTGCGCCTTTTCCACCTGAAATTTTCCTGCTCTCGGCAGAGAAACCGAGTAACCGTAGCAGGGAATATTGTGGTTCACCTTAAAGGCATGGATCGTATAGGGCCCCGTCCGGATCTCCTGCTCCTTCTCGGAAAGCTCCAGAAATTCGATGGAGAAGGGAAGCTCGGGCGCAATGGTCCGGAGGGCTGTCACCACCCGCTCCAGCCCCTTGGGACCGATCATCAGAAGGGGCTCCGTCCGCTCCGCATTGCCCATGGTCAGCAAAAGTCCCGGAAGACCGCTGATATGGTCAGCGTGGTAATGGGTAAAGCAGATCACATCGATGGGCTTGGCGCTCCATCCCTTCTTCTTCAGTGCGATCTGGGTTCCCTCTCCGCAGTCAATGAGCAGATGGCTTCCCTCGCATCTTGTCATCAGGGATGTGAGCCACCGATAGGGAAGAGGCATCATTCCGCCGGTTCCCAGCAAACATACATCAAGCATGATAATTCCTCTCTGTTTACAAAAGTTCTGTTTCCTCTTCTATTTCCACCGGCACGGCAAAGGTTTTCGTCAGCCGGTCATAACATTCTTCACACAGGAAAAAACGGTGTCGCTCCCCGTCCTTTCCGGAGAAATATCCCCAGGTCTTCGTCACCGAAAGTCCCTCCGCGTAAGGTGGTGCACCGCCTGTTTTTACCTGATTTCCGCAGCCGTTGCAGATCGTATATTCCTGTTCTGTCATTGCTTCACAGCCTTTCCTTCTGTCACAGGTATTGAAAAATACGAGCATCCTCGCATGGATTTTTGTAATAATTTCTCCGGCGCCCGATCTCCGAAAAGCCGTGCTTTTCATACAGAGAAACGGCCGCATCGTTGCCGGAGCGCACTTCGAGAAAAGCAGTCCCGGCCCCGTTTTCCGAAAGCCAGTCAAGGAACCGCTCCATCAGCGCGTCGCCAAGGCCCAGCCTCCGCTTCTCCGGCGCCACGGCGATTCGGTGGAGCTCTCCCTCCCCGGCTGCCGCCGCCGAAAAGAAATAGCCGAAAAGTACGCCGCCTTCGAAGGCTCCGAAGGCCCCCCAGGCTGCCCCTGTTGTCCCTTCCCGGTCCGTCAGGCACCGGTTTGCCTGTTCAATGGAATCAGCCACAGTCTTTTCCGACCAGGGCGTACCGAAGATCTGCTGTTCGAGAGCCGCCACTGCCGATCCATCCCCCGGACAAAGGGGGCGGATCGCGATCCGGTCCTTCCCATTTACAGCCTTCCCCTCGTCCCGGGTTCTATTCCCGCTCACGGTGTCTCTGCCTCCCGTTTTTTCCGTTCCGCCATTTCCCGTTCTGCCTGGGACATACGCAGATATTCCGGTCCATGCTCTGCGGCCGTCTCAGTCTTTCCTTCCCGGAAATAGACGGCACCCAGGGCTGCCACTGCGCCTGCCCGCTGTCTTGCCGCAAAGGATGGTGCGAACACGTAGGGCACACGGCACTTCTCCCGGATGATCTCTTTTCCCACCGGTACTCCGTCGCCCAGGAAGACCACGGGACGCCCCAGGGTATTGATCTCCTCCATAATCTCCGAAAGTCCCAGCGCAGCCTGCGGCTTCAGCACCTTAAACTCGTCATGATGCTCGTAAAGGCCGCAGTATACCTGGCTCCTTCTGGCATCCAGCATGGGGCAGATGACCCGGTCCGTGCCGAAATGCTCGTAGGCCATGGCATCCAGAGTCGGCACATGGATCAGCGGCTTTTGAAGGGCCAGTCCCAGCCCCTTGGCTGTTGCCGATCCGATCCGAAGGCCCGTGAAGGAGCCGGGGCCGCCGGACACCGCGATGGCATCCAGAGTTTCCAGATCCGTTTCCGTCATTGTTACGATCTCATCGATCATGGGAAGCAGAGTCTGGGAATGGGTCTTTTTGTAATTGACTGTGTACTCTGCCGTCAGCAAATCGTCCTCCCAGATGGCCGCTGAGGCCGTCAGGGACGCACTTTCAATCCCTAATATTTTCATAACTGCTCCTAACCGTTATTCTGCGATAATCAAAGCCCTGTTCCACATCCTTTTCTATGAGGATCCGGGCTGCGTTCTCCGGAAGCAGCTCATCGATCAGGGAAGCCCATTCGATGAGGCTCACGCCGTTGCCGAAGAAATAATCCTCATAGCCGATCTCGTCCATTTCCTCCGGATCCCCGATCCGGTACACATCAAAATGGTACAACGGAAGCCTCCCTTCCTCATAGACCTGAACAATGGTGAAGGTAGGGCTGTTCACCGGTTCCGTGATGGCAAGTCCGGCCGCAAATCCCTGGGTAAAAACAGTCTTTCCCACGCCGAGATCCCCGTCCAGACAGTAGATGTCTCCCGGCTTTGCTGCTTCCCCCAACCGTTTTCCAAGGTCAAATGTCTCCTCCGGACGGTTTGTCTCCCACACGGTGGTCTGAACCTCCATGACTATTTCCTCCGCTTTTTTCTCTTATTTACGATCTTCTTCCCAACGCCGTACTTTTTGATCAGCTCCACCGCCTCATCGGCATCCGCTTCGCCCAGCTGCTCCAGAGGAAGGAGATGAGCTCTGACCTTGCCGAGATAAAAGATCACCAGGTTTTTAAGGATCACGATTTTTGTGACATCCTTCCACTCCACCAGACCGCCGTTCTCTCCCTGGCTCATGGAAATTCCCTCTTCTGTGATTTCCGTGTCGATGGGATTTTTAAAAAGCTCCACGGTCTTCGCCTGCTTTTTTGCCTTAAAATACAGGTTGACCGGGTTCAGAACGACCGCCCATGCCACCAGAAGGATGCAGATGACCTTCGTCCCCGTCGACATTTCCGTAAAGTTACCGATCAGATCCCCAGTGGCAAGCACCGCCAGCAGTCCCAGAAGGACTCCTGTAACTCCGAAATAGGTGTGATAGATCTGAAACCGGAACAGATCCTTGGCTTCTGTTTTTGTGGTAAATGTTTTATGTTCCATCTATCTGCCTCCGTTACTGTATCTTCATGGTGAGCTGGATCCGTTTTCTGCCGGGATCCACGCTCATGACCTGTACCTCAACCACATCGCCGACGCTGACCGCCTCCAGAGGATGCTTGATATAGCGGTCGCAGATCTGGGAAATGTGGACCAGTCCGTCCTGATGGACGCCGATATCCACAAAGACACCGAAATCAATGACGTTGCGCACCGTTCCCTTGAGGATCATGCCGGGCTTTAAATCCTTCATATCCATCACGTCCGTCCGGAGAATGGGCTTGGGCATCTCGTCTCTCGGATCTCTGGCCGGCTTCTCCAGCTCCTTCAAAATATCCTTCAGGGTGATCTCGCCGATTCCCAGCTCCTGCGCCAGCTTCTCCGGCCGGCTCACCTTTTTACTGATACCGTTGATCCCTCCCGAAGCCAGCTGCTCTTTATCAAAGCCCAGTCTGGAAAGCAGGGCGTCCGCTGCCCGGTAGCTCTCCGGATGGACTGCCGTTGCGTCCAGCGGATTTTTTCCTCCCTGGATCCGCATGAAGCCCGCGCACTGTTCATAAGCCTTGGGGCCCAGTTTTGCCACCTTGAGGAGCTCCTTTCTGTCCTCAAACCGGCCGTTTTCCTCCCGGTAGGCCACAATATTTTTGGCCACTGTCTTTGAAATGCCGGAAATATATTCAAGGAGGGAGGCGGAGGCCGTATTTAAGTCCACGCCTACCTTATTTACGCAGTCCTCCACCACAGCCGTCAGCGCCTCATCCAGATTCTTCTGGTTCATGTCATGCTGGTACTGGCCGACGCCGATGGACTTGGGATCGATCTTGACAAGCTCCGCCAGCGGATCCTGAAGCCTTCTGGCAATGGACACCGCACTTCTCTGTGCCACATCAAAATCAGGAAATTCCTCGGTGGCCAGCTTGCTGGCAGAGTACACGGAAGCTCCCGCTTCACTTACAATAATATACTGAACCTTTTCCGGGATCTCCCGCAGAAGCTCTGCAATGATCTGCTCCGATTCCCGGGAGGCCGTTCCGTTGCCCACGGAGATCAGCGTGATCCCGTATTTCTTTATGAGCCGCTTGACCACGGCCTTCGCCTCGGCCACCTTATTCTGAGGCGCCGTGGGATAGATCACCACGGTATCCAATACCTTGCCGGTGGCGTCCACCACGGCCAGCTTGCACCCGGTCCGAAAGGCCGGATCCCATCCCAGCACCACCTGTCCCACAATGGGCGGCTGCATGAGAAGCTGCTCCAGATTCTTGCCGAATACATGGACTGCTCCCGCCTCTGCTGTTTCCGTCAGGCTGCTCCGGATCTCCCGTTCGATGGCCGGAGCGATGAGCCGCTCATAGCTGTCGGCAATGATCTCTTTCAGGACCGGAGTCGTGTTCGGATTATCCCGGACAAGGATCTGCCGCTCCAGATAGGTAAGGATCTCCGCCTCAGGTGCTTCGATGCGCACCGTAAGGAATTTTTCCTTTTCGCCCCGGTTCAGCGCCAGGATCCTGTGGCCTGCAGCCTTTTTCACCGGCTCCTCATAATTATAATACATCTCGTAGACCGATTGTTCCTCACTCTTTCCCTGGGATTTGATCATGCCCAGCTGAACGGTCTTCTCCCGGATCCAGGTCCGGTAGGAGGCATTGTCGGAGATCCGCTCTGCCAGAATATCACCGGCTCCCGCCAGGGCATCCGCAGCCGTCTCCACCCCTTTTTCTTCCGATATATACTTCTCTGCCTCGGAAAGGGCCGGCGTCTTCAGCATCTGCAGCATCAGCACATCGGCCAGAGGCTCCAGCCCCTTTTCCTTTGCCACGGTGGCTCTGGTGCGCCGTTTGGGACGGTACGGGCGGTACAGATCCTCCACCGCCACCAGGGTAGCAGCTGCGTCGATCTGTGCCTTCAGCTCTGCAGTCAATGCCCCCTGGGCCTCTATGGTCTCCAGAACCTGTGCTTTTTTCTCCTCCAGATTCCGAAGGTATTTCAGCCGTTCATCCAGATTTCTGAGTACCTCATCGTTTAAGGAGCCCGTCATTTCTTTCCGGTAACGGGCGATAAAGGGAATGGTATTTCCCTCGTCGATGAGGGAAACCGCCGCCTCCGCCTGACTCCGTTTGATGTGAAGCTCCTCCGAAAGGGTCTTTATGATATCCATGAAACAATCATTCCTCCAACTGATCAAAAATGCCCGGATGCCCACTGGATCAGATCGACATGCCAGATAAGCCACGCCAGATTCTTCACAAGGACATTCAGGATTAAAAGCGCTACTGCTATTTTAATATAAATATGCCGATAAGCAAACCCCTTTATTTTCCCCCGGGTCAAAATTCTCAGAGTATGGCTTATCATAAAGGCACTAAAAACGGCCACTCCGTATAATACAAAGGGGTGGCAGATCACACTCGCAAGGATCCTTCCCTCGAAGAGCAGACGAAGGGCTCTCGTTCCGCCGCAGCCGGGACAGAAAAGTCCGGTCAGGGAATACAGCGGACAGGCCAGAAGAGGGCCTCCGAGGGGGATCTCAAATACTTTGATAAAAAATGCGGCGGCGGCTACCACCAGGATAGCCGCCAGCCCCAGCCTGTATAAGGTCTGTTCTGTACTTCGGTCATTCAAAAGACATCAGTCCTCGCCCAAGTCAAACTTGTCATGGATTGCTCTCATGGCACGGGTCACATCATTCTCGTCGATGAGAACAGTGATGCGGATCTCAGAGGTGGAGATCATCTGGATGTTGATGTTTGCTCCGTAAAGAGCCTCGAACATCTTGGCAGCCACACCGGGGTTGGAGGTCATGCCGGCACCGATGATAGATACCTTTGCCACATGCTCATCGTACTTGAAGGAGTTGGCCGTAAACGCATCCTTATGCTCCTCAATGATAGCCAGCGCCTCGTGAAGCTCGGTCTTCGGCACGGTGAAGGCAATATCACGTCTGCCGTCACGGGCTACGGACTGCAGGATGATATCGATGTTAATATTCTTTGCAGCCAGGTAATTGAACAGCTTAAAGGCGATACCGGGCTCATCCTTCACACCGATAACTGAAATTCTGGCAGTATTTAAATCTGAAGCGACACCGCTTACGATCATTTTTTCCATTTTTGTTTCCTCCTTAACAACGGTTCCTTCCGCATAATTCAAGCTGGAGCGCACAACAAGCTGTACGCCGTATCTTTTTGCCATTTCCACAGAACGGTTATGAAGCACCTTTGCTCCGAGGGATGCAAATTCCAGCATCTCATCGTAGGTAACCTCACTCATTTTTCTCGCGTTGGGCACAACTCTCGGATCTGCCGTGTAAACGCCTTCCACATCGGTGTAGATCTCGCAGGCATCTGCGTGAAGAGCCGCTGCCAGTGCCACTGCCGTGGTGTCGGAGCCGCCGCGGCCGAGGGTCGTGAAATCATCATGACGGTTTACACCCTGGAAACCGGTCACAATGACGATCTTCTTTGCATCCAGCTCGTTGCGGATCCGCTCCGTGTCAATGCGTTTCAGCCTTGCATTGGTGTAGGCTGAGGTGGTATGCATTGCCACCTGGAATGCATTTAAGGAAACCGCCGGAATTCCCATGGAAGCCAGCGCCATGGCCATATAAGCCACGGACATCTGTTCCCCCGTCACAAGAAGCATGTCCAGCTCACGCTTCGGCGGATTGGGATTGATATCATGAGCCTGTGCGATCAGGCCGTCGGTTGTCTTTCCCATGGCGGAAAGCACCACAACCACGTCATTGCCCTTCTGATAATCCTCAACACAGCGCTTTGCCACGTTGAAGATCCTCTCCTTGTCGGCGACTGAGCTGCCGCCGAATTTCTTCACAATTAACATATTGTCCTCCTCGTTTTATGTCTCTCACTGTTTAGCACAATTTATACATCCATACGGATCATCTGAAGGATACCGTCCACAAAAGCTGCCTTCTTTTCATACTCAGCCTCTGCCATTTCCGGCGTTACAAAGGCGAACTCGTTGAGTCCCTCTAATTCAATATATGATACCGGTCCAAAAGCTGCTTCCACCTGTGCCTTCTTCTCTTCTGTATTTTCTGCCGCGCGGACAAAGAACTTTCTCACCCATGTTCCCTTGTCTGCCAGCGGAAGCTTTTTGGTGCTCCAGCTTGTCACCAGTGTGGTATGGGGATTCTTTGCCATTTCCACCACATCGGCCACCACGGCACTGGCGGTGGGAAGGCTTCCTGCGCCGCGTCCGTAGAACATGAGCTTATCGACCATATTGCCCTCGACCATGATCCCGTTGAATACATCGTTGACCGCATAGAGGGGATGGTCTGCATTTATCATGACGGGAGCCACCATGGCGTAGAATTCCTCTCCTGCCCGTTTGCTGGTGCCGAAAAGCTTGATGGAGGTTCCCATTTTTCTGGCATATTTAAAATCTGTATCGGTAATTTTCGTGATTCCCTCGGTGTAGATATCTTCAAAATCCACCTGGCTTCCGTAAGCCAGGGAAGAAAGGATCGCAATCTTTCTGCAGGCATCGAAGCCCTCGATATCCGCCGTGGGATCCTTTTCCGCATAACCCTTATCCTGGGCTTCCTTCAGGACCTCGTCGAAGGTCACGCCCTCCCGGTCCATCTTCGTCAGCATATAATTGGTGGTGCCGTTCAGAATACCGGTGATCTCCAGGATCTCGTCGGCAGTCAGGCACTGGTTCAGAGGACGGATAATGGGGATTCCGCCGCCCACGCTGGCCTCAAAGAGGAAGCTCACATGATTTTCCTTAGCCAGATCCAGAAGCTCAATGCCCTTCTTTGCCACCAGGGCTTTATTGGAGGTGGTAACCGATTTGCCCGCCGCCAGCGCCTTTTTCACAAAGGTGCAGGCCGGCTCCACGCCGCCCATGGTCTCCACCACAATGGCGACCTCAGGGTCATTGACGATCACGTCAATGTCATGGACCACCTTTTCCTGAATAGGGTCTCCGGGGAATTCCCGAAGATCAAGCACATATTTCACTTCGATGGGTTCTCCCACCCGCTTTGCAATACTCGCCGCATTTCTCTCCACAACAGCCGCCACGCCTGAGCCGATGGTGCCATATCCCATGATCGCAATTTTCATCTGTTTTTCCTCTCACTCTCTCGCTAATATTTTCAGATAATGGATCCCCTGCAGCTTCTCTATGGTCTCCAGCATCGCTGAGGTATCGCCGGTGGTCGGCAGTACGTCCACACTCAGCGTCAGGGAAGCCACACCGTTGATGGGAATCGTCTGATGAATGGTCAAAATATTTCCGTTATACTCTGCAATCGTCTTCAGCACCGTGGACAGAAGGCCCGGCACATCATCCATCTGAAGCACAAAGGTAATCGTCTTGCCTCTGGCATTATCGTGAAACGGAAAAATGTCGTCCTTGTATTTATAGAAGGAGCTCCTGCTGATGCCGACCTGTTCTGTGGCCTCCTGCACCGTCATCGCCCGCTCAGAAGCCAAAAGCCGTTTTGCCTCCACAACCTTCAAAAGCACCTCAGGGACAGCCTTGTTTCTGACTACATAATACTGATTATCCTCTGCCATAATTCCTCCGTTTTTCCATGCGTCCGTCTGGCAAACACAAATGTTTTCACCACGGAGAATCTTAGCACATTTCCTGCGATTATGCAACCTTTTTTTACAAAAGAAATGAAAACCGCTTCCTATGTTATACAAGATATGCCGTTCGCTGTCAATGCACTTCTTGAAAACCATGAAACGCCGCACCTGAGCTGCCTTATGACAGTTCTGGCACGGCGCTTCCATACATCATTCTGCAAAGGCCTTCAGGCCTTCATATACGGGCAAAAGCCCGTTGTAAGCCGCATCAAAAACCGGCTGAAGCTTCCGGTAAAGCTCCCGGTTCTCCCCGATCGGCTCCACGCTGTGACGGATCTCAAGGAACCGGTCTGCAGCCCGGAAATCTTCGAAAAGTCCGATTCCCACGCCTGCCGTGATGGCCGCCCCCATGGAAGTGGCCTCGTCGAGAAGGGTCGGAATCTGTAGTCTTACCCCGTAAACATCGGCAAGGATCTGCTGCCATACACCGCTCTTGGCTCCTCCGCCCACTACCACCATATCCCGGATGGTCTGACCGTGATTTCGGAAAATATCAAGGACGATATTCAGGTTCATGGCCACGCCTTCTTCAATGGCCCGCAGGAAATCCGACCGTCTGTGTTCCATCCCGATTCCCACAAAGCCGGCTCTTGCATCCGGATTCCACCTGGGACTCCTTTCTCCCATGAGATATGGAAGGAACAGAAGTCCGTTGCTGCCGGGCGGGCTTTTTCGCAGGCTTTCCTCCAGAATCGTGTAGACAGAGGTTCCACGGGCCTTCGCCAGCGCCGCCTCTTCCCCGCAGAAGTTGTCCACATACCAGGCATAGGCACCGCCGCCGCTCTGCATGGTTCCGGTGGGAAGCACATAACCCGGCACGATGTGCGCCCAGTTGAAGGTTCTCTGTTCTTCATCATAAATGGCCTTTTTGCTGGTAATGGAGATCCAGGACGAAGTCCCCATGCTGCTGTGGGCCACTCCCTCGTCAATGCAGCCGGTTCCGATGGCTGAGCAGACGCCGTCTCCGCCTCCGCAGACCACCGGCGTACCGGGAAGGAGCCCCACAAGGGCCGCAGCCTCCTCCGTGATATGCCCTGCAATGTCCGTGGATCTGTGAAGCTCCGGCATCTTCGCCCGGTCGATCCCCATGGCTTCCAGAAGAGTGTCCGACCAGGCAAGCTGATCCAGATTCAGAAGACAGGTGGAGGAGGCATCCGTATACTCCGTCACAAATGCTCCGGTCAGCTTGAAAATCACATAATCCTTAGCATTTAAAAGCTTGTAGGTTTTTTTGTAGACCTCCGGCTCATGCTTTTTCACCCACATAAATTTCTGACCGCCGTAGGAGGGTGACAGACGATGGCCGGTGATCCGGTAAAAGTCCCGTTCTGAGATTCGTTCCGCAATCTCCTTCTGCTGCTCCACCGCCCGCATGTCCGCCCAGATAATGGCTTTTCTCAAAGGAGCGCCGGTCTCATCCACGCAGACACAGCCCATCATCTGTCCGCTGAAGGAAACGGCGGCAATGCTTCCCTTCTCCACCTTCTCCATCAGCGTTCTGGTGGTCTCCACCACTGCCCGCCACCAGTCCTCCGGATCCTGCTCCGCCCAGGTCCCGTTGGTGTAGGACACCGAATAATGGTACGTGACACTGTCGATCAGCTTTCCGTCAGAAGAAAACAGGGTTGCCTTATTGCCTGAGGTTCCGAGATCATGCGCCAGCAGATATTCCATTCTTGAATTCCTCCGTTATTTTAATCGATGCAGAGGTACCGATCCGCTCGGCCCCTGCCTCCACCATGGCCAGACAGGCAGCAAGATCCCGGATTCCTCCGGCGGCCTTCACCTTCACTGCGTCTCCCACCATGCTCTTCATCAGCTTCACATCCTCCAGCGTGGCTCCGCCGGTCCCAAAGCCGGTGGAGGTTTTGATATAATCCGGCTTCTCCTCCAGAGCGATCCGGCAGAGCACCCGCTTCTCCTCATCCGTCAGGAAGCAGTTTTCAAAGATCACCTTGACAATGACTCCCGCCTCCCTGCAGGCTGCCACGATCCGGTGCATCTCTTCCTTTATATAAGCGTAATTGCCCTCCTTAAGCTCTGTGATATTGATCACATAATCGATCTCGTCGGCGCCGTTTGCGATGGCATCCTTCGTCTCAAAGACCTTTGTCTCAATGGTCGTCTGTCCCAGCGGGAAGCTGATGGCTGCTCCCACATGGACATCGGTCCCCTTCAGCAGTTCCTTGCAGCGCTTTGTCTGCACGGAATTGACTGCCACCATGGCAAAGCCATAGGTTTTTGCCTCCTCGCAGAGCTTCTCCATATCCGCCTCCGTGGCGTAAGGTTTTAAATAGGTATGATCAAACAATTTTACCAGCTTTTCCAGTTCCATTTTTTCTTCCTCCGTGACAATTACTTTGTAATTACATAATAATGTATTAAATAAATAATGTCAATCTCACATATTGTCTTTCCCGGTCATATCCTTTATAATTTCCTCAGGAGGTGTGCTATGAATCCAATCTACGAAAAGCTGAAGCTAGACCGCAGCATTCCTGTTCCTCTTTATTACCAGATCAAGACCTTTATCTGCAGCCACATTCAGGATGGCAGCCTGACCGACGGGGAAGCGGTTCCCACCGAGGAGGAGCTGTGTACGCTTCTCGATGTGTCGAGACCCACAGTCCGTCAGGCCTTCTCCGAGCTGGTTCACGAGGGGTATTTAAACCGGATCCGGTCCAAGGGCACCTACATCACCCATCCGAAGATCAACAGCGATTTCATTCAGAAAATACAGAATTACAATCAGGAGACGAAGGGGCTCGGTCTGGTTCCAGACACAAAGGTTCTTTCCCTCCGGACGCTCCCTGCCGTAGAAGAGGTGGCCCGCCAGCTTTCCCTGTCGGAGAAAGACCCGGTCATCTGCCTTGAGCGTCTCCGCTACGCCGATGGGAAACCCATGGTCTATGTGAAGACCTTTCTGCCGGAGGCCCTCTGTAGTGCCGTCCTCACAGAGGATCTGGAACAGAACTCTCTCTACGAAACTCTGGAGGCCCGCCTGAACATCCGCATCGGCCATCTGACCCGTCAGATCCAGGCAGCCCTGGCCGATGAGTATCTGGCAAAGCTTCTGGGTGTGGCAAAGGACTCGGCTATTTTGTACATTGTCACCGTGGCCTACACCGAGGAGGGCATTCCCTTTGAATATTCCCTGGCCTCCTACCGGGGTGACACGTACCGGATGAGCGTAGAGCTGCACAGGGAGAGATAATAAATGCTGCAGAACCCACGTCCTGAAAAGACGTTGATTCGCTGACGCTGACCACACAAAAAAGACAGTGTAAAGGCCAATATACCTTCCGCACTGTCTTCTTTTATACGTTTGATTCATGCAATGTCTCTGTTATGATTTCTCTCCGCCCAGCTTGATATATTTGAGATAGGCGCTGATGAAATTATCCAGGTTTCCGTCAAGGACGCTAGCCACATTACCGCTTTCCTCGTTGGTCCTGTGATCCTTCACCATGGTGTAGGGCTGCATGACATAGGAGCGGATCTGGTTGCCCCAGCCGATCTCCTTCACATCGCCGCGGATGTCGGAGATCTTCTCCGCATTCTCCTGCTGCTTGAGAAGCAAAAGCTTTGCCTTCAGCATCTGCATGGCCTTATCTTTATTCATATGCTGGGAACGCTCATTCTGGCACTGTACCACGATGCCGGTGGGCAGATGGGTGATACGGATGGCCGATGAGGTCTTGTTGATATGCTGGCCGCCGGCGCCGCTGGAACGGTAGGTATCGATCCGCAGCTCGTCGGGATTGATCTCAATATCGATATCCTCCTCAATATCCGGCATCACATCGCAGGAGACGAAGGAGGTCTGGCGCTTGCCGGCTGCATTGAACGGCGAGATCCGAACCAGACGGTGAACGCCCCTCTCCGACTTGAGATAGCCGAAGGCATTGAGCCCGTTGATCTGTACCGTCACCGACTTGATCCCGGCCTCTTCTCCATCAAGATAGTCCAGGACTTCCGTCGTAAAGCCCTTCCGCTCTGCCCAGCGGGTGTACATGCGGTAAAGCATGCCTGCCCAGTCACAGGACTCGGTTCCGCCGGCCCCTGCATGGAGAGTCAGTATGGCATTGTCCCTGTCGTATTCGCCGGAAAGGAGGGTGGAAAGCCGAAGCTCCTCCAGCTTATCGGAAAGCTCCTTTAAGCTCTCCTCGATCTCCGGAAGGACAGAGGCATCATTTTCCTCATAGCCCATTTCCAAAAGGATCTGAATCTCCTCTTTTTTCTCCTCCAGCTGATGGAATTCCTCCACCGTATCCTTCAGATTTTTCAGTTCCTGCATGATCTTTGAGGAGCGGGCCGCATCGTTCCAGAAGTCCGGCTCCTCCAGATATTTTTCAAGCTCTGCAATTCGTTCACTTTTCCCGGCCAGGTTAAAGTGAATCCCTCACTTCCACTAAAGGTTTTTCCAGGGCAGCAAGTTCGCCCTTAAAAGCATCAAGCTCTACCAATAGCTTCACCTTCTTTCTTCATCTTGATCCGATTTCTGATTTGCTTACTTTTCCATTCTGCCGCAGCACTGCTTATATTTCTTGCCGGAGCCGCAGGGGCAGGGATCGTTGGGGTAGATCTTTTTTGTTTCCCGTTTCTTCGGTGTATTGGCCACCGTGTCATCCTTGTTGGTGCCGGTCACCTTAGCTACCTGCTCACGCTCCACCTTCTGCTCCACACGCACATGGAACAGAAGCTTGATGGTCTCTTCCTGAATATTGGCCGTCATGGCGTCGAACATCTCATAGCCGGCCATCTTGTATTCCACCAGGGGATCTCTCTGGCCATAGGCCTGCAGGCCGATGCCCTGTCTCAGCTGATCCATATCGTCGATATGGTCCATCCACTTTCTGTCAATGACCTTGAGAAGGATCACACGCTCCAGCTCACGGACCTGTTCGGTCTCGGGGAACTGGGCCTCCTTCTCCTCGTAAAGCTTGACAGCCTCCTCCTTCAGCATATGCTTCAGTCTGCTCTTGTTGAAGGATTTATATTCCTCCTCCGGAATCCGAACCGGTTTTACCGGAACAGAGGGAAGCAGCAGGTCGTTAAGACCCTTGACATCCCAGTCTTCCGGAGACTGATCGTCGGAAATGGTGGCATCCACCACATTTTCCACCGTGTCTGTGATCATCTTGTAGATCACGTCCCGCATGCTCTCGCCGTCCAGAACCCGGCGCCGCTCCGCGTAAATGACCTCACGCTGCTCGTTCATGACCTGGTCATAATCCAGCAGTCTCTTACGAATGCCGAAGTTGTTGCCCTCGATCTTCTTCTGGGCCTTTTCAATGGCGCTGGAGAGCATCTTGTGCTCGATCTCCTCGCCGTCCTCCACGCCCAGCGTGTTGAACACGCTCATCAGACGCTCAGAGCCGAACAGACGCATCAGATCGTCCTCCAGACTGATGTAAAACCGAGACTCGCCGGGATCGCCCTGACGTCCGGAACGGCCTCGCAGCTGGTTATCAATACGTCTGGACTCATGGCGCTCCGTACCGATGATCTTGAGACCTCCGGCGGCTCTCGCCTCCTCATCCAGCTTGATATCGGTACCACGGCCTGCCATGTTGGTGGCAATGGTCACTGCTCCGTGAACACCGGCCTCCGCCACGATCTCCGCTTCCATCTCATGGAATTTGGCGTTCAGCACCTTATGGGGAATGCCCTTTTTGCGGAGCAGGTTGCTGAGCTCTTCCGAGGAATCGATGTTGATGGTGCCGACAAGGACCGGCTGTCCTTTCCTGTGGGCTTCCATCACGGCATTCACCACTGCATTCAGTTTTTCTCTCTTTGTCTTGTAAACGGCATCCTGTCTGTCCTCGCGGATCACCGGCTTGTTGGTCGGGATCTCGATGACGTCCATGCCGTAAATATCACGGAATTCCTTTTCCTCTGTGAGGGCAGTACCGGTCATACCGGCCTTTTTGTCAAATTTATTGAAGAAGTTCTGGAAGGTGATCGTCGCAAGGGTCTTGCTCTCTCTCTTGACCTTCACATGCTCCTTGGCCTCAATAGCCTGATGGAGTCCGTCGGAATACCGGCGGCCCGGCATGATACGGCCCGTAAACTCATCTACGATGAGCACCTGATCATCCTTCACCACATAATCCTGATCGCGGAACATGAGATAATTGGCTCTGAGGGCCAGGTCAATGTTGTGCTGAATCTCCAGATTCTCCGGATCGGCCAGGTTCTCAATATGGAAGAACTGCTCCACCCGCTCAACGCCCTGGGCCGTCAGGCTCACGACCTTTTCCTTCTCATTGACGATAAAATCTCCGGTCTCGGTGATCTCCTCCTTCATAATCGCGGCCATCTTTGTCATCTCGCCGCTGGCCTCACCGCGCTGAAGACGCTTTGCCAGGCTGTCACAGACCTCATACAGCTTGGTGGATTTGCCGCTCTGACCGGAAATGATCAGCGGCGTTCTGGCCTCGTCGATCAGCACCGAGTCCACCTCATCGACGATGGCATAATGAAGTTCTCTGAGAACAAGCTGCTCCTTATAGATCACCATGTTGTCTCTCAGATAATCAAAGCCCAACTCATTGTTGGTCACATAAGTAATGTCGCATTTATAAGCTTCCCGGCGCTCGTCGTTTGTCATGCTGTTGAGTACCACGCCCACAGTCAGCCCAAGAAACTCATGGACCTGTCCCATCCACTCGGCGTCACGCTTTGCCAGATAATCATTGACAGTCACGATGTGAACGCCCCTGCCTTCCAGGGCATTGAGGTATGCGGGAAGGGTCGCCACCAGGGTTTTTCCTTCACCGGTCTTCATCTCGGCGATCCGGCCCTGATGGAGAATAATACCGCCCAGGATCTGCACCGGATAATGTTCCATGTTCAATACACGCCTTGCTGCCTCGCGGACCACCGCATATGCCTCCGGCATGATGGAATCCAGGCTTTCTCCTCCTGCCACTCTACCCTTGAATTCTCTGGTCTTCGCCCGGAGCTCTCCGTCTGAGAGCTTCATCATATCCGGACGCATGGCAACGATCTTTTCCATAACCGGTTTAATCAGTTTGATTTCCCGTTCGCTGTGTGTTCCAAAAAATTTTTGCATCAAACCCATATCTGTACGCACCTGCCTCTTATTCAGTATCTCAAAAGTACATAGCTGTCCGATTATATTCAGTCAATCTATCTTATTGTAACACCATCCGGGGCTTTCTTCAACTATTTTTCTTTTTAGGCATTTTACACAATTCGACACTCATTTTTTCGAGTTTTCCCGCAGGCAAAAAAAAGTTATCCACATTATCCACAAAAGTTATCCACGGAAATCCAGAGCGTTTTTCCGCGGTTTTTCACTTTTCCACGGACTTATCCACATTATCCACAACCACATCTGCTTTTTCTGTGGACAGTACAAAAAAACATCTGTTTTGTGAACTTAACCAAAATTTTACATTTTCGACCTTTTTCTTCATTTTCTCCTTGACTTTTTCCGCCCCCACGTTCCTGCATTTTTCACAATTTTGTTGTCAAACAATTTATAGTCTTTTTATCTTTTTGCCTTGTAAATCTTTCGAAATATGGTATAATTTCAATATAATCCATTCAGCGACATGGATGGATTCAGGAACGTATTTACAGACGTTTCCGAAAATATGCAGAAAAAGGAGTTGATGTTATGCAGTACATCATTACAGGAAGAAATATCGACATCACCGAGGGCCTCAGAAACGCTGTCCTTGAAAAAATCGGCAAGCTTGAGAGGTATTTCACTCCCGCCACAGAAGTCCATGTCACACTGAGCGTCGAAAAAGACCGGCAGAAAATCGAGGTTACCATTCCCGTAAAAGGTTCTATCATCCGTTCTGAGCAGGTCAGCAGCGATATGTATGTTTCCATTGACCTGGTGGAGGAAATTATTGAGCGGCAGTTAAAGCGATACAAAACAAAGCTGGTCGAGCAGAAGCAGAACACCACCTCCTTCTCCGAAGCATATATGGAAGAAGAGGCTGACGAGCCGGAAGCTGTACGGATCGAGCGCACCAAACGGTTTGCAGTGAAGCCCATGGATCCTGAAGAGGCCTGCATTCAGATGGAGCTTCTTGGCCACAGCTTTTTCGTATTCCGCAACGCGGAAACAGACGAGGTCAATGTTGTATATAAGAGAAAGGGCAATACCTACGGACTGATTGAGCCCGAATTCTGATAAAAGTTTGAATTCTGATGGATGTTTTGATTGTAAAGGAGCCATTGCTTCAAATGGGGCAATGGCTCCTTTTTATTGCTTCTGTGGAGCTTTTTGTTTG
This sequence comes from Fusibacillus kribbianus, assembly GCF_030053595.1. Classification (GTDB taxonomy): domain Bacteria; phylum Bacillota; class Clostridia; order Lachnospirales; family Lachnospiraceae; genus Lientehia; species Lientehia kribbiana. The sequence goes on from NZ_JASGBQ010000014.1 coordinate 23,318, forward strand.
TGCGGGAGTCTTTTGTTTTGGGAAGATTTTTCCGCCTCTTTGAGGGATTCCGCGGAGCCGGCGGTACTCTGCTCCTGATCCGTACCGCCGCATTATCACTTTTCAAGCTTTTACGGCGGTACTTTGGCAGCTGCAGGAGCTAAACTCATCTACAAGCATAATCCTGCGCCTGTTTCATTTTTGAGGTTTACTTCCTGTACAAGTGAGTATATACTTGTCTTTGGAGGGAAAATTATGTCATATAATAAATTTAATGCCTGGAAAGCCGGCCTGAAGGACGGCCTTCCTATTTGTCTTGGATATTTTGCGGTATCCTTCGCCTTCGGCATTCAAGCCAAAGGCATCGGTCTGACTCCGTTTCAGGCCGCTTTCATGTCCGCTGTCAATGTGACCTCGGCGGGCCAGTACGCGTCTCTGCAGCTGATCGCTGCCGGCGCCCCTTATTTTGAAATGGCACTGACGCAGCTCATCATCAATCTGCGCTACTGCCTGATGTCCTGTGCTCTTTCCCAGAAATTCACAAAGAAAACAGCCATGGGGCACCGTTTCGGCATCGCCTACGGAGTCACCGATGAGATCTTTGCCGTCAGCGTTTGTCGGCCCGGCCCACTGGAACCGGCCCACTCCTACGGCCTCATCAGCATTGCGGTCCCCGGCTGGGTCCTCGGCACACTGTTCGGCGTCATTTCCGGCAGCCTTCTGCCCGAAAGCATCATCAGCGCTCTTGGCATTGCCATTTACGGCATGTTCCTGGCCATCGTCATTCCGGTCGCCAGGGCAGAAAAGCCTGTTCTGGCAGTTGTCCTCTGTGCCGTATTTCTGAGCACAGTGTTTTATTATACTCCCGGATTAAACGCCATTTCTCCGGGCTTTCAGATCATTATCATTACGGTTCTGACTGCAGCAGCGGCAGCGCTTCTGTTTCCGGTTGCAGAGGAGGTGTCCCATGAGTCATAATATCTATCTTTATATTCTGGTCATGGCTGCTGTGACCTATCTGATCCGTATGCTGCCGTTGACCCTGATCCGCAGGGAGATCAAAAATCCCTTTATCCGGTCCTTCCTTCACTATGTGCCCTATGCGACTCTGGCTGCCATGACCTTTCCGGCCATCCTCTATTCCACAGCCAGCACCGTTTCCGCTGCCCTCGGCTTTCTCGCCGCCGCCTGCCTTGCGTATCTGGGAAAAAGCCTTCTGACCGTGGCGGGATGCGCCTGCATCGTCGTTTATATTGCTGAACTGTTTTTATAATCCTGCAAACTGACTGTTGTAGAGCTCCGCGTAGAAGCCCCCCTTCTGCAGGAGCTCTTTGTGATTTCCCTGCTCGACGATGTTTCCATCCTTCATTACCAGAATAATATCCGCCTCCCGGATCGTGGAAAGACGATGAGCTACGATAAAGCTGGTTCTGCCTTTCATCATTGTGGCAAAGGCCTTCTGGATCCGGATCTCCGTTCTTGTATCAATGGAAGAAGTGGCCTCGTCAAGAATCAGCATGGGCGGCAGACACAGCATGACCCTTGTGATGCAAAGAAGCTGCTTCTGCCCCTGGGACAGATTGTCCCCGTCCTCAGAGATCACCGTATCATAGCCCTTCGGCAGACGCTTGATGAAGCTGTGGGCATGAGAAGCCTTTGCCGCCTCCACGATCTCTTCCTCGGTGGCGTCCGGCCGCCCCATGGCGATGTTCTCCCGGATGGTCCCGTTTCTCAGCCAGGTATCCTGAAGGACCATTCCGTAATTCTGCCGCAGGCTCTTTCTCGTCAGATCCCGCGTCTCTATTCCATCGACCCGGATCTCTCCGCTGTCCACATCATAAAACCGCATCAGAAGATTGATGACGGTAGTCTTTCCGCAGCCGGTGGGCCCCACAATGGCTACTCTCTGTCCGGGCTCCACCTTCAGATTGAAGTTCTCGATCAGCTTCTGTTCCGGATTATAGGAAAAATACACCTGTTCCAGTTTCACACGGCCCTCTGCCTCTGAAAGCTCCGCTGCATTCTCCCGATCAGGGCTCTGGGGCTTTTCCTCGATGAGCTCAAAGATCCGCGCGGCGCATGCGATGGCGTTCTGAAGCTCCGTCACAACTCCGGAGATTTCATTGAAGGGCTTCGTATATTGATTGGCATAGGTGAGGAAGCAGGCCAGCTGTCCAACACTGATAATTCCGCCAATGGCCGCCAGAGCACCCGCGATCCCCACGCCGGTATACACCAGACTGTTTACAAATCTGGTGCAGGGGTTTACCAGAGATGAGAAAAAGATCGCCCGAAGAGAGCATTTCTGGAGCCTTCCGTTGATTTCATCGAACCGTGCCTTTGTCTCCTCCTCATGGCCGAAGGCCTTGACCACCTTCTGATTTCCGATGGCCTCCTCAATGAGTGCTGTCTGTTCCCCTCTGGTCTCCGACTGGAGCTTAAACATGGAATACGTCTTCTTTGCAATGAAGCTTGCCACAAACAGGGACACCGGTGTGATAAGGATCACCACCAGGGTGATCATCCCGTTGACCGACAGCATGAAGCACAGCGTCCCCACGATAGTCATGACTCCGGTAAACAGCTGGGTAAAGCCCATGAGCAGGCCGTCAGCAAACTGATCCACATCGGCAATGACACGGCTGACGATCTCACCGTTGGAATGACCGTCGATATATTTGAGAGGCAGGATCTCGATCTTTGCGAAGGCATCCCGCCTGATGTCCTGGACAACGTGATAGGTGATGCGGTTATTGCATACGTTCATGATCCACTGGGCGGCAGCTGTCAGCAAAATGACAATGACAATGGTCACCAGAACTTTCCCCACTGCTGCAAAATCCACGTTTCCCGGCCCCACAATATAGTCGATGGCCCGTCCGGTCAGAATGGGGATATAAAGGGTGAGGGCTACCGTCACCGCTGCAAAGAGAAGGGACAGCACCACGGAAAAACGGTATTTTTTAATGTATTTCAGTATCTTTCGGAAGGTATCCTTCCTTCCCGCTGCTTTTCTGTATTCCTTCATGTCATTCCACCTCCTTCGGGAACTGGGAATAATAGATTTCCTGATACACCCCACAGCTTTCCAGGAGCTTTTCGTGAGTTCCGATTCCTACTACCGCTCCGTCATCCAGAACTACGATCTGATCTGCATACTGAATGGAGGAAGCCCTCTGGGAAACAATAAATACGGTTAGTTTTTCCTTCATTCCCCGAATGGCCTTTCTGAGCCTTGCATCGGTGGCAAAATCCAGAGCGGAAGCGCTGTCATCCAGAATCAGGATCTCCGGTTTTTTCACAAGGGCCCTGGCTATGGTCAGTCTCTGGCGCTGGCCGCCGGACAGATTCCTTCCGCCCTGGGCCACGGACCAGTCAAGTCCTCCCTCTTTTTTCTCCACAAATTCTTTCGCCTGGGAGAGCTCCAACGCCTCCCACATTTCTTTCTCATCGGCGTCCTTCTTTCCCCATCTCAGATTCTCAGCGATGGTTCCCTTGAAAAGCACCGCTTTCTGAGGAACGACACCGATCTTTTCCCGAAGTACCTCAAAGGGATAATCCTTGACATTGACGCCGTCCACCAGAACCGCACCATCACTCACATCGTAAAATCTGGGGATCAGATTGATCAGGGATGTTTTTCCCGATCCGGTGCCGCCGATCACGCCGATGGTCTGTCCCCGCTCAGCCCGGAAATTCACATCCGTCAGGGATTCTGCACCTGCATTTTTATAGATCAGACTTGCATGGGAAAACTCCACAGTCCCCCGAAGGCCGGTGTCCTGATCTGCCTTCCATTCCTCCGGAGCAGACGCTGTCATATCGGGTTCTGTCTCCAGAACTGCTGCGATCCGACCGGCACAGGCCAGTGCCTTGGTTATGGTGATGATCAGATTGGCCAGCTTGATCAGCTCTACCAGGATCTGAGACATGTAATTGACCAGAGCCACCACTTCCCCCTGGGTAATGATCCCACTGTCCACCTGGATGGCGCCGGTCCAGATGAGCACCGCCACAGCGCCATTGATGATCACATAGGTGATCGGATTCATAAGGGCCGAGATCCGGCCGGCAAAAATCTGCATTTTCGTCAATGATTCGTTTCGCTCAGAAAACCGTTCCCGTTCCTCTTCTTCCTTATTGAAGGCCCGAAGGACCCGGACACCGGTCAGGTTTTCTCTGGTGGTTCCAAGGACTTTATCCAGTCCGGCCTGCACCTTTTTATACAGAGGCATGGTGATCAGCATGATCCCAAAGACCACAATGGACAGCAGGGGAATCGTCACCACAAAAATCATTGCCGCTCTCACATTGATGGTAAAAGCCATGATCATGGCGCCAAACACAATGAACGGTGACCGGAGAAACAACCGCAGGGTCATATTGACGCCGGACTGGGCCTGATTGACATCACTGGTCATTCTTGTCATCATAGTCGAGGTACCGAGGGTATCGATCTCCGTATAAGACAGCTTCTGAATATGGGAGAACAGCGCATGACGCACCCCCGTGGCAAAGCCAACTGCCGCCTTAGCCGCAAAATACTGAGCTGTCACCGAACAGATCAGTCCAATGATGCCCAGAGCAACCATAACAAGACACATCCGGATCACATATCCCGTATCCCGGTTTGCAATTCCTTTATCAATGATCGCCGCCATGACAAGCGGAACCAGAAGCTCAAAGGAAGCCTCCAGAAGCTTGAACAACGGACCAAGGATGCTTTCCTTCCTGTAATCCTTCAAATAAACGAGAAGTCGTTTCATAGTTTGTCACCTCTGTATTATTTTTGTTGCTTTTTTCCGCCCTTTATACTACCATAGAAAGCAATATATTAAAATTATTATATTTATATAGTATTTATATTTTTTTCATATAGGAGGAAGCCCATGGATTTAAAACAGTTCCGTTACTTTGTCACCGTCGTCAATGAAGGAACCATTTCCGCCGCTGCCGAGAAGCTTCATATGACTCAGCCTCCTTTGAGTACCCAGCTGAAGCTTCTGGAGGAGGAAGCCGGCTGCCTGCTGTTTGAGCGCGGCCCCCGCTCCATCCGGCTGACCGATGCCGGAAAAATGCTGTATGAGCGGGCCGTCACCCTGCTTCATATGTCTTCCCTCCTGAAGGAAGAGCTTCGGGAATATCGGCACGGATCCCATGGCACTCTGCGTCTGGGCATCGTCTCCTCCGTAAACAGTACCCTTTTCTGTCAATGGTTCCGCGGTTTCCACGAATCTCATCCGGACATCCAGTTTGAGCTTTCCGAGGATAACACTTACGGGCTTCTTGACAAACTGAGAAACGGACTCATCGAGCTGGCCATTGTCCGCACCCCTTTTCCGTCAGGCGACTTTCAGTGTATTCCACTGAAAAAAGAGGCGATCCTGGCTGCCGGCCACAAACACCTCTTCCAAAATCCGGATATATCCCATAAAATATCTCCCTCGTCCGACGGAAAAATTTCTCTGGAAGCTTTATCCGCGCTTCCTCTGATCCTTTACCGTCGGTGGGAGCCGGTTTTGAAAGAAGCCTTTCATTCCAGGAATCTGTCCTTGGAACCTCTCTGCAAAAATGATGATGCCAGAACCACCGCCTTCTGGGCAGATGCAGGCCTTGGCGTGGGGATCCTGCCGGAATCGGCAGTTTCCCTGTTCCGCAATCCTGAAACTGTCTGGAAAACCATTGACGACGAGGAACTCACCTCCACCATCACCCTGATCCACGGCAAAAACTCCTATCTTTCTGCCGCAGCCAAAGCCTTTGGCGAATACCTCCGGGAGCTCTACGGAGTGTCCGGTTCCTGACAAAGGCCGCAAAAAGGCGGTACAGCCTGTCTGCCGTACCGCCAATCATTATTCTCGCTTTGATTATCCCAACACATCCACTGCACAGTAAGGAGTCATGCAGTACATGGAGGAGATGCCGATGCCGTGTGCCTCATCGATGGCATGAATCACTTTTCCGCCGCCGATATAAATAGCCACATGGAAGATACTTCCGCCGCTGGCATAGAAGATCAGATCTCCGGGTTCCACACTGCTAAGAGGTACCTGATAACCATCATATGCCTGCTCTCTGGAGGTTCTGGAAAGTCCGACTCCGAAATGGGCCATGACCTTCTTGGTAAAGCCTGAGCAGTCGGTTCCATTGGTTAAGCTGGTGCCGCCCCAAACGTAAGGATTCCCGATAAACTGCTTTGCATATGCCACAACTGCATTTCTTGTGGAGCTTCTCTCCGCTGCCTTTGCCTCTTCCTCACGTCTCTTTGCTTCCGCGATCTTCTCTTTTTCTTCTTCCAGCGAAATCGCCTTGTCAAATTTCACATAAACCTGGACATACTGCTCTGCCACATATCCGGTAATGGGATTTCCGTCATCATCATCACCAAGGGAAAGCTTCACAAAGCCATCCTTGCCGCTCTCCACCACAGTATAAGTTTCGCCGCTCCAGAGAGTTGTGATAATATCGCTCTCGGTATTGGGTTCTGTACGCACCCGAAGGCCGCCTTCCTCCACATATCCGAACATCTTGCCGATTTCCAGTGCAAGAGCTTCTGCCTCATCACCTGTGATAAAATATTCTGCTTTGATGTAACCCTCCACAGAACCGGAATGGATCTTGTACCAGGTTCCGTCTTCAGCCTCCACGGTCTCCTCAATGGTGGCTGCACAGTTATTGTAGATCTTTCCGAGGATCTCTCCCTCTGTGCTGGCCGCATCACGGATGTTTACATAATCCTCATCGCCATTCACCTGAGAAACTGCCACATTGGCATAGGGAGAAGGTTCCTCCTCCTGCACCTGGGCTGCCGCGGGAACTGCTTCCTGCTGTGCGGCCTCATCTCCGGTCTCCGAAGTCTGTGAAACGCTCTGAGCTTCCTCAGTTTCCGCCTTTCCTGCAGATACGCTGACATTGGCAGCCAGGGTCAGGGATGCTGCACCGGCTGTCACCTTATTCGCTGTTCTTTTTTCCGGAACTGCCGCACTCTGCGGTTCCTCTGTATGATTTGAGGAGGCGGATGACTCCGTCTTGGGAGCTACCGTCACCAGGCTTGTTGCACCAGGCATTGCAAAAGCAGTGGTATTCATCACCATCGCCGCACATAAGCAGCCTGCCACAATCAACTTCCTCGTTCTTCTCATCGAATTCCTCCAGACCTGTTTTCGCTGTATTTTGGTGCTATTTATTACGAATTTATTACAACCAATTACAATTATAGCAGGGACCTATAGGCTTGTCAACCCTGGCTTTCTGCTGCTTTGCAAAGCTCCATATAAAAACGAGACATAGGATCGATTCCTATGTCTCGCAAAAATCATCTCATTTCTTATTTACAGAAGAGATATTGCACAGTAGGGGCTTCCGAGTCCGGAAATGCCAATGCCATGAGCCTCATCGATTGCGTGGATGATCTGTCCGCCGCCAATGTAGATCGCCACATGGTAGATGCTTCCGCCCCGAGCGTAGAATACCAGATCTCCGGGCTGAATGTTTCCGATGGAAACTCTTGTGCCGGCCCCCGCCTGGGAACGGGAGGTTCTGGGAAGTCCGATACCGAAGTGGGAATATACACCTCTGGTAAAGCCGGAGCAGTCAGTACCGTTAGTCAGGCTGTTTCCGCCATAAACGTAAGGATTTCCGATAAACTGCTTTGCATATGCAACAACCGCGCTTCTAGTGGCGTTGGAAACTGCCTCAGTGGGAGCTTCCGGTTTCTCCTGTCTGGGAGCCTCCGTCTCCTCCTTTGTAGGTGCTGAGGTTGTTTCCTCTCTGGAAGCACTGGTTTCCTCTTTCTTGGTGGCCTCCGTCTCTTCCTTCTTGGCCGCCTCAGTTTCCTTGCGCTTCTCCTCTTCCTCAGCCTTCTTCAGCTCTTCCTCAGCCTTTCTGGCCTCTTCCTCCAGTCTGGCCTTCTCTTCCAGCATCTTCTGCTCTTCCTCACGAGAAATGGCCTCATCGAATTTTACATATGTATTCACGTACTCCTTTGAGGCATATCCTACCACATCGTTTCCGTCATCGTCTTTTCCAAGAGACAGCTTCACGAAGCCGTCCTGCTGATCTACTACCGTGTAGATATCACCCTGCCACAGAGTGTCGATAACCTCGCTCTCGGTGTTGGGCTCCTCTCTGAGCCTCAGACCGCCCTCAGAAACCTCTGCAAAGCTCTTGCCGATCTCCATGGCAACCTTCTCAGCCTCATCGCCGGTCACAAAGAAATCAGACTTGATGTAGCCCTCAACCGTACCGGATTTGATCTTGTACCAGTCACCATCTTCCCTGGAAACGGTCTCCTCGATGGTCGCTGCACAATTGTTGTAGATCTTTCCGACTACCTCTGCTTCTGTGCTGGCATCTGTACGAATATTTACATATCCTTCGTCGTCGCCGACTCTGGATACTGCGATATTCTCATAAGGAGAAACCTCCGGGGCCGGAGCCGCTGCCTGAACGGTCGGTGTGCTCTGAAGATAATCCTTCAGTTCATTCTCCGGATTCTCCGATCCTGCATAAAAGTTGTTCATCGCTACGGAAAGGCCTGCTACTGCGGAATCGATCTCGATCTTGTTTGCCGCATTGGCGATGGGCATTCCCGCTATCAACACGGATGCGCACATACAGCCGACTGTGACTGCAATCCTGTTTTTTCTCATATAAATCATCCTCCAGTGTTTTTCAACCGCCCCATTTGTTACAAAATTATTACATCTGTTATTATTATAGCCGCTGTGCCTGTCCCTGTCAACCGCTCTCCGACAAAAAACAGTTCCAATTTTCGGTAAAGGACTCGGGACTCTTTTACAGCAATGTAACAACTTTGTCACATTTCTGCAAAAAGCACAATATGCTCTATACGCAATAAATTATACCAGCGTTCCAAAGGGGTGTCAACAATTTTGTAATATTTTCTCAAAAAGAGGACATTTCCCGGATTTCGCTCCGAAAAATGTCCTCTTTCCCATTCTTTTTTACTATATTGTTACAGAACTATACAGCCACAAAACCAACGATCAGATAGCCGACGACCGCCAAAGTCCCGCAGACCATCGCATAGGGAAGCTGCGTTTTTACATGGTCCAGATGATCCGATGCCGAGCCCATGGAAGACAGGATCGTCGTATCGGACAGCGGAGAACAGTGATCGCCGAAAACACCGCCGCCTGCCACAGCTGCAAACACAGCCACAACGATGGTGTTCAGCTCACCGCCGGTGACGCTGAAGGCTAACGGCAGAGCGATGGGCATGCAGATGGCGAAGGTCCCCCAGGAGGAACCGGTGGCAAAGGCCATGACTGCCGCCACGATGAAGATCAGAGCCGGAAGCACATTAGGGCTTAAGAAGCCTTCACACAGTGAGATAATATAATTGGCAGTTCCCATCTGCTTGCTCAGGGCATTGACTGAATAAGCAAGCGCCAGAAGCACGATGGCGGGAAGTGCTCCCTTGATGCCGTCCATCATGGTGTTCATGACTTCCTTGAAGGGAATGCCCTGGATCATCATGCTGATCATCATGAAAATTCCCACATACAGAAACGCTTCCATGGTCTTCGCCGACTTAAAGGCAATGTAGGTGCCGAGGGCCGCCGAGATGATCATGAGTACCGGAAGAACAAAGTTCAGAAATACCCTGGGCTTAAAGCCGGGGTAAGGCTCCATATCAGTCAGTTCCTTTCCGGTCAGGGGAGTCGCCCCGTCAGCCAGTACCTTTCCTTCCTCCATGGCACGCTTCTCCGCCTTCTTCATGGGGCCGAAATCCTTAACGATGCCGGATCCGATGAGTCCCACAAAGATCACGGCAAGCAGTGCATAGAAATTAAAAGGAATCGCCTTGAGGAACAGCGCTGCTCCGTCCGCCTGGGTCACGATGCAGCCGATCCCCACTGCCAGACCGCTCAAATATGCGGCCCAGCCGGTGATGGGAACCAGTACGCTGACCGGTGCCGAGGTGGAGTCTGCGATATAGGCAAGCTTTTCTCTGGAAATTCTGGCCTTGTCAGTGATGCTTCTCATGGTGCAGCCCACAAACAGGGGGCTGAAGGAGTCGCTGAAATACACGAACATACCGAGCACCCACGCCATGAGCTGGGCGCCTCTCCTGCTCAGATGCTTGTCATGGACCCACTGGGAAAAGCCCTGAATGGCGCCTGTTTTCTGAAAATAAGCCACCAGAATGCCGATAAAGGTATTCAGTAACATCACCCAGGCAAAACTGGTGGTACCCAGGCTTTCCTTAAGTAGTGTGGGAAATCCTAAAATCCCCTGTCCTGCCAGCAGTGTACCGGTGATGCATGCAATGGCAAGTGATACAATGGTGTTTTTTGTCACAAAGGACAGCACGATTGCAAGAATGGGCGGGATAACCGATATAAATCCCATATTTACTAACTCTTCCATACTCTTTCTCCCTTATGTTTATTTACAGCTTCACATCCTCCAGGGGAATGAAGTTTTCGGAACGGGTCACCGTTGCCGGCGGAGCCGGATCGATGTTCTGACCAGTCAGCCCCAGAATATCCTCCGGACGGATCCAGGGTCTTCCCTGCAGGGCACTGGTCTCCTCATGAGTAAGATAACCCTTGTAGGCCGTCAGACTTCTTCTCAGGAAGCCATCCTTCGCGCAGGCTGCAGCCACGCCCTGATTCATGATGCTTCTGAAATGGGGCAGCACGGAGGCCGCATAAGCCACGGAAGTGGAATTTGCAATGGCTCCCGGGATGTTGCTTACACAGTAATGAACCACTCCCTCCTCGATATAGCGGGGATTTTCGTGAGTCGTTTCGTGGAAGGTCTCGATCACGCCCACGTCATTGCTGATGTCAACAATGACCGAGCCCTTGCTCATGGTCTTCACCATCGCCCGGTCAATGAGATGATCGGTGCGGTTCTTGGGCCACTTCACGCAGTTGAGAACCATATCGGTCTCCGGCAGCAGCTTTGCAATATTCTCCTTGGTGGAGATCATCGTATTGACCTGCTCGTGATACTGACGGCTGATGCTTCTGAGGGTACCGATGTTGATATCCATCACGGTCACCCAGGCTCCGAGGGCATGGAGAACAGAAAGAGCTGCCTGTCCCACAACGCCGCCGCCGAGGATCAGCACCTTCATGCCGGGAGCTCCGCCCAGACCGCTGACGAACTTGCCCTTGCCTCCATTGATGGAAAGCATGGACTCCAGTCCCATGAGGGCTCCCTGTTTGCCGGCTGCCTCACAGTTGGGAGAACCGTAACGATGAGAATCCTCCGCCGTAAAGGCGATCACCTTTTTGTTCAGAAGAGCCTGTACCTCCTCCGGATGAGCTGCCGGATGAATGCAGGTAAACACGATCTGATTTTCCCTGAGCAGATCAAACTCGCAGGGTTCAAATTCCTTGACCTTTGTCAGGAAATCGCTCCGCGCATACATTTCCTCTGCCGTATCCACCAGCTCTGCGCCTGCCCGTACGTACTCCTCATCCTCAAATCCGGCCTTCTCACCGGCTCCCTTCTGTACCAGAGCCGTATGGCCGTCTGCCACGATGGACGCAATCTCCGACGGTGTCGCGATCACACGGTATTCGCCGTTTTTAATGTCCTTCAATAAACCAAATACCATTTTCTTTTCCTCCATATGATCATTCCGGTGAAATAAAAGCAGCCCGGAAGCAAAAGAGCCCCCGGACTGTACAAAATCGCCGTATGTTTCTTTCGCCTAACGTATCTCAGCTCTCTTTTCTCCGGATGGCGTCCGGTAAAAGCAATCCTGCACTTTCTGAAATACGTTCGCTTTATTCTATCCCAGTCCTCCGGAATTGTCAATAAATGTCAGCCGATTCCCTTATAAATAAAACCGAGAATCAGAACAAGGACCGTCAGCGGAACATAAATATACTTTGCAAGGAAGCCGAAGACCGGAGAAAGCGGCTTTTCCCTTCCCAGGTCCAGTTCTTCCCTGATCCGCCGGTAGCCGTAAATATAATAGATGGAGACGGCTCCCATCACCGCACCGATGGGCACGATCACAATGGTGATAAAATCCATAAAGGTTCCCACAACGATCTCGTTCTCCAGGAAGAGTCCCACTGCGAGCGCTGTACCGCCGCAGAGCAGCACGGAAAGCCTTCTTCCCAGGCCGAATTTTGTCTGCCAGCTTTCGATCACCGCCTCAAACATATTCATCAGGGACGTGATCCCGGCAAAGCACACCGACAGGAAAAAGATGGCTGCGAAAAGCCGTCCCATGGGCATCTGCCGGAACACATTGGGAAGGGTGACGAACATGAGGGACGGCCCTCTGCCCGGTTCGATCCCAAAGGCAAAGACTGCAGGCATGATGGCAAGGGCTGCCAGGAGCGCTGCCACCGTGTCAAACACCGCCGTGCGCACTGAGGCCTTTGGAATGTCCTCAGACTTCTTCAGGTAGGAGCCGTACACGATCATTCCGGAGCCGGTGATGGACAGGGAGAAAAAGGCCTGTCCCATGGCCATGATCCAGGTGTCCGCCCGCAGGAGATATTCCCACTTGGGTACAAACAAAAACTCATAGCCGGCCCATGCGCCCGGAAGAAAAGCCACCCGAACGGCCAGCACTGCAAACAGCAGGAAAAAGATCGGCATCAGGATCTTATTGGCCTTCTCGATTCCCGAAGCCGCATTGGCAATGAGGATCACCACCGTGACTGCAACGACCGCCACATGCCAGGGCACGCTTCCCAGATGGCCTGTAGCCTGGGCAAAATAGGCCGCAGAATCCTCCGCCAGGATCGCTCCCGTCAGGGAACCTGCAAAAGAGCGAAGCACCCAGCCGATGATGATGGAATAGCCGATGGCTATGCCGAGGGATCCCAGAAGCGGGATCCAGCCGAGAAGGCGGCCCAACTTTCCATTTTTGATCCGTTCAAAGCAGTATTCATATGCGCCGAGAGTTCCGGTTCCTGCCCTTCTTCCGATGGCAAACTCCGCTGAGAGGCCTACCAGGCCAAACAGGGCAATAAAGAGAAAGTAGGGAACCAGAAAGGCTGCCCCTCCGTACTGCCCGAGTCTGTAGGGAAACATCCAGATATTTCCAAGCCCCACCGCCGATCCGACGCAGGCCAGGACAAAACCAAAAGAACTGGAAAATCCACCGTTTACATGGTTTTTCTGACTCATAAAATCCCCCTCACAATTATCCTTTTATTGTTCCATGTATGCTTTCACTTCACGGAGTATCGTGTCGATGTCCTCCCGGTTCACGCCGGCGTTGGTCACCATACGGAATTCGCCCTTCTGCCCGGGATTCACCAGGATACCCCGCTCCTTCAGATATCCGGACAGGCCTTTCCAGACGGCTTCATCGGCGTTGATCCGGAAAAACACCATATTGATCTCCACGGCTGAACTGTCGCAGCAGATTCCCGGAATCTCCTTCAGGCCCTCCGCCAGGCACCTGGCGTTTTCGTGATCCACATGGAGACGCTTCGGCATCTCTTTGATGGCGATCAGCGCCGGAGCCGCCAATACGCCGGCCTGCCGCATGCCGCCTCCCAGAAGCTTCCTGTTCTTTCTCGCCCGCTCAATGAACTCCCGGCTTCCGGCCAGAACACTACCAACCGGTGCACAAAGTCCTTTGGAAAGGCAGCAGGAAACAGAATCCGTATACCGGGTGATCTCCTTTACATCCACACCGAGGGCCACCGCCGCATTGAAGCACCTCGCCCCGTCCATATGTACCGGAATTCCGTGTCTCTTTGCCATCTCATAGATTTCCTTCATGACGGCAACCGGCACCACGCGTCCGTTTGCCAGAGCATTTTCCAGACAGATCAGCGCCGTCACAGGACAATGGATGTCCTCCTCACGGATGGCATCCTCGATCATGGCACAATCTGGCATCCCGTTTTCAAAATGAAGAGTCCGCATATTGGCCCCTGCCAAAACGGCAACGGCGCCCACCTCGTGGCAGGCAATATGGGCTTCCTCCCCCAGAATGATCTCCTCGCCGCGTCCGGCCCAGGTCATGACCGCGGTCTGGTTGCTCTGGGTTCCGCTGACCATAAACAGGGCAGCCTCCTTCCCGAGGATGCGTGCCGCTTCCTCCTCCAGCTCATTGACCGTCGGGTCATCCTGATACACATCGTCCCCCACCGGGCAGTCGACCATGGCAAGCCGCATTTCTCTGGTGGGTTTTGTCACCGTATCACTTCGCACATCGATTACTTTCATATCTCTATCCTTTCTTAATACCGTTTGTCACCGGCATTACGTTATTCACTGAGTGATCCGCGGAAGATTCCAGCGGAAATGGGCTGCCAGACACCGGATAACGATGATCAGGACAAATCCGATGATCATGGCCTGCTTCTGGTCTATATAATAAGAAAGTATTGCCACCGTCACAGCTCCCGCCAGTGCAGCACAGGCATAGATCCGCTTCACGAAGATCGACGGAAGCTCCTGCGCCATCACATCACGCATCACGCCGCCTCCCACACCGGTGATCACCCCGGCAAAGGACATGAGAAACAATCCTGTGCCGCCCAGAGCTCCCGCTCCTGCTATGGTTCCTTCCACGGTAAAGGCGGCAAGTCCAAGGGTATCGATCCAGAACAGGATCCTTTCGTAGGCTCCGGCACGTGCTTTTCTGCCCCGCTTTTTCCGGATATACAGCACAACAAAAACCACATTTGCCGTGGCCAGTGCGGTCATGGCATAGATGGGAGTCCGGAACATGAGGGGCGGAATTCTTCCTATCAGGATATCCCGAAGGATCCCGCCGCCTGTGGCCGTGGTCAGCGCAAGGATATTGACTCCGAAAATATCCATTTCCTTGCAGATTGCTGCCATGGCTCCGGAAATTGCAAAAGCCACCGTACCGATCACATCCATCAGAAACATAAACGAATCTATCATACATTTTCCCTTTCTTCCAGCACGCTCCTCATATCCTCCGGCAGCGGCGCTTCAAACATCATCGATTCCCCGGTCACCGGATGGCGAAAGGCAAGGCGAAAGGAATGCAGAGCCTGCCTTGTGATATATTCCATATCCGGATTGTAAAGGTAATCCCCAATAAGCGGAAATCCCAGATATTTCATATGGATCCGGATCTGATGGGTCCGTCCTGTCTCAAGGGTAAGAGCCACCAGGCTGTGCCCGTTTTTCTCCTCCAGTACCCGGTAATGGGTCACCGCCCGCTCTCCGCAGACGAAATCCACCTCCCGCTCGATGATGGAACCCGGCTTTCTTCCGAGCGGTGCGTCAATCGTTCCCTCCGAAGGAGTCACATGGCCCCGCACGATCGCCCGGTATTCCCGTCCCATCTCTTTTTTCACCGCCATATCTGCCAGAATACAGGAGCTGAGGAGATGCTTTGCCACCACCGTAAGCCCCGACGTATCCCGGTCCAGCCGGTTGGTGCACCGAAAGACAAAGGGCTTTCCCTGCTCCTTGAAATACCAGGCCAGACCGTTGGCCAGTGAATTGTCATAATTGTTCATGGACGGATGAGTCGGCATTCCGGCCTGCTTGTTGATGACAAGAATATCCTCATCTTCATAGACGATCTCTATCGGCAGCTTCACCGGAACAATATGATCGGACACTTCTGTCTCGCAGATGTGAACCGCCAGAAGCTCTCCTGCCTTCAGCCGTTCATTGAGATAGCGATGACATCCGTCCACGGCAACGCCGTCCGGCGTCCGTTTCAAAAGGGCCAGACATCCTCTCGAGTACCCTCGTCTCCGAAGGAACTGCTCAATGCGCAGTCCCGCCTCCGTCTCCGCCGTTCTGTAGGTTATTCTTCTCTCCATATGCCTTTTTACCCAGACGTACCTCCTCCACATAGCCGGCCATCTCATCGGACAGCTGGTCAAAGAGATAATTTCTGCCGCCTCCCGGCTTTGCACTGCAGATTTCCCTGATTTCAATATTGGCCGCTTCAATGGCCGCCTTCAGATCCTGGGCCGACATCCGTCCGGCCCCCTGTCCCATGATGATCACCTGCTCAAGGCCGTCGGAGGTCGCAACAGTCACCCTGTATTTCTTTCCGATCTCATGGACCGTTTTTTCAATATACTGATCTGCCGTCTCTGCTTCCCTTGTAAATACCACATGAATATTGTGGTATTTGAAGATCTCTCCGACGCCGCCCTCCACCTTGTAAGCATCAAACACAAGGATCACCGTACATTTCCGGAAGCCCTGGTAATTGGACAAAATATCCATGAGCTTTCCCCTGGCGCCCCCGATATTCTTAGCGGCCAGTTCCTTAAGCTCCTCCCAGGCAAAAATAATATTATAACCATCCACCAGGAGATATTCCTTTTCCGGCTCTTTTAACGGAGTGCTTCTCCTTCTCCCGTCCGCACTGCCGCTTCCTCCGGGCCGATGAGACATTCCCTGGACGGAAAGCTTTTTCACCTCAGCGCTTCCGGAGCAGACCGTTTTCCCAAAGCCGCTTCGTTTTCTCTCCACGGCACCGTAGGTCCTGGTAAAAATCGTTTCCAGCTCCCTGTCATCGGCCTGCATGGCATAGAAGTCCTGCCGAACCGCAGGACGTTTTCCCGTCTCCGGAATACCGGCCAGCGCTCCCGCAGTTCCGGGAACACCCCTCTGTCCGGTGTCTTTGTCCGTCTGCTCCGGCCCATCCTCCGTTTTCTTCAGAACGCTTTCCAGATGCATATATTCGGGCACCCGATCCCAGGGCACCGTAAAGCCGGCTCCATGGGCGCAGAACACAGAACCGGTGGGATTTTCCAGATCCGTTTCCGCGTCATAACCGGCTGCCGCAATGATCTCCGCTGCGTTGTGGCAGGGTTCATAGCCCTTGAGCACGCAAAACAGCCGCCCCCGGCCCCTGGTATAGGACAATACCTCTGCCTGATAGCCCTGCATGCAGGCCACCGGCGCCGTGCCGTGAAGCACCGCCGTATCGCCGTCTGTTTCCGGTGCCGAAAAGCTCCCGTTCATCCGCTGCAGATCATGGATGGCACGTCCCAGATTTTCTGCAGGGATCTCCAGCCGGTATTCATAGACCGGCTCCAGAAGTACCGATTCTGCCTGTTTAAGGCCCTGCCGGACCGCCCGGTAAGTGGCCTGTCTGAAATCCCCACCCTCTGTGTGCTTTAAATGAGCACGCCCGGAAGCCAGAGTAATTTTCATATCGGTGATCTCCGCACCGGTCAGCACGCCCCGGTGCTTTTTTTCCTCCAGGTGGGTCAGGATCAGCCGCTGCCAGTTTTTATCCAGCAGATCCTCACTGCAGGAGACCGCAAACTGCAGTCCGCTGCCCGGCTCCCCCGGCTCCATCAGAAGATGGACTTCCGCATAGTGGCGCAGCGGTTCAAAATGGCCAACTCCCTCCACCGGCTGCCGGATCGTTTCCTTATATACAATATTACCGGCGCCAAAGGAGACATCCATGCCGAACCGTTCCCTGATCATGGTTTTCAAAATCTCGATCTGAACCTCTCCCATGAGTTGGGCATGGATCTCATTCAGCTGCTCCTCCCACGCGATATGAAGGAGCGGTTCTTCCTCCTCCAGTTCCAGAAGCTTCAAAAACGCCGCATGAACATCGCTTCCCTCCGGCAGGTCGATCCGGTAATTGAGCACCGGCTCAAGGACCGGCGCCAAAACGGTTTCTTCGATTCCCAGCCCCTGACCGCTGAAGGTTTTTTCCAGTCCGGTGACGGCACAGATAGTTCCGGCCGGTGCCTCATTGACCATGCGGAAGGACGCACCGGAATAAATCCGGATCTGATCCGCTTTCTCGCCTTCCACCGGCATTTTCACCTTCAGAGTTCCGCCGGTCACCTTCATATGGGTAAGTCTCGTATTCTGTCCGTCACGGGAAATTTTGTAAACTCTTGCCCCGAATTCCTTCGGATATTCCCGGTCTGAGACATAAGCTCCGATCCCGTCAAGAAGCTCCTCCACCCCCTGGATCTTCAGAGCCGAGCCGAAATAGCAGGGAAATACCTTGCGTTCTTTAATAAGGGAAGCCAGATCCGCATTCCCGATCCTGCCCTCCTCCAGATATTTTTCCAGAAGAGCTTCGTCGCACATGGCCAGGCTCTCCATAAACGTCTCATCCGAAAGGCTCTGACCGAAGTCCAGACAATGCTCCGAAAGCTTTTTTTCCAGTTCCCGAAGGATCCCGTTCCTGTCGGTTCCCGGCTGATCCATCTTATTAATAAACAGAAATGTGGGGATATCATAGCGACGCAGCAGCCGCCAAAGGGTTTCCACATGGCCCTGGACCCCATCCGCACCGCTGATGACAAGCACCGCCGCATCCAGTACCTGCAGAGTCCGCTCCATCTCCGCCGAAAAATCCACATGGCCCGGAGTATCGAGAAGGGTCACATCCCGATCTCCCAGCTTAAACTCCGCCTGTTTGGAAAATATGGTGATCCCTCTCGCCTTTTCCAACGCATACGTGTCCAGAAAGGCGTCTCCATGATCTACCCGCCCCGGTTTTCTGATACTGCCGGTCAGATAAAGAATGCTCTCCGCAAGAGTTGTCTTGCCAGCATCCACATGGGCCAAAAGGCCGATACAGATATGGGATTTTGTTCCTGCAGTCTCCTGTCCGCCCATGAAAACGCCTCCTCCCGTGACTGCATAATAGAAGCATTATACCACAAGAAGAGGCAATAGTCGAGATGCAGCCTCGATGAGAAGCTGTATCTTTTTATAGTTTTTTACGATTCCTGTTTCCGCTGAAGCGTCAGACCGGCTTCACCGCCTGTCCCCCGCTTTTTTACGGAAAGCCATCCATAATAATCCGAAAAATACAATCGTGTCCGCTGCAAGCACGATGGTCACATGCCTTACGATTTCTTTCACATAGAGAAGGATAAACAGTTCTACGGATAAGACAACAAAGCACAAATAATTGGCAATGTAGTCTGCCCTCATATCACAGTCAATGATATTCTTTTTCAGCCATCTCCAAATGAATGGTCGAAGCAGAAACCGGATCACGACACATGCAGCAGGAAAGGCAAACACGAATTTCCGGTCCGCAAAGGAAACTGCCATACCATGGCTCCACTGAACAGGGATCTCCGCCGGCAGATACCGGAAAGAAACCGCCGCCGTCAACAGACTGACAACTGTTATGATGATCCATACAAGCTTCCCGCCCCACAGGTAGAAGAAGCTGACAGAATCCCACTTCAAAAGGCTGCGGTTTTTATTCCAGTAATCGTCCGGATCGGCAACATACTGCTCCACATCCAGATCCGCATAATCTATCTCTTCTCCCGACTGAAGCATACGTTCACAGAGAATTTTTGCATGCTCCAGCTCCGACATCTGCCCCTCTAAAATTCCTTTTTGCTTTTTTACCACCTCTAATAAATCGGCTTCTTTATTTACAAGTCTTCGGATATCTTCTATCGAGATTCCCAGGGTTCTCAGATAAGCTATTTTTTTCAGATTTTTTACATCTTCCTCTGAATATTCGCGATATCCATTTTCCTCGTTTCTGATCGGAGTGATCAGTTTTTCTTTTTCATAAAACCGAATGTTGGAGCGTGTCAAACCGGTTATCTGTTCTGTTTCCTTTATTGTCATACCAAATCCTCCATGCAGAAAGTTCTGTATGTATTATTGTAAGGTATAAACCAGGTTTACAGTCAACCTTTTTCTATGATCCGTTCCGCAAAAAAGCCTCCGATTGCCTAAAAACGTATCAAATAGCTTTCCACCTCGTCCCGTTTCTCATACAATACACAGCCCCCCTCATGATTTCCCGTCAATGTTCCGTTATTCTGTAATTTCATGAATAACCCGGAATGAAGTGCTTCTCTCAAAGACGTATCTCTGACATTCACATCGGAATAAGGTGAAAAAGGGCACGGTTCCGCACCGCCATGGGAATTGATATGGAAAAAGCCTCTTCCCGCAGCGATACATCCTCCAGAGGAGATTTCATCTCCCGGGAAAGACAGGAAGATCATATCCGAATATTTATTTCTGAGCTCCGAGAGGCGCCGGTTCATGTATTTTCTTTCTTCATCCCCTGGTGCCAGACCTTTTAGTTTCGGCGACATCGGCACAAATTCCACATAGAACAGTGCCTTACAGCCCCGTTCTTCCAGCTTTTTCAGAAATTCATCGGATGTCACCTCTTCCAGATTTTCTTTCGTGACCGTTACAGAAGAGCCAAACAGCAGTTTTTCTTTCTGCAGGTCTTCCATGGCAGCAAGAACCCTCTCATATACCCCTTCTCCCCGTCTGCCGTCTGTCTGTTTTTCTTTTCCCTCGATGCTGAAGATGGGAAGGAGATTTCTGCATTTTTTCAGCATTCTCATATAGGTATCATCCAAAAGCGTTCCGTTTGTAAAAATCGGAAACAGGAGATTCTGTCTGTTGCCGGCCTTTTCGATCACATCTGTGCGGATCATCGGTTCTCCTCCTGCCAGAAGAATAAAGCTGATTCCCATCTCCTCTGCCTGTGCAAAAACAGCATCCCACTCCTCTGCCGAAAGCTGCTCTTTCGGCTTCTCATCTGTACAGGAATGGACTGCCCGGGCGTAGCAGCCTGCACAATGAAGATTGCAGCTGCTTGTAATACTGGCAATCAGAAAAGCCGGAATATGTTCTCCTGCCTGCTCAGATATTTTCCGTTTCCTGGATGCCGCTCTGGACGCTGCTGCAAATCTGGCCATAAAAACACTTTGTGCCGGATTTGTCAAGGTGACTTTTACTGCGTTTTTGACGAGATTCTCAACACCGGCCGTCATATATTCCTGTATGCTCCACGTTCCTCCCATTTAATCTTCCTCCTCATCCTTCTTTCGATAAATCCGAAAAAATTCTTCAATCTGTCTGTCAAGTATTTCCAGTGCCTCCTCCTTGCGTTCCGGCTGATCACTGTACATGGACAAAAGCAGATAGATCGGTGAATAAAAGCTGATTGCCGCTGCTTTTGCATCTCCCGGATAAAACACCTCCTGCTCCATCATCTCTGCAAAAAGCTTTTCCTGGTAGGCAATCGCATCTTCCATAAAGATTTTTCGAAACATGGTATAGATCTGAGGATTTCCATATTGCTCCATATGAGCGACCCGCCAGAACCGGGAAATATATGGATCCGTGAGATAAAACACAAAAGCTTCGTTCGTAATTTTTTTCAGACCATCCAGATCAAGTTTGATATAAAAACCCGAGATAGGAGCATCCGATTTGTCATACTGCGGGATTCCCAGTGTCTGAGAAAGGCCGGAGATATGCTCCATGATCAATTCGACGATCGAGTCAAAGATCTCCTGCTTACTCTTAAAATGGTTATATAAGGAAGCGTCTTTGATTCCGACCGCATCGGCAATATTCTTAACGCTTGTTCCCTTATAACCCTTTTGGGCAAAAAGGGTCAGCGCCTCTTCTGTGATCTTTTCCTTTGTTGTCATATGTTTCCTCTTTCCATATCTTCAATCGTCTAGATCCTAGTGATCACTAGTCTTCCTTTATTATATGCTAGTGTTCACTAGTTGTCAAGTGACTAATAATCAGGCCGTCCGAAACAGGAGTCCCGGTAATACCGGAAGACAATCACTCCAGCAACGCTTCCAGCTTTTGAAATATCCTTTTCAACAATAACGCCAGCATTCCCGTCAACAGCATAGCTGCAAAAAACAAAAGGAATATTCGTTTCCCGAGCACCTCGAACAAGCCTCCATAAATTGCCTGACCGATCGGAATCAGAGTCAATCCATCATACAGCAGTAAAAGATATCCGTGTTTTGCCTTTATCCTTTTAGCAAATAAACCGGCTCCCGCTCCGCCGCACAAGGCCCCCATGGCAAAGACACTTTCGGCATATCCATACAGACGATTTGACGTTTCACCGTCCAATTCCAGCATCTGCGTGATGATCACCGGCAGCCCGATCATGACCAGTGCACTTAATATCAGATTGATTGCGGCCGCCGCAAGCGATAACTGCACAATAACCGGCTGCTCCCGACACATAGATCGCAAGCTTTCCTTCAAATCGCCAAAGGCGATCGCAAAAATAAAGATAGTGGAATGCCTGCAAGCCGATAAGCGCCCTCGCAAATGCTTCGCATTTCCTCGGTCGCGGGCATTCGTCAAATGCCCGCGCAGGCAATAAAATAGGGACTTCCAAGTGAACTTGGAGTCCCTATTATTATCGCCTTAACTGGCGCTTATCTCATTGCTTTCGCGCAGATTACTCGATGATGGAAGCAACTCTTCCGGAACCTACGGTACGTCCGCCTTCACGGATAGCGAAGGTAAGACCCTGCTCCATAGCGATGGGATGGATCAGCTCGATGGTCATCTCAACGTTGTCGCCAGGCATGCACATCTCAGTGCCTTCGGGAAGGTTTACAACACCAGTAACGTCAGTTGTTCTGAAGTAGAACTGAGGTCTGTAGTTGTTGAAGAAAGGAGTATGACGTCCACCTTCATCCTTGGTCAGAACGTATACCTGAGCGGTAAACTTTCTGTGGCACTTTACAGAACCGGGTTTAGCAAGAACCTGTCCTCTTTCGATTTCAGTTCTCTGAACACCACGAAGCAGAGCACCAATGTTATCACCAGCCTGACCTTCATCCAGCAGCTTGTGGAACATCTCAACGCCGGTAACTACAACCTTGCGGGTCTCTTCCTTGATACCAACGATTTCAACTTCATCAGATACATGAACAGTACCTCTCTCTACTCTACCGGTAGCAACGGTACCACGGCCGGTGATGGAGAAGATATCCTCGATGGGCATAAGGAAAGGCTTGTCAGTATCACGCTGAGGATCAGGAATGTAGCTGTCTACAGTGTCCATCAGCTCCATAATCTTGTCGCCCCACTCACCCATGGGATCTTCCAGAGCCTTCAGAGCGGAACCCTTTACGATCGGGCAGTCATTGAAGTCATACTCTTCCAGCTGCTCGGTAACTTCCATCTCAACCAGCTCGATCAGCTCTTCGTCATCAACCATATCGCACTTGTTCAGGAATACTACGATATAAGGTACGCCTACCTGACGGGACAGAAGGATGTGCTCCTTGGTCTGAGCCATAACACCATCAGTAGCAGCAACTACGAGGATAGCACCGTCCATCTGAGCAGCACCGGTGATCATGTTCTTTACATAGTCAGCATGTCCGGGGCAGTCAACGTGT
This sequence comes from Fusibacillus kribbianus, assembly GCF_030053595.1. GTDB lineage: Bacteria > Bacillota > Clostridia > Lachnospirales > Lachnospiraceae > Lientehia > Lientehia kribbiana. Next base: position 46,411 of record NZ_JASGBQ010000014.1, read on the forward strand.
GCGTAATGTCTCTTCTCAGTCTGATACTCAACATGAGCGGTAGAAATGGTGATACCACGCTCTCTCTCTTCGGGAGCCTTATCGATGTTCTCGAAATCAACCTTCTCATTTCCGGCAACTCTCTCTGCCAGAACCTTGGTGATAGCAGCAGTCAGAGTGGTTTTGCCGTGGTCTACGTGACCGATTGTACCGATGTTACAATGCGGCTTTGTTCTGTCAAATTTAGCCTTAGCCATTTTAAAAGTCCTCCTTAAATTTGCCCTGGCGGGCTTCTCATTTTATTTACGTTTCAAAGTTTCACGACTGAATACAATTATATTGCAAAACTACAGGTTTTTCAAGCCTTATTTGCCTCTTTCGGCAAGAACTTTTTCCTGAACGTTCTTCGGTACCTGCTCGTATCTTTCAAAGAACATGGAGTAGGCTGCACGTCCCTGAGTCTTGGAACGCAGGTCAGTTGCATATCCGAACATCTCGGACAGTGGAACGTAGCCCTTGATCAGCTTGGAACCGTTCACATCCTCGAAAGCCTCGATGCGTCCGCGGCGGGAGTTGATATCGCCGATAACGTCGCCCATGTAATCCTCGGGAGTTGTTACTTCCACTCTCATGATGGGCTCGAGAAGCACTGCGCCGCCCTTTGCCATTGCATCCTTGAAGGCCATGGAACCGGCGATCTTGAATGCCATTTCGGAAGAGTCGACTTCATGGTAGGAACCATCATATACAGTTGCCTTGATACCAAGCACTTCAAATCCGCCTAAGATACCGGACTTGGCAGCCTCCTGAATACCTGCGTCAACAGCAGGAATGTATTCCTTGGGAATAGCACCGCCGACAACCTCGGAAGCGAACTCGTAGGTCTTCTCAGCATTGGCATCCATGGGCTCGAAACGAACCTTACAATGACCGTACTGACCGCGGCCGCCGGACTGCTTTGCATACTTGCTGTCAACCTCAACGGTCTTGGTGAAGGTCTCCTTATAAGCAACCTGAGGCTTACCAACGTTTGCTTCCACCTTGAACTCACGAAGGAGACGGTCTACGATGATCTCCAGATGGAGCTCGCCCATACCGGCAATGATGGTCTGTCCTGTTTCCTTGTTGGTGGATACACGGAAGGTGGGATCCTCCTCTGCAAGCTTTGCGAGAGCCTCGCCCATCTTATCCTGACCGGCCTTTGTCTTGGGCTCAATGGCGATATCGATAACGGGCTCCGGGAATTCCATGGATTCCAGGATAACCGGATGCTGCTCGTCACAGATGGTATCACCGGTTGTTGTTACTTTGAATCCAACTGCTGCTGCGATGTCGCCGGAGTAAACCTTATCAAGCTCAGCTCTCTTGTTGGCGTGCATCTGCAGAATACGGCCGACACGCTCTTTCTTGCCCTTGGTGGCATTGAGCACGTAAGAGCCTGCATTCATGGTACCGGAATACACACGGAAGAATGCCAGCTTTCCTACGAAGGGGTCAGCCATGATCTTGAATGCCAGTGCGGAGAAAGGCTCCTCATCGGAGGAATGTCTCTCAACCTCATTGCCATCCATATCGGTTCCCTTAATAGAAGGGATATCCGTAGGTGCGGGCATGTACTCGATAACGGCATCCAGAAGCTTCTGTACGCCCTTGTTTCTGTAAGCAGTACCGCACAGTACGGGGATAATTTCAACGGAAATCGTTGCTTTTCTCAGAGCTGCTTTCAGAGCTTCTGTAGAAGGCTCTTCGCCCTCCAGATACTCCATCATCAGATCATCATCTGTCTCGCAGATGGATTCGATCATTGCAGTTCTGTATTCTTCTGCCTGCTCCTTCATGTCTTCGGGGATCTCAGTGATGGAGATGTTGTCGCCCTTCTCATCGTTGTAGATGTAGGCCTGCATCTCAAACAGATCGATTACTCCCTTGAAGTCATCTTCCTTGCCGATCGGCAGCTGAACAGGCACAGCGTTGTGACCAAGACGGGTCTTGATCATCTCCACTGCATTGTAGAAGTTTGCGCCCAGGATATCCATCTTGTTGATGAATGCGATTCTGGGTACGTTATACTTATCAGCCTGGCGCCATACAGTTTCTGACTGAGGTTCTACACCGCCCTTTGCACAGAACACGCCTACAGCGCCGTCCAGTACACGCAGGGAACGCTCTACCTCAACGGTAAAGTCAACATGTCCGGGGGTATCAATGATATTGATACGATGCTCCAGAGCGCCCGGCATGGGTTTGGTTTCTTTTTCCAGTGTCCAGTGGCAGGTGGTTGCAGCGGAGGTGATGGTAATACCTCTCTCCTGTTCCTGCTCCATCCAGTCCATGGTGGCTGTTCCCTCGTGGGTATCGCCAATCTTGTAGTTAACGCCTGTGTAGTACAGGATACGCTCTGTCAGAGTGGTCTTACCCGCATCGATATGAGCCATGATACCAATGTTCCTGGTTCTCTCCAATGGATATTCTCTTCCAGCCAAGGGATTTTCCTCCTTTTAGAATCTGTAATGCGCAAATGCCTTGTTTGCTTCTGCCATCTTGTGCATGTCTTCTTTTTTCTTTACGGCTGCGCCGGTGTTATTGGCTGCATCCATAAGCTCGTTTGCCAGTCTTTCTTCCTGGGTCTTCTCGCCTCTCTTGCGGGAGTAGAGAACGATCCAGCGAAGAGCCAGCGCCTGACGTCTTTCGGGCTTAACCTCGATGGGCACCTGATAGGTGGCACCACCGATACGCTTAGCCTTTACTTCCAGTACAGGCATGATATTGTTCATTGCTGCTTCAAATACCTCCAGTGCAGGCTTGCCGGTCTTCTCTGCTACCTGCTCGAAGGCTCCGTATACGATCTTCTGAGCAACACCCTTCTTGCCGTCTAACATGATGTTGTTAATCAGCTTTGTAACAACCTTGTTATTGTAAAGCGGGTCTGCTAACACATCTCTTTTCTGGGTATGTCCTTTACGCGGCACGTTACTTCCCTCCTTAATTATGATTACATTAAATCGTCGGTACTCACACGTTTTTGTATGTTCGCGCCCGGTTTATGTGAACTCTATTTTGGACCCGTTTTACAGGGAAAAATATGCTACATTCCGTGCACTTATACAAATTTCAATGACTGCCTTACTTCTTCGGTCTCTTAGCGCCGTATTTGGAACGGGCCTGACGTCTGTTGGCAACACCTGCTGTATCGAGGGTTCCTCTGACGATATGGTATCTGGTACCGGGTAAGTCCTTTACACGGCCGCCACGAATCAGTACAACGCTATGCTCCTGAAGGTTGTGGCCTTCACCGGGGATATAGCTTGTTACTTCGATACCATTGGAAAGACGTACTCTGGCAATCTTTCTCAGTGCTGAGTTAGGCTTCTTGGGGGTAGCGGTCTTTACTGCGGTGCAGACGCCTCTCTTCTGGGGAGCTGCTTCGTCAGTTGCTCTCTTCTTTAAAGAGTTGTATCCCTTTAACAGAGCGGGAGCGGTTGCCTTCTTTACGGTTGTCTGTCTACCCTTTCTTACTAACTGGTTGAATGTGGGCATGTTTTTCACCTCCTGTATAATTGGTAACTATCGGTTTTTGCGCACAAAAAACAGCATTGCTTTTATGCACGCCATATCATTATATATAGTGAAAAAAAGAATGTCAATAAAAATCTTCATAATTTTACGGAATTTCTCGGATAAGACCAGGTAAACAGGCCTATCGAAGCCGCGTGTCCTCGTACCGCGCCATGGTTTTCAGACACTGCTCCAGCTGATGATACCGTTCATCCAGAGAGCCTGCCGGGATCTCCACATCCACAGCCATGGCAAGGCCGTCGATCATCTCATCATCCAGCTCCTCGCGGAGAGATTCCAGGATCACCGCCTTGGCCTCATAGGTCCTGGCTTCCAGAAAATCAAGGAATTTGGGGCTGACTGTATCGCCGCCCTGAAGTCCCTCCTCACCACAGGCCTCTGCAGCCTGCAAAGCCTCATCGGTCAGAGATTCCCAAAGCTCATCCTCTGCCCGCTCTGCCCGTCCGCCTCTGGGGATCACCACCTTCTCCTGGGCAGCAACAAACTCCGCTTCCCCATAATCTTCGTAATCGGTGAGAGGTCCGTGCATCACCTGGATGCCTATGACCGGCTTCTTCCAGGTATCCTCTTCCCGTTGCCTTTCCTGACCTTTTGTCTCCTCAACAGGTACCCGTTCTGTTTTTTTTCGAAGAACTCTCCTTGCCGCCTTTGTCTCGTCCGCAGGGACTTTTCCCGTTTCCGTTCTCTCATTTCCCCGGGCTTTGAACACAGGACGCTCTTCTTCCCTTCCGCTCCGGTCAGAAAGCTCTGCAGGATTCACCCGCTCAAAACGGTACTCCTGAATCACTTTCGGATATTTATCCCGGTCCACCCTTCCGGTGAACAATTCAAGAGGCCGCACATAAATCTTAAAATCCCCGTACATTGCCTGATATACCACCATCGCTTCGCCGGTCTCCGAATGCTCCGCAACGGCCACAATCTGATACAGCCTGTTCTTAAAATGCCGGTAAAATTCCCCCGCTCTCGGTATCCGTTCTGCCATATTCCGTCTGTCTCCTCTCCTGCCCGGTGCCTTGTTTTCAGCATAGTTTCTTCATTAATATAACACCTCTCTTATTTTAACTGAATCTGCCCTTCCAGTCAATGTTCTGTCCGCCTTCCGGAAAGCAGAAAAACCGGTTGCATGTTCCCTGCGTCCATGATAGAATCGTCTCAACAGTGCGGCTAATCATATCACTTTCCCGGCACTTGATCACTCGCGAGAAGAAAGAGGAACCGTCATGAACCAGACCAAGAATTATTCCAATCGTTTCCGTCTCTATTATCTGCTGACTTTGATCGCTTTATGCTGCTACGACTCCTACATCAGCGTTTATCTGGAGCAGTACATGCATATGAGCGGATTTCAGATCGGCTGCTTTATCTCCGTCTCCATGGTAGCCGGGCTTGTGATCATGCCGCTCTACGGCGCCATCGGCGACAGGACCGGCAAATACCGGGAAATTCTGATGATCTGTACCGCAGGAACCATTCTGTTTTCCTTTCTGCTTTCCATGCAGACAGGCTTTGCCCTGCTGATCATCATGGGAATCGGTTTTGAACTGAACCGATGCTCCATTCTTGCCATGGCGGATACTCAGACCATCCGCTACTGCACCGATTCCGGGAGCCCCTACGGCAGCATCCGCTGCTTTGGCTGCATCGGCTGGATCACCGGAAGCGCTCTCTGCGCGTTTCTTGTACGCCAGTTTGGACTCGATCACATTTTCTTCCGTTTCTTCATGGCAGCCATGGCCTGTTCCCTGGTGAACATTTTCTTCCTGCCGAAGAAATCGGAAAAACCGGTTTCCCAGGAAAAGGAAAAAGAGGAAGTGAAATCGGGAGATATCCGTTCTCTTCTGAAGAATTCCCGTTTTCTCTTCATTATTATTTTCGCTCTGCTGACAGGAGGACTGGCGGAGGTGGTAACCGCCTATGCCTCCCTTCATCTGGTTTCCACCCTCCATGCACCGGAATATCTGGTAAGCATCTATTCCATGCTCGGTGCAGGTCCGGAGATCCTGTTTCTTCTATTATTAAATAAATATCTGCTGCCGAAGCTGGGCTTCCGCAGGCTCTTCCTCTGTTCTGCTGCAGCCATGAGCATTCGGATGTTCCTGTTTGCCTGGGTACCCAATGTCCCGCTCTTCTTTGCGGCGTCCCTCCTCACCTTCCTGACGACCGCCTGCACCACAGGGCTCAATGTACAGTATATCGGAAAGGTCGTCCCTGAGGATTCCATCGGCTCCGCCGCCTCCATTTACAACGCTGTATTCATGGGAGGCCGTGCCATTTTCAGTCTGATCTTCGGCGGCGTCTATGAGGCATCGGGAAGCCGGACAGTATTCTGGCTCTGCTTCGCCTTCGCTTCAGCAGCTTTCCTGTTTGCACTGTTCGCCAGGAAGATCGACGTTTCCCCTGCCAGGGCAGCTGCAGAAAAGGAGTGACCATGAAACCGGTAAGACTCGATAAATTTCTGGCCGATTCCGGCGTCGGCACAAGAAGCCAGGTAAAAACGCTTCTCCGGAAGGGCCTTGTCACGGTCAACGGAGAGCCGGTAAAAAAGCCGGAGCAGAAAATATCGCCGGACAGGGATCTGGTGGTCTGTCAGGGCCGGCAGCTTACCTACACGGAATTTTTTTATTATATGCTCAACAAACCGGCCGGATACGTTTCCGCCACCGACGACAATACGGCTCCCACGGTGCTGAGCCTTTTGAAGGATGCCCCTGGAAAGGAGCTTTTTCCGGTCGGCCGTCTGGACAAGGATACCGAAGGGCTGCTCCTCATTACCAATGACGGAGCCCTTGCCCATCATCTGCTCTCTCCCAGACACCATGTGGACAAAACCTACCTGGTCCGGGCCGCCGGAGCTGTCACCGACAGCGATCTGAGAAAGCTGGAAGCCGGGGTCGACATCGGAGAAAAGGCTCCCACCCTGCCGGCAAAGGCCAGGCTGCTCTCCTCCGATCTCTGTCCCGTCAAAGGAGCAGAGCCAGCCGTTTCCAGTCTGGTAGAACTTACCATCCACGAAGGAAAATTCCATCAGGTTAAACGGATGTTCCAGGCCATCGGAAAACCTGTGACCCATCTCAGGCGTGTCTCTATGGGCTCCCTTGTGTTGGATGAAGCGCTGGCTCCCGGTGCCTTTCGTCCCCTGACAAAGGACGAAATTTCCGAACTCCATGAATTGTAAAAGGGGCGGCGGCCATTGCCGTCACCCCAGCTTTATTTCACAGGTATCTTTTGATTCAATTCTGATTTCCACCGTACAGTCTGCCATATACTGATAATCCACTTCCAGGCGGTATTGAAGCAGCAGAGAAAGCCTGTCTTCCTCCTCCGTACAATCCATTCTTTCCGTCTCAAGACCCACCATCATTTTTCCATAAGGCATATCATAATAGGAAAAATTCTTTTTATGGAGCTCAAAGACCATATGGACACTGGCTTCTCCATTTTTTATGACCTCGGTTTTTCCGTCCCGGATCTTTATCATATTTCTGGCTGCCGTTCGGCCATCTTCGGAAAGCTCCTCATAAACCACGAAATGAGCTCCGTTTTTCTTATAATACTGACCTGCGGTGATGACCTCCACCCGGTCTTCTTCTATGGCACCGCCTGCCTGGCGGCTCGCCATAAACAGAATCACATCTTTCTGCATGTACTCTCCTCTTGAAAGCTTTCCTCAGTCAAAATCTTCGATGTTGATCTGCTGAACCCGCTCTATGTCATAGGGCAGAATCGAATTTGCAAAATCACAGAATTTTTCTGCAGCATCGCTGACGAAAAACTCATACTTTTTCCCTGCCTGATCCACTTCCCCGTCACAGGAAAGCTTTTTTTCGTCCAGAATCTCCTTCAACTCCACAGCCACCTCGTAGGCCGGATTCACTAACGTCACATCCTCGCCTGCCACCTTACGGAAGGCAGAACGAAGCAGCGGATAATGGGTACAGCCAAGGATCAGCGTATCAATGGATTTATATTCCAGGTCCTTCAGATAACGACTGATCACCTCCTCGGTGACAGGATCATGGAGCCATCCCTCCTCCACCAGAGATACCAGAAGCGGACAGGCCTTACCATATACCTGGACTCTGGGATTATACTCCTTTAAGACCCTTGTGTACATCCCGCTCTCGATGGTCCCGGTGGTCCCCACCACCCCGATCCGGTCATTTCTGGTAACCGTGCTGGCCACCCTGGCCGCCGCATCAATGACGCCGATGACGGGAATGTCCGATTCCTTTCTCAGTTCCTCCAGTGCCTGGGCCGTGGCCGTATTGCAGGCCACCACAATGGCCTTCACATTCTTTGTTTTTAAAAAACGGACGATCTGCCTGGAAAAACGGATCACTGTCTCCTTGGACTTGGTTCCGTAGGGAAGCCGCGCCGTGTCCCCGAAATAAACCATGCGCTCATCGGGAAGCTGCCGCATGATCTCACGGGCCACCGTAAGCCCTCCCACTCCGGAATCAAAGACTCCAATGGGTGCGTTGACTCCCATTTATCTCTCCTTTCTGGAAAACGCCATCTGGATCAGCTTCTCAACCAGCTGAGGCTTTGCGATCCCCCTGTTTTCCCAAAGCATGGGATACATGCTGATGGCGGTAAATCCGGGAAGGGTGTTGATCTCATTGAACACGACCTCGCCCCCGTCTCTGGTGACAAAGAAATCCACCCGGGAAAGACCAAAGCCGTCCACCGCCTTGAAAATGGCAACGGCATCTCTCCGGATCTCCTCCACCGTTTCCGCCGGAAGCTCCGGATCAAGAACGGTTTTGGACTCGGCATTGTGATACTTTGCTTCAAAATCATAAAAATCTGCCGCTGCCAGGATCTCTCCGACACCGGTGGCCTTCACCTCGGTGCCTCCCAGGACTGCACACTCGATCTCCCGGCCGATGATGGTCTCCTCCACCAGGATCTTTCTGTCATGGTTTGCGGCCTCAAGAAGACCGGAAATCAGTTCCTCCCTGTTGCCCGCCTTGGAAACGCCCTTGGAAGAGCCTGCATTGCAGGGCTTTATGAACACCGGATAAGCAAGGGCTGCTTCCACCCGTGCCGTCACCTCATCCATGCGGGAAAGCTCCTCTTTCCGGACAGCCACATATCCGGCCTGACGGATTCCCAAAGTATCCACGATAATTTTTGTATAAAGCTTATCCATGGAGACGGCCGATGCCAGCACGCCGCAGCCCACATACGGGATCCCGGCCAGTTCAAAAATACCCTGAACCGTGCCGTCCTCGCCGTAAAGGCCATGGAGAACTGGAAACGCCACATCCACTCTCCGGCAGGTTATCTGCTCCCCGTCAATGAGAAGTACGCCGTGGTGTCCGTTGTCGGGAGAAACGACCGCCCTGACGGTTCCGTTTTTCCACGCGCCGGAACGGATCTCCTCCACCGATTCGGTGAGAAGCCATCTTCCGTCCTCGGTAATGCCGATCAAAATCACATCGTATCTATCCCGATTGATATTCTCAATCACGGTCGCTGCTGAAATGCAGGAAATTTCATGTTCGGACGACTGTCCTCCAAAGAGTACTGCCACTGTCTGTTTTTCCACTTTCATTCCTTCTTTCTGTCAAAATTTCACTTCTCATTGTACCCTGCTTTTTTCACTTCTTCAATGTTTAATTGTAATAAATTCCGAAAACAGGGAAAACTCTTTTTATACCAATCTACATAAAGGAGCTGCTATTTATGAAAAAACAACGGATCATTCTTTCCCTTTTGCTTTTCCTTCTCTGTGCAGGCGCAGGCTTTCTCTGCTTTTCCGCCTCCCGAACCGTGACGGCCATCCACCAGGAGCTTTCTGAAAAGATCCTCCGGTTCCATATTCTCGCCAACAGCGATTCCGACGAGGATCAGGCCCTCAAGCTTACCGTCAAGGCTGCCGTGCTCCATTATATTGAAGAAAACCTTCCCGAAGATTCCGGACTTGAGGAGACGAAGGCCTTCTTAAAGACCCATAAAACAGAAATACAAAAAACTGCCGAAGCAGTCATTGAAAAGGAGGGCTTTGACTATCCTGTGTCCCTCTTTCTGGAACCCTGGTATTTTCCCACTAAGGTCTACGGAGATCTCACCTTCCCCTGCGGCACCTATGAGGCCTTCCGCATCGTCATCGGAGACGGTGCCGGTAAAAACTGGTGGTGTGTTCTCTACCCCTCCCTCTGCTTCGTGGATGCCGCCTGGGGCGTTGTGCCGGAGGAATCCAAGGAGGAGCTGCGCACCATTCTGGACGAGGACACCTATGCGGCTCTCCAGACAGAGGACCGCTCTGCCTCAGACACCTCCGACAGCTCCCCGAAAGAGATTCGGGTCCGCTTTCGTCTCATAGAATGGCTGGAGGGGCTGTTTTAGCCCCTCTGTCTGTCCAAAAGCGCTTTGAGCGCCTCGTCACTTTCGTCGATCCAGACGTCCTCCTCTTCTGCATTCAGTCCCAGATACTCCCGAAGCGTACGAAGATCGTCGCTTTCATTCCAGTCGGCAATATAATCATCGATTCCCTCAAATTCGATCTCTCCGGCCAGATATCGTTCTTTAAATGTCATTTTTCCTGCTCCCTGATATTTTTTGACACAGCCACTTCCTGCTTGTTAATATGATTGCGTATGGCTCTCCTGGTAGCCTCCACATCCCGAGCCGCCAATGCGCGCATGATTTCCTGGTGCTCCTGTACAAGGACTTTTCTCTGAGAGCGGTCCTTGATGTGCTCGATCCGGTACCGATACATCTGCTCCCGCAGATGGTTCACCATCTGGATCAGCCGTTCATTCTCCGTGGCCTGATAGATCAGTCCGTGGAAGGCTTCATCCGCCTGGGCAATGACTGTGATATCGTCGCTGCCCACAACCCCAGTAAATTTATGATTGGCCTGCTCCAGAAGGCGGAATTCCTCCTCTGTCATGCGCTCACAGGCCAGCTCTCCGGCCAGTTCCTCCAGCGCACGCCGCACCTCCAGCACATCCCGGAGATTTTTGCCGGAGATATGTGCCACCTCAGCTCCCTTTCTCGGAATCATTACCACCAGCCCCTCCAGCTCCAGCTTGCGGATGGCTTCCCGCACCGGGGTACGGCTGACTCCCATTTTTTCCGCCAGCTGAATCTCCATCAGTCTCTGCCCGGGTACCAGTTCTCCCCGAAGGATCGCCCTGCGAAGGGTATTAAACACCACGTCCCGCAGCGGTAAATATTCATTTTCATTCACTTTCAGTCCGTCCATCTGTCACCTCCGGCCATTTCTGCACACATTAAATGGCCTCACCGTATAAATCTGTTTTGCCAATCCTGCAGACCGCAGCTTCCTGCCTGCCCTGCCTGCCGTTTCTTTATCCTTAAAGATCCCGAAAACCGTGGGGCCGCTGCCGCTCATCAGCGCCGCTTCCGCTCCGTTTTCCGACATCACATCTTTTATTTTCTGAATCTGGGGATGGGCCGGAATAGTTACCGTCTCCAGCACATTGCCCAGACGGGCCGTGATTCCCGAAAGACTTCCCTCCGCCAGTGCCTCCGTCATCCCGTCAATATCCGGATGCCAGGGAAGACTGTCCGCCCTGAGATTTCCGTAAACAAATCTTGTGGATACACTGATGGGTGGCTTCGCCAACAGGATCGCACAATCCGGCATGGGCGGAAGCTTCGTAAGCTTCTCCCCGATTCCCTCTGCCAGAGCTGTTCCCCTCATGATGCAATAGGGAATATCGGCACCCAGGGAAACGCCTCTCTCCATAAGCCCGATTCTGGAAAGCCTCAGCTTAAAAAGACGGTTGACTCCCACCAGCACCGCTGCCGCATCACTGCTTCCGCCTGCCATCCCTGCTGCCACAGGGATCTTTTTATACAGATCGATGAAAAGGCCTTCCCCTATGCCAAATTCCTTCAGAAGGAGCTCTGCAGCCCGGTACACCAGATTGTCCGGTCCGGTGGGGAGAAACGGGAGATTTGTCCGCACCTCGATCCCGGGTTCTTCCTTTTTTTTCAGCCTCAGGCTGTCATAGAGGCTAACAGTCTGCATGACCATTTTCACCTCATGATACCCGTCCGGTCTTTTTCTTATCACATCCAGCCCCAGATTGATTTTTCCGTAGGCCCGAAGACTCAATTCCTCTCTCATAACATGCTCCGCAGTATTTTGTATACATAATACTTATAGTATACACAATCTCCTGTCAAAATACAATTCTTCTCCCGGGGCTTTTTCCCCATTTTTTCACTTTTTCGCGGCTTCCCGCTCTTTTTTAAGCTTCTGGAACCGGCTGCGCAGTCCGCCCTCCTGGACAAACGCCTGCCGCTCCGTACTGAGTCCTTTTGCCTCCTGCTCCCGCCTGTTCACATATTCCTGCACATAAGCGACATACAGCATGACCGAATTGGTCACAGCACGCTCATCAATGTTAAATTTCTCATGATGATTGGGATAGGCCCGTCCCATCTCCTCATTGCCCGCTCCCACAAAAGCGAAGGCTCCGGGGATCCGCTGCTGGTAGACAGAAAAATCTTCACCCAGCATCATTTTGGGCACCTCAATAAAAGCATCTTCCTCAAAGGCCTTCCGGGCACCCGCAAAGGCAATTTCCGCCACCTCGGCATCGTTGTCCACCGCCGGATGGGCTGCCAGTACATATTCCACATCAGCCGTCGCATGATAGGCAGCTGCAGTCCCCATGGCAACGCGGCGGACTGCGGCGGCGATCCGCTTTCCCTCCGCTCTGGAGAAGGTCCGCACCGTACCCTCCATGAAGGCGGAGCCGGCCACTGCATTCCGCACCGTACCGCTGACCAGATGTCCGATGTTTACCACCGCCGAATCGATGGGATTCGTTTCCCGGCTGACGATCTGCTGCAGATTCATGATGGTCGCAGCCGCTGTCACCGTGGCATCCACACACTGCTGCGGCTTTCCGGCATGCCCCTGACGTCCTTTTATGGTAATCTTGAACAGATCCGACTCCGCCATCCGGGGACCCGGCTCAATATTCACATAGCCCACCGGGATATCCGCAAACACATGAAGGCCAAACATCTGCTCCACATGATCCAGATAACCGGATTCCATGACCATCTTGGCGCCCCGGCAGATCTCCTCCGCCGGCTGGAACAGGAGCTTGATCGTACAGTTTAACTCCTCCTCATGGTTTTTTAAGATTCTCGCCGCGCCAAGCAGGGACGCCGTGTGGGCATCATGGCCGCAGGCATGCATCACTCCCGGCACGCAGGATTTATAACCGACATCTGTCTGCTCCTCAATTTTCAAAGCATCCATATCGGCTCTCAGGGCGATCACAGGACCTTCCTTTCCCAGAATGCCGATCACGCCGGTTCCGGCCACCTCCATATAAGGGATATCCATCTCCTCAAGCTCCCGTTTGATCCGCTTTGAGGTCTCCCACTCTTCCAGAGAAAGCTCCGGGTTCATATGAAAATGCTTTCTCAAATTGACCACATAATTGCGAAGCTCTTCCGTTTCCCTTCTGATATCGATATTCATCAGACACCTCCTCGGTATTCTATTACCAGTATAGAATTGTACAGGAAGAAATACAATCTTTTTTTAATAAAACCTTTGACTTTTGGAAAATTTTATTTATAATAAAAACATACAAAAACAACGGCGTGCTTGTATCCCCGAGCGCGCCGTCTTTTTTTGTATTAGCGTAGGCAGTAACTGCCAACACTAGTTTTCCCTCACATTATATTATTATATGACATGGAGGGCCGTCCCGGTTCATTCGGGGCGGTCCTTCATGTATTCATCCGATCAGCACTTTTCCGGTTCCGGATAATCGACCCCGAAGGTCTCCACAGTCACCGTCTTCATTCTCTGCTCTTTCACCGGTCTGTCGGCATAGGAGGTAGCCGTCTCGGCGATGGCATTCACCACATCCATCCCCTCAATGACCTTACCGAAGGCCGCATACTGTCCGTCCAGATGAGGCGCCTTCTTGTGCATGATAAAGAACTGGGAGCCGGCAGAATCGGGATGCATGGCACGGGCCATGGAAAGGACGCCGGGATCGTGAGCCAGAGGATTTGCAACGCCGTTCATGGCAAACTCACCCTTGATCTGATAACCGGGACCGCCTGTTCCCTGTCCCAGAGGACATCCGCCCTGGATCATGAACCCACGGATCACCCGATGAAAGATCAGATCATCATAGAACCCCTTCTTCACCAGACTGATAAAATTGTTTACAGTATTGGGGGCGATCTCAGGATAAAGCTCCGCTTTGATAATGCCTCCGTCTTTCATTTCAATGGTAACTACAGGATTTTTTGTCTCCGCCATTTTCTGTTCCTCTCTTTTTATTATTTTTAAATCAGGCTTCTCAGAAGCTGCTTCTGCCGCTTCTGTGGCTGCACGCCAGTGAACACTATCGTTATTGTAACAGTTTGTGAAAATATATTCAAGTCACGGTTTTGTTCATATTTTGTTCAAATATCATTCAAAATCTTTTTACAAACCGGGCATGATTTCTTCACGATTAGCTCATATACTATAACCATAAGATACAAAACAAGCGCCAACACACAAAAGATCATTGACAATATTCGGAGCAAAGGCCAAAGCTAATGCCTCAATATTTTTTCATAACATGAGCTGTTCTTCAGCTCTCCTCCCTTTTTACTATCATATAAAAAACCCCTGTTTCTCGTCAAAACAGGGGTTTTTTATGTCTGAAAAGCAGTCCTTTCCCACTCCGGCAAAGGAAACGGGACACAGGAGAAAGCTCCCGTGTCCCGCAGAACGCTTTATTTCTTAAAAGTTCCTGAATCCTATACCTCGAAGGTCAGATCGCCGTAGGAAGGAATCGGCCAGAGTTCCTTATCCACGATCATCTCCAGCTTGTCAAAGGGTGCGCGAAGTGCAGCCATGGCGGGCATTACCTCGTCGTGGTATGCTCTTGCCTGAGCCTCGCCCTCTTCCATGGCGGCAGCCTTTGCCGTAATAGCCTTCAGTGCCTTCAGTGCCTTCTGGCCCTCTGCAAGAAGGGAGGAGGTCTCGATCAGGAGCTCCTTCTGTGTGCTGACATCTGCCTCAGGGCAGGCATCGATCACTGTGCTGACAGATGCTGCCAGCTCGGTAGTGTAGGTGATCACAGCGGGAATCAGCTGCTTTCCGGCCATATCTACCATAGTCAGAGCTTCGATGTTAATGGCCTTTGCATAGGTCTCATAGAGAACCTCTGCACGGGATTCCAGCTCGGCCTTGGTGAAAATATGGAACTTCTCGAAAAGCTTAACTGCCTTCTCTGTAGTCAGGCTCGCCACAGAATCTACCATGGACTTGATGTTGGGAAGTCCTCTTCTTTCAGCCTCTTCCACCCACTCATCGGAATAGCCGTTGCCGTTGAAGATAATTCTCTGATGCTCAGTCAGGTACTGCTTGATCAGATCATGAACCGCCATATCGAAATCATCGGCCTTCTCCAGGATATCGGCAGCCTCACAGAATGCCTCCGCAACAATGGAGTTCAGCGTGGTGTTGGGGCTTGCGATGGAATCGGAGGAACCGACCATACGGAATTCAAATTTATTTCCGGTGAAGGCGAAGGGTGAGGTCCTGTTTCTGTCGGTGGCATCCTTCTGAAGATCAGGCAGGGTGCTGACACCGGTGTAAAGTCTCTCGCCTTCCTTACAGGAGGAAGCCTCGCCGGTCTCGATCAGCTGTTTTACCACATCCTCCAGCTGTTCGCCGAGGAACATGGAGATAATGGCGGGCGGTGCCTCATTGGCGCCAAGGCGATGGTCATTGCCCACGTTGGAAGCAGACTGACGAAGCAGGTCAGCGTGAACATCCACAGCCTTGATGATGCAGGCCAGAACCAGCAGGAACTGAATATTCTGGTTGGGCGTATCGCCGGGATCCAGCATATTTACTCCGTTGTCAGTGCAGATGGACCAGTTGTCATGCTTACCGGAACCGTTGACACCTGCAAAAGGCTTCTCATGAAGCAGGCAGGCCAGACCGTGGCGGGTGGCAACCTTCTTCATAGTCTCCATAACCAGCTGGTTGTGGTCAACTGCAATGTTTGCCGTATTGAAAATGGGAGCCAGCTCATGCTGTGCGGGAGCAACCTCATTGTGCTGCGTCTTGGCGGAAATGCCCAGCTTCCACAGCTCCTCGTTCAGATCCTTCATATAAGAACCGATACGCTCTTTGATGACACCAAAGTAGTGGTCATCCATCTCCTGTCCCTTGGGAGCGGGAGCGCCGAAAAGGGTACGTCCTGCGTAGATCAGGTCCTTTCTCTGCAGATACAGATCCCGGTCAACCAGGAAGTATTCCTGCTCAGGTCCAACAGAAGCAGTTACCTTGGTTGCTTCCGTGTTGCCGAAAAGACGGACGATACGGAGAGCCTGCTCGGAAAGTGCCTCCATGGAACGAAGCAGCGGTGTCTTTTTATCCAGAGCCTCGCCCTTATAGGAGCAGAAGGCAGTGGGGATACAGAGGATCGCACCGGTGGCATCCTCTTTGATAAATGCCGGTGAAGTGCAGTCCCATGCAGTATAGCCTCTTGCCTCAAAGGTCGCACGCAGACCGCCGGAGGGGAAGGAGGATGCATCCGGCTCGCCCTTGATCAGCTCCTTGCCAGAAAACTCCATCAGCATATGTCCCTCTGCATCGGGGTTGGTCACAAAGGCGTCATGCTTCTCTGCGGTGATTCCGGTCAGCGGCTGGAACCAGTGGGTATAATGGGTTGCGCCGTGCTCCACGGCCCAGTCCTTCATAGCCTTGGCCACCACATCCGCCGTCGCAAGAGAAAGCTCTCCGCCATGGTCAATGACATTCTTAACCTCTGCATAAACCTTTTTGGGCAGACGTTCCTTCATCTTTCCCATGGTAAACACGTTTTCATTGAAGATCTCTTCCACGTTCATTACCTTTTCACACATAGATTTTTCCTCCATATTTTCTTATCCTCGGACCTGACAAATAAAGAGAAGGCGCCCTTTATGGAACGCCTTCGTTCGATTACCAAGTCTATTTCCGGAGCTCCGGCTCCATCTGCAATATAACATACCTCATTTTTTTAAATATTGCAAGTATTTTTTTACGTACTCTCGCCCTTCAGGCTTAAGATTATAAACGTTTCGCCTGGATGATGAGTCTGTCCACATTATTGTTGACACAGGTGGACAGGGTTATGATCTGATCTCCCGGCTCCACGGTCACGCCCGTACTCTGAATGGAATCCGCCTGCATTTTTTTAATATAGCTCATAAAATCTGCGTCATCGGCAAACCATAAGGTATACGCATCGCTGTCTGCCGGAATCTCCCGGACCGCAAAAATCTCATACGTATACAGCCCCGTTTTCGTGTACACCCGGAAGGTTTTGTGCTGCTCATAAAATTCATCCTCCCGGTACTTTTTGAGGCCTGCAAACATGGAACCGTTTTTCATATTATGTCCGTAGACAAGGACATGCTTTCCCTCCATCCCTTCCTCGATCCGGTAATCCACAAAAAGAGTTCCGGAGGAATTTTCCTTTCCCTCAAAGGTATGGGACAGATAATAATCGTTGTCGGATCCCTGCACGATGGGATAATTGATCTTCGTGTCCTCAATGACGATCCAGCCCACATAATCCTCATTGTCGCGGCTCATGGTCTCATAAAGCTCCTTCCAGGCACCGGAGTCCTCCTCCGCTGCGGGCTGGCCCTGCAGATCTCCGTTTTCTTTGATGTTTTCTTCTGCCGAAGACAGGATCTTATCTGCCGCTCCCGCAAGGTCCTGGTACTCATCGCTTCCCCGCTTGTATTCGCCAAAGATCTGAAGCAGCTGGAAGCCGGAATAAAGAAACACAATCAGTGCCGCTGCAAATATGATCCCGTGTATGATCCTCGAACGCCTTCTTTTTATCCATTTAGTCGTCATAGTGCATTCCCCTTCCTGAGGCGATGTCCCGTCTGCTGTCATAATTTTTACTTGATATTTTTTCCAATGTATTCTATGATAGAAACAAATTTTTTCCGGGAAGACTTCCCATACGATTACGATTATACAAAATTTAGCTGTCAAAAACAAGTCAAGTTTCTGTATAGGAAAAAGGAGTTTGCTCATGAGAAAGACAAAAATCATCTGTACCATGGGACCGGCCGTCGACAGCGACGAAGCCATCCGGGCGCTGATCAACGGCGGCATGAACTGTGCCAGATTCAATTTTTCCCACGGCTCCCATGAGGAGCAGAAGATCCGTATGGACCGGGTAAAGCGCATCAGTGCTGAAATGAACCGTCCCACTGCCCTTCTGCTGGACACCAAGGGGCCGGAGATCCGCCTTCGTGATTTTGAAAACGGTTATGTGATCCTGGATGCCGGCCAGAGCTTTGCCCTGACCACTTCCTCTGAACCCGGCAATGAAACAGGAATCGGCTTAAGCTTTGACGGCCTGTCCGGCTGCGTGACCATCGGTACCAGGATCCTGATCGACGATGGAAAGATCGCCATGTTCGTGGAACGCATAAACGGAGCCGATGTCATCTGCCGCGTCATCAACGGCGGCAGGATCAGCAACCGCAAGAGTATCAATATCCCTAATCTTGATATTCCCATGCCCTATATCAGCGAGACCGACAGGAACGATATCCTCTTCGGGATCCAGCAGGATGTGGATTTTGTGGCTGCCTCCTTCACAAGGACAGCCGATGATATCCGCAAGCTCCGGAAGCTTCTGGATGACAACGGCGGAAAGCGGATCCAGATCATCGCAAAGATCGAGAACACCCAGGGCATTGAAAATCTGGACGAGATCCTGCAGCTTTCCGACGGCATCATGGTCGCCCGCGGCGACATGGGTGTGGAAATCCCCTTCCGGGAGCTGCCCGGCATCCAGAAAACCATCATCAAAAAATGCTATCAGGCCGGCAAGCACTGTGTCACCGCCACCCAGATGCTGGAATCCATGACTCACAGTCCCCGTCCCACCAGAGCAGAAGTGTCCGACGTGGCCAACGCCATCTATGACGGAACCACCGCCATTATGCTGTCCGGTGAAACTGCGGCAGGTGATTATCCCACCGAAGCGGTCCGCACCATGGCTGAGATTGCCGAAGCCACCGAAAAGTGCATCAATTACAAAAAACGGTTTTCCGAGCTCCATGAGTCTCTGTGCCTGGAGCGGATCCCTGCAGTGGCCGTTGGTATCGCAACCATCACCTCCGCCCATTACCTGGATGCCAAAGCCATCGTGGCTGTCACCCGGACCGGCCGGAGCGCCCGCATGATCGCCGATTACCGGCCTGCCGTGCCGGTCATCGCACCGACTGTGGACCGAAAAGCCCTCCGCCAGCTCTCTCTCACCTGGGGTGTCTGCCCCTTCCAGGCGGAGGAGCAGGGAAGCGCCGACAGCCTCTTTGCCCACGCGGAGGAGATCGCACTCCACTCAGGGCTTGTGGAAGAGGGAGATACCATTGTCATCTCCGGCGGCCCGCATGAGCAAAACAGTGCCATCGATATGATGAGGATCATTAAATTATAGACGGCTGCTGTAGCCGATGGTATCGTTACAGGCGGACCGTTACCGGCCTGTCAATGGTCATGGAGGTTTCTGTAACGATACAGTCACAGGCGAGCACCGTTACCCCCGCCGCGGACGCTTCCCGAAGCGTCCGCCCAAACTGGGGGTGGGTTACATCGTTCGGTTCAAAGGCATGAATTCCCTTCATCTGAATGACAAACAGAATGTACGCCTCATAACCGGCATCCAGACAGGCCGCCAGCTCTTCCACATGCTTGACGCCCCGTTCTGTGGGTGCATCGGGAAACCTGGCCACCCCATCCACATCAAGGGTCACCCCCTTGACCTCCATAAAGCATTTTCTTCCATCGGCTTCGATATACAGATCAAATCTGGAATTTCCAAATTTCTTTTCTTTCTGCACCAGTTGAATCTCCTTAAATATCCCACCGGCCCCCTGTTTCACCCACTGGAAAGCTGCCTCATTGGGCGCCTGGGAATCGATATTCACAAGGACGCGTTCTCCCTTATCCGCAGGCTTTTCCACGGCGATCAGGGAATATTTTGTTTTCCGCTCCGGCTTATCACAATGTTCGATCCATACCGTCCTTCCCGGGATCAAAAGCTCCTTCAGGCGGCCTGTATTTTTCACATGGCACCGCACTGTCCTGCCGGCTCCTCCTGAGGCGCCTATTAGCTCCACATCTGCCAAAAAACGGTTTGGCCGTCCCTTAAAGATGCCCTGCTCCATTTGATCATATTGCATAAAAGTGCTCCCTTCCGGTTTCTGCAATCGAAAACACCCTTGCGGTTTACACCGGTGCTCAAAAAACAGTATGGCGAAAAAGCTGCTGGTTGAGTCAAGACCACCGGCTTAGCCGGTGGCTTGTTCTGCCCCTATAAGGGGCTGTTGCCTGCTTGCGCCCGGAAGGCGCACTGAAAGTCTGCCAACTGCACCACATTCTCAGCTGCCCTTAAAAG
>NZ_JASGBQ010000015.1 GCF_030053595.1 Fusibacillus kribbianus
CCATTTTTTATACCAAAAGATGCAGACTTGCTCAGAAATAGAAAAATTCATACAAAGAAACGCCAAAACCGACATTTGCCGGAGTTGGCGCTTCTTAATCAGGGACTTATTTTACAGCCCCTTCGGCTTCAGAAACTCATAGACAGCCGTTCTGTGAGGTGACAGAGCCCGGCAGAATGTGTTTCCTATGGAGCCAGTAATAGCCAAGCCCCAGGGCATCAGCAAGGAACCAGCCGATTGGAACGGAGACCCAGATGCCGATGACGCCTACCGCAGGAATAGCGGAGAGAGTATAAGCCAGGATCACACGGGTTCCCAGAGAGACAATGGTGAGAACCACAGACATGCCAGGTTTCTGAATGGCCCGGTAAAGACCATAGAGCAAAAACAGACATCCGATTCCGCAGTAAAAAGCTCCTTCGATCCGCAGATACTGAACGCCAATGGTCAGAATTTCTGTTTCGTAGGTTTTTACAAAGATCATCATAAGTGGTCTTGCAAAGAGACAGACTGTCAGAGAGAGAATCAGGCAGAATACGAGAGAGGTGATCAGAGCGCTCCGGATCCCCTTTTTGATCCGATCCATCTTCCTGGCACCGTAATTCTGCGCGATAAAGGTGGAAAAAGCGTTTCCGAAGTCCTGTACCGGCATATAGGCAAAGGAATCAATTTTGACGGCGGCTGCGAATGCGGCCATGACCGTTGGACCAAAGCTGTTGACCCGCCCCTGAACCATCAGGATTCCAAAGTTCATGATGGACTGCTGAAGGCAGGTTAAAAAGGAAAACTGGGAGATTTCCGGAAGCATGCCCTTTTTAAGCTTCATATGCCGCTTTTCAAGACGAAGCTCAGGGAATTTCACCAGTGTATAGATCAGAATTCCGATGCCGGACACGTACTGGGAGATCACGGTGGCGGCTGCCGCACCGGGGGCACCCCAGTGAACAACCAGTACAAAGATCAGGTCCAGGACAATATTCAAAAGGGCGGAGATTCCGAGAAACAGAAGAGGAATCACCGAGTTTCCGATGGCACGCAGGAGAGAAGCAAAGAAGTTATAAAGGAAGGTAGCAGCGATTCCCAGAAAGATGACCCACAGATAGCTTCGCATCATGACGTAGATCTCATCAGGAATCTGTAACAGGTGCATAATCGGGTCGATGAAAATAAAAACTGCTGCGTTGAGAACCATGGTACAGACAGCTATCAGAAGAAAGGAAGCGGAAATACTGTACTTGAGCTGTTCCATATTTCTTTCCCCAAAACGGGTGGAAAACACGGCGCCGCTTCCCATGCACAGGCCCAGCAGGATGGAGATCAGAAAGGTCATCAGTGTATAGGCGGAGCCAACGGCTGCCAGGGCATTGGAGCCTAAAAACTGACCGATGATCAGGGTATCTGCAATGTTGTAAAGCTGCTGGAGAAGATTTCCAAGGATCATGGGAAAGGCAAAACAAAGCATGGTGGAAGTGATGTTTCCGGTAGTCAGATCTTTTTTCATTATTATCAACATCCTCACAAAACATATTCGAGAATCAAGGACATAAAAGGCCTGCGCCTGTGAGAACAGGCGCAGGGATAAAAAATTTCTTATGAAGGATGATTATTTCCGGACAGCAGCCCGCTTGTCCAGAAAGATACCGAGGCAGACAACAGCGATGCCGAGAAGCTTTCCCATAGGGAAATTCCCAAGAAGGATCAGGTCTGCAACGATGCTGGCGCCGATCTGACCGATAAGAAGGAAAATCGTGGCATGGAACACCTTCATCTTTGAATATGCCATGTTGTTCAGTACACAGGCAAAGGCACCCAGCGGTCCGGTCAGATATGCGATCTTCGGAGCGATAAGGAAGCCTTCCGCGGGGATCCGGAAACCGGAAGCGGCTAAGAACAGGAAAAAGGCAATGATCGCACCGAAACCGGCATTATAAAAGCTGCCTGCAATTTTTCCCACATAATGGCTGGCTTCAAAATTAAACATTCTTGCAAATACGGTGATGCAGCCAATGCCGATGGCAAATAAAAGAAGCAGGAACAGAAGCCCCTTGTTGGGAACGGAGGTAAAGGAATCTGCTCCCACAAAATTAATGACAAAGACACCGGCCAGAATGCAGAGAAAACCGGGCAGACGGTTTGCATGGAACGCCACCTTTTCGGAACCGAAAAAGCCGAAATGGTCAACCACGGCCGACATGATCAGCTGTCCCGATACGGAGAGGCATACGGTTACGGCGCTTCCCAGATGGGCTACCAGATATCCGGAAAAACCCAGAACAAAAATAGCGCAGACACCGCCGAAGCAGGCATGGAAAGGCATGCCGTTGGGCTTCGGAAATTTTTTCGTGGCAATGAGCTCCATGAGCAGGCTGAAAAATGCATTAAGAAGCTGGCTGATGAACCCGACACCCAGAACGCCGATGAAAGGATAGAGCATGCCATTGTAGCTGCTCTGCGCAGAGATCATGGCGCCCGAAATAATGGCTATGATGATGTACAGCATAAAAATCTCCCTTTTGATTGATTGAAACGATGTAAAAAACTCAACATTCCGATTATAATATTCCATAAGGAAATAATCAATACAATTTCTGGCAATATTCCCCAATATATGGTATGATAAAACAAAAAACAGACAAGGAGGAAAAGCAATGGCAACTCCACATAACCAGGCAGGTACGAACGAAATTGCAGAAAGCATTCTGCTGCCGGGCGATCCTTTGCGGGCCCAGTTTATTGCAGAGCATTTCCTTGAGGATGTCAAACAGTTCAATTCTGTAAGAAATATGCTTGGATTTACCGGTACCTACGGAGGAAAAAGAATTTCGGTCATGGGGACCGGGATGGGATGCCCCTCTATCGGAATCTATACTTATGAGCTGATTCATTTTTACGGTGTAAAAAATCTGATCCGTGTGGGCTCCTGCGGAAGCATTCAGGAGAGTCTTAAGGTGGGAGAGCTGGTCATGGCCATGGGCGCCAGCACTGACGGAAATTTTGCCCATCAGTACAGGCTGCCGGGAACATATTCAGCTACGGCATCCTATGAGCTTTTAGAATGTGCTGTACGTTCAGCCAGGGAGCATGGGTATTCCTGTCAGGTGGGAAATATCCTGTCCTCCGATCTGTTTTATACGGAGACACCGGAATGGAAGGAATGGGCGAAAATGGGAATCCTGTCCATTGAGATGGAAAGCTATGCGCTCTACTGCAATGCAAACCGTGCCGGAGTACGGGCCCTTGGAATTTTTACAGTATCCGATTCCATTGTCACCGGCGAAGGGCTTTCGGCTGCAGAGCGTCAGACTGGCTTTACCAACATGATGCAGGTGGCCCTTGAGACAGCTGCTGCTTTTACAGAGTAAGGAATGAAGCGAGACGTATGAAAAAGTATAAAAAGCTGATAACAAACAGAATTGTAGTCACGGCGCTGCTTTTGATCATCCAGGCGGTATGGATGGTGGTGTTCCTTCTGCGCCTCAGCAGTTATTCTGTCTGGATCAACACTGCATTTTCGGTCCTGAGTATCCTCATGGTACTCTACATCATCGGAAAGGATGAATGCTCCGCCTACAAAATTGCCTGGATCATTCTGATTCTGTGTCTGCCTCTTTTCGGCGGATTGATGTATCTGTTCTGGGGAAATAAGAATCCCTCGAAAAAGATGCGCAAGCGCCTCAACGAAGAGCATCATCGTCTGGTGAAGGGCTTTCAGAATGATGAGACTCCTATCCGGGAGATGCGCGCTATGGATGAACGGGCCTCCGGGATCAGCATTTATCTGAAAAATGCCAGTGATTACAGTCTCTATAAAAATACAGATACAAAATACTACCCGATCGGTGAGCTCATGTTCCGGGATATGCTGGAGGATCTGGAAAAGGCACAGTATTATATTTTTCTGGAATATTTCATTATCAGTGAAGGAACCATGTGGAACAGGATCATGGAGGTCCTGGAGCGGAAGGTATCCCAGGGGGTGGATGTGCGTCTCATATACGACGATATGGGCTGCGTAGCACTTCTTCCCAGGGGCTTTGACCGGTATATGGAGTCTAAGGGTATCAAATGCATGGCCTTCAACCCGGTGGTACCGTTTTTTGCCATGGTAATGAATCACAGAGACCATCGGAAGATCCTGGTCATTGACGGCCATACGGCCTATACCGGCGGCATTAATCTGTCCGATGAATATATCAATATCAAATCCCGGTTCGGTCATTGGAAGGATACCGGCATCCGGCTTCATGGGGAAGGCGTCTGGAATTTCACGCTGATGTTTCTGGAAATGTGGAACAGCTACCGAAAAGAGGAGGGAAAGCTTGAGGAGTACAAGCCAAGGATCCATCATCCGGCTCCTTTTACCGGCCGCGGATATGTGCAGCCCTTCAGTGACACACCGCTGGACAATGAGACGGTTGCCGAAAATGTCTATATTCAGATTCTAAATCAGGCGAAACATTACTGTTATATTTTCACTCCGTATTTGATCGTGGATAACGAAATGAAGCTGGCTCTTTCCCTTGCTGCAAGGAGGGGAGTGGATGTGCGGATCGTGACTCCGGGGATTCCGGACAAGCCGATCGTATTCCGCCTGACCCGTTCCAATTATTCGCCCCTTTTAAAGGCCGGCGTAAAAATTTACGAATATACACCGGGCTTCATTCACGCTAAGAGTTATGTGTGCGATGATGAGTTTGCTGTGGTAGGCACTATCAATATGGATTACCGGAGTTTATATCTGCATTTTGAATGCGGAACCTTTATGTATCAGACGGATGCGGTCATGGAGCTTAAGAAGGATGCCATTGCGACCATTAAAAAGAGCAGACAGGTTTTTCTTAAGGATTGTCGGACCGGAATTCTCGGCGGGCTGTTTGATGCGGTCCTCCGGATTTTTGCACCGCTTTTCTGAGAAACCGATAGTTGACCATTTTACAGAAAGCGAGACGTACGTATGGCAGAACTGAAAACAAGATGGAGCAGGCTTGTTACGCCGGAGAATGTCTGGAAAGAATATCCGCGTCCGGATTTTGCAAGACCGAACTGGAAAAATCTGAACGGACTGTGGGAGTATGCCATTACAGAGGACGAGAAGGTTCCGAAGGCTTTTCAGGGACAGATTCTCGTCCCTTTTTCTCCCGAAGCGCCCCTTTCCGGTGTGGGAAAAAGACTGAAGCCGGAGGAATGGCTCTGGTACAGAAGGTGTTTTGGGAAAGAGGAGCTTTCTGTCGGTGAAAAAGACAGGCTGCTTCTCCATTTCGGAGCGGTGGATCAGTCCTGCTGCGTATATGTGGACGGACAAAAGGCTGGAAGCCATGTGGGAGGCTATCTGCCCTTTACTCTGGATATTACGGAATTGATAAAAGGGAAAAGCGGGGAGCATGAGCTTCTTGTAAAGGTCAGGGATATTAGCGATACCGGCTGGCACAGCCGTGGAAAACAGAAGCTTGCATCCGGCGGTATGTATTATACGGCGCAGAGCGGGATCTGGCAGACCGTATGGCTGGAGGTCGTGCCGGACCAGTATCTTCGTCATGTGCGTATCCGACCCGACTATGACAGGGGTTCCGTGTTTGTCCGTGCCGTGACAGGGAAAAGGGAACCTGTCTCGATGACTGTCTTTGAGGCTTTCGATGAGGAGTGTCTGGATGCCTTTTTGAATGGGAATTTTTCGGGGACTATTCCTGATCATGATATCGTCATCTCCAGAAGGGCTGTGACGGGAAGGGAAACGGAGCTGCCGCTACAAGGTTTTAAAAACTGGTCACCGGAAGATCCTTTTCTTTACGGACTTCTCCTGGAGACAGAAAAGGACCGGGTCCTCTGTTATTTTGCCATGCGAACCTGTACGGTGGAGAAGGATGAAACGGGGAATGCCGGACTGTATCTCAACCATAAGCCTTACTTTCAGACCGGACTCCTGGATCAGGGGTACTGGCCTGACGGGCTTTATACGGCACCATGCGACGAAGCGCTCATTTTTGATGTTCAGTCGGCGAAAGCCATGGGCTATCGCATGCTCAGAAAGCATGTGAAGGTGGAAACGGCCCGTTGGTATTATCACTGTGACAGGCTGGGAATGCTGGTATGGCAGGATATGGTAAATGGAGGAAGTGCGTATCAGGACTGGTTTGTTACGTATCTGGCCACCGCCTTCAGCTATCTCAAAATTTCAGTGAAGGACTCCCACAGGCGGCTGCTGTCCAGAAGGGAGAGAGAGGGCAGGAACCAGTTCAGACGGGAGCTTCGGGATATGATAAAGACTCTTTACAACCATCCGTCTATTGTCTGCTGGGTACCTTTCAATGAAGGCTGGGGACAGTTTGACGCGGAAAAGATCACGGAAGAGATCCGCCGGATGGATAACACGAGACTGATCGATCAGGCAAGCGGATGGTATGATCAGAAAGGCGGGGACATCCAAAGCATTCATTCCTATTTTCTGCCCTTCACCTTCCGGAAGGAGGACCGTGCAGCAGTTCTCACAGAGTACGGAGGATATTCTCTGCGGGTGGACGGTCATTGCCAGTCAGAAAAAATTTACGGCTACAAGACCTTTGACAAGTCGGAGGATTTTTGCAGAGGGGTGGAAAAGCTACTGGAACAAACGGTGTTTCCTCAGATCCGAAAAGGCCTCTGCGGTGCCGTGTACACCCAGCTTTCCGATGTGGAGGAGGAGGTCAACGGGCTCCTCACATATGACAGACTGGTACAAAAGGTACCTGCGGAATGGATGAGGCAGCTGAATCGGAGGATGATTTCTCTGGCCGAAGAAAAATAAAAGCAAAAAAAGGTACCCGGCATCTACGGCTGAGTACCTTTTCCTGTTTGAGATATCAGAGTTTAAACATCCAGCTTCATATCGCCTTCCTTGATCCAGCCCTTTTTCCGCATAAACCAGGAGATGACATAAGCCAGCACACCCGGAAGCAGGAAATGGAGGAGTACGATTTTAAACAGTACCATGGCGGCGCCTTCGGTGGCAGCCATAGTCTGGAAGGTCATGATCTGTCCCACCAGTCCGGCAGTTCCCATTCCCGATCCGACAGGGTTGTTAGTCATATGGAAGACCATGGTGGAGAGGGGTCCTAAAATGGCGCTGGTGATGATGGCTGGCAGCCAGATAATGGGCTTTCTTACAATGTTGGGAACCTGAAGCATGCTGGTACCGATACCTTGTGCCAGAAATCCGCCCATTTTGTTTTCCTTATAGCTGGCGACTGCAAATCCGATCATGTTGGCACAGCACCCAACGGTGGCAGCTCCCGCCGACAGTCCCGCAAGGCTTAAGGATACACCAAGCGCTGCAGAACTGATGGGAAGGGTCAGGATCATGCCCATGAGGACAGAAACAATGATTCCCATGAGGAAAGGCTGCTGCTCGGTGCCCCAGTTGATGAGCGCTCCCAGGGAGGTCATAAAAGCTGAGATGGGCGGGCTTAAGATCAGGCCGATGACCGAACCGGAAACGATGCAGACGATGGGAGTCAGTACGATATCAAGCTTTGTCTTTCCTGCGATCAGGTGACCGAGCTCAATGCCCACATAGGCTGCAATAAAAGCTCCAAGAGGCTCTCCGGGACCGGCGAGGACGATTGTTCCATCCACAAGCACCTGCCCGGCAATGATCTTGCTGGCGAAAGCGCCCACCATACCGGTGGTGGCAGCGGAAAGGACAACCAGGGGGCTTTCCTTGAATTTGCAGGCAACGCCGCAGCCGATTCCGGCACCGGTCAGTGCTGCCGCCATTTTTCCGAAAAAGAATAAGTAGCTTCCCACCGTGCCTCCAATGAGGTTTCCGATCTGCTGGATGATGGTTCCCACGATGAGGGTGGAGAAGAGGCCTGTTGCCATACCGCTCAGACCGTCGATAAACAGCCGGTTCAGCCATTTTTTCATATGTGTTACCGCCTTTCTGTGTGCCTTCGGTTTTTTATGTAAAACCGGAGAATTAAGTGTAAATATTTTAAATAGCAGCTGTCTTGTCAGTTGACTTCACCAAATATAGCACAGAAAAAAAAAAGACGCAAGTATTTTTCTGAATACAGGGCTTATAAATGGTTCCAAACAGGTTTTTTCATTGCGGATTTCCACTATATATGGTAAAATGTATTAACAGCAACACTACCGGAGGGAGGCAAAAGAAGTATGAAAAAGAAATGGACAAGAGGCTTGCGGACAGGACTGGCTTTGATGCTTGTGGCTGTCATGGCTGCAGGCTGTGGAAAGAAAGCGGAGGAGACCACCGTGGCACCTGAGACGACGGAGGCTGAGCTGGTGACTCTGGCACCGCCCACGACGGAGGCAGAGACGGAGCCGGAAACCGAGGCGTGCCCGGATGGTATGGTACGAAGCTACCTTACCGGAGAGTGGGTGCCGGAGGAGATCGGACGCAGGCGTCCGGTTGCCGTGATGATCAGCAATGTGAAGGATGCACAGCCAACCTACGGACTGAGTGCTGCCGATGTGGTCTATGAGGCCCCGGGAGAAGCCAGTGCCGTTCGGTTTGTGGCTTTTTTTGAGCAGTATGATGATATACAGGAGATCGGCTCCATCCGGAGTGCCAGAACGTATCACGCTTTCTTCCAGAAGGAATTTGAATCGATTTTCTTCCATTACGGACAGTGCGAATATGCAAGGCCTTATCTGGAGGGCGGCATGTGTGACTGTGTCAACGGTGTGACCGGTGCCAGCGAATGGGCATATCACAGCATGCCGGGCAGAGAGCAGCCGCACCACCATTTCACCAACGGCGAGGAGATCAAATACGCTATAGAAAAGCTGGGCTATTCTACGGAATATCCGGAAAGCTACACCGGCCATTATCAGTTTGTGAAGGACGGCGAGATGCCTTATATGCCCGGAGCAACTCCGGCAAACAAAGTGTCTGTGGGATATGTATCCAACAAGCCCTGGTTTGAATACAATGAAGGGGACGGACTTTATTACCGGTATCAGTTTGAGGCGCCCCACGTGGACGTGGGGAATGACGATACACAGCTGACTTATAAAAATATCATCATTCAGGTCTGTGATTATGAGCATTATTATGATACGGATTATCTGAACATTTTTGTCCATGGAGAAGGCGTCGGCCAGTTTATCACCGATGGAAAGGTCATTCCCGTCACCTGGAAAAAGGACGGGGAATGGGGTGTGACCCATTACTATGATTCTGAGGGCAACGAGATCAAGCTGAACCAGGGACGCACCTGGGTCTGCATCGTCCGCACAGAGCGGGCCAACCGGGTGGAAATCACCGAGTAAACAGCATAATGGCAAATCCCTTCTGCATATACTTAATCAGCATATACAGGAGGGATTTTTTATGGACAATTTTCATGTATACAAAGATATCCAGGCCAGGACCGGCGGGGAAATCTATATCGGAGTAGTGGGACCTGTGCGGACAGGAAAATCCACCTTTATTAAACGGTTTATGGATCTTCTTGTCCTTCCGGGTATGACGGATTCCCATGAAAAAAGCAGGGCGCAGGATGAGCTTCCCCAGTCAGCGGCGGGAAAGACCATTATGACGACGGAGCCCAAATTCATACCAAAGGAAGCGGCAGAAATCAAGGTGGGGGATGCGCAGGTGAAGGTGCGACTCATCGACTGTGTCGGATTTATGGTAGAGGGCGCCAGCGGCCATGTAGAAAATGATGAGGAACGGCTGGTAAAAACTCCCTGGTTTGATTATGAGATTCCTTTCACGCAGGCAGCCGCCCTCGGGACCGAAAAAGTAATAAGAGAGCATTCCACCATCGGGATCGTCATAACCACAGATGGTTCCTTCGGAGAAATTCCGAGGAATGCTTACATAGAAGCGGAAAAGCAGACAATAGAAGAGCTAAAAAAAATCGGAAAACCGTTTATCATGCTCCTGAACACCAGCAGGCCTTATTCCGACGAGGCAAAAGAGCTTGCAGGAAAGTTAAAAGAGGAGTATGGGGTGCAGGTGCTTCCGGTCAATTGTGAACAGTTGAAAAAGGATGATATTACCAGGATCCTTGGGGAGGTGCTGAATGAATTTCCGGTGACGGAGCTGGATTTCTATATGCCGAAATGGGCGGAGATCCTTCCGGCGTCTCATCCGTTGAAGGAAAAGATCATCGCGATCGTGAGAGGACTGATGGAAAGCGTTCTTCATATGAGGGATATCCGTCAGGAGTATGAGCAGGAGGAGACTTCACCCGTGAAGGGGATCCGGCTTCGAAAGGCTGATTATTCGGACGGAACTGCTGCCATGGATGTGGCGGTGGATGAGACCGTCTACTATCAGATCCTGAGCGATTATACCGGACTGGAAATAGGCGGAGAATATCAGCTTATGGGGATCCTCAAACAGTTTGCGAAAACAAAGGGAGAATATGAGAAGCTTAAAAACGCTCTGGAAGCGGTGCGGCAGAAGGGATATGGCGTCATTATGCCGGAGAGGAGTGAGATCCTACTGGATGATCCGGAGGTGATCAAACACGGAAATAAATATGGGGTCAAGATCCATGCCCAGGCGCCCTCCATCAATCTCATCCGCGCGTCTCTGGAAACAGAGCTTGCACCCATTGTAGGAGATGAAAAGCAGGCTGAGGATCTGATCGCCTACATTAAGAAAAACAGCCGGGACAACGAGGACGGTGTATGGAACACCAGTATTTTCGGAAAATCCATCGAGCAGATCGTCACGGACGGTATGGAAGCAAAGATTGCCCAACTGACGGAGTCCTGCCAGCAGAAGCTTCAGGACACCCTTCAGAAGATCATCAACGACGGAAACGGCGGAATGATCTGCATTATTATCTGATGGATTTTTAATGTCTGTGCAGAATAGCGTGCAGAAGCGGGAATGGAGATTTATTTGACATTCCGTGCACATACTTATATACTGAGGGAAACACCTGGTATATAGCAGGAGGATGAAACGATGGATGGACAGACGATGACATATGTGTATTTTTTTCTGGCGGTGTTCGCTTTTCTCATCGTACAGGGAGTGCTGGCTGAGAGAAAGCGTATTAAAAAGCTGGAACAGAAGGTCAGGGAACAGTGGGGAAAGGCTCCGGAGAGAGAGTATTCTCTGGAGGAATATGATAAAATATCCCATTATTTTGAAAGAAAAAAAGATAACCGGTTCCATATCGATGACATCACCTGGAATGATATGGGCATGGATGAGATTTTCATGCTCCTCAATACGGCCGGCTCGGCTGTTGGGGAGGAGTATCTGTACTGGGCGCTCCGCACTCCGGAATTTGACAGGAAGATTTTAGAGGAGCGCTCAGAGCTGGCAGATTATTTCCGGTCCCATCCTGAGGTTCGGGAGCAGTACGGTGTCTGCTTTGCAAAAATGGGAAGAAAACACAGGATCGCCCTTTCCGATTATATCGGGAAGCTGTCGGAGCTGCCGGCCTTTCCGCTCTGGCCCCACGTGCTGGCTCTGGTACTTCTGGGAGCGTCTGTGGCGGCTTTTGCTGCCAGTCCCTATTACGGCATCGGCGCTTTAGTGGGAGCTATCGTCATCAATATGGTCACGTACTTTAAATATAAGGGTGATATGGGCGTCTATTTTACCTGTATGTCCCAGGTGGCGGATCTGGTGGAATACGGAAACAGGATCGGAAGGATCCGGGCAGAGGAATCGCTTCTGGAGTCCTATGGAGCTTTACTTAACCGGGACTGCAGTGCGTTCCGGCAGGTGCGCCGCCAGGCCTGGATCCTGGTGGACAAGTCCAGTATGGGAGGAAATCTGATCAAAGCTGTGCTGGATTATTTCTGTATGATCACCCATCTGGATCTGATCCTGTTTCGTCAGATGGCAACGACTGTCCGGGACAAGGGAGATACCCTGGAACGTCTCATCGAAACTCTTGGAAAGCTGGAGCTTTCCCTGTGTATCGGATCCTTCCGGGACTGGGCTCCTTTCTTCTGCAAGCCGATGCTTCATGAAACACCTGGACATACCCTTGACGGACAAAACATGTACCATCCTTTGGTGGAACATGCTGTGGCAAATTCCATTTCTACGGACCGGCCGGTTCTGATCACCGGTTCCAATGCCTCCGGCAAATCTACCTTTTTAAAAACGGTGGGGATCAATGCCATCCTGGCCCAGACTATTTATACGGCGGCGGCAGAACGCTTTGAAACAGATTTTTGCCGTGTCTATTCATCCATGGCGCTCACGGACAGTCTGGAAACCGGAGAAAGTTATTACATGGTGGAGATCAAGGCACTGAAGCGGATTCTGGATGCCATTGGGGGAGAAAGCTCTGTGCTGTGCTTTGTGGACGAGGTCTTAAGGGGTACCAATACCGTGGAACGAATCTCCGCCTCATCCAAGATTCTGGAAAGCATGGCCGGAAAACAGGTGCTCTGCTTTGCAGCCACCCACGATATCGAGCTGACAAGGCTTCTGGAAGAGCTTTATGACAACTATCATTTTGAGGAGCAGGTGGAGGACAACGATATTACCTTTTCCTATCATCTGGAGACAGGGCGGGCCAGGAGCCGGAATGCCATACGGCTTCTGGGAATCATGGGATATGAAAAAGAGATCATTGAGGCTGCCGGGCAGATGGCAGAGCGTTTTGTAGAGACAGGAAAATGGAGTCTGGAAGAAAAGGAGTGAGTCGGCAGAATGATGAAGGTTACTTTATATACAGACGGTTCAGCCAGAGGAAATCCGGACGGACCGGGCGGATACGGTGCAGTTCTTCAGTATGTGGACGGAAAGGGGATCCTTCATGAAAAAGAACTGTCGGCAGGTTATAAAAAAACCACCAATAACCGGATGGAGCTTATGGGGGTCATTGCCGGACTGGAAGCCCTGAACCGTCCCTGCCAGGTGGAGGTGGTTTCCGATTCCGCCTATGTGGTCAGGGCTTTTACCGAGCACTGGCTGGAGAGCTGGATCAGGAAGGGATGGAAGAGAGGAAAAAATGAACCGGTGAAGAATGTGGACCTCTGGAAGCGGCTCCTGGCGGCAAAGGCTCCCCATCAGGTCACCTTCCGATGGGTAAAGGGACATGCCGGTCATCCGGAGAATGAACGGTGTGACCTACTTGCCACAGCGGCGGCCGACGGAACGGAAAGCATGCTTCTTGTGGATGAGGGCCTTGTCACAGAGATTTAAAGTCCGTAAATGCGCCTGGCATTTTCATAAAAGACCTGATCCCACTTTTTTTCCGGAATCAGGGACATGGTAAAGGCGATATACCCCTCCATGTTTGCAAGGGGCCAGTCAGTTCCGTACATGAGCTTGTCATAGCGGTCAAGATACTCAAGCCATGTGCGGATATGCGAAAGATACCCTGCCTTATCCTTTAAGAACTGATCCATAGAGGGATTTCCCTCCAGTATGCCGGAAAGATCGGCAGTCACATTTTCATTCTTGTCAAGGACAGCTGCGGCATCGGTGATCCATGGATTGCCAAGATGACAGAGAACAAACCGGACGCCGGGAAACCGGACAGCTGCCTCGTCCACAATGAGCGGATGGCTGTATTTGAGCATGGCACCTGTTCCGGCAGTGGCGCCTGTGTGGACAGCCACCGGCTTATGAAAGAACTCAGCCAGCTCATAAATGGGCTCGTACTTTTTATCGGTAATATAATGATGGGAGTAGCCGGGATAGAGCTTGATTCCGACGCAGGCCTTTGAGGCGAGCAGACGTTCTGTCCTGTCATACCACCAGGACGGCGTTTCTTCCGTAAAAAACCGTTCATCAATGCCGACACACCAGGAAAGACTTTCCGGGAAGGAAGCAGCGTCCGAATCCAGAGTCTGATTTCCCATCACCACGGCGTGTTCAATGCCGAGTCTTTTAAACTCCCGGAGAAGATGGCTTTCTGTATTTTCATGGCCGGCTTCCCGTGCAATGGTATCAAAATAAGGTTTTTTCGGGCAATAATGAATATGCGCATCTATGATTTTCAAAGAAATACCTCCCTCATTCCGTTTTGGTTTCAGTATAACTGGAAAGGACAGGAACCGCAAGAAAAAACTTGCAGAAACAAACGGTCTGTGATAGGATATGATAATGAGTAAATTTATGTTTTGTCTGCATAGGAGGGATTTCCATGGGAGCATTTTTTTCGGAGCTTTATCAGCTGGCAGTGAAATTCATTTTTCTGGGCGCAGTCGCCTTCGGCGGTGTGATGTGCGGGATAAAATTCAGAAAACGTAAAAATGCAAAGGCAGAGAAAGACCCTGCGGAGAAATAAACGGCAGAATAAGATGCGTGGAGGAATGATTGTGGAAAAGTACGGTGTAAATCAACTGAGACGGATGTTTCTGGAATTCTTTGAGAGCAAGGGCCATCTGGCCATGAAAAGCTTCTCACTGGTGCCTCATAATGACAACAGTCTGCTCCTGATCAACTCAGGTATGGCACCCTTAAAGCCTTATTTTACGGGCCAGGAAATTCCGCCCAGAAGAAGAGTTACCACCTGCCAGAAGTGTATCCGTACAGGTGATATTGAAAATGTGGGAAAGACGGCCCGTCACGGCACCTTCTTTGAGATGCTGGGCAACTTTTCCTTTGGAGATTATTTTAAGAGAGAGGCCATTTCCTGGTCCTGGGAATTTCTGACCCAGGTGGTTGGCCTTTCGGCGGACAGGCTGTATCCGTCCGTATATGTGGAAGATGACGAGGCCTTTGATATCTGGAACAAGGAGATCGGTATCCCGGCTGAGAGAATTTTCAAATTCGGCAAGGAGGACAATTTCTGGGAGCATGGCGCAGGTCCTTGCGGTCCCTGCTCTGAGATCTATTATGACAGAGGCGAGAAGTACGGCTGCGGCAGGCCCGGCTGTACGGTAGGCTGCGATTGTGACCGTTACATGGAGGTCTGGAACAATGTGTTTACCCAGTTCAACAACGACGGCCACAACAATTACACGACACTGGAACAGAAGAATATCGACACCGGCATGGGACTGGAACGTCTGGCTGTGGTAGTTCAGGATGTGGATTCCATCTTTGCTGTGGATACCATCAAGGCTTTACTTGACAAGGTGTCTTCCCTTGCAGGTGTTTCCTATCAGGAGGATGAAAAGAAGGATGTTTCCCTGCGTCTCATCACAGACCATATCCGTTCCTGCACCTTTATGATCTCCGACGGCATTATGCCCTCCAACGAAGGACGGGGCTATGTGCTGAGAAGACTTCTCCGCCGTGCTGCCCGTCATGGCAGGCTTCTGGGCATTGAGGGAAGATTCCTTGCCAAGCTCTCCGAGACCGTTATTGAGCTTTCCAAGGACGGCTATCCGGAGCTCGATGAGAAGAAGGAAATGATCTTCAAGGTTCTCACCGAGGAGGAGGACAAGTTCGGAAAGACCATCGATCAGGGTCTGAGCATTCTGAGTGACCTGGAAGAAAAGTTAAAGGCGGAGGGAAAGAAGGAACTTTCCGGCGAAGATGCCTTTCGGCTTTATGATACTTATGGCTTCCCGCTGGATCTGACAAAGGAGATCCTGGAGGAGAAGGGCTTTTCCGTGGACGAGGATGGCTTTAAAAAGGCCATGGATGTTCAGAGGAAGATGGCGAGATGCGCAAGAAAGACCAGCAATTACATGGGCCGCGAGGATATTTACCAGGCCCTTGACCCGGAGCTTACAACGGAATTTACAGGCTATGACAGGCTGAGTGATGAGGGCGTGGTAACAGCGCTCACCACAGCCGATGAAATTGTAGAAGCGCTGACCGATGGCCAGACAGGAACCATCATTACCGATAAAACGCCCTTCTATGCCACCATGGGCGGCCAGAAGGCCGATACCGGTGTGATCAGCGCCGAAGATGCTGAGTTTGTGGTAGAGGATGTGATCAAGCTTCAGGGCGGCAAGGTCGGCCATGTGGGCCATGTCACCAGGGGCATGTTCCGGGTAGGAAGCCACGTGGTCATGAAGGTGGATGCGGAGAACCGTACGGAGACCTGCAAAAACCACAGTGCAACCCATCTTTTACAGAAGGCTCTGCGTATCGTCCTCGGTTCCCATGTGGAACAGGCAGGCTCTTTCGTTGCTGCCGATCGGCTTCGCTTCGACTTTACCCATTTCTCTGCCATGACAGCAGAGGAGATTGAGCGGGTGGAGGATATCGTCAATGAGGAGATCGCAGCGGCAATTCCCGTTCAGACGGAAATCATGGGCATCGATGAAGCCAAAAAGGCGGGTGCCATGGCTCTCTTTGGTGAGAAATACGGCGATACTGTCCGCGTGGTATCCATGGGAGATTTCTCCAAAGAGCTCTGCGGCGGTACCCATGTGGCAAATACAGCAGCCGTTACCACCTTCAAGATCATTTCCGAGGCCGGCATTGCAGCAGGCGTTCGGAGAATCGAGGCGCTGACCGGCAAGGGAGTTTTCCGCCATTACAAAGAACTGGATACGCAGCTTCATGAAGCGGCAAAGGCGGCAAAAACAGAGCCCTCCGGTCTGATTAAGAAGATTGAAGCTCTTCAGGAGGAGATTAAGACCCTTCATTCCGAGAATGAAAAGCTTAAGAGCAAGCTGGCCAACGAAGCCATGGGCGATGTGATGAATCAGGTGACTGAGGTGAACGGTGTCCGTGTTCTGGCTGTCAGCGTGAAGGATGTGGATATGAACGGCCTCAGAAATCTGGGCGATCAGATGAAGGAGAAGCTGGGTGAGGGCGTTGTGGTCATTATTTCCGAAACTGCCGGAAAGGTGAACCTGATGGCGACCGTTACCGATGGAGCTCAGAAGAAGGGAGCCCATGCGGGCAACCTGATCAAAGCCATTGCAGCCTGTGTGGGCGGCGGCGGCGGCGGACGTCCCGGTATGGCTCAGGCCGGAGGAAAGAATCCGGCAGGAATTCCGGATGCCCTGCAAAAAACTCTGGAAGTTGTTGCAGAACAGGTAAAATAACTATTGACGAAAACGAATTTTGTGGTATACTAGATGTAGTGCGAAAAATATACCCAAACAGTTGTATTATGCACAATACACAACTGGAGGGAGGTTAGGTGTGAGTCTATGTCAAACGTTATTGTGAAAGACAATGAGAGTTTAGATAGTGCCTTACGCAGATTCAAGAGAAACTGTGCGAAGGCCGGCATTCAGCAGGAGATTCGTAAGAGAGAGCATTACGAAAAACCCAGCGTTAGACGCAAGAAAAAGTCTGAAGCCGCTAGAAAACGTAAATACAATTAATTGTGCGAAGGAAAAGAACCATTGATTGCCAATGGTTCTTTTTTTTGTCTTCGATACATAAACTGAACTGTAAAAGAAAAGAGGTATGCCCATGAAAAAAAGGGTTGAAGCGCTGGTGCAGGCGTTGGAGCTTCCCAGGGATCTATGCCTCGGAGCCGCCGTTGTCACTTCTGTGGGATGTCTGGAACTGACCATTGAAAATCACAGGGGAATCCTCGAATACGGTCCGGATTGTATCCGTATCTTAAGCGGTATGTGCAGAATCCGGATCACTGGGGAGGATCTGGTGATTTCCTATTTTGGCAGGGAGTCTATGAAGATCAGGGGAAGAATTCATGAGATCATCTATGAATAGAGCGGGAAAATGGAATGGGACCGTAACGGTCAGGGTATCAGGTGGGAGCCCTGAGCGTTTTTTTAATTTATGCAGTTTTCATGGGATTTCTCTGGAAGAAATGCGGCGGGAAGAAGACGGCATCCGGTTTCGCATGGCGGCAAAGGATTTTTTTGCAGCCGGAAGACTCGCAAAAAAAGCGGGGGTTAAACTTCGAATCAAAGAAAAACGGGGGCTTCCTTTTTTCCTCAGAAGAAGCCGGAAGCATCTGGCCTTTTTCCTGGGAATCCTTATCTGTCTGGGGCTTTTATATTATTCTTCTCTTTTTATATGGGATATTCATATGGAAGGCAACACAAAATATACCGACAGCACACTGCTTCATTTTCTGGAAGAGAAGGGATATGTCCACGGAATGAAAAAATCGGGAATTGTGTGCGAGGAAATTGAAAAGGATATCCGGGGCCGCTACGGGGACATTACCTGGGTTTCTGCACAGATCAGCGGAAACCGGCTGATCATCCGGATCAAGGAAAATCAGATCATCGATGCGGAAGGCACACCTGCTTCGGATGAATCAGGAACAGTGATGGATCTGACCGCATCAAAAAACGGCACCGTGGTGTCGGTGATCACAAGGACCGGTACGCCGAAGGTCCATCCGGGTGATTCTGTGGAGAAAGGCCAGGTACTGATTTCTGGTACTCTGGAGATTCTGGACGAGGGAGGAAATCTTTTATCCACCAGGGGAGTAAGAGCCGATGGAGATATCGTTGCCGCCACCGAATATCTTTATGAGGATGTGTTTTCTCTGGCATCACCGAAAAAATATTATACGGGAAAGGAAACAAAACAACGTTATCTGTGGCTGTTCGGCCATCGGGTCTTCTGGCCGGGAGAAAAAAACACCTATGCCTGCTCTGACGAAACGGATTCTTATGAAATGGTTCATCTGTGGGAGAATTTTTATCTGCCTCTGGGATGGGGGGTGATTACAGTCAGGGAATACCGGGAAGCCGTGGAGGTCATTTCTGCAAAGGAGGCAGAAAAAAAGGCATTGCTTCGGTTTGAAGCATACTGTGATCAGCTTTCCGACCTGGGAGTGACAATCACTGACTGTTCTCTGGAGACCTTTCTGGAAGCGGATTCCTGCCGTGCTGTCGGTATTGTAAACGGAGAAGAAGCCATTGGCATTTTGGGCGGTTCATAATTTTTTATGAAAAGGGCTTCAATTTACAGAAAAAAATGTTAGAATAAGAGATAGCAAACAGAAGGAGACAGCAAACAGGTATGGCGATTGTAGAAACGATGATCGACATTCCGGCCGAACATGAGCGGAATGTATGCGGTCAGTTTGATGCCTTTTTAAAGAAGATCGAAAAGACTCTTCGAGTGACCATGGTATCCAGAGACGGCTGTATCAAGGTGATCGGACCGGAAACCATGGTTGGAAAGGCAAGAAGCGTATTCGGAAATCTCATTGAGCTTTCCAGACGGGGAAATACCATCACAGAACAGAATGTGGATTATGCTCTTTCTCTTTCCTTTGAGGAGAAGGATGACAAGATCCTGGAGATCGACAGAGATCTGATCTGCCGCACGATTTCCGGAAAGCCGGTGAAGCCGAAGACCATTGGGCAGAAGCAGTATGTGGATGCCATCCGTGAAAAGATGATCGTTTTCGGACTTGGTCCTGCCGGAACGGGAAAAACCTATCTGGCTATGGCTATGGCAATTCAGGCTTTTAAGAATAATGAGGTGGGACGGATCATTCTCACAAGGCCGGCTATTGAGGCCGGTGAAAAGCTGGGCTTTCTTCCCGGAGACCTGCAGAGTAAGATCGACCCCTATCTGCGCCCCCTCTATGATGCTCTTTACGAAATCATGGGGGCGGACAGTTATCTGCACAATGCGGAAAAGGGGCTCATCGAGGTGGCACCTCTGGCTTATATGAGAGGACGTACTCTGGATAATGCCTATATTATTCTGGATGAGGCACAGAATACGACTCCTGCTCAGATGAAAATGTTTTTAACCAGAATCGGCTTTGGTTCCAAAGTTATTGTGACCGGCGACATGAGTCAGAGGGATCTTGCCGGGGACGGACCTTCCGGTCTGGATGTGGCAGTCAGGGTCCTTCGGAAGATTGAAGACATTGCCTTTGTCACCCTTTCTGATAAGGATATTGTGAGACATCCGCTGGTTCAGAAGATTGTACAGGCCTATGAGGCATACGAAAGCAAAAACAGGACAGGAGACAGGGCCAGAAGGCCGGGAGGAAACAAATGACCTGTGAAATTTCTTATGAGGCGTCGGAGCCTCTTTCCATTCCATATGAAGAGATCATCCGGGCAGTGGTGGATGCTGCCCTTCTGCAGGAAAACTGTCCGTATGAAGCGGAGGTCAGCGTGACCCTCACGGATGCCGATGAGGTACAGCGGATCAACCGGGAATTCCGGGGGATCGACAGGACGACGGATGTGCTGTCTTTTCCTATGGCGGAATATGTCCATCCGGCAGATTTTGACTTTCTGGAAGAAGACGATGCTTTCGACTGCTTTAATCCGGAAACCGGGGAGCTGCTGCTTGGTGATATCATCCTTTCCGTGGAAAAAATCAAAGAACAGGCGGAAGAGTTCGGTCATTCCCTGAAACGGGAACTGGCCTTTCTGACTGCTCACAGCATGCTTCATCTGATGGGCTACGATCATATGGAGGAAGAAGACAGGATACTGATGGAGGAACACCAGCGGCATCTGATGGAAACCCTGAATATTCCCAGAGAATAAGGTGAGAAGAGAATTATATGAGTACTCAGAATCAGCAGAAAAAGAAAAAAAAGAAATCCAGTAATTTTCTGATACAGGGTTCCATTCTGGCAGTTGCCGGAATCCTTGTACGGATCATTGGCATGGTATACAGGATCCCCATGCAGAACAAGATCGGCAATGCCGCCATGGGAATGTATTCTTCTGCCTTTTACATCTACAATATCATACTTCTTTTGTCTTCTTACAGCCTGCCCCTGGCAGTGTCCAAGATGGTATCGGCCAGGGTCGCTCTCGGACAGCATAAGAATGCATACCGGATATTCCAAAGCTCCATGATTTTTTCCCTGATATCAGGCTCTGTTGCCGGGCTTCTGATGTTTTTCGGAGCGGATTTTTTTGCAGTAAAGCTGCTCAATGAACCGGGAGCCGCCTACGCCATCAAGGTATTGGCGCCTACGGTGTTTGTTATGGCATTCCTGGGGACTCTGCGTGGATATTTCCAGGGTCTTGGCACCATGATTCCGACAGCTGTTTCTCAGGTACTGGAGCAGATCATCAATGCGGTCATCAGCATTGTCGCCGCTTTTCTGCTCTTTGATATGGGAGCAAGGGTCGATATTGCGAAGGGAACGGATATCTATGCCGATGCCTACGGCGCTGCCGGCGGAACCCTCGGTACGGCTGCCGGAGCTTTGACGGCACTTATTTTCTGTTTTGTCCTGTTCCGGATGTACAGACGGATCTTAAAGCGCCAGATGCGGCGGGATAATACAGTAATGCTGGAATCCTACGGAAATATTGCAAGGGTTCTGGTGGCGACCATTGTTCCTGTTATCATAAGCGGCACCGTATACAATGTGAGCAATCTGGTGGACAACAGTATTTACGGCTTTTACATGAAGTCTGTAGGCGAGAGCGCCCATTATATGGCCAAATGGGGAGTGTATTCCGGGCAGTATTATCTGTTAATCAATGTACCGATCGCCATATCAAACGCCCTTTCCTCCTCCATGCTTCCCTCCCTTACCAGGACTGTGACGGAAGGAAACAAGGGAGAGGTCTTAAGAAAGATCAATATGACCATCCGTTTTTCCATGATCGTAGCGATCCCTTCGGCGGTGGGGCTTACGCTCCTTGGAGCGCCGATCGTTGAAATGCTGTTCAATCAGGATACAAAGCTGGGCGGAGATCTTCTGTTTTTGGGCTCACTGGCTGTCATTTTCTTCTCCCTGTCCACCGTTACAAACGGCGTCCTTCAGGGCATCAACAAGATGAAGACGCCGGTACGGAACGCGTTAATTTCCCTGATTCTTCATGTGGGAATTCTGGTTGCCCTTTTATACGGATTAAAGACAGGAATTTACGGTGTTGTTATTGCAAACATGCTGTTTGGACTTTCCATGTGTATCCTGAACGGTATTTCCATTGCCAATTATCTGAATTACCGTCAGGAGGTGAAAAAGACATTTGTTCTGCCTTTTTTGGCTTCCCTCATCATGGGCGGCTGCTCCTACCTGGTGTATTACCTCCTGAATATGCTCACAAAAAGAAACTCCATCGCGTGTCTGGCAGCAGTGATCGTGGCTGTAGCAGTATATTTCGTCATGCTGATTGTATTCCGATGTGTGGATGAGAAGGAGCTTCACAGTATGCCAATGGGCGGGAAGATGGTACGGATCGCGAAGAAGCTTCGTCTGATGTAGTATATTTTTTTCATAACGGTCAATACTGGAAAAGAGGGTAAGCATATCCTCTTTTCTTTTTAATTTGATTTTTATGAGGTGATCGTTATGAAAAAGACCGTCTGGATCTATCTTTCCTGCTTTTG
The DNA here is from genome assembly GCF_030053595.1 of Fusibacillus kribbianus. GTDB lineage: Bacteria > Bacillota > Clostridia > Lachnospirales > Lachnospiraceae > Lientehia > Lientehia kribbiana. Next base: position 22,106 of record NZ_JASGBQ010000015.1, read on the forward strand.
CCTGTTATTCTTTCTGTTTTCCGCGGTCTACTATTTCAGCTACCGGAATCTGGAGCTGGAGAAGCAGCTGGAATTAGCCGAATATGAAAGCCGGAGGAAAGCGGAAACTTCGGAAGAACATACACAGTCTTCGGAAGAAAGCAGTGAACCGGAAAGTGCCGCGGCTGCCGGAGGGCAGGAGGAGCTGCGGATCAATGATGAGATGCTTTATATTGCTCAGAGCTATAATGAGGCCGACGGCATTCTTACGGAAACGATCCTTCCCATGCCGTTGGATTTTCTGGGAATGACGAGAGAAGAGCTTGTCGATTATCTGAAGGGGAACGGCGGGGGAAAAACGCTCGTTTCCTTTTCCTCGGCCCGCCTGGTGGTGCGGAGCCGGGAATCGGTGGACCCCGGTAATTACCGATTTCTTCTGATTCTGGAGGAAGGATATCTGAAAATCTATTACAGTGACAGAAGCGATGTCTATATGGAAACCTATATTACGGAGGATGAGCTTCCGAAAGACGAGGCGGCGGTTCTGAAAAAGGGGTATTATGTCAAAGGAGTCAAAGAGCTTTACGATTATCTGGAGTCTTTGACCAGCTGAAAAGAAATGAATGACAAATTCCCATGTCTTAGTGTATAATAAGGGGCGAATAAATTCGCCAGATGAAAGGAGGAAACGTCCATGGGAAAGGTGATCGTAATCGGCGGCGGAGCTGCAGGCATTTTGGCTGCCATCTCAGCCGCCGGAAGGGGGGATGAGGTCATTATCCTGGAACACACGAAAGCGCTCGGGAAAAAGCTTCTCTCCACCGGCAACGGAAGATGCAATCTGACCAACAAAAAACAGGACGATTCCTTTTACCGGACGGAAAACCCCGGTTTTCCTATTCCGGCTCTCACCCGGTTCGGTTACAGGGAAACCATTAATTTCTTTAACAGTCTGGGGCTTTATTGTAAGGAGAGGGACGGTTACGTTTATCCCCGATCCTCGCAGGCTGCGGCAGTCCGGAACCTTCTCCTGGAGGAGCTTTCCAGGCTGGGAGTGGAAATCCGTACGGAATGTGAAGTCCGAAAGCTTCAGAGAAAAACAAAAGGATTTTTGGTGCTTGCGGCAGATACCTCCTTTTATGGGGATTCCGTGATTCTGGCCTGCGGAGGAAAGTCGGCTCCTGTGACCGGTTCTGACGGCAGCGGCTATGGGCTGGCAGAGGCTTTGGGGCACAGGCTGATCCCGCCGGTTCCTGCGCTCACCGGTCTGAGGGCAGCGGAAAACCCCCTCAAAAAAGCGGCGGGGGTCAGAACCGACGGTCGGGTCTCCCTGTACATAGAAGAAAACGGAAAGGAACGGCTTGTGGGAAGTGATGCCGGGGAGCTTCAGCTTACGGATTACGGGATTTCGGGTATTCCCGTCTTTCAGGTGAGCCGGTTTGCATCCAGAGCGCTGGAGCAGGGAATGGGTGTGACCGCCCGGTTGAATTTCCTTCCGGAATACGACAGAGACGAAGCGGAGGAGCTGTTGGAAACAGTTTTGCAAAGAACAGAGGAGGATTGTTTTTCTCTGCTGCTCGGTCTGTTTCCGGAGAAGCTTGCGGCTGTCCTTTTAAAAAAAGCTGGGCTGCCGGTCCATATACCGGCCGGCCGTCTTTCTGGAAGACAAAAGCAGGCAATCGTGGATACGGTCTGCAGATTACGACTTTCCATTTCGGCGGTGAATGATTTTTCGCAGGCGCAGGTAACGGCGGGCGGCATCGATACCAGGGATGTGAACGAAGAAACGATGGAGTCCAGACTTGTGCCGGGGCTTTATTTTGCCGGGGAAATGCTGGACGTGGACGGGATCTGCGGCGGCTATAATCTCCAGTGGGCATGGGCCAGCGGTTTTCTGGCCGGAAAGCAGGGAAGACCATGATACGTATTACACAGATCAGGCTTCGGCCGGAGGAGAGCGAGGAGCTTCTTCTCCCCAGAATATGCAAAAAACTCAGGCTTTCTGAGGCCGATGTGAAAAGCTACAAAATTACGAAAAAATCCATAGATGCCAGAAAAAAGGAGGAACTGACCTTTATTTATCAGGTGGATGTGGAAATCAAGAAAAAAGAGAGTCAGGTCCTTCGTCATCTGAAGGAATCTGAGGCGCGGATCATAAAAGAATCCGGCTATCGGTTTCCTGAATGCGGGTCAGAGCAGCTTTCCCATCGACCTGTGATCGTGGGAACGGGACCTGCCGGACTGTTCTGCGGCTATATGCTGGCAAAGGCCGGCTTTTGTCCCATACTTCTGGAACGGGGCGGACCAGTGGAAGAACGGGATCAGGCGGTCCAACACTTCTGGGAAACGGGAATTCTTGATACGGAGTGCAATGTCCAGTTCGGAGAGGGCGGAGCCGGAACTTTTTCTGACGGAAAGCTCAACACCCTGGTCAAGGATCCGGCTTTCCGCGGAAGAAAGGTTCTGGAAATATTTGCGGCCATGGGAGCAGGAGAAGAGATCCTTTATGAACAAAAGCCCCATATCGGGACCGATGTTTTAAAAGTGGTCCTGAAAAACATGCGTGAAGAAATAGAACGGATGGGAGGTGAGTTTCGCTTCCATTCAAAGGTCACCGATCTGGAGCTTTCCGGGGGCAGGATCACGGGAGTCCATATAAAGGACACAAAGAAAACGGACAGCGCTTCTTCCGATGACGGTGAAATCTATCTTCCGGCAGAGCGGCTGATCCTTGCCATCGGACACAGTGCCAGAGATACCTTTCAGATGCTCTATGAGAAACAGCTTTCCATGCATGCCAAGGCCTTCGCTGTGGGGCTTCGGATCGAACATCCTCAGGATATGATCCAGTTTTCCCAATACGGCGAACGGTATGGAAAGCTTCTTCCTCCGGCTCCCTATAAGGTGACAGCCAGAGCTTCCGACGGAAGAGGGGTGTATTCCTTCTGCATGTGTCCCGGCGGCTATGTGGTAAATGCTTCTTCCGAAAAGGAAATGACCGCTGTCAATGGAATGAGCAATCATGACAGGGCAGGAAGAAACGCCAACAGTGCCATGATCGTCACGGTTTCGCCGGAGGATTTCGGAGACGGACATCCTTTATCAGGCGTGAAGTTTCAGCGGGAACTGGAACGAAGGGCATGGCAGCTTGGAAAGGGCCTTGTTCCCATACAGCTTTACGGAGATTTCAAGGCGGGAAGGCGAAGCACAGGACCGGGGGAGATCCTTCCGGCTACCATGGGCGGAGCTGTTTATACCAATCTCAGGGAGATCCTGCCGGAAAAGCTGAACCTGGCCCTTCAGGAGGGAATTGATGCCTGCGGCAGACGGATCAAAGGCTTTGACCGTTATGATGCCGTGCTGTCCGGTGTGGAAAGCCGAACCTCTTCACCGGTGCGGATTGAAAGGAATGAGGAACTGGAAAGCAGTGTGGAAGGGATCTATCCCTGCGGAGAAGGGGCTGGCTATGCGGGAGGAATCACCTCGGCAGCCATGGATGGGATCCGGGTGGCCGAGATGTTGGCAATGCGGTTTTCACCCGTGCGGGATTGATTCTGACCGGCAAATCTGCTAAAATAGGAATATTGGGCAGCCGTTTACATAAAGACCTCCGGAAAGGAAACATAAGCTATGGACAGAAAGACAAGACTGACAGGAAAAAAGCGGATTGTCATCAAAATCGGCTCTTCTTCCCTGACACATAAATATACCGGTTATCTGAATCTGAACAAGGTGGAAAAACTGGCAAGAGTTCTCTGTGATCTGCGCAATCAGGGCATGGAGGTGGTACTGGTCAGCTCCGGTGCAGGAGCTGTGGGACGGAAAACCATGGGTTATATGGAACGGCCCAATGAGCTTCCCGTGAAACAGGCCCTGGCGGCAGTGGGACAGGCCAAGCTCATGATGACCTATCAGAAGCTTTTTTCTGAGTATAATCAGGTGGTGGCACAGATCCTCATGACAAAGACCACCATGCTGAATGACGATTCCCGCAGAAATGCGAGAAATACCTTTGACGAGCTTCTCAAAATGGGCGTGATCCCTATTGTCAACGAAAATGATACCGTGGCGACCCATGAGATCGAATTTGGCGACAATGACAGGCTTTCCGCCATTGTGGCGGCTGTGATCCATGCCGATCTTCTGATCCTTCTGTCGGATATCGACGGTCTTTATGAGGATGACCCGAAACAGAATCCGGATGCGGCTTTTATCGATGAGGTAGCGGAGATCACCGACGATCTAACGGAGATGGGAAAGGAAGCCCCCGGAAGCAATGTGGGTACCGGAGGCATGTCGGCAAAGATCGTGGCGGCGCGAATGGCCACCGATGCAGGGATTGATATGGTGATCACCAACGGCGACGATGTGGAGAATATTTACCGGGTCCTCGATGGGGAAAAAATCGGCACCCTGTTTCTGGCCCATAAGAACAGGAATTTTGATTTGATAGAATACCTGACCGCCTACTGACAGGCAGAAGGACAGTCTGCAAAAATCTACAGATAATAAATGAGGAACTGCTATGACAGAGAAAGAGATCAAAAGAATCAATGAGCTTTATCACAAATCAAAGGCGGAGGGACTGACACCGGAGGAAAAGGCGGAGCAGGCAAAGCTTCGTGGCGATTATATTATGGCTATTCGCAATAATCTGAAGCGGACCCTGGACAATGTAAGCATACTTGAGCCGGATGGAAGTGTGACAGAGCTTAAAAAAGTTGCTGAGGCAAAAGAGCGGCATACCCATTAAACGGAGAAAAGGGATGAGTATGGAGTATAGGACAAAAAAGGAGATCCGAAGAGCCGTTAAGGAAAGAAGACAGGCTCTGACGGAAAAAAAGGAACTGGAAGACAGCAGACAAATTCTGGCATATGTGGTTTCCCTGCCGGAATATGAAGCTGCCTCCTGTGTGTACTGTTATGTGGATTACAATCATGAGGTACAGACCTGGCCCATCATGGAGCAGGCCATAAAAGACGGAAAACGGGTGGCAGTTCCGAGAGTGGACGGCACTGCCATGGACTTTTACTATATTGCTTCCAGGGAGGATCTGGAGGCAGGCTATTTCGGTATCATGGAGCCAAAGCACGGACTTCCCATGGCGGAGGAGCGGGATGCCCTGTTTTTGATGCCAGGGGTCGCCTTTGACCGTGCCCATCATAGGGTCGGCTATGGCGGCGGCTTCTATGACAGGTACCTGGAACGGATGCCGGAGCTTAAAACCGTGGCACTGGCCTATGAATGCCAGATGTTTGATGAGGTACCCTTTGAGGCCTTTGATATCCGGCCTTCGGTTCTGGTGACCGAGGCGGGGATCAGCCGGCTTTAAAAGACAAAAAGGAATGACAGCAGAATGGAGGGCATTATGTTTGAACTGATCGATATGGGAGAGCGGGCCAGAAAGGCTGCCGCTTCTCTTGGCAAGCTGGGTGTGACAGAGAAAAACCGTGGCCTCTTGGCGGCGGCGGATGCCCTTCTTGCCAATACAGAAAAAATACTGCAGGCCAACAGGGAGGATATGGAAACGGGACGGAACAGGGGGATGCATAAAGGACTCCTTGACCGGCTTAAGCTGAATGAGGAACGGATCGTTTCCATGGCGGAGGGGCTCAGGCAGATCGCGTCCCTGGAGGATCCGGTGGGAGAGGTACTTTCCATGAAAAAGCGTCCCAACGGCCTGATCATCGGTGAAAAGCGGGTTCCCCTCGGTGTCATCGGTATCATTTATGAATCACGGCCTAATGTGACGGCCGATGCCTTCGGCCTCTGCTTTAAAACAGGCAATGCCGTGATCTTAAAGGGCGGAAGTGATGCACTCAGATCCAATATGGCCATCGCCGGCATTCTTCGGGATGCGCTATCCTCATATGGCCTTCCGGCAGATGCCGTTCAGCTTCTGGAAAGCACCGACCGGGAGACGGCCAGACAGCTCATGAGAATGGACGGCTATATTGATGTGCTGATCCCGAGAGGCGGCGCCGGTCTGATTCGTACCGTTGTGGAGAACAGCACAGTTCCGGTCATTGAGACGGGAACAGGAAATTGTCATGTGTTTGTGGATGAGAGTGCCGACATCGATATGGCAGTGGATATCATACTCAACGCCAAAACCCAGCGGATCGGCGTGTGCAATGCCTGCGAGTCTCTGCTGATCCATGAGAAGGTTTCCGACAGGCTCTGGCCGGTTCTTTCCAAACGGCTCAGGGAAAAACAGGTGGAGATACGGGGAGATGAGACGGTGTGCGGACTGGTTCCGGAAGCGGTAAAAGCCACAGAAGAGGATTGGGGGAGGGAATATCTGGACTATATTCTCTCAGCAAAAACCGTGGGCTCTGTCGAGGAAGCCATCGCCCATATCAACCGGTACAACACTAAGCACTCGGAATCAATTGTTACGAAGGATTATGCGAACGCTCAGAAGTTTCTGGATGAAGTGGACGCGGCTGCTGTGTATGTCAACGCGTCGACCCGCTTTACCGACGGCTTTGAGTTCGGATTCGGGGCGGAGATCGGCATCAGCACCCAGAAGCTTCATGCCCGGGGCCCCATGGGTCTGAAAGCATTGACAACGACGAAATACATCATTTACGGAAACGGTCAGATCCGCCCGTGAAAGGAGTTTAATCGTGGACAGAACGGAATATTTACAACGCCTGGAGGCGGCACCTTCCCTGGAGCCTGACCGACAGGAATACTTTATGGATCAGCTTAAGACCCTTGTCCTTCAGAAAAGCAGGGAACTGGGCCGGCCGATGACGGCCTGCATTCAGACCTTTGGCTGTCAGATGAATGCCAAGGATTCGGAAAAGCTTTTGGGGATTCTGGAACAGGCAGGCTTTAAGGCCTCCGAGGATGAAGCATCAGATTTTGTTCTGTATAACACCTGTACTGTCCGGGACAACGCCAATCAGCGTGTCTACGGCCGTCTGGGTTATTTAAATAACCTGAAGAAGAAAAATCCCAATATGATCATTGCCCTCTGCGGCTGCATGATGCAGGAACCTACCGTGGTGGAAAAGATAAAAAAGAGCTACCGGTTTGTGGATCTGATCTTCGGTACCCACAACATTTTCAAACTGGCAGAGCTTCTCTTCACCAGATATTTTGAAAAACAGATGATCATTGATGTCTGGGACGGGACAGACAAGATTGTGGAAAATCTGCCGGCGGAGCGAAAATATTCCTTTAAGTCCGGTGTCAATATCATGTACGGCTGCAACAATTTCTGCAGCTACTGCATCGTCCCCTATGTGAGAGGAAGAGAGCGCAGCAGAAACCCGGAGGATATCATCAAAGAGATCGAAGCCCTGGTGGCTGACGGCGTGGTAGAGGTCATGCTCCTTGGCCAAAACGTCAATTCCTACGGAAAGACTCTGGAAACTCCCATGACCTTCGCAGAGCTTTTAAAGCGGGTTGCGAAGATTGAGGGACTGGAGAGAATCCGTTTTATGACCTCGCATCCCAAGGATCTGTCTGACGAGCTGATCGCAGTCATGAGAGACTGCCCCAAGATCTGCCGTCATCTTCATCTGCCGCTTCAATCGGGAAGCTCCCGAATCTTAAAGCAGATGAACCGGGTATACAATAAGGAGCAGTATCTGGCTCTTGCTAAAAAAATTCAGACCGAGATCCCGGATCTGTCCCTGACGACAGATATTATTGTGGGATTCCCGGGAGAGATGGAAGAGGATTTTGAGGAGACTCTGGATGTGGTGCGGAAGGTTCGGTTTGACAGTGCCTTCACCTTTATCTATTCCAAGCGGACAGGGACTCCTGCAGCAGCCATGGAAAACCAGGTACCGGAGGAGGTCGTGAAGCCGCGTTTTGACCGGCTTTTGAAGGAAGTACAGAAAATTTCCGCGGAACGATGCAGCAAGGATGTGGGAAAAACCATGACTGCCCTTGTGGAAGGAATGGATGACCACGATCCTTCCATGGTAACGGGACGCCTGAGCAACAACATCATGGTGCATTTTCCGGGAGATGCTTCCGACATCGGAACGCTTCTGACGGTCAGACTTTTGGAATCAAGAGGCTTTTACTATATAGGAGAACGGATTTCCTGACAGGGAGGATTCATGAAGGAGCGGATATTCAGTCGGATAAATGAATGGATGGAACAGATCCTTTCTGTCTGTAAGGACAGAAAGAAACGAAACATGGCTGTATTTATTTCCCTTACAGCCGTGTCCTTTTGCTGCTTTCTTCTTTTAGCCTGGGCGCTTTTTTCCTGGGAGAAGCCGATCAGCTTCGGAAAACTGATTCCTGCCGCTTCCAAAACGATCCGCAGCCAGGACATCTCCTCCAGTCTGCCCGGGATATCCGGGGAGACAGAAGGAAAGCTTTCCTATGAGAGGCTGAAGGGCGGAGACGTCATGTACTGTTCCTGCTTTGGACTTCTGAATATCCGGACCGAACCTTCGAAAGAGAGTGCGGCAGTGGGACGAATCGCTTACGGTGATGAAGTCAGGGTTTTCTGGAAGGAAGACTCCGGATACGTCCGGGTCCTCTATAAAAAGACCAATTCAGAGGAATATCTGGAGGGTTACTGTCTGAGAGAAGAGCTTTCTGAGGAAAAGCCCGAGGACGGCAGGGTTTTCTTAAATCTTCCGGATTTCAAACAGTACGATGAACGATGGGGCGGAAAACGCCTGGGAAACAGCTATGAGACCATCAAAACAGCCGGCTGTACCACCACCTGTCTGGCCATGGCCTATTCCTATCTGGAGGGGCATGTGACGACACCGGCAGAGATGGAGGAGCGGCTGGGGTACAATGAGGATGGTATGCTGGGCTTTCCAAAGGTCTACGAGCGCACCGATGCCGATAATTATCTGGAGATCGCTCTTGCAAAGCTCAGGGAAGGGATCCCCGTGCTCATCGGGTGCCTTAAGGATGCGGATCATCCCCACTGGGTACTGATCATGGGGTATGCAGGAGACGGCACGGAGCTTAATCCTTCGGATTTTCTGATCCATGACCCGGCATCGGAGGAACGGCCCACCCTTCAGGAGTTTTTTGCGGATTATCCGATCTACAACAAGATCGCCTATTATAACGGAGCCGGTGTATAAACGGCAGATTACAGAACAGAGAGGTTAAAACGTGGCAGCACAGTTATCACCAATGATGCAGCACTATATGGAGACGAAAAAGCAGTATCCGGACTGTATTCTATTTTACCGGCTCGGTGACTTTTACGAAATGTTCTTTGAGGATGCCAAAATAGCCTCAAAAGAGCTGGAGCTTACGCTGACAGGAAAGGACTGCGGCCTTGAAGAACGGGCTCCCATGTGCGGGGTCCCCTATCACGCTGTGGATGTCTATTTGAGCCGTCTGGTGCAGAGAGGCTACAAGGTGGCCATTGCAGAGCAAATGGAGGACCCGAGGCAGGCAAAGGGGTTAGTCAAGCGCGAGGTGACCAGAATCGTGACCCCGGGAACCATTCTCGACAGCCAGGCTCTTGATGAAACGAAAAACAATTATCTCATGTGTATCGTCTATCTGGCAAAATCCTTCGGGATTGCGGTAACGGATATTACGACGGGAGAATTTCTGGTGACAGAGCTTTCTTCCATCCGGGCGCTGCTCGACGAGATCTATAAATACGCGCCCGCGGAGATCATCTGCAACGAGGCTTTTTATATGTCCGGAGTAGATCTGGAGGAACTGAAGGGAAAACTCCGTTTTATCATCAGTTCTCTTGACAATCATTATTTTGATGAAGATATCTGCAGTGATACACTGAAACGTCATTTCCATGTGGACAGGCTGGAAGGACTGGGGCTTAAGGATTATCCCATTGGTCTTGTAGCGGCCGGGGCAGCGTTCTGTTACCTTCTTGAGACTCAGAAGAATTCTCTGAGCCACATTACGAAGATCGTTCCCTATCGCTCCGGAAAATATATGATCATAGACACTTCCACCAGAAGGAATCTGGAGCTTCTCGAAACGCTCAGGGAAAAGCAGAAGAGGGGTTCCCTTCTCTGGGTTCTTGATAAAACGCGGACTGCCATGGGAGCCAGAATGCTCCGGAGCTTTATAGAGCAGCCGCTCATTGAGCACAGTGAGATCCTGCGCAGGCAGGATGCCATTGAGGAACTGAACGGAGAGTATATTACCAGAGAAGAGCTTATTGAATATCTGAATCCCATTTACGATCTGGAACGGCTGATCGGAAGGATCTCCTATCAGTCTGCCAACGCGAGGGATCTGATTGCCTTTAAGAATTCCCTGGAGATGATGCCGCATATCCGTACGCTGCTTTCCGGGCTTCATTCCCCTCTGTTCCGGGAACTTTATGAGGATCTTGATCCTCTGGTGGATCTTACGGAGCTCATTGACAGGGCAATCGTGGAAGATCCGCCCCTTGTGATCCGGGAGGGCGGTCTGATAAAAGAAGGATATAACGATGAGGCAGACCGGCTCAGGAAGGCAAAAACGGAGGGAAAAACCTGGCTCATGGAGCTGGAGGCAAAGGAAAGAGAAAAAACCGGGATCAAGAATCTGCGGATCAAGTATAACAAGGTGTTTGGCTATTATCTTGAGGTGACAAATTCCTTCCTTTCCATGGTGCCGGATTATTATGTCCGCAAGCAGACTCTGACAGGCTCGGAGCGCTTTACCACAGATGAATTAAAGAAGCTGGAGGAAATTATCCTGGGTGCGGAGGATAAGCTGTTCATTCTGGAATATGATCTTTTCTGTGAGATCCGGGAAAAGATCGCCGGCCAGGTGTCGCGGATCCAGAAAACAGCCCACTGCATCGCGTGGATCGACGTGCTCACCTCTCTTTCTGTAGTAGCCACAAGAAATAATTACGTGCGTCCCAGGATCAATGAAAAGGGAGTCATCGATATCCGGGACGGCCGTCATCCGGTGGTGGAACAGATGCTTCGGGATGATCTGTTCATCGCCAATGATACCTATCTGGACGGTTCAAACAACCGGCTTTCCATCATCACCGGCCCCAATATGGCCGGTAAGTCCACCTATATGCGCCAGACCGCTCTCATCTGCCTTATGGCGCAGATCGGAAGCTTTGTGCCTGCATCCTCCGCCAATATCGGAATCTGTGACAGGATCTTTACCCGGGTAGGAGCATCCGATGATCTGGCCAGCGGCCAGAGCACCTTTATGGTGGAGATGACGGAGGTGGCCAATATTCTTCGAAACGCCACAAAAAACAGCCTGCTGATCCTTGACGAGATCGGGCGCGGAACCAGCACCTATGACGGGATGTCCATTGCCTGGGCCGTCATTGAATACATCTCCAATCCAAAGGTACTGGGAGCAAAAACTCTGTTTGCCACCCATTACCACGAGCTGACAGAGCTGGAGGGATCCATCAAGGGCGTCAACAATTACTGTATCGCAGTCAAGGAAATGGGCGACGACATCGTATTCCTGCGAAAGATCGTTAAGGGCGGTGCCGATAAAAGCTACGGCATCCAGGTTGCAAGGCTGGCCGGTGTGCCGGAGCCTGTGCTGGCCCGGGCCAAGGAACTTGTGGATGAGCTTTCCGATGCGGATATTTCCGTCCGTTCCAGAGAGATCGCAGGAACGGAGCGGTCTGCGAAAAAGCCGGTTCCCCGTCTGGATGAGGTGGACCTTAAGCAGATGAGTCTGTTTGACACGGTGAAGGAGGACGACATTGTAAAAGAGATCGAATCCATGGAGCTTTCTGCCATGACACCCATTGATGCTTTAAATACCCTGTACCGGATGCAGAACAGCCTGAAAAACCGGTGGAAATAGAGAGAAGGTGAGCGTTTATGCCGACCATTACTGTTTTAGATCAGGAAACCATCAATCAGATCGCTGCAGGCGAGGTGATCGATCGTCCTTCTTCTGTTGTGAAGGAGCTTTTGGAAAATGCCATCGATGCAGGCGCTACTGCAGTGACAGTAGAGATCCGCGACGGCGGGATCTCTCTGATCCGTGTGACCGATAATGGATGCGGAATCGAAAAAAAACAGATACCAACCGCTTTTCTCCGTCATGCGACCAGCAAGATCAAGTCGGCAGTGGACCTTCTGACGGTTTCGTCCCTGGGCTTTCGCGGTGAGGCGCTTTCCAGTATTGCGGCTGTTTCCCAGGTGGAGCTGATCACAAAGACGGCGGCGGAGCTGACGGGGGCGAGGTATCAGATCCATGGGGGCGAAGAGCTTTCCATGGAGGAGATCGGAGCACCGGAGGGTACGACGTTCCTCGTCCGGAATCTGTTTTACAATACACCTGCCAGGAAAAAGTTTTTAAAGACTCCTCAGACAGAGGGCGCCTATATCGGTAACCTGATGGAACGGATGGCTCTTTCCAGACCGGACATTTCCATTCGGTTTATCCAGAATAATCAGAACCGCCTCCACACCTCCGGCAATCACAATCTGAAGGATCTGATCTATATGATATTCGGCCGGGAAATCGCGGGAAACCTGCTTCCCATAGAGGTGGAAAAAGAGCATGTACGGATTCATGGCTTCCTGGGAAAGCCGGTCATTTCCAGAGGAAACCGCACCTATGAGAATTATTTTATCAATGGCCGTTATATCAAAAGCAATCTGATCAATAAAGCCATCGAGGACGGTTACCATTCCTTTATGATGCAGCACAAATATCCCTTTGTCGTGCTACATCTGGAGATCGAGCCGGAGTTTCTGGACGTCAACGTCCATCCCTCCAAGATGGAGCTTCGCTTCCGCAATCAGGAGGAGATCTATGAGCTTCTCTCAAATGCCATCCGGGAGACCTTATCCGGCCGGGAGCTGATCCGGAAGGTGACTCTGGATGCACCGGAGAAGAACGAAAAGCCGCAGAGACAGGACGTGCGGCTGCCGGAACCCTTTGAAGTGAAACGGAATGCGGTGAGTATGGCCGCAGCCATCCCTCCTGTGGAACCGCCGGATTTTGCCAAAACAAACGTGGTGCGGGAGAAACCTGCTCCCTATGGAGAAAAGTCCGCTCCGGCAGAAAAGAAGCAGGAGGAAAAAATACAGAAGACGGCTCCGTCGAACATGGCAGTTCCGGCGGACATGAAAGATCTGTCGGAAAAGAAAGCTCCGGAAGACGCAAGAGCTTTATCAGATACACAGGCTCCGGCCGAAGAGGCGGGAAAACAGCTGGAGCTCTTTGAAGAGAAGCTTCTCTCCAGAAAAGCCAGAGCAGAATATCGTTTCATCGGACAGCTCTTTGACACCTACTGGCTGATCCAGTACCGGGATGAATTTCTGATCATAGACCAGCATGCCGCCCACGAAAAGGTCCTCTATGAACGGCTTGTAAAAGAACTGGCAGAAAAGAAGATCTACGGGCAGATGATCAATCCCCCCATTCTTCTGACTTTAAATATGAGGGAGGAGGAGATCCTGAATCGTTTTCACGATCGGTTTAAGGCCATGGGATTTGAGATCGAGCCCTTTGGCGGAAAAGAATATGCGGTGTATTCTGTTCCGGCCAATCTTTACGGCATCGCCCAGAAGGAGCTTCTCACAGAGCTTCTCGACAGTCTTTCAGAAGAGCTTTCCAGAGAATCGGATGAGATCATTCTGGAAAAGCTGGCCTCCATGAGCTGCAAAGCAGCCGTCAAAGGCGGTGATACCTTATCCGGAAAAGAGGCAGAGGCTCTCATCGACGAGCTGCTCACTCTGGAAAATCCCTATGCCTGTCCCCATGGAAGACCGACGATCATTTCCATGAGCAGGCGGGAGCTGGAGAAAAAATTCAAGAGAATCGTATAAAGCAGAGAAAGGATAGCAGATGAAAAAACCGTTACTGATTCTGACCGGTCCCACGGCGGTGGGAAAGACGGCTCTGTCTGTGAAGGCAGCAAAAGCCTTTCACGGAGAGATCATAAGTGCCGACTCCATGCAGGTCTACCGGGGAATGGATATTGGATCCGCAAAGGTCACGGCAGAGGAGATGGATGGAATTCCTCATCATCTCATTGATGTGCTTTCGCCGGAGGAACCCTTTCATGTGGTTCGTTTCCAGCAGATGGCCAAAGCTGCCATGGACGGGATATACAGCCGGGGACATCTGCCCATTGTCACAGGCGGTACCGGATTCTATATTCAGGCCCTGTTATACGATATTGACTTTACAGAAAACGATGCGGACAATGAGTACAGAGAACAGCTGGAGGAGCTGGCAAAAACGAAGGGGGCTTCCTATCTTCACGGACTTCTCGCAGAGCGGGATCCCAGGGCGGCCGAAGAGATCCATGAAAATAATGTAAAACGGGTGATCCGTGCCCTGGAGTTTTATGAAAAGACAGGAAAACCTATTTCCGAGCATAACCAGGCCGAACGGGAAAAGGAATCCCCTTACCGGTTTGCCTATGTAGTTTTAAACAGAGACCGTGCAGAACTGTACCGAAGAATTGATCTTCGGGTGGATACTATGCTTCATGACGGACTTCTGGAAGAGGTGAAGCGTCTTCGGGACCTTGGGCTTAACAGGAACATGGTTTCCATGCAGGGGCTGGGCTATAAGGAGCTCCTTGCCTATCTAGACGGAGAGATCAGTTACGAGGAAGCTGTCCGGATCCTGAAGCGGGATACCCGACATTTTGCCAAACGGCAGCTTACCTGGTTTAAGAGAGAAAGACAGACAGACTGGCTTTCCCTTGATCATAAAACGGTAGAGGAAGCCCTCGCAGAGCTTACGGAGATTCTTGTAAAGCGCGGGCTTGCTTCGCAGGATCCTTTTGCGATCCTCTCACAATCATGAAAAGGAGAAAATCATGGAATCACTGAATCAGATGTATGAAACCATCGGAATTGACAAAAAGGTCCTGGAGCTGGGGCTGGAAGTGGAAGCTTCTCTCCGGGAACGTTTTGAGACGATCGATAAAACTGCAGAATACAATCAGCTGAAAGTGCTTCATGCCATGCAGAAAAACCGGGTGGCAGAAGCACATTTTTCTGGTTCCACCGGCTATGGCTATAATGACATGGGAAGGGAAACGCTGGAGCAGATCTATGCCGATGTTTTTCACGCAGAATCGGCGCTTGTCCGCCCTCAGATCACCTGCGGAACCCATGCACTCAACGTGGCTCTGGCCGCAAACCTGCGTCCGGGAGATGAGCTTTTGTCTCCGGCCGGAAAGCCCTACGATACCCTGGAGGAGGTCATCGGAATCCGGGATTCCAAAGGCTCTCTGAAGGAATACGGGATCACTTATGCCCAGGCAGACCTTTTGGAGGACGGGTCTTTCGATTTTGATGCCATCGCCCGTTCCATAAACGACAGGACGAAGCTGGCTACCATCCAGCGGTCCAAGGGATATGCCTCAAGGCCGACTTTTTCGGTGGATAGAATCGGTGAGCTTATCGCCTTTTTAAAAGAAAAGAAGCCGGATATCATCTGCATGGTGGACAACTGCTACGGAGAATTTACGGAGGAGATCGAGCCTACGGACGTGGGAGCAGATCTTTGTGTAGGATCTCTCATCAAGAATCCGGGCGGCGGACTGGCTCCCTGCGGCGGCTATATCGTAGGAAAAGAGGAGTATGTGGAGCAGGCAGCCTATCGTCTTACCTCCCCGGGACTGGGCAAAGAGGTGGGAGCCAGCCTTGGGCTGTCCCAGACTCTCTATCAGGGCTTTTTTCTGGCTCCTACGGTTACGGCAGGAGCAATCAAGGGTGCCGTCTTTGCAGCAGCTCTCTACGAACGTCTTGGCTTTCCTGTATTTCCGTCTTCGGATACGATCCGTCACGACATCATTCAGGCCATCGACCTTCATTCGCCGGAGGCTCTGAAGGCATTCTGCCGAGGTATTCAGGCTGCAGCACCGGTGGATTCCTTCGTGACTCCTGAGCCCTGGGCCATGCCTGGCTATGATTCGGATGTGATCATGGCAGCAGGTGCCTTTGTGCAGGGATCCTCCATCGAGCTTTCTGCCGACGGTCCCTTAAGACCGCCTTATACGGTGTTCTTTCAGGGCGGCCTGACCTGGTACCATGCGAAGACGGGAATTCTGTTTTCCGTACAGAAGCTTCTCGACGCGAATTTAATAACTTTCTGAGGAATTCATTAAGATTTTTATTTTTGGTGTACAGGGAATCAAATTTGTGTTAAAATGATATGCAGTTAAATTTTTGCTTTGGAGAGGATTTTAAGAAAACAGGAGTGAATTACCGATGAGAACTGCAAAAAGTAAATGGTCTCTGCTGATCTTGATCCTGTCAGGAATTGTGCTCGGAGGGTTTATCGGCCACCTGCTTGGCGGTCTTTCCGCTTTTCAGTGGCTTAATTTCGGACAGACCTTCGGCCTTACCAATCCGCTGGTTCTGGATCTTGGGATCATGACCCTTACCTTTGCTCTTACGATCAAGGTTACCATTGGCGGAATTATTGGTATAGTGATTGCGATTCTGATCTACAGACTGCTGTAGGGCTGCCGATTTCAGACCTGACTTCTTGAAGGAGGAGGGTCATATGAACAGAAATACAATCCGGGAGCTTCCTGCTTCCGAACGACCGTATGAAAAATGCCGGGCGAAGGGCCCGGAGAGCCTGACCGACGCAGAGCTTCTGGCAGTCATTCTGCGAACCGGTACGAAAGGGCAGGGAGCTCTGGAGACTGCCAGAAAAGTACTGGATATGAGTGTCCCACACGGCGGGCTTCTTGGGCTTTACCATCTGACTGCGGATGAGCTCAGAGGAATACCGGGGATCGGTTCTGTGAAGGCTCTCCAGCTCTCCTGCATCGGAGAACTGGCAAAGCGTATGAGCAGGAATCGTTTTGAAAAGGCCCGGACCTTTGGTACGCCTGGTGAGGTGGCCTCCTATTTTATGGAGGATATGCGACATCTGGAAAAAGAGGAATTAAGATCCGTGTTTCTGGATACAAAAGGACAGCTTTTGAAAGAAGAAGTCCTCTTTGTGGGAACCGTAAACGGATCACTGATCTCTCCCAGGGAGATTTTTCTGGAGGCCCTCAAGTGCCGGGCAGTCAGCGTGATCCTGCTCCACAATCATCCCAGCGGAGATCCGGAGCCGAGCAGGGAGGACATTCTTGTGACGAAACGGATCGCAGCAGCAGGAGAGCTTCTCGACATCTGTCTCCTCGATCATATCATTATCGGGGATCATTGTTATATCAGCTTAAAAGAACGAGGAATATGGTAGGATGAAAAATAAAAAGAAGACTTCTTTGCCGGCCAGATATGTGCTGTTTTTTCTGGTTTTATTCTGTGTGGCACTGATGGCTGTCAGTTATTTTAAGCCGGGTTTTTTAAGCCCTGTCACAAATGCAGTGAATTCAGTGCTTGTCCCCATGCAGAAGGGAATCAATCATCTTGGGACAGGCTTTGCCGATACGGCATATGATTATCAGAGTCTGGAGGAAGCCAGAGAGGAAAACAAACGGCTGAAGGAGGAAGTAGCGCAGCTTCGGGAAGAAATCGGAAATTATCAGCAGGGTCAGATCGAGCTTCAGGAACTGCGGGAGCTGTTTGAACTGAAGGGGCAGTATACCGATTATGAAATGACAGGAGCGAGGGTCATCCAGAAGGATGCCGGAAACTGGTATCATTCTTTCGTCATTGACAAAGGATCTGATGACGGCATTGAAAAGAATATGAATGTGATCGCCGAGGGCGGCCTTGTGGGCATTGTTACCGAGGTTGGAAGCAACTTTGCCAGGGTTCGTTCCATCATTGACGACGACAGCAATGTCAGCGCCATGTCCTTAAATTCCAGTGATACCTGTATCGTATCCGGTGATCTGAAGCTTTACGCGGAAGGGAAGCTCCGGTTAAGCTATATCGATAAAAATGACAATATCTGGGATGACGATAAGATCGTCACCTCCAACATCAGTGATAAATATCTTCCCAATATCCTGATCGGATATGCAACGGATATTCAGGTGGACAGCAACAACGTGACCAAGTCCGGATATCTGATTCCGGCTGTGGATTTTGATCATCTGCAGACAGTTCTGGTCATCAAGACGCTTAAGGTAACAGGTGAGGAGAGTCAGTCTTGAAAATCAAACGTTTTTTAGTAATGGCGCTTGTTATATTTGTGGGATATCTTCTTCAGTTCGGGCTGTTTGCGAACAGTCCGCTCATCGATACGGTTCCCAACATTCTGCTGATCATTACGGTATCTTTCGGGTTTATGAAGGGGAAAAATCAGGGAATGGCCATCGGCTTTGCCTGTGGGCTGCTTTTGGATATTGTATCCATGAGCTCCGTCGGATTTCATATGATCATTCTGATCATTCTAGGTTATATGACGGGAGCCCTTCATCAGTGGATGTATTCCGATTATATCGTATTTCCGCTGATCGTTACCACATTCAGCAGTTTGATCTACGGCATGTACCTCTATGTGTTCCAGTTTCTCATAAGGAACCGGCTGGATTTTGTTTATTATCTGCTTCATGTTATCCTGCCGGAGGTTATCTATACGGTGATCCTGACCAGCCTGATTTATCAGATTTTATCCTTTATCAATTACAAACTGGAAATGACAGAACGAAGGAGCGCGACGAAATTTGTTTAATGAATTATGGGAAATCCTGATAACCGGAATTAAAAAAGTGTTAAAGTCCCGCCTGTTTGTGGTGAGCATTCTGTTTATCGCCATGTTCGGGGCACTTGTATTCCGCCTGTTCAAGCTTCAGATCGTGAATGGCGAGGATTATCAGGAGAATTATGTTCAAAAAACCCTGAAAACAGTCAGCATCTCCGGAACAAGAGGCGACATTTACGACAGAAACGGAAATCTTCTGGCCTATAATGAACTGGCTTATGCGGTTACAGTCGGTGATTCCGGTTATTACAAAAACGGCTATCAGAGAAATAAAATGCTGCTGAAGCTGATCCCGATTCTGGAAAAACACGGGGAGACGCTGATCACCTCCCTGTCCATCGCCATTGATGGAAACGGAAATTTCCAGTATACCACCGGAAGCGAGGAGGAACGGCTCCGGTTTCTGCGTGATGTTTACGGTCTTAAGAGCGTAGAAGAACTGGATGATGAAGACGGCAAATATCCCTCCTCCATTTCAGCAAGGGAACTGTTTGATAAGCTGAAGGAGCGGTACGGGATCGGAGTCAATGAGGACAAGACCACCTATGAGATCGAAGACGCACTGGCTCTTAAGGTTTTGAATGTCCGATATTCCATGACTTTAACTGCTTTCCGCCGTTACGATGCGGTGACAGTGGCCAAAGACATCAAGCTTGAAACAGTGGCTGACATCAAGGAGCATTCCGATGAATTGAAGGATGTCAATGTGGAGGAGCAGACCATTCGCGTTTATAACGACAGCTATGCGTTTTCTCATATTCTCGGCTATACAGGCCAGGCAGATTCCGAGGAGCTGGAGGAGCTTCAGAGCCAGGATGAATCCTACGAGCTTGGAGATGTGGTCGGAAAATCCGGTATCGAGTCTGCCATGGAGCTGGAGCTTTCCGGAGAAAAGGGAAGCAGGACCATGTATCTGGACAGTGAGGGACGTATTCTTGAAACCACAAAGGTTGTTGAGGCGGAAACAGGAAATGATATTTACCTGACTATTGACCGGGATCTGCAGGTAGGAATCTATGCCCTGATCGAACAGAACCTGGCCGGTATTCTGATCCAGAGGCTGAACAGCGACCCCAATTATGAAGTGGCAGATGATGCGGACGGATCCAAGGTTCAGATTCCTGTAAAAAATGCATATTTTCAGTTTATCAACAACAACATCCTGTCTATGTCCCGGTTTGCATCCGAAGATGCCAGCGAGCTGGAAAAGAGTATCTATTCCCGCTTCAGCAGCCGGCTTTCCACGGTTCTCCCTGAAATATCAGGGCAGCTTTCCTCTGAGGGGGCGCCGTCATTCGATAAATGCGCCAGGGATATGCAGGATTATCAGGATTACATTTTTGATTATATGAAGGATGAGGGATTCTTTGTGGAGGGATCCTTCAGCACCGATGATGATATTTATATGGGTTGGGTCAATGAAACTATAAGCTTCCATGATTTTCTGTATCACGCGGTGGAAGAGAACTGGATCAATCTGCAGAAAATCCAGTCAGAGTCCAAGTACACAAGCACCGACGATACGTTTCAGACTCTGATTGATACCCTGATTTCTTCCATGGCAAACGATTCCGGGTTCCAGAAGCTGATCTATAAATATCTGATCAAGGACAATTCCATCACCGGAAGAGAGCTTTGCCTCTGCCTCTTTGAGCAGGGGGTTCTGCCCTATGATGAGGCAGCCATTGCCAGCCTGCAGTCCGGAGATGAGACAAACGCTTTTGAGTTTTTGAAGCAGAAGATATACAATCTGGAGCTCACGCCGGCCCAGCTGGCCCTGGACCCCTGCTCGGCATCCTGTGTCATTACCGATGTCAATACAGGTGAACTCCTGGCTCTGGTCACGTATCCGGGTTATGACATCAACCGGTTTTCCGGTTCCATAGATGTGGAATATTACAGAAGCCTCTATAATGATCTGAGTCAGCCGTTCTTAAACCGTGCCACTCAGGTTGAAACGGCTCCCGGCTCCATCTTCAAAGTGCTGACCTCTGTCATCGGCCTGGAGGAGGGTGTGGTAAACAAAGATACCCTCATTTACGATACTGGTGTTTTTGAACGACAGGGCCTCCATCTGCGATGTTGGGATACCAGCGGCCACGGAGATCTCAATGTGGTCGGAGCCATTGCACAGTCCTGTAACTATTACTTTTCTGAGATTGGCTGGCTGATTTCTGAGGATAACGGAGAATACGACGGCGAACAGGGTATTGCCACCATCCGGCAGTATGCCTCCATGTTCGGCCTTGGCGAAAAATCCGGTGTTGAGATCGCGGAGAGTTCTCCCCATATCACGGATCAGAACCCGATTCCCTCCTGTATCGGCCAGGGTACTCATACGTATGCAGGCATTCATCTTTCCCGTTATGTGACCGCCCTTGCCAGCAGCGGAAATCTGTATCAGTACAGTCTGATCTCAAAGGTTCAGAAAAACGATGGAGAGGTCATAAGGGAATATACGCCTCAGATCGAGAACCATATTGAGCTTCGCCAGTCCACCTGGGACACTATACATGAGGGAATGCAGGAAGTGGTTGGTCCCAATGGAACCTTTGCTTCCAACTTTAAGGATTCTCAGGTCCTTAAGGAGGTCACCTTCGCAGCCAAGTCCGGTACAGCAGAGCAGACCAAGGGACGTGCAAACCACGCAACCTTCATTGCCTATGCGCCTGCCACGAATCCGGAGATGGCTCTCTCTGTGGCCATCCCCAACGGATACGGCTCCAGCTATTCAGGAGCTCTGTCGGAGCAGATTCTCAGCTATTATTACGGATACATCAGCCTTGATACGATTCTTTCCGAGAATCATGCCATCGATGCTGAGACAAAGCATGTATCCGATTAAACCAAGAGGTGGTAAGATGCGTCAGACAGTCATTATCAAGGGAAATAAATATGGTCTTTCCGTGTTTTTGGATCCGGAACTTCCCATGGAGAAGCTGCTTTCGGACATTGCATCCAAGATGCGGGACTCTGCGAAATTTTTCCGCGGAGCAAAAATGGCCATTACCTTTGAGGGCCGGACACTTACACCGGAGGAAACCAATGCAGTTGTAAATACCATTTGTGAAAATTCAGAGATAGATATCTCCTGTGTCATTGACACAGACAAAGCACGGGAAGCCTTTTTTCGGCGGGCGCTGGATGAAAAGGCGGAAGAGGAAGGAAACGGTCAGCCTGCCGGCAGCGGTCAGTTCTATAAAGGAACACTGCGTTCCGGACAGGTTCTGGAAGCGGAAGGAAACATTGTCATGCTCGGCGATGTGAATCCCGGGGCCAGAATCGTTGCCAAAGGAAACATTATTGTGCTTGGCGCGCTGCGCGGTACGGCAATTGCCGGACTGGGCGGAAAGAAGCACGCCATCGTCGTGGCTCTGGAGATGGAACCCATTCAAATCCGCATCGGTGAGGTGACGGCACGCATGGCCGCAAAGAAAACCTTTCCAAAGGGAGCGCAGATCGCCTACCTGGATTTCGGGAAGCTCCGGATCGAGCCTCTCTGTAAAGAGGTCATTGACGAAGTAAGCTTTCGCTAGAGCAGGAATTTGAATTGTGGAGGAAAGAAAAATGAGTGAAGTAATCGTAATTACGTCCGGCAAAGGTGGGGTCGGAAAGACAACCACTTCTGCCAATCTTGGCACCGGCCTTGCCATGCTTCATAAGAAGGTGGTCCTGATCGATACGGATATCGGTCTCAGAAATCTGGATGTGGTCATGGGACTGGAAAACAGGATCGTATACAATCTGGTGGATGTCATTGAGGGAAGCTGCCGGCTTTCCCAGGCACTCATCAAGGACAAGCGTTATCCCAATTTACAGCTTCTGCCTTCGGCGCAGACACGAGATAAATCCAGTGTCTCTCCGGAGCAGATGAAAAAACTGATTGAATCCCTGAAGGAAGAGTTTGATTATATTCTTCTGGACTGTCCGGCCGGGATCGAACAGGGATTTAAAAATGCCATTGCAGGCGCAGACCGGGCTGTTGTAGTCACTACCCCGGAGGTCTCCGCCATTCGGGATGCAGACCGGATCATCGGCCTTCTGGAGGCCAATGACATCCACCACATCGACCTCATTGTGAACCGGATCCGCATGGATATGGTGAAGAGAGGAGATATGATGTCCATAGAGGATGTCATTGATATTCTTGCTGTTCATCTGATCGGCGCGGTTCCCGATGATGAGCATATCGTGATCTCCACCAACCAGGGAGAGCCCCTTACCGGTTCCGACTGTCTGTCAGGACAGGCCTATATGAATATTGCACGGCGTATCACCGGAGAAGAAGTTCCCATGTTGGATCTGAATGTAAAAAACGGCTTCTTTTCCAGACTGGCCGGAGTATTCAAAAAGAAATAGGGGGACGTGTCATGGGATTTTTTGACTTTTTTGCAAAGAACAAGTCAGGGAATGTGGCAAAGGACCGTTTAAAGCTCCTTCTTGTTTCTGACAGGGCCAACTGTTCTCCTGAGATCATGGAAGCTATTAAAAATGACATTATAAAAGTGATTTCCAAATATATGGATGTGGATACGGAAGCGCTTGATATCCAGATTACTCAGACCCAGTCGGAGGATGGAAAAGAAGTCGTTCCGGCGCTTTTCGCAAATATTCCAATTAAAGATATAAAAAATGGGAATCCTAACAAATAAAGGATAAAAAATGTTTAAATTCAAAGAATACCGTTTCCGATACTATAACATGAGAATCATCCTTTACGTCCTGATTTTAGCGGTGATCGGAATCCTTTTTGTGAAGAGTGCGACCATCGGGACCGGAGCGGATACGTACAACAAACAGATATTTGGTGTGGCTGTTGGTATTTTCTGTATGCTTCTGGTGTCAGTCATTGACTATCACTGGATCCTGAAGCTTTACTGGCCCATTTATGCGGTGAATATTGCCATGCTGCTGGCCACGAAGTTTATGGGAGAGAGCGGCGGCGGAGCACAGAGATGGCTGATGCTTCCTGTCATCGGACAGATCCAGCCCTCTGAGTTTTCCAAGATTATAATGATCTGTTTCTTTTCCATGTATTTTTACAAGCATCGGGAAAAAATCAGTTCCCTTCGGATCG
The DNA here is from genome assembly GCF_030053595.1 of Fusibacillus kribbianus. Taxonomy (GTDB): domain Bacteria; phylum Bacillota; class Clostridia; order Lachnospirales; family Lachnospiraceae; genus Lientehia; species Lientehia kribbiana. The sequence continues at coordinate 45,709 of NZ_JASGBQ010000015.1, forward strand.
TAGTCAGCTCTGCTGTGCTTTTTGCCGTTCCAGCCTATCTGATTCTGGACCAGCCAAATCTGTCCACTACGCTGGTGGTTGTGGTGATCTTCCTGGTCATGCTCTATGTGGCAAAGATCAGTTACAAATGGATCGGCGGCGCTTTTGCAGTCATGGTGCCCTTCAGCGTCTGGTTTGTTTATTATATCCAGCAGGAGGGACAAAAGCTTCTGGAGCCTTATCAGGTCAACCGGATCATGTCCTGGATCAATCCAGCCAAATATCCGGCGGATAATACCCAGCAGCAAAGGAATTCCATCATGGCCATCGGTTCCGGCCAGCTTCGGGGGAAGGGACTGGCCAATACGACTCTGGCTTCTGTAAAAAACGGAAAGTTTCTTTCAGAGGAAGACTGCGATTTCATTTTTGCCGTCATCGGCGAGGAAGTAGGATTTGTCGGAAGCGTAATTATCCTTGCACTTTTGCTCATTCTTGTGGCAGAATGTATTTATATGGCTGCAAGGGCAAAGGATATGGCCGGTAGACTGATCTGCAGTGGTATGGCTGCGCTGCTGGCTTTCCAGTCCTTTGTAAATGTGGGCGTGGCCACTGGGCTTCTGCCCAATACAGGCCTGCCGCTTCCTTTTATCAGTGCCGGTTTGAGTTCGCTTTTAAGCTGCTTTATCGGAATCGGTCTGGTTCTTAATGTGGGTCTTCAAAGAAATTATGAAAATAACAGAGGAGGGTTCTAAACATGAATGTCGGGCTTATTGCACATGATGCAAAGAAAAAACTGATGCAGAATTTCTGTATTGCCTACCGTGGAATTTTATGCCGGCATGAGCTGTTCGCGACCGGTACAACCGGCCGCCTGATTGAAGAAGTCACCAATCTGAATGTGCACAAATTTCTGGCGGGACATCTCGGCGGTGAGCAGCAGCTGGCCGCACAGATCGAAAACAATCAGATCGATCTGGTGATCTTTTTAAGAGATCCTCTCCATCCAAAGTCTCATGAGCCGGATGTTTTTAAAGTGATCCGCCTGTGCGACACCCATAACATTCCTCTGGCCACCAATCTGGCAACGGCAGAGCTTTTGATCAAGGCTCTGGAACGGGGAGATATGGAGTGGAGAGAAGCGTTTAAGTAAAACAGGAGTGTAAGTTTTTTATCATGCCCAGGAAAACAACTGCAAAGCAGGTGAAGCGCACCAGAAAATTTCTTCAGTTTTCTGCAGCGCTTTTGGCTGTTTCTATTTGTATTGCCATAATTGTTCATTTTGTGGTGCCTGATTCCCCGACAGACAGCAGCGGTATTCCGATGCTTGCTGCTTACGAGGGGCAGACCGAACTGAAAACCTTTGAATCGGAGCCTTCCGCCTTCTGGGATGAAATGTCCCTCTTTGGTGAAAAGCTTTGTGTGGCGTTTGAATCGGAACCGGATCCCGGAATTACCGCAGAAGCGGCTGTCATCTTTGATCAGACAACAGGAGAGGTGCTTTACAGCCACAATGCCTATGAGCGCCTGTATCCGGCCAGTATCACCAAGTGCATGACTCTGTTGGTGGCTTTAAAATATGGTGATCTGTCCTCGCAGATTACAGTGGAAGGATCCATGCTTTCCGATCTGGATCCCGGGTCTTCCCTGGCTTATATCAAAGCAGGAGACACTTTAACCCTCCGTGATCTTTTATATGGTCTGATGCTGCCTTCCGGAAACGATGCCGCCAATGTCATCGCCTACTGTGTGGCCGGCAGTGAAGAGGCATTTGTGGAGCTTATGAATGAAGAGGCCGGCAGGATCGGTGCCACCGGAAGTCATTTCGTAAATGCCCACGGCCTTACGGACCCGTCCCATTATACGACAGCCTACGATATTTATCTGATCTACAATGAGCTTCTGAATTATCAGGAATTTCTGGATATTATCGAAGCGCCCTCCTATACGGCCCGGTATACAGGAGCAAACGGTCCGGTCACCAATGAGTGGTCCCGCGGGATCCGTTATTTCACCGGAGAATACAAAGCGCCGAACGGTGTGACGCCCCTTGGAGGAAAAACCGGTACAACGCCGGAGGCGGGATACTGCCTGTCTCTCCTTTCCACAGATGAAACGGGGGATCTGTATGTTTCGGTTGTTTTAAAATCAGAGAGCCGTCCTTCTCTGTATGAAAATATGACGACACTACTTTCAAAAATTCCGAAATAAGGATTGTACTTTCCGGGAATTTATACTATAATTAAAACAGGGTTTTTACAGAAATCCGAATTATAACCAGTGACTAAAGGAGGAGTGCATTATGGTGCAGATCATAGCAGGAAAGATGGGTAAGGGAAAAACGAAATTTCTGCTTGAAAAAGCAAATGTGGCAGTAAAAGAATGTAAGGGGTCCCTCGTATATCTTGACAAAAACACAAAAAATATGCACGAGCTTGACAATAAGGTTCGTCTCATCAATGTCTATGATTATCCGATTCGTTCTTATAATGCTTTTATTGGATTTTTATGTGGAATCATCTCACAGGATTATGACCTGGAATACCTGTTTTTAGACAGTTTTTTGAAGCTTGCGCATCTGGAGGAGCAGGATATCTCCGCTGCGCTTATTGAGTTGGAACAGCTTGGACAGCAATATGGAGTTACCATCATTCTGAGCATTTCCATGGACGCTCAGGATCTTCCGGAGCACGCACAGTCTAAGGTGATTGTTTCCCTGTAGTAACTTACATAATATTGATAAATAGGTCCGGGACGTGTACCCCACGTCCCGTACTTTTTTATTCAGGCTTTGTTCTGCGGCATTTCATTCATGACTGTTCCCGACGCGTCCAAACATACTGATGAGGTAGAGGCCGCAGATGCCGACGATTCCATAGACAATGCGGGAAAGCAGTGTCATGTCGCCGAACAGAAACGCAACCAGATCAAAGCGGAAAAATCCGATCAGTCCCCAGTTCACCGCGCCGATGATCGCGATGGCAAGGGCCGTATAATCCAATGGTTTTGAGTTCATTGTTATTTCCTCCTTTTTTCTTTTTATTGTATTCTGATTTTTCCATATTATTATTGGGAAGATTTTCCAGGCTGAGGGAGCAGATTTGTGGCAAAAACAGGAAAAAAAATCATTCGTTATAAAAAACCGAAAAATTTGAATATCGGCATGGCAGTATTTGCCGTTATCTTTTTATATCTGATTATTGTCCTGGTTCAGTACATGATCAAGCCGAAGGTAAAAATGTACGAGGTGCAGGACGGAGACATTGCAAACACCTCTTATTATACCGGAGTGATCCTCCGGGAGGAGATGGTGATTAATTCCGATTATTCGGGATATGTCAATTATTACCTCCGCGAAAAACAGAAGGCGGCAGTCGGAAATCTGGTATTCACTGTGGATGAGAACGGTTCCATGAAGGAATATCTGAATCAGTCCTCCGGAGATAAAAGCCGTCTGTCGGATGAAAACCTAAAGGAACTGAAGGAGCTTCTTGCAAATTTCAGTTCCTCCTATTCAGACAGCCGTTTTTCGGAGGTCTATGATGCAAGTGCAGCTCTTTCTTCCAGACTTATGGAATGCATCAATGTTAACAACCTTCAGGAGCTGTCGTCTTTTACAGAACTGGAAAACTCCATCTCTTTCCAGAAATGCTACGCAAAAATAAGCGGAGTTGTCATTTATTCTATCGATGGCCTGGAGGGTCTGACTGCAGAACAGGTATCTGCTGATATCTTTTCCCAGGACAATTATCAGAAGACCTCTCTGACAGGAGGAGAGCTGATCAGCAGCGGGAGTGCCGCCTATAAGGTTATCACAGACGATTCCTGGTCTGTTGTGATCCCGCTTTCCGAAGAGGAGCTTTCTGATTATACGGATGTGAAAAGCGTAGCCGTTCACTTTCCCGGTAAAGATCTTGACGCGACAGCCGGCTTTTCCATTGTTCGGGGCAGAGACGGGGCATCTTACGGAAAAATTGATCTGACAAAATATATGATTCAGTTTGCCGGAGACCGCTTTGTGGAAATCGAAGTTAAAAATTCCCAGGCCCACGGTCTTAAAATTCCGAAAACTGCGCTGGTTTCAAAGGAAGCCTTTGTGATCCCCATGGAATATCTGACCACCGGCGGCGACAGTCTGAACGAGGGGTTTTATAAACAGGCCTATGGCAATGACGGCACGGTTACGACTGAGTTTGTGGAGGCGGACATCCTCCGGATCACCGATGAGGATGAAAAACAGGCTGCAGAAGCGGCGGGGGAAGAAATCACGGATAACTGCTATGTGTCCATCGACAATTTTTCGGAAGGTGATTACCTTCTTCTTCCCGATTCCAATGAGCGGTATCAGATCGGACAGAAGGAGGTCCTGACCGGTGTTTATAATGTAAACCGTGGATATGCCGTATTTAAATATATCCGGATCCTTGATGACAACAGCGAATACTGTATTGCAAAGAAGAACGTGTCCTACAGCCTTCGTACTTATGACCAGATCGCGCTCCATGGAGACCGTGTATCGGACGACGCGATTCTACACTGATTTTTTGAAAAAATTCGGATTATCAGTTGACAGTATTCAAAAAAACATTGATAATGATAGATGAGTGAAAAAGCGGAAAGGTGGTTCATTAAATGAGTAAATTTATCGATAAATTTCTGGATTCCATGAAGTTAAATGACGAAGACGATTACGAATATGAAGATGATTATATGTATGATGAGGAAGAGGAGGAAGAGCAGCCCAAAAAGAGCTTTTTCCGCAGAGAGAAAAAGGCGGCTGTTCCCGATGATGAGCCGGAGATGGAGCCTATATCCAGGACAAGACCCCGTACAGCCAGCAATGTAGTTCCCATGCGTTCTGCCACCAGAGGCGGCATGGAGGTCTGCATGGTAAAGCCCGGAACGATCGGTGATGCCCGTGAAATCGTTGATACCCTGCTGAGCGGCCGCGCGGTTGTCATAAACATGGAGGGAATCCCGACAGAAATTGCTCAGAAGATTATCGATTTTACCTCAGGTGCCTGCTATTCCATAAATGGAAATCTGCAGAAGATCTCCAATTTCATCTTTATTGCAACTCCTCAGTCTGTAGAACTGTCCGGTGATTTTGAAGATCTGATGGGCGGAGGAAATTGACGGAGCAGGATATGGACAAGGATGATCAGTTATTTGTCAATCATCTCCGGGATCTGGCTGATCTGTGTTACCAGAGAGGGATCCCGGTTTATACAGATTTTTTGAATTTGCATGAGCAAACAGTCTTTCTGGCAAAAATGCCGGAGTTTTCCCATGTCCGCATCCGCCTGGACGGCGGATATGAGGAAGCGGAGAGGAAGATTGTTTGCTTTCTTCCTGTTTATGAGGAGGAAGCAGATCGGGAAAGGCTTCCCATAGTTCCCCTGAAAATCAGCTCTTCCGCCGGAAAATTTACGGTCCCCTGTACTCACAGGGATTATCTTGGAGCTGTTTTGAATCTGGGGATCGAGCGGGGAAAAATCGGGGATTTCCTGGTGGGAGACGGTTATGCCTATGTATTGTGTACGAAAAACATGGCCGACTTTCTCATGAACAGCCTGACTTCCGTGAAAAGAAATCCTGTCATCTGCAGGATCGTTCCCTTCTCTGAGCTGACGGGCCAGGTTTCCTATCGGGAGCTTACCGGGTCCCTGGCATCTCTCCGCATGGATTCTCTTCTTGCGCTGTTTATGAAAAGCTCCAGGACAGCTGCCGTTTCCTGTCTGGATGGGGAACGGGTTTTTGTAAATGGACGGCTTTGTGTTTCCCATGGTGCAGTACCCCGGGAGGGTGACATCATATCAGTCCGCGGTGCAGGAAAATTTGTTTTTGACGGTGTCCTTTCATCCACAAAGAAAGGGCGTCTGATGGTAAAGATCCGCATATACGGTTAAAATATGAATGATACAATGAGGAGTGTGGTTTCTATGACAGCAAACAACACGGAAAAACTTGTGGTTTGCCAGGATAAAGAGCCGGTATATTCTATATGGCTGACAGATTCTTTCCGTGCCCTTCCGGACGCCCTGGACGGACTTTTTCTTACAGATCGGAAAGTCTGTATTGTGACAGACAGCAACGTGGCCGGACTTTATCTCGATGAGATAAAAGCGGTGTACGCAAAACTGGCAGCAAAGGCAGTTTCCTTTGTTTTTCCAGCAGGAGAGGAAAATAAAACTCTCGATACAGTAAAAAAGCTGTATGAGTTTTTGATCAGGGAGTCCTTCGACAGGAACGACTTGCTGATCGCTCTGGGCGGCGGCGTAGTCGGCGATCTGACCGGCTATACAGCAGCCACCTATCTGAGAGGGATCCGTTTTATCCAGATGCCCACGACGCTTCTTTCTCAGGTGGATTCCAGCATCGGAGGCAAAACAGGGGTGGATTTTGATTCCTACAAAAATATGGTAGGAGCCTTTTATATGCCGAAGCTTGTTTATATCAACGTATCGGTACTGAAAAGTCTTCCGGCAGGCCAGTTCTCCTCCGGTATGGGAGAGGTCATCAAGCATGGCTGTATCCGTTCTGAGAATTATTACCGGTGGCTTTCGGATCACCGGGAGGATATCGGGAGACGTGAGGCTGCTGCGCTCATGGAAGTGGTACGCGGAAGCTGCCTCATCAAAAGAGCCGTCGTGGAGGAGGATCCGACAGAGAAAGGCGTCCGTGCCATCTTAAATTTCGGCCATACCCTTGGCCATGCCATTGAGAAGGAAATGAATTTTACCATGAGCCACGGAGCCTGCGTCGGTGCGGGATGTACGGCTGCAGCATGGATTTCCATGAAAAGAGGACTGATTTCGGCAGAAGAACTAAGTCATCTGGAAGAGCTTCTCCGCTTTTTCGATCTTCCGACAAGAGTTTCCGGATTCTCTCCGGAGCGGATCCTGGAGGCGGCCAGACATGACAAAAAAATGGATTCCGGCGTGATCAGATTTATCCTGCTGAAACGGATCGGAGAAGCGTATATCGATAAAACCGTGACTGCCCGGGAAATGGAAGGGGCGCTTTCTTATCTGTCAGGAAACGTCTGACGGATTATCAATGGATTGTGTGGAGATCATATGAATAAAACGATACAGACTAAAAAGAAAACAGCAGTATGCCTTTGTTATCTCATCCTTTCACTGGCTTTGATTTTTTTCGACCAGTGGACCAAGCATCTGGCTTCCGTAAATCTGAAGGGAAAGGCTTCCTTTGTAATTCTGGACGGAGTTTTTGAGCTGACCTATCTGGAAAACACCGGAATGGCATGGGGACTTCTGGCCGGAGGAAGATGGCTTTTCCTGGCGGGAACAATTCTGATCCTCGCGTTGATCGTGTATGCGTTCCTGAAGGCTCCTCTCACCAGGAGATACAGTCTTCTTAGGGCAGTTCTCACGGTCCTGGCTGCCGGTGCTGTGGGAAATCTCATTGACCGGTTTGTAAATGGATATGTCATTGACTTTTTTTCCTTCTGCCTCATCAATTTTCCGATTTTTAACGTGGCGGACTGCTATGTAGTCGTTGCGGGAATTGTTTTTGTGTTGATCTTTCTGTTTTATTATAAGGATGAGGAACTTGCTGCCTTTGTCCCCGGTTTTCTGAAAAAGAAAAAAGACGCTGCCGGACAGACAGAAGAGGAGAAGAAACCATGACGGCCTTTTCCTTCCGGGCAGAGGCTAAGGACGCCGGAGTACGACTGGATAAATATCTGTCTGAAAGGCCTGAATTGCCCTCCAGAAGCTATTTACAGCGCCTCATTGAAGAAGGACAGGTCCTCGTGGATAAAAAGCCTGTAAAGAGCAATTACAGGCTTCAGGAGGGAAATGAAATTGCCATATCCGTACCGGAGCCGAAGGAACTCTCCGTGGAAGCTGAGCAAATGGACCTGAATATCGTCTATGAGGACGATGACCTTTTGGTGGTCAATAAACCAAAGGGACTAGTGGTCCATCCGGCTGCCGGTCACGAGACCCATACCCTGGTCAACGGCCTTCTTTATCACTGCCGCGGGAATCTTTCCGGCATCAACGGTGTTCTTCGCCCCGGTATTGTTCATCGGATCGACCGTGATACGACAGGCCTTCTTCTCGTGTGCAAAAATGATTTTTCTCATGCTGCCATTGCGGAGCAGCTAAAGGTTCATTCCATAACCAGACGGTATCATGCTATTGTCCATGGTGAGCTTGCCTGTGACGGAACTGTGGATGCTCCCATCGGAAGGAATCCCAACGACAGAATGAAAATGGCAGTCAATTACAAAAACGGTAAGGATGCTGTGACCCATTATCATATTCTGGAGCAGCTGAAAAAATTCACCTATGTGGAGTGCCGGCTGGAAACAGGACGGACCCATCAGATCCGCGTCCATATGGCATCCATCCGTCATCCTCTTCTGGGAGATACGGTTTACGGTCCTGCAAAGCCTGCTTTTCCAATAGAAGGTCAGGCTCTTCACGCGAAGGTTCTTGGTTTCATTCATCCCCGAAATGGTAAGTATATGGAATTTGAGGCGCCTCTTCCGGAGTATTTTCAAAAACTTTTGGTAAAATTGCATATATAACTGTACTTTTTTTGATAAATATAGTATAATATATATAATCAGAAGAGGAAAGGAGCTGAAGATTATGCATGGAAATCTGATTATCACTATCGGAAGAGAATGTGGCAGCGGCGGAAGATTCATCGGACAGAAGCTTGCAGAACGGCTGGGAGTCAAGTGTTATGACAAAGAGCTGCTTGCCCTCTCTGCGAAAAACAGTGGACTTTGTGAAGAAATATTTGAGCATCATGATGAAAAGCCTACCAACAGTTTTTTATATTCCCTGGTTATGGACACATATTCCATGAGCTATAATCCATCCGGATTTTTGGATATGCCTCTGAATCAAAAGGTCTTTCTTGCTCAGTTTGATACGATCAAGAAGCTGGCGGAGGAGGAATCCTGCGTGATCGTTGGACGGTGTGCGGATTATGCTCTGGCGGAATATCCCAATGTGGTATCTGTCTTTACCACGGCTTCCTACGATGACAAGGTAGAATATTTAAAAGAGCATTATCACATTGAGCCTTCCAAGATCAAGGACTTTATCACAAAAACAGATAAAAAACGCGCCTCCTATTATAATTATTACACCAACAAAAAGTGGGGCAGTGCCAAATGCTATGATCTGTGCATCAACCGAAGCGCAGTGGGCTTTGACGGAGCTGTGGATGTGATTCTCAATTTCGTTGAAATGAAACGTAAAGCAGGACAAATCGAATAAGATTAATGAGTAAAAATAATCGGTGCCGCTTCCACATTCGGAGGCGGCACTGATTTGTTTTATCGATTCTGTCAGATCGTTTATTCGACCGTTACAGACTTTGCCAGATTCCTGGGCTTATCCACATTGAGTCCTTTCAGATCCGAGGTATAATATGCCAGCAGCTGAAGGATCACTGCCACAGGAAACACCGCAAACCGATCATCGGAAACAGGCACTTCAAAATGAATATCGCAGATTCCTTCCGGAATCTCTGCTCCCTTTTTGGTGATCAGGATCACAAAGGCGCCTCTTGCCCGCACCTCGCGGATATTGGAAATGGTTTTTCCGTAAATATGATCCTGGGTCGCAACGGCAATGACCGGAGTATTTTCCTCAATCAGTGCAATGGTGCCATGTTTCAGTTCACCGGCAGCATAGGCTTCCGCATGGATGTAAGAGATCTCCTTCAGTTTTAAGGAACCTTCCAGCGAAAACGCGTAATCAAGACCGCGGCCGACAAAAAACGCGTCCTTTGCCTTGGAAAGAACACCGGCAGCTGTTTTGATCCGGGACTTATGCTCCAGTATCTTTTCTACAGCAGGAATGGAAGAGAGCAGCTGATCGACAAACGCTGCTGCCTCCTGTTCCGTAAACTTCCCTCGGACCATGGCCATGCGGCAGCCAATGAGATAGAGGCTGGAAAGCTGGACCATATAAGCCTTTGTGCTTGCCACAGCGATCTCAGGACCTGCATGGGTATAGAACACATAATCACTTTCTCTGGCAATTGTGGAACCTTTTACGTTGACGACAGAGAGGACCTTTGCCCCACGCTCTTTGGAAAGGCGGAGTGCAGCCAGCGTATCAATAGTCTCTCCGGACTGGGAGATAACGATGACAAGAGTCTTTTCATCAACAAGCGGGCTTTCATAGCGGTATTCCGAAGCAATGTTCACCGATACCGGAATTTTGAGAAGGGGCTCCATAAGCGCCTTGCCCACCATGCCGGCGTACATGGCGGTTCCGCAGGCCACAATGGCAATCTGATCGCAGTCTGCAAATACCTGATCGGGAATTCCATCGTCTGAAAAATCCGGAAGACCGTCCCGTAACCGTGGAGTAATAGTGTTATGAAGTGCATCCGGCTGCTCATGGATCTCTTTCAGCATATAATGGGGATAACCGTTTTTCTTGGCAGCCTCCACATTCCAGTTGACCTCAAGAATTTCGGGCTCGACCTGGTTTCCGTCCAGATCCTGCACAAAGATCCCATCCCTTTTCAGAGTCACGATCTGATACTCAGGAATCACAAAATAACGGTTCGTGTAGGGAATGATGGCAGTCACATCCGACGCCACAAAAGAACCGTCCTCCATATGGGCAGCAACCATGGGACTCACATTTCTTACACAGAAAATCTGATCCGGAATATCCTCAAACATGATACAAAATGCATAAGAACCGGTAATTTCCCGGATCGTTTTTTCAATTGCCTCATAAGGATCACCCTCATAATAATAATCGAGAACTCTGGCAGCAACCTCTGTATCTGTTTCTGAAACCAGGCTGCCGCGGAAGTCAAATCGTTCAATCAAATTGTGGTAATTTTCAATAATTCCGTTGTGGATCAGCGTCACCTTTCCTGCAATATGAGGATGGGCATTGGTATCATTGACGCCTCCGTGAGTCGCCCATCTGGTGTGACCAATGCCGCAGTGGGCTTCCACGTTAAGAGTGGAACAGGCATCCTTCAGGGTAGAAACAGGTCCGGCTTTTTTGATGAGCAGCCGGTCGTCATTTTTCCCGGAAAGAAGGGCAATACCGGCACTGTCATAGCCCCGGTATTCCAGCTGTTCCAATCCGTCCAGCAAAACCTTCAGGGCATCCAGATGTCCTGTATATCCAATAATTCCGCACATAAAAATCTCCTTATATTTCCATATTATGTAAAAGTCTGATTATGATCCCTGATTATATTGAATTTGTTTTGCCGTTTCCGGCATATTTGCCAATATATTCACGCTCAGGGAGCATGGAAGAGCATCCGCCGAATTTTCGATTTTCTCTTCTCCTCGTTACCCTTACTTACAAATACTTACAAATACTTACAAATAAGGGACATGGCGCTTATCAGTATTCAATTTTTCTGCAATTGCCTCCTTAAACAACAGCCTACTTAACTATAACATTTCGGACAATATGAGTCAAGTTTTGGAAAGCTTTTGGCGTTATCTCAAAATTCTGCTTGCCTGAGAAAAAAGATAATTCTATAATAGGATATGGGTCACTGTTTTACAGTATGTTTTTTAGTCTATTGAAACAGGAGGGAATGGCATCATGAAATATATTGAAGTTGGAAAATCCGGAATTCAGGCATCCAATCTGATCATGGGCTGCATGAGGCTGAAGGGAAAAACGCCAAAGGAAGCAGAGGCCATCATCCGGACAGCCATGGACGAAGGCATCAATTTCTTTGATCATGCTGATGTGTATGGAAGCGCCGGCCTTCGGGGCGAATGTGAGGAAATTTTTGGAAAGGCAGTTTCTCTTTCAAAGCCGTCTGTTCGCGAGCAAATGATCATCCAGAGCAAATGCGGCATTATCAAAAGTGCGACCGGTGCCTATGATTTTTCCAAGGAACACATTATTGAGGCCACAGACGGCATATTAAAGCGTCTGGGAACAGAATATCTGGACTTTCTGCTTTTGCATCGTCCGGACACTCTTATGGAGCCTGAGGAGGTTGCAGCGGCTTTCGAAAGCCTGCGTACCCAGGGCAAGGTCCGTCATTTCGGCGTTTCCAACCACAAGCCCCTTCAGGTGGATCTTTTACAGAAATACATCCCCTATAAGCTGGAAATCAACCAGCTTCAGTTCAGCATTGTCCATTGTCCCATGATCGATTCCGGCGTGGCGGCGAACATGGATATTCCTCAGGGATATGATAAAGACGGTTCTGTTCTAGAATATTCCAGGCTCCACGATATGACGATCCAGGCCTGGTCGCCATTCCAGCAGAGTGGACCGGTGAGTTCCTCTGTGGCAAGACCGTTCCTTGGTGACCGAGAGAAGTTTGGAAAATTAAATGAGGTGATCGACCGCATCGCAGAAAAATATGAGGTTACAAATACGGCTGTGGCTGTAGCCTGGATCACCCGTCATCCGGCCAGATTCCAGGTGATTCTCGGAAGCATGAATCCTCAACGGATCAAAGATGCCTGCAAAGGCTCTGATCTGCCTCTGACTAGAGACGAATGGTATGAGATTTATCAGGCAGCAGGGAAGAAGCTTCCATAAAAATTTCTCATGAAATAAAGAGCTTTGCTGATCATTTAAAACAGACGCATAAGGTGCCGGAATTTTTTTCTTTTGGATGAATCCGTTTTCTTGTGTGTCTGTTTCTATTTATTCGTTAAAGTTGAGAAATTGCGAAATCATACACGACGCATAAGCTCAAGCTGCTCAAGAAAATCAATAAGACATTCACCACGATTCTGGTATAGTTGAGCGATACGACCTCGACGATCCCAAGGAACATCTGATGCAGCTGCCTGATTTTCAGCAATATGCCGGGCACAATTTTCAATTTCAATAAGACATAGTTCTTTAATTAAGGTTACCTGTTCAGGTGTGATCCGGACAAACATCATTTACCTCCAACAAGCTGAGCACCGGTAGCAACAACAACCATCTGACCACGATAAGGAAAAATATTAAGCTCAAGATTTACATAGCAGCCATCATCAAGTCCATTGAAATTTTCCGGTTCACGAGTACCGAAAGAATGAAGTCCATCATCAGCTTTACAAGAAACATTATAATAAGTTTTTGAACCAGACTGACGAGAAGAAACACCTAAAAACATAACTTCAGAAACAGCTTTCATAATAAACCACCTTTCTTTTCAAATGAAAAAATGTTATAATAAAAAGTTAAACTATTATAGATAACAATAGATATCTATTAATATCTAAAATAATTATAAAAAATAAAGAAATAGATGTCAATAGACAACTATTAAGAAAAGAGGTAAATATGACTGGAAAATATAAAAACAAAACATTTTCATTAAGAATAGACAACAGATTACAAATGAAAGTTGAAGCAATAGCAGAAAAAGAAGATAGAACAATAACAAAACAATATGAAAGAATAATAAGAGAGTATATACAAAACTATGAAAAAGAAAATGGACCCATAGAAATAGATGGGGGGGGGCAGAACGATGAAACGTAGTTTTCAATACTACTTTAAAGACAGAATATTTTATACTAGGAAAAACGGATCCAGCTGAGCATATGATTTAATTAAGACAATTCAGGTATCAAATCCTGCAATAAGATTCGCTGCCGGGCTGACAATTTATTAACACCTAGGTTTAAAAGATCATAAACAAAATCGAGCACACCGCCATCAGAAGCAACAATAAAAGCAAGAGATCTTGATACTTGCTTTTTTAACCATGCCTTTGTATCGTCCAAAGAAAGAGGAACCGGAGCAACATAGATAGAAAGCTTTTCAACATCAGAAATAAACTCATCCCATGCAGGAAGAGTCGTGCAGCGTGTTTTATTATTATCATCTTTAATAATAAATCTTATATAATTTGATAAGATACCACAAGTAACCTGAGACAGTGATCCGTTAAGAAGGAGAGCTGCAGCTATATTGGCACGACCGTTTTTAAGCTCCAATTCCCAACGAACCCAATCATGTTCAATAAGCGGGCAGCTGCCATCATTTTTACTGTTTTGCTCCAGCTTTTTATCATAAACGCGCAGGAAAGTATCAGATTTACGAGAACCAAAATACAAAGTCCATCCAATAACATTTCCATTATTATCGTGTGAGCTTTCAGAAGACCAGGAATGAAACCGAGATGAAAAAGCGGCATCGACACAAAGATCAAAAATATCATTAAGAGTAAAATATCCAACCTGATCATCAATAGCAAGATCAAGACGAGTAAAATGACCACCAAGCTGGATAATCTGACTTAAAAATTCCTGGAAAGCGGTATGATTAAAATCAGAAACATTAAAACCGGTACCAAAAGGAGTAGATCCAGTCCTGGAAGCGTGAAACCGGTTTAAAACAATAAGAATATCCTTAGACGGAATATCAACATGGATACCCATTTCTTCAGTACCATTGGAAAGAATACGAACAGAACCATCAGCCAACTTACTACAATTTCGATATCCATATGATCCAACAGGCATAACAACAAACTCTGCAGCAGAAAATCCAAGAAAATCCACCACGTCAGCTACAGTATATTCATATGGCAGCGTAAAAGCTATCCAGTCACAACAGACAGATAAACCATTTTTCATATTCTGATCATTTCCAAAAGATTGAGCTTGCATAAAAGACCTCCTGAATTTTCTACCCCCGTATTACTGTACCGGGGGTTATTTCGACCCGGATAGAGTCGATAAAAAGCACATCAACAGCCGCCGATGAGACAGCAGCATCATTTTCGCCGCCCCACAACACGACGAAGAAAGGAACGGGGTGAGCGACATAATCGCCGCCCAGAGGGCACCCGGCGATGAGTAAGAGAGCGCTTCCGGAACTCCTGATACTCATTTTCCCATTTCTGAGCCTCCTGATCAGGAAGCTCATCAACCACAAACGAATCAAAATACTTCGCATACTTAGGGATCAGCATAATTTTCGAACTGCCGGTTAAAAATCCACCAATACCGGATAAGTGCAGCTGATCAGCGATCCGAGATTCAGCTTGCGAGCTGGCCTCAGTAACCGTAATCGACCTGGTAATGCTGCGGATATAGGTAAACCAACCAAGCGGATTAACAAGCAAATACATGCGATCCGTCAAAGTCCTGAGTTTAAGATCAATGTCAAAAGACTGAGAAAACAGATACACAGTATGTCGATAATGTCTCTGCAGCTTAAAATAATCACGCACCTCCGGCTTAAAATTCTTGAAATTCCGATTATCCCAGATCATACCTACCTCATCAATAAGCAATACAGATTCAGGCGGGAAAGAACGAAAACCAATGTCATTATGATCAAGCTTATAAGCATAAGGCACATTGAGAGTCGAATACACAGGACGACCTAACTTTGCATATTTAACAGCCAACATGGTAAGATATGTAGACTTCCCAGCTCCTTTTTTACCAAAGACCATATATAACTTATAAGGATTACGAAACCGTTTATAAAAATAAAGAGTAACACCACAAACCAGACAAACCAAAACAATTAAAACAAGAGCAAATGTTTTCAAAAATCATCCTCCTCATCCCATAAGCTTCCGAAGAAAACCAACAGCAGCACCAAAAAGACCGAGGCACAAAAAACACAACCCGACAGTATCACTAAATAAATACCTGGCAACATAATCAATCATCCCCACAAGATAACTTAAATATTCCATTCAGTCGTTGGAGGCCGCCGTGAACGAGAGCGGCCTCCGGCCTCCTTCCTGTCATACAGACTTTAAAAGTCTGACAAACATACCTACCGCAGCTCCGACCATCAACACAGCAGTCATTAAAAGCAGAAGCGGATTTGCGATCACAGTAGATACCAAAGTTGTGATCTGAGTAATAAACCAAGTGAAAACCTCAGTAAACGTCGATAACAAAGCAGTCATTAAAACACCTCCTTATACAGACTTTAAAAGACGGACAAACATACCGACCGCAGCTCCGACCATCAAAACAGCAGTCATCAAGAGCAGCAGCGGATTATTAACCACAGTAGTTACGAGAGTACCGATCTGCGTAATAAACCAGCTAAAAACACTCGTAAACATATTAAGCAGAGTACCCATACCAGTAGTTTCAGATGCAATTAACATAACAAACCTCCTTTATGATTTATTATCAATTCCACGGTGACTTAGTAAAAAACTAACCGCAAAAATGACGATCCGAATGACAACAAATCCAATCAAAGCAATACCGAGCCAACCAGCTTTATTTATAAGTAAATCCCAAAGAGTAACAAAAACATTTAAAATAAAAGCACCGACCTGCGATAAATCAGACATAGACTCACCTCCGGCAAACATTTATGAAGAAGATAATGAAACATAAAACGAATACCAAAGAAAAGATTGATAACACAGGCTCAGGAACAGTAACACCAACAAGATTATTAATAAAATCAGCCACGGTGACCCCTCCTTAAAAATCGTATTAAACCGTTTACAGCCATAATAATCAGACATATCGCAAAAACCACCTCTAACCAATAAGATCTCGAATACGAAATTTGATCAGCATTAGATATGCCAACATAAGTAGTAGTAGAAGAAAGAGAGCTGCCATTGACATAATAAGAGGTTACATATTGAGCAGATCGATATCGATATAAATTATTAGCGTAATTTGATGATCCACGACCCAAAATTGTTAAATTTAAAGTATCAACAGCAGATCGGTCAGCAGCTTGTCCCACATATAAAGGCACCCGGATATCACTGGAGGACCAATTTACAATTTGACCAGCCTCGATCGTGACTTTATCAGCCTGCTCAGGAGTAAAAACAGCTTGACATGATCCGTAATTGGAAACCTCAACATTAAAGATCACCATACCATCAAGGCTATAGCTGCCATCACCGGAAGCAAGAACATCGGAATCGGAGAGGGCAAAAGCAGACACATCACCCATATAAGGAATAATAGAATCTGTCGATTCCTCCACAATTTCTTCAGTTGAGGATGATTCCATAAGATCAAATACATCACCTGATTCACCAGTCTCCGAAATGACCTCAGTTTCCAATACATCTGCTTGAGACTCTTCATTTACAACCTCCTCAGGAACAATAAAACCATTTTCATCAACTGTATAAACTTCCATTTTAACCCCCAATCGATTTATCTTTCCAATAACCAACAAGGAACCTGCCAACGATCAGAAAGAGAGCAGCAGAACAAAGCAACATACCCAAGGAGACATCACCAACGACTTGACACCGGCTGAGAAAATCCACAAAAGAAGCCATAAAAGTGAAAAACCAATTCACAAATTCAAGCATCTGGAGCTCCTTTCTTGAGTATGAACCGGATCACGCAGCATGCAAGCAAAACACCAACAACAGCAAGAAGAAAATCCGGCAAAACATTCATAATTTCATATACAAACCCAATTGACTTAAAAAAATTTGCGATCATAGAAGCGATACCAGCAAAAGTATCGACAACAAAATCAATCACAGTAGATATAAAGTCGATAATTGTATCAAAGAACTTGAACATAACTAACCTCCTCTATACCTGGATATATAGTTAAAGATCATAAGACTGAAACCAACTAATAGAATAATTTTAAACATACCTAGGCTGTTATTGACCTCTTAAAATAGCGTAATAATGATTAGCTTGCGTGTCTCTGGATTGTTCTGTATACTGTCATCAGTTTACAGAAAGAAAAAAGTCTCAGAGCACCTTCCCTGGAAAGTCGTGT
>NZ_JASGBQ010000016.1 GCF_030053595.1 Fusibacillus kribbianus
TTGTACTTGACATACTTAATTATACCACGGATGCGGGTCCTTTTGGGGCCCGTTTTCTGTTTTCGTACAAAAAAGGAGCTGCTGCTCCGTAGATTATTACTCTACTTTTGCAACAGCCCCTATTGTGTCCCGATAGTTTCGGTTGCCGTAATGGTCAAAGAAGTCCATCAGTTTATTATATTTTTCCTGGGTATTTCTCGTTTTTCCTATGACGGCCTCATAGCCAAGCCGGTATGCTTCCCCGGCCGGGAGGGTGCCGGCTGCCGCGAGGGCGGTTTCACCGATTTCCAGATGGGCGATGCAGTAGATCACGGCCTTCATGAGCTTTCTTGCCTGTTCATAGGTCACGGAGCTGCTTTCCTTTGCGGTAAATTTTTCCGCCAGCTTTGCCACAACGGGAATCAGATCCTCCATCGGATAGAGGGCAGTGACATCAGAATATTTCATCATCTTCTTCATACCTCCCCATAAACCTTCGGGTGTTGGCCCGGATATTTCTGGCAAACTGATCCAGAAGGGTTTCTTCCAGATATTCAAGTGAGCCCTGACATTCCCGGTCAATGGCATCTCTCATGATCCGGATCAGTTCATCGTCTGTCCATTCATTCAGGGATTCATTCTTGTACAAATAGAAGATCCGCTGCAGTTCTGCGATGGTCTCCGCATAATTATCCTGATAGATATAGGCCGAATCGCAAAAAGCGAATATGATTTTATCGAGGATCCCATTTCCGAATTCGACTCTCTGCTGTTCAGTCAGACATTCTCTGCGTCTGACTATCAATTCCTGAATGTCCGCATCAGTGAGACACAGTCCGTACCGGCCGGCATAGGCATTTGTCTTTTTCAGTAAATCCACCTGGCTCTGCTCTGACAAAAGCAGCATAAACGTATCGTCCATAGAATCACCTCCGGTATGGTAGTTCGATGATTGTACCGTTGAAAATGCCGTATTGCAAGTCTTGAAAAAATTTATCTTTTGTGGTAATGTACGGCGCCTGCCAGGCGGAAAAACGTAAAGGAGGAGGCCGAATTTCAACCGAATTTCTTAAGAAAAAATTCCCTGTCGGAAAACCGGAAACCATGTTAGACTGAAAGTGAGAAAAGGGAGAAGCCAAAGGGGAAGGGAGGAACGGGAATGAAGAAAATGAGGTATTTGCTGGTGCTGTTTCTGGCGCTTGGCATGCTCGAAAGCTGTGGGGAGAAAGGAAACGGATGGTTTGATGCGGAGGTAATTGCTGTGGATGAGGAAACCATTATCGTAAAACCGGTGGATAATCCGGAGGCGGCGGCACCGGAATCTGTGAAAAACGCGGATGAAATCCATCTTTCTCTGAAAGGCTTTGGGATCGAGATCTCTTCCGGAGGCTTGGAGAAGGGGGATAAGATCCGAGCGGCTTTCAATGAGGACAGCGTGGACGAAAAAGCCGGCATTATCAAAATCGTATTTCAGATTTATAAATACGGGGATGACGGGGAATTGACTCTTGTATCCAATCCGATTTGGGGACAGGTGACGGAGGAGATTGGGGTGCTGGAAGAGTACAGCTCGCCGAAGTGATGGGTGAAACAATGACCTGAGGGTATTATCATACAAGCTAAGCAAGAAACGCAAGCTTGTACAATACCCCGCGGGTTTCCGGCATACAAGCTGAGCAGTAAAGGCAAGCTTGTGTCACATTCCATGGAACATCCCGCGGGGTTCTGAATCATCTTCTATTCGTTTTCATTTGCCCATCCATAGGCGCACTTGACAGCCTTGTTCCAGCCTTTGATTCTGGAAGCCCGCTCTTCTTCGGAGATCTCCGGTTCAAAGATCCTGTCGATGACCCAGTTCTGGCGGATGTCATCGATGCCGGACCAGTAGCCTACAGCCAGACCGGCCAGATAAGCGGCACCCATGGCGGTGGTCTCCACACACTGGGGACGGTTCACCGGGGCGTTGCTCAGATCTGCCTGAGTCTGCATGATCAGATTATTGGCGCTGGCGCCTCCATCCACCTTCAGGGTGCTGAGCTCGATGCCGGAATCAGCCTTCATGGCCTGAAGCACATCGTTGACCTGATAGCAGAGGGAATCCAGGGTGGCCCGGATAATATGATATTTGTTGACGCCGCGGGTCAGGCCCACGATGGTTCCCCTGGCGTACTGATCCCAGTGGGGAGCGCCAAGGCCGGTGAAGGCGGGCACCAGATAGCAGCCGTTGGTGTCCGGCACCTTTCTTGCCATGTATTCCGAGTCGGGCGTGGAGTCGATGAGCTTTAACTCATCACGGAGCCATTGGATAGCTGCACCTGCCACAAAGATGGAACCCTCCAGGGCGTAGGTCACCTTGCCGTCCAGGCCCCAGGCAATGGTGGTTACCAGGCCGTTTTTGGAGTAAACGGGAGTATCGCCGGTGTTCATCAGAAGGAAACAGCCGGTGCCGTATGTATTTTTTGCTTCGCCTGGGGCAAAGCAGGTCTGACCGAAGAGGGCTGCCTGCTGGTCGCCGGCCGCGCCGCCGATGGGAATGGGACCGCCGAAGAACTGGGGATCACATTCTCCGTATATGCAGCTGGAGGGCTTCACCTCCGGCAGCATGCTTTTCGGTATATCAAGCTCTGCCAGGATCTCATCATCCCACTGAAGGGTTTTGATGTTGAAGAGCATGGTGCGGGAGGCGTTGGAATAGTCGGTCACATGGACCTTCCCCTTGGTCAGCTTCCAGATGAGCCAGGTCTCCACGGTGCCGAAAAGCAGCTCGCCCCGCTCGGCCCGCTCTCTGGCGCCGCTCACATGATCGAGGATCCATTTGATCTTTGTGGCGGAAAAATAAGCATCAATGACCAGGCCCGTCTTTTCCCGGTAGATATCCGTAAGCCCCTTTGCTTTCAGAGTATCGCAGTATTCCGAGGTCCTGCGGCACTGCCATACAATGGCATTGTAAATGGGAGCACCGGTCACCTTGTCCCATACAATGGCGGTTTCCCGCTGGTTGGTGATGCCGATGGCGGCAATGTCAGCCGCTGTGGCTTCGATGTTTTCCATTGCTTTTAAGGCAACCTCAAGCTGAGTGGACCAGATCTCGTCGGCATCGTGCTCGACCCAGCCGGGTTTGGGAAAATGCTGGGTAAATTCCTTCTGAGCCACGCTGCACATGGCTCCTTTTTCATTGAAAAGAATACATCTGTTGCTGGTTGTTCCCGCGTCCAGCGCCATCACATATTTTGCCATAAAAATATCTCCTTCTCTTTACAGTTCGTTATAAGTTCCAGACCACAGGATTGGTGGAGGAAACGGCCAGGGCTCCCGCCGATAATGCACCGATCACATCCTCCTTATCGGAGATCAGCCCTCCGGCAATGACCGGAACCCGCGTCATTTTGCTGACCTTTCGGATGATCTTGGGCATCAGTCCGGGGAGGATCTCCAGCATGTCAGGTCTGGCTGAGGCAAGCTGGCGTTCCACATTTCCGAGGGACATGGAGTCCAGAAGGAAGATCCGGAGGGTGGTGTAAAGACCAAGCTCCTTCCCTCGTTTGATCAGGGAGGGTCTGGTGGAGATGATGCCGTCGGCTTTCGTGTAGGTCTTGATGAAATCCACGGCAATTTCCCGACTTCCCAGTCCTTCGATCAGGTCCACGTGGACCATGGCCAGTTTTCCGGCTTCCTTGATCCGGTCTACGATTCCGCCGATTCCGACCAGATCGCCGAAAAGGACAAATACCACCCGGATCTCCCCGGAGGAACAGCACAGGGAAAGTCCCTTCTCGTCTTTAACGGCGGCAATGACGGGATTTTCCTCCATGAGATCAAACAAGCTTGCGTCCATGACAGCCTCCTTCAAAGCACGGCAGAAAGAAAAAAGCATAGATCTCCCCCAATATTTCTATTGTTTTCTATGCTCTCAGGATCTCCGTACTGTTTTTAATTAACTGAATTGTATCACATGGCCCGGGGATTTGCAATGAAAAAATGGCGTGATGGGATTCGTTATCGGATAAAACTTGACGCAAAATTATAATCGTGATATAGTAAAAATAACAGAAAAAAGAATCCGTGAGTGAATGAGATGCGATGTAGAACACGAGAGTGTTTGTTTTACATCGCCTTTTTTTGTTTTGGAAGGAGGATGTTTTATGGAAAAAGATACGAGACCTTTTGTGCCGTGGAAGCTGGTGGACGATTTTATGACGGCAGTGTTTGAAAAGATGGGAGTGCCGGCGGAGGATGCAAGGCTGTGCTCCGATGTGCTCCTGGAAAGCGACAGGCGGGGGATCGAAAGCCACGGCTGCAACCGGTTCAAGCCCATTTACATTGACCGGATCAAGGCCGGGATCTTAAATCCGGTGACAAAGATCGATGTGTTAAAGGAGACGGCCACGACGGCTGTTCTCGATGCCAATGACGGCATGGGAATGGTGGCCGGAAAACGGGCCATGGACATGTGTATCGAGAAGGCTCATCAGTACGGCATGGGAATGGTGGCGGTGCGGAATTCTTCCCACTACGGCATTGCAGGCTACTGGGCATCCATGGCGGTGAAGGAGGACATGATCGGTATTACGGGAACGAATGCAAGACCCTCCATTGCTCCCACCTTCGGTGTGGAGAATATGCTGGGGACCAATCCTCTTACCTTCGGAATGCCCACCGACGAGCCTTTCCCCTTTATGCTGGACTGCGCCACCTCTATTACCCAGAACGGAAAGATCGAGTATTATGCGCGGATCGGCCACGATACGCCGGTCGGTATGGTCATCGGCAGGGATGGCTCCGCCATGACGGACAGCGCACAGATCCTTAAGGATATTCGGGGCGGAAAGGCAGCGTTGGCGCCTCTCGGCGGTATCGGCGAGACCCTGGGCGGCTACAAGGGCTATGGATATGCCACTGTAGTAGAGATCCTTTCGGCAGCGCTCCAGTCGGGAATTTTCCTTAGGGCTCTCTCCGGGAAAAATGAGGATGGGACCCTTCATCCCTATCATCTGGGTCACTTTTTCATGGCCATCGATACGGAGGCTTTCATGGGTGCGGAAGCCTTCAAAAAGACCTGCGGCGATATTTTAAGGGAGCTTCGGGGCTCCGAGAAGGCGCCGGGTCAGGAGCGCATTTATACGGCCGGAGAAAAGGAATATGAGGTATGGCAGTACAGAAAGGACAGGGGAGTGCCTATGACCGAGGCGGTTCAGAAGGAGTTTATGGAGCTGCGGGATGAATTCGGACTCAGCCAGTTTACATTCCCCTTCGAAAAATAAGCTCTTTATGCAATCTTTATTTGCTTTTCATGCCGCCGGGCAATATAATAAAGACAGTTGATGGATGAAAGAAAGGAAAGTTACGGCATGAAAATTTTTGATTTTAAAATGTATACTTCGGGGATGAACCCGGGAGCGCAGGCGCCGGAGCGGAAGGTGCGGCAGCCAAAGCCGCCCAAGGGAGGACCGGTGTTCCGGGTGCTCATCAGCCTTCTGATCACGCTGGTGTTCGGCGGTATTTATTTCTATCTGAAGCTGCCTGCACTGAATATTCACAATGAAGGCCTTTACAGCTTTGTGATCCTCCTGTGCATTGTATTTTCGGTCTGCATGATCCTTTTGCAGGGCTTCCGTTCCAGCTCGGTGAGGGAGTATGTGGGATATACCCGCAAAAAGCTGGCGGTGCCCTTTGTCATCGTGATCCTGTCCATTCTTGTGATGGTGGTGGGATCCATTGCCGGCTGGGTCGTGTTCCGCGCGAAGGCTTATTCTGAACTGATGCCCATGACCACCGGGGATTTTGCCGCAGAGGTGTCGGAGATCGGATGGAGCCAGATCCCTCTTCTGGATGAGAATTCCTCCAACAACCTGGCTAACAGAAAGCTGGGTGAGCTGAGTGATCTGGTCAGCCAGTTTGAGGTGGATGATGCATCCGCCCAGATCAATTATCAGGGGAATCCTGTCCGCGTCAATTATCTGAACTACAGCGATTTCTTCAAATGGTGGAACAACCGGGGAACCGGTATTCCGGCTTATATCCGTATCGACATGCGCAGTCAGGATGTGGAGGTTGTCCGCCTGGAGGAGGGAATCAAATATTCACCGTCGGAGTATTTCAACAGGAATCTGCTGCGTCATCTGCGGTTCCAGTATCCGACGCTCATGTTTGACGATGTGAATTTTGAGATCGACGATGAAGGAACCCCTTACTGGATCGCATCGGTTCTGACGAAACGGATCGGTCTTTTCGGAGGAGCCGATATTAACGGGGCTGTTCTTGTGAACGCCGTTACCGGAGAAAGCCAGTATTATGATATCGGGGATGTGCCCTCCTGGGTGGACCGGGTGTATTCTTCGGACCTGATCGTTAACCAGTATGATTATTACGGCAGATACCACAACGGCTTCTGGAACTCCATATTCGGTCAGAAGGACTGCACCGAGACCACGGACGGTTTCAATTATATTGCCCAGGATGATGATGTATGGCTGTATACGGGCATCACTTCCGTGACCGGAGACCGGGGCAATATCGGCTTTATCCTGGTGAACCAGCGGACCAAGGAGGCGCGGTATTATTCCTGTGCCGGAGCCGAGGAGTATTCGGCGGCATCCTCAGCAGAGGGTGCGGTCCAGCAGTTCAGCTATAAGGCAACCTTCCCGCTGCTTCTGAATATTTCGGATCAGCCCACGTATTTTATGGCCCTCAAGGATGCGGCAGGACTGGTAAAAATGTATGCCATGGTCAATGTCCAGCAATATCAGATCGTGGCTACAGGAAATACGGTTTCCGACTGCCAGCAGAAATATCATGAGCTTCTGATAGAAAATCAGATTCTGGCAGAGGAAGAACCGGAGACTGAGCCTGAGGTAGAGCTTCTCAAGACCTCCGGAAAGATCGAAGAGATCCGGTCGGCCAATATCGACGGCAATACCATTTATTATCTCCGTCTGGAAAAGGGAACGGTGTATTATACGGTGAGTGCCAAGGAATATCCCATGGCTGTGATCCTGGATGTGGGGGACCGTGTGGACATTTCCTACGTCCAGTCAGAAGAAACACTTGTGGAAGCAGAAGAGCTTGAAATAAAGAAATAATGGAATGAGAATGTGGGGTGCTGCACAATGACCTGACATCAGAAGGATTTCGGGTCAGGAGCAGCGCTCCTTTGTTTGGGCAAAAAAGAGGAGGAAAAAATAAAAATCTGTGTTATAATGGAGGAAAATTCAGGGGAAGCAGTCCCCTTTGTCAGTGGAGGATCATTATGACATATCAGGAAGTTTTGGAAAATGCACGCACCTGTATCGGAAAGTTCTGCAAGGCCTGTCCCGTATGCAACGGAAAAGCCTGCAAAAATCAGGTTCCCGGGCCGGGTGCCAAGGGAGTCGGCGATACGGCCATCCGCAATTATGACAAGTGGCAGGAGATCCGCGTCAATATGGATACGCTCTGTGCCAACGAGCCGGTGGATACCAGCCTTTCCCTGTTCGGCAAGGAGTTTAAATATCCGTTCTTTGCAGGCCCGGTGGGTGCTGTAAATCTTCATTACGGAGAGAAATACAACGATGAGAGCTACAATGACGTGCTTGTCTCAGCCTGTGCCGAGGCCGGTATTGCCGCCTTTACCGGTGACGGAACGAATCCGGCGGTGATGAAGGGGGCCACGGAGGCGGTAAAGAAGGCGGGAGGCCTTGGCGTTCCTACGGTGAAGCCCTGGAACCTGGAAACCGTTCAGGAGAAGATGGCTATGGTGAAGGAGGCAGGAGCGTTTGCGGTGGCCATGGATGTGGATGCGGCAGGTCTTCCCTTCCTGAAGAATATGACGCCGCCTGCAGGCCGCAAGTCAGTTCCGGAACTGAAAGCCATTGTGGATTCCTGCGGTGAGGTTCCGTTCATTGTCAAGGGAGTCATGACGGTCAGGGGTGCACTGAAGGCAAAGGAAGCAGGGGCATCCGCCATTGTTGTTTCCAATCACGGCGGTCGTGTGCTGGATCAGTGCCCGGCCACGGCGGAGGTGCTGGAGGAGATCGTGAAGGCTGTGGACGGCTCCATGAAGATCCTGGTGGACGGCGGCATCCGTTCCGGTGTTGATGTATTTAAGGCTCTGGCCCTGGGCGCAGATGCAGTCATCATCGCAAGACCCTTCGTATCGGCGGTATATGGCGGCGGTGCGGAAGGCGTAGCAGCATATGTGGAAAAAATCGGGGCAGAGCTGGCTGACACCATGTCCATGTGCGGCGCAGCCACCCTGAAGGACATTACCAGGGATATGGTGCGTTAGAAAGGTTGAAAAGGCGTTTTCATGAGGAATCAGTTGACAGAGAAGGATGTAAAACGAATCGAGGAAGAAATCGAATACCGGAAGCTGGTGGTGCGCAAGCAGGCGCTGGAGGCGGTCAAGGAGGCCAGGGCCCATGGGGATCTGAGTGAGAATTTTGAATACCATGCGGCCAAAAAAGACAAGAATCAGAATGAGAGCCGGATCCGATATCTGGAGCGGATGTTAAAAACCTCCGAGGTGGTATCCGAGGAATCCAAAGAGGATGAAGTGGGGTTAAACAATACGGTGAGGCTCTATTTTGAGGAGGATGATGAGGAGGAGACCTACAAGCTGGTGACCTCTGTCCGCGGCAATTCTCTTAAAAACTATATCAGTACCGAGTCCCCCATCGGTCAGGCGATCCTGGGACACAAGGTGGGCGACACGGTCCATGTGAAGGTCAACGACGGCTACGGATATGACGTGGTGATCCGTGCCATTGAAAATACGGTGGATGACGGCAGCGATAGGCTGAGAAGCTTCTGATCTTCTTACATGATCAGGCTTTGGAAAGGGTGGATATGGATATTTTTCTCGGAATCATGATTCCTTTTATCGGTACGACATTGGGAGCGGCCTGTGTGTTTTTCCTGAAAGACAGGCTGCATCCGGCAATTCAAAAGATTCTTCTGGGCTTTGCTTCGGGAGTAATGGTGGCCGCCTCTGTGTGGTCTCTGATCATCCCCGCGATCAATCTGTCAGAGGGAATGGGTAAGCTCTCCTTCCTTCCGGCGGCTGTCGGGATTTTGCTGGGCATGGGCTTTCTTTTGTTTCTTGACAGTCATGTTCCTCATCAGCATCTGGACAGTGAAGAGGCGGAAGGCCCGGAGAGCCATTGGCGGAAAAGCACGATGATGGTCCTGGCTGTGACGCTTCACAATCTGCCGGAAGGAATGGCCGTGGGCGTGGTGCTTGCGGGACTTCTCTCCGGAGAAAGCGGGATCACAACGGCATCGGCGATTACCCTTGCCCTTGGAATTGCCATTCAGAATTTCCCGGAGGGAGCCATTATTTCCATGCCCTTAAAGAGTGAGGGCGGCGTCAGCAGAAAAAAGGCTTTTCTTATGGGAACGCTCTCCGGCGCTGTGGAGCCGGTGGGAGCGGCGCTCACGATTCTCCTCGCAGGAGTATTTCTTCCGATCCTTCCCTACCTTCTTGCCTTTGCAGCCGGTGCCATGCTGTATGTGGTGGTGGAGGAGCTGATACCGGAGGCATCGGAGGGGGCCCATTCCAACCTGGCAACGACCGGGTTCGCGGCAGGCTTTATTCTGATGATGATCCTGGATGTGGCACTGGGATAACGGAAAGCGGTGCAAAGTGATGTTAGAGCTTTTATATGAGAATCTGGCGACGATTTTAATTGCTCTCCTGGTTGCGGTCCTTGTGGTCCTGGCACTGCGGAGTATGAGGAAGAGTAAAAAGAAGGGCAGAAGCTGCGGCTGCGGCGGCAGCTGCCCCGGCTGTTCCGGAAGCTTCTGCAGCATGGAAGGCGGCTCTTTGGACAGGAATGGCGAGCCGGAGAAAGGAAGAAGAGAGCCTTGAAATTTTCCCTCTTTCTGTTTATGATGGAGATAACAGAAAGGGGGACTTTTTGTTTATGAAACGGGTTTTTTTGATCGTACTGGACAGTGTGGGCATTGGAGAAATGCCGGATGCGAAGAATTACGGAGATACAGGTAGCAATACGCTCCGGGCCTGTGCGGGAAGCAGAAACTATTCTCTGCCCAATCTGGAACGGCTGGGGCTTGGAGCCATTGACGGCGTGAGAGAATGGTATGGAAAGGATACCTCCGCTTTTGAGGGGGCCGTGGGCCGTCTGGAGGAGGCTTCCAGAGGAAAGGATACGACGACAGGCCACTGGGAGATCGCAGGTCTTGTGTCGGAGGCTCCTATGCCTGTTTTTCCGGAAGGCTTTCCCGATGAGCTGCTTGACAAATTTAAGAAACGGACGGGACGGGGAGTCCTTTGCAATAAGCCGTATTCCGGTACAGACGCCATTCGGGATTTCGGTGAAGAACATATGAGGACCGGAGCGCTGATCGTCTACACATCGGCAGACAGCGTGTTCCAGGTAGCTGCCCATGAGGAGATCGTTCCGGTGGAGGAGCTTTACCGCATCTGCGAAACGGCGAGGGAGCTCTGCACAGGGAAATATGCGGTGGGCCGGGTGATCGCCAGACCCTTTGAGGGAAAGCCGGGAGCTTTTGTCCGCACAAGCCGCCGCCATGATTTTTCTCTTGTGCCGCCGCAGGACATCATGCTGGATGTGCTTTTGAACAATGAAAAAAGCGTGCTGGCCGTGGGAAAGATCAACGATATCTTTGCGGGAAAGGGAATCGGCGAGTTTGTGAGAACCGGCGGGAATGGCGAAGGGATAGACAGGACTGTGGAATATATGAAACGGGATTTTGAAGGACTGTGTTTCACCAACCTGGTGGATTACGATATGCTCTACGGACACAGAAACGATGTGGATGGCTATGCGGCGGCGCTGACGTATTTTGATGAGCGGCTGCCGGAGCTTCTCGGACTTCTGAAGGAGGAAGATATCCTGATGATCACGGCAGATCACGGCTGTGATCCGTCCACTTCCTCTACGGATCATTCCAGGGAATACGTGCCGTTGATCATGGCCGGTCCGCCCATAAAGGCGGGGACGAATCTCGGCACAAGAAAGTCCTTCGCGGATATCGGAAGGACTGTGCTGGACTATTTTGGATTGAAAAACGGGATCGCAGGAGAGAGCTTCCTCGGGGAGATCCTCCGGTAATGAATTATTTCGCAGAGCCTCCGGCCACATGACGTTTGATGGCGGCAAAGCTCTCGGCGCTGATCACATGCTCCATCCGGCAGGCATCCTCCATGGCAGTTTCTTCGGAGACACCCAGATGGATGAGCCAGCTGGAGAGGAGGGTGTGGCGCTCATAAATGGTTTCGGCGATCCGCAGGCCGGATTCGGTCAATGTGATATAGCCGTCCTTGTCCACCAGAATGTGTCCCTGGCTGCGCAGATTTTTCATGGCCACACTGACGCTGGGCTTGGAAAACTCCAGATGATTTGCAATATCGATGGAACGGACATTTCCGTTTTTCTGGCTGAGGATCAAAATGGTTTCCAGATAGTTTTCGGCAGATTCATGAACCTTCATGGCATTTCCCCACTTCAAAGATAATTTTTTCCATTATAGCATAGGGGAAGGAAGAATGCAATAAACGGCCGCCGCTGCATTGCTGTACAGAGCGGCGCTTTTGTGGTACAATGAATCAAAGAGAAAGAAGAAGGGTTCAGTTTATGTGGAGCAGAAAAGAACTGAAGAGAAGAAGCCGGGGCATCATGAAAAAGCATTACTGGCGGGTCGTTGCCGTCGCTTTTATTGTTGCTTTGATGGCGGGAACATACAACAGCACCTTTTCCGCTGTGTTTTCCTATGATTCCTCGAAAGAGACGGAGAATGTGATTCAGGAAAATACGGTTTTCGATGTCAATGACATTCGGGGAAAGCATATTCCGGAATTGATCCTTGGGAGATTTGAGGAGCGGAGCCGGGAGGAAGAGGAGATCATAAAAAACAGCCCCTACAAGGAAGGGGTTTTTTCTGCTCTTTACAATTATATCGCAGCCACCGGGTCTGTCTTTTCCGGGATCATCGCGCTGCTCCTGGATCCTGTTTTTGACGGTGCATGGCTGTCACTGATTTCTGCTGCCGCGGGAGCTGCACTCCTGTTTTTCTGGTGGCTTCTTGTCCGGAATATCATTCGCGTAGGCGGCTGTCGTTTCTTTCTGGAGGCAGATACCTATAACCATACGAAGGGAAACAGGATCTTCTTTCTGTACCGGATCAGGCGCGTCTGGGCTGTCGCCCGGGTCATGCTCCGAAAATCCCTGTACCAGTGGCTCTGGTCCTTAACGGTGATCGGCGGCTGGATCAAGAGCTATTCCTATATGATGGTTCCCTATCTGGCGGCGGAGAATCCCGATATCAAAGGTCGGGAGGCTATTCGCATCTCAAGGAAGATGATGGAGGGAAACAAATGGAAAGCATTCCTGATGGATTGTTCGTTCCTGGGCTGGTCCCTTTTAAGTACGATCACGCTTGGGCTTGTCAATATCCTGTATGCAAATCCTTATAAGGCAGGTGCAAAGGCTGAGCTTTATCTGGCTCTCAGAGAAAAGGCACTTGCTTCGGGAGCAGAATACAGCTATGTGTTTACGGATCGATATCTGACCATGCCGCCTGAAGAAGGAGAGCTCAGAGCGGCCATGAGAAGGCAGATCCTGGTTGCGGACCTGGCCGACTGGAGGCTCAAGGAGGAGCAGGCACTGACTGTCCCGATCGATGTGACAGCCAGCTACCCGTCCGTACTGTTCACGGTGCCGGAGGCTGTCCGGCTGGATCACCCGGATACCGATTACAACTGCAGGTATGGAGTGACCGGAATCGTTCTCCTGTTTTTCATCTTTTCCATCGTGGGCTGGTGCTGGGAGGTGGGCCTTCATCTGGTTCAGAGCGGCGAGTTTGTGAACCGGGGAGTTTTCCATGGGCCGTGGCTGCCCATATACGGCTCCGGCGGTGTTCTCGTGCTGCTGCTTTTAAAGAAACTCCGGGACAGACCGGTGGCGACCTTTTTTATGACGATTCTGATCTGCGGAATAATCGAATATGCTACCAGCTGGTATCTGGAGCGCTTATACGGTGTCCGCTGGTGGGATTACAGCGGTTATTTTCTGAATCTGAACGGGCGGATCTGCGCCGAGGGGCTGCTGATCTTCGGCCTTGGCGGATGTGCGTTTATTTACCTACTGGCACCGCTTATCATGAACAGGGTCATCCGGAGAATCCCCATGAAAGTCCGGCTGATTCTGTGTGCTGTGCTGGTGGCGCTGTTTGCAGCAGATTTCTATTATTCCAGGGAGACAC
Organism: Fusibacillus kribbianus; assembly: GCF_030053595.1. GTDB lineage: Bacteria > Bacillota > Clostridia > Lachnospirales > Lachnospiraceae > Lientehia > Lientehia kribbiana. Next base: position 13,201 of record NZ_JASGBQ010000016.1, read on the forward strand.
CCAACAGCGGACAGGGAATCAGCGGGCAGCGGGAGGAATGGATGATACCGGAGCCGATACGGTCGACGGCAGACAAAGGCTTTGACCGGGAAAGGAAGTATCTGTCATGAGAATGGATGATTTGAGAGAATACAAGCTGAATGTGGAGGCTGCCGGCCACGGGGATGTCCCGCGGTTCCTCCGGGGCGATACCGATCTGTCGGTGACTGCGGAGGAGCTTCTCCATGCGGTAGTCACCTGTGCGATTCCGGAGGAGGGAACCTTTGGCGATTATCCGGGCAGGGCGGTCGGAGATCTGAACCGCAGACTTTCCATCGTAGAGTACGCTCTCGATGCCAGCGGAGAGTATCTGAGAAAGTCCGGAGGGATCCTGGAGCTGGATGAGAGCATCCGGTCCACGGTATCCTATTATCTGGGAATGTTTTTCACCAGACTGGTCAGCGGAAAAATATACGGAACCGATTATCTGGTCCCCCTTCCCAATATCCGTCAGGAGGGCGGGCTCCCCGGAGTTCGTTATCAGGGACGGAGACGGGCAGGCCTGATCGGCTGCGGAGGGAAGGCAGACGCCGGGAACGACATGGCTTTCAGTGTCTGGGAAGCCATCGGGCGGAGCAATAACAGCGGACCGGCTCTGGCGGAGGGCTGCCGGCTGGCAGGTGAGATCACGGAGATCTGCGGCCGTGAACCGGAGGCAGCGACTGCCTGTATGATTTATTACGGAGCCAAATGTCTGTCGGTGCGTGTCCGGGAGACGGAAAAAACGGAGCTTCCGGAAGGAGAAGCAGAGGAAAACCGGCAGGGCCTTGCTCTTTCTTTTTCACCTGCAGATTATTTCCGGGCCTATTACCGTACAGTGTACCGGCTTCTGGAGGAATGCTATGAGCGGGAGTCTCTGAAGAACCGGCTGGTAATGGGAGAGGATCGTCTTGAGGCAGAGCTTGTTGTCACAGGCGGCAGAAGACTGGCCGTCGGAATGCCGCGGGATATTTTCTTTGCGGTGAGAGAACGGGACGATGAAGGGCTTCTGAAAGCGGCAGCGCGGCTTGGAGCGAAAGCCGGAGAAGCTTTTGCGGACGGGATCACGGTGTCGTTCCGATGAAAGTGCCCGTTATAGGGATCCGGGCGGAATGGAGAGAAGAATGACGGAAAAACGGAGCAGGGTCGTGCTGATCCCCTGTGATACTTACGAAGAAGATACAGTATATGAAAAGCTGAAAGAAGGGATCCGTTTGCTGGGCGGCATGGAAGCTTTCGTAAAGCCGGAGGAAAAGGTGCTTCTCAAACCGAATCTGGTGCGAAAGGCTAAGGTTTCCAGAGCGGTGGTGACGCATCCGGCGGTGATGGGAGCTGCGGCCAGGCTTCTCAGGGAAGCAGGAGTGACTTCTCTTACGGCAGGGGATTCCTGCGGCGTGGGAACTGCCGGGGCCACGGCAGCCGGAGCCGGGATGGACGCTGTCCTGGAAAAATACGGAGTCCCGGTGGTGGATTTTACCGGCATGGGTGAGGTGCCCTATGAAAACGGAGTCCAGGCAAAGAGCTTTTTCCTGTCAAAGGAGGTCTTTGAAGCGGATGCTCTCATCAATGTCTGCAAAATGAAGACTCATGCCCTGGAACGGATCACAGGAGCCGTCAAAAATATGTACGGCTGTATCCACGGCCTTCACAAGGCCCAGGGACATACCATGTATCCCAGTGCCGACAGCTTTGCAAGAATGCTCATTGATCTGAATCAGTTTGTAAAGCCGAGGCTTTATATCATGGACGGGATCGTGGCCATGGAGGGAAACGGGCCCACTTCCGGAGATCCGGTTCCCATGAATGTGCTGCTTGTGTCAAAGGATCCGGTGGCCCTGGACAGTGTATTCTGCCATCTGATCAACCTTTCCCCGGAAATGGTTCCCACCAATTATCACGGGGAGAGGATGGGGCTTGGCTTCTGGCAGGAGGAGCATTTGGAACTTCTTCTTTCGGAGGACGGCGGCAGGGAGATTACGTTGACGGAAGCTGCCAGGCGGTTTGGAAAAGCCGATTTCCATGTGGACAGGCGGCGTGCCAGAAGCGGTGTCTGGGTGAGAATGAGCCGGTTTTTCAATGTGTTCCAGAAGAAACCTTACGTGGACAGGGAAAAGTGCGTGAAATGCGGCGTCTGTGTGGAAAGCTGTCCGGTGGAGGGGAAGGCTATCACCTTCGCGGACGGACGGAAGAATCCGCCGGTCTATAATTATAAAAAATGTATCCGGTGCTTCTGCTGTCAGGAGATGTGTCCGCATAAGGCGATAAAGGTGAAATAAAAGAGACGGTTTTTTATCCCTGGGCTTCTTTTATACAGAATTCATATTCCGTACCCATCCGCTTCTTTAAAAACTCTGCCGTCTCCGGCTGTTCAAGAAGCTCGGTGAAAAACAGGCAGGCAGTGAGGCCGTCCCGAAAGGCTGCGCGGGCAAAGGTGACGGAAGCACGTAATACCGACTCCAGGCGCAGGGCTTCCTGTTCCAGTTCTTCAAAGGCGTCGGCTGCCAGACTCTTCATGACGGAAATCACATCAGAAATCTGTCGGCTTTCGAAGCCGGAGGTGTCCGTCCTCAGTCCTCTCAGGCGGGCCTCAGATGCCCAGGCTTTTATGGTATCAGCAAGCAGGAGTTCCCGTTCTTCTTCCTGTCGGGGAAGGAGACCGAACTCCTTTTTCTTTTGGAGAGAGTTGCCGCGCTTTTCCAGCTGCTCCTGACAGATGGATTCCAAAGACGGAAAATCCGGCTGTAACGGGACAAGACCATTGATGAAATAGGAAAGGCTCTGGAGCAGAAGCTGATGTTCCTTCCAGGCGCCAAGCTGCCGGTGAAGATTCTGAATCAGATATTCTGCGATGCAGAGTCTTTCGTCGGCAGGAGCCTCTGCCAGATTGGGAACATGCTCCGGCAATTGTCCTGAAGAAGTCAGGGCTTCCAGGCGGGTATCGGCTGAGAGGGACCGGTATAAGCGGTAATAGGAAGCGAAGCTTGTACACACTTCGGCACACTGGAGGTACTGGGAGAAGAAGGCTTCGCCTGCGGGCAGGGCCAGCTCCTCATAAAGCTCCAGGGTCCTGGAAAGATCCTCCCAGCTTCTCGGCGTGACAAATTCCTTTCCCAGGTCGGTGCGGCGGAACACATAAAAATGCTCCGGCTTCAGGGACAGGTAGGAAAGGACGGAACCGTGGATATTCCGGCGAAGGGCGTAGGTACGCCACGCATCCAGATCCGGTTCCAGGGTGAGAAGACGGACTCGGTCCAGAGTCACGATGTCAAATTCACGGGCGGAGCGGTTGAATCTGGGCGGGTTGCCTGCCGCAGCGATGATCCAGCCCTCCGGCAGCCGATGGCTTCCGAAGGTTTTGAACTGAAGAAGCCTCAGCATGGTGGGGAGGAGCGTTTCAGATACACAGTTGATCTCGTCGAGAAAGAGGACTCCTTCCTCTTTTCCGGTTTCTTCCATGGTACGAAGAATGTCGGCAACGATCTCGCTCATGGTATATTCTGTGACAGAACAGGATTCGCCGTGGAAGGTCTGTTGCCGGATCACCGGCAGTCCGATGGCACTCTGGCGGGTATGGTGGGTCATGGCATAGGAAAGAAAAGCGACGCCGCATTCCATGGCAGCCTGTTCCACCACCGCTGTTTTCCCGATACCGGGCGGTCCCATTAAAAGGATGGGACGGCGGTGAAGCTGGGGGATCCGGTAGAGACCAGCTTCATTTTTTGCGGTGTAGGCCTTGATGGTACGGCAGAGTTCTTCTTTGGCTTCCTGGATATTCATAACAGCTTCCTTTCCGTAACAATATCTTCTGCGGGTTCATCGAGCACCAGCGTTTCCGCCCAGGGCGGTACGTCGATGTTGTCATAATGGCGTCTGAGAAACAGGAAAATCGTTCTGACACCGGGGGATTCGGAGGGATAGATGCCTGCTCCGTCGGTAAAAAAGAGGATCGCAGGCAGATCCGTAAATTCTCCGCAGGCCTGCAGCTTCTTTATATGCTCGAAGGCGGGACAGAAATCGGTACCGCCCATACCGTGGATCTCCAGCGTCTCGATGTAATGCTCCAGGTCGTCCATGGAGGTCAGCTTATCGTCCCGTTCCACCGCAAGGTCGCACTGGAGGATATGGAGATTAAACGGGTGAAAGAACAGATCATTTTCCAGAATCAGATTCCGTGTCTCTTCAAGAAAAGCCTGGGTCAGGCTGCCGGAGCAGGAGGCGGAGGTATCAATGACGATGCACAGCTCACGGATCCTGGCGGTCTCCTCGTATTCCAGCGGTTCCATGAGAGGGATGCCGTCCAGGTGCTCCAGCCCGTACAGGTAGGGGGCGTACTGAAAATCGCTGGAATTCAGCTTCATTTCTTCTCCCCAGCAGGCAAGACTTTTCAAAAGACTTCGGTAATCGTGGCGGCGGGTATCGGTGAGAGTGAGGGCGCGATGCCCTCTTCGCGAAATACTTCCCATGCTGCCGCCGGCTTGGGCAGGATTTTTTTCCGGGGACAGAGGCGCCCCCTTTATTGTGAGCTGGTTCTGCAGCTTTTTCCAGCGGCTTTTGGCCGAATCCCGGTTATTCCCATGAACAGGGCCGGATACGCCGCCGCTGCCCTTTCCTTCGCCTCCTGCTTTGGGGGACAGCTTGGGAGCGGAAGCCGCTGAATGAAGGATGGGCCACAGCTCATGACTGTCAAAGGAAAACTGTTCAGTAAGGATGGAAAGTTCCGGAAAAGAAGGAACTTTTTCCCGTTCCAGAGCGGCAGCAAGCTCTCCGGCGTGATAAAGAGAAATGTCAGGAAGGCAGGAAGCAAGCTGTTTTAATGAATCCGCCATTCCATCGGGCAAAAGCTCCGGGATCCAGACACCGGCAATGTACCAGGCAGAGATATCACAGGCCAGACGGAAGCTGCCTGGATGGCAGGAATAAACAGAGGAAAACGGATGGCCGAACAGACAGTGAATGATCTGGTGGAGGAGCAGGGCTTCGGATTTTTTTGTATCAGGTGAGGAGGCCGCTGTCTTTTCCAAAAGAGAGCGGTTCCAGTAAATAGAACTGCCGTCGGTGCCGCAGATCTGAGCGGAGCCGTTAATATCCGGCAGAGTATCAGAATCGTCGATGGCAGACCGGTGCCTGTCCACGAGCTTATCCGGAAGCTCCTCCAGCGGACGGGCCAGGGCATGGAGGCGCCGGTACAGCTGTTTTCTTGTGAGATTGAGAAAAAACGGAAGATCCTGTCCCATGTCGGCTCCTTTCTGTATGGCTACAAGTATACCACAAAACTTCGTTGACGGACAGACCGGAATGGAGTAAGATAAGAGATAGTATAAAAAAGGGGAACCGCGGAGGCATACGATGTGCAGTGGGGTTTATGAGAGAAGAGCCCAGTATTATGAGACAGATCAGATGGGGGTTGTACACCATTCCAATTATATTCGGTGGTTTGAGGAAGCCAGAGTGGACTTCTTAAACAGAATCGGTGCAGGCTACCGAAAGATGGAGGCAGCCGGCATCGTGAGCCCGGTGGTGTCTGTGGCCTGTAAGTACAGGTCGATGGTACGCTTTGACGATGAGGTGGAGATCCGCCTTAAGATCACAGCTTATAACGGGGTAAAGCTCAGCCTTTCTTATGAAGTCCGGGATAAGAAGGATGGAACCGTGCGCTGCATTGGCGAGAGCAGTCACTGCTTCCTGGGACCGGAGGGAAAGCCTGTTTCACTGAAAAAGGATTATCCCCATTATCATGAACTTTTTATGAATTGTATGCAGGAGGAACAGTAAATGAAAACGGTACTTACGAGAGAGGAAGCCCTTGCACTTTTGAAAAAATACAATAAGGAGCCCTTTCACATCCTTCATGGTCTGACTGTGGAGGGGGCCATGCGGTGGTATGCAAAGGAACTGGGATACGGAGAGGAAGAGGATTTCTGGGGAATCGTCGGTCTCCTTCATGATATTGATTTTGAACTGTATCCGGAGGAACACTGCAAAAAGGCACCGGAGCTTCTGAGAGAAGGCGGTGCGGAGGAGGAACTGATCCACGCGGTCTGCAGCCATGGCTATGGTCTTGTGACGGATATTAAGCCGGAGCACACCATGGAAAAGGTCCTGTTTGCAGCAGATGAGCTGACCGGTCTCATCGGAGCGGCAGCCAGGATGCGTCCGTCAAAGAGCGTGATGGATATGGAGGTGCAGAGCCTCAAGAAAAAGTTCAAGGACAAACGCTTTGCAGCGGGCTGTTCCAGAGATGTGATCCGGGACGGCGCCGAGATGCTGGGCTGGAGTCTGGAAGAGCTTATGGAAAAGACCATTCTTGCTATGCGTTCCTGCGAGGAGCGTATCAATAAGGAAATGGAAAATCAGGAAAAGGAAAATTAAGAAAAGGAGGAGTTTGTTTTGGCAAAAGAGAAGAAAAAGGGAATCATTGGTGAGTTTAAAGAGTTTATCATGCGGGGGAATGTGATGGATATGGCAGTTGCTGTGATCGTCGGCGGCGCTTTCCAGAAGATCATTACTTCTCTGACCAATGACATTATCATGCCTCTCATTACTCTGATTACCGGAGGCATTGATTTCAACAACTGGTTCATTTCACTGGACGGAAGCAATTATGCAACATTGGCGGAGGCTCAGGCGGCAGGTGCGGCAACTTTCAATTACGGAACCTTTATTACCGTGGTGCTGGACTTCCTGATTCTGGCCTTTGTGATCTTTATGATGGTCAAGGGAATGAACAGCCTTGCAGCGAAGGCACACAAAAAGCCGGAGGAGGCTCCTGCGGCTCCCACCACAAAGAAATGCCCTTACTGTTTAAGCGAGATCGACATCAAGGCTACCAGATGTCCTCACTGTACTTCCGAGCAGCCTGCAGAAGAGGAAGCAGAGGAAAAGGCAGAAGAGAAGGCAGAATAAACGGCTGCGGTTTTCAGGCGTGCACCGACGTCCATTGAAATTTCCCGGCAGCCGTGATAAAGTATAAACGAAGCAATGAGTCGGAAGAAGGGAAAATTCAATGAAAGGAAAAAACAAAAAAGCTCTGACGATTCACGGTCAGGATATATACGTGCTGGGGATGATGGCAGCCCTGATATCCTTTCTGGGATTTCTGGTGGAAAACCTCTGGCTGGCCGTCACGAAAGGATACATCAACAACCGCAATATGAACGCGCCATTTCTTTTAGGTTATGGCATGCTGGTCCTGGTGATGTATTTTATGATGGGAACGCCGGAGCATATCCATCTGCCGTGCCGGATGCAGAGGAAGCTGACAAAGCAGAAGCGGTATGTACTCTATTTTCTGGGAGCGATGCTGTTTGTATGTGTCGGCGAGATCGTCCTGGGAATCGTGGTAGAGCATTTGTGCGGTATCGAATACTGGAATTACTCAAAAATACCGTTACATATTACAAAGTACACCTCTATTCCCACCAGCGCAGCCTTTGCATCCATGATCACCGTGTTTATGGGACGGTGTTTCCAGCCGATCCTTCATTTTGTATCAAGGCTGGATTACCGGGTGATGAAGGTTGTCAGCACGGTGCTTATAATCGTTATGCTTTGGGATTTTTGGGTAAGCTTCGGCATTATGATAAAAAAGAAGAATTTCTATTTGAAATGGAAGATCTTTCTCAGATGAGAGGGATAAGGATTTGATCGACTCGGCGCCGTTTACTGCGGCGCCGTTTTGTCGGCAAAATTTATGAAAACCGGCCTTGTCAGGCGGCGGTCAATTCTGTATAATGGGAGAGTGTAGAAGACGCCTTTGGAGGGGGATACAAAAGTGAAGAAGACAGGATTTGACAATGAAAAATACCTTCAGATGCAGTCCGCTCATATCAAGGAACGGATTTCCCAGTTTGGCGGCAAGCTGTATCTGGAATTTGGCGGCAAGCTTTTTGATGATTATCATGCGTCCCGCGTACTTCCGGGCTTTGAGCCGGACAGTAAATTAAAGATGCTTCTCCAGATCAAGGATCAGGTGGAGATCGTCATGGCTGTCTGCGCTGCCGATATAGAGAAAAACAAGGTGCGGGGAGATCTGGGAATCACCTACGATTCGGATGTGCTGAGGCTCATTGATGAGTTCCGGGGCATCGGTCTTTATGTGGGAAGTGTGGTGCTGACCAGATATCAGGGACAGCCGGCGGCGGAGGCCTTTAAAAAGCGGCTGGAGGCTTTGGGGGTGAAGGTGTACCGTCATTACCCCATTGAGGGTTATCCTTCCAATCTGGCCCGTATTGTCAGCGAGGAGGGCTACGGGCGCAATGAGTACATTGAGACCACCAGAGAGCTGGTGGTGGTGACGGCACCCGGACCCGGCAGCGGTAAGATGGCCACCTGCCTGTCCCAGCTTTATCATGAGCATAAGAGGGGGATCCAGGCCGGCTATGCCAAATTTGAAACCTTCCCCATCTGGAATTTGCCTCTCAAGCATCCGGTGAACCTGGCCTATGAGGCGGCTACGGCAGATCTGGATGATGTGAATATGATCGATCCCTTCCATCTGGAAGCCTACGGTGAGACTACGGTCAACTATAACCGGGATGTGGAGATCTTTCCGGTGCTCTCGGCCATGCTCGAGAAGATCATGGGAACCTGCCCTTATAAATCACCCACGGATATGGGAGTCAACATGGCGGGCAACTGCATTTTTGATGACGAAGCCACAAGGGAGGCTTCCCGCCAGGAAATCATCCGTCGTTATTATACGGCTCTTTGCGGCCGCCGCAGGGGCCTTGTGGAGGACAATGTTGTCTACAAGCTGGAGCTTCTGATGAAGCAGGCCGGCGTGACGGCAGAAGACCGGGCGGTGGTCAGACCTGCACTTTCCAAGGAAGAAGCAACCGGGGAACCGGCGGCAGCCATGGAGCTTCCCGACGGGACCATCGTTACCGGACGAACTTCTGAGCTTCTTGGACCCTGCTCCGCTCTTTTGCTCAACGCGCTCAAGACTCTGGGCGGTATCGAGGACAGCGTCCATCTGATCTCGCCGACAATCATAGAACCCATACAGAAACTGAAGGTCGGTTCCCTGGGCAATAAAAATCCCAGACTTCACACAGACGAGGTGCTGATCGCCCTGTCCATCTGTGCCGCCACCGATGAGGAGGCAAAGAAGGCTATGGATCAGCTTCCAAAGCTGAAAGGCTGTGAAGCCCATTCCACGGTCATCCTGTCCCATGTGGACGAGAAGATCTTCCGGCGCCTGGGCGTCAATATCACTTATGAGCCAAAGTATCAGACTTCCAAGCTGTATCATGTATAAACACCATGTATCCGCATGGTTGATAAAGCTGATAAAAAGAGAAGCTCTTCCGGATTGCGGAGAACTTCTCTTTTTTTGGTGCGCCTGGCGGCACACGCGTGTATGATTGCTTCTATTACTATTACTGCTTCTTTTCCTGATACTCCAGGGCAGCCCCCACGAAACCGCGGAACAGAGGATGCGGCCGGTTGGGCCGGGATTTGAGCTCCGGGTGAGCCTGAGTCGCCAGGAACCAGGGATGGGATTTGAGTTCGATCATCTCCACAATGCGGCCGTCGGGAGAGATGCCGGATAAGGTCAGGCCGTTCTCCACCATAACAGCCCGGAAATCGTTGTTGACCTCATAGCGGTGACGGTGACGTTCATGGATGGTCTCCTGACCGTAGAGCTCATAGGCCTTGGTGGTCTTGTCAAGGACGCAGGGGTAGGAGCCCAGTCTCAGGGTTCCGCCGATGTCCTCGATGCCGTTCTGGTCGGGCATCAGATGGATGACCGGATGGGCTGTCTGGGGATCAAGCTCCACACTGTGAGCATCAGCATAACCGATGACATTGCGGGCAAATTCAACGATGGCAAGCTGCATGCCCAGGCAGAGGCCGAGGAAAGGAATCTTGTTTTCTCTGGCGTAACGGATGGCACTGATCTTTCCGTCGATGCCGCGGCTGCCGAAACCGCCGGGAACAAGGATGCCGGACACATCACCGAGGATCTCCGCCACATTTTCATCGTTGACGGTCTCGGAATCCACCCATTTGATGGAAACGTCTGCCCGGTGGGCAACACCGCCGTGACGGAGTGCTTCCACGACACTGATATAGGCATCATGAAGCTGAATATATTTTCCTACGAGAGCAACGGTCACCTTTTTCTGGGGATGCTTCCAGGCGTCGATCATGGCTCTCCAATCACTGAGATCCGGCTCCGGGCAGGGAAGATGCAGGCTCTGGCAGGCAACCTCGGCCAGATGCTCCTCTTCCATGGCGAGAGGCGCTTCATATAAAATATCGACATCCAGATTCTGGAGTACATGACTGGCGGGAACGTTACAGAAAAGGGCAATTTTAGCGCGAATTTGATCATCAAGAGGGTATTCGGAGCGGCAGACGATGATATCGGGCTGGATACCGATGCCCTGCAGCTCTTTGACGCTGGCTTGAGTGGGCTTGGTCTTCAGCTCGCCGGAGGCCTTGAGATAAGGAATCAGAGTGACGTGAATCAGAATGGCATTTTCATGCCCAACATCGTGCTGGAACTGGCGGATGGCTTCCAGGAAGGGCTGGCTTTCAATGTCGCCGACAGTGCCGCCAACCTCGATAATGGCAATTTCCGTGTCCTGGGTTGAGTAATTGCGGTGAAAACGGTCTTTGATCTCGTTGGTAATGTGGGGAATGACCTGAACGGTGCCCCCGCCGAAATCGCCGCGTCGTTCCTTCTGAAGAACGGACCAGTAGATTTTGCCGGTGGTGACATTGGAGTTTTTCGTCAGGCTTTCGTCGATGAAGCGCTCGTAGTGTCCCAGGTCAAGATCTGTCTCGGCTCCGTCGTCGGTGACGAAGACCTCGCCATGCTGAATGGGATTCATGGTGCCGGGGTCGATGTTGATATAGGGGTCGAACTTCTGCATGGTGACGGTGTAGCCTCTTGCTTTCAGCAGGCGTCCAAGGGATGCGGCTGTGATGCCTTTTCCAAGGCCGGAGACTACGCCGCCGGTAACGAACACGTATTTTACGGGCATGTCTGTCCTCCTTATAATGTTGAAAAGCTCGGTCGAAAAATAACTTATATAGTATACAACCAGTGAAAAAATATTGCTAGAGGTTTTTGAAGAAAATTTTATAAATCGTTAAGAATTGTGAACAATATTTCACGGGGGACGTATTGATTTCTTGATGAAATGCTTTATAATAGTAAAGACAGCGTCAGGCTGAGACGAAGATATTACAGACTAAAGGAGAAAATATATGGATAATCCGAATCAGAATCGGAACCAGAAGAGGAACGGAAACGGGAACGGAAATAAGCCGGGCAGAAACAATCAGCTGATCCTTCTGCTGGTGGTGGCGGCAGTCGTTACCCTGCTCTGTGTTTCCATGATGAGCAGTTTCCTTTCCGACGGAACCAGGACGGAAGTGCCCTACAGCGATTTTATCCAGATGGTGAAGGATCACAAGGTGAAAGAGGTGACGATCAAGGATGATGAGATCGTCATTACCCCTGTTTCCGAGTATACGATCGGAAACAGCGGCGACACCCCGTTTTATTATCTGCAGACAGAATCCTATTATACCGTACCGGCGTATGATCCAGAACTGATACAGCTGCTTCTTGACAATGATGTGGAGATCAATGTCAAAAAGCCGGACACCAATTCCACTCTCCTCGATTTTCTGCTGGTATACATTCTGCCGGTGGTTCTCGTGTGGGTGTTTATCATGTTTATCATGAAGCGCGCCGGAGGCGGCGGCGTCATGGGCGTCGGCAAGAGCAACGCGAAAATGTATGATATTCAGAAGGAGACGGGAGTTTCCTTCAAGGATGTGGCCGGTGAGGATGAGGCAAAGGAATCCCTGCAGGAGATTGTTGATTTTCTCCATAATCCGGGCCGGTATTCTACCATCGGTGCAAAGCTTCCCAAGGGAGCCCTTCTGGTGGGACCTCCGGGAACGGGAAAAACTCTCTTGGCCAAGGCTGTGGCAGGCGAGGCGAAGGTGCCCTTCTTTTCCCTGTCCGGCTCTGACTTTGTGGAAATGTTTGTAGGCGTGGGCGCCTCACGTGTCCGGGACCTGTTTAAAAAGGCCCAGGAAAATGCGCCCTGTATTGTATTTATCGACGAGATCGACGCTATCGGTAAGAGCCGCGATTCCCGTTACGGCGGGGGCAATGATGAGCGGGAGCAGACCTTAAACCAGCTCCTTTCCGAGATGGACGGCTTTGATTCCAATAAGGGTGTATTTATTCTGGCGGCCACCAACAGGCCGGAGATCCTGGATAAGGCCCTTCTGCGTCCCGGCCGTCTGGACCGGCGGATCATCGTGGATAAGCCGGATCTGAAAGGACGTGTCAATATTCTGAAGGTCCATTCCAAGGACGTTCTCATGGACGATTCGGTGGATCTGGAGGCCATTGCCCTGGCTACCTCAGGAGCAGTCGGCTCTGATCTTGCAAATATGATCAATGAGGCAGCCATCAATGCGGTGAAGCATGGCCGCAAGGTGGTGAGCCAGTCGGATCTTTTTGAGGCTGTGGAAGTGGTCCTGGTGGGCAAGGAGAAGAAGGACCGCATCATGAGCGAGAAGGAACGGCGGATCGTTTCCTACCATGAGGTGGGACATGCGCTGGTCAGCGCTCTGCAGAAGGATTCCGAGCCGGTTCAGAAGATCACCATTGTGCCCCGTACTATGGGGGCTCTCGGCTATGTGATGAATGTGCCGGAGGAGGAAAAATATTTAAATAGTGAAGCAGAGCTTCGGGCTATGCTGGTGCAGTTCCTGGGCGGCCGTGCAGCTGAGGAGATCGTTTTTGACACAGTGACCACCGGGGCAGCCAACGACATTGAGAGAGCCACATCTGTGGCCCGTGCTATGGTGACGCAGTACGGCATGTCCAAGAAGTTTGGCCTTATGGGCCTGGAGTCCATTGAGAGCAAATATCTGGACGGCAGGGCAGTACTGAACTGTTCAGATGTAACTGCGGCTGATATTGATAATGAAGTGAAGCTGATGCTGGAGGAGGCCCACAGTGAGGCCATCCGCCTGCTGTCTGAGAACAGGGAGGCTCTGGATAAGATCGCTGCCTTCCTTATTGAGAGAGAGACCATCACCGGAGAAGAATTTATGAAAATATTCCGGGAGATCCGGGACGGCGAAGGGGAAAAACCGGCAGCGGAAGCCGGCCAGGAAGAAGCCGGCCAGGAAGAAGCCGGACAGGCGGAAGTCAGGGAGGCAACGGCAGAGCAGGCCCCGGCGGAGGAACCGCCTGTCGGATCCATCAAAGAATAACAGCACAGACAGGATATTGTCCCATCGGTCGGCGTGGGCGGCGGATACGCCTGCACCGGACGGTGGGATTTTCTGCATGAGGAGGTTTCATGTTCGACATTGAGGAGGAACTGAAAAAGCTTCCGGCAAAACCGGGCGTATATCTGATGCACGACGATAAGGATGAGATCATCTATGTGGGCAAGGCCATCAGCCTGAAAAACCGGGTGCGTCAGTATTTTCAGAGCAGCCGGGGGAAAACGGCGAAAATCAATAAAATGGTATCAAGGATCGCACGCTTTGAATATATTGTTACTGATTCGGAGCTGGAGGCCCTTGTTCTGGAGTGCAATCTGATCAAGGAGTACAGGCCCCGCTACAATACCATGCTGAAGGACGACAAGAGCTATCCCTATATCAAAGTGACCGTGGGGGAGGCGTTTCCGCGGGTATTGTTTGCGCGGGATATGAAGAGGGACAAATCCCGTTATTTTGGCCCCTATACCAGTGCCGGAGCGGTGAAGGACAGCATCGGACTGATCCACAGGCTGTATAAGATACGGACCTGCAGCAGAAATCTTCCGAAGGATACTGGTAAGGAGCGGCCCTGTCTCAATTACCATATCAAGCAATGCGCGGCTCCCTGCCAGGGCTATATAAGCGAAGAGGAATACCGGGAGTCGGTCAATCAGGTCTTAAGCTTTCTGGGAGGGCATTACGATACGATTTTAAATAAGCTGGAGAAGGACATGAGGGAAGCGGCGGAGGCACTGGATTTTGAGACGGCAGCTTCCGTCCGGGAGCTTCTGTTCAGCGTCCAGAAGATCGCCCAGACCCAGAAGATCACCGACAGCGGCCAGGAGGACAGAGACATCATTGCCTATGCAGCCGACGGCGGCGATGCGGTGGTGCAGATCTTCTTTATGAGAGAGGGAAAGCTCATTGGCCGGGACAATTTTCATCTGTCTGTTGGTGAGGGGGATGGACCGGCCCAGATCATGACAAATTTCGTCAAGCAGTTTTATGCTGGGACGCCTTTTATTCCCAGAGCCCTGATGTTGCAGCATGGTCTGGAGGAGAACGAGCAGGAGCTGATCGAAGCCTGGCTCAGTGAAAAGAGGGGCCAGAAGGTGACCATTTATGTGCCGAAAAAGGGTGAGAAGCTTAAGCTCATGGAGATGGCGGAAAAAAATGCCAGCATAATTCTTCACCAGGACAGGGAAAAAATAAAGAAAGAGGAGCAGAAGACCACAGGAGCTGTCCGGGAACTGGAGGAGGTGCTGGGCCTTTCCGGCCTTGTACGGATGGAGGCCTTTGATATTTCCAATATCAGCGGTTTTCAGTCGGTGGGGTCCATGGTGGTTTATGAGAACGGCCGCCCCAAACGGGCCGATTACCGGAAGTTCCGGATCCGGACGGTGGAGGGTCCCAATGATTACGCATCCATGGAGGAGGTCCTCACCAGGAGATTTGTCCACGGAAAGGAAGAAAAGGCCGGAGTTCGGAAGGGCGGCGGCTTTGACCGGTTTCCGGACATCCTCATGATGGACGGCGGAAAGGGACAGGTGTCCGTGGCGAAGGAGGTCCTGGAGCGGCTGGGGCTTTCCATTCCCGTCTGCGGCATGGTGAAGGATGACAATCACCGCACCAGAGCGCTGTATTTTGAGGGACAGGAGCTGCCGCTCGACAGGAGGAGCGAGGGCTTCCGGCTGCTGGAGCGGATCCAGGACGAGGCGCACCGGTTTGCCATCGAGTATCACCGGAGCCTCCGGGGAAAGGATCAGGTTCATTCGGTCCTGGAGGATATTAAGGGCGTGGGGCCGGCAAGAAGAAAGGCACTGATGCGTTATTACGGGACCATAGAGAAGCTTCGGGCAGCGACTGTGGAGGAGCTTAAGAGCCTTTCCCAGATGAACGAGGCGGCGGCAAGGGCTGTTTATGAATTTTTCCATAAGGATGCCGCACAGGAGGAGAAGCACAGGGAGGAGACCGAATAAGCTTGCGCTTCCTACTTTCCTGTGTTAGGATAAAAATTAGAATCAGATACGAAGAACAAACCCGGAAAAATCTGCAGGATTGGGAGAAGGAGGAACAGAATGGATGCACCGGTGGTTAAGCTGAGGAAGCTGATAGAAAAAGTGGAACTTGTGAATCTTACGCCGGAGATCGATATTTCTCAGATAAAGATCTGTTATCCGGATATCAACAGGCCTGCGCTTCAGCTGGCAGGATTTTTTGATCATTTCAGCCATGAACGTGTACAGATCATCGGAAATGTGGAGTATGCCTATACTAATTCCATGTGCCAGGAGGCAAAGCGGAATATGTATGAGGAAATCTTCAGGCGGAAGATCCCCTGCCTTGTCTATGCGCGGAATCTGAAGCCAGATGAGGAGATCAAGGAGCTGGCGATCCAGTACGGGATTCCACTTCTTTCCACGGGAAAGACCACGTCAGACCTGATGGCGGAGACGATCCGCTGGCTGAAGGTACAGCTGGCACCGACGATCAGCATTCACGGCGTGCTGGTGGATGTGTTTGGCGAGGGTGTTCTGATCATGGGTGAGAGCGGCATCGGTAAAAGTGAGGCGGCTCTGGAGCTCATTAAGCGCGGACATCGTCTGGTGACGGATGATGTGGTGGAGATCCGCAAGGTCAGCGATGATACGCTGGTGGGATCGGCTCCCAATATCACAAAGCATATGATCGAGCTCAGGGGCATCGGCATCCTCGATGTAAAGGCGCTGTTCGGCGCAGAGAGCGTGAAGGATACTCAGACGATCAACCTGGTCATCAATCTGGAGGACTGGGATAAGGATAAGGAATATGACAGACTCGGCATGGATGAGCAGTATACGGAATTTCTGGGCAACAAGGTGGTATGCCACAACATTCCCATTCGTCCCGGCCGGAATCTGGCCGTCATCGTGGAGTCTGCTGCAGTTAATTACCGTCAGAAGCAAATGGGCTATAATGCGGCCAAAGAGCTTTATAACCGCGTTCAGAGGAACCTGATGAGGGGGCGGACGGACGAGGACGACGATTAAAACCGGACAAAGGGCGGAAGGAAAGATGGATTTGTTTATTGACAGGCTGAAAGAAATCACAGAACAGGTTTTGAAGGACGAACCTATGAAAAAGCACACCAGCTTTCAGGTGGGAGGCCCTGCAGACTATTTTGTGACACCGGAGGATAAAAAACAGCTGGCGGCAGTCATCCGGCTGTGCCGGGAAATGGAAAAGCCGTATTTTATATTGGGAAACGGAAGCAATCTTCTGGTCAGTGACAGCGGCTACCGGGGCGCAGTGATCCACGTGGGAAAGAGCCTTGGACAGATCCGTGGGGAGGAAAACCGGATCGTTGCCGGTGCGGGAGCCATGCTTTCCAGAGTGGCGGCTTTCGCCTGCGATGTGGGCCTTGCGGGCTTCGAGTTTGCCTCCGGGATACCGGGGACCGTAGGGGGAGCCATGGTTATGAATGCCGGGGCCTACGGCGGTGAGATGGCCCAGGTGGTTCAGTCGGCATCGGTGCTTACGAAGGAGGGGGAAGAAAAGCGGCTCAGCCTTTCCGACCTTCAGATGGGTTACCGGAAAAGCTGCATTCTTCCCATGGAATATATTGTCACGGAGGTGGAGCTTCTTCTCACTCCGGGAGAGAAAGAATCGATCCGGGCCAGGATGGATGAGCTTATGGCCAGAAGAAAGGAAAAGCAGCCGCTGGAATTTCCCAGTGCAGGCAGCACCTTCAAGCGGCCGGAGGGCTATTTTGCAGGGAAACTGATCATGGATGCAGGACTCAGAGGCTTCTGCGTCGGCGGAGCCTGCGTGTCGGAAAAACACTGTGGCTTTGTGGTCAATAAAGGCGGAGCCACCGCGGCGGATATCCTGGAGCTTTGCCGCCGGATAAAGGGAATTGTGAGAGAAAAATTCGGAGTCACCCTGGAAATGGAAGTACGCCTTCTGGGGGATTTCCTTGACAATACGGTTTGAGAATGATATAACAGGAAGTGTTTTGAGGTGAGTGCATGTCTTTTTCGTCGGAAGTGAAGGAAGAGCTTTCCCGACAGGTGGGCAGTGCTAGACATTGCCAGATCGCCGAGGCGGCAGCGATTTTCCGCATGTGTGGGCAGGTGTCCCAGAATGGTGAGATCCTGACTGCGCGTATTGAAAATCCCGATGTGGTGAGAAAATTTGAAGTTCTTCTCAAGAGGGGCTTTCAGGTGACACCGGAGGTTTCCCTGCGGGGTGGTGTCCATATTCTGACGGTGCGGGACCGGGCTTCTGTATCCCGGATACTCAAGGCCATGAAGCTTTGGAGCGACGACGGGAGGCCTGAGGAGCGGGCGGATTTCATTAGCAGCAGAGTGGTTCAGAACGCCTGCTGCAAGAGAGCGTTTATCCGCGGTGCCTTTCTGGCAGGCGGATCCATCAGCAATCCGGAGAAATCCTATCATCTGGAGATCGTCTGCACCAGGGTAGAGCAGGCCGGACAGCTTACGGAGCTGATCGGAGCGTTCGGCATCGAGGCCAAGACGGTGCTTCGCAAGAAATACCACGTTGTCTACATCAAGGAAGGAAACCAGATCGTGGATATGCTGGGGGTCATGGAGGCCCACGTGGCGCTGATGAATCTGGAAAATGTCCGGATACTCAAGGAAATGCGGGGAACGGTCAACCGGAAGGTCAACTGTGAGACGGCCAACATCAACAAAACGGTATCAGCTGCTGTAGAGCAGATCAATGATATATTATATATACGCGACAAACTTGGTTTTGACAAGCTGCCGGAGGGCCTGGAGGAAATTGCAGAAGCCAGGCTGGAGCAGCCGGAAGCGACCTTAAAGGAGTTGGGTGACTCCCTGACTCCGCCGGTAGGAAAATCCGGTGTCAACCATCGTCTGCGGAAATTGAAGGAATTGGCGAAAGCCTTAAGGGATGACGAGGAGGAGAGTCTATGATCACACGGAAAATAACGATTGGGATTCCAGCCGGACTGGAGGCACGGCCGGTGGCGATGCTTGTACAGGTTGCCAGCCAGTATGACAGCACGATCTATATTGAGGATGGTTCCAGAAAAGTGAATGCCAAAAGTATTATGGGTATGATGGCCCTGGGAATGGGCGCCGGTGAGAGTGTGCAGGTCACAGTAAACGGCGAGGATGAAGTAAAAGCCATGGAGGCCATCGAGAAATATCTGAAAAGCGAGTCATAAGACAACTGAGTACCCCGCAGGAGACTGCGGGGTATTTGCAAAAAAGGAGGAAATCCCATGGCGTTTACACATCTCCATGTGCATACGGAATACAGCCTTCTGGATGGATCCAGCAAAATAAAGGAGCTGGTGGGCCAGGCAAAGGCCCTTGGCATGGACAGCCTTGCCATCACGGACCACGGCGTCATGTTCGGTGTCATTGATTTTTACAGGGCGGCAAAGGAGGCGGGGATCCGCCCCATTCTGGGCTGCGAGGTCTATGTGACCAATGGCTCCCGGTTTGAAAAAGAAGGAAACAATTCCGAGGACCGGTATTATCATCTTGTCCTTTTGGCGGAAAACAATACCGGCTATTCAAATCTGATGAAGATTGTTTCCAAGGGCTTCATTGACGGCTTTTATTACAAGCCCCGTGTGGATTATGAGGTACTGGAGACGTACCATGAGGGGATCATCGCATTAAGCGCCTGTCTGGCGGGGGAGATCCCCAAGAATCTGATCCGGGGCATGTACGAGGAGGCCTGTCAGACGGCCAGAAGATATGAGAGTGTTTTCGGAAAGGGAAACTTCTTTCTGGAGCTTCAGGATCACGGGATCCCGGAACAGCGTCTGGTCAATACGCAGCTGGTCCGTATGAGCAGAGAGCTGGGGATCGATCTGGTGGCGACCAATGATATCCATTATACCTTCGCGGAGGATGCGGAGCCCCATGATATCCTCCTGTGCATTCAGACCGGCAAGAAGGTCAGCGACGAGAACAGAATGCGCTATGAGGGCGGACAGTATTACTGCAAATCCGAGGAGGAGATGCGTAAGCTGTTCCCGTATGCAGAAGAGGCCCTTGATAACACTCAGAAAATTGCAGAGCGCTGCAATGTGGAAATTGAGTTCGGCGTGACAAAGCTTCCCAAGTTTGACGTGCCCGACGGAAAAACCTCCTGGGAATATCTAAATGAGCTCTGCTTTGAAGGACTTAAAAAGCGTTATCCCGACGATGACGGTTCCCTGCAAAAACGCCTGGATTATGAGCTGGGCGTCATAAAGACCATGGGATATGTGGATTATTTCCTGATCGTCTGGGATTTTATCAAATATGCCAGGGACAATGACATTATGGTGGGGCCCGGACGGGGGTCCGCGGCCGGAAGCATTGTTGCCTATACGCTGGGAATCACCAATATCGATCCGATCCGCTACAATCTGCTCTTTGAACGGTTCCTGAATCCGGAGCGTGTCTCCATGCCCGATATTGACGTGGACTTCTGCTTCGAGAGAAGGCAGGAGGTCATCGACTATGTGGGACGCAAGTACGGCAAGGATAAGGTAGTGCAGATCGTAACCTTCGGTACCCTGGCGGCCCGGGGCGTCATCCGGGATGTGGGAAGGGTGCTGGATATGCCCTACGCCCTCTGCGACCAGATCGCAAAAATGGTACCCAAGGAGCTCAACATTACCATTGACGAGGCACTGAAAAGCCCGGATCTGGCCGAGGCCTACAGGAGCAATGACCAGGTAAAATATCTGATCGACATGTCACGCCGTCTGGAGGGCCTTCCCCGGCACACCTCCATGCATGCAGCGGGGGTGGTGATCAGTCAGAAGCCGGTGGAGGAATACGTGCCCCTTTCCCGGGCAGCTGACGGTTCCATCACCACCCAGTTCACCATGACGACGCTGGAGGAACTGGGACTTCTCAAGATGGATTTCCTGGGACTGCGTACGCTGACGGTCATTCAGAACGCGGTGAAGCTGGTGGAGAAAAGCCGCGGGATTTCCATAGATATCGATCACATCGATTTTGATGACAAGGCAGTGTACGATTCTCTCTGCACCGGACGGTGCGAGGGAGTGTTCCAGCTGGAAAGCGCAGGGATGAAAAGCTTCATGAAAGAGCTGCAGCCCCACAGCCTGGAGGATGTGATCGCCGGGATCTCCCTGTACCGGCCCGGACCCATGGACTTTATTCCTCAGTATATCCGGGGCAAAAGCCACCCCGAGGAGATCACCTACCATTGCCCTCAGCTGGAACCGATCCTGAAGCCGACCTACGGCTGTATCGTTTACCAGGAGCAGGTTATGCAGATTGTGCGGGATCTGGGCGGCTATACCCTGGGGAGAAGCGATCTGGTGCGCCGCGCCATGTCCAAGAAGAAGGCGGCAGTCATGGAACGGGAACGGCAGAACTTTGTCTACGGCAATGAGGCAGAGGGGGTAAAGGGCTGCATCGCCAACGGAATCGACGAAAAGACCGCCAATCAGATCTACGATGAGATGACGGATTTTGCAAAGTATGCCTTCAACAAGTCCCACGCGGCGGCTTATGCCGTGGTGGCCTATGAGACGGCTTATCTGAAATATTATTACCCGGTGGAGTATATGGCAGCGCTGCTCACCTCAGTCATCGACAACTCCTCCAAAGTATCGGAATACATCCTTGTCTGCAGAAGTATGGGAATTCCGCTTCTGCCGCCCGATATCAATGAGGGCGTCGCCGACTTTTCCGTGTCCGGCGGAGGGATCCGTTACGGACTTTCGGCCATCAAGAGCATCGGAAGGAGCGTCATTGATGAGATCGTCCGGAACCGGGAAGAAAACGGTCCCTATCTGAATCTCAAGGATTTTATATACCGGCTGACCAACAAGGAGATCAATAAGCGAAGCCTGGAAAACTTCATCAAATCCGGCGCCCTGGACGGCCTTCCCGGCACCAGAAAGCAGAAGATGCTGGCTTCCATGGAGCTGGTAGAGCAGAAAAACCGGGAGAAGAAGATCGATATTGCCGGACAGATGAGCCTCTTTGATTTTATGGGAGAAGAAGAGAAGAAGGCTCATGAGTCTGTTTTCCAGGATGTGGGAGAATATGAGAAGGAGGAGCTTCTGGCATATGAAAAGGAGGTCCTCGGTATTTATATCAGCGGCCACCCTCTGGAAAAATACAGAGAAAAATGGGAGCGGAATATCACGGCCAGAACCTCTGATTTCAATGTGGATGATGAGACGGGAGAGGCAGCGGTCACCGATGGCCGGATTGTCACCGTTGGCGGTATGATTACCGGAAAAACGGTCAAGACTACAAAAACCAACCAGCTGATGGCATTTCTTACCGTTGAGGATATGGTGGGGACGGTGGAGGTCATCGTATTTCCCAGAGATTACGAAGCAAACCGGGCGGTTCTCACTGAGGACAATAAGATCTTTGTGCGGGGAAGGGTGTCCCTGGGCGACGAAGCCAGAGGCAAGCTGGTATGCGAACGGATCATTCCCTTTGACAGTCTGCCGAGGATCCTGTGGGTCCAGTTTGAGGACAAGGCATCCTGGTTTGCCGGGGAGCAGAAGTTCCTTTCACTGATCGCCGACAGCGACGGGAGCGATCAGGTGGGAATCTTTTTAAAGAAGGAACGGGCAAGAAAGCTTTTGGGAATTTCCAACACAGTACGGGCCGACGAGGCACTTGTGGAAAAACTTGCCCTAAAATATGGGAAAGAGAACGTAAAAGTTGTGGAAAAGCCTATTGAAAACAGGGAAATAATCAAATATAATTAGAAGTAATTCTATTTTTCGGTGAGAACCCTGCCCATGGGGCGTTTTGGAGGAAGAGATTATGGCAAATAAAATCAACACCATCGGCGTACTGACCAGCGGCGGAGATGCTCCGGGCATGAATGCGGCAATTCGTGCAGTAGTCAGGACTGCCATCGCCAAAGGAATGAAGGTTAAGGGAATTCAGAGAGGATATGCCGGCCTTCTGAATGAAGAGATCGTGGATATGAACAGCCGGAGCGTTTCTGAGATCATTCAGAGAGGCGGAACCATTCTCTATACGGCCCGCTGTGAGGAATTCCGCACGGAGGAGGGCCAGGCGCTGGGGGCCGAGATGTGCAGAAAGCACGGCATTGAAGGACTGGTGGTCATCGGCGGCGACGGTTCCTACCGGGGAGCCGGAAAGCTGGCAGAGCACGGGATCAACACCGTAGGGCTGCCGGGCACCATTGATCTGGACATTGCCTGCACCGATTATACCATCGGCTTTGATACGGCAGTGAATACAGCCATGGAAGCCATCGACAAGATCCGTGACACGTCCACATCCCACGAGCGCTGCAGCATCATCGAGGTTATGGGACGGAACGCGGGATACATTGCTCTGTGGTGCGGCATTGCCAACGGTGCGGAGGATATTCTTCTTCCGGAACGGTACGACAACAACGAACAGGATATCATTAACCATATTATCGAACACAGGAAAAAGGGAAAGAAGCATCATATCATCATCAATGCCGAAGGCATCGGTCATTCCACCAGTATGGCGAAGCGGATCGAGGCGGCCACCGGCATCGAAACAAGAGCTTCCATCCTCGGATATATGCAGCGCGGCGGCATGCCTACCTGCAAGGACAGGGTTTATGCTTCCATCATGGGGGCAAAGGCAGTGGAGCTTCTGGCTGAAGGCAAGAGCAATCGTGTAGTCGGCTGGAGAGGCGGTGCTTTTGTGGATTATGACCTTCACGAGGCGCTGGCGATGCAGAAGGATATCAATGAAGATGAATATGCGATCAGCAAGATGCTTTCCCGGTAAGCGGAAAGCAGCAGGGGCAGAATAACACATACCAAAGGTGACGATATTTATGACAGGAACAGGTGAGATTGATAAGCTGAATATGGCCGGTGCAGTGGAATTTGACGATGGTGCTTTGAAGCCGGTGGAAGAAGTCGTCCACGACGGAAACGGAGGAAAGGAGTCCAAGCGGATCATCGCCGGGGGCGATACGATGCTGACCTCCACGACTCCGGAGGAGCTTTTTGATATTTTGATAGAATCCATAAAGAAATATCATCCTTCCGATGACCTCAGCATGGTGAGAAAGGCTTATGAGATTGCCCGCGCCGCCCATGAGGGGCAGCTCAGGAAATCGGGAGAGCCCTATATCGTTCATCCCCTGAGCGTGGCCATTATCCTGGCCCAGCTGGAGCTTGACAAGGAATCCATCATTGCCGGTATTCTCCACGATGTGGTCGAGGATACGGTCATGACTATGGATGAGATGAAGCAGACCTTCGGAGAAGAGGTGGCCCTTCTGGTGGATGGCGTCACCAAGCTGACTCAGCTGTCCTGGTCTGCCGACAAGGTGGAGATCCAGGCGGAAAATTTAAGAAAGATGTTCCTTGCCATGGCAAAGGATATCCGGGTCATTCTCATTAAGCTGGCGGACCGGCTCCACAACATGCGTACCCTCAAGTATATGAAGCCGGAGAAGCAGAAGGAGAAGGCCAGGGAGACCATGGAGATCTATGCTCCCATTGCAGACCGCCTTGGTATTTCCAAGATCAAGATCGAGCTGGATGATCTGTCCTTAAAATATCTGGAGCCGGATGTATACCGGGATCTTCAGGAAAAGATTTCCCTGCGCAGAGTTACCAGGGAAGAGTTTGTACAGAATATCATGGAAGAAGTGAAGACTCACATGAAGGCAGCGGGGATTGAAGCCCGGGTGGACGGCCGTGTGAAACACTTCTTCAGTATTTACAAGAAAATGGTGAACCAGCACAAGACGCTGGATCAGATTTACGATATTTTTGCAGTGCGTATCATTGTGGAGACTGTCAAGGACTGTTATGCGGCTCTGGGTGTCATCCATGAGATGTATAAGCCCATTCCCGGGCGGTTTAAGGATTATATCGCCATGCCCAAGGCGAATATGTACCAGTCTCTTCATACCACGTTGATCAGCAGCACCGGGCAGCCCTTTGAGATACAGATCCGTACCTATGACATGCACCGGACAGCGGAGTACGGCATTGCCGCCCACTGGAAATATAAGGAAGGGCAGGACGGCAAGAGCATTGCCCAGAAGGAAGAGGAGAAGTTAAGCTGGCTTCGTCAGATCCTGGAGTGGCAGAAGGATATGTCCGACAACAAGGAATTCCTCTCCTCCCTGAAGACCGACCTGGATATCTTTTCAGAGAGTGTTTACTGCTTTACGCCGGGGGGCGATGTGAAAAACCTGCCCAGCGGTTCCACTACGGTGGATTTTGCCTACAGCATTCACAGTGCCGTCGGCAATAAGATGGTGGGCGCCAGAGTCAATGACAAGCTGGTTCCCATCGATTACGTGATCCAGAACGGAGACCGGGTGGAGATCATTACCTCCCAGAACTCCAAGGGCCCCAGCCGCGACTGGTTGAAGTCGGTAAAGAGTGCTCAGGCCAAGAATAAGATCAATCAGTGGTTCAAGACCCAGAACAAGGAAGAGAACATTATCCGCGGCAAGGACATGATCGATCATTACTGTAAGGCGAAGGGGATCAACTTTGCCGAGATCGGCAAGCCGGAGTATGAGGAGAAGGTTCTCTCCAAATACGGCTTCCTGGAGTGGAATGCGGTGCTGGCAGCCATCGGACACGGCGGCCTCAAGGAAGGCCAGGTGGTCAATAAGCTTCTGGAGGAATACAAGCGGAAAAATCCCAGCGAGCTCTTGACCGATGAAAAGGTTCTGGAGGATGCGGCTGCCAGGGAGAAGCGTCCTCAAGAAAAGAGCAAGAACGGAATCGTGGTGAAGGGTGTCCATGATCTGGCTGTGCGTTTTTCCAGATGCTGCAGTCCGGTGCCCGGAGATGAGATCGTGGGCTTCGTGACAAGGGGCCGTGGAATTTCCATTCACAGAACAGACTGTATCAACATTATCAATCTGCCGAAGGAGGAAAGAAGCCGCCTGATCGATGCGGAATGGCAGCTTCCTGATGGGGACAGGACACAGGAGACCTATTCGGCGGAGATCAAGATCTATGCCAGAAACAGGATGGGTCTGGCCGTGGATATCTCCAAGGTATTTACAGAGCGGCAGATCGACATCACGTCGATGATGATCCGCACCAGCAAACAGGGGATGGCCACTGTGACCATGAGCTTTGATACTCATGGAGTGGATGAACTGTCGAAGCTGATCGAAAAGCTGCGTCAGATCGACAACGTCATTGACATTGAGAGAACGGCGGGATGATATGAAAAAGCTGAAGATCGAATGTGCGGTGCTGGGAATGATCAGTACCAACTGTTACTTTTTGAATAACACACAGACAGGGGAGACAGTCATCGTGGATCCTGCGGACAGCGCCCGTTCTATTTATGACTGGTGCCTGAACAACAGGAGAAAGCCTGCAGCCATTCTTCTGACCCACGGACATTTTGATCATATGAAAGGGGCAGAGGAGCTTCGGGATCTGTTTAACGGAAGGAACACCTCCGGGGATACAGACGGCAGGATCAAAATATATGCCGCAGAGAAGGAGCGGGAGGTGCTGGAAAACGCCGAGTACAATCTGTCCGGAAAATGGACCAGTCCCATTACGCTGAAGGCGGATGAATTTTTAAAAGACGGACAGAAGCTGTCGCTGGCAGGCTTTGAGATCGAGGTGATCGCCACGCCGGGCCATACGGCCGGAGGCCTGTGTTATTATATTCCGGAGGAGCAGGTGCTCATGAGCGGCGATACGCTGTTTGCCGGCTCCTACGGGCGGGTGGATTTTCCGACCTCGTCCATGTCGGATCTGGCCCGGTCTATCCGGGAGAGGCTTCTGGTGCTTCCGGAGGATACGGTTGTTTATCCGGGGCACGGGGAGAGCACGACGATACAATATGAGCGGGCCCATAACCCGCTGACACAGTGGATGAGATAGGGGCACGGCGATGCCCCGTTTTCATTTGACTGAAAAAGGAGACGGACAAAAGCTCCGGATCCTGCAGCATGAGGGGAAACGAGTATGATTTGGTGGATGATTGCGGCAGTGCTGGCTTTCTTTGTGAAAGGGCTGTGCGGTTTTGCCAACACGCTGGTGTTTACGACAGTTTTAACCTTCGGGGCAGACAATATCAATATCTCGCCGGTGGAGCTGCTTTCAGGCTATCCGACCAACGCGATCCTTGCATGGCGGGAACGAAGCTGTCTGAAATGGAAGATATGGCTTCCGCTGGCAGCACTGGTGCTGGTGGGAAACGTACCGGGGATTTTGTTTTTAAAAAATGCGGATAACGGATTGATCAAGATCATTTTCGGTTTTGTCATCATTCTGGTGGGACTGGAAATGCTTGTCCGGGAGAGACGACTCAGGAAGACAAAGGAGTCAAAGGCGGTCCTTATACTGATCGGGATCCTCTCGGGAATTCTGTGCGGCCTTTACGGCGTAGGAGCCCTGCTGGGTGCCTATGTGGGCCGGGTCACCGAGGACAGCCATTCCTTCAAGGCCAATATCTGTATGGTTTTTCTGGTGGAGAATACCTTCCGGATCATTCTGTACACGGTTTGGGGAATTCTGAACGTATCGCTTCTGAAAAAAGCGGCGGTGCTTCTTCCCTTCACTCTTGCCGGCCTGCTTCTTGGAATGTATGCGGGACGGATCATGAATGAAAAGACCGTCAGAAGGCTGGTGACATGGATGCTGATCGTGTCGGGAGCGGCACTGATCGTTATGAATCTCTGATGGAATGGTCAGCGGAAAGCGACAGGAGGACAAGGGTTTATGAGAAGAAAAGACAGAGAGGTTACAGACAGGGAGAAAATAAAGGATATTGTGGGTCGGTGCAGCTGCTGCCGTCTGGGCTTCCAGGATGAGGGCGGAGTTTACATCGTTCCCTTAAGCTTCGGCTTTACGGAAAAGGAAGGCGCTTATACCTTTTATTTTCATGGGGCAAATAAAGGGCGGAAGCTGGAGCTGATGGAGAGGAATCCTGTGGTGGGCTTTGAATTGGATACCAATTATAAGCTCAATGAGGATGAGCTGGCCTGCGAATACTCGGCGCGGTTTCAGAGTGTGATCGGGACAGGCCGGGCAGCCCTGGTGACGGATGAGAAAGAACGGCAGGTCGGGATTGGTCTGATCATGGAGCATGTCACAGGCCGGGGAGATTGGGAGTTTGATGAGAATATGCTTCGCAAGACGGCTGTTTTTAAGGTGGAAGTGCAGGAACTGGCCTGCAAGGAGCATCTGTAAGGAGATACGATATGGAGCCGGAAAAATTTCTTGAAATCTTATCGGTGGCAGAACGCCTCAAATGCAATACCAGGCATTCCTGGACCTCCAATGGCAGGAGGGAGAGCGTGGCCGAGCACAGCTGGCGTCTGGCTCTTATGGCGCTCCTTCTGAAGGATGAATTTTCGAAGCTTGATATGGACCGGGTGATACGAATGTGTCTCATCCATGATCTGGGTGAGGCATTCACCGGAGACATTCCCACCTTTTTAAAGACAGAGGATGATGAAGAAAAGGAAAAAAGGGAATTTATGGGCTGGATCGACTCCTTTCCACCTGTGCAGAGGTCGGAATTCAAAGCACTGCTGGCAGAGATGGAACTGAGAGAAACAGAGGAAGCCAAACTCTATAAAGCCCTTGACAATCTGGAGGCAGTGATCCAGCACAACGAGGCGGATATTTCCACCTGGCTTTTGCTGGAGTATGAGCTGCAGTTTACCTATGGCGCCGATAAGGTGGGATTTTCCGATTATCTGAAGCGGCTGAAGGAAGCGATAGACAGGCAGACAACAGAAAAAATTGCAGCGGAGGGGACTGTGCCCGCGGCTGCAGGAGAAAGGAATTGCGATGATTTATCTGAAGCTTAGTGAGGAAAACTTTGAATACGATGTGCGGGGCCTTCTCATGGCATTTTATCCCGGGGCAGAGATCACCACAAAGGAGGGGGAACCGTCGGCTGATGACCGGAAGCTGACCGTAGATTATATGGACGGAGAGATCCGGGTGGAGTTATGTTCAGCAGGGGGAAATTCGCTGGCCTTCGGACCGGTGGATTACAGTGACCGGAAGGCGGCTAAATCCCTTCTCAAGCGTCTTGTTTACAGTCTGCTCAGCGAGGATACCGGGAAAGAACTTCCCTGGGGAACGCTGACCGGCATCCGTCCGACGAAGATCCCCATGGCCATGCTGGAGGAGGGAGCGTCCGATAAAGAGATTTCTTATTATATGCGGGAGACCTACCTGGCCAGCCAGGAGAAGATCGATCTGAGCATCGAGATCGCCAGACGGGAGAAAGAGGTGTTAAAGCACATCGATTATGAGGACGGCTACAGCATTTACATCGGGATCCCCTTCTGTCCGACCACCTGCCTTTACTGCTCCTTTACCTCCTATCCGGTGGCAAAATGGGCGCCCCGGATGGACGAGTATCTGGATGCACTGTTTAAGGAGATCGATTATACGAAGGAAGCCTTTGCGGGGAAAAAGCTCAATACGATCTACATCGGCGGCGGGACTCCCACGACGCTGGAGCCATACCAGATGGAACGGCTTCTCTCCAAGGTGGAAGAGAGCTTTGACCTTTCCCATGTACAGGAGTGGACGGTGGAAGCCGGCCGGCCGGACAGCGTGACACCGGAAAAGCTGCGAGTGCTGAAGCGTCATCCGGTCACCCGGATCTCCATCAATCCGCAGACCATGAAAGAGGAGACCTTAAGGATCATCGGCAGACGCCATACGCCGGAACAGATCGAGGAGGCGTACCGGATGGCCAGAGCCGAAGGAATGGACAACATCAACATGGATCTGATCATGGGCCTTCCCGAGGAGAATATTGACGATGTCCGTTATACCATGGAAAAGCTTTATTCCATGGCGCCGGACAGCATTACGGTTCATTCGCTGGCGATCAAGCGGGCGGCAAGACTCAACCGCATGTGGGATCAGTACGCACATATGAAATTTGAAAATACGGAGGAGATGATGAATCTCACCGCCGCCTACTGCCGCAGACTCGGCCTTGAGCCCTATTATCTGTACCGCCAGAAAAACATGGCCGGCAATTTTGAAAATGTGGGATATGCGAAGCCGGGCAAGGCCGGGATCTACAATATTCTTATTATGGAAGAGAAGCAGACTATTGTGGCCATGGGGGCAGGCTCCACCACAAAGGCCGTATTTCCCGGCGGACGCATTGAGCGCTGCGACAATGTGAAGGATATCGATCTGTATCTGGAGCGGATCGACGAGATGATTGACAGAAAACGGAAACTTTTGTCTTGAAAACCGACAGATGTTCGTGTATGATAAACAGTGTGTGCCCGGAGAACGGGCAAAAACAGAGGAGATAATCATGGCAATGACGAAAAAGCCGGTAACCGGCATGAAGGATATTCTCCCTGCGGAAATGCAGGTAAGAGATTATGTGATCAATCAGATTCAGGAGACTTATAAAAGCTTCGGTTTTTCCCATATTGAAACTCCCTGTATGGAGAATATCGGAAACCTCTCCAGCAAACAGGGCGGAGAGAACGAGAAGCTGATCTTCAAGGTGCTCAAGAGAGGGGAGAAGCTTCACATCCCTGAGGCACAGACCGAGGAGGATGTGGTGGATTGCGGCATGCGGTATGACCTGACCGTGCCCCTGTCCAGATATTACGCCAACAATTCCGCTTCCCTTCCGGCACCCTTCAAGGCGCTGCAGATGGGGAATGTGTGGAGAGCCGACCGGCCCCAGAGAGGACGGTTCCGTCAGTTTATGCAGTGCGATATCGACATTCTGGGCGATCCCACCTGTCTGGCGGAGATCGAATTGATGTCCGCGACCACGACGCTGCTGGGAAAGCTGGGCTTTGCAGGCTTTAAGGTCTGCTTCAATGACCGCAGAGTGCTTAAGGCAATGGCTGCCTACAGTGGATTTGAGGAAAAGGATTATGATCAGGTCTTTATTATCCTGGATAAGATGGATAAGATCGGTATGGGCGGTGTGGAGGCAGAGCTTCTGGAGAACGGCTTTGCAAAGGATGCCGTCGACAGATACATGGGACTATTTGCTGCAATGGAGGAAGGCGGCGACAGCCTCGGATGTCTTTCTGAGAAGCTTTCGGGAGTCATCGCAGACGATGTGATCCCCGGTATGCAGACTATCATTGAGAGCGTGAAGGCGGCAGCCTCCTGTGAGTTTGCCCTGGTCTTCGATCCGACTCTGGTCCGCGGCATGTCCTATTACACCGGTTCCATTTTTGAGATCAAGATGGAAGAACTGGGCGGTTCCGTGGCAGGCGGCGGCCGTTACGATGAGATGATCGGAAAATTCACCGGTATGAACACGCCGGCCTGCGGATTTTCCATCGGCTTTGAGCGCATCATCACCATTCTCATGGAGAAGGGCTTCCAGGTGCCGCAGGCAGGTGCGAAGAAGGCGTATCTGATCGAGAAGAACATGCCGGTGGAGGGCATGGTAAAGGCCCTTGCCGAGGCAAAAAAGGAGCGGGAGGCCGGCGTTCAGGTGCTGGTTGCCACTATGAATAAAAATAAAAAATTCCAGAAGGAGCAGCTGACAAAGGAAGGCTACGGGGAATTTAAAGAATTTTATCGCAAGTAAAAACTTAAATAAATGAGGTGAAGACATGTTTCAGTCAAGAACACATACCTGCAATGAATTGAGAATAGAGCATGTGGGCGAAACTGTGACTCTGGCCGGATGGTATGAAAATCTGCGCCGGGTCAGCAAGAATCTGGGCTTTCTGATTCTCCGGGATTTTTACGGCGAGACCCAGGTGGTCATTGAATCGGAAGAGATGATGGAGAAGATCTCCTCCGTGAACCGGGAGTCCACCATTTCCGTTACCGGTGTGGTGAGAGAGCGCTCCAGCAAAAACGCGGCTCTTCCCACGGGAGAGATCGAGGTGGTTCCGGAATCCATGGAGGTTCTCGGAAAGTGCTATTACAATGCGCTTCCCTTTGAGGTGTCCAGATCCAGGGAGGCCGATGAGAATGCCCGCCTCAGATACCGTTATCTGGATCTGAGAAATCCTGAGGTGAAAAGCAAGATCGTGATGCGTTCCCGTATTGTGGCGGAGCTTCGTCAGAGAATGATGGATCTGGGCTTTCTGGAGATCACCACTCCCATTCTGACCTGCTCTTCTCCGGAAGGTGCAAGAGATTATCTGGTGCCCTCCAGAAATCATCCGGGCAAGTTTTATGCGCTTCCTCAGGCACCACAGCAGTTCAAGCAGCTTTTAATGGCATCCGGATTTGACCGGTATTTCCAGATTGCTCCCTGCTTCCGGGATGAGGATGCGAGAGCCGACCGTTCTCCCGGTGAGTTCTATCAGCTTGACATGGAGATGGCGTTTGCTTCTCAGGAGGATGTTTTTTCTATTATCGAGCAGGTGCTTCCGCCTGTCTTTGAAAAATACGGAACTTATGACAGAGCGTCCAGGGCTCCCTTTACCAGAATCTCCTTCCGGGATTCCATGGAACGGTTCGGAACGGATAAACCGGATCTGCGGATCAGGCTGGAGCTTACGGAGGCAACCGAAGTCCTGAAGGATTGCGGCTTTGAGCCTTTTAACGGAGCCGTGATCAAGGCAGTTGTCTGCCCGGAATTTACCGAAAGCCGCAAGGTGATCGATAAGATCTGCGCCGATGTGGAGGTTCAGACAGGCAGAAAGGCATACTGGTTCAAGGCAGGAGCTGACGGCTCTCTGACCGGAGGTATCTCCAAATTCCTGGCTGAGAGAAAGGACGATGTTCTGTCGGCTCTGTCACTCAAGGGCGGCGAGCTGGTGCTTCTGGCTGCCGGAACAAGGCAGGAGGCCCAGAAGACTGCGGGTGCAGCCAGAAAGATCGTGGCCAATTATGCAGAGCGGTATATGGACAAGGAATGTTATGAATTCTGCTGGATCGTGGATTTCCCCATGTATGAGATCGGTGAAGAGTCCGGTGAGCTGGAATTCTGCCACAATCCCTTCTCCATGCCCCAGGGCGGCATGAAGGCTCTGAAGGAGCAGGATCCTCTGGAAATTTACGCATATCAGTATGATCTGGTGTGCAACGGCATTGAGCTTTCCTCCGGCGCCGTGAGAAATCATGACCCGGAAATCATGATAGAGGCCTTCCGCCTGGTGGGACTGGGCGAGGAGGATGTAAAGGCCAAGTTCCCGGCCATGTACAACGCGTTCTGCTACGGAGCACCGCCCCATGCAGGCATTGCCCCCGGCGTGGACCGCATGGTCATGCTGCTGGCCGGTGAGGATTCTATCCGCGAGGTCATTCCGTTCCCCATGAACAAGAATGCCCAGGATATCATGATGGGAGCGCCTTCCGAGGTGAGCCCGAAGCAGCTGGAAGATGTGCATATTAAACTGGATATAAAAGAATAAGAGCATCAGCAGGAGGGAAAACATGTATTCATTTGACGAAGTAATGAACTATGACCCTGAGATCGCGGAAGCCATGCAGGACGAGCTTACACGTCAGAGGAGCCATCTGGAGCTCATCGCTTCCGAGAATCTGGTAAGCAAGGCTGTCATGGCAGCCATGGGAAGCATTCTGACCAATAAATACGCCGAGGGCTATCCCGGAAAACGGTACTATGGCGGCTGCGAGTACGTGGATGTGGTAGAGGATCTGGCAAGAGAGCGTGCCAAAAAGCTCTTTGGCTGCGAGTATGTGAACGTACAGCCCCATTCCGGCGCCCAGGCCAATATGGCAGTTCAGTTTGCGATCCTGAAGCCCGGCGATACTATGATGGGCATGAATCTTGCCCACGGCGGCCATCTGACCCACGGAAGCCCCGCCAATATGTCCGGCGCTTATTTCAACATTGTCCCCTACGGGGTAAATGACGACGGCGTGATCGATTATGAGGAGGTGCGCCGCATTGCCCATGAGTGCAGGCCGAAGCTGATCGTGGCAGGTGCCAGCGCCTATGCAAGAGAGATCAATTTCAAGGTGTTCCGCGAGATCGCCGATGAGGTCGGCGCATATCTCATGGTGGATATGGCACATATTGCCGGTCTTGTTGCGGCAGGACTTCATATGAGCCCCATTCCCTATGCCCATGTGACCACCACCACGACTCACAAGACCCTGCGCGGTCCCAGAGGCGGCATGATCCTTTCCAGCAATGAAATGCAGGAGAAGTTCAATTTCAACAAGGCAATTTTCCCCGGTATTCAGGGCGGCCCTCTGATGCATGTGATCGCTGCAAAAGCAGTGTGCTTTAAGGAAGCGCTGGATCCCAGCTTTAAGACATACATGGCTCAGACCAAGACAAACGCTGCAAAGCTGGCCTGCGAGCTGCAGAAGAGAGGCTTCGACATCGTTTCCGGAGGCACGGACAATCATCTGATGCTGGTGGATCTCCGCCCTGTCGGTGTTACCGGCAAGGCAGCTGAAAAGCTTCTGGATGCGGCCAATATTACCTGCAACAAGAACGCGATCCCCAATGATCCGGAGAAGCCCTTCGTGACCAGCGGTATCCGCCTCGGCACTCCTGCCGTCACAAGCCGCGGCCTTGTGGAGGCTGACATGGAGATCATTGCGGAAGCCATCCGCCTGGTCATCACCCAGGACGAGGCCAACACCGCAAAGGCAAAGGCCATGGTGAAGGAACTGACAGACAGATATCCTTTATATTGATCGGACCATCAGAACGCCGCAGAGGGGAGGAAACCCGGCGGCGTTCCTTTTCTGAGGAGGAAAATCATGTTATTTGTAGAATACCCCAAATGCAGCACATGCCAAAAGGCAAAAAGGTGGCTGGAGGAACGGAATGTCTCTTTCACTGATCGTCATATCGTGGAGGAGAATCCTACGGCCGAGGAGCTTAAGGCCTGGAAGGAGAAAGGCGGCCTGGAGCTCCGGAAATTTTTCAATACCAGCGGATTAAAATACCGGGAGCTGGGGCTTAAGGATAAGCTGGCGGACATGAGCGAGGAGGAGCAGTATGCCCTTCTGGCCTCCGACGGAATGCTGGTCAGGAGACCGGTTCTTGTGGGAGATGATTTTGTCCTGACGGGCTTTCGGGAGAAGGAATGGCAGGCAGCCCTTGATCGAACCAATTCTTAATCTTTTCCGAATCTTTCCGGCCTGCGGTTGACAATGAACCCGGCAAATCGGTATAATGGAACAGACGACAAAAAAATGATGCGGAGCATTCCAATCTATTAGAGATGATGCGGATCACTCCGTTTTGATAAAGGATTCGAGGAGATATTATGAAATTACGTATGAAACGCTTTCTGTCGCTTTTGCTGGTGTGCGGTATGCTGGCTGCAGGCCTTTCCCTGACGGCTTTCGCCACAGGCGGGACCGGTGATGCCACCCTCGCTTCTCTGGAAGTGTCCCCGGGCACTCTTTCGCCGGAGTTTTCGCCCAGTACGTATGAGTACCGGGTGGAGGTGAGCGCCGAATGTGATAAACTTCTTGTCAATGCACAGACCACCGACAGCGGTGCAAAGATGGTCATTGCAGGAAATTCCGGTCTGAAAATGGGTGAGAATCCGGTAATCATCAGCGTGACGGCGGCAGATGGTGTGACAACGGCAAAATATACCATCCGCGTGGTACGGGGGGCCAGCGAGTCCCAGACCGCAGCGCAGACCGCCGGAAACCAGATCCCCAGCAGTCCTCTGATCGTGGGAACGACAGCAGCCAATGCTCCGTCGGAAACCGGGAGCACACAGAGCACTGAGGCGGAGACACAGAGCGGCGAAGAGGGAACCCAGAGTGGTGAAGCCGGAACGCAGGACGGCACAGAGGCGCAGAACAGCGGGGCTTCTCCGGCAGGTACAGTCGTACTCGGCGGAAGGAGCTATACCATAGAGACTCCTGCTGAGGAGCTTGTACCTTCAGGCTTTACTCCTGCGGATATTACCATCGGAGGCCAGACAGTGAGCGGCTGGATGTTTCCGTCCTCCTATGATGCCGATGGCTTTTATCTGATCTACGGCACAAATCAAGAGGGAAAGACCAGTTTCTTTATTTACGACCAGAGTGAAGGTACGGTCATTTCTGCCCCCTCCGGCCTTGTTACCATGGGACAGGAAAATCAGATTTCCCAGAGCAAGCTCCAGACAGCCCAGGATTCCTACCAGAAATCCATGCGGATCCGAATGATGATCATCATCGGACTGGCTGTGCTGTGCTTCATTTTACTGATCGCTCTCACAGCCTCCATGACCAGAAAGCGTCACGATCAGGAAGGCGGGCATGATGAGTATGATGAGTATGACGACGGCCCTTCCGGCGATGAAGAGGACGAGCCTTTTGATGATGAGGATTACGAGGATGAGTCCTATGACGGCGAAGCTTATGGTGAAGCCTATGAGGATGACGATTATTATGATTTAGACGGCGAGGATGAGGAAGCAGAGGCACATATGTGGGCGTCCACAGAGGACCATGCCGCGGAATATGAAGAGGAACCAGTGATACCGGAAGAAGAGCCGGAATATGAGGACGATGATCTGAAGCCTGTGGCAGCAGAGCCGGAGTACGAGGACGATGATCTGGAGCCTGTGGCAGCAGAGCCGGAGTACGAGGACGATGATCTGGAGCCTGCGGCAGCAGAGCCGGAGTACGAGGACGATGATCTGGAGCCTGTGGCAGCAGAGCCGGAGTACGAAGAGGATGATCTGGATTCAGACTTTGATTTGCTGGAAGCGCTCCTGTCTGATTCCGTTCCCGGCGGCCGGGTAGACGGCGGTGAGAAGCCGATCAATCCGGTGAGACAGCTTGCTGCAGAGAAACCGTACAATCCTGTAAGGGAGTCCGGCGCGGCGAAGTCGGCCGGACTGTCAGAGCAGCCTGTGAAGGAGAAGGCGGCCAGCCGCTCAGAGCAGCCTGTGAAGGAGAAAGCGGCTAGCCGCTCAGGGCAGCCTGCAAAGGAAAAGCAGGTCCGTCCGACGAGACAGTCTGCTGTCTCTGATGAGGTTCTGGATCTGGATGATGACGACGATTTTGAGATCCTGGATTTGTAGGAATCCGTATACAGGTTAAACAACAGATGATGTTGGATGGGAGTGTTGCACAATGATCTGAAATCAGAATGATTTCAGGTCAGTAGCAACGCTTCTTTGTTTGGATAGAAAAGGGAGCTGCTGCTCTGTAGAGAATAGCTGGATTGTACAGTTGCAGCAGGGGAAAGGTTAAAATGCAGCGGTAGTCCTGCGCTGGAATCGCTCTCTACTTTTGCGACCCTCTTATTCTCACTCTTATTTTTACTGTGTTACGACGGTTGACAAATGAATCCTGCGGTGTTATAATTACATTCGCTGGTACACTTTAAAGCGCTAAAGTATATAAACAGTGACAGAAGCGAGGGAGACAAAGATGACATCAAGAAAAGGAAATCTGATGAGCGTCAGGGACGATGTGAAGGTCCTGGATGCGACGGTCAGGGACGGCGGTCTCTGCAATAACTTTGAATTTACCGACGAGTTCGTAAGAGAGCTCTATAAAACCAATATCAAGAGCGGTGTAGACTATATGGAGTTCGGTTATAAGGCCAGCAGAACCCTGTTCAATGAAAAGGATTACGGAAAATGGAAATTCTGCAAGGAGGAAGACATCCGTGCCATCGTAGGAGAAAATGTTTCCGATATGAAGATTTCTGTGATGGCAGATGTGGGACGGTGTGATTTCAGAACGGATTTTCTTCCCAAGAGTGAGAGTGTCATTGACATGGTGCGGGTAGCCTGCTATGTACATCAGATTCCGGCGGCCATTGAGATGATCGAGTACCTCCATGATCTGGGCTATGAGACCACCTGCAATATTATGGCCATTTCTCAGGCTAACTTGAATCAGGTGGAGGAAGCGCTGGCCATGATCTGTGAATCCAGCGTGGATGTGATCTATCTGGTGGACAGCTATGGGTCTCTCTATCCGGAGAATGCCTCCGTTCTTGCCAAGACCTTCCTGGCAGCGGCGGAAAATTCCGGCAAGCAGGTGGGCTTCCATGGACATAACAACCAGAATCTTGCATTTGCCAACACCATTGAGACCATGTCCTATGGCATTTCCTATCTGGATGCGACAGCACAGGGAATGGGGCGGGGGGCAGGCAACTGCGCCATGGAGCTTCTGCTGGGCTTCTTAAAGAATCCCAAATACAATCTGTACAGCCTGCTGATCTTTATTGAAAAGTATATGCTTCCGCTGCGGGAGCAGGGAGTGGTTTGGGGCTTTGATCTTCAGTATATGTTCACCGGCCAGTTAAACCGACATCCCAGAGAGGCCATGCAGTTTACGGCAGAGAAACGGAAAGATTACTGCGAGTTTTACAAAGGACTTCTTGATAATTTCTAAAGAAACAAGAGGGAGCTTCGTCCCAGGACTGGCGGATGATTCAGTTTGGGAGCGGGGCTCCTCTTTTTGAGCCTATTTGTCAAGTGTTTTAAACAAGCGAGCGCAAAAGACAATCTAGTCTGCCGACCTGCGGTGGGGCATTACCCCGCCAAGCATGATTCCTTTCCGATATTCATCCCACATCCGTCCCCAGCTCCTTCCACTTGCAATCTGTCCAGCTCTGTGCTATTATACGTATAACAAATATAACGAAAGAAGTTGGGTGAGAATATGATAATCAATATAGATTTTAACAGTGACGAAGCCTTCTATATCCAGCTGAGAAACCAGATCATCGTCGGTATCGCCACTGACGCCATACGGGAGGGAGATGTGCTCCCTTCAGTGCGGAGTCTGGCTGAAACCATTGGAATCAACATGCATACAGTAAATAAGGCGTACTCGGTTCTGAAGCAGGAAGGCTTTGTGAAGCTGGACAGGCGAAAGGGAGCCGTCATTGCCGTGGATTTTGATAAGATACAGGCGATTGAGGAGCTGATGTCCGGAATGCAGGTGCTGTTGGCAAAGGCGGCCTGTCAGGATATCAGCCGCGAGGAGATTCACGGCCTGGTCGATTCCATAATGGATCAGTTCGAGGGTCCGTGCAGGAAAGGAGAATGAGATACGGCCATGTTATGTGAGAAGTGTAAGATCAGAGAAGCAAATATTCGTTATACAGAGGTCATCGGAGGTGTGAAGACAGAGCACAATCTGTGCAGCCACTGCGCCAGGGAGATGGATTTCGGCCATTACAGTGCGGTATTTGACACCGATTACCCCATCGGGAAGCTTTTGGCAGATTTGTTTGGCCTGGATTCCGATACAAAGGAGAGCGAGGAGCTGGCCATGAATCAGGTGGTATGCCCCACCTGTCATACGGCCTACAGCGATTTTGTGAAGAACAGCCGGTTCGGCTGTCCCGACTGTTACCGGGTCTTTGACCTTCTGATGAGTGAAAATATCAAAAAGGTCCAGGGAAACGATACCCACACCGGGAAGCGTCCCCTTTACAGTCATGGAATGGCTGAGACAAAAGAGGAGGATGGCCGGGAGAAGCTGGAGAGGAGCATTGAGCTTTTGAGCTCCAGGCTTAAGGAAGCGGTACAGGAAGAGGAATACGAGGCGGCAGCCCGCTACCGCGACGAGATCAGGGAACTGAAGGAGAGATTGAATGAGTATGCTTAAATGGTATCAGGATACGGAAAATCAGCACGATGTGTTTCTGGCGTCCCGGATCCGTCTGGTACGGAATCTGGAGCATTATCCCTTTCCGGAGAAGCTGTCCGAGGAGGACAGTAAGGAGCTGGTTGGAAAACTGGAGAACGGACTTCAGGGAATCGGCGAGGCAGACGGACGGAGCTTTCTGACGGTCCCCCTGTCTTCTCTGGATGGCGTGGAAAAGGACGCCCTCAGAGAGCGCCGGGCCATCAACGGGGCCGGAGCTGAGAAGAAAGGCTCCCAGAGTCTGCTTCTGTCGGAAGATGAGGCGGTCAGCATCACTCTGGCGGGAGAGGATCATCTGCGGATCCAGTGCATGTCCGGCCGGGCAGAGCTTGGAAAGCTCTGGGAGGAGGCAGGGAGGCTGGATGATTATGTCAACGAGCGGTTTGATTATGCCTTTCATGAAAAATACGGGTATCTGACGGCTTATCCCACCAATGTGGGGACAGGACTTCGGGCGGCGGTGACACTGCATCTTCCCATGTTAAGCGCCGGGAAGCAGTTCACCAAGCTGGTCAATGAGATCAGCCGGTTCGGGGTGACCGTCCGGGGGATTTACGGAGAAGGCAATGAAAATTTCGGAGCACTTTATGAGGTGTCCAACCAGAAGACTCTGGGAGTTACCGAGGAGGAGATCATTGCACTGGTGAAACAGATGGCAGACCGTCTTGCAGCCAGTGAGCGGAAGATCAAATCTTTGACTCTGCGGAATCACCGGCTGGATATGGAGGATGAGGTTTACAAATCCTACGGTGTTCTGCGCTATGCGAAAAAGCTGAGCTTAAAGGAAGCCATGACGTATCTGTCCCAGGTGAGAGCCGGGGAGATGGAAGGGCTTGTGCAGTTTAAGGAGCCGGTAAATATTTACGGGCTGATGATGGAAATACAGCCGGCCAACATGCAGTGCATTGCGCCGGAGGAGGATAAAAACGACCTGAAAAAGGCCAGAGCTTCTTATATCCGGAAATGCCTTCCGGAGCTGGTCTGAGACATTAATACCAGGAGGACAACGACATCATGTATAACAACAGATTTTCAGGAAAGGCTGAGGAGGCGCTTCGTCTGGCAGTGAGTATGGCCGAGGCCCTGGGACAGGGCTATGTGGGGACGGAGCACATCCTTTTGGGATTGATCCGGGAGGGCACCAGCGCAGCGGCGCAGGTCCTTGCCAATCACGGAATCGAGGAGGACCGGGTGCTGGCCCTCATAGAAAAGCTGATCGCACCGGCCTCGCCGGTTCATATGGCAGAGCCGGGCGGATATTCTCCCAGGGCTGCCAGAGTGCTGGAGGCCAGTTATCGGGAGGCCATGCAGTTTAAGTCTCCCCTCATCGGGACGGAGCATATTCTGATCGCTATGCTGAAGGACAG
Organism: Fusibacillus kribbianus; assembly: GCF_030053595.1. GTDB lineage: Bacteria > Bacillota > Clostridia > Lachnospirales > Lachnospiraceae > Lientehia > Lientehia kribbiana. The sequence goes on from NZ_JASGBQ010000016.1 coordinate 53,356, forward strand.
CGAGTGTTCCGCTGCGAGACTTCTTGCCACGATGAATGTGAACATCCAGCGGATGTATGTGGATCTTCTGGCCTCCATGGGGGCCGATACCAGTCAGGCCAAGGAGGAGCTTGACGGGAAAAGCAAAGGCCAGGGAAAGAGCACGACTCCGACTCTGGACAGCTACAGCCGGGATCTGACGGCCCTTGCCAGAGAGGGAAAGCTGGATCCGGTCATTGGCAGAGAGCATGAGATCGAACGGGTCATCCAGATCCTCAGCAGGAGGACAAAGAACAATCCCTGCCTCATCGGTGAGCCGGGAGTGGGGAAAACTGCCATCACGGAAGGGCTGGCAGGAAAGATCGTGGAGGGAAATGTGCCCGACACGGTGAAGAATAAGCGTGTGGTGACACTGGATCTGTCCGGTCTGGTGGCCGGCTCCAAATACCGGGGCGAATTTGAGGAGAGGATCAAAAATGTTCTGAAGGAAGTGCGGGCTGACGGAAACGTGCTTTTGTTCATTGATGAGATCCACACCATTATCGGTGCCGGCGGCGCTGAGGGTGCCATCGATGCCTCCAATATTTTAAAACCGTCCCTGGCAAGAGGCGAGATTCAGCTGATCGGTGCCACCACCATTGACGAGTATCGGAAATATATTGAGAAGGATGCCGCTCTGGAACGGCGGTTCCAGCCGGTGATGGTGGAGGAGCCGTCGGAGGAGGAGGCAGTTGCTATCTTAAAGGGCCTCAAGGATAAATACGAGGAGCATCATCAGGTGACGATCACCCAGGATGCCATTGAGGCGGCAGTGAAGCTGTCAGCCCGTTACATCAATGACCGGTTTCTTCCGGATAAGGCCATTGACCTCATTGATGAGGCTTCCTCCAAGGTACGGCTGACCACCTATTCAGAGCCGGAGGAGATCAAGAAGCTGACAGAAGAATACGACCGTCTGGAGGAGCAGAAGGTGGCGGCTATTCAGGCCGAGGCCTATGAGAAGGCGGGAGAGATCAAGAAAAAGCAGCAGAAGAAAAAGGAGCGGAAGGAAAAGCTCCTGGAAAAATGGGAAAAGGAAAAGAACGGAAAGAAGCTCTATGTGACTGAAAATGAGATCGCGGACGTGGTGTCCGGCTGGACCAAGATCCCGGTGAAGAAGCTGTCCGAAGGTGAGGCGGAACGGCTCAGAAATCTGGAGGAAATCCTTCATGAGCGGGTCGTCGGCCAGGAGGAGGCGGTGACTGCCGTTTCCAAGGCCATCCGACGGGGCCGGGTGGGCCTCAAGGATCCCCGCCGCCCGATCGGTTCCTTCCTGTTTCTGGGCCCCACCGGCGTTGGAAAAACAGAGCTTTCCAAGGCGCTGGCGGAGGCCATGTTCGGCAGCGAAAATGCCATGATCCGGGTCGATATGTCCGAATACATGGAGAAGCACAGCGTATCCAAGATCGTCGGGTCACCGCCCGGATATGTGGGGTACGAAGAGGGCGGCCAGCTCAGCGAGAAGGTGCGCCGGAATCCCTACTCCGTGATCCTGTTTGATGAGATCGAAAAGGCTCATCCCGATGTGTTCAACATCCTTTTGCAGGTGCTGGACGACGGCCATATCACCGACGCCCAGGGTCGGAAAATCGATTTTAAAAATACCATTCTGATCATGACCTCCAATGCAGGAGCAGCCCGGATCATTGAGCCCAAGCGGCTGGGCTTCGGGGCAGTGAGCAGCGAGGCGGAGGATTATGAGTATATGAAGAACGGCGTCATGGAAGAGGTGCGCCGGATCTTCAAGCCGGAGTTTTTAAACCGGATCGACGAGACCATCGTATTCCATGCGCTGAATAAGTCCCACATGGGTGAGATCGTGGATATTATGATGAGAAATCTCTGTGCAAGGACCAGGTCCCAGATGAATATTACCCTTCTGCTGGATGAGACGGCAAAGGCATTCATCATTGAAAAGGGCTACGATCAGAAATACGGGGCCAGACCCCTTCGCCGGACCATTCAGAGCGAGGTGGAGGACCGGCTGGCCGAAGAGATTCTGGACGGTTCTGTCAAGGCCGGCGATTCGGTGACGGTAAAGGCTGAGGATGGAAAACTGAAATTTTATGTTTAAATCTCTGGAAAAAAGTCGGATTGTATACTATAATAAGGGCAACTGAAAAAGCCAGACATAAAATTTTCATTCGTATAGCAGGAGGACAGGCCATGCCAGCAGTAAAAGAATTGATTCGCACAGAGCAAAACGGAACCATCAGCTTTGGAGATTATACCCTTGATGTAAAGGCGAAGCTTCAGGATTATGAATTTGGCGGTGACATTTATAAGGTAAAGACCTATCGGGATATTACAAAGCTGGAGAGAAACGGGATGTTCGTCTACGAATCCGTTCCGGGAACAGCAGTCAATGAGTTTGAGGCGGACGATACGGGAGTGAAATTTCAGGTGGAGGGCGCAAAGGACGCTCAGATCACCCTGGAGCTTTCCGATGATTCCGAATATGATGTGAATATCGGCGGAGAGGATGCCGGTGTCATGAAAACGAATATGAGCGGAAAGCTGACCCTCAGCGTGGAGCTTTCTGAGGGAGCTTCAGCTGCTGTGGAGATCAGAAAGAGATAAGGCAGAGAGACTGAAATTTGAGAATCTGAAGACGACGGGCTGCTGCGGGGCTTATATAAGCCTGCGGCAGCCCAGCTTTTATGAGGAAAGGTTGCAATGGCAAAAGCGAGAACGACTGCATTTTTCTGTAAAGAATGCGGCTATGAGACATCAAAATGGCTGGGGCAGTGCCCAGGCTGCCGTCAGTGGAATACGCTCGTCGAGGCACCGGTACGGAAGGCGGCAACGGCAGCGGGAAGACTTGCCATGACAGGAGCATCGGTGAAGGTCGGAGCCGGTGCAGGGGTTGTCGGCGGAGAAAAACGTCCCAAAAGACTGTCGGAAATTGAAGCCTCCGGGGAACATCGGGTAACCACCGGGCTGGAGGAGCTGGACCGGGTGCTGGGCGGAGGCCTGGTGGGCGGTTCTCTCATCCTGGTGGGCGGAGATCCGGGCATCGGAAAATCGACCCTGCTTTTGCAGGTATGCCGGAATCTGGCCGGAAACGGACACCGGGTCCTTTATATTTCCGGAGAGGAATCCTTAAGTCAGATCAAGCTGAGGGCGGAGCGGCTGGGAGAATTTTCCGGGGAGCTATCCTTTTTATGTGAGACCAACCTGGATCTGATCTCTGAGGTGCTGGTGGAGGAGAAACCGGAAGCCGTGGTTATCGACTCCATCCAGACCATGTACCGGGAAGAAGCGGGAAGCGCACCCGGCAGCGTGGGGCAGGTGCGGGAATCCACCAATACGCTGCTGCAGCTGGCCAAGGGCTGCAATATCACCATTTTCATTGTGGGCCATGTGACCAAGGAAGGAACGGTGGCGGGACCGCGGATGCTGGAGCATATGGTGGATACGGTGTTGTATTTCGAAGGAGAAAAGAATGCCCCTTACCGGATCCTGAGGGGCGTAAAGAACCGATTCGGCTCCACCAATGAAATCGGTGTTTTTGAAATGCGAAATGACGGTCTGTCAGAGGTGAAAAATCCCTCGGAATACATGCTGAGCGGAAAGCCGGAGGGAGCTTCCGGCTCTGTCACAGCCTGTTCCATGGAGGGAACGCGTCCCATGCTTCTGGAGATCCAGGCCCTTGTGTGCCGGACCAATTTTGGCATGCCGAGAAGGACGGCGGCGGGAACTGATTACAACCGGGTGAATCTGCTCATTGCCGTGCTGGAAAAACGGGCGGGGCTGCACCTGTCCGACTGTGACGCCTATGTGAATATTGCAGGAGGGATCCGGGTCAATGAGCCCTCGCTGGATCTGGGCATTGTCATGGCCCTGGCTTCCAGCCACCGGGATGTCCCCGTGGATGATAAAATGATGGTATTTGGAGAAGTCGGGCTCTCCGGGGAGGTACGGGCTGTCAGCATGGCGGAAAAGCGGGTGCAGGAGGCCGCAAAGCTGGGCTTTACCACCTGTGTGCTTCCGAGAGTATGCCTGAGCAGGATACCGAAGGCACCGGAAAATCTGAAGCTCATCGGTGTGGGCAATGTCCGGGAGGCCATTGATCTCATCGGACGGTAGAAAGCTGCCCGGAGATATATGCTTTTACAGCTTCAGAAAAGCCAGAAGGATCAGAAGGAGACCGCCCAGCCAGTCAAAGCGGCAGCTGCTTCGGAGAGATAAGCGCTGTCCCAGGAAGCTTCCCGCCAGAATGGCTCCGATACCGAGAAGAAAGGACACAGTGAGTGTCGGAAGAAACCAGGAGGGAGCGATGCCGGCTCCGATACCGGCTCCCAGACTGTCAACAGACAGGGCGGCACCGAGAGGCAGGGCCTCCAGTGGGGACAGCCGGTCGTCCCGGTTTTTGTCGGCGGCCTCGGCGCGGCCTTTGGCGGAGGAATCAAGAAGCTTGAAAACACCAAGCAGAAACAGAATGAGAAAGCGGAAGGCGGCGGCCGGCTTTTCGGGGAGAAGGCCGTGGAGAAACCGTCCCGCAAGCAGGGATACAGACAGGGAAAGAACGGATAAACAGGTCAGGATCAATATGGAGGAAAGGGGGAGCCTGGTCCGGTTTAGGCCGTAAGAAAAAGAGACGGCGAACGCATCCACGGAGAGCGCCGCCGCCAGAATGATAATTTCCAGAAAAATCTCAGTCATGATAGAACACCGGAGCTGTCGTTTGCTTGTATAATATTCGCCAAAGCAGTCTCCGGTGCATGGGAGCTTCGGATTACTCCGGCAGCTCCACCAGTGCACAGCAGTTGGGCTGGTCAATGCGCAGCGGTGCTGTGTGCATGTAGAAATAATTCTTTTCCGGCACCCAGGTAAAGAAGGTCATGGTGCTGGTTTCATGGTTGACCGAGTAGAGATATTTTCCTCCGGGCATCATGCCGATGTCCTTGGGATATTCGCCGCTGATGGGAAGAACGACCCTCTGGGTGAGAATTCCGGTGGTTTCATCCCGGTCATAGATGCCGATGCTGTTGTCGCCTGCGTTGGAGCAGAGAACCAGCTTTCCGTCCTGGCCAAAGCGGAGGGCCGCTGCTGCGTTCACATTGCTGTGCTTTTTCCCGACAGTGGAAATGGTCTGCAGAAGCTCAAATTTGGGATATCCGTCACTTCCGTCGTAGGAGTAGACGGAAAGATAATTTTTAAGCTCGGAGATCACATACATGAATCTTCCATCCGGTGAGAACCGGAGAAAACGGGGAGCCGATTCCAGCTCACAGCGGATGGCGTCCACCAGCTTGATCCGTCCCGTTTCCCTGTTAAAACGGAAAATTTTGATCTGATCGATTCCCAGATTGGCGGCACAGAGAAATTTTTCATCGGGGGTCAGCCGGGAACAGCTGATATGGGGACGGAAATTCCGCTCGGCAATGCTGCCGATCCCCTTGTCATAAAAACCGTCGGTGATCTCGCCCACGCTGCCGTCCTCATTCATGCGGAGCACCGTCACCTTACCGTCATGGTAACCGGATACAAACATATACTGATTGGCATGATCGGTGGAAATGTGGCATCCCCTCATGCCTCGGATGGAAGCCTTTCCCATGCGCTCCAGATCGCCGCCAGGCAGGATCCGGAAGCTGACGATGCCGTCGTCGGCGATGGAATAGAGCCATCTGCCGTCCCGGGAGGCGGAAACGTAGGAGGCGTTGTTGACACGGACCTCCTTTTTCTTTTTCATGGTACCGTTTTCTGTATCCACATCAAGAATGGTGATGCCTTTGCTGTTGCCGATATATGTGTAAGAACCTACGTATGCTGCATACTTCTTTCCCAAAATAAATCCTCCTGTCCGGTCTTTTTCATCATCATATCATATCGGAAAAGCTTTGTTAAGTCCTGTCCTGCGAAAGATTTTCCGCGTTTCTCCGAAAAAGTGACGAAAATGTCACCGAAAATGTCACCGAGCTGTCATTTTGGTCTGGTATTCTGGAATCAGACAAAAACAGTTATCCCCTGTTATAAGAAAGGAAGAAAATCATATGGAAGTTTTGAGGGTGGAGAATCTGTGCAAAACCTATGGTACCGGAGATACCCGCGTGGATGCGTTAAAGGATGTATCATTTTCTGTGGATAAGGGAGAATTTGTGGCGATCATCGGGCCGTCCGGCTCCGGAAAATCGACCCTTCTGCATATTTTGGGCGGAGTTGACAGGCCCACCTCGGGCCGGGTCATCATCGACGGTACACCGATTTATGAACTGAACGAAACGAAGCTTGCCATTTTCCGGCGTCGTCAGATCGGGCTTATTTATCAGTTTTACAATCTGCTGCCGGTGCTCAACGTGAAGGAAAATCTTACCCTTCCCCTGCTCCTGGACGGGCAGAAGCCGGATGAGGAGCATCTAAAGGAGCTGACGGGGGTTCTGGGACTGTCCGACCGTATTTCCCATCTGCCCAACCAGCTTTCCGGAGGACAGCAGCAGCGTGTCTCCATCGGCCGGGCTCTCATCAATCATCCAGCCATCGTGCTGGCCGACGAGCCTACGGGAAATCTGGATTCCAAAAACAGCGCCGAGATCGTGGAGCTCCTGAAGAGGTCCAATTTAAAGTACCAGCAGACCCTGATCATCATTACTCATGACGAGCGGATCGCCCTCCAGGCAGACCGGGTGATCTCCATTGAGGACGGACAGATCTCCGGCGACAAATGGCAGACGGGCAGACAGAGCCGGGCCAGAGAGACTGACTGGAACCGGGAGGTGTGACCATGGATATCGTCAGCAGAGTGACAGTCAGGCATTTAAAGGAGAACAAAAAGAGAACTATTGTTACCATTCTTGGAATTATGCTGTCGGTGGCGCTTATCATGGCAATTTCCGCCTTTGCCGAGTCCTTTCTGGATATGATGCGCCAGTCGTCTATTGCCTGCGACGGGGAATGGCATGTGAGATTCGAGGACGTGCCGGCGGAAAAACTGCCGGAGATCAGTGGGGATGAGGCTGTGAAAAAGACCCTTGTCAGCAGAAGTATCGGAAATTCCCGTCTGGAAAACTGTGCCAATGAGGCAAAGCCATACCTTTATATCAAGGCCTACAATAAGGAGGCCATGGAGGAATACCCTACGACCCTCCTTGAGGGAAGATATCCTCAGGCGGAGGATGAGATCCTTTTGCCGGAGCACCTGGAGACGAACGGCGGCATCCACTGGAAGGTGGGGGATGTGATCACCGTGAATCCGGGAAAACGGATGATACAGGATGATAACGGGGAACCAATGGAGGCTCCGTATTATTATCCTTATTTTGAAGGGGAGGAAACGCTGGAGGAGAACGAAGAAAAAACCTATACGGTGGTGGGAATCATGGAGCGGCCCGTATTTGAGTCCTATAATCAGGGTTCCTATACGGCGATCACCTGGCTGGATGAGGCAGCTCTTTCGCCGGAGGAGCAGGTGACGGCAGCCGTCCAGATGGAAAAGCTTTCCAATGAGCTGTATGCCTGGGGAGATCAGAAGGCGCAGGAGCTGGAGGTTTCCCATACCTTCAATACGGAGCTTCTCAGCTATTATCTGCTGTCCGGCAATAGGATGGTGGTATCCATGCTGAACACTGTCAAATGGGTGATGATGCTCATCGTGGCGGGAGGCTCTGCGGCGGTGATCTACAGCTCCTTCTCCATATCTGTTTCGGAGAGAAGCCGGTATCTGGGAATGCTTGCCAGCGTAGGCGCGACAAGAAAGCAGAAGCGGCGCTCTGTCTTCACGGAGGCTGCCCTGTTAGGCAGCATCGGGATTCCCCTGGGGCTTCTGCTGGGCTATACAGGTGTCTGGGTGACGACCCTCTGCATTCGGGGACTGGTGACAAAGGTACTGAAGATGGAGGGAGTCACCATGCGGGTCATCCTTTCCTGGCCCGGAATTCTTGGAGCTGTCCTTCTGGCAGCGGTTACGATTTTTATCTCCGCCTGGATACCCGCCAGACGGGCGTCCAGGATCACCCCGGTGGAGGCCATCCGCCAGAACCGGGATATTAAACTCACCTCCAGGCAGGTGAAGACCTCAAGACTTACAAGGGCCGTGTTCGGCTTCGAGGGTGAACTGGCTTTAAAAAATCTGAAGCGAAACAAAAAGAGGTATCGGGCAACGGTCATTTCTCTGGTGTTCTGTCTGGTCCTCTATCTGAGTGTGGCATCCTTTACGGCCTATCTAAGAGGCGCCTACCGGATGGAGATCGGCCTGGATTCGGTAAATGAACCGGACATCAGTGTATATCTTTATGCTTCGTCTGACGAAGAGCTGAAGGAACGGACAGAAGAGATCCTGGAGCTGGATCACATTACCGGGACCAGTGTTCAGCGTCAGACGGGAATCTACAGCTATCTGAAGGATGGAAGCTGTCTTTCTGACAGCACCAGAGAGCTGTTGGAACGATACGGAAATGAAGAGCAGGAAGAAGCCGGCCAGGTTGTGGGACCTTACGGCATGAATATCGTAATCATAGGAATGGATGATGAGAGCCTGCGGGAATACGCCAGCCGCACCGGAGCTGATGAGGAGCTCCTGTTTGATCAGGAAAAAACAGGCGTGATCATTGTCAACCGGAGGCAGGATCACGAGAGAGGAAAGACTTCCTGGCAGGAGATTTTCCAGGTCGGAAAGGGAGACGTCATCGAAGCCCGTTATCCTGTCTGGGAGCTGCCGGAGGATGGCTCTGAGGATGGAGAAGCAGAGGGGACCGAAGTGCTTCTGCCCCTTGACCTGACGGTGGCAGCAGTGACGGAGGAGCTTCCTCTGGGAGGGGGTTATTATGATAATATCTATTCTGTTTCTATGTATACAACTATGGAGAACTGCATAAGGCTTGAGAAGAGCGCCTATGAAAACAGTCCGCTGGATGTACAGATCAAGCTGAATACAGACAGCCATGACGAGCTCAAAAACCAGCTGGATGACATAAGTGAAAAAAAGGAAAACATGTATGTCTACAGCCAAAAGGAGGAGATGGAGCAGGTCAATGATCTGCTGATCCTGATCAATGTATTTGTCTACGGCTTTATTATCCTGACCGCCCTCATCTGTGTCACCAGCATCTTCAACACGATCTCCACCAGTGTGGCTTTGCGCCGCAGGGAATACGCCATGCTGAAGTCGGTGGGAATGTCACCGGGCCGTTTCAGCAGGATGATCGCCTACGAAAGCATGTTTTACGGCATCAAGGCTCTTCTTTACGGCCTGCCCCTTGGAATCCTGTTCATGTATATCATATATCGGAGTATTGCAAGAGCCTTCGATATTGGCTTCTACATCCTCTGGAATCAGGTGGCAGCAGCCGTTATCAGCGTCTTCCTTGTTGTGAGCCTTACCATGTGGTATTCCTCCCGGAAGATCAAAAAGGCCAATGTGGTGGATGTGCTCAAGGATGAAAATATATAAGTCAAGACCACCGGCTTAGCCGGTGGCTTGTTCTGCCCCTATAAGGGGCTGTTGCCTGCTTGCGCCCGGAAGGCGCACTGAAAGTCTGCCAACTGCACCACATTCTCAGCTGCCCTTAAA
>NZ_JASGBQ010000017.1 GCF_030053595.1 Fusibacillus kribbianus
AGCTCTAGCTTTTCCTTTTATCCCGTTTACTTTACTTAAAGGTGATGCTTTCGCATCTGTTCTCTGAAACTTCTTTTTTAGAATTTTCAGGGGTTGGAATATACTGTTCAGTTATCAAGGTTCGTTTTTGTTGCATTAGCGACAACTTCTATATCTTAGCACAGTCATCACATTTTGTCAACAACTTTTTGAAGATTTTTTTCACCGTTTTTCGCGGTGGAACTTTACTATATCATGTGCATTCTTTTTTGTCAATATGTTTTTTAAAAAACTGCAAAAAAATAACGACACATGATGATGGAAAAAGGAGCGGAGAAAGAGGGATTTGAACCCTCGCGCCGGTTGCCCGACCTACACCCTTAGCAGGGGCGCCTCTTCGGCCTCTTGAGTATTTCTCCGAACTTTACTTTCCATATGTTACGCCACATGACGCATAGGTAATTATACTAAATCACTTTTCCATTGTCAATCACTTTTTATAATCTTTTATCGCGGTTTCATACAAATTATGACCTTCGCTGTCGATGACTACAATGGCAGGAAAATCTTTTACCGTCAGTCTGCGGATGGCTTCTGTTCCCAGATCATCATAAGCCAGCACCTCTGCCGAAGTGATACATTTGGAGAGAAGCGCTCCTGCTCCTCCCACTGCTGCAAAATAAACCGCCCCGTTTCTCACAATGGCATCAATGACTGCCTGGGAACGCTTTCCCTTTCCGATCATTCCCTTAAGTCCCATATCAAGAAGTGTCGGTGCATATTTATCCATACGGCTGGCCGTGGTGGGACCTGCGGAACCGATCACCTGGCCTTCTCTTGCGGGAGAAGGCCCCATATAATAGATTACATTATCTGCCACGGAAAGGGGAAGCTCCTTCCCCTTTTTCACAGCTTCGTACATTCTTTTATGAGCTGCATCCCTGGCCGTATAAATGGTTCCGGAAATATAGACATAATCTCCGGCCTTTAATTTTTTTGCTTCATCCCCCGAAAAAGGAACGGTAATATGCTGATTCATAAGTCTGCCCCCTTTATCCGATGACTCTCGTCACATGACGGTTCACATGGCAGCAGATATTGACAGCCACCGGAAGTCCCGCGATATGAGTCGCATAAGTTTCAATATTTACCGCAAAGGCAGTTACTCTTCCTCCAAGACCGCCGGGACCGATTCCCAGACTGTTGATCTTTTCCAGGAGCTCCTCCTCCATTTCCTTCACATAAGAGATGTTGGAATGGGTGAGCGCATTTCTTGTAAGGGCTTTCTTTGCCAGAAATGCACATTTTTCAAAGGTTCCGCCGATTCCAACCCCCACGATCATGGGAGGACAGGCATTGGGACCAGCATCCTTCACTGCCGTCAGCACTGCTTCCTTCACACCTTCGATACCGTCAGCCGGTTTCAGCATGAAGACACGGCTCATATTTTCGCTGCCGAATCCTTTCGGAGCCACTGTGATCTCAATCTTATCGCCGGGCACCATCTCATAATGGATGACTGCGGGAGTATTATCCTTCGTATTTTCACGGATCAGCGGGTCTCCCACCACCGATTTCCGTAAAAAACCTTCCACATATCCACGGCGAACGCCTTCATTGACCGCGTTTTCCACAAAATCCCCCTGGATATGCACATCCTGTCCTATTTTCAGGAACACGACTGCCATGCCGGTATCCTGGCAGATGGGGATCTGCTCTTCACCGGCAATGGCAAGATTTTCCTTAAGCTGATTCAGAATCTGTTTTCCAAGGGGAGCCTCCTCCCTTTCCAGAGAAGCTGCAAAAACTTCCTGCATATCGGCAGAAAGGTGAAGATTCGCCTCGATACACATTTCCTTTACGGCATTTACGATTTCATCTGAATGAATGATATTCATAAAGAAATTGCTCCTTCTTTAATTCCCTTCCGGCAGCTCCAGAGTCAGCTGTTCGTTTTCTTCTTTTTTCTCTTCGTCGGCGTTATTGGGATTTTCCCGAACCTTCGCTATGCTTGCCACGGAAATATCCTTATCGTCAATGTTGATCAGCTTCACACCGGAGGTGATTCGTCCGAGGATGGAAATATCCTCCACATTGATACGGATAATGATTCCCTCTGTGGTAATGATCATGATCTCCTGATCGGGCTTAACCACCTTGGCGCCTACGATTGCACCTGTCTTATTGTTGATCTTGTAGCACTTCACGCCTTTGCCGCCGCGAAGCTGAGGGGTAAACTCTTCCAGAAGCGTTCTCTTGCCCATGCCGTTTTCCGACACAATGAGAAGCGCCTCTCCCTGAGTATCCATCTGCATGCCCACAACCTCATCATTTTTGGAAAGCTTCATGCCGATCACACCCATGGAAGCGCGGCCGGTGGGTCTTACATCCTTTTCATGGAACCGGATACACTGTCCTTCCTTGGTGACAAGGATAATATCCTTCTGATCGTTGGTAGATTTTACCTCGATCAGCTCGTCATCCTCCCGCAGGTTGATCGCCTGAAGGCCGGATTTTCTGATATTTTCATATTCAGTGATGGCAGTCTTCTTCACCATGCCGTTTTTGGTGGCCATAAACAGATACCGGCCGGGCTCATATGTGCGGATGGGAATGATGGCCGTTACCTTTTCACCGGGCAGAAGCTGCAAAAGGTTTACGATTGCTGTTCCTCTGGCCGTCCGTCCGGCTTCCGGAATCTCGTAGGCCTTGAGCCGGTAGACCTTTCCTTTGTTGGTAAAGAACATCAGGTAATGGTGGGTGCTGGTCATGAGAAGATCTTCAATGTAATCCTCCTCAATGGTCTGCATTCCCTTGATTCCCTTTCCGCCTCTGTGCTGAGCCTTGAAATTATTCTCGGACATTCTCTTGATGTAACCGAGATTTGTCATGGCAATAATGGTATTCTCATCAGCGATCAGATCCTCCATGGACATATCGCTTTCGTCAAAGCCGATGGTGGTTCTTCTGTCATCTCCGTATTTTGCGGAAATAATGAGAATCTCTTCCCGGATCACGGCAAGGAGCTTCTTCTCATCAGCCAGGATTGCCTTCAGCTCTGCAATGCGGATCTGAAGCTCTTTATATTCATTCTCGATCTTCTCCCGCTCCAAGCCGGTCAGAGCACGCAGACGCATATCTACGATGGCCTGAGCCTGAGCGTCGGAAAGACCGAATCTCTCCATCAGATTCTGTTTTGCATCCTGCGTATTTTTGGAAGCCCGGATGATGCGGATCACTTCATCGATGTTGTCCAGGGCGATGAGCAGACCTTCCAGGATATGAGCCCGCTCCTCCGCCTTATTCAGATCGTATTTTGTTCTTCTGGTAACGACCTCCTCCTGATGGAGAAGGTAAACCTTCAGCATCTCCAGAAGATTCATGACCTTCGGCTCATTGTTTACAAGAGCCAGCATGATCACACCGAAGCTGTCCTGCAGCTGGGTATGCTTAAACAGCTGATTTAAAATAATCGTCGGGTTTACATCACGGCGAAGCTCGATGCAGATGCGCATACCGCTTCTGTCGGACTCATCCCGAAGATCGGTAATGCCGTCAATTTTTTTATCTCGGACAAGCTCGGCAATTTTTTCGATCAGCCTTGCCTTGTTGACCATATAGGGAAGCTCCGTCACAACAATGCGGTGCTTTCCGTTTGCCATGGGTTCAATATCTGTAACAGCACGGACACGAATCTTTCCGCGGCCGGTCCGATAAGCGTCTTCAATTCCTGTTTTTCCGAGAATCTGTGCTCCGGTCGGGAAATCGGGACCCTTTACAATATCAAGGATCTCATCGATATCGGTATCCCGATCCTCCATGATCCTGTTGTCAATGATCTTTACTACCGCATCGATCACCTCACGAAGGTTGTGAGGCGGAATGTTGGTAGCCATACCTACGGCAATACCGGAGGTTCCGTTGACTAAAAGATTTGGAAATCTGGAAGGCAGTACCGAAGGCTCCTTTTCCGTATCGTCAAAGTTGGGAACAAAGTCCACCGTATCCTTGTTGATATCAGCCAGCATCTCCATGGAGATCTTGCTCAAACGGGCCTCCGTGTAACGCATGGCTGCTGCGCCGTCGCCGTCAACGGAGCCGAAGTTTCCATGGCCGTCCACCAGAGTATAACGCATGGACCATTCCTGAGCCATATTGACAAGAGCTCCGTAAATGGAACTGTCACCGTGGGGATGATATTTTCCCATGGTATCTCCGACAATACGGGCACATTTTCTGTGAGGCTTGTCGGGACCGTTGTTAAGCTCAATCATGGCATAGAGGACACGCCGCTGAACCGGCTTCAGTCCGTCCCTTGCATCGGGCAGGGCACGGGCCGCGATGACACTCATGGCATAATCGATATAAGATTTTTCCATGGTCTTCTGCAGGTCGACCTCATGGATTTTATCGAAAATCGTGTTATCCATCGTTTCTTCCTCCATTTATTCTAAATATCCAGCTCTCCGTATTTTGCGTTGAGCTCAATGAATTCCCGGCGGGGTTCCACCTTATCTCCCATCAGGGTCGTAAAGGTGAGATCAAGCTCCGAGGAAGTCTCCTCATCCATAGTTACCTTGAGGAGAACTCTTCTCTCCGGATCCATGGTCGTCTCCCAGAGCTGTTCCGGATCCATTTCACCCAGACCTTTGTACCGCTGGATCTTGTTGCTGTTGTCGCGGCCGATCTCCTTTAAAATCTGGTTCAACTCATTGTCATCATAGGCATACCAAACCTTTTTATTCCGCTCTATCTTGTAAAGAGGCGGCTGCGCCAGATACACATACCCCTGCTTGATAAGCTCCGGCATGAACCGGTAGATAAAGGTCAGAAGCAGTGTATTGATATGGGCGCCGTCCACGTCGGCATCAGTCATAAGGATGATCTTATGATACCTCAGCTTGGAAATATCAAAATCATCATGAATTCCGGTACCAAAGGCTGTTATCATGGCCTTGATCTCCGCGTTGGCATAGATCTTGTCAAGACGTGCCTTTTCCACATTGAGAATCTTTCCGCGAAGTGGAAGAATCGCCTGAGTATTCCTCGACCTGGCCGTCTTTGCGGAGCCGCCGGCGGAATCTCCCTCTACGATGTAGATCTCACAGTTTTCCGGATTCTTGTCGGAGCAGTCTGCCAGCTTGCCGGGAAGGGCTGCGCTCTCAAGGGCCGTCTTTCTTCTTGTCAGATCCCTTGCCTTTCTTGCTGCTGCTCTTGCTCTCTGAGCCACAATGGACTTCTCACAGATCACCTTGGCCACAGCAGGATTCTGCTCCAGGAAATAGGTGAGCTGCTCACTTACCACGCTGTCCACTGCATTTTTTGCTTCGCTGTTTCCAAGCTTCTGCTTTGTCTGTCCCTCAAACTGAGGATCGCTGATCTTAACACTGATGATGGCTGTCATTCCTTCACGGATATCCTCACCGGACAGATTGGACTCCTTCTCCTTTAAGAGTCCGTTCTTTCTTGCATAATCGTTGAAGGTCTTGGTGAGGGCATTCCGAAAACCGGTCACATGGGTACCGCCCTCCGGCGTATTAATGTTATTGACAAAGCTGTAGGAGCTTTCCGTATAGGAATCATTGTGCTGCATGGCAATCTCGACAGCCACACCGTCAACAGTTCCCTCACAGTAGATGATCCCAGGGTAAAGTGCCTCCTTGCTTTTATTGAGATACTGGACAAATTCCTTGATTCCTCCGGTATAATGGAATTCCCGCTTCTGTTCCTTGCCCTCTCTCTTATCTTCGAGAGTAATCTTGATTCCTTTCGTGAGAAAAGCCATCTCCCTGAGACGCTGTTTCAGGATATCATAATCATAAACAGTCTCCTCAAAGATCGTGCCGTCCGGCTTAAAGGTGACTGTGGAACCGTGTCTGGATTTTCTGCAGGTTCCGACGATCTCCAGTTTAGAAACCGTATCACCCTTTTCATATCTCTGCTTATACACATTTCCATCCCGGTAAATGGTAACCTCCAGCCAGTCGGAAAGAGCATTTACCACCGAGGCGCCTACGCCGTGAAGTCCGCCGGATACCTTATAGGCCCCGCCTCCGAATTTTCCGCCGGCATGCAGCTGGGTAAAAATAACCTCTACGGCCGGGATTTTCATTTCCGGATGCTCATCTACCGGCATTCCACGTCCGTTATCTACAACAGTAATAGAGTTATCCTGATTAATCGTCACTTCGATCGTGTCGCAGAAGCCTGCCAGTGCCTCGTCGACGGAATTGTCCACAATCTCGTATACCAGATGATGAAGGCCTCTGGCCGAAGTGCTGCCGATATACATACCGGGTCTTTTCCTTACGGCTTCCAGTCCTTTTAACACCTGGATTTGTTCTGCGCCATAATCAAATTCGGAACTCATAAGTCTCCTCCTCAAATTTTTTCTTTTTCACACACAATACTGCCGTTCACCACTTTGAAAACCTGATTAATAGAAAAATGATTATTAACAAAATCATCCAGACCGGTACAGGTTATGATGGTCTGAATATTTTTAATACTTTCCAGAAGATGATTCTGTCTTCCGCCATCCAGCTCAGAAAGGACATCGTCAAGAAGCAAAATGGGCGTATCCCTGATTTCTCTCCTGATCATTTCAATTTCCGATAGCTTCAGAGACAGCGCAGCGCTTCTCTGCTGTCCCTGGGAACCATATTTCCGGATGTCGATCCCATTGACCAGAAACATAATATCATCTCTGTGGGGACCTCTTGTGGAAACTTTATTTCTGATATCCTTTTCTTTGACCTCAGAAAGCACGGTCTCAAACAACTCCGGATCCGTGTCCGGCTCATAGGATATTTCCAGCCTCTCCCGGCCGCCGGTCAGCCTTTCGTGGATTCCCCGGATCAGTTCATTGAGCTCCTCAAGAAATTTCTTCCGGATCTTCATGAGCTCCTGTCCGTATTTCACCAGCTGCATATCCCACACAGGAAGAGTATCCTCGTATTCCGGCCGGAAAGGAAGATCCTTTAAAAGCCGGTTTCTCTGGGCCAGTAT
Organism: Fusibacillus kribbianus; assembly: GCF_030053595.1. Taxonomy (GTDB): domain Bacteria; phylum Bacillota; class Clostridia; order Lachnospirales; family Lachnospiraceae; genus Lientehia; species Lientehia kribbiana. Next base: position 6,988 of record NZ_JASGBQ010000017.1, read on the forward strand.
CTTATTATAGCCCACAAGCTGCGCCGTATAAACTTTATCCAGCTGACAAAGCTCCATATCCAGAAAACGCCGTCTCTCAGCCGGTCCGTTTTTGATAATGTTGAGATCCTCCGGTGAAAAAAAGACCACATTAATATTACCAAAAAGCTCGCTTGCTTTCCTGATCGGTATCCCGCCGATGGCAATTCCCTTCGCCTTATTCTTTTTCAGGTGCATGTCAATGCGGGTCTCAACTCCTTTTTTATCCACCAGAAGCTTAATGTGTGATTCTTCGTCGTTGAAATGAATGATTTCTCTGTCCTTGCTTCCCCGATGAGATTTGGATGTGGCGCACACATAAATCGATTCCAGGATATTTGTTTTTCCCTGAGCATTGTCCCCGTAAAGGATATTTGTTCCGGAATCAAATTCAATATGCAGTTTTTCATAATTCCGGTAATTTTTAAGCTCCAGGGATTTTACAAACATGCCTGCACCATTAATTTTCTATTTTGATCAATTTTCCTTCAAACTCAAAGATATCTCCGCCGTACAGCTTTTTGCCCCGCTGAAGGCAGATTTCTCCGTTTACCTTTACTTTTCCGTCCTGGATCACAAGCTTGGCCTCCACACCGGAATCCACCAGGCGCGCAAGCTTCATGGCCTGTCCCAGTTTGATAAATTCATCTCTTATCGCAATCGTTTCCATAGCTTCTCCTTAAATATTGACAGGAAGAATCAGATAAATATAGCTTCCCTCGCTGTCCTTGATAAAGCAGGGAGCCTTGGAATTCACCATATAGATATCCACAGTCTCATCGTCGATTACCCTGAGGGCGTCGATCAGAAATCTGGGATTGAAACCGATGGTAATATCCTTGCCTTCCTTGCGGATCATGATATCCTCCTTCAGGGAACCGATGGCAGAACGGATCGCCACCTCCATTCCCATTTCGGTAACGGTTAGGATAATGGGTTTTTTATCACTTTCCCGGATCAGAAGGACTGCACGCTCAATGGCATTTAAAAATTCCTGCTTATTCAGAGACATTTTTGTCTCGTAATCGTTGGAAAGCATCTGATCCACATTGAAGTATTGACCTTCAATGAGTCTTGAAACCACAATGGTATCATCAAATTCAAAAAGAATATGATTGTTGGTGAAATAGATCAGAACCTCTTTCTCCGCATCTCCGGACAGAATCTTGCTCACTTCATTGAGGGTTTTCCCGGGAACGATCACCTTCTCATCCTCGTAATGATCCTTTAACTGTACCTTCCGGATGGAAATACGGTGTCCGTCCAGGGAAATGACCCGCAGGAAATCATTCTTTACCTCGAAAAGCTCACCGGTCATCTGCTTGTTGTTTTCATTGGCAGCGATGGAAAAAATGGTCTGCCGGATGATCTCTTTCAGAGTAAACTGGGAAACACTGATGTAATGATTCCTCTCGATGTAAGGGAGATAGGAAAATTCATCTCCCGGCTTTCCTGCAATTTTGAAATTGGACTTTTCACAGTTAATGGTCACATTCAGACTGTCATCCGTCTCGATCCAGACCTCGCTGTCAGGAAGCTTCCGGATGATTTCAGAAAAGAGCTTTGCATCAATGGCAATTTTCCCCTGTTCCAGAATGTTTCCTTTTACTTTTGTCTCGATTCCAAGCTCCATATCGTTGGCTGTCAGCTTGATCTCCTCATCGGAGGCGTCAACGAGGATACATTCCAGAATCGGCATGGTGGTCCGGGAGGGAACCGCCTTCATAACGATGTTTATGGCATTCAAAAGAGTTGATTTTTCAAATGAGAGTTTCATGTTGTGCATAACTCCTTTCGCGTAGAAATACAGATATATATTAAATGATTCAGTAGCAGTAGTAGTAGGCGTTGTGGATTTGTTGATAAGTGGCTTGAAGGCCCTTAATCAAAGGGTTTAAGCTATGGATAACTTTGTGGACAGGTTCTTGATTTTCTGTGGATAAGGGTTATTTTTTCCACAGCCTGAAAGAAAAATTTTTTTATCCACAAATCATCCACAGGATATCCACATGGTTTTCCACATATTAATTAAGAAGGATTCAGCTTCTTTTTTAAAATTTCGATGGTATTCTGCATGCCCTCATCCACTTCTAGAAGGTTCTGGATCTTCCTGATACCGCTCATAACAGTACTGTGGTCCTTGCCGCCGAGAAAAGCACCGACTGCCTGGAGGGAAAGGCCTCCCACAAAGCGGATCAGATACATGGATACCTGTCTCGGAAGAACGATTTCCTTATTTCTTCTGGTGGAAATGATATCCTCGGGTGTACATTTATAATGGTCAGCCACTACCTTCAGGATAAATTCCGGAGTAATGGCTTTTTTCTGGTCAGGAGAGAAGAAATCCTTTAGGGCTTCCTCCGCCAGTTCCATATTGATCTCTTTATTGTCGAGCCTGGAGAGGGCAATAACCTTGGTGAGCGCTCCCTCCAGTTCACGGATATTGGATTTAATGTTGGTGGCAATGTATTTGATGACTTCATTGTCGATGTTGTAGCCTTCCATATCCTCCTTCTTCCGGAGAATTGCCATTCTGGTCTCGTAGTCGGGAGACTGAATGTCAACGGTGAGGCCCCATTCAAACCGGGAAACAAGTCTGTCCTCCAGGGTCTTAAAATCTCTGGGAGGCCGGTCGCTGGAAATAATGATCTGTTTTTTCGCCTCGTGAAGGGTATTAAAGGTATGGAAGATCTCCTCCTGGGTACTTTCCTTTCCTATTATAAACTGGATATCGTCCACAAGGAGGACATCATTATTTCTGTATTTTTCACGAAACTGGGTGGCGGTTGCCTGGTTTTTGTTTCGGATGGCGTCGATCAGCTCGTTGGTGAACTTTTCCGAGGTCACATACATGATCTTTTTTGTCGGATCGTTTTTCAAAATAAAATTGGCAATGGAATGCATCAGATGAGTCTTTCCAAGGCCGACACCGCCGTAAATAAAAAGAGGGTTATAGATCTCGGCGGGGGACTCGGCCACAGCCAGGGCTGCTGCATGAGCCATTTTATTGTTGGATCCAACAACAAAGGTATCAAAGGTGTATTTCGGATTTAGGTTTGCACTCTGCATAATGCCGAGAAGGGAGGAATCCGCTGCTTCCTGAACAGGAGCTGTCTGTGGATTCAGATTCTCGGCCTGATTTTTAGAGTAGAAATTGACCGTACACTTGAAACCCGTCACTTCCTCAATGGAAATGCTGAGGATGAAGGAATATTTCTTCTTAATGAAATTCAGTCCTATGGATTCAATGTTGGGGTCTGTTATGACAATATTTACGATATGATTGTCCTCGTCGACAGATTCCACCTGAAGGGGTTTTAACCAAGTGTCATAGACAACGGGAGCCAGATCATAGTTTTCTCTCATCAGCTGTAAAATTTTTTCCCAGTTTTCCTGTATTTTCTGAAGCATTTTTTTGTCTCCTGAACAAAAGATCATTTGTGGATAAGTCCCGCTTCGGAATAAAGCGCAAAATAATCCATATACTCTTATATTCTATAACAGATTGAGAAAATTTTCAACGAGAATATTGTGGATAACTTTTATACACAGTAAAAACCCTGATAAAATGGGCTTTTTATATAGTTATAAACAGGAAATCAACAAGAAAACCACATGGTTATCCACAAGTAATCCACAATTTGTGGATAAACTGTTGATAACTATGTGGAAAGCATGTGTATAAGCTGTGTATAACTTTTTTCTTAAAAATAAGCTTGACGGAATACTCATCCTTGCATATAATTGAAATGATGTTTTATTTTACGCAAATTTGAGAAAAAGGAGGTGTCCGTATTATGAAAATGACATTTCAGCCTAAGAAAAGATCCCATGCAAAGGTTCACGGCTTCCGTGCAAGAATGAGCAGCAAAGGCGGAAGAAAGGTGCTGGCCGCCAGAAGAGCAAAGGGAAGAAAGAAATTATCCGCGTAGGCCGCAGCTTTGTGGCCTTTTGTTTTCTCTTCATATGAAACAGGTAATAGTATGCAAAAATTTCATTCGCTTACGAATAACAGGGACTTTCAGTCCGTTTACCGAACAGGGAAATCCCTTGCAAATCAGTATCTTGTCATGTATGTGAAAAAAAGAGACGATGAAGAAGAAAACAGAGTAGGGATTTCCGTCAGCAAAAAAGTCGGAAACAGTGTGGTGAGACACAGGCTCAAACGTCTCATCCGGGAAAGCTATCGTTTAAACTGCGGACAGGCAGCGAGAGGCTTTGATTTGGTGATTATTGCCAGAGAAAAAAGTAATGGAAAAACATACCAGGAAATAGAGGGAGCCCTTTTAAGCCTTTTAAAAAATCATCATCTTATTTGAGTGTGGGAAAGCCATGATGAAAAAGCTGTTGATTGGAATGATACGTTTTTATCGGAAGTATCTGTCGGGTCTGAAAACAAGGACCCGCTGCATGTATACTCCGACATGTTCTCAGTATGCCATCGAGGCGCTGGAGAAATATGGAGCATTAAAGGGCTCATTTCTGGCAATAAAAAGAATCTTGAGATGCAATCCTTTTGCAAAGGGAGGGTATGACCCGGTTCCCTGATTTGGAGGTCAGAACATTGGATTTTCTATTATTGACAAAAAGCACGACATTTATTATAGGGCCCATTGCCACACTTCTGGGTTACATCATGGATGGGATTTACAGGATCGGCGTTCATAATGTGGCCTGGTGTATTATTATCTTTACTGTTATTGTTAATATCCTTCTGCTGCCGCTCACCATTAAGCAGCAGAAATTTATGAAGCTCAATTCCATTATGCAGCCGGAGCTTATGGCGATCCAGAAGAAGTATAAGGACAAAAAGGATCAGGCTTCTGTGCAGAAGGCTCAGCTTGAGCAGCAGGCCGTTTATGACAAGTATGGTGCAACGCCTACCGGCGGCTGTATGACTACTTTTATCCAGCTTCCCATTCTGTTTGCACTCTATCAGGTTATATACCGGATCCCTGCTTACATTACCGGAATTAAGGACATGCTGATGAATGTGGTCACTCCTGTGATGCAGCAGCCGGATTATATCAATAAGATCGCGGAGCTGGCTGAGGCCAACAAGCTTCCCATTGACAAGATCGATTATACAGTTGCAGACAAGCTGGTGGATCTGTTTGGTAAGTTCAATGAGGCTGCCTGGGAACAGTTAAAGGGAATTTTCCCTGCACTGGAAAATGTGATCACACAGAGCTCTCAGGAGTTTCTGAAGGTCAATTCCTTCCTTGGAGGCCTGAATCTTACTGAGGCGCCCGGCTTCAAGTTCTCCATTGCTCTCATTATCCCCATTCTGGCCGGTCTGACCCAGTGGCTCAGCGTCAAGACCATGGGAAACAATCAGACTCAGAGCGATGATATGCCAGGTGCAGGCGCCATGAAGTCCATGAATACCATTATGCCGATCATGTCCGTGTTCTTCTGTATCACCTTCCCCATCGGTATCGGTATTTACTGGGTGGCCAGCAGTACGGCACGTATGCTGATGCAGATCGGCATCAACCAGTATATGAAGAAGATTGATGTGGATGACATGATCAAGAAAAACATTGAGAAGCGCAATAAAAAGCGTGAGAAAAAGGGACTTCCGCCCATCAATGCCAACGCTACGATCAAGAGTGCCAACAAGGCTGCAGAGGCAGCTGCAAGGAAGAAGGAGCTGGAGGAGGAGCGCGCAAAGAAGCCTCTGACCAATTCCACAGAGTATTACAAACAAAAGAGTGAAAATATGGGAACCATCGCTTCCAGAGCCCGTATGGTACAGGACTATGAGGAGAAGAAGGGGAAAAAGAAATAAAGGAGGCTGCTGTCATGAGTGATTATATCGAAATATCGGCAAAGACTGTTGATGATGCGGTAACAAAGGCTTTGATTCAGCTGGAAACGACCAGTGACAAGCTGGAGTATGTAGTGATTGAAAAAGGCAGCACAGGAATTCTGGGTATATTCAACAGCAAGCCTGCTGTGATCAAGGCCCGGAAGATCATGACCGTATGCGATGTGGCAGAAGAATTTCTTCTTAAGGTATTCGAAACTATGAATATGACAGTTACCGTTTCCTGCGTCATGGATGAGGAAGAGGGATGTCTGAATATCGATCTGAGCGGCGATGATATGGGCGTTCTCATTGGAAAAAGAGGACAGACTCTGGATTCCCTTCAGTATCTGGTAAGCCTGATCGTAAATAAGGATCGGGAAGAATATCTGAGAGTGAAGCTGGATACGGAAAATTACAGGGAAAGAAGAAAGGCAACCCTTGAGAGCCTGGCGAAGAACATTGCAGCGAAGGTGAAGAGAACAAAACGTCCTGTTTCCCTGGAGCCGATGAATCCTTATGAAAGAAGAATCATTCATTCCGCTCTCCAGAATGACAAATATGTTGTGACCAGGAGCGACGGAGAGGAGCCTTACCGTCATGTGATCGTTTCCCTCAAGAGGGAAAACAGAAGAGACCGTTATGACAGGTATGAAAAGAGAGCTCCCAGAGAGCGTCAGAATTATCGGGCATAGGAATAATGGAAATGATAAAAGGGGTTGCGCAAGGGATTGTGTCAGCCCCTTTTCTGAATACAAAACAGATTTCTCTGAGGTCATATAAAACAGGAGTTTAAGTATGAGTGTAACAAATCAAGTCACGGAGACCATTGCTGCTGTTTCCACAGCCATGACAAATTCCGGTATCGGAATTGTACGGATAAGCGGAAATGAGGCTCTGGATGTTCTTTCGGCCATGTTCCGTCCGGCAAAAAAGGAACGGAAGGTGAAGGAGATCGAAAGCCATACAGTCACCTATGGTCATATTTATGACGGAGATACCATGATCGATGAGGTTCTTGTCATTTATATGAAAGGGCCTCACAGCTATACAGCGGAGGACACTGTGGAGATCGACTGCCACGGCGGTGTGCTGGTAGTGAAGAGGGTGCTGGAGACAGCCCTGAAAAACGGAGCCAGGCCGGCTGAGGCAGGAGAATTTACAAAGAGGGCTTTTTTAAACGGGCGGCTGGATCTTTCCCAGGCGGAAGCAGTCATGGAACTGATCGATTCCAAAAATGAATATGCAAGAAAAAACTCCTTAAAACAGCTGAAGGGATCTGTCTCTGAAAAAATCGGCGCTCTCAGAAAAACGATCATCTATGAAATTGCTTATATTGAGTCCGCTCTGGATGATCCTGAGCATATTTCTCTGGACGGATACGGGGATCATCTTTTTGACGTTGTGAAAAAAGTGAAGGATGAGATCGATGGATTGGCTGCTTCGGCGGATAACGGAAGGCTTCTCTCAGAAGGAATCAAGACGGTTATTTTGGGAAAGCCCAATGCGGGAAAGTCTTCGGTTTTAAATCTTCTTCTCGGTGAGGAGCGGGCAATTGTGACAGATGTGGCCGGAACGACGAGGGATACTCTGGAGGAGCATCTCAATCTGAACGGGATCAGTCTGAATCTGATGGATACGGCAGGTATTCGGAATACAGAGGATATTGTAGAAAAAATCGGGGTGGAACGGGCTTTGAACCACGCAGAGGATGCAGATTTGATTCTGTATGTGGTAGATTCCTCGGTGGCGCTTACCGCGGAAGATGAAACGATCATGGACATGATAAAGGATAAGCAGGCAATCATCCTTTTGAATAAGTCGGATCTTGCTCCCGTTGTTGACGGAGCATATCTGGAAGAAAGGACAAAGAAGCAGGTGATATCCTTTTCTGCCACAAGGGAGTTTGGACTTTCGGAGCTTTCCGATGCCATCTCCGGCCTGTTTTTTTCCGGTTCCCTTGCATTCAATGACGAGGTTTATATTACCGGGGCCAGACAGAAAAATGCTTTTTTGAAGGCTTCCGATAGTCTCAGACAGGTCCTGTCTTCCATTGAGGCAGGAATGCCGGAGGATTTTTATTCCATTGATCTGACTGACGCCTATGAAGCTCTCGGTTCCATTACCGGTGAATCCGTGGGAGAAGACCTGATCAACGAGATATTCAGCAAGTTTTGTATGGGAAAATAGAGAATTTCCCGGACTGCAGTCGTTGCAGCCTGAGAAATTTGATGTGGAGGAAAGTATGTCAGATAAGGTGTTACGAGAAGAATACGATGTGGTGGTGGTAGGCGCTGGCCATGCGGGCTGCGAAGCAGCACTCGCCTGTGCCAGACTGGGTCTTGAGACCATCATGTTTACCGTTAGCGTGGACAGTATTGCACTGATGCCCTGCAATCCAAATATCGGAGGAAGCTCCAAGGGACATCTGGTAAGAGAACTTGATGCGTTGGGCGGTGAAATGGGAAAAAACATAGATAAGACCTTCATTCAGTCCAAAATGCTGAATCAGTCAAAAGGGCCTGCCGTTCATTCTCTTCGGGCCCAGGCAGATAAACAGAATTATACGAGACAGATGAGAAATACCCTGGAAAACACAGATCATCTGACGATCCGTCAGGCGGAGGTCTCTGAGATCATCGTGGAGAATGGAAAACTGACTGGTATAAAGACGGTATCAGGGGCAGAATATTCCTGCAAGGCGGCAGTTCTTGCCACAGGCGTGTATCTAAGGGCAAGATGTATTTTTGGCAATGTCAGCAATCCCACAGGACCGAACGGACTTCAGGCTGCCACCCATCTTACGGATTCTCTGAAGGCAAACGGGATCACCATGTACCGGTTCAAGACAGGAACACCTGCCAGAGTTGATAAACGAAGCATTGATTTTTCAAAGATGGAGGAGCAGTTCGGAGATGAGCGGATCATCCCCTTTTCGTTTACCACAGATCCTGAATCGATCCAGAGGGAACAGGTCTCCTGTTGGCTGACCTATACAAATGAAGAGACTCACCGGATCATCCGGGAGAATCTGGACCGCTCTCCCCTCTTTTCCGGTTTTATTGAGGGAACCGGCCCCCGCTACTGTCCTTCCATAGAGGATAAGGTGGTAAAATTTGCTGATAAAAACCGTCATCAGGTATTTATTGAGCCGGAGGGAGAGTATACAAACGAAATGTATCTGGGTGGTATGTCCAGCTCTCTTCCCGAGGATGTTCAATATGCCATGTACCGGACAGTTCCCGGTCTGGAGCATGTAAAGATCGTCCGCAATGCCTATGCCATCGAATATGACTGTATCGATGCAAGGCAGCTCTATCCGACTTTGGAGTTTCGAAAAATCGAAGGCCTTTTCAGCGGCGGCCAGTTTAACGGAAGCTCCGGATATGAGGAGGCGGCAGCCCAGGGACTTATGGCCGGAATCAATGCCGCCAGAAAGGCAAAGGGACTGGAAGGAATCGTCCTTGACCGTTCCCAGGCATATATCGGTGTACTGATCGATGATCTTGTGACTAAGGAGAGTCATGAGCCTTACCGGATGATGACCTCAAGAGCAGAATATCGTCTTTTGCTCCGGCAGGACAATGCAGATCTTCGCCTCTCGGAGATCGGTCATGAGATCGGTCTGATCGATGATGAACGCTATGAAGCAGTTCTCAGGAAAAAAGAAGAGATCGGGAAGGAAATCTGTCGTCTGGAGCATACGACCGTAGGTGGAACAGAAAAAGTCCAGAAATTTCTGGAGACTCACGGCAGTACGCTTCTGAAAAACGGAATCACTCTGGCAGAGCTGGTGAAGAGGCCGGAGCTTTCCTATGAGGCAGTCGGCGAGATCGATCCGGACCGCCCTGCTCTCTCACCACAAGTCTGCGAGCAGGTGGACATTAATTTAAAGTATGAAGGTTACATTAAGCGTCAGGAAAATCAGGTAAAGCAGTTTAAGAAGCTGGAGGGAAAGAAGCTTCCGCAGGAACTTGATTATATGCAGATTAAGGGACTCAGGAAGGAAGCAATGCAGAAGCTTGATCAGTTAAAACCGGTGAATATTGGTCAGGCTTCCAGAATATCCGGCGTTTCTCCGGCAGATATCTCCGTGCTTCTTGTATATCTGGAACAGCTCAGGGCAAAAACCAGGGAAGAAAAAAAGCAGACAAATCAGCCTGTCTGATGCAGAGAGGGAAAGAAAATGGGTTCAGGTTCAGAATATATCAAGCAGAGATTTGCAGAGGAAGGCATAGCAGTCACCGACAGACAGGCGGCTTCTTTTGAACGCTACTATGAGCTTTTGGTGGAAACAAACAAGGTGATGAATCTCACTGCTGTCACAGAATTTAAAGAGGTGGTAGGCCGTCATTTTGTGGACAGTGCACTGATCACAAAGTATTATGATTTTTCTTCTGTGAATAAAATGATCGATATGGGAACGGGTGCTGGATTTCCAGGCATTCCCCTGAAGATCCTTTATCCACATTTATCTGTTACTCTGCTGGATTCTTTGCGCAAAAGAGTGGATTTTTTGCGGAATGTTGTGGATAACCTGGGATTAAAGCAGGTAACAGCGGTCCACGGCCGTGCGGAGGACTTTGGAAGAGATCCGGAATATCGGGAAGCATACGATTTGTGCGTTTCCAGAGCTGTGGCAAATCTTTCCACGCTTTCTGAATATTGTCTTCCCTTTGTTCAGGTGGGAGGTTTCTTTATTTCTTACAAATCGGGAACAGTGGATGAGGAGCTGGAACAGGCAAAGCCAGCCATAAAGATGCTTGGCTCCAAAACAAAAAAGGTGGAAAAATTCTTCCTTGAGGATGCGGGAAGAAGTATGATTCTTATTGAAAAGAAGGAGAAGCTGTCAGGCAGATATCCGAGGAAAGCCGGCCTGCCCTCAAAACAGCCTCTGAAATAAGAAATGATTCAAAAAATGTACGATTTACAGGATAAATTAAATATCCTGTAAATCGTACATTTATGCTTTATACTGCAAGAAAGTCTTCCATCAGCTTTGCTGTTTCTTCCGGACGCTCCAGCTGCGGAAGGTGTGCACATTCCTTTAAGATCTCTGATTCTATAGCAGGATTCAATGCGCTATATTCCGATATGATTTCTGAAATATTCTTTTCATATTCCCCGCCGATAATAAAAAGACTATTGTCAATTTTCCTGAGAGCGTGGGAAATACTTAACCTTGTATAATTCCCCTTTATACTGGAATAAAGAGCCCTGGCAACGGAATCTCCCAGATGAGATGATTCATGATATACGGAAATGACCTTGGGATCAATTTCACAAGGATTGGCAAAATTGACGGTCAGGAATTTTTCTGTAATGCTTTTTTTACTGTTTGCGATATTGTAGATCAGAGTGCCAATGACAGGCAGATCGATGAGAAACTTGTATGCCTTCACATATTGATTGGGAGTCTGGCCACATTGCAGCATGGAATCCGGATTGATCATAAGGATACGGTCAAACAGTTCTGCATTGTTGTTACAGGTAGTTATTACAAGGGGGCAGGAGCTTCCACTCACTGCCACATCGGTTCGATGGCCGATGACAGATTTGATAAAATCAGTCAGAAGCTGAACATACAGAAAATTGGTGTAAGTAATATTCGGCTTTTGAGAGCGTCCACAGCCAAGCAAATCGATGGTATACACCGTGTGGGATTTAGAAAGCTCTTTGATGACTCTGCTCCATTCATATCCGGATGATGCAGTCTGAAGATCATGGATCAGAAGAAGAGGCTTCCCCTCTCCCGACTTCGTGTAATAAACATCACCAAATCTCCAGTTATACACACAGAACTTTTCCTGGTCAAGAAGCTTTCCTGAGATGGCTTTCATAAATAGGGACTTATTGATAGCGGCAATCACACCGGCAGTTGCTGCACTTAAAAGAATTCCTTTTGCAAAATGACTTTTCTTACTCATAACGGACTCCTCATAATGTGTGAGAGTGAATGAGGTTGCTTCTATATTATAGTATATTCTAACAGAAGATACAAGAAGAGGAAATCTTAAAAAGTGATTAACATAAATGTTTCACGTGAAACAATGTAGATTTATGTCTGAGCAATGTTTCACGTGAAACATCGTGAATCTATCCTATAATCATGTGAAATACATTACCGTCAGACTTCTGAATGTTTCACGTGAAACAAAATTATGAAAGAATTAATAATATTTCTATGGCAATGCCATTTGGATGATGTTATAATAAAAAAGAATTGTAGAAAGGACTTTTGCTTATGGGAAGAATTATAGCTATCGCCAACCAAAAGGGCGGTGTCGGAAAAACAACTACAGCCATTAATCTTTCAGCTTGTCTTGCCGAAGCAGGTAAAAAGGTATTGACCATTGACCTGGATCCACAGGGAAATACTACCAGTGGTTTGGGAGTAAACAAAAATGAGCAGGAAAAGACTACATATGAGCTTCTCATCGGGCAGAATTCCATCGAGGAGTGTTTATTGAAGGAAGTCCTTCCCGGACTCGATGTGCTTCCGTCCAATGTGAATCTTTCAGGCGCAGAAATTGAGCTGATCGGCATTCGGCAGAAGGAATTTATTTTAAAGAAAGAAATTGATAAAGTACGGGATAATTATGATTTTGTTATCATTGACTGTCCTCCATCCTTAAATATGCTGACAGTCAATGCCATGACGACGGCAGATACGGTTCTCGTTCCAATCCAGTGCGAATATTATGCACTGGAGGGATTGTCTCAGCTGATCCATACGATCAATCTTGTAAAGCAGCGTCTGAATCCAAACCTGGAACTGGAGGGGGTTGTCTTTACCATGTACGATGCAAGGACAAATTTGTCGCTCCAGGTAGTGGAAAATGTCAAGAGCAATCTGAAAAACACTGTATATAAAACAATTATTCCAAGGAATGTGAGACTGGCAGAGGCGCCCAGCCATGGAATGCCCATCACGCTCTATGATTCAAGGTCTGCCGGTGCAGAAAGCTATCGTCTGCTGGCAGAAGAAGTGATCCAAAGAGATGAGGAGAGTGGACAGCAGTAAACGCAATTGTTTGAATGACAGAGGAAAGGAAAAACAATATGGCGCGAGTGAAGAAAAGTGGTTTGGGGAAGGGATTGGATTCGCTGATACCCATGGGACTGGAGCTGGAATTGACGGAGAAACCGATCAGTACACCTGGAAAAACCGTTGAGAATCCGACCGAAACAGACGAAAAGAGACAGCCGGTCTTTTTAAAAGTCAGCCTGATCGAGCCGAACAGAGATCAGCCGAGAAAACAGTTTGATGAGGAGGCTTTGGCTGAACTCGCAGAGTCTGTAAAGAGATATGGAATTCTTCAGCCTCTTCTGGTTCAGAAAAAAGGAGATTATTATGAGATCATTGCAGGCGAAAGACGCTGGAGAGCTGCAAAGCTGGCCAAGCTGAAAGAAGTGCCGGTGATCATTAAGGATTATACTCCACAGGAAATTATGGAGATCTCTTTGATTGAGAATATTCAGAGAGAAGATCTGAATCCCATCGAGGAAGCTTCTGCATATCAGAGACTGATCGATGAGTTTCATCTGAAGCATGAGGAAATTGCAGCAAGAGTTTCCAAGAGTCGGACTGCCATTACGAACTCCATGCGGCTGCTGAAACTGGACAAGAGAGTACAGCTGATGCTGATCGAGGGAGAGATATCCGGAGGGCACGCCAGAGCTTTGCTTTCCCTTGAAGACAAAGAAATGCAGTATGTGGCGGCGGAACGGATCATTGAGCATAAGCTCAGCGTCCGGGAGACAGAAAAGCTGGTAAAATCCCTGCTTAAGCCGAAGACTGCGGAAAAACCGGCATCCCAGGATGCAGGTGCAGATCTCGTTTACAGAGAGATCGAGGGAAAAATAAGGGAAATACTGGGAACGAAAGTAAGCATTAATAGAAAAGATGAAAATCGTGGAAAAATAGAAATAGAATATTATTCTATGGAAGAGCTGGAACGGCTTATGGATTTATTCGGAAATTTAAAAGGATAAGAATCTGCATCAGGAGGAAAGACAATGGACAGCAGCATTTTGAATAATTTGGGATTTGATCCGGTATTTATCATACTGGGACTGGTTGTATTGGTGGCGATTCTGGCGATTCTGGTGATCGTCCTGATCGCTAAAACATCCAGGCTGGCAAAAAAATACGATAGATTTATGCGGGGACGGGATGCAGAATCTCTGGAAGATGTGTTTGCACAGGCTTTTGATGACATTCATGCGCTTCAGGCAGAGGAAAGGGCGACAAAAGATGCTCTGAAGGTCGTCAACAAGGTTCTGCTCAAATCCTTTCACAAGACAGGCCTTGTGAAATATGACGCCTTCCCCGGTATGGGAGGAAAGTCAAGCTTTGCACTGGCTCTCATGTCTCAGAATAAAAGCGGCTATATTCTCAACGCTGTACACAGCCGCGATACCTGCTATGTGTATGTGAAGGAAATTATCAAGGGAGAGACCGATGCTCCTCTTGGAAGAGAAGAGGAGAAGGCAGTGAGAATCGCTCTCGGTCTTGAAAAGCCGGAACCCTGGTCATAAAAAGTTTGGAAAATAATTAAAACGAGCTATCAGAGGGAGTGTTGTTCAATGTCCTGAAATCAGAATGATTTCGTGGCAGGGCAGCACTCCTTCATTTTATTTTCAAACTCTGTTAAAAATATATCATATAAATATTGACAAAGAATTAACACAGTGCTATAATCCGAATAAATTGTTAATAAGTTATCAAACAAGGCGACCATTGATCGGAAGTGAGATATATCATTTCCACAGCTTCAAGGAGGAAAAGCATGGACAGAAAAGAGAGACAGGAAAGGAACACACAGGAAACGGAAATGGCCATGGTCATTGACAATGTGGAGAAACTCCGGGAGAAAATGGACAGAATGCAAAAGGCCCAGAGAAAATTTGCTTCCTACACCCAGGAGCAGGTGGACCGGATCTTTTATGAGGCTGCCATGGCGGCCAATCACCAGAGGGTTCCCCTTGCAAAAATGGCTGTGGCAGAAACCGGAATGGGAGTTGTGGAAGATAAGGTCATCAAAAACCACTATGCGGCTGAATATATTTATAATAAATACAGAAACGAGAAAACCTGCGGAGTTCTCGAGGAGGACAAAGCCTTTGGATATAAGAGGATCGCTGAACCCATCGGTCTCATTGCAGCGGTGATTCCCACCACGAATCCTACGTCCACTGCGATCTTTAAGACGCTGATTGCGCTGAAAACCAGAAATGCAATCATCATTTCTCCCCATCCCCGGGCAAAAGAATGTACCATTGCGGCAGCTAAAATCGTTCTTGAAGCGGCAGTGAAGGCGGGCGCCCCGGAGGAGATCATCGGATGGATCGATGTGCCGTCTCTGGAGCTGACCAACGAGGTCATGAAGGAGGCAGATATCATTCTGGCTACCGGAGGCCCCGGAATGGTGAAGGCAGCGTATTCCTCCGGAAAACCGGCCCTTGGCGTAGGTCCCGGAAATACTCCGGCGATCATCGACGATACGGCAGATATTCTGATGGCAGTCAATTCCGTTATCCATTCCAAAACCTTTGACAACGGTATGATCTGCGCATCGGAGCAGTCGGTGATTGTTCTGGAGAAAATTTATAAGGAAGTGCGGGCTGAATTCAGACGGAGGAAATGTTACTTTTTAAATAGGGAAGAAACAGAGAGGCTGCGGGGAATCATCCTCACAGAGGCGGGAACGGTCAATGCGAAGATCGTGGGACAGCCGGCATCGGTGATCGCCGGGATGGCAGGCATTGATGTTCCTTCAGATACAAAGATCCTTATCGGCGAGGTGGATTCGGTGGATGTGACTGAGCCCTTTGCCCACGAAAAGCTTTCTCCTGTTCTTGCCATGTATAAAGCAAAGGATTTCGACGATGCGGTGGCGAAGGCCGAGCGGCTGGTGGCAGACGGCGGATACGGACACACTTCCGTGCTTTATGTAAATACGGCCACCGAAGATGGAAAAAAGAAAATGGAGAAGCATCAGGCAGTTATGAAGACCTGCCGGATCCTTGTGAATACGCCTTCTTCCCAGGGCGGGATCGGTGACATCTACAATTTCCGCCTGACACCCTCCCTGACCCTCGGATGCGGCTCCTGGGGAGGCAACTCGGTATCGGAGAACGTAGGAGTGAGACAGTTGATCAACATTAAGACCGTTGCCGAAAGGAGAGAAAATATGCTGTGGCTCAGGACGCCGGAAAAGATCTACTTTAAAAGGGGCTGTATGCCGGTGGCTCTTGATGAGCTGGGTACGGTTATGAATAAAAAACGGGCCTTCATCGTGACTGACACCTTCCTTTATAAGAACGGTTACACAAAGCCCATCACCGATAAGCTTGATGAGATGGGAATCGTATACACCTGCTTCTACGATGTGGAGCCGGATCCCAAGTTGAAGTGTGCCAAAGCGGGAGCAGAGCTTATGAGAAGCTTTGAGCCGGATACGATCATCGCCCTGGGCGGCGGTTCCGCCATGGACGCGGCGAAGATCATGTGGGTCATGTATGAACATCCCGAGGTGGATTTCATGGATATGGCTATGGATTTCATGGATATCCGGAAGAGAGTCTACACCTTCCCCAGGATGGGAGAGAAGGCATATTTTGTGGCGATCCCCACCTCCGCCGGAACCGGTTCCGAGGTAACGCCCTTTGCCATCATTACCGACGAGAAAACAGGTAAGAAATGGCCTCTTGCGGATTATCAGCTGCTTCCCAATATGGCCATTGTGGATGCGGACAATATGATGAATATGCCGAAGGGACTGACCAGCGCGTCCGGTATTGACGTTATGACCCATGCACTGGAGGCTTATGTCTCTGTGATGGCTTCCGACTATACTGACGGCCTCGCCCTTAAAGCCATCAAAAATGTGTTCACCTATCTGCCCCGCGCTTATGAATACGGAGCGGCGGATGCCGAGGCCAGAGAGAAGATGGCCGACGCTTCCTGCATGGCCGGCCTTGCCTTTGCCAATGCGTTCCTGGGTGTAAACCACTCCCTGGCCCATAAGCTGGGAGCCTTCCATCATCTGCCCCACGGCGTAGCCAACGCGCTGGTGCTGACTTATGTGATCCGCTACAACTCGGAGGAGGCGCCTGCAAAGATGGGAACCTTCCCCCAGTACAAATATCCACATGCCTTCGAGCGTTATGTGGAGGCGGCCAGATTCGCGGGAATTACAGGAAAAGATGACCATGAGGTATTTGAGAACTTCATAAAGGCGCTGGAGGATTTAAAGGAGAAGATCGGAATTAAAAAGAGCATTAAGGATTACGGAATCTCCGAAGAGGACTTTATGGCGACTCTGGACGAGATGGTGGAACAGGCCTTCGATGACCAGTGCACCGGAGCCAATCCCAGATATCCGCTGATGAGTGAGCTGAAGGAGATTTATCTGAAGGCTTATTACGGAAAATAAAAAAGCCTGCTGCTTTGTCAGAAGATCAGGCGGGCTTTCAGGCGGGAGGCTTCCCTTTACAGGGAGGTCTCCTTTTTATCAGCGTCGGTGAACAGGGGACTGTACTGCCCTCTGTTCACCGACGTTTATCCGTTTTTTTATTGATCTGTTTATTTTCGGAAGCTTTCTTCTTCCCGGAGGGCGGTTCATACGGCTCCAGAAGGGAATCCAGATCCAGATCGAAACCTTTCGGGGAGCAGTTTTTCTTTATGAAACGATCTACGCCGCCGGTGGCGAAGTAACCGACAAAAAACACAAATACAAACAAAAGAATAATGACAAGAAGCTTCATGTGACATTCACCCGCTTTTTCTTTCTTTCTTTTAAAATAGCATGTTTCATATTAAGGTTGCGTTATGGCATTGGCCGGTGATGTAAAGATTTTGTTAAGAAAATCTCAGTCTTTATGGAATCTTAATACCATTCCGATATGTTTAATTCTTTCTTTATTATGCGGACTGTAGAATAACGGTATACGGAGGATGGAGGTATGGGAGAATTTCGGAAAAAATTGCATCGCGTTTCTCCGATGAAAATTATTCTTACGGGGTATTTGTTTATTATTCTTGTGGGGGCCGGGCTTCTCTGCCTGCCGATATCAGTGAAGGCGGGAGAAGGCCTTACTTCATTTTCGGATGCTGTTTTTACGGCTGCCTCGGCAACCTGTGTCACCGGCCTGGTCCGGTTTGATACATACACCCACTGGTCTTTCTTTGGCCAGCTGGTGATTCTGGGGCTGATCCAGGTAGGCGGCATCGGATTTATGACCTTTGCCATTTATGTGGTATCGATGACAAAGAAGAAAATAGGGCTTACCACCCGGGTGGTCATGCAGAATGCGATTTCGGCGCCGCAGATGGGCGGTATCGTAAAAATGACCCGCTTTATTTTAATGGGATCCCTGTTGATGGAGGGAATCGGCGCCCTTCTTTTAAGTTTTTATTTTTGCCCGAGGCTGGGGTTTTTCAAGGGGATCTGGTTTGGAATCTTTCACAGCATCTCTGCCTTCTGCAATGCAGGCTTTGACCTGATGGGAAATATGGCAGCCTTTTCCTCTCTCACAACGGTGGGAAATAACTGGTATGTGAACGGGATCATTATGGCGCTGATCGTTATCGGCGGTCTTGGCTTTTTTGTCTGGAAGGATCTTCTGAACAATCGGTTTTCCTTCAAAAAGCTCCGGCTTCACAGCAAGCTGGTGGTGACCATGACCGGGGCTCTGATCCTGATCGGAGCAGTGCTTTTGTTCCTTTTTGAGCAGGGAAATCAGAATTTTGTCAATATGCCGGCTTCAGAAAAAACCTTATCGGTGCTGTTTCAGTCGATCACAGCAAGAACGGCCGGATTTAACAGTATGGATCTGACGACGATGACACAGGCGGGACAGTTCCTCTTGATCTGTCTGATGTTTATCGGAGGCTCTGCCGGTTCCACGGCAGGCGGCATCAAGACAACGACCTTTGCCGTTTTTCTGATGAGTATCACGGCTACTATGCGCCAGAAAAAGAATATGGAAGCTTTCGGAAGAAGGGTGGAGGACAGCGCAGCCAGAGTAGCGGCCAGCATTTTCTGCATGTATCTGCTGCTTACGCTGGTGGTTTCCATGACGATCTCGTCTCTGGAGGGACTGCCGCTTTTGACAGCGCTGTTTGAAAGTGTTTCTGCCATGGGTACGGTGGGTCTTACTCTTGGTGTGACTACGAGCCTTGGCATGGTATCCAAATGGCTGCTGATTCTGTTGATGTTTATCGGACGCGTCGGTTCCATTACCTTCCTGATCGCTTTTTCGTCGGATAAAAACCGGGCGGTCTCCAGACTGCCGGTGGAAAAGATCCAGGTGGGTTAGATTGAGAAATACAGTAAGGGGGAAGCATTATGAAGTCAATACTGGTCATTGGCCTTGGAAGGTTCGGGCGTCATATGGCTCAGAAGCTTTTGGAGGAGGGGAATGATGTCCTGGCAGTGGAAAAAAACGAGGAGCGGGCGGATAAGGCGGCTTCCATTCTGCGGGACATTCAGATCGGGGATGCCACCGATGAGGAGTTTATTGCATCTCTCGGTGTGAATCTTTATGACATGTGTGTGGTGGCCGTGGGAGATAATTTTCAGAGCGCTCTGGAGATCACTGTGCTTTTAAAGGATATGGGTGCACGGTTTATTCTGGCCAGAGCCAGTCGGGATGTACACAGAAAGCTGCTTCTTCGGAACGGTGCGGATCACGTGGTATATGCCGAGCGGGAGATGGCAGAGCGGCTGGCAGTCAAATATGGAGCAAAAAATATTTTTGATTATATTGAGCTGACGGAGGATATCGGCATTTATGAGATCGCAGTGCCCGCTTCCTGGTATGGAAAGAGTATCGTGGAGAAATCCATCCGAAACCGGTATAATGTCAGCATTCTGGCAACGAAAAGAAACGGTAAAATTTATCCGCTGCCTCCGGCAGACCACCGGTTCTCCCCGGAGGAGACATTGATGGTCATGGGTTCCGAGGCGGATCTTCGTGCTCTTGTAAAATAATACTTTCTTTCGCCGCCTGATAAGCTTATAATGAAGGGGAGAAAGGGAGGCGAAGACTTATGGAGATGACCGGAAATTATAATAAGGAAAACGAAGAGCATATTCTGGTCTGTCTGTCCACTTCTCCCTCCAATGAAAAAATCATCCGGACGGCTGCCAGACTTACCGGAGCGTTCCGGGGCACGATGACGGCTGTGTTCGTGGAAACGTCCGGATTTCGGACGGCGTTGGCGTCTGATAAAAAACGGCTGGCAGACCATATTCATCTGGCAGAGGAGCTGGGAGCCAAGGTTGAGACGGTGTACGGTGATGATGTGCCGTTACAGATCGCAGAATATGCCAGACTTTCCGGGGCTACAAAGATCGTCCTGGGAAGGAGCAATACAGGAAAACATTATCCCATAGGGAGGCAGACCTTCGCGGAGCGGTTGGCGGAGCTGGCTCCCCATCTGGACATTTATATTATTCCCGATGACCAGGCTGTTCGTTACCGCAGGCTGGCAGCCAGGCCCTCGGCAGAAGCACTTTCGCTGATCGACTGGTTAAAAACTCTCGGGATCCTGGTGGGGGCTTCCCTGCTGGGGATGATATTCCATCAGATCGGTTTTAATGATTCCAATATTATTATGGTGTATATTCTGGGTGTTCTGCTTACAGCCATTGTCACCACCGGAAGGATATACAGCATCGTCCTTTCTATTATCAGTGTTCTGGTGTTTAATTTTCTCTTCACGACGCCGAAGTTTACCTTCCGGGCTTACGGACCGGAATATCCGGTGACGTTTCTTGTCATGTTTCTGGCAGCCTTTATTACAAGCTCCCTGACGACCCAGATCAAAAGGCAGGCAGTCCATTCCACAGGAATGGCTTACCGGACGCAGGTCCTTCTGGACACCAATCAGCTTCTGCAGCAGCAGCGGGATGCAGGGGAGATCATCGAGGTGACAGCGGGACAGCTGACAAAGCTGCTTCACAGGGATGTCGTGTTTTATGAGGTGAAGGATCAGGAGCTTAAGCCTCCTGTGCTGTATCTGGCTGACAAGGAAGCCTCCGGCGGAGAGGATTATCGGAAGGAAGAGGAACGGGCGGTTGCGGCCTGGGTATTTCAGAATAACCGGCGGGCAGGAGCGGGAACCGATGTCATGGAAGATGTCAGGTACCGGTATCTGGCCGTGCGCACCTCAGATGTGGTTTATGGAGTGGTGGGCATTGATATGAGGGGAGAAAACTTCGGCACCTTTGAAAACAGTCTGCTCCTTTCCATTCTGGGAGAATGTGCCATGGCCCTGGAGAAGGAATTCCTGGCAAGGAAGAGGGAGGAAGCTGCCGCTCAGGCGAAAAATGAGAAGCTGCGGGCCAATCTTCTGCGGACGATTTCCCATGACCTGCGAACACCGCTTACCAGCATTTCGGGCAATGCGGGCGTCCTTCTGGCCAGCGGGGAACGGCTGGATGAGGAAAAGAAAAAGAAGCTTTATGAGGATATTTATGACGACTCTCTTTGGCTGATCAGTCTGGTGGAGAATCTTCTCTCGGTTACCCGCCTTGAGGACGGGACCATGCATCTGAATCTGCAGACGGAGCTTCTGGAGGAGGTCGTGGCCGAGGCCATGCGCCATGTGGGAAGGAAGAGCGAGGAGTATGAAATTTCTGTCGTTCAGGAGGACGAGCTCATTCTCGCCGCCATGGATGCCCGGCTGATCATTCAGGTGATCATTAATCTTGTGGACAATGCGGTCAAGTATACGCCGCCCGGTTCCCATATCACAGTGTCTGTCCGAAAGGACGGGGAGGAAGCTGTGGTGGAGGTGGCTGACGACGGACCGGGCATTGCCGATGAGGCCAAGGATAAGATTTTTGAGATGTTTTATACGGTAAACAACGGGATCGCCGACAGCAGGAGGAGCCTGGGGCTGGGACTTTCCCTCTGCAGGACCATCATAACGGCCCACGGCGGGACCATTACCGTCAGGGACAATGAACCGCAGGGAACCGTGTTCCGGTTCACCCTGCCGCTCAAGGAGGCAAAGATTTATGAATAAACCATTGATTCTCATTGTCGAGGACGATGCCGCAGTACGGAATCTGATCGCGACAACACTGGAGATGCAGAATTATAAATACCTGACGGCGGGGACCGGGCAGCAGGCAGTGATGGCGGCCGCTTCCCAGAATCCGGATATCATGCTCCTTGATCTGGGGCTTCCCGACATGGATGGCGTGGAGATCATTAAAAAGGTCAGAGGCTGGTCCAACATGCCCATCATCGTCATCAGCGCCAGGAGTGAGGACAGGGACAAGATCGATGCCCTGGATGCCGGCGCCGATGATTATCTGACAAAGCCCTTTTCCGTCGATGAGCTTCTGGCCAGACTCCGGGTGACCATTCGGCGACTCTCCTATATCCAGTCGGTGAAGCAGGAGGATGACGCTGTTTTTGTGAATGGCGATCTGCGGATCGATTATGCGGCAGGCTGCGCCTATCTGTCGGGAAAGGAGCTGCACCTGACTCCCATTGAGTACAAGCTTCTGTGCCTTCTGGCAAAGAATGTGGGAAAGGTCCTGACCCATACCTTTATCACACGGGAGGTCTGGGGAAGCGCCTGGGAGAATGATGTGGCTTCATTGCGGGTGTTCATGGCTACCCTGCGAAAAAAGCTGGAGACGGATCCGTCCCAGCCCAGGTATATCCAGACCCATGTGGGAGTGGGATACCGTATGATGAGAATTGAGTGAGCGGGCGCTGCCCCGCAATGGATACAAAAATAAAAACCCTGTCTCATGGGCGCTGCCCGAGACGGGGTTTTTATCTTCTGCTGTTAAAAGGGTTACAGCAGCATACTTTAGGGGGTGTATTTACAATACCTTATTATGGGTATTATAAGCAGATTTATACGATACCCTGGGAGTGCATTGCATCGGCCACCTTCTTGAAGGCTGCGATGTTGGCACCGATCACATAATTGCCCTCAACGCCGTATTCCTTGGCGGCACTGCTGATCTGGGCGTAAATGTTGACCATGATCTCCTTTAAGCGGGAATCGGTCTTCTCAAAGGACCAGTATACACGCTCGCTGTTCTGGGTCATTTCCAGAGCGGAGGTGGTTACGCCGCCGGCATTGGAAGCCTTGCCGGGCAGGAAGAGGATCTCATTTTCCAGAATGAAATCGGTGGCATCCTGGGTCGTAGGCATGTTGGCGCCCTCGCAGATGGCGAAGCAGCCGTTTGCCTTCAGAGTCTTTACATCCTCCAGCGTCAGCTCGTTCTGAGTTGCGCAGGGAAGAGCGATGTCGCAGGGAATGTTCCAGATGCCCTTGCCTTCCACATACTGAGCAGTGGGGATCTCATCCAGATATTCCTTGATCCGTCCTCTGCGGACTTCCTTGATCTTTTTGACCACATCCAGACGAATGCCCTTGGGATCGTAGATATATCCGTTGGAATCGCTCATGGCAACGACCTTTGCGCCAAACTGCTGTGCACGCTCCGTTGCATAAGTGGCCACGTTTCCGGAACCGGATACCACAATGGTCTTGCCGCTCATGGTGGTGTCATGGTTTCTGAGCATTTCCTCGGTAATATAGATCAGACCGTAGCCGGTGGATTCCTTTCTCACCAGGGAACCGCCGAAGGTCAGTCCTTTTCCGGTCAGCACGCCTTCGTAAAGGCCGGTCAGTCTCTTGTACTGGCCGTACAGGTAGCCAACCTCACGTCCGCCTACACCGATATCGCCGGCAGGAACATCAATGTTTGCACCGATGTGACGGTACAGCTCATTCATGAAGCTCTGGCAGAAGGCCATGACCTCACGGTCAGATTTGCCCTTGGGGTCAAAGTCAGCGCCGCCCTTGCCGCCGCCGATGGGAAGTCCCGTCAGAGCGTTTTTGAAGATCTGCTCAAAGCCCAGGAACTTCACGATACCCTGATTTACGGAAGGGTGGAAGCGAAGGCCGCCCTTGTAGGGGCCGATGGCACTGGAGAACTGCACACGATATCCACGGTTTACCTGAACCTGTCCCTTATCATCGATCCAGGGTACGCGGAAAGAGATCACGCGATCCGGCTCAGTCAGACGCTCCAGAATGGCATCCCGTCTGTATTTTTCCTCATCTCTTTCGATTACAGGACGAAGAGAGTCAAGCACCTCACGTACTGCCTGATGAAATTCCGGTTCACCAGGATTTTTTTCGATCGTACGAGTGATCATTTCATCTACATATGACATATTTCCCTCCACGGACCTTTATTTTCCTGCGCCTGGTGCGCAAAAAAAGGAGCCAAAAGAAGCAGGTCGAACCTGCTCTGTTTGACTCCATTGTCCTGCAGATAATATAGCACGTTAAAGAGAAAAAGTCAAATGAAACAAGCACTTATGTCATTTTTTGTTGATTTCGCCAATATAATCCTGATAAAACATGGAGATAATCCGCTGAAAATCGTCAGTTTGCCCTAAAATCCACATCAGTTTGGCGACAATGGCCTCGGTAGTCATGGTTCCGGCGGAGAGGACGCCTGCCTTTGAGGCATCGACGCCTACGTCATAAACATTCAGATCGCAGCCGTCATGGATACACTGGGTGGTTACGACCACAGGGATCTTTTGGGAGATCAGCGAATGAATGGCCGGCAGCAGGGTCCTCCGCACATTGGGAATGCCGCCCAGACCGAAGGCCTCGATGACGACCGCGCGGTAACCGAGATCAGCGGCAGCCTCAATGAGCTCCGGCTTGGTGCCGGGAACCAGCTTGATGAGAAGCACGGAGGGATCGTAGTTGGCGTTCAGGGTCAGACTCTCTCTGGCAGGCGGTTCCGGCTCGGAGGTGAGGACCACTTCATCGTTCACGATCTCTCCGGCGGGCTTGCGGTTGATGCTCTCAAAGGCGTGGAAATTTCTGGAGCAGGTCTTTCTGGCGCAGTAGCCGGGGATGATGAGGCCGTCAAACACGATGTAAACACCGCAGAGCCGTCCGTCGACCGCTACCCGGAAAGCATCCAGAATATTTTTCTTGCCGTCGGTGCCGGGATCCTCAATGGGAAGCTGGGATCCGGTCAGGACCACCGGCTTATGAAGGTGCTGCAGCATAAAGGAAAGAGCAGCTGCGGAATAAGCCATGGTATCGGTTCCGTGGGTAATGACAACACCGTCAAAGATGGAAAGGGCAGTGAAGGCCGCACTGGCCATGGAGGCCCATTCCTCCGGCTGCATATTGCTGCTGTCAAGATTTAAAAGCTCGGTGTAGTGGATCTCACATAAGCCTTCCAGCTCAGGGATCAGCTGTACCATATCGGAGCCGCTCACCGTGGGAGTGAGACCGTTAATGGTAGGGGTGGAGGCAATGGTACCTCCTGTGGAAATCAAAAGAATTTTTTTCAAACGGGTTCCTCCTTTACATTGAACCATGGTAACGCTTCATACCCTCCAGGACGACGGATACATACCAGGAAGCGTCCTCCTCGGTCAGCATGGGGATTTTTACATAGTCTTTGTAATCGGTCGTGACGATCATGGACAGGATCGCTCCGGAGCCGGGAATGATGCCCGCGCCCCGCATCTGGTCATTGACCGTATTGCCCATGAAGGTAACGCCGCCGGCATCCTGACTGATGAGGGAAGCCAGATCGGCTGTGATCGTGACCTTTTCCAGACAGTCGTCGGCAGTTTTCAGCTTCTCAGCCAATGCGATGAGCCGGTCGGCATAAGCGGCCGTGGCCTTTGCCAGACTGCCGGAGACAAGCGGCATGGCATTTGTCTTTAAACAGCAGGGAATGCCCAGTTTATCTGCGGTTCCCAGCAGTGCTTCTGCCAGTGGCAGATTGTCGATTCCTTCCTCGGCGCGGAGCATCAGCTTGTTTTCCGTAAGCTCCGGCGCAAGGGCGGGGATATAAGCCTTGCTTTCCAGAATAATGGTGGGAACGGTATCCAGGCCCACCGCCTTCATGACGGGCTCCTTGAAGTCCCAGGGCACATTCCCCTCATAGTCTTCCGCCGGGCCGATGCCGCCTTCGGTAAAGTTTACAAGAAGCATGAGCGCCATAGGGATGCCGTCCACATCCAGAACGGTGGTGATGGCTTTATCCAGGTATCCCTTTTTCGCAGGGGGAGATACGTGAAACCGCTCCGGTGCGGCCTTCACGAAGGTATCCAGGACTGCCAGGGCACAGGCACCCTGAAAGCAGGAGGCTGCCTCACAGACACCCTGTCCGTAAACACGGCCAAAAACACGGACAGCGGCATTCTGAGAGAACGCCGCATCCAGACCGGGGGCTCTCGTTTCGAGAAGCTCCTTTTCATAGGGTGCAATACCACGGCGGGGGGAAGCTTTCGCTTCCCCGCCTCCGTTTGTGTACACTGTGATGGTGCCTTCTTCTATGGATACCTGAACATGGGAAATGGCGGTATCGACAGGAAGCGCCTTTTTGAGAATGAACGCGGCTGCCGTCAGCCCTGCGGAATCATCCTGCACGAAACCGGAATGACTGTGTACATGGCCGACTCCTGCATGACCGGAGATACCAAGAATTCCTTTTTGCTGCTCAGAAAACAGTATTTCCATAAAAAGGCCTCCTTATTTACTGATCAACAGGCTTGTGGTTGGTATTGAATACCTCTCTGTCCAGATCGCCCATCATGGCAGAAACGGTTACCATGCCGACGGTATCGCCGGTTACGTTGAGCATGGTGTTGGGCATATCGATGAGACGGTAGATGCCTGCCACCCAGGGAACGATGGTAAGAGGAAGCCCCATGGTTTCCATCATGATCGCACTCATCATGATGCCGCCGCCGGGAACGCCTGCCACACCTGCTGCCATGATAACACCCAGGAAGATGATCATTGCCAGCTCGCCGATTCCGTAGCTGCGTCCGAAGAGCTGTGCAGCAAATACGGCATAGATCGCCATCTCAGCACAGCATGCCTGCATGTTGATGGTTGCTGCCGGAGGAGCAATGAGGCCTACTGTTTCCTCGGGAACACCGCAGCGCTCCTTTGCACACTTCATGGTAAGAGGAAGTGTAGCGGAGGAGGAGCAGGAGGAGAATGCGAGGATCATGGCAGGGAATACGTTCTTGTAATGCTTGATGGGGTTCACCTTTGCAATAAAGATGAGGATCAGAGGGAAGACAATGACGATCAGAGTTGCGTATGCAACGTACTGAGTCACAAGCATCTTGCCCAGAGCGCCGAGAACCTCTGCTCCCAGAGTACCGGAAACTTCTGCCATCAGACAGAAAACGCCGATGGGAGCCAGCTTCATAACCATTTCCACGATACGGATCATCAGATCGTTGCCGGACTCGAAAAGACCGGTCAGGAAATCCTTGGCCTTGCCTGCGGGCAGAGTGGAAATACCGATGCCTGCGAAGATGGCAAATACGATGACCTGAATAATGGAGAAGTTGGCCATGGAAGCAAATACGTTGTCAGGGATGTAGTTGATCACGGTCTGCAGAAGGTTTACGCCTTCAGTAGAGTAGGATTCTGCAGATTCTGCCAGGTTGACGCCGACACCGGGCTGAATGATGTAGGACCATACAAGGCCGCATACAGCTGCCAGGAAGGAAGCCAGAATCCAGTAAATGATGAAGCGGATACCGATTTTTTTCAGTCGTTTCAGGTTTGCAATACTTGCAATACCGCCGATAATGGAACACAGAATCAGCGGAAGGATGGTCATCTTCAGCAGTCGGATGAAGATGGTTCCCACGGTATCGGTCACGTAGGTCCAATACTCATGCTGGCCCTTAAAAATGAAGCCGCAGATGAGACCAAGTACCATACCGATCAGGATCTTGATGGCGAGACTGATCTTTTTCTTTTTCATATCATACCCTCCTATAGATAAAATAAAACCTCAATAAAAGCAGTGTAGCATCTTCGCCGCAATTACCAAGGTGTATGGCTCTAGTTTACAAAAAATTTATGATTTTGTCAATAAAAACGGAAAGGCAAATATGACAAAGAATTATCAATAACAATCTGGTAAATTCTGTAAGAATAAAAACACATTCAGAAAAATTTGGCAAATCAGTGTGCTAAAGAAGTGAAGCGAAGGAAGAAATCCCTTGAAAAAATACAACGGCTGATATATAATAAGGAACAGCAATGAAATAACGAAAACGCGATGAGGAAAGCTAAAGCGTGTGACACCCTTTCAGAGAGCCGGTGGCTGGTGGGAACCGGCAGGGGAGCAGGCCCTTCCACTTTCGTAGCGGTTGGCGATGAGTCAAATGGCCGGTGGCCTTTATCCCACCACAAAAGAGGCCGGATCCTGTCCGGCAATATGGGTGGCAACGCGGAAACCTTTCGTCCCTGATCCGGACGGAGGGTTATTTTTATTTTAGGAGGAAGATCATGATCGATATTAAGTTTCTGAGAGAAAACCCTGACGCAGTGAAGGAAAACATTAAGAAAAAGTTCCAGGACCACAAGCTTCCGCTGGTGGACGAGGTCATTGCCCTGGATAAGGAAAACAGAGAGATCAAGCAGGAAGTCGAGAGCCTTCGTGCCGACAGAAACCGCCTGTCCAAGGAGATCGGAGGACTGATGAAGCAGGGAAAGAAGGAGGAAGCCGAGGCAGTCAAGGCTCAGGTCAATGCCAATGCAGCCCGGGTGGAGGAGCTTTCCGCCCGTGAGCGCGAGGTGGAGGCCGCTATCAAAAAGGATATGATGACCATTCCCAACATCATTGATCCTTCCGTTCCCATCGGAAAAGACGATTCCGAGAACGTGGAGGTGACAAAGTACGGAGAACCGGTGGTTCCCGATTTTGAGATCCCCTATCACACCGCCATCATGGAGAGCTTCGACGGCATTGATCTGGAGAGCGCAGGACGGGTGGCCGGAAACGGTTTCTATTATCTTATGGGGGATATCGCAAGACTTCATTCTTCGATCCTGGCTTACGCAAGGGATTTCATGATCGGCCGCGGCTTTACCTACTGTATTCCGCCCTTCATGATCCGCAGCAATGTAGTGACCGGTGTTATGAGCTTTGACGAGATGGATGCCATGATGTACAAGATCGAGGGCGAGGATCTTTATCTGATCGGAACCAGCGAACATTCCATGATCGGCAAATTCATCGATACCCTGAATCCGGAGGAGAAGCTTCCTTATACATTGACCAGCTATTCTCCCTGTTTCCGCAAGGAGAAGGGGGCTCACGGCATCGAGGAGAGAGGCGTTTACCGGATCCATCAGTTTGAAAAGCAGGAAATGATCGTTGTCTGCAAGCCGGAGGAAAGCCCCATGTGGTTCGATAAGCTGTGGCAGAATACCGTCGACCTGTTCCGCTCCATGGACATTCCGGTCCGGACCCTGGAGTGCTGCTCCGGCGATCTGGCGGATCTCAAGGTGAAGTCCTTCGATGTGGAAGCCTGGTCTCCCAGACAGAAGAAATATTTTGAGGTGGGCAGCTGTTCCAACCTGGGCGATGCCCAGGCACGTCGTCTCGGCATCCGCGTGAAGGCCGCCGACGGCAGCAAATATTTTGCCCATACTCTCAACAATACCGTTGTAGCTCCGCCCCGTATGCTGATTGCATTTTTGGAGAATAATCTCAATGAGGACGGAAGCGTGAACATTCCCGCAGTGATCCAGCCTTACATGGGCGGTCAGACGAAGCTTGTTCCCAAGGCAAAATAATCACTGCAAAAGAATAACAGGAGCGCATATGCATAAGTTTTTACGGGCGGTCGGATTCAGCGAATACACAAAGAAAAAAGAGATCAGGGAGCTGCTTTCCCGTATCCAGGACCATCATGACGAGCTTCAGGTGATTCAGGTGCCGGGAGACGGGACCCGGGCACAGCTTTATACGGAGGTGGGAAACGGTATCGGTATCTCGGTATATGGGGAATTGAATGAGCAGGATGAGCTGGAACGGGAATATTATTTCCCGTTCCTCAGAAGCACCTGTATCAGCACCCAGGCGCCCTGCCAGATCCAGCGTCATGCAGAGAAGGAGTCTTATGCGGGAATCTGTGAGGAGTACCGGGTGGGGGTCTCGCTGATCTTTTACCTTCAGAACGGGGGCGAGTATATGAAGCGTCTCCAGGATTCCTTCCGCAGCACCCAGATCTCCTCAGTGATGCTGTCGGCACTTTCCGTATTTGGCAAGATCCTTTTGCCGGTCCAGAAAACGGAAACGCAGAAGGAGCGGATCAAGGTGGCCGCGGCCAACAGGACCAGCCTTCTGGAAGCGGCAAGGCGGGGAGATACCGACGCCATGGATTCCCTTGCCATGGAAGACATGGATCTGTATGCGTCCATTTCCGGACGAGTCCGGGAGGAGGATGTCTATTCCATCGTGGATTCCTGCTTCATGCCTTTTGGAGTGGAATGTGACCAGTATTCCCTTCTGGGAGAAATTTTGGAAGTGGAAAAGGTGACAAACCGGTGGACAAATGAGGAAATTTATGTTTTAATGGTAGAGTGCAGTGATTTGATGCTGCAGATCGGCATCAACAAAAAGGATCTGCTCGGAGAACCTGTGGTGGGCCGGCGTTTCAAGGGGCCGGTCTGGGTGCAGGGCCAGGTGAATTTTCTGGAGTAGCGCCCGGTGCACGCTGCAGTTTTATAAAATGTCTCTGTAGCTCAGCAGGATAGAGCGACCGCCTCCTAAAGGCCGCTGGCTCTTATCCAGAAGAGCAGTTTGACAGAGGGTTCGAAAGCAGCCGGTGAGCGGCACAAGGCTTAGAAGAAAAGTGGTGCTACCGAACTGCCGACACAGCCTTTACCTGATCGCGAGGTCAGATGAAGATAAAATGGTCACCGATTCCATTAGGTGAAAAACCCAGTGTTTGCGCGTAAGCAACGAGCCGAAAAACCGCATATCATGCGGGTTTGCGGCGACTGCCGCGTCACTGAGCGTTAGCGAAGTAAGCCAAAAATCGGTGGTTTGTCCTGTTAGTTTAATGGATAGAACGGGCGCCTCCTAAGCGTCTGATGTGGGTTCGATTCCCGCACGGGACGGCGAAAGAGCGGAAATGGTTAGAGGAAAACCTCAAAATCACTTCCGCTTTTTTCATTTTCGTCATATTTTTATGATCACCGATTCTTGGAACGGCTCAGATCCCGATGAATTTGAAAAAGCATTTTTTCAAACCGAAAAGTGTCATTTTCTAAGATTTTTAAAAGAGGGGTGCAAATGAGCCGTGACAGGAGGGCTGCATTACTTAAGTTGAAGAAGTGTTCAGCTTAGTTAAAATCAGCTTCGGAAGCGGCACTTTTGATGGCAATTCAATAAAAGCATGAAAATGCTCATTCATTCTGAACCACATGTGGGTTCATTGTGAATGAGCATTTTTTAGTGCGCGGAAGGAGGTTCATAACCATGACGAGAAAAAAGAAGGAAGAAAAAGAGCCGCAAAAGATCCCAATGTATGATTTTCAGGGGGAAAAAGTGGTAGAAATCGAGACAAAAAGGCTTAGAAGCTTCGTTGGTCATCCTTATAAAGTGTTAGATGACGAGTCGATGAGGCTTCTGACGGACAGTATCCGAAAGAACGGGATCATCACACCGTTGATTGTGATGCCGACAAGGGAGGGGAATTATCAGATCATATCCGGTCACAGGCGCAAGTATTGCGCAGATGTGCTTGGACTTGAAAAGGTTCCGGTGATCATAAGAACTATGCCGGATGAGGACTCGATTATATCTATGGTTGATTCGAATCTGCAAAGGCAATCCATTACCTACAGTGAAAAAGCTTATGCCTACAAAATGAAGAATGAGGCTATGAAGCGCAAGACAGGAAAACGCAGAAAGACTGCTGATGGGAAGTTGGACCATTTCAGGGGAGAAAGCAAGAGAACCGTTGAGATTATCAGTGATCAATGCGGTGACAGTCCCAGACAGATAACCCGGTATATCCGACTCACTTATCTGATCCCGGAATTGATGGAGAAGCTGGATATCGGGGAACTTTCCTTTAATCCGGCTGTTGATCTGGCATTTCTTTCGGAAGAAGAACAGAGATGGGTGCTGGATGCCATGGACTTTGCCCAGGCAGCACCTTCCCTGTCACAGACTCACAGGATCCGGGACATGAGCAGAATGGGAACGATCAGCGAAGAATCCGTAAAGGAAATTCTAATTGAACCAAAGAAAAAAGAGGCCGGTCAGATTACTTTTTCTAAGGATCAGCTAAGAAAATATTTTCCCGGGGATTATTCTCCGGAACAGATAAAAATCGAGATTTTGGAAATATTGGATCAGATATTCAAATAGGAGGGCAGGCAAATGTGTACGGTTATTTCAATCTCAAACCAAAAAGGCGGCGTAGGGAAGACCACAACGGCGGTCAATTTAGCAGTCACTTCATATTATCTAAAATGGGCTTCGCACCTTGCTACAAATTTTATTTTCGTAGCAAGGTTCAACACACCGTATCGGTGTGGGAAGTTTTAGTTAGTAAAATAAGATAGTAACTGTAGAGCTTGGTAAAATATACGAATGATAGAAAAAATAAAAAAATCGATCACAAGTGCTTGACATTAAAGATTCTCACTGTTATTCTAATGATAGAAAAATATAAAAATCCAATCATGTGACAGGTGAGGAGGATGGTTATAGATGCACTTTGAAAAAAAGGATATAGAAATATATCTTCAGGGCGTATGGGATGCTATTGATGCTGGAAAGTATCAGATAGCTCCCCGTCCTAAAAACAGGGAACTTTTAACCGATTATATAATATCTGAAAAGGAAGAATTAGATATAATCAAGACATTGACACCAATGGATTTTTCTGATGCTGTGCCGAATGACCATAGAGGCAGAGAATATGAGATATTGTATATTTTCGGAAAAGATATAAATTTGTTAGAGAGATTTGGAAACCAGGAAAGAACCGTATCACTTTATATTAAGTTCAACAAAATTTCAGACCAGTATTTATTCGTTATTTCTTTCCACGAACAAGAGCACCCGTTATCATATTATTTTAAATAGATATAGGAATCTTAGGAGGAAAATAAAATGGCAGGCAGAAGGAGGGCATTTTGTATGGAGTGCAGAAAAGAAACAGCATATGCGCTTCATAAAACGCCGATAACGAAAACTATTCGAGAAAAGGAGTATCAGTTTCTAATAACAACAGCACATTGCAAAGAATGCGGATGTGAGGTTGGAATAAAAGGAATCCTTGATTACAATGCAAAAGAAATCGACGAACAATTTCGTAAGTCAGAAGGAATCGTTTCATTAGAGGAAGTTGAAAAACTGGGTAAGATTTACAATTTAGGAAAGGCGCCTCTGTCAATTGCGCTTGGCTTTGGAGAAGTGACAATAACTCGTTATCTTGCGGGACAGATTCCTTCAAAAGAATACTCTGATATTATAAGAGCAGCATTATCTGATACGAAGGTAATGAAAGGTTTACTGGAAAGCAATAAGGATAAGCTTGCAGAAGCTGCTTACAAAAAAGCCATGTCTGCGATAGATGAATTAGATGCATTATTCAGTGTACCGTCGAAAATGTTGATGGTTATTTCTTATGTATTTGAACAATTAGGAGAGGTAACCCCGTTGGCATTACAGAAAATTTTATATTTTATTCAGGGATTATATTTTTCCAGATACGGAAAACCGTTGTTTAACGATAATTGTCAGGCATGGGTTCATGGTCCGGTATATGCGGAAATTTACGATATGTTTAGTAGCTTTAGATATGATCCTATTGACGATCCCAGGTTTGAATTGTTAAAGGGAAAATCAACTAATCTTGATGAAAAAGAAAGAGAAGTTATAGATCTTGTAGTCAATACATTTGGAATGTATGGTGGAAAAGTTCTTGAAAGAATAACCCATAAAGAAGATCCATGGATTGATGCACGAGAAGGATATTCGGAGAACGAACCTTCTCATGAAGAGATTTCAAAAGAATCTATTAAAGAATACTTTGTTTCTGTTAGAGAAAAATACGATTTAAACACGGAAACAGGTATTATGGACTATATCCAAAATATGCTTATTTCATCATAGGTTGTTCAGACGTTTGTCTTTACAATAGAAAAAGCCGGGTATAACCGGCTAATCCCTTGCCAAAGATGTGCTCTTTGACATATTAACTTTGCAAATTAATAATATCAAAGAGACGATCCTTTAGCAAGGAGAACTTGCGAAGGGAGGGAAAAAATATGGCTAAAACAGTCCATCATGGTGGTAAAGTTGGCGCAGCTGGAAAAACCTTGGCTAGTAATTCTTCTAGCAAATCAGCGAAAAGCAAAGCAGGCACAATCTTAGCAAACCATAAGAATTCATGTCATAAATAATATGGCAAAAACCGCTGGATATTGTCATGCAAATGGTGAAAGCCTTTGTGGTATTGGCGGAGGGCTGTGTGTTAGATCGGATTATGTTAGGGACGCCAGCTTATTATTGCGGAAGGTTTTTTACAAAATCTTCCGCATTTCTTTTTTGAGGAGGTGATGGCTGCTTGAGCAGCATAATCTATTTCGGGTCGATTTTCCTGTCCAAGGTCCTGGATAACGCCCTCAGTACAACAAAAACAATATTGATCCAGAGTAGTCGGTGGTTACTTGCAATTGCTGAGAAACCGAGTGTGGCGCGGTCAATTGCCAATGTCATCGGTGCCTACAAGCGGGAGGATGGTTATCTGGAGGGCTCCGGATATATTGTTTCCTGGTGTGTGGGACATCTGGTGGAGCTGGCACAGCCGCAAGCATATGATGAACGCCTTAGAAAATGGTGCATTGAGGATCTGCCGATTCTGCCGGATACCTGGAAATATCAGGTGTCAGACGGTACGAAGAAGCAGTTTTTTATTTTGAAAAAGCTCATGGAGAGAAAGGATGTGACAGGGATCGTGGCTGCGACTGATGCAGGGCGGGAAGGCGAGCTGATTTTTCGCCTGGCCTATGAGCAGGCCGGATGTAAGAAACCATTCAAGCGATTATGGATCAGTTCCATGGAGGACAGTGCCATCCGGGATGGTTTTGAAAATCTGAGAAATGGCCATGATTTTGATCTTCTCTATGAAGCCGCGCAGGCAAGGTCCTGGGCGGACTGGCTGGTAGGCATAAACGGAACCCGGCTGTTTACCGGGCTTTATGACAGGAAGGTGAAAGTTGGCCGTGTTCAGACACCGATACTTGCCATGCTTGTTGAAAGGCAGAAGCAGATCAATGGCTTTCAAAAGCAGAAATACTGGAACGTGCATCTGGATCTGGACGGCCTGGATGTGGTGAAGGAAAAAATATTTGATCGGGCAGAAATGGAGACACTTGTTGAAAAATGTCAGAATCAGTCGGCAACGGTTACCTGCGCCAGGAGTATGGAAAAGACTGTCAGTCCGCCAAAGCTATATGATCTGACTACGCTTCAGAGGGAAGCCAACCGTTACTATGGATATACAGCCAAAAAAACGCTGGAATATACCCAGAGCCTGTATGAGAAAAAGTTGGTGACGTATCCGAGAACGGACAGCCAGTTTCTGACGGAAGACATGGCTTCTACCGCAGAGCGGATGGTCCATAGGGTGAAGCGGGTGTTTGACATGTTTCGTCAAAGTTCGGCAGAAATTGATATATGCCGGGTTTTAAATAACAGCAAGGTGTCCGATCACCATGCCATTATCCCGACGGCAGAAATTGAAAAGCAGGATCTGTCTGTGCTTTCTGAGGGAGAGCGGGATATTTTGCTGCTGATTTCTGTGCGGCTTTTGATGGCAACCGGAGTGAAGCAGCGGATCTCGGAAACAGAGATCAAGGTCAGCTGCGGAGGGGAGGAGTTTTTTGCAAAAGGGAAAACAGCTGATCCCCACGGAGGATGGGATTGCCCTGGTACAGGTTTTACCGGAGGCGGTAAAGTCACCAAAGCTCACCGCTGATTGGGAGAACGCATTAAAGCAGATTGAGAAAGGAGCGATTTCAAAGGAAGAATTCATGTCCGGAATCACGGATATGGTGAAAGCATTGGTGACGAAATACGGAGGCGCAGAAAGAAAACGGGAAAATCCGTTTTCCGAAAGTGACAGTGGAAGGTCGCAGCGGGAGGTGATAGGAATATGTCCCCGCTGCGGGTCTTCTGTTTTTGAGGGAACGAAGAGTTTCTTTTGCAGCAGCAGAGCGTGCAGCTTTTGACTTTGGAAGGAAAACAAATGGCTGGCCTCCATGAGAAAGAAGCTCACGAAGAAGATGGCCGTCGCCTTGTTGAAGGACGGCCGTGTGCACGTATCCGGATTTTACTCCGAGAGGAAAGAACGCAATTTTGATGCGGATCTTGTGATGGAAGATACCGGAGAGCGTGTGAACTACTCATTGGATTTTAGCGGCAAGAAAGCCGCTAAGCATATACCTCCCTTTCAAGTATTGATACCGTGATATCCACCAACGATTATCATCGTAGACTTGATTGAAATAAGAACTCTCGGACTGCTGAGCAGCCACCGGCGCATCCAGCTATAAACAATTCAGATAAAGGTAACGGCAATACACTCCATCAAGTAGTCAAGCTACAGGGAAAAATCAATTGTCCACAGTATCTGAGTTGTATTGAACCACGATATAAAACGAAAGGAAATATGGTGTATCTGCTTCTGACTACATCATACAAGGAACAAAATGAAACAAGAAAAAGTTGGAAGTTTTCTTAAAGAGCTTCGAAAAGAAAAGAATATTACACAGGAACAGTTGGCAGAAAGCATGTGATTGATGGCGCGTTTTGGTTTGAGTAGGAAAAACATGGGAAGTTAGCAATAAAACATTACGCGAGTAAACTCGCATAAGATGATTTCCACTTCCCAGACATCTGATTTCCAGATTTCCGGAAGTGCGATTTCATCGCACAAGAATATTCAAATTGTTTTTGGAATTAGGCATTCGTTAAAAAAGGCTGCACACAATTTTGTATGCAGCCGAATCTATATGAAGAGGTGCCTTTTTTCCTCCTTGGCAATGTTATTTTTTGTTATATTTTACATCCAGAAGCGATTGGAAAAGCATCCACGCATGACAGATACAATACCCTGTAGGATCAGGAAAAATCCGATTACCCAGGCCATAGCTGCAATACTTGCAAATGGATGTGTGAATGACAGAAAACCAATCACAGTCAGAAGGATTCCAAGTACTGTAAACCAGCCCCAGCCCTTTACTCCCAGTTTTTGAAGGTCAAAGGAATTAACCAGTTTGGTGATACCTGAAAAAATCAGCCACATTCCTA
This sequence comes from Fusibacillus kribbianus, assembly GCF_030053595.1. GTDB lineage: Bacteria > Bacillota > Clostridia > Lachnospirales > Lachnospiraceae > Lientehia > Lientehia kribbiana. The sequence continues at coordinate 44,005 of NZ_JASGBQ010000017.1, forward strand.
AAATAAAGGAAATAGTCATTGCTGTAAACCATCCATTTCCCAAAATGAATAAAGACATCAGTACGGTTAGAATGCCGTCAGCAAGAAACCAGCCAGATCCTGCCATATAATCATGACCGGCTGCAAATATCACAATATCTATAATGCCGGAAAACATCATGGCAACTCCAAAGATAATGGGAAGACCATAAAGAATTTTTCCGGGATTCCTCAAACATCCGATCCCGGTTATAATCAGAAAGATTCCGGCTAAAATCCATAATACTCTTGATGTCGTTTTACTCATATCAAAAACCTCTTTTCCGATTGCATTTGGCTTTTAAAACAGGCAGGGGTTTTATTCCCTGCCCGTTTGAGATTAACCTTCGATGGAAATATAATGTGAGTTGTTTTCTACTGCCTTCTGCTCTTTTGGAACAGTAAAGGAAAGAATACCATTTTCAAATTTCGGATGGATGTCTTCTCTCTGAACATTATTTCCTACATAAAAGCTTCTGCTTACATTTCCGGTATAACGCTCGCGGCGGATATATTTTCCTTCCTTATCTTTTTCATCTTTATCCAGACCTTTTGCTGCACTTACAGTTACATAACCGTTTTCAAGCTGGATCTGAATCTCGTCTTTCTTAAATCCAGGAAGATCAATTGCCACTTCGTAAGCGTTGTCTTTTTCCTTCACATCAGTCTTCATGATATGGGGAGTATGTTTTCCATACAATTTTTTATCGATGTCCGGAAAAGCAAAATCATCCATAAAATCATCAAATAAATTTTCTCCAAAAATACTAGGCATTAACATAAGTCATATCTCCTTTCATGACATAAACTAAAGTTTGCACTATCGGAGAAACCCGAAGTGTTGATTTATGAATATCAGGAAGAAAAATCATATTCTCTTTCTTTGTTCTATGTGTAATATAACATATGAATTAGCACTCGTCAATAGAGAGTGCTAATAATTACGTGAAGATTTTGTGAACTTTGCGAAATAAAATAATTACTGATATTAGATTCAGCGGAATAGATTCCAGATGTTAATCATTAATTAAGAGGAAACAAAAAAGTCGTTTAAAATTAAATGGTGACGAATTATTAAACTTGTGATAGAATGAAAAAAACATTGAAAGAAGCTGAACTAAATGGATACACAAATTGATATCATATTGCAGGGAGGACAATTTAAAAAGCTGTTAGAGGAACAGAGCGTTGAATTACGAGAAAAATATGATATGAAAAGAGCAGAACTGGAGATATTATACTTCCTGTCAAAATGCGGAACACATAATACCTCTACGGATATCCACCATCAGTTGATGATGAACCGTGGACATATTTCGCAGGCAGTTGACAGTCTCTGCAGGAGAAATTATCTTATTGCGATACCGGATAAGAATGATAGAAGATATATTCATTATGAAATATCTGATTATGCGAAGGATCTGGTAACAGAAATGACGAAGAGAAGGGAAGCAATGAACGGGATGATTTTAAAAGGTGTGTCGGAAGAAGAATTGAAGGTTTTTCGGGAAGTATCGGAAAAAATCAGGAAAAATATAAGTGAATTAATTTAGATGATCAAAAGATGCAAAGTAATGGTTAAGGTGCTTCGCATCTTTTTTAAATTATTTTGGAAACCTATTGACAAGAGAAATACAGGTGATATAATACTTTAAAAATAAATAATTTAAAAATAAAACATGTTTCGCGAGAAACATATTTTTTGCGAAACACGATGGCACTCAACAAGCAAGAGTGCTAACAAAAGAAAGGCAGGTTATTCATATGAAATTAAAACCATTGGGTGACAAAGTAGTTCTTCAGTATCAGGATGTTGAAGAAAAGACAGAATCAGGAATCATTCTGCCAGACAGCGCAAAAGAGAAACCGCAGGAAGCTGTAGTAATTGCAGTTGGTCCGGGAAAATGTAAAGACGGACAGAGGGTTGCCATGCAGGTAAAAGAAGGAGATAAAGTCATTATTTCTGAATACGGCGGCACAGAAGTAAAAATTGGCGACGAAGAATATAAAATTGTAATCCAGGATGACATTCTGGCAATTGTCGAGTAATAGAAACAGTAGAAAGAAGGAAATTATCATGGCAAAAGAGATTAGTTTTGATATTGATGTTCGAAAAAAAATGGAAGCCGGCGTAGACAGACTGGCAGATACAGTAAAGGTAACATTGGGGCCAAAAGGAAGAAATGTTGTACTGGATAAATCTTACGGTGCACCATTAATTACAAACGATGGTGTGACCATTGCAAAAGAGATCGAACTGGAAGATCGTTTTGAAAATATGGGCGCACAGCTTGTAAAAGAGGTGGCTACCAAGACAAACGACATTGCGGGAGATGGAACAACAACAGCTACAGTTCTGGCACAGGCACTTGTAAAAGAAGGAATGAAAAATATCGCAGCAGGTGCAAATGCCATTGTTTTAAGAAAAGGAATGAAGAAGGCAGCAGATGTGGCTGTACAGGCAATTGAAGAAATGAGCCATCCTGTTACTGGGAAGGATCATATTGCAAAAGTAGCTGCAATCTCTTCCGGTAATGAAGAAGTCGGTGAGATGATTGCCGATGCAATGGAAAAAGTCGGAGAGAACGGCGTTATTACGATTGAAGAATCAAAGACCATGAAGACGGAGATCGACGTAGTCGAAGGTATGCAGTTCGATAATGGATATCTTTCCGGATACATGTGTGATGATAAAGAAAAAATGATCGCCAACATGGAGGATCCTTATATCCTCATGACTGATAAGAAGATTTCAAATATCCAGGACATCCTTCCCATTTTGGAAAATGTGATGAGAGAGAGGAAAGAACTCCTCATCATTGCAGAAGATGTGGAGGGAGAGGCACTTACCACATTGATTGTCAACAGACTGAGAGGTACCCTGAAGGTCGTTGCTGTAAAGGCACCGGGATATGGTGACAGCAGAAAGGCAATGCTTGAAGATATCGCAACACTTACCGGCGGTCAGGTGATCATGGAAGATCTTGGCCTTGAACTTAAAGATACCACGATGGATATGCTTGGCCGTGCAAAATCTGTAAAGGTTACAAAGGAAAATACCACGATCGTAGACGGTGCCGGGAACAAGGAAGACATTGATGCACGCATCGCCAGCCTGAAGAGACAGATGGCTGAAACAACATCCGATTTTGATAAAGATAAACTCATGGACCGTATCGCGAAGATGGGCGGAGGCGTTGCAGTGATCCGTGTCGGCGCGGCAACAGAAACAGAAATGAAAGAAGCTAAATACCGCATGGAAGATGCCATGAACGCAACAAAAGCAGCCGTATCGGAAGGCATTATCTGCGGTGGAGGATCTGCATATATCCATGCACAGAAAAAGGTAGAGGAACTGTTAGCAGCCCTGGAGGGTGATGAGAAGACCGGAGCCAGAATCGTAGCAAAGGCACTGGAAGCACCACTGTATACGATTGTGGAAAATGCAGGTCTGGAAGGCCCGGTTATCGTAGACAAGGTAAAGAAGAGTGAGCCTGGCATGGGATTTGATGCAGCCTCAGAAACCTTTGTGGATATGATGAAACAGGGTATTATTGATCCGGTGAAGGTAACAAAGAATGCATTAATGAATGCGGTAAGTGTGGCAGCTACACTTCTTACTACAGAAGCTGCGGTAGCGGACATTAAGGAAAATACACCTGCGCCGCAGCCACAGCCGGAAATGTATTAAAGAGAACAGGTAAAATCAAATCATTGGCGAGCAACAAAATGGGGAGATGGCTGGTACATCTCCTCTTTTTGTTCGCTTCTGTTTTTATGTGAAATGAGGTCCATTATGAAATATGCAGTTATATATCAGTCAAAAAGTGGCAATACACGTTTAATAGCAGAAAAGATCTATGGTGCTTTAAATACAGAGGATAAAACAATTGTAGATATTGATACAGAGCAGGATATACCTGCGGCGGATGTCTATCTGATCGGGTTTGGAATTCATGGTTATTCCTGCAGCATGGATATCTCAGATGTATTTGAGCAGATTACAGGCGGAAAATATGCAGTGTTCGTTACCTGCGGTTATGTGCCGACAGAACAATATAAAGAAAAGCTTGAAAAAAATCTTGAAGTCTGGTACCCGGACGAGGGAGAGTATCTGGGAATGTTTCTCTGTCAGGGGAATGTGGAGTCAGATAGAAGGAAAATTATGATCAGCCAGATGCCAAGTAAAGAAAAAGAGATGCAGCAGATGTTTCGACTGGGAAATACCCATCCGGATGAAGAAGATCTGGAAAATGCGGTTGATTTTGCCATTAAAATTCAGGCAGAAATTGGGAATTAAATAAGAAAATAACATGTATTGATGTAAATAAAAAGAGAGGAGCGGTTGAAGATGCCAGAGCAGAGAGAAATATTGAATGCAAATGAAATCAGAAAGTTTACAAATGAATTAACCTATCGTCGGTATCTGATGAACAAAGGAAAAATACAGGAACTGTTTCGTAAAATGACACTTCAGGAGTATATTGCTTTGTATACTATAGAATCTGAGAGAGAAAATTCTCCGAATAATAATGGGAGAACGTATTTAAAGGATTTATCAGAAAAGATGCAGCTGACAATACGGCAGGCATCAAAAATGGTAGAAAAGCTGAAAGATCGTGGACTGGTACTGTGGTCTTATGAAGGAAGCGGAAGTGAAGGAACATATGTGACTGTTACAGAAACGGGACAGAAACTGTTTAAGGGTCAGGAAATGATTCTGAGAGAATGTTATGGAAAAGTGATCAACAAATTCGGAAAAGATAATTTGATCATGTTATTAAAAATGATGAAACAACTGGATAACCTGATGTGCAGCGAAATAAAAGGGATGGGAGAGGTCGATTCGTATGGGAGAGCTGATGAAGCGGATGAATGATTATGCTGTGCAGAATGAAGCTATCTGCCGGAAAAATGATCATATTGATCCTAGATTGTATGAAGAGTTTGGTGTTAACCGGGGGCTGCGGGATGAAAATGGAAAAGGTGTGCTTACCGGTTTGACTAAGATTTCCCGTATTGTATCATCATGTGTGAAAGATGGAGAAAAAGTACCTTGTGACGGGGAATTGTGGTATCGTGGATATAAGGTAGAAAAATTGATTGGCAATCTTGGAGAAGAACAGCTTGGTTTTGAAAAGATCGCTTATCTTCTGTTGATGGGGGAATTGCCTTCAGAAGATGAAGAAAAAAAGTTCCGGGAAGTGATTGGCACATGCAGAACGCTTCCAACGAACTTTACCAGAGATGTTATTATGAAGGCACCATCTGAGGATATTATGAATTCAATGACAAGAAGTATTCTGACACTGGCTGCTTATGATAAAAAGGCAAAAGACATCAGCGTCAGTAATTCGTTGCGGCAGTGCATCCAACTGATTAGTGAATTTCCACTCCTTGCTGTATATGCATATCATGCCTATAATCATTACGAAAAAAACCAGAGTATGTATATCCATAATCCGGATCCGAAACTGTCTACAGCTGAGAATCTTCTAATGATGCTCAGGCATGATCAGAAATACACACCGGTTGAAGCGAAAGTTCTGGATACTTCATTGATTCTTCATATGGAACATGGCGGCGGAAATAATTCTACTTTTACAACCAGAGTGGTGACCTCTTCCGGTTCAGATACATATTCAACAATTGCTGCCGCTATGTCATCTTTGAAGGGACCGAAGCATGGCGGCGCAAACATAAAAGTTGTGGAGATGATGGATAATATACGGGAAAATGTAAAGGATTTTTCTGATAAAGAAGAAATATCAGCATATCTTATGAAGATAATTGACAAACAGGTATTTGACAAAAAAGGGTTGATTTACGGAATGGGACATGCGGTGTATACATTGTCGGATCCAAGAGAAAGAGTATTTAAAAAATATGTGGAAGCACTGGCAAGAGAGAAAGGCCGGGAGAGCGATCTCCAGCTCTATGAGAATGCTGAAGTGATTGCACCTAAACTGATTGCAGAAAACAGAAATACTATAAAACGAGTGAGCCCGAATGTGGACTTTTACAGCGGATTTGTATATGACATGCTAGGCATTCCACGTGAATTATATACTGCGATTTTTGCAGTAGCGAGGGTAGTCGGGTGGAGTGCACATCGTATGGAAGAACTGATCTGCACAGATAAGATTATCCGTCCGGCTTATATGAGTGTTATGGAGGAAAAAGAAAAATGTTAGAAAAACTGGCAGGACCCATTATAGGGGCATTGATTGGATACTGTACTAATTATATCGCTGTCAAAATGCTGTTTTATCCTAAACAGGAAGTCAGAATCTTTGGACGAAAACTTCCTTTTACTCCGGGGGCAATTCCTAAAGGAAAGCCAAGGCTTGCCAGAGCAATCGGAATTATTGTGGCGGACGATCTTCTAACGAAAGATGATATTAAACAGAAAATGATTTCTTTGGAAACAGAAAATGCTGTTGTGGATCAGATTGTTCAGGGATTATCTGTTGATCTTCATACCTGTGTTTCAAAAGTATGTTCGTCCGAGTTGAATTATGAAGAGATAAAAAACAGATTGATTTCTGAACTGTCCAGCCAGATCCTTGATTCTGTTCAACATATGAATCTGGATAATCTTATTGTTCAGGAAGCCGGAAAAGCTGTTAAAGCCAAAACAAAGGGCTCCATGTTGGAAATGTTTCTGAATGATGAAATGCTTAATTCCCTGATACAGCCTGTTGGAGGAGAAATAGTAAAGTATATTAATGAAAAAGGACCAGATTTTATAAAGGAAGAACTGGAAACTAAAATTGATACGTTAGGAGAACAATCTGTCATAGATCTCTGTAACCATATGAATATTTCGGAAGGAGCCGTTCGAAAAATAGTAGCAGATTTTTATCACAAAGCAATTGATTCTGTCATCGGAAAGCTGATCGGTAATTTGAATATTGCAGAAATTATCGAAGATAAAATCAATGCTATGAATGTAGATAGTCTGGAGAAACTGGTGCTGACTGTGATGAAAAAAGAATTGGATACGATTGTAAATCTTGGGGCTTTAGTAGGTGCAGTTTTAGGAGTTTTAAATATTATTATATAATTTCTTATGTAAAGAAGATAATGATTGTAAACTAAGTTTTCATGGATGAATGAAAAGATATATATGATATAGCACAAATAGGACAAGAGGACAACAGGAATTTACTGTGTAGTTGTGATTGTATTGATGAACACTGTTTGTAAGAGATAACCTCCAGTTTATCTGTTTCTTAAAATGACAATATCATGGAATAAATACAACATAATGAGAACATGTTACCTTCGTATGATTCGATTCATACGGAGGTTTCTTTTTGCCAATTTTTCTCATCTTGACATTTTTTTACTGAAACATGTTGTATAAGTCCCTCTGAAACTTTGGATATTATAGAGGGACATTTATATGCCGCCTCCAAAATAATGAAATGTGAGGTAATGACATATGTCAGAGAAAAGATGTTATACAGTAAAAGAGTTACAGGAAATCCTTGGAGTCAGCAGACCGACAATATATAACCTTCTGAAGAAAAATGAGTTCCGGTGGATCCAGCTGGATGGCGGAAAGTACCGTATTTCCAAAAAGAGCTTTGATGACTGGCTGGATAAGCTGCCGGAATCTTCCAACTAATCTCCTATCCGGATGAAAAATCGACATCCTAAATTTTTTTGAAAAAGTGCGGTATGGTATGGGAAGAAGGAGGAAAGCTTCATGGATGAGAAGGGAAAAATGAATACCGGGGAATACGAAGAACTGATAAAGGAAGTGGAAGCAAACAGCCCATACAAGAGACTGTCTTCTGCAAAAAAGAAATGGATGAGTGTTTCTGAGATGGGCGAGCTTTTAGGGCTTAAAAAGACGGATCGGTATTGGCTGGTACATAAAAACTTTTTTGAGACCAAAGAGATTGCCGGAAAGATGCGGGTCAATATTGAGAGTTTTGAAAAGTGGTATGCGAATCAGATTAAATATCATAAAGTCAACGGAGAAGAACCGGGAAAGGAATTGAAAGAATGGTCTTATTCTGTTCCGGAACTTGCAGAAATGCTGGAAGTTACGGATGGTGTCGTTTATGACCTGATCAAGCGGAATAATATCGAAGTCGTGATTGTGGATTACTGGAAACGTGTACCAAAAGCTGCATTTCAGAAATGGTATGACGGACAGTCCAGATACCGCACGAAGGATGATAAAAAGAGGGATGCCGAAATGGAGGCCGCTACTCTCACTATGCCGGAAATGACCAGACAGCTGGGAATCACCAGAAATCAGGTATATGGCATCCTGAATAGTCAAAAGTATCAGCATTTCTTTGAGTTCGTCACGATCGCTGATCGAAAAAGAATCACGAAGGAAAGCTTTCAGAAGTTTCTGGAAGGGCAGGATGAATATCATCTGGATCCGGCGAACGATTATGAAGAACTGGCAATGGAAGAAAATGTAGCACTGGCGAATTATCGGAGAAAGAAACTGGCACAGACCGGGGAACGAGGAAGGAACGGCAATCTGCAGTATCTTACTATAGATGAAGCAGCCTTTATGGCAAAGGTCAGCCGGTCCATGATAAATGTCTGGTACACAAAAGGATCTTTTCCGGTTGTAAAAATAAGGAATCATGTTCGGATCAAACGAAAAGAATTTGAAGCATGGCTGGAAAAGAGAAATACAGAAAGGGGCTGTTAGATTATGGCATCGATCAGAGAACGAAACGGAAAATTTAATGTGATCTATTCCTATACTGATGCAGACGGGAAACGGAAGCAGAAATGGGAAACTTATGCTACAAAGGCAGAGGCAAAGAAACGCAAGAAAGAAATCGAGTATAAAGAAGAAATGGGATCCATGATAATCCCGCAGTGTAAAACCATGAAGGATCCTCTGGCAGAATACGTTGCCCTGTATGGAAAAGACAACTGGGCATTATCTACGTATGATGGAAATGTTTCTCTCATAAATAATTATATCCTTCCGATCATCGGGGATGAAAAACTGTCAGAGATCAATACCCGTTTTATTGAAAAATATTATCAAAGATTGTTGAAAGCTCCGGCTGTGGTCAATCCTATGATTGGGAAAAGAAAGAATGAATATGTATCTACCAGTACCATCAGAGATATCCATAAACTCCTCCGAAGCTGTTTTAAACAGGCTGTCAAATGGGAACTGATGGAGAAGAATCCTTGTATCTATGCGACCGTACCAAAACATAAAACAAAGAAACGTGAGATTTGGACTGCAGAAACTCTGATGTACGCACTGGAAGTATGTGAGGATGATCGGCTAAAGCTGGCAATGAATCTTTCCTTCTCCTGCTCTCTCCGGATCAGTGAGCTTCTGGGGCTTACCTGGGATTGTGTGGACATCTCGGAGGAAGCAATTGAGGAAAACCGGGCATATCTGTTTATTAATAAGGAATCCCAGCGAGTGAGCAAATCCGCTTTAAAAGAGTTGGATGCAAAAGATGTGCTGCTGATATTTCCGGAAAAAAGCAAGACCAATAAAACAGTCCGTGTTTTGAAAACACCGAAGACAGACAGCAGTGTCCGAAAGGTTTTCCTTCCAAAGTCTGTCGCAAAGATGCTGATCGAGTGGAAAGAAAAACAGGATGAGACAAAGGAAGTTCTTGGAGATGAATACATGGACTATAACCTGGTCATGGCAAGTACGTTTGGTCTTCCTTTGGGGGATGGCGCGATCCGGAAGCCATTAAATCAGTTGATTAAAGACTATGATCTCCCACCGGTTGTTTTCCACAGTCTCAGACACAGCAGTGTTACCTATAAGCTGAAACTGAATGGTGGAGATATCAAGGCAGTTCAGGGCGACTCCGGACATGCTCAGGTCAGCATGGTTACGGATGTATATTCTCACATCCTGGATGACGACCGGAAGAAAAATGCAGAATTATTTGAAGAGGCATTTTATGAGAAAAAAGATCTGGATCCGCAGATGCATCCGAATACAGCACAAAACACGGTAGCGGTTCCGGAAGGCGTGGATGCAGAGCTGCTTGCAAAGGTCCTTAATAATCCTGAGATGGCAGCACTTCTTACGTCACTGGCGAAGACAATGAAGTGAAAAATAGTGTAATTTTAGTGAAAAAACGGGTTTCGTTAAAAGGAATGTTAAAAATATATCTCCATCATGCTAATTGATATCACCGTCATTTGATGGTAAAATGATGGAGATAATATTAAAATGAAGGAGATTTCGATGAGAAGTTTTGATTATATAAAAACTCCGGAGCAATTGCTAAAACCTGAAATTGTTCAGATGGTCGGAAGCATTCATGAGCATAAAGGTAAGCAGGAATTGTTCCTTGAAGCCAATATAGACGAATTGAAAACTCTGCTGGAAGTTGCTTTGATTCAAAGTACAGGGGCTTCTAACAGGATTGAAGGTATTTATACTACCGACAAACGGTTGGAAGAATTAGTAAGACAGAAAGCCGAACCGCGTAACCGGTCTGAACAGGAAATATCCGGATACCGGGAAGTTCTTGCCACTATCCATGAAAGTTATGAGTATATTAATCCGAGACCCAATATTATTTTACAATTGCATCGGGATTTATACTCATATTCCGGAGGAAATGCTGGTGGAAATTATAAAAATTCGGATAATGTAATTGCAGAAACAGATGCAGAAGGTCATCAGAAAGCGCGTTTTATCCCGGTGCCGGCATTTCAGACTCCAGAAGCTATGAATGAACTTTGTACAAATTTTCTGGAAGCATGGGAAGCAGATCGAATAGATAAGTTGATTCTTATCCCTATGTTTATTCTTGACTTTCTGTGTATCCATCCATTTAATGATGGAAATGGGCGAATGAGCCGCCTGTTAACACTTCTTTTGTTTTATAAAGCCGGCTATATTGTCGGAAAGTATGTCAGTGTTGAAATGCTGATTGAAAAGACAAAAGAAACTTATTATGAGGCATTACAGGAAAGTTCTAATGGATGGCACGAAAATGAAAACAGTTATGAGTCATTTGTAAAATATTATCTGGGAATTATACTGAAAGCATATAGTGAGTTTGAGGGGCGTGTAGAGCACCTGAAAAACAGAAGCCTTTCAAAGCCGGATCGTATAAAGGCAGTGATTGATAATAAGGTAGGAAAAATTACCAAAAAAGAAATCATGGAGTTATGTCCGGATATAAGCAAGGTAACTGTAGAAAGGACCCTGACGGAACTGGTTAAAAGTGGATATATCGCAAAAGTAGGTGCCGGGCCGGCAACTGGATATGTTCGTATTTAAGTCGGCTGTCGTGGTCGAAACACCATAGACAAATTTTCAATAACGGTGTATAGTAATAATAGAAATCTGGTCAATTGAATATTGTTTATCATTCCCGCTTGTAAGGGGATGGTAGCCGGAAGATGATATCTGTCAGTAACAACAGAGCTTTCCCCGGATGTTAGCAGCTGCAAAGAATCTGCTAATTTTCAGGTCTTATCTGGTCTTGACAGAAAGGGTATTCAGATTACCAGAATTTGATTCGAAAATAAAAAAAGTCCTTGATAATAAAAGGCTAAACATATCAGTTCTTGACAGGGATTGACAGAACCACAGAGCTCTCCTAAAGGCCGCTGGGTCTTATCCAGAAGAGCAATTTGACAGAGGGTTCGAAAGCAGCCGGTGAGCGGCACAAGGCTTAGAAGAAAAGTGGTGCTACCGAACTGCCGACACAGCCTTTACCTGATCGCAAGGTCAGATGAAGATAAAATGGTCACCGATTCCATAAGGCGAAAAACCTTGGTTTTAAGCCAAAAATCGGTGGTTTGTCCTGTTAGTTTAATGGATAGAACGGGCGCCTCCTAAGCGTCTGATGTGGGTTCGATTCCCGCACGGGACGGCGAAAGAGCGGAAATGATTAGAGAAAAACCTCAAAATCACTTCCGCTTTTTTCATTTTCGTCATATTTTTAAGATCACCGATTCTTGGAACGGCTCAAATCCCGATGAATTTGAAAAAGCATTTTTTCAAACCGAAAAGTGTCATTTTCTAAGATTTTTAAAAGAGGGGTGCAAATGAGCCGTGACAGGAGGGCTGTATTACTTAAGCTGAAGAAGTGTTCAGCTTAGTTAAAATCAGCTTTAGAAGCGGCACTTTTGATGGCAATTCAATAAAGGCATGAAAATGCTCATTCATTCTGAACCACATGTGGGTTCATTGTGAATGAGCATTTTTTAATGTGCGGAAGGAGGTTTATAACCATGACGAGAAAAAAGAAGGAAGAAAAAGAGCCGCAAAAGATCCCAATGTATGATTTTCAGGGCGAAAAAGTGGTAGAAATCGAGACAAAAAGGCTTAGAAGCTTCGTTGGTCATCCTTATAAAGTGTTAGATGACGAGTCGATGAGGCTTCTGACGGATAGTATCCGGAAGAACGGAATCATCACTCCGTTGATTGTGATGCCGACAAGGGAGGGGAATTATCAGATCATATCCGGTCACAGGCGCAAGTATTGCGCAGATGTGCTTGGACTTAAAAAGGTACCGGTGATCATAAGAACTATGCCGGATGAGGACTCGATTATATCCATGGTCGATTCGAATCTGCAAAGGCAATCCATTACCTACAGTGAAAAAGCCTTTGCCTACAAAATGAAGAATGAGGCTATGAAGCGCAAGACAGGAAAACGCAGAAAAACTGCTGACGGGAAGCTGGATCATTTCAGGGGAGAAAGTAAGAGAACCGTTGAGATTATCAGTGATCAATGCGGTGACAGTCCCAGACAGATAACCCGGTATATCCGACTCACATATCTGATCCCGGAATTGATGGAAAAGCTGGATATCGGAGAGCTTTCCTTTAATCCGGCTGTTGATCTGGCATTTCTTTCAGAAGAAGAACAGAGATGGGTGCTGGATGCCATGGATTTTGCCCAGGCAGCACCTTCCCTGTCACAGACCCACAGGATCAGAGACATGAGCAGAATGGGAACGATTAGCGAAGAATCCGTAAAAGAAATTCTAATTGAACCAAAGAAAAGAGAGGCCGGTCAGATTACTTTTTCTAAGGATCAGCTAAGTAAATATTTTCCCGGTGATTATTCTCCGGAACAGATAAAAATCGAGATTTTGGAAATATTGGAGCAGATATTCAAATAGGAGGACAGGCAAATGTGTACAGTCATTTCAATCTCAAACCAAAAGGGCGGCGTAGGGAAGACCACAACGGCGGTCAATTTAGGAATCGGTTTTGTAAAGGAAGGAAAGAAGGTTTTGCTGATCGATGCGGATCCTCAGGGAAGCCTGACGGCAAGTCTGGGCTACGGACAGCCGGATGAAATAGGGGTTACGTTGGCGACGATACTGCGAAAGATCATCTCGGAACAGGAACCGGATCCGGATGAAGGAATTTTACAACATCATGAAGGCGTGGATCTCCTTCCGGGGAATATTGAGCTTTCGGTTATGGAATTGACCATGGCAAATGCGATGAGCCGGGAGCTGATTCTGAAGGAATACATAGAAACACAGCGTTTAAGGTATGACTACATCATTATTGATTGTATGCCATCTCTTGGAACCATGACGATCAATGCACTGGTTGCTTCCGATGTTGTACTTATACCGGTCCAGGCAGCGTATCTTCCAGTGCTTGGCCTTCAGCAGCTGATCAAAACCATCTATATGGTAAAGAAACGCCTGAACAAGAAGCTTCGTATCGGCGGCATTCTTCTCACAATGGTCGATAAGAGAACCAATTATGCCAGAGACATTATCGAGATGGTAAAGGAAACCTATGAGGGAGTCCTGCCGGTGTATGACTGTATGATTCCGACTTCTGTAAAGGCTGCGGAATCCAGCGCGGAGGGAATCAGTATTTATACACATGCCAATAACTGCAAGGTATCAGATGCCTATAAGGAATTAACGAGGGAGGTACTGAAGGATGAAAACTAGACCGGGGCAGAAAATTCAGATCAAGAGTGTTGAGGAATTGCTTGGAGTTGTAAATGAAGAAGCTGCAATGGATATTGAGATCTATAAGATCACGAGCTTTGCAGACCATCCGTTCAAGGTGGTGGATGATGAGAAAATGCAGGAGCTGGTGGAAAGCATCAGGGTGAACGGCGTTCTCTCACCGGTTCTGATCCGCCCTAAAGGAATGGATACTTACGAGATGATCTCCGGCCACCGCAGATTACACGCTGCACAGCTGGCAGGATTGGAATCAATTCCGGCAATCATCAGAGAATTGAGTGATGATGAAGCCACGATTGCAATGGTGGATGCCAATATCCAGAGGGAGGAGCTGTTGCCGAGTGAGAAGGCGTTTGCGTATAAGATGAAGATGGATGCTATGAGAAGGCAGGCTGGAAGACCGACAAAAGAAAATGCCCGACAAAATGTCGGGAATTTCGAAACGGCAGATATTATAGGAAAAGATAATGGAGAAAGTGGTAGACAGGTTCAGCGGTATATCCGATTAACAGAGCTGGTTCCTGAACTTTTAGAATTTGTAGATTGTAAACGCCTGCAATTTACTGTAGCAGTAGATATTTCTTATATAGATAAGGAAATTCAGAGATGGCTGTATGAGTACATCAAAGAGAATGGCATCATAAAAGCGAAGCAGATTGCTCTTCTTCGTGAAGCCTGCACCTCAGGTCCGATGACTCAGGCCAAGATGATCTCCATCTTAAATGAAAGTCAGCCCGGACGGACACCGAGCAGTAAAAATATCATTTCAGAGAAAAAGCTGCGAGAGTATTTTCCAGATGACTACACGGCCGCAGATATGAGAAGTGTCATTTTGGAACTTCTGGAACAATGGAAAAACGGGAGGGAATAAGCGATGACATTTGATTATTACTATGGATCCCAGGCGGATCAGTTCAGTTTCATACGCATTCCGCGGATCTTATTGACAGAGGAAATGTTCTCATCATTAACCCTGCAGTCAAAGATGCTGTATTCGATACTTCTGGACCGCATGTCCATTTCCATGAAGAATGGCTGGTTTGATGAAGAGAACCGAGCATACATTATCTACCAGATTTCAGAAATACAGGATGATCTTGGATTCTCAAAGAAAAAAGCCATGAATTATCTTGCTGAGTTGGAGAAGTTTGGTCTGGTAGAAAAGAAAAAGAGAGGATTTGGCCTGCCGAGCATTATATATGTGAAAAGCTTTCTGATTCGGAATGATGGTGCCAGAGGTGTCAATACAGGCACCTCTGATGAAAAAAGTATAGGGGACAGAGGTGTCGAAAACGGAATCTCTGGGGTGTTGAAATCGCACTCAGGAAGTGCCGAAAATGATACCTCTGAGGTTCCCGAATCAATACCTCTGGAGGTTACGAAACCGATACCTCTAAGGAGTAATAATAATACTAATTATACTAACCTGAGTTATAACCACTCTAATCATATCTCATCTGTTTCAGGATCAGATGAGGACGAGATGAGAAAACTCAAAGCTTATTCGGAAATGATTTCGGAGAATCTTGAACTTAAGTATCTGAAGCAGAATCACAGATTTGACGAGGATCTGATAGATGGTATTTTTGATCTGATTCTTGAAGTGGTTATGAGCAAGAGCCCCACAACGGTGATCGCCAGCAATGAATATCCTACGGAATTGGTGAAGAGCAGGTTCCTGAAGCTGAATTCTTCGCACATTGAGTATGCGATTGACTGCTTTAATCAGAACAGTACAAAGGTCAGGAATATCAAGAAATATTTGCTGGCAATCCTGTTTAATGCACCGTCAACGATCAGCGGATATTATACTGCTGAGGTGCATCATGATATGCCATATCTGGCGGCGAAATAGGAGGAAAATAGAATGCTTGTTTTGAAATTGATTGGAAAAATTTTATTACTGCCGGTCTGGGTGATCCTTGCGATCACCTGGCTGGTGGTGCATATCCTGGTTAGCATTTTCAGTATCTTTCATGGATTCTGGAAGGGGTTCTTTACACTGTTCACAGTCCTGGCGATTGCACTTGGAATGTATCAGAATGCGATAATCTTTGTGGGTGCAATTGCCTTTACATATGTAATTTTGGTTGCAGGAGCTATGGTTGATGTGTTGCTAGAAGAGGCAATGATGGGGATTGGAAGAGCAGTAGTTACTTAATGTGTGCGAGAAGAAGCCAGTGACACAGAGAAGCTATAGATCAGTTTGAAAGTAAATAAAGGAGATAGAATATGCCCCCGCTGACTTATGATAGTCGGCAGGGGCTTTGAATATATAGTCACTGATCGATGGTGAATTGTTTGTTTTATGAATTTCACTACTATGTTATAATGTATCTTAATGAGATTATTTTGTGTATTGAACGAGTGAGGTAACTGTATGGTTAAAAATAAAATTGAAGTAGATGTAAAAGTTAGGTGCATTGAAGCGGGTAAGACACAAGTTCAGATTGCTGAAGAAATAAATACAACAAGCCAATACGTGAATCGTATTATCAAAAAGAAGGATGGTATCATCAACCATACCTTTGTTCAGATGATGGAGTCTCTTGGATATGACATCGAGATTATTTATTTACCGAGAGAGGAGAACTAAAAATGGGTCAGTATACGGAATATTTAAATACACAGGCGGAAACGCTCTCCCCGATTGATGACGATTACGAAGAAAAACTATTGCTGACGGCATCACAATTTCGAGATTTTGGAGAAGCGCTTACTGATTTTATGGTAAGTCATGGGTATGACGGTGACCCAGAGAACATACCAGAAAAGGCAAAATATCTGCAGTCTTTATATAAAAAATCTCAGATAGATGACATTCCTAGAGATTTCAAAAAATGGTTTATGCGAGGAATGAAGATAAAGCGGGAGACAGTATTCCCATAGAATTCCTCTGCTTTTATGATTTTTATAATTTTTGGGTAATCTTTGCCTGAACAGGCAAAGATCTGTAATCAGAAATCCGACAGGAACAGGACCGGCGTCTGCCGCCTGTTCCTGTCGTTTCATTGTGTCACAGTAAAAATAAACCCCCTGCTATGCAGGGGGAGGGCAGTTCTTTAGATTAAAGTACTCCTATGCTAGAATAAAAGTAGGTCTGCAAACCACAAATATAAAAGCATAGGA
>NZ_JASGBQ010000018.1 GCF_030053595.1 Fusibacillus kribbianus
TTTTTATACCAAAAGATGCAGACTTGCTCAGAAATAGAAAAATTCATACAAAGAAACGCCAAAACCGACATTTGCCGGAGTTGGCGCTTCTTAATCAGGGACTTATTTTACAGCCCCTTTTTTTAAAATAAAGAGGGGTGCAGGGTATGATTTATGAGTTTTTTACGGGATCTTATGGGCTTTCAGGAAAACAGGGACTCTTACCTTTACAGATTGGAGCGCCGGCCTCGTGCGTCCTTGCTGTGTGTGCAGCTGCGGTGAGACAAGGGTCTGAAACATCTCCAGAATATAATTGATAAATATTAAATCCGCTGCTTGACTATTTGTCCGGCAGCGGATATAATACATTTGTGTGCGGATGTAGTTCATTGGTAGAACACCAGCTTCCCAAGCTGGATAGGCGGGTTCGATTCCCGTCATCCGCTTCAAGGGCCCGAAGAGTGAGGGCTTTTTTCTTTTGCAGCCGGTGAAAGAATGTGCAGATTCCGTCCTTGAAACCGGTTCTTTTTTAGGGGCGCCCTTGCCCAAGTATACCGGTATCTGGTATAATAGAAAAAACAGTCTGACCGGAAAGGATGGTTTTACTATGAGGATCGGAATGGGATACGATGTTCACCGGCTGACGGAGGGACGCGATCTGATATTGGGCGGTGTGAAGATTCCTTACGAGAAGGGGCTTCTCGGCCATTCGGACGCAGACGTTCTTCTGCATGCCATCATGGATGCAATTCTGGGAGCGGCGGCTCTGGGAGACATCGGGAAGCATTTCCCGGATACGGATGAGGCCTACCGAGGGATTTCCAGCCTGAAGCTTCTGGAAAAGGTCGGAGAGTTTCTGGAGGAGCACATGTATTTTGTGGGCAATATCGATGCGACAGTCATTGCCCAGCGGCCGAAGCTGGCTCCCTATCGGGAGGAAATGAGGAAGAATATTGCCGATGCGCTGCATATTTCCGTGAACCAGGTGAGCGTCAAGGCTACTACCGAGGAAGGGCTCGGCTTTACGGGAACAGGAGAGGGGATTTCCGCACAGGCGGTGGCACTTCTGGAGATGGCGGGCAATTACAGCTACGGCTATGACCCGATGGAACCGGAGACGGAGGGGGTTAGCGGCAGGATGGGCTGCCCTGGTGCAGATGGAGGCTGTCCCGGCTGCAGGCAGTGAGAAAATTGGGGTTGACAAATTCCAAAAAACTGCATAGACTGGAAAAAGAAACAGGTGAAAAGCTTTGAAGGAAAGAGTAATCCCGGAGGAAACAGCAGAGAGGATCCGTCACCGGCTGAAAGCGGATCTTGCAGAAACTGGGATGAAGTGCATTCCGGAGCTGGCAGGGCGATGGCAGTGCAGCGAGAAAGAGAGGCTGCAGCAGTAGTCCGGCACGGGTGGTTCCCGTTAAGAACCTTGAGTGAGACCTTTGACAGGTCTTATGAAGAGTGGAACCGCGGAGTTTTAGCTTCGTCTCTTTGGAGACGGAGCTTTTTTAATCATATGTAAGGAGGAAAGAAATGAAGATTTTCAATACGCTGTCAAAAACCAAGGAAGAGTTTGTCCCCCTGGAGCCGGGCAAGGTTAAGATGTATGTGTGCGGCCCTACCGTTTATAATTTCATCCATATTGGAAATGCCCGTCCCATGATCGTCTTTGATACGGTCAGGAGATATTTTGAGTATAAGGGCTATGAGGTCAACTATGTTTCCAATTTCACTGATGTGGACGATAAGATCATCAAGAAGGCCATTGAGGAGGGCGTGGATGCATCGGTGATCTCCGAGCGCTACATCGCTGAGTGCAAAAAGGACATGGAGGCCATGAATGTAAAGCCTGCCACCACCCATCCGCTGGCCACCCAGGAGATCTGCGGTATGGTCGAAATGATCGGAACTTTGATTGAAAAGGGTTATGCTTATGCCGTTTCTGACGGTACTGTGTATTTCCGGACAAGAAAATTCAAGGATTACGGCAAGCTGTCCCATAAAAATCTGGATGATCTTCAGTCCGGTTTCCGTGAGATCAAGGTGACCGGTGAGGAGAAGGAGGATTCCCTCGATTTTGTTCTCTGGAAACCCAAAAAGGATGGAGAACCCTTCTGGGAGTCTCCCTGGTGCAAGGGACGTCCCGGTTGGCACATTGAGTGCTCTGTTATGTCCAAGCGTTATCTGGGAGAAGAGATTGATATCCATGCCGGCGGAGAGGATCTGATCTTCCCTCATCACGAGAATGAGATTGCCCAGAGCGAGGCGGCCAACGGAAAGTCCTTCGCAAAATACTGGATGCACAATGCCTTCCTCAACATCGATAATAAGAAAATGTCCAAATCCCTTGGCAATTTCTTTACGGTCCGGGAGATCAGTGAAAAATATGACCTTCAGGTGCTCCGTTTCTTCATGCTTAGCGCTCATTACAGAAGCCCTCTGAATTTCAGCGCTGAGCTTATGGAGGCCTCCAAAAACGGTCTTACGAGAATCCTGACGGCAGTGGAACGTCTGAATGAGCTTCTGGCTGCTGCCTCCGGGGACGCGCTTACTGCAGATGAGCAGGCTGTCGCAGCACAGGTGAAGGAGTTTGTTGAGAAATATGAGGCAGCCATGGAGGATGACTTCAATACAGCAGATGCCATTTCTGCTGTCTTTGAGCTGGTGAAGCTTGCCAATACCTCTGTGGATGGACAGAGTACAAAGGCGCTGGTGGAATATGTGAAGAAAACCATTGATACGCTGTGCGATGTGCTGGGTATCATTACAGAAAAGAAGGAAGAGCTTCTGGATGCCGATATTGAGGCACTGATCGCAGAACGGCAGCAGGCGAGAAAGGATAAGAATTTTGCAAGAGCGGATGAGATCCGCGACACTCTGGCTGCAAAGGGTATTCTCCTCAAAGATACCAGAGAAGGCGTAAAATGGACGAGAGCATAAAAAACATGGATGGGATCCTGGCACAGGAAAGAGAACTGGTGGGCGGACGGGAGCTTGATATGCGGACCTATTCGCCCCTGACCCTGGCTTTTATCGGAGATGCCGTGTTCAGCCTGTATATCCGCACCGTTGTGGTGGGAAGAGGAAATACGGCTCCCGGAAAGCTTCATAAGCAGTGCAGCGAGCTTGTGAAAGCGGGGACCCAGTCGGCGATGATCCGCGGCATTTTTGAGGAACTTACCGATGAGGAGAAGAGCATTTATAAACGGGGAAGAAATGCTCAGGCCCCCAGCCGCGCCAAGAATGCATCCATGTCGGAATATCGTCACGCCACAGGTCTGGAGGCACTGTTCGGTTATCTGTATCTGACCGGACAGGGACAGCGGATGACTGAGCTGGTGGAAAAATGCCTGGAAAAGTATGAAAGCATTGAGGGAAAATGACTATGCGATACGAAGAGTTTGTAATAGAAGGAAGAAATGCGGTGCTGGAGGCGCTGCGTTCAGGAAAGACCGTGGATAAGCTGTTTCTTCTGAAAGGGTGTCAGGACGGTCCCATCTTAAGCATTGCCAGGCAGGCCAGAAAGGGAGACACCCTGATCCAGTATGTCCCCAGAGAACGGCTGGATCAGCTGTCCAGAACAGGAAAGCATCAGGGCGTGATTGCCTACGCGGCGGCCTACGAATACTCTACCGTGGAGGATATGCTTGAGCTGGCGAGGGAAAAGGGAGAGCCGCCCTTTTTATTCCTTTTGGACGGCATTGAGGATCCCCACAATCTGGGAGCCATCATCCGTACGGCCAATCTGGCCGGAGCTCATGGTGTGATCATCCCCAAACGGCGGGCAGCAGGGTTAACAGCAGTGGTTGCAAAGACCTCCGCAGGAGCCATCAATTATACACCGGTAGCGAAGGTGACCAACCTGACAGCTGTGATGGAGGAACTGAAAAAAACGGGGATGTGGTTTGTCTGCGCCGATATGGGCGGAGATATCATGTATGATTTGGATCTGACCGGTCCTATAGGACTTGTCATCGGCAATGAGGGAGAAGGAGTCAGCCGACTCGTGAAGGAGCGGTGCGATATGATCGCGTCCATTCCCATGAAGGGAGATATCGACTCTCTCAACGCATCGGTGGCAGCGGGAGTACTGGCCTATGAGGCCGTTAGACAAAGATTAAAAAAGTAGTGGGAGGAAAAACCAATGACACCTTATGAGAGAATTAGAGCCATGGTAAACAAGGAGTCGGTGGACAGACCCGGAGCCAGTGCCTGGAAGCATTTTCATGAGGAGGACCGTGTGGTAAACGACCTGGTCAAGAGAACGATTGCCTTTGAGGAGCAGAATCAGTGGGATTTTGTCAAGGTAATGGCCAATGGCGTGTATGTGCAGGATCAGTATGGAGCAGAGATCCAGTGGTCCAGAGACGGAATTGAATTTCCGGCGACGATCCGCCGGGTGATCAACAGCCCCAGAGGCTTCCGTGATCTGAAGATGGTAGATGTAACAACAGGCCCCATCCACAGAGAGGTGGAGGTCGTGAAGCGCCTGATGGATGTATACGGAGGAAAGGTGCCGGTGACGGCCACCGTTTTCACTCCTCTGACCTATGCGCAGGAGCTTTATAATGGCTGGCAGAATCCGTATCCTTTTGTGGATCTGGTCCGTTACTACGGCGATGATCTGAAGGAGGGCTTGAAGGTTCTGACTGAGCTTACATCAAAGATCATTGAAGAATTTGTGAAGGCCGGCGTGGATGGATTCTTTTATTCCACTCAGTTCGGCAACGACCTGCAGATGACACCGGAGCTCTATGATGAATTTGCGGTTTCCTCTGATCTGGAGGCTTTCCAGCCGGCTGTGGGCAACACCTGGTTTAATGTTCTTCATATTCATGGGGATTCCAACCTGTTCTTCGACAAATTCCTGGATTATCCCTTTGAAGCCTTCAACTGGCAGTCAACCATTTCCAATGTAACGTTAAAGGATGCGGCGGAAAAGACGGACAAGATCCTCATCGGCGGTCTGGAGAGAGAATATGATTTCCAGATCGAAGACAGAGACGAGTTAAAGGAGCATATCCGCAAGCTGGTAAAGGAAGCAGTGGCTTCCGTTCCTGCAAACCGTCTGATTCTGGCGCCGGGCTGTGCACTTCCCAACGATGTGCCGGAATTCCGCTTCAATGTGCTTCGTGAGGTGGTGGATGAGCTCTATGATTAATCTTGTGATCATCGGTACCGGCGACATTGCCCGAAAGCGCCATATCCCCGGTATTCTGCAGTCGGCGGATGCAAAGCTTTACGGCTTTTACAACAGAAGCGTAAAGAAATCCGAGGAGGCTGCAAAGACGTATGGAGGAAAGGCTTTTGCAAGTGAGGAAGAGATCTATGCTGATCCGGCGGTGGATGCGGTTTTGATCTCTACCCCGCCTGTTTCCCATAAGGCCCTTGCAGTGAAGGCCCTTCTGGCAGGACGCCATGTCCTCCTGGAAAAACCCATGTCTCTGACCGTGGAGGAGGCAGAGGCCATGAAGGAAGCCTCCGAAAAAACAGGGGCAAAATTGATGCTGCTTCATGTTCAGAGGTTCTATGAGCCTCACAGAAAAGCAAAAGAGCTTCTGGAACAGGGAGAGATCGGAAGGCTTTTGTCCATTCGGACATTTCTCGGGAACGGAGACGCCGATCCGGAAGCCTCCGTGGCAGTGCCGGGCTGGCAGGATGTGCTTTTCAATGTGGCGATCCATCGGATCGATCTGATTCGTTATCTGGTCGGCTCTGAGGTATCTCAGGTGTTTTGCCACAGAAGCAGCCTTCTGGGAATCGTATGTCCTGAGGACGGACAGAAGGAAGAGGACCATATGGTCGGACTTTTCCGGTTTGAAAACGGCGTGATGGGTACGATGATTTCAGCCAGGACCAGCTACGGAGGAGAAGACCGGTCCACGGTGCTTCTTGGTACGGAGGGGACGATTACCACCTATCTGGACGGCCACGGACTGGTGCTGGAAAAAAGGAACGGGGAGCGCAGGGTTTATGATCTGGAGGAAGGAAAAAATCAGAAAATCCTGGAGCTGACTGATATCCATGAACAGTTCTGCCGATGCATCGAGGAAGACACAGAGCCGGCTGTGACGGCAAAGGATGGTGTGGAATCGGTGAAGATTGCGGTGGCCATGGAAAGATCCGACAGGGAAAAACGCTGGGTCGGACTGGAAGAAGTATAAGAATTAATCGCATTGACGTTGTGCCTGCGGGATATCTCTTTTGAGATCGCCTGCAGGCATCTTTTCTCTGCACGAAAAAGACTTTTTGACAAAAAAATGGCACCCGGATTCTCCGGATACCATCTTCTGTACAGAGCTGGCGAGCAGACTCGAACTGCCGACCTCCTCATTACCAATGAGGTGCGCTACCACCTGTGCCACGCCAGCACTCTTTCCGCCGTTTCAGCGGCAACATGAATACTATACTATATAAATGAAAACTTGTCAACTATGAATTTGAGAAAAATTATTTTTTTTGACAGGAATCGCGGATCACCAGCCGGCAGGGCATTTTGATATGAAGAGCGGTGCCGGACGGTTCACGGAGAAGGTGGTAAACGATGCCTGCTCCGTACTGTCCCATTTCATAGGCGGGGGCGTGTACGGTTGTGAGCGGCGGGGATGTCATCTGGCATAAGCTGATGTCGTCAAAGCCGATCAGAGAAATATCGTCCGGTACCCGGAGCCCTTCTTCCCGCAGAGCCTTGAGCGCCCCCAGGGCAATGGGATCGCTGGCCGCAAAGACGGCGGTGGGAAGCTTTCCCGAGGAGATCAGCTCAAGCATCATCCGATAACCGGCTTCGCTGGAAAACTGTTCCTCCCTCAGATAGGGAACATAGCGGATGTCGTGGCTTTCGCAGTAATCGATAAAGGTCTTTTTGCGGCTGTCGGGAAAGAGCGTACCGTCGGCCAGATATTCCAGCCCGCCCAGATAGCCAATATCCCGGTGTCCCAGCTGATACAGATGATCAAGGGCATCTGTGACTGCCTGGTTAAAGTCCAGGGTAATGGAGGAGGTTTCCGGATCATGGGATGCCATGTCAATAAGCAGCAACGAATCAGTCAGCTTTTTAAACCGGAAAACCTCATCCTCGGTAAATTTTCCGATACAGATCAGACCATCCGCCTGGGAGAGCGATTCCATACAGTTCAGATCATTTTTGAAGGTGCGGATCACGTTCAGACAATTGGATGAGCAGAATTCTTCAATGCCCTGGCGGATGGAGAGGTAATAATTGTCCTCCAGCTCCTGCAGGGAAGAAAACCATTGGAGAATGCCCATGGTATAGGCAGATTTCATGCCGGCTTTCAGCTTTTTCCGGTAGCTTAACAGTCTGGCGGCTTCAAGCACCTTCTGTCTCGTTTCCGGGGAAACGGACAGGGACGGGTCGTTATTGAGGATTCTGGAGGCGGCGGCAGAGGAAACGCCGGCTTTGTCTGCGACATCCTTTAAAGTGGCCAAGGTGGCACCTCGCTTCCTTATATAGTGAGTAAAATATGGTCCTTTTCGATTATTATAGCAGAAGGTGAGAAAAATGCCAATGGAATTATTGAATTTTAGTAAAATACTGGAGTAAAATAAATAAAATAATTGGTAAATTAATGTTGAATATTTAGTAAAAATAAGATATACTGTTGGGAGAAGAGAACGCAGGAGGGTATTTATGAAGGAAGGAAAGGTATTTCTTGAGGAACTGAAAAAGGGAGCGTATGACGAACGTCTGCGGGCAATCTACGTGGATGAGACTTTGGTACCCGAACAGAGGGCACGGTATGAAAGGGCTGTTGAGAAATATGAGGAACTTTTCGGTCCCGGGGAGATCGAGATTTACAGTGCGCCCGGCCGCAGTGAGGTGGGAGGAAACCATACGGATCATCAGCATGGCATGGTCCTCGCCACTTCGGTCAATCTTGACGCGATTGCCATTGTGGGACTGAATGAAGACAACTGTATCCGGATCGTATCGGAGGGCTATGATATGATTACCGTAGAGCTTTCCGATCTGTCAAAAAAAGAGGAGGAGGAAGGAACCTCCGCAGGTCTGATCCGCGGTGTGGCGGCTGGTCTCCTTGAACAGGGGTTCCCGGTTAAGCAGGGCTTTCATGCCTACGTGACCAGCAATGTGCTCATCGGAGCAGGTCTGTCCTCGTCGGCGGCCTTCGAAGTCATCGTGGGGACTGTTATTTCCGGTCTGTTCCATGAGATGAAGATCAGTCCGGTGGAGATCGCAAAGGTTGCCCAGTTTGCAGAGAATGTATATTTTGGAAAGCCCTGCGGTCTGATGGATCAGATGGCCTGCTCTGTGGGAGGGCTGATCCACATCGATTTTGCCGATCCGAAGGCTCCTGTGGTCAACCGGGTTTCCGTGGACTTTGATTCATACCATTACAGCCTGTGCATTGTCGATACAAAGGGAAGCCACTCGGATCTGACGGAGGATTACGCGCAGATTCCCGGCGAGATGAAGGCGGTTGCCGCATATTTCGGAAAATCGGTTCTCCGGGAGGTGGACCGGCAGGAATTCTTTGCAAACATTGCGAAGATCCGACAGAAAACGGGAGACCGTGCGGTACTTCGTGCTATCCATTTTTATGCGGAGAATGAGCGGGCGCTGGCAGAGGCGGAGGCCCTTTCCGGAGGACAGTTTGATGAGTTCCTGAGACTGGTGAAGGAATCCGGCAATTCCTCCTTCCAGTTCCTTCAGAACGTCTATACCAGCCGTCATGTGGAGGAGCAGGGAGTTTCTATCGGTCTTGCAGTGAGTGAAAGCATTCTGGGGGATCATGGAGTATGCCGTGTCCATGGAGGCGGCTTTGCCGGAACTATACAGGCCTTTGTGAAAAATGATTTTGTCGGGGAATACAGGCGGGTGCTGGACAGCGTTTTCGGTGCAGGCTCCTGTCATGTGCTGAAGGTGCGGCCTTATGGAGGCATCCGTGTATTGTAAATAACGGTTTGAGGTTTATAAAAATATATGGCTTTTATTCGGGAAGGAAGGATAAGCATGAAGATTTTGGTATTAGGCGGTGCTGGCTACATCGGTTCCCACACGGTGTACGAGCTGATCGATGCAGGCAATGAGGTGGTTATTATTGATAATCTGGAAACGGGACACAGGGAGGCTGTTCATCCCCAGGCCAGGTTTTATCAGGGAGACCTGAGACACAGGGAGTTCGTGGATTCTGTTCTGGAGCAGGAGAAGAATATTGATGCAGTCATTCATTTTGCGGCCAATTCCCTGGTGGGAGAGAGCATGGTAAATCCTCTTAAATATTATGACAACAATCTCTGCGGCACCAAGGTCCTTTTGGAGAGCATGGTTGCCCACGGCCTTGATAAGATCGTATTTTCCTCCACGGCTGCCACCTATGGTGAGCCGGAAAAGATCCCCATTGAGGAGACGGACAGGACAGAACCGACCAACACTTATGGTGAGACCAAACTGTCCATGGAGAAAATGTTCAAATGGACCGGTCTGGCCCATGGGCTCCGATTTGTATCACTTCGGTATTTTAATGCGTGCGGTGCCCATGTGAGCGGAAGGATCGGAGAAGCCCATGATCCGGAAAGCCATCTGATCCCGCTGATCCTTCAGGTGCCCAACGGGCAGCGGGAGGCCATCAGCATTTTCGGTGACGATTACGACACCAAAGACGGAACCTGTGTCCGCGATTATATTCATGTGACGGATCTGGCTCAGGCTCATATTCTGGCCGTGGATTACCTGATGAAGGGCGGAAAAAGCGATATCTTCAATCTGGGCAACGGCGTAGGCTTTACGGTCAGGGAAGTGGTGGAGACCGCACGGAAAGTAACCGGAGATCCCATCAAGGCTGTTATATCTCCCAGGCGTGCAGGGGATCCGGCGAGACTGATCGCTTCCAGTGAAAAGGCAAAGAGGGTACTGGGCTGGAAGCCGGAACACGCGGATCTGGAGGAGATCATTGCGACGGCATGGAACTGGCACAGAAATCATCCTCACGGTTATGCGGAATAAGGAGGCAGTCATGATAAATGAAGCGGTGAAAAAGCTGGTGACCTATGGGCTGGAAACAGGTCTCATTGAGAACGAGGATGTCATTTATACAACAAATGCGATCCTGGAGACACTGGGGATTTCTGAGTATGAGGAGCCTGCATCGGAATGGCAGAATGTGGAGCTGGAGCCGGTTTTGAAGGAGCTTCTGGACTACGCCTGTGATGCGGGTCTGATTGAGAACAACATTGTCAGCCGGGATCTGTTTGATACAAAACTTATGTCCAGACTGGTGGCAAGACCAAGTGCAGTCATTGGAAAATTCCGGGAGCTTTATGAGGAAAGTCCGGAGAAGGCAACGGATTTTTATTACAGATTCAGTCAGGATACGGACTATATCCGTCGTTATCGGGTGAAAAAGGACTTAAAATGGAAATCAGATACTCCATACGGAGAGATGGACATTACCATCAATCTGTCCAAACCGGAAAAGGATCCCAGAGCCATCGCGGCGGCAAAGGCTGCAAAGCAGAGCGGCTATCCCAAATGTCTGCTCTGCATGGAAAATGAAGGCTATGCAGGACGCCTCAATCATCCGGCCAGACAGAATCACCGGATCATTCCGGTGACAGTCAATGGTCATCCCTGGGGTTTTCAGTATTCCCCTTATGTGTATTATAACGAACACTGCATTGTCTTTAATAAAGAGCATACGCCTATGCAGATCAATCGGGACACTTTTTCCAAGCTTCTGGATTTTGTGAGACAGTTCCCGCATTATTTCGTGGGCTCCAATGCAGATCTTCCTATTGTCGGCGGTTCTATCCTGAGCCATGATCACTTCCAGGGCGGCCATTATGAGTTTGCCATGGCAAAAGCACCTGTAGAGGAACCGGTGACGATTCACGGCTTCGGGGATGTGAAGGCAGGAATTGTGAAATGGCCCATGTCCGTCATCCGACTTCAGTCCACGGATACAACACGGCTGGTGGAGACGGCAGATCATATTCTGAGTGGCTGGCGGTCCTATACCGATGAGGAAGCGTTTATCTATGCAGAGACAGAGGGAGAGCCTCACAATACGATCACACCCATTGCAAGAAAACGGGGAGATCAGTATGAGCTGGATCTGGTGCTGCGGAATAATATTACCACGAAGGAGCATCCCCTCGGGGTTTATCATCCTCATAAGGAACTTCATCATATCAAAAAAGAGAACATCGGTCTCATCGAGGTGATGGGTCTGGCAGTGCTTCCTGCAAGACTGAAGGGAGAGATGGAGAAGCTGGCAGACGCTATCGTCACAGGACAGGATCTTCGGGCGGATGAGGCAACGGAGAAACACGCCGATTGGGCGGAGGAGTTTCTGAAAAAATATTCTGATGTAAACATAGAAAATGTCCATGAGATCCTTTATAAAGAGATCGGCATCGTCTTCAGCCGGGTGTTGGAGGATGCAGGGGTCTATAAGAGAACACCGGAGGGCAGAAGGGCATTTCGGAAGTTTATAGAAAGCCTGTAAGTATGCTTGACGGGAGGGGAAACGAGCGCTAAAATGAGTTGGGTAGATCTGGTATAACGGAAAGGAACGGATACGACTATGAATACTTACAGAATTTTAGTGATAAATCCCGGTTCTACGTCAACGAAGCTTTCCATGTTTGAAAATGAAAAGTGTCTCTTTACGCAGGATGTGTTTCATGATTCGTCAGTGTTGAAGGAGTTTCTGACGATCAATGATCAGCTCCCTTACCGGATGGAAGTGGTCAGAAGTTTTTTGAAGGATGGAGCAATCGATCTGCATGGAGTGGATGCGATTGTTGGAAGAGGCGGCGGATGCTATTCTGTGACCGGTGGCGTCTACAGGATCGACGACTGTCTCATTGAAGA
This sequence comes from Fusibacillus kribbianus, assembly GCF_030053595.1. Lineage (GTDB taxonomy): Bacteria > Bacillota > Clostridia > Lachnospirales > Lachnospiraceae > Lientehia > Lientehia kribbiana. Next base: position 11,825 of record NZ_JASGBQ010000018.1, read on the forward strand.
TACAAGGATGGCCAGAGGAGGGCTGTATCATTCTTCCATGCTGGGGGTTCAGATGGCAGCGGAGCTGAACCGGGAGTACGGAGGAATCATGCTGATGATGGATCCGCCGGTGGTGGATGAGCTCTGCGATCTGGCAAGAGTCACCGGAGTGGACGGTGTTTACAGAACAGCAGTTTCCCACGCATTGAATCTGAAGGCGACGGCCAGAAAGCATGCAGCCTCCATCGGACGGCGCTATGAGGACTGCAACTTTATTGTCTGCCATATTGATGGAGGTATTTCTGTTACAGCCCACCAAAAGGGACGGATGATCGACGGAAATGATGCCGGAGGCGGGGAAGGTCCCTTTACTCCCACGCGTATGGGATCCATGGCAGTGACGGATGTGCTCCGGCTTCTGGACAGTAAAACACGGGAGGAATTTAAATCTCTCTGCAGTCAGACCGGTGGCTTTGGCAGCTATTACGGGACCTCCAATTCGGACTATATCCATGAGCTGGTGAAAGCAGGAGATAAGAAGGCTGTGCGTATCTGGCGTGCAATGATTTATCAGGTGATCAAGTATATCGGATCCATGAGTACCGTTCTGAAGGGAGAGGTGGATGGAATTCTGCTGACCGGCGGTCTGCTCCGTTTCCCGGATGTGGAGGAGCAGATAAAGGAGAGCTGCCAGTGGATCGCGCCGGTAACTGCTTATCCCGGAGAGTTCGAGCAGGAAGCGATGGCTTTGGGAGCACTGCGGGTCCTGCGGGGCGAGGAAGAGGCCAGAACCTATACGGGAAAGCCAGTGTGGGATGGCTTTGAGGATGATGCTTGACAAATGAAAAGCCATGCGCTAATATTATTCCATATGAGAAAAACGCAGAAGAGAAGGAGTAGGGCTTTATAAGGCATCAGAGAGCTGCCGGGTGGTGAGAGGCAGTGCCGGATGAGTCTGAACTGGTCTCAGAGTTCCGCATCTGAACCGGCTGCGGCAGAAAACAGACTGCCGGAGGAGCCAGAGTAGGAGGCGGCGGGATTTCCCGTTACAGAATCAATGAGTGCACAGCACGAGGCTGTGAAGTAGAGTGGTACCGCGAATGAAGCCCTTCGTCTCTATGGCAGAGAGGAAGGGCTATATTTATTGAGAAAGGACGTAGTAACCATGGCAATCCCTTATAATCATAAGGAAATCGAAAAGAAATGGACGAAGAAATGGGAAGAAGATCCCATCAATGTCAATGACGGCAAAAAACCGAAATATTATTGTCTGGATATGTTCCCTTATCCGTCAGGCAACGGCCTTCACGTGGGACATTGGAGAGGCTATGTGATCTCTGATGTATGGAGCCGTTATAAGATGATGAAGGGATATTACATCATTCATCCCATGGGCTGGGATGCTTTCGGTCTTCCGGCGGAAAACTATGCGATCAAGATGGGCGAGCATCCGGCAAAATCTACTGCGGACAATATCAACCGGATCCGTGAGCAGATCAAGCAGATCGCAGCAGTGTATGACTGGGATATGGAGGTCAATACCACCGACCCCAGTTTCTACAAATGGACGCAGTGGATTTTTGTGAAGATGTTTAAGGCGGGCCTTGCCTATGAAAAGGAAATGCCCATCAACTGGTGCCCTTCCTGTAAGACAGGTCTGGCCAACGAAGAGGTCGTAAACGGCTGCTGTGAGCGCTGCGGTGCGCCGGTGACTAAGAAGAACCTGAAGCAGTGGATGCTCAAGATCACAGCCTATGCAGATCGCCTTCTGAACGACCTTGACAAGCTTGATTGGCCGGAGAAGGTAAAGAAGATGCAGACCGACTGGATCGGAAAATCCTACGGTGCTGAGATCGATTTCCAGGTGGACGGCAGAGAGGATTCCATCCGGGTTTATACCACCCGTCCCGATACTCTGTACGGTGCAACCTTTATGGTTCTGGCTCCTGAACACGCTATGGCTGCAGGCCTTGCAACGGCAGAGCAGAAGAAGGCAGTTGATGATTACATTTTCCAGGCTTCCATGAAGTCCAATGTGGATCGTCTTCAGGATAAGGAAAAGACCGGTGTGTTTACCGGAAGCTATGCCATCAATCCCATCAACGGTGCCAAGATTCCGATCTGGCTGTCGGATTATGTTCTGGCAGATTACGGTACCGGTGCCATTATGTGTGTACCTGCCCATGATGAGAGAGACTTTGATTTTGCTAAAAAATTCGGCATTCCGATCATTCAGGTTATTTCTCCTGACGGAAAGGAGAATTCGGATCTGAAAGAGGCTTATGTGAACCCCGGCGTGATGATCAACTCCGGCGAGTTCAATGGAATGAATTCGGAGGAAGCCAAGGCAAAGGTTCCCGACATTATGGAACAGAGAGGTCTTGGCAAGAAAACCACCCAGTACAAGCTTCGTGACTGGGTATTCTCCAGACAGCGTTACTGGGGTGAGCCGATCCCCATTGTACACTGCGAGAAGTGCGGCTGTGTGCCTGTACCGGAGGAGGAGCTTCCTCTGCTTCTTCCCGATGTGGAATCCTATCAGCCGACCGGTACAGGAGAATCTCCGCTGGCAGCCATTGATGAGTGGGTGAATACGACCTGCCCTGTCTGCGGACGTCCTGCCAAGAGAGAGACCAATACCATGCCTCAGTGGGCAGGTTCCTCCTGGTATTTCCTCCGTTATGTCGACAACAAGAATGATAAGGAGCTGGTTTCCAAAGAAAAAGCAGACAAGTATCTGCCTGTGGATATGTATATCGGCGGTGTGGAGCATGCGGTTTTACATCTTCTGTATTCCAGATTCTATACTAAGTTCCTCTACGACATCGGTGTAGTAGACTTTGACGAGCCCTTTAAAAAGCTGTTCAATCAGGGTATGATCACCGGAAAGAACGGTATCAAGATGAGTAAATCCAAGGGAAATGTGGTTTCTCCTGACGATCTGGTACGGGACTATGGCTGCGATTCTCTGAGAATGTATGAGCTGTTTGTTGGTCCGCCGGAACTGGATTCCGAGTGGGATGAGAGAGGCATCGACGGCGTAAACCGTTTCCTGAACCGTTTCTGGAACCTGGTTATGGATAACAAGGATGCAGATATGACTCCCACCAAGGAGATGGAGAAGCTTCGCCATAAGATGATTTACGATATCACCACCCGTCTGGAAAGCTTCAGCCTGAATACCGTAGTCAGCGGATTCATGGAATATAACAACAAAATGATCGATCTGGCAAAGAAGAACGGCGGCATGGATAAGAAGACCCTTGAGACAGCCGTGACCCTTCTGGCACCCTTCGCCCCTCATATCTGCGAAGAGCTGTGGAGCCAGCTTGGTCATGAGACCAGCGTATTTGTTGACAATACATGGCCGGAATGCGACGAAAGCAAGATGGCTGACGATGAGAAGGAGATTGCAGTTCAGATGAACGGCAAGACCCGCTGCGTTGTAACGCTTCCTGTGGATATTGACAAGGAGAGCGCTCTCAAGGCAGGTAAGGAAGCACTGGGAGATAAGCTGTCCGGAACGATCGTCAAGGAAATTTATGTACCCGGCAGGATCATCAACATTGTAGTAAAATAAAGATTGCGAACAAGAAGGGAAGCCGTTGCAAAACAAGCAATGGCTTCTTTTTTTGAGTCCATGATAAAAAGTTTGTGATTTTTTTGTTGATTTTCTTTGATAAACATGTATAATGTAATTTAGGTAAGTAGGGATTCTACTTTAGAAACCTATAACTCCTGCATTTGCAGCTAGTTATCATACAATCATCAAAGAAAAGAGGTAAATGTGAAATGGCAGTAATTGATTTAACCAAGTATGGCATTACCGGAACTACAGAGATTGTTCATAATCCTTCTTATGAGCTTTTGTTCGAAGAAGAAACAAAACCCGGTCTGGAGGGCTTTGACAAAGGTCAGGTCAGCGAGCTGGGCGCTGTTAATGTAATGACAGGCGTTTATACCGGACGTTCTCCTAAAGATAAGTTCATCGTTATGGATGAAAACTCCAAGGATACCGTATGGTGGACCTCTGATGAGTACAAGAATGACAACCATCCCGCAAGTCCTGAGACCTGGGCTGCTGTAAAGAAGATCGCTCAGGAAGAGCTGTCCGGCAAGAAGCTCTACGTTGTAGATGCTTTCTGCGGTGCCAACAAGGATACCCGCATGGCTATCCGTTTCATCATGGAAGTAGCTTGGCAGGCTCATTTCGTAAAGAATATGTTCATTGCTCCCACTGAGGAAGAGCTTGCAAACTTCGAGCCTGATTTCGTTGTTTACAATGCTTCCAAGGCTAAGGTTGAGAATTACAAGGAGCTTGGTCTGAACTCCGAGACTGCTGTTGTATTTAACATCACAAGCCGCGAGCAGGTTATTATCAACACCTGGTACGGCGGTGAGATGAAGAAGGGTATGTTCTCCATGATGAACTACTATCTGCCTCTGAAGGGCATTGCTTCCATGCACTGCTCCGCAAATACAGATATGAACGGCGAGAACACCGCAATCTTCTTCGGTCTTTCCGGTACCGGCAAGACCACCCTTTCCACAGATCCCAAGCGTCTGCTGATCGGTGATGATGAGCACGGCTGGGACGACAACGGCGTGTTCAACTTTGAGGGCGGCTGCTATGCAAAGGTTATCAACCTGGACAAAGAGTCTGAGCCCGACATCTACAATGCCATCAAGCGCAACGCACTCCTTGAGAACGTTACTCTGGATGCTGACGGAAAGATCGACTTCGCTGACAAGAGCGTGACTGAGAATACCCGTGTATCTTATCCGATCAACCATATTGAGAATATTGTACGTCCTGTATCCTCTGCTCCGGCAGCAAAGAATGTGATCTTCCTGTCTGCAGATGCGTTCGGCGTACTTCCTCCCGTATCTGTTCTGACTCCCGAGCAGACCCAGTACTACTTCCTGTCCGGATTTACTGCAAAGCTGGCTGGTACAGAGCGCGGTATCACTGAGCCTACTCCTACCTTCTCCGCTTGCTTCGGCCAGGCTTTCCTGGAGCTGCATCCTACCAAGTATGCAGAAGAGCTGGTTAAGAGAATGGAGAAGAGCGGTGCCAAGGCTTACCTTGTAAACACCGGCTGGAACGGAACCGGCAAGCGTATCTCCATCAAGGATACCCGTGGCATCATCGATGCGATCCTGAATGGCGATATCAAGAATGCACCCACCAAGAAGATCCCTTACTTCAACTTCGAAGTACCTACCGAGCTCCCCGGTGTTGATCCTGCAATCCTGGATCCCCGCGATACCTATGCTGATCCTTCCGAGTGGGAGACCAAGGCACAGGATCTGGCCGGCAGATTCATCAAGAACTTCGCAAAATACGAAGGCAATGCAGCAGGCAAGGCACTTGTATCCGCAGGTCCTCAGAAATAAAATATGCTTTTTTGAGAAGGCGGCGCCGTCAGGCGCCGTCTTTTGCGCCTGTAAATTTTGATGAAATTTTCGTGGGAAAACAGAAAAACCGGGGCGCATTTCACAAAAATGCGAAAAGGGACATAAAAATGATTGACGCGTATAATTTTATAAGGTAAAATGCACACAAATAACAAGGGCGTTACGGAAGCGATTCCGCAGCGTCCTTTTTGTTTTCGAGAGCTGCCATGGAAACTCTCAGATCAAAATGGTAGAGGAGGAACGAGTATGACAGAATTTATGGAAGCAGCGAGTGGTTTGACCTTCGGAGTCTGGTTTTTGATCGGTGCAGCACTGGTGTTCTTTATGCAGTGCGGGTTTGCCATGGTGGAGGCCGGGTTTACGAGAGCGAAAAATGCCGGCAACATCATTATGAAGAACCTGATGGATTTTTGTATCGGTTCTGTGGTCTTTGTGACTTTGGGTTCCGGGCTGATGCTGGCGGAGGATTATATTGCCGGCGTTATCGGTATGCCCAACCTTGATATTTTTACCAACTGGGAAAACTATAACTGGTCGTCCTTTGTGTTTAACCTGGTGTTTTGCGCAACAGCGGCTACCATCGTTTCCGGAGCCATGGCAGAACGGACAAAATTCAGTGCCTACTGTATTTACAGCGCCGTGATCAGCGCTGTGGTATACCCCATTGAGGCCGGCTGGGTGTGGAATACGCAGGGCTGGCTTTATCAGCTGGGATTCATTGATTATGCAGGATCAGCTGCCATTCATATGGTAGGCGGTGTTACCGCTTTGATCGGCGCCGCTCTTTTAGGTCCCCGAATCGGAAAGTATTATGTGGATGAAAGCGGCAAAAAGCAGGCGAGAGCCATTCCGGGCCACTCCGTTACCATCGGAGCCCTCGGTGTGTTTATTCTTTGGTTTGGCTGGTATGGCTTCAACGGCGCAGCGGCCACCGATATGGCGACCCTCGGAAAAATATTTGTGACAACCACATTGGCTCCGGCCTTTGCCTCCTGTGCTACCATGGCTTACACCTGGATCAAGAATGGAAAGCCGGATGTGTCCATGACCCTGAACGGTTCTCTGGCTGGTCTGGTAGCCATAACAGCCGGATGCGCTAACGTAGATGCCCTGGGATCCATCATCATTGGAATCGTGGCAGGTATCTGGGTCGTGGTCATTGTGGAAGTTCTGGATCTGAAGCTTCATATTGATGATCCGGTTGGCGCCGTAGGCGTACACTTTGGAAATGGACTTTGGGGAACTCTGGCTGTAGGCCTGTTCGCCACCGACGGCGGTCTTTTCTATGGCGGCGGGTTCCGGCTTCTGGGTATTCAGGCCCTCGGTGTGGCTGCCATTCTGTCTTATACGGTAGTACTTATGACGATCGTATTTCTTCTGATCCGGAAATTCCATGGTCTGCGTGTATCGGAGGAGGAAGAGATCGGCGGTTTGGATTCTTATGAGCATGGTCTGGAAAGTGCTTATGCAGGCTTTTCCTTTGTGGCAGAGCCTGTTCCCGGAGAAGCCATGCCGGAGACAGCTGCTGCGGCAGAGCCGAAGGTCACTGTTATTTCAAAATCAACAGAAGCTGTTTCGGAACAGGGCAGTGGCTGCAAGATGACAAAGATCGATATTATCTGCAAAGAATCGCGGTTTGAAGCGTTAAAGAGTGCCATGAACAGCATAGGAGTCACCGGTATGACGGTTACCAAGGTTCTCGGCTGCGGAATTCAGAAGGGCAAGGATACCTACTATCGTGGTGTTAAAATGGAATCCATGGATCTGAAGCCCAAGGTACAGATCGAGATCGTAGTATCCAGTGTTCCCGTAAGAACTGTGATCGAGGCTGCAAAGAAGGTGCTCTATACAGGTAAGATCGGAGACGGAAAGATCTTCGTATACGATGTGGAAAACGTAATAAAGGTTAGAACCGGTGAGGAGGGCTACGATGCTCTTCAGGGAGACGACCAGTTCTGATCCTGCTTTTCCTTGACAGATGCTTCGGAAAACGGCACAATATAATAGGAAGAAATCCGAAGCAAATGTAAGGGAGGAGAGTATTAATGGACATCGGGAGAGAGGTGCTTTATCTGAGTCAGGCTGACGTGAAGGCTGTGGGGCTCACGATGAAGGACTATATTGATACCATGGAGGAGGCGCACAGGGATAAGGGAAACGGAGACATCGTCATGCCTCCCAAGATTACCGTGCAGCCAAATCCGGATCTGTTTATGCTGGGCATGGGCTGTGCAGTGAACCGGACAAAGGCGGCAGGCATTAAGTGGCTGTCCGGCTGTGCCACAAACCGGGACAAAGGGCTTCCACGGTTCACTGGTTTCGTCATTATCAATGATATGGAGACAGGAGCTCCGGTCTGTATTATGGATGCCACTTATGTGACTGCTATGCGGACGGCGGCTGTCAGCGGCCTGGCTCTTCGGTATCTGGCCAATCAGGACAGTGAGACAGTGGGGGTTTACGGCTGCGGCATGGAGGGACGGACCAATCTGGAGGCCGCTCTGTGTGAATGCCCCGGGATCCGGAAGGTGTATGCCTGGGCGCCCAGAGCAGTGACAGTCGATGCCTATGTGAAGGAGATGAGCGAACGGTTCCCGGAGGTGTCCATAGAGGCCTGCCGGGATCCGGAGAAGGTCATGCGGGAAGCAGATATCTTTCTCGGAAGCTCGCCGGTGACACATGGGGATGAGTTTAAGCTGGTGAAGGCGGACTGGCTGAAGCCGGGGCTCACAGCAGTTCCCGTCAATGCAGAATCGCATTTTTACGATGAGGCAGTGGAACAGTTTGACAAGATTTATATCGACGATACGACCATGTATGATCTTTGCAGAAGCATCGGCCATTACAGGACCCTGAGGGAGACGCCGCCGGAGCTTTCTGCACTGGTAACAGGAAGGGCTCCGGGACGGGAGCGAAAAGAGGAGCGGATCATTACCTTTACCGAGGGGATCGGACTCAACGATGTGGCCTGCGGGGAGAAGATCTTCCGTCTTGCCATGGAAAAGAAAATCGGAACAATGCTTCCTTTATAGGAAGAAACTGGGATGCAGTCCATATTCTGGGCTGCATCCTGTCTGATTTGACGAAAGACGGAAAGATCTTTAAAAGAAAATTGTGAATAATGCTTGACGTGGAATTGTCGACAATATATAATGTACAAAAGAGAACAATTCGGGTGATACCCGTTAACGAGAAAGGAGAACTTATATGCCAGTCGTAAAAGCATCAAAGGATCGTGTAAAAACCGGTGTACATTTTATGCTGGGGAATTACGCACTTGTAGAAGGCGCCATCAGTGCCGGATGTAATTTCTTTGGCGGTTATCCCATTACACCTGCCAACGAAATTTCAGAGAGGATGTCACAGAGACTCCCGGAGGTGGGCGGCAAGTTTGTACAGGGCGAGGACGAGCTCTTTTCCATTTTTGCATGTACCGGTGCATCTTTGGCAGGCGGTAAGGTTATGACGGCTACGGCAAGTGCCGGTTATAACTATATGCAGGAGGGCCTTGGCTACGCTTACACCATCGAGGCTCCGCTGGTCGTGGCAGACGTACAGAGATGCCGCGGTGAGAACTATGCCAGCCAGGCAGACGTATATCAGATGAGATACGGCGCCAGCGGCGATTATGAAGCTATTGTTGTATGTCCTTCTTCTGTACAGGAGCTCTATGATTATACCATCTGGGCCTTCAACCTGGCAGAAGAATACAGAAACCCCGTTATCATCATGTCCGAGACGACCATCGCCCTGATGCGTGAGCGTCTTGATATTCCTGAGGCATCTCAGATCGACCTTTACAACAGAAATTATACTACCCTGTCACCGGAGGAGTATCAGCCCTTCGCAGCGCCTGAGTTTGGCTGCCCTGATTTTGCACCTCTGGGAGAGGGCTACAAGACGATCTACTCCCTGAATCCCCACGATGAAAAGGGAAGCATCGACTGGGATCCCGTTGTATTTGACAGACTGTATAAGAGAGTATGCGGAAAGATTCGTGAAAACGCGGACAAGATCTGCCGTACTGAGACCTTTATGATGGATGATGCAGACTATGCCATCGTTGCTTATGGCAGCGAGGTTCGTCCCTCCATCGAGGCTGCTGAAAAGGCAAGAGAGTGCGGAATCAAGGTTGGCGTTCTCAAGCTCTGCAACGTATGGCCCGTTCCGGAAAAGGCCATTGCTGAGGTGGCAAAGAATGTTTCCAAGATCTTTGCAGTGGAAATGAACATGGGCAAGTATGTCAATGAGATCGCAAGAGTGGCAAACGGTGCATGCGAGGTCATTCCCGTAACCAAGAATCTGGGTCTTGTACATACCGGCTATGAGATTTTAGAAGAGATCAAGAAGGGGGTTAAATAAGATGAGCGAGCTTAAAATCAATCCCAGAAGAAAATATTTAAGACCGGAAAAGCTTCCGCACTTCTTCTGCTCCGGCTGCGGCTGCGGACAGGTGCTGAATTATTACATGCAGGCTCTGGAAGAGCTTGATATGGACCCTCAGAAAATGATCCATATCGCAGGCGTTGGCTGCACAGCCAGAATTCCTGTTTATATTAAGACAGATATGTTCCACGGCGTACACGGAAGAACTCTGGCATGGGCTACCGGTGTCAAGATGATGAAGCCGGATACTCCCGTTGTGATCTTTGCCGGTGACGGCGACATCGCTTCTATCGGCGGAAATCATCTGATCCATGCGGCAAGACGTAATCTGGATGTGACCGTTGTGATGGTAAACAACATGAACTTTGCCATGACCGGCGGGCAGGTGGCACCTACCACTCCGGAAAAATCCAGAACGATGACGACTCCTTACGGAAGCGCAGAACCCAGATTTGACGTTTGTGCTCTGGCACAGGCAGCAGGAGCTACCCACGTGGAACGCTGGACAACGGCTCAGCCGGCACAGTGCAAAAAGGCCATGGAGAGAGCTCTGCAGCATAAAGGCTTCTCCCTGATCGAGATCGTGTCTCAGTGCCCGACTCATTTCGGACGTTATGCTCTTAAGACCGGCGATCCTGTGGCTGTACAGAAATGGATCAAGGAGCACACCTATACCGACGCTCAGGCCAAGAAGATGGCTCCCGAAGAGCTGGAAGGCAAGCTTCGCTGCGGCGAGTACATCTGTGTGGACAGGCCCATCTATGAGGGCACCAACGAGTTAATGTAAGGAGGACAAGAAAATGGTTGCATATCCCCAGAGAATTACCTTATGTGGTTTTGGTGGACAGGGAATCATTCTGTCCGCAGTGATCTTAGGAACGACTGCCGTTACAAAGGGAAACAAGTACGCCGTTCAGACCCAGTCTTACGGTTCCGAAGCCCGCGGCGGCCAGTGTCAGGCAGAGCTCATCATTGATGAGAGAGCCATCAATTCCCCGGTAGCGGAGAAGAAGAACCTGCTGGTAGCCATGTTCCAGACAGCCTATGAAAAATACATCCCCACCTTAGAGGAGGATGGTGTCCTTGTCATTGATCCCGGTCTGGTAACGAATATTACCCGTCCTATCAAGAACACCTTTGAAGTACCTGCAACCCAGATCGCAGTTGATATTGGAAACCGTATGGCAGCCAACATGGTTATGCTGGGCTTTTTAAGCGAGGCCCTCGGTATCATTGGTCATCAGGATCTTCTGGATGTGGTAAAGGATACTGTAAATCCCAGATTTGTAGAGCTTAACTTCAAGGCAGTAGAGGCCGGCGCCGCTTATGCCAAGGAGCATAACCTGTACTATAAATAAGGAGCAGCTATGAATTTATTTGAATATGAAGGCAAGCAGATGATGCGGGAATACGGGATTCCCGTGCCGGAAAGCCATCTGATCACTTCTGAGGACGCACCTGCGCCCATGGCCTATCCCTTCGTACTGAAGGCACAGGTCATGACAGGAGGAAGAGGAAAGGCCGGCGGCGTGAAGGTCTGCGAGAATGAGGCTGATTACAAGAAATATGCCCACGACATCCTGAATATGGAGATCAAGGGACACAAGGTACACGGACTTCTGGCGGAACAGATGATGAAGGCAGAGAGAGAGCTGTATCTTTCCATTACGCTCCAGGGAGTGGCAAAGCCCACCCTCATTGCCAGCCGCATGGGCGGAATGGACATTGAGGCGGTTTCCAGAGACAATCCGGAAGAAATCGTTAAAATGGAGATCGATCCCTTTACCGGGCTCAAGGGCTATCAGTTAAAATACCTGGCCAAGAAGCTTCAGGTGGAGGATAAACAGGACCTGTTTGCTCTTGTCAAGAAGGTACAGGATGCTTTCTTCAAGGCAGGGGCTCTTCTGGTGGAGATCAATCCTCTCGGCGTGGTGGACGGAAAGCTCGTTGCTATGGACTCCAAATTTGTCATTGACAATCATTCCCGTCAGATGCAGGCGAAAATGGAGGAGCTGGAGGCTGCAAGGCAGAGTCTTCATGCCTATGAAACTCCTTTCAAGGAGGAGACCACCATCACTTACGTTCCTCTGGACGGCGATCTGGGCCTGATCTCCGACGGCGCAGGCACCGGTATGCTGACTCTGGATCTTCTGAATGACGCGGGCGGCCATGTTGCCAGCTTCTGCGAGCTGGGCGGCATGACCACCGAGGAGGTTATGTACAGAGCCATGGATCTGACCCTTACCGGCCATCCGGAGATCAAGGGTGTCATCATCGTGCTGATCGGCGGATTCAACCGTATGGACAACATGGCTCTCGGCATTACAAAATATGTGAAGGAGCACAACGTTACCATTCCGATCTTCACAAGAATGTGCGGAACCATGGAGGAAGTGGGTCTGGAAACTATGAAGGAAGCCGGAATGCCCACGTACAACATCCTGTCCGACACAGTAAAAGAATTTGTACATCAGGTAGAGGGGGTGTAGGGAATGTCAATTTTGATCAATAAAGATTCAAAGGTGCTGGTTCAGGCCATTACGGGTAAATCCGGTTCCCTGCAGACCAAGGTGATGCTGGAGGCAGGCACCAACATTGTGGCAGGCGTTACCCCCGGAAAGGGAGGCCAGGAGGTTTACGGAGTTCCCGTCTACGATTATGTTTCCGAGGCAAAGGCGCATCATGATTTCGATACGGTCATCAGCTTTGTGCCCCCCGCAGGAGCAAAGGATTCCTGCTTTGAAGCCATTGATGCCGGTATTAAGGTTCTCGTTCTGACCACGGAGGAGATCGCTCTTCACGATGTGGTAGAGATCATTGCCTATGCAAAGGCTCACAATACGATTCTGGTCGGACCCGGCTGCGCAGGCGTCATTGCACCCGGCGTATGCAAGGTAGGTGCTCACCCCATCCGCTTTTTCAAAAAGGGACGTGTCGGCGTTGTATCCAAGAGCGGCGCTCTGTCCTATGAGATCGGCAAGACCCTGACGGATGCAGGCATCGGCCAGTCCTCGGTAGTAGCCATCGGCGGCGGTCCCATCTGGGGCTTTACCCAGAAGGACGCGGTAGCTCTCTATGAGGAGGATCCGGAGACGGATGTGATTGTGCTTCTCGGCGAGATCGGCGGCGGGTCTGAGGAGGATGCGGCAGCCTTTATCAAGGAGCATGTGAAGAAACCGGTGGTTTCCCTGATCGTGGGACGCAACGCCCCTCAGGGCAAGAGCCTGGGCCATGCGGGAGCCATTGTGAGCGGCAATGTGGGAACAGCAAAGACAAAGATCGCTGCCCTTGAGGACGCCGGTGTCCATGTGGTGAAAAATCCTGTGGAGATGGTGGAGACGATCCGGTCTCTGCTTAAATAAGTCAAATACTGCGGGCGTTATAGGGCCCTTTGGCCCACCGCCCGCGTAAAAGAAAGAGAGGAAACTGCCATGGCGGTATATATTGATAAAGAGCTTTGCAAGAGCTGCAAGATCTGCATGAGCATCTGCCCGAAAAATGTGTTTGAGATCACTCATCACGTAAACAAAAAGGGCTACAACTATGTGGAGGCTGCCAGAGAAGAGGACTGCGTAAAATGCGGTCAGTGCGAGACCTCCTGTCCTGATTTTGTAATTCATGTTGAATAAACCCGGAGATAGGTTTATACTCTAAAACAAAAAGCAACCGGGAAAGGAAAAGCATCATGAAAAAGACAATTGGTATCGTAGGCGGTATGGGACCGCTGGCAACATGTGATTTGTTTAAAAAGATTGTGGAGATCACCGACGCAGCCTGTGACCAGGATCACGTGCGGGTGTGCATCGACAGCAACACAGAGATTTCTGACAGAACGGCGGCCATCTTAAGCGGCGGGAAAAATCCCGTCCCTGAGATGGTAAAAAGTGCCGTAAGGCTTCAGGGAATGGGCGCGGATGTGCTCATTATGCCCTGCAATACGGCCCATTATTTCTATAACCAGATCGTGCCCTTTGTGGATACCCCCTTCCTCAACATGCTTGAGGAGACTGCAAAGGAGATCAAACGGAGAGGAATCAAAAAGGTCGGACTTTTAGCCACTGACGGAACCTGCCAGTCGGGCGTTTACAAGACTGTTTTCGATGCCGCGGGAATCGAGATGCTTTCTCCTTCTCCGGTCGGACAGCAGGCTGTGATGGATGTGATTTACAAAGGCGTAAAAGCCGGAAATCTGTCCATCGATCTGTCCGGCTTCAACAAAGCGATGGATGAACTTTTTGAGGCCGGAGCCGAAGTCCTTGTGCTGGGCTGCACAGAGCTTCCCGTAGCCTTTGAGCTGTTCCATATTGACAGGCCCAACATTGACCCCACCCTTGTACTGGCAGCGGCGGCAGTGCGTTTTGTCGGTGCAAAGGTCAAGGAAGAGGTCGGATATTAAAGAGAACAGGAGGATTGTCATGTTAAGCAAGATTGCTCAGAATATTACCCCGTCTGCAACCTGCGAGCTGGAGGGCGTTGTAGCCGATATGAAGGCAGCGGGCGTGGATGTGATCGGCATGAATGCCGGTGAACCTGATTTTGATACCCCGGAGAATATCCGTGATGCCTGTAAGAAAGCACTGGATGAAGGAAAGACCAGATATGTGAACGTGCCTGGTATCGCTGTCCTTCGTCAGGCTATCTGCGAGAAGCTGAAAAAAGACAACAACGTGGAATATACCCCCGCTCAGATCTGTGTATCCACAGGCGCAAAGCAGGCCCTCAACAACGCCGTTATGGCTGTTGTCAACGCCGGCGATGAAGTTATTATCCCCATGCCCGGCTGGGTAAGCTATGTGGAGATCGTAAAGCTGGTAGGCGGCGTTCCCGTATGTGTGGACACGAAGGAGGATTTCCAGCTTGACCTGGAGGCCATTGAGAAAGCCATTACCCCCAAAACTGCCGCAATCATGATCAACACGCCCAACAACCCCACCGGTGCTGTTTACACAAGAGAAAGCCTGGAAAAGCTGGCTGATCTGGCGGTTAAGCATGATTTCTACATTATTTCCGATGAAGTTTACGAGAAGCTCATCTACAACGGCAAGGTTCATGAGTGCGTCGCTTCCTTCTCCGAGGACGCTTATAACCACACCATTCTGATCAACGGTATGTCCAAGGCATACGCCATGACCGGCTGGAGATGCGGCTATACAGCTGCTCCTGCTGAGATCGCAGCCGGCATCAATGCCATTCAGGGGCACACCACCTCCAACGGCACCACCTTCGTTCAGTGGGCTTCCGTGGAAGCGCTCAGGAACAATGATGAGAGCATCAAGGCCATGGTGGGAGAGTATGCCAAGAGAAAGGATTATACCTTTGGACGTCTGACTGCCATGGAGGGCATTACCTGTGCCAACGTGGACGGCGCATTCTATCTGCTGCCCGATGTGAGCTACTATTTTGGCAAGAAGGATGGCGACAAGGAAATCAAGGATTCCTTCGATTTCTGCAGCTACATTCTGGAGAAGGCTCATGTGGCCATCGTGCCCGGAGGTGCTTTCAATGCGCCCAAGTGCGTGAGAATCGCCTACACCAATTCCATGGAGAAGATCGTGGAAGGTATGGACAGGATCGAGAAGGCACTTTCTGAGCTGAAGTAAGTATACTATTGGCAAAAATGGAGATTAGAAGATGAGTAAAGAATATTCCCTGCTGATTAAAAACGGCCGTATTATTGATGGAAACAATAAGCCAGCTTTTTCAGGGGACATTTTGGTCAAGGGAGATAAAATCGCACAGATTGGCGGACCCTTTTCGGAAGAACTGGCGGACTGCGTGATCGAAGCTGCGGGGCATGTGGTTTCGCCTGGACTTATTGATCCACATTCCCATGCCGATCTGGATTTACTGAAGAATCCCAGGCAGGATTTTGATCTGTGTCAGGGTGTGACCACAGAGGTTGTTGGTCTGTGCGGACTTGGATTTGTTCCTCTTGAAAAGGAGCGGCTTGATGAGAATATGAAATACAGTGCAGGTCTGTTTGGCTATGATCCTGCATTGCTTGAGCATGACTTTTCTTCTTTTGAAGGTTACATGAAAGAGGTTGAGGGAGCCGGTATCAATGTGGCTGTGGCGGCAACTCATAATGCGGCGCGTATTGCAGCTTCCGGTTTTTATAACCGGGATGAGGACAAAGAGCACCGTCTCTCCGTTATGGGAGAGATCATTGATGAGGCTATGGCTGCAGGATGCGTCGGAATGTCCACGGGTCTTTCGTATTATCCTTGTACCTATGCTGATTTTGATGAGCTTGTTTATCTGGCAAAGAAGCTTAAGGAACACGATGGAACGTTTTTGACTCACATTCGTTATCCCAAACAGGGTGAGCCAGGCAGCGCTATCGATGAGATCATCAGGGTTGGCCAGGAAAGCAAGGCGCGTATTCATATCCTCCATTACCGGACGAAATATCCGTACGATTATGGTCACCCAGAGCTTCTTCTTGATAAGATGACAAAGGCCAACGAAAACGGCTGTGATTTTACTTTGGAAACGCTGCCGTATTTGTCCGGCAGTACGTTTATTCATGCGATTCTTCCCGGCTGGGCTGTTGAGGGGGGTTTTGAGAAGACTTTGGAAAATTTAAAAAATCCGACACTCAGAGCCCGTATCATCGAGGAGATGCAGTATCTTCTCGGAATTACTGCCATGGGCAACGGAAAGCCGCCGCGTTTTGGCCATGTAGGAGGTCATCCGGAATACAGCGGAAAATTTATCCGGGATGTCCAAGCTTTAAGAGGACAGGATCTCAATGAGATGCTTCTTGACCTTCTTGTGGAGTCGGAACTGGATATCAATTATGTGGGAAATGAGGCGGAAGAGGATCCGGAAATTGCCCGTATTCTGATGAGCGATACAATGACGATGCTGCAATCTCCTTTGTATCTGTGCGGAGGAGATGCCATGCCTTACGGAGAATATCCTCATCCTCGCACATACGGCTGCTATGCGAAAATGCTTCGCCTTTCCAGAGAAATGGAGATTCCGCTGGAATTCATGATTGCCAAGCTGACGTCCTGTGTGGCAGATCGCTTTCATCTGGACAGCATTGGAAGGCTGGAACCCGGAAAACGGGCGGATATTATTATTTTTGATCCTGATACAGTTACAGACAGGGCTACTTTTGAGGACCCTACAGCTACGGCGAAGGGTATGAGTTTTGTCATCGTGGGCGGAAAAGTCGCTTTGAAGGATGATCAGCCTACGGGAGTGCTGAATGGAACAGTAATTCGAAAAACAAACCGTTAATAAAATTAGTTGTTGACAAAAGACAAAAAAACGATTATTATAACAACAGATTAGCAAAGGCGCTATTCCTGAAGGGGAGTGGCGTCTTTTACTATTTTACATATATTTGTTTTATACAGTATATTCGTTTTAAAGCATTTGGTGAAATTACACAAAACAGTTGACAAACTGTAGGGTTATATATTAAAATTGATGCATCATAGATAGAAACAAGCTGTTAAAACGGATACTGGTAGTCAAAAATGATGAAAGTATCTTTTTTATAAACAACTAATTGTATACAATTTACAATATACTAAAGCGGTAGAAAGTCCAATAAACAGGGAGGTATCGGAATGTTATCTGTGAATCAAGTATCTATGCACTTTGGCGGCCTGGTGGCTCTGGATGGAGTCAATATGACTGTGAAGGACGGAGAAATCAGAGGCCTGATCGGACCAAATGGTTCCGGGAAGACCACATTGATCAATGTAATTACCGGATTCTATGCTCCGACGAAAGGTACCGTGGAGATGGACGGGCAGGTTATTTCCGGAAAAACACCAAACGCAGTGGCGAAAGCAGGTCTTTGCCGGACATTTCAAAACATCAATCTGTTTTCGGAAATGAGTGCTCTTGAAAATGTAGTTACTGCGTCTTGTACCCATCAGACGGTGAATTTGGGATCGGCAATATTCCAGACTAAGGCTTTGAAGGTGCAGGAAAAGGAATGCTACGATAAAGCAAGAGAGCTTTTGGAATTCGTTGGACTTGCCGGAAAAGAGAATATAAAAGCAACTAACCTTCCATATGGACAGCAGAGACTTTTGGAGATTGCCAGAGCATTGGCTACAGAACCTAAGCTGCTGCTTTTGGATGAACCGGTAGCAGGTATGAATGAGCAGGAAAGCGATGAAGCTGCACAGTTGGTACATAAGCTTAGAGAAAGCGGAAAGACGATTCTCCTTATCGAGCATCACATGAAATTTGTTATGTCCCTCTGTGATAACCTGACTGTACTTAACTACGGAAAAGTTATTGCCGAGGGAACACCTTCAGAGATCCAATCCAATGAAGATGTTATCAGCATTTATCTTGGTAAAAAAAGGGGGAAATAATTCATGTTAAAGATCGAAAATCTCAGTTGTCATTATGGCGTGATTCAGGCCCTTCATGAAGTAAATATCAACATTGAGAAAAAGGGTATTTATGCGATCATCGGTGCCAACGGCGCAGGAAAATCCTCCCTGATTAACGTTCTCTCGGGACTTGTACCGGCATCTTCGGGACGAGTGGTATTTGAAGGCGTGGAAATTACGGATCTGCAGCCCCATGAGATCATAAAAACAGGAATTTCGGTTTGTCCTGAGGGAAGAAAAATTTTCAAAAGCGTATCGGTCTATGAGAATCTTCTTGCCGGAGCCTATATCATGAAGGATAAGGCGGAGATCCAGAAAAATGTTGAAATGGTCTATGACTTTTTCCCCAGATTGTCTGAACGGCGTAAACAGCTTGCCGGAACATTATCCGGCGGTGAACAGCAGATGCTGGCCATTGGAAGAGCATTGATGTCAAATCCCAAGCTTCTTCTTCTGGATGAGCCGTCCATGGGTCTTGCACCGAATCTGATCGATTTTGTGTTTGAAACGGTAGTAAAGATTTATGAAGAAAAGAGTCTGCCGTCTATTATCGTGGAGCAGAATTCAGAAATGGCTCTCAGCATAGCTGACTATGCATATGTTCTCGAGGTTGGTCATCTGACTATGGAGGGAACAGGTGCAGAACTTCTTGCCAGCGATGAAGTACAGAAGAAATATCTCGGCGCATAAAAGAGAAACTATTGGCTCAGATTGAGCCTGTAGCATAAAAACAAAAGGAGGAACACGTATGAAGACATTGAAAAAAGCAGGTTGTCTGGCATTGGCACTGGCTATGTGCGTATCCATGATCGGATGCGGCTCAAAGAAGGATGAGACAATCAGAATTGGTGCAGTTGGCCCTCTGACCGGCGACAGCTCCAACGGCGGTACCGACGAGCTGGAAGGAAAGCAGTTAGCTGTGGAGGATTTCAATGCAGCTGGCGGTATTGATGGAAAGAAGGTAGAGCTTTTCTACGAAGATGACGCTTCTTCTGCATCTCAGTCTGCATCTGCTGTTACTAAACTGATCAATCAGGATAAAGTAGTAGCTATCGTAGGTGCTCATAACAGTGCTTGTACACTGGCTGACCTGGAAGTAATCAACAAATATAAGATTCCTATGATCACTCCCGGATCTTCTGCAGAGGCCGTATTAACCTCAGGCTGTGAGTGGATCTCCAGATCCTTCCCTGGTGACGGACTGCAGTGTTCTGCATTGATCAACTACATTACTACTACCGGATCTCCCAAGAAGATCGGCGTTATCTATTCCAACGACGATTTCGGACAGGGTGGTTTGAACTCTATCACCGAGGCTGCAACTGCAAAAGGACTTGAGGTCGTTTCTGAATCTTTCGCAAATGAAGATAAGGATATGACTACCCAGCTCAGCAAATTAAAGAGTGAAAATATTGATTGTCTGTTTATCTGGTGCCAGTACACTCCCGGTGCTCTGATCATGAAGCAGGCAAGAGGTCTTGGATGGGATATTCAGTTCTACAGCGGCACAGGAACTATTCATTCAGATACCTTCTCTCTGTCTGACGGTGCATATGTAGGCTGCATCAACTCCGTACCTTTCACTTCCACCAGTACAGATCCGAAGGTACAGGATTTTGTAAAGCGTTATAAAGAAAAATTTGGTGAAATTCCTTCTCAGAACTCCGCAAGAGCTTATGATGCAACGATGATTCTTCTGAACGCAATCAAGACGGCCGGTTCTACCGACGCTGCCAAGATTCAGGAAGCAATCCGCAATACCAAGGATCATGACGGTATGCAGGGCAACATTTCTATTGATCCGGCAACCGGTGAATACATCGGTGATGTTATGATCGTTCAGGCTACAGACAACAACGATTGGGAATATCTTGATTCCGCATCGACTAACTAAAGCATTGTATCCGGCAGGGGATCTCCCCTGCCGGACATAAAGATGGAAGGGTCAATATTGTATGTTGGAGGGAGAAAAAACGATGAAAGAAAAAGTAGTGGTAGCAGCGGTTCAGATGGATATCGTTCTTTTTGACATGGCAGCGAACCTGAATTATATGGAAAATGCCGTAAAGAAGGCAAAGGAAGAAAAAAATGCAGATTTAGTGGTGTTTCCGGAACTTTGCAGCATTGGATATATCCGTGAGAGAAATAAGGAATTCGGACACAATTATGTAATGTGTGCCGACAAGGTTCCCGGAGAATTCACGGAAGCACTCGGTGAGATTGCAAAGAAATATGATGTGTATATTATTTCCGGAATGACAGAGGCTCATCCGCAGATTCCTGCAACTCTCTATAATTCAGCAGTGCTGATTGCCCCCACAGGAAAGATCGTGGGCGTGCACAGAAAAGTACATATCCCCGGCTACGAGAAGCATTACTTCATCCCGGCCAATACAAATGATGTATTCCAGACTGATATCGGAACAATCGGTATGGGAATCTGCTACGACAATCAGTTTGCAGAGCTTACAAGGAATTACGCACTGAAGGGTGCAGAGATTCTGGTTATGCTCTGGAATATGCCCAGGTTCTCAAATCAGCCTGAAATGCTTCATCGACTGACTTCCACAAGAGCCTTTGAAAACAGATTCTATGCAGTGTCCTGCAACAGAATCGGAGAAAACAGCGGAATGGAATTCTTTGGTCACAGTGCCATCGCAGATCCGTTAGGTGAACTGATCGCGACGGCAGGAGAAGAGGAAACGATTATCTACGCAACGTTAGAACGGTCCATGCTCCTCACGGAGAGGGCACAGATGCCCGTGTTCAGAGACAGAAGGCCGGATCTTTACGGCGAGTTGGTAAAACCTCTGTAGATTCAGAACGCAGCTTGAATCTGCAGTTTCAGAAAATGAACGAGGTGAGAGAATGGGACTTTTAGGTTTACAGATTGTCAATGGTATAACCATCGGCATGATTTATGGATTAGCTGCCCTTGGATTTACGATGGTATTCAAGGCACTGGGGTATTTGAATTTTTCACATTCCAATACCATAACAATCGGCGCATTTGTAATTTATACCGTGGTGATCAGCTGTAATATCCCCTTTATACTTGCGATGCCGATCGTTACTCTGTTTATGCTCTTTTACGGTTTTGTACTGGAAAAGGTTCTTTTCAAACGGTTTAGAAATGCATCGGCACTGACTTTTATGCTGGTTTCGATTTCTCTGTCGACCGTCGTAAGTAATACCTGTTTGCTGATATTCGGGCCGCAGCCGAGAGCTTTGACCAATGTATTTCCTTCAACCAGAATTGCCATTGGGCCGGTGTCGATTCCCTTTAATAATATATGCATCTTCGTCATCGCAGTGGCGTTCCTGGTGATCCTTCAGCTTTTCTTCTCAAAAACAAAGTTTGGACTTTCTTTGAGACTTGCATCTGAGGATCCCTCTACAGCCAGCCTGATGGGAATCAAGGTATTCAATACGAGAGCAGCTACATTTGCTATCACAGCGGCTTTGGGTGGTATTGCAGGTATGCTGGTATCTCCTCTTTATTCTGTTACCATCGAGCTTGGATCCTCTCTGGCGCTGAAAACATTTATTTCGGCAGTAGTAGGAGGTCTTGGAAACTTTATCGGTGCAGTAGTCGGCGGACTCTTGGTTGGTTTGACAGAGACTATGGCTGCCACCTATATCTCTTCTGCATACAAGGATTTGATCGTGTACGTAGCAGGCATTGTGATTCTGGCGTTTTTCCCTTATGGAATTTTCCGCCGTGTCAAGACAAAGCATTAATCAGGGAAGGAGAACGACATGAATATGATAAAAAAGTATGGAAAATATATCGTAATGGTCATTCTGCTGGCCCTGGTGATTTATCTTTCCTTTAACAGCTATTTTGTATTTGTAGGCATCAATGCTCTGATCAATGCCATTGCGGTAATGGGAATCGTAATTATTTCCGGATATGCAAAACAGCTCCACTTAGGGCAGTCGGCATTCATGGGAATCGGTGCTTATACTTCAGCGATTCTGATGACAAAGGCGGGACTGAATTTCTGGCTGACGATTCCTGTAGCTATGGTGATCTCAGGTCTGTTTGGCTGGGTTCTTTCTATTCCAACCCTGAAGCTTAAAGGCGGTTCCTACCTGGCTCTTGTGACTCAGACCTTTGGTGAGATTATTTATGTGCTTCTTTTAAATATGGTATGGCTGACAAACGGACCTTTCGGTATCTCCGGTATTAAGGCTCCGACAATAGGTCCCATTGATTTCACAGGGCTTCAGCCGTATTTCTTCCTTTGTATGGCAATTCTGATCATTGTATACATTGCATTAAAACGAATTGTTAAGGTGAAGTTCGGTCGTTTCTTCATTTCCATCAGAGAATCTGAGGAAGCAGCTCAGTCCATCGGAATCAATACAAGAAAGTATAAGATGGTGGCGTTTGTCATTGCAACCTCCATTGCTGGTCTGGCCGGCGTTCTCTATGGACCCTTTATCGGATATTTAAGCCCGGAACAGTTCCGCTGGCAGCCGTCTCTGATCCTTGTATCTATGGCTATCGTTGGCGGTCTTTACAGTCTGGAGGGAGGAATCATTGGTGCGATCCTTCTGACTTTCCTTCCGGAACTCCTTCGTTCCACAGATCAGCTTCGTATGATCTTATACGGAGTGATCGTAATATTGACACTGGCGTTCCTTCCTGATGGTATTGTTTCTCTTTTTGGAAAGAAACCGAAGGAAATCAAGAAGATGCTGAGTGCTCAATGGGATATGCTTTCTGATAAGACTTTACGCAGAAAAAAGAAAAAAATTAAGGCAGCGAGAATGTCGGGCAAATAATAAAGAAGAAAGATTTTTTTGAACTATTGCTAAAATTTGACAACCCTGCCAATTTGTGATAAAAACAAAAGTAGAATTTAAATTTTGGTCGGGGGTGACATCATATGGCAACGTCAAACTTTGGGGCGAATCCATCACTGAAACAGCTGGTGTACGATAATTTAAAAGAGCGGATTATTCACGGGGAATTAAAGCCGGGTGTCCGTCTTCGTGAAGAAGACCTTTCTACGGAGATGAATATCAGCAGAGCCCCGATCCGTGAGGCCCTGAATATGCTGGAGCGTGATGGGTTTACGACGATCGTTCCAAGGAAAGGTGCTCTTGTTGCAGAGGTTAAAAAGGAAGATATCCGTTATATCTGGGAAATGAGGGCGCTTTTGGAGCCATATGCGGCAAAACTGTCCACCTTGAGTATACCTGATAAAAAGATTCAGGAGGCCAAAAAGAATGTATCCTGGGTCCTTGATAATCCGGAGGATATGGAACAGTATATAAGCTCTGACCTTGAAGTCCATGAGATGCTGGTGGATTATCTTGATAACCGGTTTTTAAAGTCAACGCTGCAGAACATGAAAGCTCATTCGCTGCGGCTTCGGTGGGCTGCAGAATATGACAATGCAGAAGCAAAGAAGGAAATCATCGTTGTCGCAACGAAAGAGCATTTAGAAATTGTACAGGCATTGGAACAAAAAGATGAAGATCTGGTATATGAGACGGTGAAACATCATGTGGAAAACAGTGCTAACCGCCTTACCAATGCAAATTACAGAAACTATAATAATTAGAGGCTGAAAGAAGGCCTCGAAAAGGAGGCTTTATGAGCGAAAAAGCAATGAAGGGCTGCGAAATTCTCCTCCACACCTGCGGTGAGGTAAAAAAGGGAGAACGTGTCCTTGTAATTACGGATAATACGAGCAAAGAAATCGGAGAAGCGATGTATAAATGTGCAGCAGCATTTACCGATACCACTTTAGTCTGCATGCCTGATCGTTCTACCCACGGCGAAGCACCTACCGATGCGATCGCGGCAGCAATGAAGGAGTCGGATGTGATGTTTTCTGCAACCACATTCTCTCTGTATAACAGCAGTGCAAGAATTGAGGCGTGTGAAGCCGGCTCCCGTTTTGTGAATATGGCTGACTATTCCATGGAAATGCTGGAGGAGGGCTGTCTGTTTACAGATTGGGGTGAGATCCGTAAAATTGTAGATGATTTAAAAACAAGAATTGTGGGCAAGGAGCTTTCTATTACAACGCCTGCAGGAACGAATTTCCATACATCCATTGAAGGGCGTCATGCCGATACAGGTTACGGTGTCTCCAGAGAAAAAGGAGAGGCTTCCTCACCGCCCGATGCCGAGTGTGCCGTCGGTCCTGCTGACAATTCCGCAGAGGGTGTATTGGTTATTGACGGAAGTATTCCGCTTCCCGGTATCGGACTCATTGAAACACCGATCACTCTTAAGGTGGAAAAAGGTTATATTACTTCCATTGAAGGCGGAAAAGAGGCTGATGTGCTCAGAGAAACCCTGGCAGGTTTTAATGATCCCCGCGTATACAATGCGGCAGAGGTTGGATTTGGTTTGAACCCTGCCGGAAAATTAAGCGGTCGTATGCTGGAGGATGAGGGAGTTATGGGTACCATGCATATCGGTATTGGTAACAATCTTGCTTATGGTGGCACCTGCAATACCCCGGTTCATATTGACCTGATCATGAAATGTCCGACCTGTATCATTGACGGTGTATGCGTGATGAAGGACGGAAAGCTTCAGTAATGATGACAGAGAATTTGAATTAAAGAAATGTGGCTGAACAGCAATCATCTTATAGTATTGATATAGTATGTTTGTTCAACATGGGTGCTTTATAACTAAGTGATTTAGTTGTGTAGCACCCTTTTTGAGTTTGACAAATAATTTGACATTATTTTCCTTAAAATACTCTGATGACTTTGAAGAGGGCATCCCCATACAAAATGGTATTCGTTTTGTGTGGGGGTGTCTTCTGTATATAAAGTAAAATTTTAGGATACAGTTATTTGGAGGTGTTGTACTTCCAGGATTCCTGTGTTATGATTCCAGTAAGAAGATTAAAGGAGGCTGCATAAT
Source organism: Fusibacillus kribbianus (assembly GCF_030053595.1). Lineage (GTDB taxonomy): Bacteria > Bacillota > Clostridia > Lachnospirales > Lachnospiraceae > Lientehia > Lientehia kribbiana. The sequence continues at coordinate 36,875 of NZ_JASGBQ010000018.1, forward strand.
GAAGCAGATAAAACCAGAAGAGCTTACAAGAAATCCTTTTCAGATGATCGGAAAGGATTGGTTGCTGATAACGACAAAAAAAGGAGATAAAGTTAATACTATGACTGCTTCCTGGGGCGGTGTAGGAGTGATGTGGGGAAAGCCGGTGGCGTATCTTGTGATTCGAGATTCCCGCTATACAAAGGAATTTGTGGATGCCGGAGATCGGCTGTCCGTTTCGGTGCTGAATGACTGTCACAGGAAACTCTTGTCCTATTTTGGCAGTGTTTCGGGACGGGATGAAGATAAAATTGCAAAATCAGGACTTGTTCTTTCAGAAGAGGAGGGTGTTCCTTATTTTTCGGATTCTGAGATTGCTTTTCTGTGTCGCAAGCTATATGCGCAGCCGATGAGTGCCTCTTTTCTTTTGGAGCAGGAGATCGATAAACTCTGGTATCCCAATGGAAACTGGCATACCATGTATATTGTAGAGATAGAAAAACTTCTGGTGAAGGAACAGTAACGGCTTTGTGAAAGAGGGAAAACTGAGGGAAAAGTAATGAAAAATGTAGAAGAATATATGCAGGAAAATCGGTGGATGCGCTATTTTATGTGTGTGGTGGGCGCCCTTATTTATTCTTTTGGAATGAATACTTTTGTATCCTCCATGGGATTTTATGCCAGCGGCATTATGGGCATCAGCCAGATAACCCAATCGGTGCTGGTAGATAAACTGCAGATCGACCCGGGGAATATCAATATCAGTGCCGTATTATACTTCCTTCTGAACCTTCCGCTTTTCATTCTGGCGATGAAGAGCATCGGAAAACGCTTCCTTATTAAAACCGGAATCAATGTCATTTGTGTTACGTTATTCCTGAGTATCATTCCGGTGCCTAAAACTCCAATTATTGAAGACCGGCTTACCTGTACGCTGATTGGCGGAATCATCTGTGGAGCAGGCGGAGGACTGACGCTGCAGGCAGGCGGCAGCGGCGGCGGCCTCGATATTCTGGGAGTATATCTGGCAAAGAAAAGCAAAGGGTTCAGTGTCGGAAAGCTTTCCATGCTGATCAATGCGGTGATTTATGGAGTCTGTATTTTCCTGTTCGATGTGTCGGTAGCTGTTTATTGTATCATTTATGCGGTATTTTCAGCAATGATCGTGGACAAAGTACATACCCAGAGCATCACCGTTCAGGCGATGATCTTTACAAAGACTGACGGAAAGCAGATATGTGACCGTATCATTCGTGAATTAAACAGAAGTGCTACGATCTGGGATGGTGTAGGTGGATATACGGAAAAAGATGTTACCATTATTTATTCTGTGCTCTCCAAGTATGAAGCGACGATTTTGAGGCGGCTGGTACGGGAGGAGGATGAGCATGCCTTTGTAGTATTTAACGAAGGATGCCGGATATCCGGTAATTTCCAGAAACACCTGTGATATTTGTTTGACCGGCAATGGATTCTGATCCGGATGGTTATTTATAAAGAAGATAATTCAACAAGATGCTCCCTTCTGAGCGGCAAGTATTCCATAAAATGCCTGTTCAGAGGGGAGCATCTTGTTTATCGCACGCACAAAAATTACGCACACACATTAGCAGATATAAAACATAGTATCTATAAAACGAACACATATAGGTGAAAAAACAACCTATAAAATGCCGGAATACTCTTATAGAATATAAGTGCAAATTGAGAGTGATCTCAGATATTCAGAATAATATGTACCAGAGTGAGGGATGAGAAAATGAAAATTACTATGATCCACGGACAGAATCATGAAGGAAATACCTGCATGGTAGCAAGAGAACTTGCCAATAAAGTGGGAGGGGAAATTCGGGAATTTTTCCTGCCGCGGGATTTTAATAAGCCCTGTCTCGGCTGCTATACCTGCTTCAAAACGGATCTTAGCAACTGTCCCCATTACAGGGAACTGGAACCGCTGATTGCGGCCATGCTGGAAGCGGATCTGCTGATTCTTGACAGTCCGGTTTATGTTTACCACGCTGCAGGTCCTATGATGAGCTTCCTGGATCATTTTGGAACCTGGTGGATGGTTCACAGACCATTGCCGGAAATGAGCAGAAAGCAGGCAGTTGTCGTAGCAACTGCTGCAGGCGGCGGGATGAAAAGCACTGTACAGGATATGGCAGACAGTCTGGAAATGTGGGGCATCCGTAAGGTGTATAAACTGGGCTTAGGCGTGCAGGCAGTAAAGCCTGATGAGATACCGGGCAGGATCCTGAACAGCATTCATAGAAAAACAGATCGACTGTCCCGTCGGATCAAAGAAAATGCAGGAAGAAACGGCAGCAATATCCGGGCAAAGAAGTGGTTTTATCTGATGCGTTTTGCCCAAAAACATTTCCAGCCGCCAATGGAACCGGATTACGGCTATTGGGAAAAGAACGGCTGGCATGGGAAAAAACGGCCCTGGAAGCAATGAGAGGAGAGGCACAGCATCAGTCCGGCCCTTACAGATTTTGATGAAGAGTGTCAGAGAATTGAAAAATGTATTCTTAAAAACGTTCTTAAAAACGCCGCCAAGTGCGGTAGTTGAAAAAGCAGATCTTGTCACATGCTTTCAGGCAATCCACCTTATAGCCTGCTTTCGCACCATGAAAAATAATTTTATTTGAAGCTTCATCATAAAGATAATTGATCGGAATGACATAGGGATAACCGTCATTACCATTAACAGCCAGAATACCGCGGCGGGAACAACGAAGCAGCGCTTTTGCAGCGTCTACCGTGATTTCATTTTTCTTTTTACGAATTGCTCTGAACATAAAATCATCCTCCACGAATCCTCTGTCCAACACAGAAAAAATGGAGCATATGAATTCAGCAGCAGAAAATAGAACAGAAATTACATATCCGGGACTGACTGCTCATCGACAATGCCCGAGGATCTTCTCGGTTCAGAGCAACACTTGTAAGCGCCTTCAGACATTTAGCTGCGTGTTCTGCGCCTTCGGGGGAAATGTTCTTTCGTAAAAGATGATCCATGTTGTAAAAGATGTCCCTGAAAGAGCATATTAATACTTTACAGGTATTGAAACTGTGATCATATATGTATTTTACTATTGTCCCTCCTGGTGGTATAGTTAAACCATCAAAAGGAAATACAAATTTTCCACAATAAATAATAAGGAGGACAAAGCTATGTTGAAGAAATTAGAGATGTTTCTGGAAGAGTACTACAAAGAATGCGCACGTAAATAAAGCAATCATGGCAGAATTTCCGGAAGTTTATCTGGTTAAAGAAACGGAGGAATGTTTATGAAGAACGTATGGAAGAAGATCGAAGAGTTTCTGGAAGCATATTATGAGAGAATAATCTGATCGACAAATACAAGTAAATAAGAGGGATGTATGATACGATATGTTAAGTGAAGCACCGGCTGGTACATGGGATGATGTAGAGCCGGTGCTTGTTTTATGGGCTTATAACATGATCGTCCAAAACGGAAAATAACGTGACGATTCCTGTTCTATCTATTGACTACCGAACGATAGGACATCTATTATATAATAAAGGATGCTTCAGAATCTGTCAGTTGAAAGAGTGGAAACACAGGGAGGAGGAATAAACAGGATGAACTATTTGAGAATTACGAAGGAAAATATTGATAAAGAGCATATTTGCTGTGCCATGTCCAACAAGCAGAGCATTGTAAAAAAGGAATGGCTCAGGAAACGGTTTGAGGAAGGCCTTGTCTTTTACAGGAGCGAAGAAAGGGGTAAGTGCTTTATTGAATATATTCCGGCGGAGAACGCGTGGATGCCGATCTGTGCAGAGGGATACATCTATATCAATTGCCTGTGGGTCTCCGGCTCTATGAAGGGACATGGTTATTCCAGTGATCTGCTGGATGAGTGTATTCGTGATGCGAAAGAGAAGGGACGGAAGGGGCTTTGTATTCTTTCTTCTGAAAAGAGGAAAAAAGAGTTTCTTTCCGATCCGGGATACCTGGTTCATAAAGGCTTTTCCGTTGCGGACACCTCAGCAAACGGGATCACGCTCATGTATCTGCCCTTTGACCTGGATGCAAAACCGCCAAAGTTCAAGGAATGTGCCAGGTACCCCAAAGTGGAGGAAGAGGGATTTCTTCTTTATTACACCGATCAGTGTCCTTTTACATACTATTGGGTACCGAGAGTGGAAGCGGCGGCCAGAGAACATAATATCCGTTTTAAGGCGATCCATATTACCGACAGGGATTCTGCACAGAATGTACCTGCTCCCGTCACGACATATGCGTTGTTTCGGGATGGGAAGTTCGTGACGCAGGGAATACAATCGGATAAAAAATTTCTGGCCCTTGCAGGAGTGAAAATTTGAGTTTGAGGACCTGCTGGTGGAAAAGCACCTATAAAACAGACACATATGGATATAAAAACTGCCTATATGCGAAGGCGGCCATTTTGTAAAATAGAAGGAGAAAACGCTGGGCGGGATTCCGTGTGAAATTATTGAAGAGAACATTGATTGTGCTGCTGGTCATTGCGGTAATTTTGACGGCAGTGTTTCTTGCCGGACGTTATGGGTGGAAGCTGGGCGGATTCCGTTCCTGCCAGAGCGCAGGAATTACCTCTGTGGAGGTGAATGACAAAAACGTTCGTATCACAGGGTTCTTTCCGGGCTCTTTTCCTGAAGGATTTTGCGGATATTACAGCGAAGAACGGGATGGAACGCTCTATGTAGGGTTTCGGTTCAGTGCCGTGTTCGGCTTTTTTGAGACAGGAGACTTTGACATCACGATCCCGGTCGAGGGAGAGGTCAACGAGGTGATTCTGAAAACCAGACTTTATGAAACGTCCATCTGGAAGGCCGGGTCAGGCTTTCTCAGTCAGTCGGAGCAGTATGGCGTGTATGTGAAGTTGGAACGAAACGATGTATATTCCGTTTCCATGTCTTACGATTCCGGCGGCGGTGGAGTGGTCAATGCGGACAATACGGCCATGGAAAGCGGAGAATACATCTTTATGGATAACGATATCATGCAGGTTGCCAAGGATGCCCTGGACGTTCCGGTGAACTTTACCATCACCGTAAAAGATGCGCAGGGAAATGTGGTGGCGTCAGGTGAATTTTCTTTTGACGTTGACATGGAAAAAATGTATCTGACTGTCACGGCGGACGGCAGGATTTTGGAGGACGGAGATTAAGACAACTCAGGGTGATGCTTTTGAGATCCGGTTTGAAACAGAAAAATCAATATTCAGCTTGGGGGGGAGGTGATGAAATCTTTGAATACTATTCAGAAGACCTTTCGGGTTTTTCAGATTCTCACGAAAATTGCAACTGTTTTCTGCATCGTTGGCGCGTCGTTTTGTGCCGTAGGTGCTTTGTGTGCTTTAGCATGGCATAGCGGAGGGAAGGTTTTCAGTATATTCGGTGAGGAGATCAAGTTAAACTTTGGAGGTGCCACTTTCAATGGGGCGATGGCTGAGCTGCTTTCCAATATGGTATTTCTGGTTACAGAATCTATTCTGTTGACTTTTGCTTATCGGTATTTAAAAACCGAGCAGGCGGAGGGGACTCCTTTTACGGAAAACGGAGCAGCACAGCTCAGGAGACTGGGCATTCGCTGTATCTATATGCCCATCGTGGCTATTGTAATTGTAGCTGTTATTACGGTTTTCCTGGGCGTGGAGAGAAGCGGCGACATCAGTAATCTCCTCAGCGTGGGTACGGGCATCGTTCTGATCATGGCATCCCTCATCTTCCGCTACGGCGCTGAACTGGAGCGGGGAGATCAGGCGCGGATTACTGACGGAGGCTGATTATGCAGGTACAATTACGACCGGAAACGGAAGGAAAGGTGGAAGGGAAAAGAACGCAGGCACATCAATGGAATACGGCTGATACCATCACATCTGTGCGGATCGCCGCTTCTCTTGTTCTGTTGTTTCTTTCTCTGGACTATACCTGGTTTCTTATAATTTACACGATTACGGGATTGACAGATGCACTGGATGGCTGGCTGGCAAGAAGGACAGGGACAGCCAGCGAGTTCGGTGCAAGGCTGGACAGCATAGCGGACCTGCTGTTTTACGGTGGTCTGTCTGCTTGCCCTTGCCGCGTCGGTGGAGGAACTGCTGATCCATCTATGCTGTCAGGAATACTGCGCTGACAGGAAATCGATCTTTCAGAGGGAAACAGAAGGCTGACGACGGCCCGTCCCTCCGGGCTTTCCATTTTTTGCTGATCGATTATCGGGGGATCATCATGGAAAAGGATAAGAACATATGATTTTCTTGACAGCCTTGGGATCGAATATGAGCGTGTTGACCATGACGCCGTAGAATCTATGGAAGCGTGTGCGGAAATCGATAAGATTCTTGAACCGGCAGTCATATGTAAAAATCTGTTCCTGTGTAATTCGCAGAAGACGAAGTTTTATCTGCTGGCAATTCTCGGAGATAAGAAATTTAAAACAAAAGAAATATCACATCAGATCAATAGCTCCAGCTTATCATTTGCGCCTCCCTGTTTCATGGAGAAGTATCTTGATATTACGCCGGGATCTGTGAGCGTACTGGGACTTATGAATGATATCGAAAACCATGTAAAACTGATCGTGGACAGGGACATACTCAAAGAGAAATATTTTGCGTGTCATCCATGTATCAACACATCAAGTCTGTGGCTGAAAACAGAAGATGTTTTTGGCAGATTTTTGAGAGCTGTTGATCATGATTATCTGATAGTTACATTGTAGGATGGACAGCAGCCGCGGCCGAATTCGTGGAGGTGAAGCAATGGTTACAGGATTTGTTATTTGGAGTATGTCAGCCCGGAAAACCTCGCCAGCATACTGAAATGGTATGGAGAGGAACGGTAACTTGTCGGAAAAACGTGATCTTCCCGGACATGCCGCCTTAACTGCGGCGTGTCCTTTTGCATTCAGGTAAATAAAGTCGAGAAATGCTGTCCGATTTGCTGTATGCTTAAATGGAAAGCAGGAGAATGATAGATAGTATCTTATAGTTCATAAAACCTGAATCGTTTTTTTACGGGATATATAGGGAAGGAATCTGTAAAACAGCAAACCGGAAGGGAGGTACGCCTGTGAAGGATACGGAGATCGTTGCCTTGTACTGGGACAGAAACGAAGACGCGATTTGCCAGACGCAGCAGAAGTATGGAGCATATCTGTCGAAGATCGCATACAATATTGTCTCCGATTTTGAGGACAGTCGTGAGTGTGTCAATGATACATATCTGAAAGCATGGAATTCCATGCCGACACACAGACCGGATGTCCTTTCCACCTATCTGGGAAAGATTACGCGGCAGCTGTCCATCGATGTGTTCCGCAAAAAGCACAGTGCAAAGCGCTATGCTTCAGAGTATGCCATTTCCCTGGATGAGCTTGGAGACTGCTTCTCAGATGGTAACACACCGGAGAAGGCGCTGGATGCCAAAATGCTGGGCGAAGCGATCAATCGTTTTCTGCGTACACTTCCGGACGATGCGAGGAATACCTTCATTGGCAGGTACTATTTCTTTGATCCTCTGAAGGATGTGGCTGCATACTGCGGCATGAGTGAGTCAAAGGCCAAGAGTATGCTGTACCGCACCCGTCAGAGCCTGAAAGCATATCTCGTAAAGGAGGGGTTTGATTTATGAGTAAAGACAGAGTGATCGATTCTTTGGGAAGGATCGACGATGATATGGTGCAGAGCGTGGATGCCCTGCGCCGGAAAAAGAAGCGGACTGTTTGGAAAAGGTGGGTGGCTGCGGCTGCCTGTCTGTGCCTGCTGGCAATGGGGACAATGCTTTTTCTGACGCATGGAAACGATAAAACCCCTGTTTTGACGTGGTCAGAGAGCTTCCGGGCAGAAAATTATTTTAAGTACAATGCTGGCGGCGGGGATATGGCTTCGTCGAAATCCATTGCTGACAGCGAAATTGCTTATGCGGCTTCCCGGTACTTCTCGGACGAACGCAGCCGGATGGAGACCGGAGGCGTGATCCCGGAAATGCCGGAGCATCCTCTTTTTTTCTGCGTCGCCCACTACAATGAGGACGGAACGCTTTACAGCGTGACCTTCTCCTGGCATCAGCGCGGCGAATCCTACAGCGACCTGTCCATCACGGCCGGGTATCAGGAGGTGGAGCAGATTCAGGACTGTATTGCTGTTGAGGTGGATAAGGACGGGAATATCATTCCGCCTTCTGTAACGGTAACAGAACGGGACGGGATCCGGATCACAGCATACGGGAATGAGAAGAGCAGCAAGACGATCACATTCCGGAAAGACTCGGCATGGTATCAGATCGCCGGATCCGGGTGGGACAGCTGCAGTGCCATGGCGGAGCTTCTGGATTGGGTATGGGAGCACCCGATCGATTTTGAGATGTTCCCGATGGATAAAGGATCGGAGATTACCAATGTCAGCCTTGAGGACTACCCCGATGCCTTTGTCGGCCAGATCCCTGATTTTGAGGGTATCGGTTATTTCCTCGGCGAATATTATCTGCAGCTGAAGGATGGTGAGCCGTACGCCTTTGAAGGACATTATTATAAAGGAGTCACACCGGAGCAGGTGGAGGATGGCAGCTGCTATGGGATGGAAGGCTGGACAGAGATCCATTGGTGCATTGATGCGCAGCCTGACTGCTACGATTTACAGGACTGCATGGGCGATATCTCAGAACTGACGCAGGATCAGGTCATAAAAGCGCTGACGGAAACAGGCAGTTTTTCCTTTATGATGAATGATGTTTTTATCAAGGTCTATTGCAAAGATGCTGCGGAGGCATGGAAAACGGTTGAGATTCTGAAAAGCTGAGATTTGAATGTTGAAGAAGGCAAATTGAACTTTTTAAAATGTATCATAATGAGACATGCGAAAAACGAAAAGATCTGCAATGGTGAGATTTGACGGCCTCTTTGGCGGGGATGAAAAATAATCTGGAAAAATTCACAAGAAGAGGAAAATACTATTGCGAAAATACGATGATATGTTATAATGAAAGCGTATTTAGAATGTATTATTATGATACAAATAGAACCGTGCTGCTGTATGGCGGAGGGTGTAGCGGAAAGAAAGGAGAAAAACATTGAAAAAAATCATCAACAAACCGGAAAACGTAGTAGAGGAGATGCTTCACGGACTGGCGATGGCCAATCCTGCAGTGATCCACAGTGAGGGCCTTGGCGTTATCTCCAGAAGAGAGAAGAGTGAGAAAGTCGGTATCGTATCCGGTGGCGGAAGCGGACATGAGCCCGCACATGCAGGTTATGTCGGCAAAGGTATGCTGGATGCAGCAGTATCAGGAAACGTATTTTCCTCTCCCGATCCCGAGAGAATTCAGGAAGGTATCAATCAGGCAAACGGCGGCAAGGGCGTTCTGCTTGTTATTAAGAATTATTCCGGTGATAATATGAACTTTACCATGGCTGCTGAGTTGGCTGAGATGGACGACATTGAGGTTGACTGGGTAGTTGTGAAGGATGACGTTGCCGTTGAGGACAGCACCTATTCCACCGGACGCCGTGGAATTGCCGGTACCGTATTCGTACATAAGATCGCAGGTGCAAAGGCTGAGGCAGGCGCTTCCCTTCCCGAGGTAAAGGCTGCTGCTGAAAAGGCTATCAAGAATCTGAGAAGCATGGGTATGTCCATGAGCGCATGCACCATTCCTGCAGTAGGAAAGCCCGGATTTGTTCTTGGCGAGAATGAGATGGAAGTAGGTATGGGTATCCATGGCGAGCCCGGTATCGAGAAGAGCGAGATCAAGGAATCCAAGGAGATTGCAAAGATCCTTCTGGATAAGATCCTGGATGATTACAAGGCTTCCGGTATTGAGATGGAAGGCGCTGAAGTGGCACTGATGGTGAACGGTCTGGGTTCAACTCCTCTGATGGAGCTTTACATCCTGAATGGTGATGTGCAGGCTTACCTGGCAGAAAAAGGCATCAGGATCTACAAGACCTTTGTCGGCAACTACATGACCGCCCTTGAGATGGCCGGCTGCTCTCTGACGCTTATGAAGCTCGATGACGAGCTGAAGGAGCTTCTGGATGCTCCAAGCGAGGCACCTGCATTCCGCGTTTAATTAGGAAAGAGATAAGAGGAGGAGATTACCATGGGTTTTGAACTGACAAGCAAGGATTATGTGGAATATCTGAAAAAAGCATATGTGAAGATTCACGAGAGCGGTGATTACATCACAGAGCTGGATGCAGCTACCGGTGACGGCGATCATTGGGCCAATATCAACAGCGGCTTCGGAAAGCTCAATGAGCTGGCTGATTCTCTGGAAACCATGAATCTGTTTGAGCTTTTCAAGCAGATCGGCAAGACCATGATGTCCGTGATCGGCGGTTCCTCAGGTGTTCTTTACGGCAGTGCTTATCTGGCAGCTGCCAAGACTCTGAAGGATAAGGAAACCATCGACAACGAAGGTCTCTGCGGTGTGCTCGCAGCCATGCTGGATGCTATCATGTCCAGAGGCAATGCTCAGCCCGGCTGGAAGACCATGATCGACAGCCTTCATCCTGCAGTAGAATGCTATAAGGCATGCATTGCAGACGGCGTATCTGAGGCTGAGACGGTTGAGAAGGTGAAACAGGCTGCCATTGATGGTGCGGAGAGCACAAAGGCCATGGAGGCTGTAAGAGGCCGTGCGACATATCAGACCGATAAGGGGGTAGGCCACCTGGATCCCGGTGCTGTTACCATGTCCTATCAGATTGAAACTCTGATGGATTGTGTAAAGGAGAAGCTGTAAAACTATACCTGTTATATAGAAGCGGAGCGATGAAATGGGACGAGAATTGATGCCGGTGAGCCAGACACTTCTGGAAACGATTCAGGATTCGGTGCAGCAGTTTGCAGAGGCCATTGCGAAGACCATGGATGCCGATGTGCTGATTGTGGACAATAATCTCAATGTGATCGGGAAAACCGGGTTCTATTTCCGTCTGTATTCGCCGGTGGATATAAACTGTGTGGTCGGTCAGGTGCTGCTTGGCCAGAAAAATATTATAATCAAGGATCGGAAGAGCTATGAGCCCTGCAGGCGGTGTCCGGCTTATGAGGAATGCCAGATTGCAGGTCTCATCGGCGTACCGATCTTTCATGAGACCAGGGCGGTGGGAGTCATCGCCCTGGTGCTTCCCGGACACCGGATCGCGGAGACCTTCCGGGAGGGCTGCCGTGCAGTCAGTTTTCTTGAAAACATGGCAGAGCTTCTTTCCGGCATGTTAAACTACAATGACGAGTATACGGCGGCCAGGCAGATGGGACTGGAGCGGGAGCAGGTTCTGGACTGCCTTGAAGAGGGCGTTGTCTGTACAGATAAGAGCGGAGTCGTTCTGTATTATAATCAGGCCTTTGTTTCCATGTTTGGCTTTCATGAGAATCTTAGAGGAGAAAACCTTCTTGCACTGCTTCCTCACCGTATTTTGCGGGAGTATCTCCAGAACAGGACGGCGATCCGGAATCTGAAGATTTCTCTGGAGCATGGGAAGCGTCAGTTCTATGGATTTCTTTCCTGCCGGGAGCTCTCGGCCTGTGTGGACGCGAAGCGTCTTGTGTTCAGCTTTCGCTCCGTCAGCAACATCTGGGCGGATGCAAGCGCGGCCGGTGACGGTTCCATGGTTACGTTGGAATGGTGCCGTGGATGGCTCCTCAACGAGGAGGTCATCGACAGGGCCAAAAGCCTTGCCGTGACGGATGCTCCCGTTTTGATCGAGGGCCCTGACCTCAGCCTGAATGAGATTGCCGCCAAGGGAGTGTGCAATTATTCGGACAGAAGCGCCATGGGCATGGTGAGCGTTTTCTGCAATAATATTTACCGGGAGTTCTTTGAGCAGTTCCTGTTCAGCCGGTTCGGTGAGATCCAGAGAGCGAATCACGGGACACTCCTCTTTCATGACGTGGAAAATCTGCCCCTGTATCTTCAGGAAAGACTGCTGGATTTTATGAAAACAAAGGAGATCATTCTTGACAATTCCGAGGTGATAAAGAGTGATGTGCGAATCGTTTTCACCACCACCAGAGATTTGAAAGAGATGTCGGAACAGGGCTTTTTCCTGGAGGAGCTTTATTACCGGCTGGCGGATAATAAGATTCAGCTGTCGCCGGTTCAATGTGACCGGACAAGGCTGGCTGCCATGCTGGATTCCGGATTGGAATTCTATAAAGCCAGATATGGAAAACCTTCTGTTTACCTGAGCAAGGGAGTGAAGCTGAGGCTTTTAAACAGGTCCTGGGAAAAGAATCCCAACGAGATCGATAAGGTTCTGGAACGGATCGTGAGAAGCGGGGATGGGCAGGTGACAGAAAAGGATCTTGCGGCAATGGGCATTTTCCATAACGGAAACGATACGGTTTCAGCCATCAGTGAGATGGAAAAAGAGAAGATCGAAAAGCTTTTGAATTCCGGCTACAGTAAGGTGGAGATCGCCAGAATGCTGGGCATCGGGCGGGCGACTCTTTACCGGAAAATGGCAGAATATCATTTAAATGAAAACAACAAATAATAGAAAAGGCGGCATTCCAGGGGGCATATCACATCAATTGCCCGGCCGGGAAGCCGCCTGTTTTTTATTCTTCAAATAATTTCTGGTAAATGATCTCGCTGAGACTGTCCGCATGGTTTTCCGTCAGGGAAGAGAATTCCCGCAGAAGATAATCGCGGATCAGGGAAAGGCGCTTGAGACAGAGGACCTCGGCGCGGGGCAAAGTGCCTTCGCTGGCTTCGATGGTATGATCAAGCTCTTTGGCTGTATAGGTTTTTAAAAACCAGTCAATGGCTGTTTTCTCCAGGTCCGCTTCTGTCTTGATATGGGCCTTGTAGGCATTGGCCTTTTTTAAAGAGAGAAGGCCGATGATGAGAAAAACGACAGAGATCAGTGCAAGGGCCGCAAACATAATGGGCTGTTCTCCCAGGGTGAGAGGGAAGGGCAGGATATGAAATGCGCAGAGTATGAGGACAACGATCACCAGAGCGCCTACAGTCAGGAAAGCGAAAGCGGAGGAAGAGGTATCCTTATACTTTTCTTCACTTCCGACAAAGCTTCCGTAAGATCCGGTCAGCTCCGGCTCGGGCTCCTCCTCCGGTTCGTCCGGCTCCTGCTCCATGTAGATCTTAAGAAGAGCGGTGGCTTTGTCATACTGGCTGTCCGGCACGGAAAGCTGATAAATATCGGACTCCTCGTCGAATTTTTTTTCGGCATCAACGCCGGAATAGGTTAAAAATTCAAGGATCCGGGAGATCCGGTCGGATTCGTCGGAAATGAGAATACTCATGGTTTCTTTTTTGTCATCATTTTGCAAACTCATATATTTCAAAACCTTTCTGTATGGTTTTCACTGCTAGTCTACATTATATTATAATCAGTTATCCTTGGCAATATTTATATTGCATGGAAACCGAATATCTTGTCGGATTCTGGTTGCGGACCTGCTTCTTTTTAGGTATAATGATAAACGGCAGAGTCAGTGTTCAGTTATGTTGTCTATTACGCTGGTTCCAATATTATAACGTGAGAAAGCAGAGGGAAAACTAATGTCTCAGAGAAAGGATATTCATAAGGTATTGATTATCGGCTCCGGCCCTATTATTATCGGGCAGGCGTGTGAATTCGACTATTCCGGTACGCAGGCGTGTAAGGCTCTTCGGAAGCTGGGCTACGAGATTGTTCTGGTGAATTCCAATCCCGCCACAATTATGACGGATCCGGAGATTGCAGACGTTACCTATATAGAACCGCTCAACGTGGAGCGGCTGGAGCAGATCATTGCAAAAGAAAGACCTGACGCGCTGCTTCCCAATCTGGGAGGACAGTCCGGTCTGAATTTGTGCTCGGAGCTTGCCAAGGCGGGAATTCTGGATAAGTACCATGTGCAGGTCATTGGTGTTCAGGTGGATGCCATTGAGCGGGGGGAGGACCGGATCGAATTCAAGCATGCCATGGAAAAGCTGGGGATCGAAATGGCAAGAAGTGAGGTGGCCTATTCGGTGGATGAGGCACTGGCGATCGCAGATAAGCTGGGGTATCCGGTGGTGCTCCGTCCTGCCTATACCATGGGCGGCGCCGGCGGCGGCCTGGTTTATAATGTGGATGAGTTAAAGACGGTCTGTGCGAGAGGTCTGCAGGCAAGCCTTGTCGGCCAGGTTCTGGTGGAAGAGTCGATCCTTGGCTGGGAGGAGCTGGAGCTTGAGGTGGTCCGCGATGCCAAAAACAATATGATCACGGTCTGCTTCATTGAAAATATTGATCCTCTCGGTGTACACACAGGCGATTCCTTCTGCGCTGCGCCCATGCTTACCATTTCTGAGGAGGTGCAGAAGCGCCTTCAGGAAAAATCCTATAGAATTGTGGAATCCATCGAGGTGATCGGCGGGACCAATGTGCAGTGGGCCCATGATCCCAAAACAGATCGGGATGTGATCATCGAGATCAATCCCAGAACCTCCCGTTCTTCCGCGCTGGCGTCCAAGGCTACCGGTTTCCCCATCGCCTTTGTGTCAGCCCTTCTGGCTGCAGGACTGACTCTGGAGGATATTCCCTGCGGAAAATACGGAACTCTAGATAAATATGTGCCGGACGGCGATTATGTGGTGATCAAATTTGCCCGCTGGGCCTTTGAAAAATTCAAGGGAGTAGAGGACAAGCTGGGTACTCAGATGCGCGCGGTGGGCGAGGTGATGAGTATCGGCAAAACCTATAAGGAAGCTTTCCAGAAGGCCATCCGAAGCCTGGAGACGGGCCGTTACGGACTCGGTCATGTGAAGGATTTCGGTGAGAAATCGAAGGAAGAGCTTTTAAGACTTCTTGCCCATGCATCCAGCGAGCGCCATTTCCTCATGTATGAGGCTCTGCGCAAGGGAGCTTCTGTGGAGGAAATCTATGAGATCACAAAGGTGAAGACCTATTTTATACAGCAGATGAAGGAGCTTGTGGAGGAAGAAGAAGCGCTTATGGCTTTCAAGGGGCAGCTTCCTTCTGATGAAGCGCTGATTTCCGCCAAAAAGAATGGGTTCTCCGATAAATATTTAAGCCAGATCCTCGATGTGAGCGAGGCGGACATCCGGGAGAGGAGAATTGCCCTCGGAGTTGAGGAGGCCTGGGAGGGTGTCCATGTGAGCGGTACGCAGGACAATGCCTACTATTATTCCACCTACAATGCAGAGGATAAGAATCCGGTGAATTCCGATAAGCCCAAGGTTATGATCCTTGGCGGCGGCCCCAACCGGATCGGTCAGGGTATTGAGTTCGATTACTGCTGCGTGCATGCTTCTCTGGCCCTTAAAAAGCTGGGCTTTGAGACGATCATCGTAAACTGCAATCCTGAGACTGTGTCCACAGATTATGACACCTCCGATAAGCTTTACTTTGAGCCTCTTACTCTGGAGGATGTACTCAGTATTTACAAGAAAGAGAAGCCGGTTGGCGTTATTGCCCAGTTTGGCGGACAGACGCCTCTGAATCTGGCAGCCGATCTGGAGAAGAACGGTGTGAAGATCCTGGGAACAGCTCCCGCAGTTATCGATCTGGCAGAGGACAGAGATCAGTTCCGCGCTATGATGGATAAGCTTGAGATCCCCATGCCGGAATCCGGAATGGCAGTCAATGTGGATGAAGCCTTAAGTATCGCGGACAGGATCGGTTATCCGGTCATGGTTCGCCCCTCCTACGTCCTTGGCGGACGCGGCATGGAGGTGGTTTATGATGCCCAGAGTATGGTCGGCTATATGAATGCGGCGGTGGGCGTTACTCCCGACAGACCGATCCTCATTGACCGGTTCCTGGTTCATGCAACCGAATGTGAGGCCGATGCCATCAGCGACGGAAGCCATGCCTTTGTGCCGGCAGTTATGGAGCATATTGAGCTGGCAGGCGTTCATTCCGGAGACTCTGCCTGCATCATTCCGTCGAGACATCTGTCTGAGGACAATGTAAATACCATTAAGGAATATACCAGAAGGATCGCTGAGGAAATGCATGTCAAGGGCCTTATGAATATGCAGTATGCCATTGAGAACGGCAAGGTCTATGTGCTGGAGGCCAATCCGAGAGCATCCAGAACCGTGCCGCTTGTGTCCAAGGTGTGCAACATCCGGATGGTGCCGCTGGCCATTGACATTGTGACTTCCGAGCTGACAGGCAGACCGTCACCGGTTCCGGCTCTGAAGGAACAGGATATTCCTTATTATGGGGTGAAGGAGGCGGTGTTCCCCTTCAATATGTTCCAGGAGGTGGATCCTGTTCTGGGACCTGAAATGCGTTCCACCGGAGAGGTTCTGGGGCTTTCCGAATCCTGGGGCGAAGCGTTCTACAAGGCTCAGGAAGCAACACAGACCAGGCTTCCGTTGGGAGGAACCGTGTTAATCAGTGTCAGTGACAAGGATAAGCCGGAGGCAGTAGAGGTGGCAAAGGAATTTGCCGCTGCAGGCTTTAAGATCATTGCATCCAGAAATACCTGCGCACTGCTTCGGGAGGCAGGACTTGAGGTCGAGATGATCAATAAGCTGCAGGAAGGCCGTCCCAACATGCTGGATCTGATCACCAACGGAAAAATCGATGTTATCGTCAATACGCCGGTAGAAAAGGAACGGAAGATGGATGACAGCTATCTGAGAAAGGCAGCCATCAAAAAGAAGGTTCCCTATGTGACTACCATGGCTGCAGCCAAGGCGACCATCAATGGGATCCGGTTCATCAAGGAACATGGAAACGGCCAGGTGAGATCCCTTCAGGAGCTTCACGGGGCAATTAAGGATAAAGCATGAAGATCACAGTTCTGGCAGTGGGAAAAATAAAGGAACGGTTTTATACAGATGCTGTTTCGGAATATGCCAAACGGCTTTCTCGTTACTGCAGGCTGGAGATCGTTGAGGTGGCCGATGAGAAAACGCCGGATGGTGCCGGGGAGGCCATGGAGCGAAAGATCAAGGAGAAGGAAGGCGAACGCCTTCTTTCTCATATAAAGGACAATATGTACGTCATTGCCCTGGCCATTGAGGGAAAGGCCCGAAGCTCGGAGGAGCTTTCCGGGCGGCTGAATACTCTGGGACTGCAGGGAATCAGCGATATTGCTTTCGTCATCGGCGGCTCTCTGGGGCTTTCGGAGGCCGTTTTAAAGCGGGCGGACGAGGCGCTCAGCTTTTCCAGAATGACATTTCCCCATCAGCTGATGCGGGTCATTCTGCTGGAACAGATTTACAGGAGCTTTAAAATACAGCATGGGGAGCCGTATCACAAATGAAACGTTTGGTATTCATTGGCGACAGTATTACAGACTGCGACCGGCTTTGGGACGAACGGCCGGAAGGGCTGGGCTTCGGTTTTGTCAGGATGATTTATGACTGGTTTCAGGAATCCGGACAGGTAAAAGAGCCTGTTCGGATTTTTAACAGGGGAAACAACGGATTCACAGCATTTCAGGTCAAAGCTCATCTGGAGGAGGACTGCCTGAAGCTTAAGCCGGATGTGGTGACTCTTTTAGTGGGAATCAATGATCTGTACATGCACATCGGAGGAGCGGGCGGTTATGGTGCGGAGGGTTACGGCCGCTGTCTTGAGACCATTCTTCAGGTCATAAAGGAGAAGAACGGTGCTGCCGTGATCCTGATGGAGCCATTTGTGTTTCCGAAGCCGCTGGAATATGCGGCCTGGGAAAAACCTTTAGGTGCCTTCCGGAACGAATTGCGCCGATTGGCAAAAACATACGAAACCGGCTTTCTTCCGTTGAGCGATTATTTTCAGGCTCTGGGCCGGCGGTATTCTCTGGATGAGCTGACGGTTGACGGAATCCATTTGACTGAAAAAGGCCATGAGCTTCTGGCAGCAGCATGGATTTCTTCTTATATGGAAGGAAAGGAATATGTATGAACTGACGATCCCTCTCAACGGGGCTGAGCCCCTTTATGAACAGATCTATGCATATATCAGGAACCAGATCAAGGAGAAGCGTCTTTTGGCAGGGACGAGACTTCCTTCCACCAGGAAGCTGGCGGAACATCTGGGGGTCAGCAGAAGCACGACTCAGCTGGCCTATGATCAGCTTCTGGCAGAGGGATATCTGGAGTCGGAGCCTTGTCGGGGATATTATGTGGCGGAGCTGGAAACGCTGTTTGACCTGCAGCCTGACAAGAAACAGCTGCAGCCGGAGGTGAGCGAAAAAAAGAAACCGTGGCTGGTTGATTTTTCTCCCCGGGGAATTGATCTGGAGAGCTTCCCCTACGGAATCTGGAGAAAGCTCTCAAAAAGCATTTTGAATGACGATAATCGGGAACTCTTTTCGGCAGGGGAAAATAAAGGGGATTATGAACTGAGAAAAGCCATTTGTACCTATCTGTACGGAGCGAGAGGTGTGATCTGCCGCCCGGAGCAGCTGATCGTGGGAGCAGGAAATGAATATCTGCTGATGCTCCTGCATCAGATTCTGGGCAGTCAGGTCATTGCCATGGAGACGCCGACCTACCGACAGGCCTACCGGGTCTTTGAGCGTTTGGGACATCAGGTCGTTCCGGTGGAAATGGATGGGAGCGGGATGCAGGTCCGAAAGCTGAACGCTTCCGGGGCAGACATCGCCTATGTGATGCCGTCCCATCAGTTTCCCATGGGGATCGTCATGCCCATCCGGAGAAGAATGGAGCTTCTTTCCTGGGCAGCAGTCCGGGAGGACCGGTATATCATTGAAGACGATTACGACAGTGAATTCCGTTACCGGGGCAAGCCCATTCCTTCTCTGCAGAGTGCCGATGCCAAGGGACGGGTGATTTATCTGGGAACCTTTTCCCGGGCCATCGCACCTGCCATTCGAGTCAGCTACATGATGCTGCCGCAGTCGCTTCTGGAAATCTATGAGAAGACCTGCAGCTTTTACGCCTCTACGGTTTCCAGAATCGATCAGAGGATTCTGGCGGAATTTTTGAGCGGCGGTTATTATGAGCGACATTTAAACAGAATGCGAGGAATCTACAAAGCGAAGCACGATGAGCTTCTGGCTGCACTTTCCCTACTTTCAGAGGAGTTTTCTGTCAGCGGGGAGCATGCCGGCATTCACCTTCTTCTGACCAGCCGGCGGGGGCTTGCGGAGAAAGAGCTGGTTTCCAGGGCAGAGTCTGTTGGAGTGCGGGTTTATGGACTTTCTGAATTCGACATTGGGGAGAAGGAAAGAATCAGGAAGGGAAATGATGAGAGGGCCGGGACTGTGCTTCTCGGTTATGCCAGTCTGGAGCGCAGAGAGATCAAGGAGGGAGCAGCTCTTTTGGCAAAGGCCTTTGGTTTTCCTGCCTTCCTGAGATAATAAAATTTCATTTCAGATAATAAATCGGGACAGAAGCCGGATCGCTTCTGTCCCATCTTGAATTTAACATTGGATCGTTCTGAACTGCCCTGTAAAGCCGCTTATTCGTCAGCTTTCTCCTCGGAAACAGTACTGTCTGCCTCGGTTTCCTCGGCATCGTCACATTCACAGCAGCAGTCGGAATCGTCACAGCAGCACTCCTCCGCCGGTTCGGATTCTTCCGCTACGGACGCTTCTTCTTTCTCTTCAGAAACAGCCTCTTCCTGACCATGGGAGAGAGGTACATAATTTCTGGAGGCGTTGTCGCAGCAGTCAGATTCATCGCATTCACTGCAGTCATCATCACAGAAGCAGTCCTCAGAATAGGTATCCTTTTTTTCCTTTTTTAATTTTGAAATAAGGAGTATAGCACCTCCTGCGAGAGCAGACACGGCCAAAAGCTTTCCGAGAATGTTTTTACCCTTGCACATATAAAAACTCCTTTCTTTACCGAAATAATCTGGTATTATTGTAATCCTTTTTTAAAAATATGAAAAGGGATATTTTTACGAAAATGAAAAAATATAGAAAAAACAAGTATTGACGAGAAAAACAGAGATAATATGAAATAATATAGAAAAATACAGAAAATTAGAGGCGAAAACGACGTTGCATTTTATAATCAAATTATATAATATAGTAACAGTCAGTTAGCACTCGAATGGAGTGAGTGCTAATAATTGAATAGGAGGAATAAAAATGAAATTAGTACCTTTAGGCGACAGAGTCGTATTAAAACAGGTTGAAGCAGAAGAAACTACAAAGTCCGGAATCGTTCTTCCCGGTGCAGCAAAGGAAAAACCCCAGCAGGCAGAGGTTGTGGCTGTTGGCCCCGGAACTGAGGAAGTGAAGATGGAAGTGGCTGTCGGCGACGCAGTTATTTATTCCAAATATGCAGGAACTGAAGTGAAGCTTGACGGTGAGGAGTATATCGTTGTTAAGCAGAATGATATTCTGGCGATCGTGAAATAACTATAATAAAAGGAGATTGATTAGCTATGGCAAAGGAAATTAAATTTGGTGCTGACGCAAGAGCAGCATTGGAGGCCGGTGTAAATAAGCTGGCAGATACAGTTCGTGTGACCCTTGGACCGAAAGGAAGAAACGTTGTTCTGGATAAATCCTTCGGAACTCCCCTGATCACCAATGATGGCGTGACCATCGCAAAGGAAATTGAGCTGGAGGATCCTTTTGAGAATATGGGCGCTCAGCTCATCAAGGAAGTTGCTTCCAAGACAAATGATGTGGCAGGCGACGGCACCACCACTGCAACTGTTCTGGCTCAGGCTATGGTACATGAGGGCGTTAAGAACCTGGCAGCAGGTGCAAATCCCATCGTGTTAAGAAAGGGCATGAAGAAGGCTACTGATGCAGCTGTTGCAGCAATTGCATCCATGAGCGAGCCCATCACCGGAAAGAATCAGATTGCAAGAGTTGCAGCCATTTCTGCCAGCGACGATGCAGTAGGTGAGATGGTAGCAGACGCTATGGAGAAGGTTTCCAAGGATGGCGTTATTACCATTGAGGAATCCAAGACCATGAAGACTGAGCTGGACCTGGTAGAAGGTATGCAGTTCGACAGAGGATATATTTCCGCTTATATGTGCACAGATATGGAGAAAATGTGTGCAGAGCTTGACAATCCCTACATTCTGATCACAGATAAGAAGATCAGCAACATTCAGGAGATTCTTCCTCTTCTGGAGCAGATCGTACAGAGCGGTGCAAAGCTTCTCATCATTGCTGAGGATATCGAAGGCGAGGCACTGACTACCCTGATCGTCAACAAGCTGCGCGGAACCTTCAGCGTAGTAGGCGTTAAGGCTCCCGGCTACGGTGACAGAAGAAAGGAAATGCTCAAGGATATCGCTATCCTGACCGGCGGCACTGTAATCTCCGATGAAGTTGGCCTTGATCTCAAGGAGGCAACCATCGCTCAGCTTGGCCGTGCAAAATCTGTTAAGGTTCAGAAGGAAAGCACGATCATTGTGGACGGCGAAGGAAGAACTGAGGACATTCAGGCAAGAATCGGCCAGATCAAGGCTCAGATCGAAGAGACAACCTCCGATTTCGACAGAGAGAAGCTTCAGGAGCGTCTTGCTAAGCTGTCCGGCGGCGTAGCAGTGATCCGTGTAGGTGCAGCTACCGAGACCGAGATGAAGGAAGCAAAGCTTCGTATGGAAGATGCCCTGGCTGCTACCAAGGCAGCTGTGGAAGAGGGTATCATCGCAGGCGGTGGTTCTGCTTACATCCATGCAGCTAAGGAAGTTGTCAAGATGGTAGAAGGCCTTGAGGGAGACGAGAAGACCGGTGCCAAGATCGTTCTGAAGGCTCTGGAGGCTCCTCTGTTCCGCATCGCTGTGAATGCAGGTCTGGATGGCTCCGTAATCGTGAACAAGGTAAAAGAGTCTGAGGTTGGTCATGGCTTCGATGCTTACAAGGAAGAATATGTTGAGATGATCCCTGCCGGAATCGTAGATCCTGCAAAGGTTACCAGAAGCGCTCTGCAGAACGCAACCAGCGTAGCTGCAACCCTTCTGACCACAGAATCCGTAGTGGCAAACATCAAAGAAGATACACCTGCAATGCCTGCAGGCAATCCCGGAATGGGAATGATGTAATTCAGCTACGAGCCGAGCAAAACAGGAATGTTTGGGGGCTGTAAAAAAACTCCCCTGACAGAAAAATCGCCCAGACCGTGAGGTCTGAGCGATTTTTTGGTATAATTAATTATGCTACTAAATAACAATACCAGTACTAATTATACTATGCGTCAG
>NZ_JASGBQ010000019.1 GCF_030053595.1 Fusibacillus kribbianus
GCCAAACCCCGGCCGAGATATCCCAAAATGATATCTGAGCCGGGGTTTCTGAGCTAAAAACGAAGGAGCGTTGCTCCTGACCTACAATCGTTCAGATTTTAGGTCATTCTGCAACACTCCCTGCCCTGCCGGCTATCTGCCGGCTTTTTTCTTTTGTTTTCTGTTTTCCTCTATCATCTCATGAAGCCTTCCGAGAGCTTTGTCAATGCCGCCCACCTGACGGATCAGCCCCAGGCGGACTGCATCCTCTCCCACCAGCAGGGTTCCCAGATCCTTGGTCAGATCCTGGGTATTCATCATCAGCTCCTCAATTTTATCCTGAGGGATTCTGCTGTGATCGGCAATAAATCCGGTGATCCTGTCCTGGATCCGCTGAAAATAATGATAGGTCTGAGGTGCCCCAATGGTCATTCCCGTCATCCGCACCGGATGGATCAGCATGCTGGCCGACGGAACGATGAAGGAATCATCCGCCGATACCGCAAGGGGCACACCGATGGAATGGCTGTCTCCGATCACCAGAGAAACCGTAGGTTTGCTTAAGGAGGCTACCATCTCAGCCAATGCCAGTCCGCAGGAGACATCTCCTCCCTGGGTATTGATCAAAAGGAGAACCCCCTCGATCCTGTTGCTGTCCTCGATCTCAGCCAGCTTTGGCAGCACGTGCTCATATTTTGTCGTTTTGCTGCTGCCGTTTAAATTTTCATGGCCCTCGATTTCCCCGATGATGGAAAGAAGATAAATATTTTCCCCTCCCGTTCCCTCATCCAGCATAACCTGGCCGTACTCTTCAATTCTCTCATCGTTCTCCGACTGCCGGCCGGATGAACCGCTCCCACTGTTTGTGACTGACATGCCTTTTCGCCTCTTTCCTTTCTTTTTACCCATAACCTTCCTCCGTATGGCCTTTTTTATAATATGGGAAAAAAGAGGCACTTCTATTCAGCGAAGCTGTCAATCCACAGAATACCTCATCTCAACCTGACTCTCCCGAAGCTGTCCTTTGGAATAGGACCAGAGCTCTTTGATCTGAGGCTCCAGCTCCTCATAGGTCCAGGTTTGCTGACTTCTTTCCGGACTGTTCGGATCATGGACAAGAAGCTCGTCTCCCTTGCGGCCACAGATAACAATAAAATGGCCGGTGGAGGTGAAATCCCCGGGCTTCATGCTTAAGATCAGCGGATGTCCCATGTCCAGCTCCGAATAAATTCTGTTTTTACTGAGCCCCGGATTGCTCCAGGTCAGTCCCAGCTTTCCTGCACCGGAACTCATGAGCTCCCAGCTGGTGCCCACATTTTCCAGATAAAATCCGTTCTCTGCGGAAAATTGCGCCATAGCCCGCGGATTCATCGATGTATCTCCGCTGAGTCCCACGTACACCATGGAAAGACAGGTGGGACCGCATCCGCTCAGGGCGATCAAATCATCTCCGTAAGTCTCATACCCCCACCGTTTATCCCATTGAATCAGGAGGGGGATCTCGCCCTTCGTATAATCTCCCGACAGATCGATCTCCTGGGATGCCTGATCCTTATACTCCGGGTAATGGAACACAAACTCGGTGGCCTCCGGTGTATTTTCCAGGAACGTCCTCAGGTAATCGGGATATTCCGCCGGATGGCTCTGCACGTAATTTCGCATATCGGTCAGGGTCATGGAGGGCTCCTCTTTGCTTCCGTCTCCCTCCGACAAGGTGCTGAAGCCTCCAGCCTCGATATTCCAGGCTGCTGTCTGGACTGCTCCGCCGCCCTTGGCTCCCTCCTTTTTGGAAACAGATGCCCGTCCTGCCAGAAATGAAAGAATACAGAGAACCACCACAAGGCTGATGCAGAAAATCTTTTTGTTTCTCCGCTGTCTTGCCCTCACACGCTTCTTCTCTTCCATTCTGGCTATGCTGTTCGTCCGTTTATCCCGCGGCATTTTTCTGACAGTATTCTGACCCATGTCCCGACTCCTTTACAATTTTCTTGTAAATACTATATCATACAAAAATTGTCAAACCATGAATCAAAAATGAAGATTTTCGAAATTAAGTAACCAATTTGTAAATTTCTGTCGCCAATTCTCCGGCATTTATACAGGGATTGCCTTTCCAAGACAGAAGGAATACAGGTACCGTTCCTTTACCTTTTTTCCGGTACTCATTTCCAGCGCGCACCGGTAATAGTCAAGCTGCGTCCGGTAACGCTCCACCAGGGTCTGTTCCGCCTCCGGGCCGGTTATCCGGTCCGTCTTGTAATCCACCAGAACCAGTCCGTCCTCCTCCGCAAACCAGACATCGATGATTCCCTGCACCAGCATGAGCTCTCCCTCCAGCGAGGGATCTCCATATTCCGGGCGGATCCTTGCTGCCGGAAGTCCCATGACAAACTGCTGCTCCTTTTTTAAGCTGCCCCGCCGGTCGGCATCGGCCATCCGCCGCCCCAGCGGAGAAGCAAGAAAGCGGCTGATTTTTCCAAGATCTACTGTTTCCTCTGTTCCCGCCGGCAGGATCCCCTGTCCTTCCAGGTCTCTTACCGCCTTCTTCAGTTCTTCTTCCTCCGGGCCCGCCGTAAAGGGCAGAAGCTCCAGAAGCCGATGGTATGCCGTACCTCTTGCCGCACCCGAAAGGGGTTCCGTATCCTTTAAAAATCCGGGGAGGTTCTTTTCCTCAGACGGCTCTTCAAATTCCAGCTTTTCAAAAAGCTCAGACGCTGCCTCTTCCTTAAGCTGGGAAACACTGAACACCCGGGGAGCCGACACCGCCGCTTCAAAAGGATACCTGTAGGCAAGCTCCCTCCGGAAGCCCTTCGCTAGATCATTTCCCTCCGCTTTCCCTTTGCGCCAGAGGAGATTTTCCTTCAGATACTGGTCCGACGCCTGTTTTATGGTCTCGTGATGGACCAATGCTTCAACAGTCTCCATACGGATAACAATGGGAACCGGCTCTCCATAAAGACTGTGGAGGACAGGCGGGGTGATGCCCCGTTCCGAAAGCAGTTCCCCGTAAGCCCGGTTCCGGATCAGCGCCATCAGGATCCAGTCCAGATACGAAGACGCCGACGCCACCGCACGGAAAGGAAGCCTCCGCTCCTTTTTAAGCCGCAGGCTGTTCCATTTCATAAGCCTGGATTCCAGGTGCCGGTCAGAACCGGTTACGATCAGTTTTTCCTCCGCCCTCGTGAGCGCCACATAGAGAACCCGAAGCTCCTCCCCAAGATTATCCAGACGAAGCCGTCTCTGAAGGACCCGTTTGGGAAGAGTGGCCGCCTTTACCCGATTCTCCACATCCACATAATCAGCCGCCAGTCCAAGCTCCGGATGCATCAGGATCTTTCGGTTGGTGTCCTTCTGATTGAACGGCTTTCCCGCTCCGGCAAGGATCACGATGGGATATTCCAGGCCCTTGCTTTTATGGATGCTGGTGATCCGCACGGTGTTCTCTCCGGCGATCTCCTGGGAGGCCTCCCCGAAATCCACCGAATATTTCTGCAGCCGTTCAATATAGCGCACAAACTGAAAGACGCCCTGGTAGCTGGTATTCTCATAGTCAATGGCCCGTTTGATCAGCATTTCCATATTCTTTTTCCGGATCGCTCCGCCCGGCATGGCCGCAATCACACAGCCGTACCCGGTTTTCTCCAGAATATACCGAAGGAGCTGATGAAGCCGCATGTAAACTGCTCTTTCCCGAAAATCAGACAGCAGGGCAAGAAACTCCTCTATCCTGACTGCCAGCTTTTCGGGAAGCTTTACTGTCTCCCGCCGGCAGTACAGAAGCGCTCCGTAAAGCCCCCTGAATCCTTCCTCCCCCACCGCCTGTCCGGCCTTTGCAGCAAGAATGGCCATCTCCTCAGAAGTGAAGCCGCCGATGGGCGAACGCATCACTGCCGCCAGAGGAATGTCCTGCATGGGGTTATCAATGATCCGCAGAAGATCCAGTATACAGCGGATCTCTCTGGCAGAAAAATAGCCTGTCCTTGACTGGGAGACGGCAGGGATTCCCTCCTCCATGAGACAATTGGTAAATACCTCTGCCCATTCGCTTACAGTCCGAAGGAGAATGACGATATCTCCGTAGCGCGCGGTCCTGTATTCCCCGGTTGTTCCGTCCAGGATCCGGAGACCCTCCTCCGGGTCGCAGAGCTCCCGGATCCGTTTTGCCACGGCGCGGGCCTCCAGCTCCTTTGCCTCCAGCTCTTTAAGCTCCTCATCGTCGTTTTCTTTTCCGGAATCTATGAGGATCAGTTCCATTTCCGGCCCGTTATTTCCCTTTTCCCGTCCGGAAGCCTCCCTGCCATCGGGATCCTGCGGAAACTGTCTGCCAGGTATCAGTGCTGCATTCTCATCATAGGAGATCCCTCCCAGCTTCTCATCCATCAGCTGTTCAAACAGAAAATTCGCCGCCGAAAGAACATTTTCCCGGCTTCTGAAATTTCTGTGCAGGTCAATTTTCTGATGAGCACTGTCGCTCCTTGTGTAGGAAGCATATTTTTCCATAAAAAGCTCCGGAACAGCCTGGCGGAATTTATAGATGCTCTGCTTCACATCGCCCACCATGAACACATTGGGTCTTCCGGTCCGTTCTCCGGAGACACTATTGAGAATCGCCTCCTGAATCCGGTTGCTGTCCTGATACTCGTCGATCATGATCTCATAAAAGCTCCCGCTCATTTCTTTCGCCGTCTCCGAGGGAACGAATTCCGTTCCGTCCTCCGATTTTTCCGTCAGGATCTTCAGGGCAAAATGAGCCACATCATTAAAATCCACCAGATTCTTTTCCCGTTTTGCCGCACTGTAAGCCCTTCCGTATTCCTCCGCCAGGTGAGTGAGCTCCGTCAGTGTACGTCCCATGGCACAGATATCGGAATAGATCCGGGGAAGCTCCCCCAGATAATATCCGTCTGCCAGCTCTTTCACTTCTTTTTTCATGGCATCTCTGAGAGCGCCGAGGAACTCCTTTGCCTCCTCATCCACCGGAAGCTTTTTGCTGATTCTGGGCTTCGTCATAAAAGATGAGCCTACCGTCTTCAGGACCGAAGCTGCCTCCTCATAACCGGAAGCAGCCAGAAGCCCGAGAACGATCCTCTCATCGGAATCAAACATCGTTTCATAGGGCTCCAGCCCCGGCGATTCCATACAGAGCCCTTTGGCCTCCTCATACTGCTCCTTCAGTTCACCGGCCCGCAGCTTAAGCTCCTCCATGAGGCAGCGCATAAAGAGCGAAGCATCAAGCTCCTCTGCAGATGCCGGACAAAGCTGCTCTCTCCAAAGCGCCAGCTGTACCTCCGGCTCCGGGTAAGCTGACGCAAACTGATACAGCCGGTCAATGTATTCCGCAATACTTCCGTCTCCTTTTCCCTCGGCATAGCTTTCCACAAAAAGCAGAAATTCCGGAGACGCCTCCGCATATTTTTCTTCCAGAAGTTCCTTCATCACATCCTCGCGGATCAGCTTCAATTCTCCCTCGTCACCGATCCTGAAATCCGGATCC
Organism: Fusibacillus kribbianus; assembly: GCF_030053595.1. Taxonomy (GTDB): domain Bacteria; phylum Bacillota; class Clostridia; order Lachnospirales; family Lachnospiraceae; genus Lientehia; species Lientehia kribbiana. Next base: position 5,474 of record NZ_JASGBQ010000019.1, read on the forward strand.
AGATCCAGAAAGCTGAAATAATTCCGCACTACATAGAGGCAGAAGCTGTCTATGGTCATGATCCTGGCATGGGGAAGAAGATCCTCCTGCCGTTTCAGGTTCTGATTGTCAGGCTCCTCCGAACGGCACTGCTCCAGACGGGCTCCGATCCGTTCCCGCATCTGCGCCGCCGCCGCATTGGTAAAGGTCACCACCAGCAGGCGGTCAATGTCCACCGGATGCATTTCATCGGTAATGATGGCCATGATGCGTTCCACCAAAACAGCCGTTTTTCCGCTTCCCGCAGCAGCTGCCACCAGGATATTTCTGTCCCGCAGCCCGATGATCTTTTTCTGTTCTTCTGTCCATTCCACTGCCACTTTACTCACCTGCCTTCGTCCTGCTTCGCCAGATCGATCCAGATCTCACCCGGTTCCCTGTCCGCGATCCGATTATATTCATAGCCGGGAAGCTTTCTGTCAAAGCCGCAGACAGAAGAGAACTCACAATAATCGCAGCCGGTCCTGCCTTTTCTCCGGTAAGGCTTTACCGCCACGTCTCCCGATGCAATGGCCGACCCGAACTGCTCCATCCGTCTGTACACAAAATTTCTGAGATGCCCAAACTGTTCTCTGGAAACTGCCGAGGATTTCGCCGCCACCAGCTTTCCATCCTTCATGGCCGCCGGGATCCACCTGGATTTCCCATCCTCCTGGGTCTCCCTCTGAAACAGAGAAACCACCTGCTCCTCCCCATTGAAGATTCCCCTTGGACGAAGCGCCTCCAGAAAAGCATCCTCCATATGCTCCTCCGGTCCTTTCCGCTCCAGCATCGGATCCTGGATCTGATAATAAAACATTCCCGCCGGAACGATATCCTTGTCCGGATGCTTTTTCTTTTCCTTCTGCATAACGGCATCCATATATACCACAAGCTGCAGCTGCAGCCCGTTAAACACCGCATTGAGGTCAAAATCCGCCGCGCCCGATTTGTAATCAATGATCTTCACATAGACCTTGTCCTCATCCTCAAAAAGATCCACCCGGTCAATTTTCCCCTTGAGCTGCATGGTACCGCCTTCCCGGAGAGTGATCCGCATGGCCGCATTTTCCCCCGGTGCAAAGGTCATTTCAAAGGCTGCCGGAGAAAACGCCCCCGCCGCCAGCTGCTCTCCCAGGGCCCAGATCGTCTTCTCTGTGATCTGTCCCATCCGCTTCAGCAGGTACTCATTTCTGGCTGAGCTCTTTAACACGCCGTTCCCCAAAAGCTCTGCCGCCTCCGCCACAGCCTGCTCTGCCAGAGCTCTCCGCGCCGGCTCCTCCATATCGGAGAGCCGGCGCTTTCCGGCCTCCGCCTGCTGAAAGCAGAGCTCAATGGCCTTGTGAAACACATTTCCCATATCAAGGGCTGCAAATTCAAACTCTTTCCGTTTCACAAGCTTCAGACCATAAGTCAGAAACTGAGCGTAAGCGCAGGCCGCAAACGTCTCCAGCCTTGTCACGCTTCCCGAAAGGGGATCGCCGTAAAGAGCCCGAGCCGCCGCCCGGGATATCCGGTCCCCGTCATAGGAGAAAAACGCACCGTCCACCAGCTGTTCCAGAACTCTTCGGTTTTCCTCCTTTTCATACAGACAGTCATACAGGGCCTCCCAGGACCGGGAGGCAGTTCCTTTCCGGTATTCCTCCATGCCGTCGGCCAGAAAGCGAAGGGCCAGCGTCTTTGTCAGGATCCGCTCTTCTCCTCCCACCGATCCCTGAATCTCCAGCTCCGGAAAAAGCCGGAGCAAAGAAGCGATATAGGGTGACGGACTTTTCCTCTCTCCCATCTCATCAGCCAGAGCCCAGGAGAGATACAGCTTCTCAGACGGCCTTGTCACCGTCAGATACAAATAGAATTTATCAATGAGGCTCAGTTCCCTTCTGGTGGGCGCCAGCTCCGTATAGGCCTTCAGCGTCTCCCGGTCAAGCTCCGATAAAAGCCCCCGTTTTGTCTTCCTTGCAGGCACATTTCCGTCATTGACTCCGATAAAAAACAGAGCTCTGATGTCCTTAAGCCTGCTTCGCTCCACATCTCCCACCAGCACCCGGTCAAGAGCCGCCGGAATCACGCCCACCCGGATCTCCCGGCAGCCGGCATCCAGCACATCGTTGTAGGTTTTCACCGACAGGACCTCTTCTCCCAGAAGCCCGACGATCCTGTCAAACAGTGCAAGAAGCTGCTCATAGGCCTGTTCATATTCCTTGGCAAGACTGTATTCTCCCGCCTGTTCAAAGGACTGCGCCATGGAAGAAAGCTTCTCTTCCACCTCCTGCCCTGCAAGAAAATAATAGAGCTCCTCTGTCATCTCCCGCACAGTGACGCCTTTTTTCCGAAAGACCTCCCGCAAGACAAGAAGGGGCGATGCCACCTGCTCTCTCGCCTCATTGAGCTCCTTCAGATTCACATGCTCTCCGCCCCGGTAAATGGTCTCCCAAGGCTGTTCCCAGCGTTTGTGACCGCGGATTCCAAGGGCCAGCACATAATTTTCCATCTCAAAAAGGACATCCTCCCCGAAGGAAAGAAATCCACATTTTAAATACCGGAAAACACTTTCGTAAGAGAAATCCTTCTCTATGATCTCCAGTGCCGCCCGCATATATTCCACGACCGGATTGGTAAAAAGGCTTCTTTTGTCATCCAGAAAGGCCGGGATCTTTGCATCCAGGAAGGCCTGGGAAAGAAGAGGCCGGTAACTTTCCATATCCGCACATACCACAGCGATCTCCCGATACCGGTATCCCTGTTCCCGCACCAGCCTGGAGATCCGCACTGCCAGGCTCTGGGCCTCCTCCGCCGGAGTCAGTTCTCTGGATAGGACAATATCCTTCGGTGCTTCCTTCCAGCAGGTTCTTTCATTCCGGAACAGCTGTTTTGAAAGGAAGGCCAGCTCTTTGGAGCCCTGAAAGCGGAACGGAACGGAAACTCTGTCCATAAAAATATCCTCTTCCCGGCCCGCTCCGGTCTCCTTTGCCAGCCGGATCATGGTCCCGACGGTTTTCCGGCTTAAGGAAAACAGATCATCCCTCTTTTTTTCATTATATACGTCCGAATCTCCGTCAATGGTCACCGCCAGCATCACACGGCCGCTGCAAAGCAGAAGCTGCTCCAGAACCTGGTACTGAACCGGTGTGAAGCCGGTGAAGCCGTCCAGCGCGATCACACTGTCCCGGACCATGGACGAGCGGGGCAGCACCCTGCACAGGGAAGGAAGAAGCTCCTCCGCCGTGATCATCCCCTCTCCCATCGCCTCACGAAACGCCCCGAATAAAAGCTGCAGATCCTTAAGCTTCCGCTGCAGAAGAGGACGGCTTTTTGTCTGCTCAGCCAGCCTGGAAAGCTCTTCCTCCCCGATCCGATACTGATTGAATTCCGACATCATGGACTTCAGCTCGTCAATAAAGCCTGCCCTGTCCAGATGATTTTTATAAACCCCCAGCTTTTTTTCCACCGGGACGCAGGCCTTTCTGAGGAGCATGCTTTTTCCCATATCGTCAAGGACGGTCTCAGGCATGCAGGAAAGCTCCCCGAATACCCGGTAGGCCAGCCTTTCAAAGCTGACAATATCAATATTCAGAATGCAGTGGCCCGGGCTCAGCATTACCAGCTCCCGCTGCGTTTCCATGGTGAACTGCTCCGGAACAATGACGAGAAATCTCTGCTCCGGATGAGCTTCTGCCTCCGCAATCATTCTTCTGTTCAAATACGTGGATTTTCCGGAGCCTGCTCCTCCGAAAATAAACTGAAGGGACATAAACGCCTCCTTTTATGACAGATCATTAAAGTCTCCGATCATCTGCTTGATTTCCTGCATCTGCCTGTCCGTGTCGGAAATGGTCTCCGCGCAGGCCAGAAGTCTTCGGCTGATTTCCACATGGCCCTCCACCTTCTCAATATCTTTCTTATAACGAAGCTGATGCTCCAGGCTTGCCCAGAAGTCCATAGCAATGGTCCGGATCTGGATCTCCACCTTCATGGGCGTCTTTCCCTTGGAGAAAAAGACCGGGATCTCCACGATCATATGATAGCTCCTGTAGCCGTTCTCTTTGGGATTTTTAATATAATCCTTCACCTTCAGCACCGTAATGTCATCCTGCTTGGCCAGGAGTGCCGCGACCATATAAATATCATCGATAAACGGGCAGACAACACGCACTCCGGCCACATCGTGGAGGCCATTCAGGATATTTTCCTCGGAGATTTCCAGCCCGTATTTTTTCAGCTTTTTATAAATGCTGACCGGCTTTTTCACCCGGGACTGGATCGAAGAGATCGGATTTCTCTTATACCGGACCGAAAACTCGGCATCCAGAACCTCCAGTTTCGTTTTTACCTCCCGGATCGCACATTCATACATCATCATCAGATTGGAAAAGGCCCGGATATTCTCCTGCATTTCAATTCCGATTTCCATCTGGAGTTCCTTCAACCTCAGTTCTTTGTCTTCCATAAATGATCCTTTCTCCCATCCTGTACATGAATTTGCCCGCCATGACATCCGCGGGCCTTCGATACTCCGATTTATTGATCTATTATCAAAAAAAAACGAATCTCCACTGCCAAAACCCGGCAGATTTGTTATAATACTATCAGAAATACCTAATATGAGTATACTTTATTTTTACAATTATGCAACCTGATCTTTCGTATAACGGAGGGGGATATGTCAAAAGCAGTTGAACCGATGACACGCGGTTCCATTGGAAAACGGTTGATTCTTTTTGCTTTGCCGCTTCTGTTGGGAAATTTGTTTCAGCAGCTGTACAACACGGTGGATTCTCTGATCGTCGGCAATTTTCTGGGCAGCAGTGCATTGGCTGCCGTCAGTTCCTCCGGCAGTCTGATCTTTATGCTGATCGGATTCTTAAGCGGAATTTCTTCCGGAGCCGGTGTTGTGGTATCCAGATATTTCGGCGCTTCAGATTCCCAAAATGTCCACTGCGCCGTTCATACAACGGTGGCATTCGGCCTCGCCGCCGGGGTACTGATGACGGCAGCAGGCGTTTTGCTGTCCCCGCAGATCATCGTGTGGATGGGAACGCCGGAAAGCGTCATTCCGGAATCCATAACCTATTTGCAGATTTATTTTTCCGGCTCTCTCGGCTTTGTCATGTACAATATTTTTGTAGGAATCCTGCAGGCGATCGGGGACAGCCGCCACCCTCTTTACTATCTTATCATCTCCTCTGTGCTCAACCTTGTACTGGACATCCTGTTCATCGGGGTATTCCATACCGGAGTCGGGGGAGCTGCAACAGCCACAGTGATCTCCCAGGCATTCAGTGCGGTATTGTGCCTTGTCCGGCTTCTAAGAACCGGCGAAAACTATAAGCTGCAGATCAAAGCAATCAAATTCCACAGGAGGCTGCTGGGGCAGATCGTCCGCATCGGCCTTCCCACCGGGATGCAGAACTCCATTATTGCCTTTGCAAATGTAATCGTTCAATCCTATATCAACGCCTTTGGCCAAATGGCGATGGCCGGCTACGGGGCATACAGCAAGATCGAGGGCTTCGCTTTCCTGCCCATCAACAGCTTTACGATCGCGATGACTACCTTTGTCGGCCAGAATCTTGGCGCAGGACAGCTGGAGCGCACAAGGAAGGGGGCGCGCTTCGGTATTCTGGTGACCATCGGTCTGGCCGAGTTGATCGGAATCATCGTGTTCCTTTTTGCTCCTCAGCTGATTGCGGCCTTTGATTCCACGCCGGAGGTGATCCGTTTTGGTGTGGAAAAAGCAAGAAGTGCTGCCTTATTTTACTGTTTTCTTGCTTACTCCCATTCCATCGCCTCCATACTCCGCGGCGCCGGAAGATCCATCGTTCCCATGGCGATCATGATATTCTTCTGGTGTGTGATCCGGGTTCTGTTCCTCTCGGTCACAATTCCGATCACCCACAGCATCCAGATGATCTATATCGTTTATCCATTGACCTGGGTATCCAGCTCCCTTGTCTTTCTCCTTTACTATAAAAGGGCTGACTGGCTGAATCAGTCACAGCGCCGGTGAGCAGCCATGACAAATTACAGCATGGCCGGAAACGGGATTTTGGCATACCACATGGGCTTCTGTCATATCCTGTACTAAGAAAATCCGGGAGCTGTCTATGAGTTCCAAAACAAAAATTGTTGTACTTCGCATGAAGGAGCTGATCTATACCGGCATTTTCATCGCCATGGGCATCCTTCTCATTATCCTTTTAATCTGCATGTTCGCGCCGAAAAACAAAACCACCAAGTCAAGCTCGGAGGCCGCCGCCTACACTCCCGGTGTTTACACCTCCGCGCTGTCTTTGGGGAATCAGGCCGTGGACGTGGAGGTGGTGGTAAATTCGGACTCCATAAAATCCGTCCGTCTGGTGAATCTGGAGGAGTCTGTGGCCGCCATGTATCCTCTGATGGCTCCCTCCATGGAGAATCTGGCAAAGCAGGTCATTGAAAACCAGGGGATCTCCGGCATTTCCTATGACGAAGGCTCCCAGTATACCTCCATGGCACTCACGGAAGCCATACAGAGGGCCCTGGACAAAGCGCGGATCCGGGAATGACTCCAAAAAGCATCTCCCGCGCAGTCGAACCATAGAGAAAAGGAGGGCATCCCGCAGGTCTCAACTGCCTTTGGGAAAGCCCTCTTTCGTTTTTCCTGTCATTCTTTTTTTCTTTTATCCAGATACTGTATCATCCCCGGTCCAAGCTTATCGGTGGGCCGTGCCAGAAATCCGTGCTGGCTGTAGAATTCCTCCCGCCCTTTGGCGCACATGAGATCCAGCATCATCTCCGTACCGTCCTCTGTGAGAGAATCCACATATTCAATGAGCCGCTCGATCAGCATATGACCGACTCCCAGGTGCTGGGCATTGGGATGAACGATCAAATCCTGAATGTAGCAGATCACTGCTCCGTCTCCCACAAGCCGTCCCATTCCGACCGGCTGATCCGCAATATAAAGTCCCACTGTAAAAAGGCTTCCGTCCAGAGCCGCCTGGGCCTGCTTTCTGGTAAGCTTTTTCCAGCCCACAGATGCCCGCAGCTTCAGGTAGGTATCCACATCGATTACATTTTCCCTAAGTTCAAGCTCTGACATGCTCTCTCCCGCAGCTTTCGCCTATTTGACTGTATTTTTCAGGCTTCCGATTCCCTCGATGATGCATTCCACCTGATCCCCGGATCTTAAAAATCTGGGCGGTTCAAAGCCCATGCCTACTCCTGCAGGAGTACCGGTGGCAATGATCGTTCCCGCCTTCAGAGTGATCCCCTGGGAAAGCTCCCGGATAATGTGGGGAATTCCAAAAATCAGAAGCTCCGTATTACTGTTCTGTCTCAGTTCTCCGTTGACCTTCGACTGGATGGAAAGTCTGGGAGGGAATTCAAATTCATCGGCAGTGACAATGCAGGGGCCCATGGGCGTAAAGCCGTCCAGACTCTTTCCGAAATACCACTGTTTGTGACGGGTCTGTACCTGTCTGGCACTGACGTCGTTGATGATGGTATAGCCCAGTACATACTCTGCCGCATCGGCCTCTTCCACATGGCTGGCATCCTTACCGATGACCACGGCAAGCTCCGCCTCGTAATCCAGACGCTCTACCAGATCAAAATGGCCGTCAATGTGACCTCCCGGTCTCACCGCCTCGCCGACTCTCTTGGAAAAATAAACGGCATAAGGCCGCTCTCCTCCGAAGGCCTCCTTTTTGTAACGGGCAGACTCCTCGGCATGGGCCATATAATTGATGCCCAGGCAGATCATATCCTGCTTCGGGCGGGGGATCGGTGCCAGCAAGGTCACCTGATTCAGGGAAATCTCCCCGTCGCAGCCGGAGGCCACCGCCTCTTTCAGAGAAGCAAGGCCCCTCACAGCCAGAAGGTCAATGAATCCATTCATATCTGCACATTCAAATCCCAGGCCTTTTGCCGGATACACACAGGCGCCGTCAGGGGAAAGAACACCTGCTGCTTCCTTCCCTTCATATAAATATGTCACAAGCTTCATAAGATTTCTCCTTGTCCTTAACGGATCCTTTCTGAGAATCCGACCTTTTTCTGCACCTTCCGCAGGGTCTTGTTGGCATAATAGGAAGCCTTCTCCGCACCTGCCTTGATGACTCCGTCCAGATATGCCTTATCGGCAGCGATCCTGGCCTGTTCCTCCTGAAGAGGCACCAGAATGGAAGCCACTGCTTCTCCCACAGCCATCTTAAAATCACCGTATCCTTTTCCGTCAAATTCCTTTACGACCTCATCCGGAGTCTTTCCGGTACATGCACTGTAAATGTCGATCAGGTTTTTCACGCCCGGCTGCTCCTCACTGTAACGGATCTCCCCTACCGAGTCGGTCACAGCCCTCTTGCATTTTCTCATGATCGTATCCTTATCATCCACCAGATAAATGCTTCCGTTGGGATTTTCATCGGATTTGGACATTTTTTTGGATGGCTCCTGCAGGCTCATGATCTTTGCGCCCACCTTTCCGATATAAGCCTCCGGAATGGTAAACACATCTCCATAGATCGAATTGAATCTCTGGGCAATATCCCTCGTGATCTCCAGATGCTGCATCTGATCGATGCCTACCGGCACCAGATCCGCCTGATACAGAAGAATATCCGCCGCCATCAGGACCGGGTAGGTAAAAAGTCCTGCATTGATGTTATCCGCATGCTTGGCAGACTTGTCCTTGAACTGAGTCATGCGGCTGAGCTCTCCCATATAGGTGTAGCAGTTTAAGATCCATGCCAGCTCTGCGTGGGCTGATACATGGGACTGACAGTAAATACAGCTCTTTTCCGGATCAATTCCTGCGGCAATATATAAGGTGATCAGATTTCTTGCCCGTTTCCTGAGCGTTGCAGGATCCTGTCTGACTGTGATCGAATGCATATCCGCCACACAGAAAAAGCAGTTATATTCATCACTGATTTTCACCCAGTTTTTCAATGCTCCAAGATAATTTCCAAGTGTGAGATTTCCTGTAGACTGCATGGCACTGTACAGGGTTTTCTTTCCGTCTAGCATATTTTTCCTCCTAACCAGAGATACATCTCTTCTTCCGGACATGTCCCGCCCGGAAACCCCACCCAATAGTGTAACATTCCACAGGTTCGCTGTCAACCGACGGTTCGACGGTTTTACTTGCTCTTCCCGCCCGATTCCGCTATACTGATAGCAGAATCGTTACTGTATTCCATTTCAGAAGGAGATTTTTAATTATGGAAAAAATAGCCAGCTTTACCGTCAATCATCTCGCACTGCTCCCCGGTCTTTATGTATCCAGAAAGGATCATGTGGGAGACAGTGTGATCACCACCTTTGATATCCGTATGACCCGTCCCAATTTTGAACCGGTCATGAATACGGCGGAGCTCCACACCATCGAGCACCTGGGCGCCACGTTCCTCAGAAACCACCCGGTTTACGGAGACAAGACTGTTTATTTCGGCCCCATGGGCTGCCGTACCGGCTGTTATCTTCTGCTGGCCGGCGATTATGAATCCAGGGATATCGTCCCGCTCATGAAGGAGATGTTCACCTTTATCCGTGATTTCTCCAGCGAGGTTCCCGGAGCACGCGCCAGAGACTGCGGCAACTACATGGATATGAATCTTCCCATGGCAAATTATCTGGCAGACCGGTATCTGAAAGAGGTTCTGGAAAGCATCACCGAGGACCGGCTTGTGTATCCCGAATAAGCAAAAAATCCGCCGGCGGCAGCTCCTCCACGCAACTGCCATCGGCGGTTTTTTCTTCTCATCCCTTTACTGCTTTGCCCAACCGGCATCGATCTTTTTCTCCAGCTCCTCAAAGCTCTTAAGACCGCCCAGTGCATCATAGGCTTCCACACAGGAGGCTCCGGTCGCCGCCGCCAGCTGAATGCAGCGTGACCTGGAATAGCCCAGCGTCACCGCATAGAGAAAGGCTGCGATGGTGGTATCTCCCGCTCCTGTACCGGAAAGCACCTTCTCCGGCACATAGCTTCTCTCAAAGACTCTGGCTCCTGCCCAGTCAGCTTCATCCAGCTTTAAATCTCCTCCGATTGCCCTGAGCCGTTCCCCGTCGGAGGCTGCCATATAAAGCCCCCGGTAGCCGCATTTTACCAGCACTACTCCGGCGCCCCATTCCACCAGCATTTCCGCCAGTGGTCTCACATCCCGCTCCATATCAAGAAGTCCGATCATGTCTCCGTTTTCGGCTGCCTCATAGAGTCTGTTGTATTTTTCCCGGTCCAGATAGAACATAAGCTCTTCAATGCTGGGTTCAAAGAAGTCCACATAAGGTGCCATCCGTCTCATAATGTCCTTCCAGTCCTCTTTTCCGCTCTCGCATTCCGGATCCACGGCACACATATCCACGGAGGTGGCAATACCTGCCTCCTTGGCCTCCTTTAACATGGCAATGCACTCTGCGCCGCCGTTTAAATACAGCATCCTGCTTACCGGCGGGTAGCCGTAATGAAAGATCTGTGCCGTCTTATAAAGGGCCGGATCAATATCCTCTTTGCGGAAGGTATTTCCCGCGCAGGGGTCATGAAGGAAGATCCTGTCAATGCCCGGAGGTGTCAATGCAATGGAATAGGAGGTGGCTGTCTTCTCATCGATGATCAGATCTTCTGCCGCCCCGAATTTGTCATAATACCGGTAAACAATGTCGCCGAACTCGTCCTTTCCGATCTTGCCGACGATCCGCACATCCGCGCCCAGAACCTTGAGACCAAGACCCGTATTGGAAGTGGCCCCGCCCGGATGAATGTCAATACCGTCCATATGGACCACCTTACCCGGCACAAAGACCTCGTCTACCGATTTTGCCTTTTTCTGTGAATCAAACACCGGCGTCACATCCAGAGTCAGCGTTCCCGCCACAACAATGCCTTTTCTTTCCATAATCCAAACTCTCCTTTATCTTAAAACAAAATATCTGAAGCATGATAACGCAATCAGGTGTACCGGATAAAACCAGTAAAAGAAATACTGATAGCGCTTCTGCATGGTTTTTCCCTTCGGCAGATATCTTCCTCTCTCCTCGTTGTAAAAAGCGATGGGCAGAAAGGCTGCCAGCGCAAAGGGCTCGATTCCTCCCATGAGCACCAGCACAAGTCCCACACTGATAAACATGGGCACCGGCCGAAACCGGAAGAAATAGAACAGAAAAATGATCAGCACTCCCTCAGCCCCATAATCACACTTTAGGACAAAGGCCAGGCACAGCATGGACACAAAGGTCATAATCGCGTAGATCGGCTGTACATTGGCCAGAAACCGGTTGTAGAGATACAGAAGCAAAAGGCCGATAAACAGGGTGACAAACACGTTTTGATACTGGGGATAGCTGATTCCTCCCGTAAGCAGAAGATTAAAGGGGATTTCCGATATCAGGGCAAACACGCCGAGACGCAGCAGATATTTTTTGATATCGCTGCTGTGGTAAAAACCCTCCACCAGCAAAAAGCAGTAAATCGGAAAGGCCAGACGCCCTGCGATGCGCATTCCTCTGCACACCTCATAGGACAGGGTTCCGGCCAGGACCACCCCCAGATGGTCGATAAACATACTGATCACAGCGATCCATTTTAAGGCCATGCTGCTGAGGCCTGCTTTTTTCTTCAATGTCAAATCCTCTCCGTCTGCAAAATCTCATCCCTTCCGCCTTCTTCGCCGGAAACAAGCACCACGATGCTCCTGGGCTTTAACTCCAGCACCTTCTGATCCTCCAGAAGCTCCGGCTCCTCGAAAAATCCGTTTTTATCTTCCCTGGCCGTATCAATGGCCAGCTTCCAGACGCCGTCGTTGTGGGGCAGGGAAAAGAGATGGGGCTCCCAGTGCATATTGAGGATCACATAGAGATCTTCATCCTCCGCAAATTTCCCGTTATAAAGAAGTCCCAGCTGTCTTCGATAGGCTTCATACTGGGGGAACCAGGGGGACTCACCGTGAACAGAAAAATCCGGACAGCCCACTCCCCTGTCATCCATTCCCCTGAGGCCGCCCTCCCGGTGAAGCATCGGGTGTTCCTTCCGGAAACGGATCATATGACTGGCGAAACGGAAGATATCCTCTCCCATCTGATTCTTCTTCCAGTTGACCCAGCCGGTGGGGTTGTCCTGACAGTACGCGTTGTTGTTGCCGTCCTGGGAATTTCCAAGCTCATCTCCGGCCAGGATCAGGGGCATTCCCTGAGCTGTCATAAGAAGTACCCAGGCATTCCGAAGCTGGCGTTTCCGAAGCTCAATGATCCGTTTCTTTCTCACCGGTCCCTCAACGCCGCAGTTCCAGCTGTAATTATAATCGGAGCCGTCCTTTCCGCTTTCTCCGTTGGTTTCGTTATGTTTTCTGTCATAGGAGACCATGTCAAGCATAGTAAAGCCATTGGTGTTGGCCATAAAATTGACCTTGCCCCTCCTGCCTCCGTTTTCCCGAAGCTGATAAACGACTCCGTGGAGCATATCCTCATCGCCCTTCAGAAACCGGCGCATATCCACCTGAAAGTCATCCCGGTAATCGGCCAGATGACGGCTGCCTCCGCCGGTCTCTGCCGCAAAATTTCCGGCAAAGAGCTTGATCCCCGTCAGAGCCGGATCCCCGGCTGCTGCTGTGCTGTCAAAATTGCCGGAAACATGAATGCCGTCCACATGGTATTCTTCCACCCAGTGGCGCAGGCAGGCCAGCTGGAAGGCCGTTCCCATATCCGGTTCAAAATAAAGCTCCACCGCTGCCTCAAGTCCGTTTTCATGGAGCGCCTTGACCAGCTCCCGAAGCTGGATATCCGGTGCCTTTTCCCTGCCTCCTCCTACACAGTAGGAGGCCTTGGGTGCAAAGCAGTAGGCCGGACCGTAGCCCCAGTAATTGAGCCTTCCGCAGACGCTGCCGCAGACATGGGCTTCCGTCTGACCGGGAACACCGACCACATGACTCCCCTCCGGCGCCGCCGGGATCTCTGAAAATTCATCGGGAAGCATCAGCTCCACCATGGTGATCCCCAGTGCCTTAAGATACGGGATCTTTTCCCCGATACCGGCAAAGGTTCCCTTGTGCTTCACCCCGGAGGAGGGATGCTTCGTAAACCCCCGCACATGAAGCCGGTAAATGATCGTATCCTCGAAGGAGTAACCGGGGTGCCTGTCTTCTCCCCAGTCGAAGCTGTCACTCACAAAGCCGTAACGGAGCCTGCCGCTTCCCTCTCCCCATTTTTCCCGGCCTGTCACCAGACCGGCATATATATCCTCAATGGGACATTCGTCGACGGAAAGGCTGTACTCATATTCCGCCGGATCAAAACCGGAAAGTGCAATATAACGGATATCTCCCATCCGGTTCTCTTCCGGAAAAACAAATACGGCCTCCTCCTTTTCTCTTCCCTTTTTATACAGATGCAGTCTTGCAGTTCCCTTTTTTCCTGAAGCAAATGATACCCGAATTCGTCCGTTTTCCACCTGTGTTCCAAGCGGAAGCGGCCTTGCGCCCGAGGTTTCCACTGATATTTGATTCATAGCTGCCTTCCCCTTCCTAAGTTTTCGCCACAGCCTCCTCTGTCAGACTGTCTCCCCGGCTTCGATCCGGGCCGCCAGTTCCTCCAGATACATCCATCGTTCCATTTTTGCTTCCAGTTCTTTTTCCAGTCCTTCCTTCTCCTCCATCAGCCGGTTCAGGGCACCGTAATCGGTGACGGCCGCCTCGATGGCCGCCTCCTTTTCCCCGATCTGTTCCTCCAGCCGGCTGATCTCAGCTTCAATCGTCTCAAAATCCTTCTGTTCCTGATAAGTAAACTTCAGCTTCTTTGGTTTCATGCGGGCATCCTGCTTCCAGTCCGCTCCGCTCTTTCCTGTCTGGCTGTCTGTATTTTTTCCTCCGGCTTCGGCTGCGCGCCCGGTCCGGCTTCCGGAATTTGCTTCTTCCTCCGCCTGCTTTTCCGAAAGAGCCGCCTGATAATCGGTGTAGCCGCCCTCATACTGGCAAAGGCGGCCGTCCTCCCCGAAAGCAAAGATCCGGCGGACCACCCGGTCCAGAAAATACCGGTCATGGGACACAGCGATCACAATGCCCGGGAAAGTATCCAGATAATCCTCCAGAATCATCAGCGTCCGGATATCCAGATCGTTGGTGGGCTCGTCCAGGATCAGCACATTTGGTGCCTCCATCAGAACCCGCAGAAGATAAAGCCTCCGTTTTTCCCCTCCGGAGAGCCGGTCAATGACCGTATACTGGAGATCTGCCGGAAAGAGGAACCGCTCCAGCATTTTGGAAGCGCTCACGCTCCCCTCCTCCGTCACCACATATTCCGCTGCATTCCGGATATAATCAATGACGCGGAGACTTCCGTCCATATATTCATTCTCCTGGGAAAAATACCCCAGCTTTACCGTCTGTCCGATGACCACCTGGCCGCTGTCCTGTTCCGTCACTCCCATGATGATCTTCATCAGAGTCGATTTTCCGCAGCCGTTTCGGCCCACAAAGCCGATCCGGTCATTCTTCAGAAAAATATAAGTAAAATCCCGGATCAGGATCTTGTCACCATATGCCTTGGAGATATCACGAAGCTCCACCGTGGTCTTTCCGAGACGGCTCTTTACGGAGCTCATCTCCACCTGGGCATCCGTCTGGGGTGCCTCCCGGTCCCGAAGCTCTTCAAATCTCCTGATATGGGCCTTCTGCTTGGTGGAACGCGCTCTGGCTCCCCGCATGATCCAGGCCAGCTCCGTTCGAAGAAGGCTCTGCCTCTTTCGTTCTGCCGCCTGCGCAATGGCCTCCCGCTCTGCTTTTAACTCAAGGAAAGCAGAATATCCGCCCACATAGCTGTAAAGCTTTCCCTTGTCCAGCTCCACAATGCGGTTGCAGACGCTGTCCAGGAAATACCGGTCATGGGTCACCATGAGAAGCGCACCGCGGAATTTTTTCAGATAATCCTCCAGCCAGCCCGCCATCTCACTGTCCAGATGGTTGGTCGGCTCATCCAGTACCAGGATATCTGCTCTGGAGAGAAGCACGCCTGCCAACGCCACCCGCTTTCTCTGTCCACCGGAAAGCTCTCCCACCGGCCGGTCAAAGTCTGGCACCTCCAGCGTGTTGAGCATGGATTTTGCCTGACTCTCAATGTCCCATTGATTTTCCTCGGTCACATTTCCCTTCAGCACACAGGAAAGGATCGACGCTTTCTCGTCAAATACCGGTGTCTGTGGCAGATAACGGATGTGAAGCCCGTTTCCGCGGACCACAGTTCCCTCATCGGGCTCCGAAAACCCCGCCGCGATCTTAAGCAGCGTACTCTTCCCCGTGCCGTTGATTCCGATGATTCCCACCTTTTCTCCGGTGGCCATGGAAAAGGAGGTATCGTCAAAGAGCAGCCGGTTCGTATAGGATTTTGTCAGATGTTCGATCGTCAGAAGGTTCATAAGTCAATCACCAGCTCCACCGGGCAGTGGTCTGACCCTAGAATCTCCGTATGAATATCCGCGCTCACCAGACGATCCTTCAGGATCTCCGACACGCAGAAATAGTCAATACGCCAGCCGGCATTTTTTGCCCGGGCGCTGAACCGGTAGGACCACCAGGAATAGATTCCCTCTTTATCCGGATAAAAATAACGGTAGGTATCCACAAAGCCAGCCTCTAAAAGAGCGCTGAATTTGGCACGCTCCTCATCGGTAAAGCCCGCGTTCTTCCGGTTCGTCTTCGGGTTTTTCAGGTCGATCTCCTTATGCGCCACATTGAGATCACCGCAGAACACCACCGGTTTTTTCGCCTCCAGCCCCTTCAGATAGGCAAGGAAGGCATCCTCCCACTCCATCCGGTAGGGAAGCCTTGCCAGCTCATTCTGGGAATTTGGCGTGTAACAGGTCACCAGATAATAGGCGGGATATTCCAGGGTGATGACCCGGCCCTCCTTATCGTGCTTCTCCTGCCCTATGCCATAAGCCACGGAAACCGGCTCCTCCCTGGTAAAAACAGCCGTTCCCGAATAACCCTTCTTCTCTGCATAATTCCAATACTGATAATAGCCGTCCAGAGGCAGGTCGATCTGCCCCTCCTGAAGCTTCGTCTCCTGGAGGCAGAACACGTCCGCATCGGCCTCCCTGAAGTATTCGCCAAACCCCTTCGTCACACAGGCCCGAAGACCGTTGACGTTCCAGGAAATCATTTTCTTAGCCATTTTTTCTCTCCCGTCATGGATAATGTCACTCCTTTTTATTATAATCTATCATCCATGTCGGTTCAACCGAAACTTTTGCTTGCAAATTACGTATTTTCCTGTAAAATAAACATTGGTGCCCAATACCGCCGAAAATGGCGGAAAACCGGGCTTTTGACCCCCAACCTCCAAAGAAAGGATTTATTATGATTAGTGCAAACAACATTACACTCCGCATCGGAAAAAAAGCTCTTTTTGAGGATGTAAATATTAAATTCACGGAAGGCAACTGCTACGGCCTCATCGGCGCCAACGGCGCAGGAAAGTCCACCTTCCTTAAGATTCTTTCCGGCCAGCTGGAATCCACCAAGGGCGAGGTGGTCATTACTCCCGGCCAGCGTCTCTCCTTCCTGCAGCAGGATCATTTCAAATACGATGACTGCGTGGTTCTCGACACCGTTATGATGGGAAATCCCCGTCTGGTGGAGATCATGAAGGAAAAGGATGCCATCTATGCAAAGCCTGATTTCTCCGACGAGGACGGCATCCGTGCCGCCGAGCTGGAAGCGGAATTTGCCAATATGAACGGCTGGGAAGCAGAATCCGACGCAGCCACCCTTTTAAACGGTCTCGGTGTCGGCCCGGAGCTCCATTACTCCCTCATGAAGGATCTGGTAGGCAATGACAAGGTGAAGGTGCTCCTTGCCCAGGCCCTCTTCGGCAATCCCGATATCCTCCTTCTCGATGAGCCCACCAACCATCTGGATCTGGATGCCATCGCCTGGCTGGAGGAGTTCCTGATCAATTTTGACAATACCGTCATCGTGGTATCCCACGACCGTTATTTCCTGAATAAGGTCTGCACCCACATCGCAGACATCGATTACGCAAAGATCCAGCTTTACGCCGGCAACTATGACTTCTGGTATGAGTCCAGCCAGCTGATGATCAAGCAGATGAAGGAAGCCAACAAAAAGAAGGAAGAAAAGATCAAGGAGCTGCAGGATTTCATCCAGCGGTTCTCCGCCAACGCTTCCAAATCCAAACAGGCGACCTCCAGAAAACGCGCTCTGGAAAAGATCCAGCTGGACGAGATCAAGCCCTCCAGCCGGAAATACCCCTATATCGATTTCCGTCCCGAGCGTGAGATCGGCAATGAGGTCCTGGTAGTGGAAAATCTTTCCAAGACCATCGACGGCGTCAAGGTGCTGGACAACATTTCCTTCATTCTCGGAAGAAACGACAAGGTTGCCTTTGTAGGCTCCGATGAAATTGCAAAGACCACCCTCTTCCAGATCCTGGCAGGGGAAATGGAGCCGGATGAAGGTACCTACAAGTGGGGCGTCACCACCTCCCAGGCGTATTTTGCCAAGGACAACACCCATGAATTTGACAACGATCTGACCATTGTGGACTGGCTGACCCAGTTCTCTCCGGTGAAGGATGTGACCTACGTCCGCGGTTTCCTGGGACGGATGCTCTTTGCCGGCGACGACGGCGTCAAGAAGGTAAAGGTGCTCTCCGGCGGAGAAAAGGTCCGCTGCCAGCTGTCCAAGATGATGATCCAGGCCACCAACATTCTGATTCTGGACGAACCCACCAACCATCTGGATATGGAGTCCATCACCGCCCTCAACAACGCCCTGATCAAGTATCCCGGCGTGGTGCTGTTCTCCTGCCATGACCACCAGTTTGTCCAGACCACGGCCAACCGGATCATGGAGATCACCCCCGGCGGTCTCATTGACAAGATCACCACCTACGATGAATATCTGGAAAGTGATGAGATGGCAAGAAAGCGCCAGAAGAGCTACAGCCTGTCAGAATCTGACGCAGAAGATAATTAATAATATTCACGAAGCACAAAAGCGCCGCATCGGGGAAATCCCGGTATGGCGCTTTTTTCTATACAAACAGCAAATAGATCAGCACAAACAACAATCCGACGCAGACTAAAAGCAGAGCGAAGGACAGGCTGCCCGTAATGATCCGGTTGGTGCGGATGGTCTCCTCCTCAAATTCCACCAGCCCACGGACATAGGATTTTTGTATCGGATGCTTTCTCAAAAAGGTCCCGTTGGCAATATGGATACAGCCGTCCAGAAAATGTCCCAGGCTGTAAGCCAGGTGGTCTCCGATGGGCTTCTCCCTGTGGATCCCTGTCTGTCTGTGGGTGGTCTTTCTTGCCAGCAGAATGACGGAATCCGTAAGCTGATCCAGAAGGCGGCAGAAGAATCCTGTCACTGCCATAAATCCTCTGACCGCCGGTCCCAAAAGGTATTCATCCAGGATCCGGCAGATTCCTCCGAACAGCCAGGGCAGGAAACGAAGGAGCACCGGCCGGTACAAAAGCTGCTCCAGATCCAGCCATGCCGGCCACCGGTCCACATAGACCTTTCTTCCGGTCTCATCCCGCTCCATCAGGACTGTACGAATGAATCCAAAATAGATCACAACCCCAATCGCAATCGAAATCATACTTCCCTTCAGGTTCCCGACAGCAAAATACCGGACCGGATGAGCCGGACTTTCTCCGTGTAAAAATGCCTGGCCCAGATCGGCAAGCTTATCCATGACAGCCCCGGGGAACAGTCCCATGGGCAGAAGAAGCAGCGCGGAAACGGTCACTGCCGCCCTGCTTTCTTCATTCCAGTACCGGGTCATTTCGTCAAACTGCTTTTGTCTCACAGCATTCTTTTCCACAAACACTGCGACAAACAGCTTCGTCATATAGGCCACCGTCATTCCTCCCGACAGAAGGAATATCCACTCGGAAGCCTTCCAGAAAGCTGCCGGTCCCAGAACGGTCCCGTGGATGTATTCCACAATGCTTTCGTGGAGCAGCGTCTTGCTGACATAGCCTCCGAACAAAGGAATGCCGCCGATGCTCAGAGCCCCTGTCAGAAAGCAGAAGGCAAGGAGCGGCTTTTTCCGGCCAAACCCCCGGATCTCATTGAGATCCAGCCGATGCAGATTCATATAAATGACACCGGCTGCCATAAACAACACCAGCTTGATCATGGAATGATTCACCATGTGAAGGATGGTTCCCCGGACCGCCAGGGCGTTCTCCTCCCCCAGCAGCCCCTGCATTCCGACTCCCACCAGGATAAATCCGATCTGCGACATAGAGGAACATGCCAGTGTCCGTTTCAGATCCACGGAGAACACCGCCAGCAGAGCACCTCCGAACATGGTGGCAAGTCCCAGAAGAAACATACAGGTACCCCAAACCGGGTCATGACGGAAGAGATTGGCCGTTACCACCAGAATACCGAAGATTCCTGTTTTCGTCAGCATGCCGGACAGAAGAGCACTGGCCGGGGCAGGCGCCACCGGATGGGCCTTCGGAAGCCAGATATGAAGGGGAAACATTCCGGCCTTCGCTCCAAAGCCGAATGCCATCAGCCCTCCTGCCAGATACAGGGTTCCACGCCTTTCTGCAGGCAGTGCCTCACAGGCGGAAAGGAGTTTTCCAAAACTTAACGTTCCGGCCAGATGATAGAGAAGCAGGATCCCCATCAGCATCACAAGTCCTCCCAGGACCGCTACTGCCAGATACGTTCCGGCCGCCTTCATGGCCGCCTCCTTTTCTTCATGGGCCACCCAGGTATAAGAGGTAAAGGACATGATCTCAAAGAAGAGGAAGGTCGTGTAAAGGTCATCCGACAAAAACACTCCCATCACAGCTCCCAGAGTCATCAACATAAACAGATAATAACGGTTTCTGTTTCTGTAGCTTTTAAAATACTCTCTGGAAAAAACAGTCGTCATAAACCACATAAAGGCTGCGATAAGTCCGTAAAGGATCCGGAATCCGTCCAGCTTCAGCGTAAGTCCCAGGCCGCCGAAGCCGGGCCAGGAAAAGGCCGTTTCCGTAAACCCGCCTCTTCCTCCAATTCCTCCGGCAAAAAGCACCGCCAGAAGAATAAGCTCCGCCGCCGTTACCCCGTCAGCAAAGAGATCCCTTCCCGTTTTCGTTTTTCTTCCGATGAGCCAGGCAGCCAAAGCCCCGGCCATCGGCCATATAATCACAAGTAAAAGAAGGATATTTCCTGTCATAAGCTTCCGCCTCCCGTTACTTTCGTAAGAAATCCCATAAGCGGACCGGAATAAAGGCCCAGTATAACAATAACCGCTGTAAAAATGACGATCGGAACGAGCATTTTCCAGTCCGCCTCCTTTACGCCGTCCAGGCTTTTTTCGTCAAAGCCCTTCCCGGGAACATATGCCCGAACGGTGACCGTCAGCATATAGATCCCGGTCATGAGAGCAGAATAGAGAAGGACGGAAATGGACAGCACTCCCATCACACCGCCGGCCTCTGCTGCCGCCTGCGCGATATTCCACTTGCTGATAAAGCCTGCAAACAGCGGAATTCCCATCAGGGAAAGCCCGACTGCCGTAAAACAGGCAAAGGTAACCGGCATTTTCCTTCCCAGGCCGTCCAGTTCATAGACATAAGTCTTCCCGGTTCTGTGCATCACCGCTCCGGCACAGAAAAAGGCTGTGATCTTCATAAGTGCATGAAACACCATATGGCTTAAAGCCGCCGTCACTCCCGCCGGATTCATCATCACCGTTCCCAGAAGCACGTAGGACAGATTGCTGATGGTGGAATAAGCCAGACGGCGCTTCCAATGGATCTCCTTCACCGCCATGGTGGAGCCGTACACAATGGTTACAAGTACCGCAGCAGCCACCACCCAGTGGGCCCAGGTTCCTCTGAGGAAATCGGCCCCATAACAAAAGTAGGTCAGGCGGATAATGGCAAAGGCACCGGATTTGACTACGGCAGCCGCATGGAGAAGGGCTGTCACCGGCGTCGGTGCCACGGAAGCCGCCGGAAGCCAGCCATGGACCGGAAACAGAGCCGCCTTGACTCCAAATCCAAAGAAGGCCAGCACATACATGAACAGGATCACGTTGAAATTGAAACCGGGAATGCTGCTGTTTAAGACGCCGCCCAGGGTAAAGTCTGTCGTACTTCCGTAGATCAGCACAAATACCAGCCCCATAAAGGCAAAGGCTGCACCTCCGATGGAATAATACAGATATTTCCGGCTGGCCTTTCTGGCCTCTGAGGTCTTTTCATGAAGCACAAGAGGAAACGTCACCAGCGTCAAAAGTTCATAAAAAAGATACAGGGTCACCAGATTTCCCGACAGGGCAATTCCCAGAGTCACCCCATAGCTCATGGTATAAAAGGAAAAAAAGCTTCTCGCTCTCTTATCTCCCTCCATGTAGGAAAAGGCATAGAGGGTGGCGAACGGCCATAAAACAGATATCAGGCCGGCAAACACCGCTGCCATTCTGTCCATCCGGAAAAACACCTTCAGATCTCCTGCCAGATAAAACAGCACTGCTCCCTTTTCGTCCGCCCTGCCTGTAAGAAGCAGAATCCAGATGAGCACGCTGGCGGTACACACCACAAACTCCGTCAGAACGGGATGCAGCTTCGGCTCCCTTTCCGGAAACCGGAGCATGAAGGCTCCGCCCAGGATCGGCAGGAGTACCGGCACGATCAACAGTAATTGATTCATCCTGCACCCTCCCCTTTAAAACAGCAGCAAAGCTGTTCTGGAAGCCGCCCCCAGCACCACGCCGGGGAACAGCCCCAGAAGCACCGCTCCTGCTGTCATAAGGAGCATCGGCACCGTCATAAGAGGCGAAGGCTCCCGTTTTTTGAGACTGCTGTAATCAAAATCCGCGCCGGGGAAAAATCCGTGGATCGTCACCGGCAAAAGATATCCTGCTGTTAAGAGGGCACTGATCAGAAGAACGACCGGCCCCAGCCAGGAAAAGACGCCGGTTCCCGAAGCCAGTGCCCCGGTTGCCAGATACCATTTGCTGACAAAGCCGCTGGTAGGAGGAATACCCACCAGGGTGATGGAAACCAGGGTAAAGCACCAGATCACAACGGGCATTTCCTTTCCGATACCCCGAAGTTCTGTCATCAGCCGTTTTCCGGTCTGATGAATGATGGCGCCTGCCCCCAGAAACAGGGTATTCTTCACAAGGGAATGGAAGATCACATGGGCGATGGCACCGATAAATGCCGTCTTATTAAATAATGACAGGCCAAACAGAATATAAGATACCTGGCTCACTGTGGAATACGCCAGACGTTTCTTCATGACCTTCTCACAATAAGCCAGCATGGAGCCCATGAAAACCGTAATGAGAGCCAGCGTCATCCAGACCGTCTGGACCCAGCTTCCCTTTAGATAATCCGGTCCCACCACATAGTATACCGTACGGATGATAGCCAGTACGCCCATCTTTGTGATCACGCCGGAGAGGACTGCACTGGCAGGAGCAGGCGCCTCGGGATGAGCCGTCGGCAGCCATCCATGCAGAGGGAACATACCGGCCTTTGTGCCGAAGCCCAGGATCATGAGGAAAGAAGATGCCAGAAGAAGGCCTTCATGGCCAACCACTTTCGTCCCATCCAGGATCCCTCCCGGTGCAAAGGTACCGATCCCGCCGAAGCCGGCCAGGAAGAAAATTCCGAAAAGCGCCATAAAAGCGCCGGCCACCGAATAAAACAGATATTTGAGCCCGGCCATGATCGCCTCCTTCGTCCGTTCCTGGAGTACGAGAGGAAGCGATGTCAGTGTCATAAGCTCAAAGGACACATAATAGGTGACCAGGTTTGCCGCAAAGCACTGGGCAGCCAGAGATCCCTCCACCATCAGATAAAAGCCGAAAAACAGCCCCTGATGATCCTCTTCCTTCATATAGGAAAAGGCAAAGATCCCCACAAGCAGCCAGACGGCTGCCGCCAGACCGGAAAAGATCCGGGACATGCTGTCCACGGCAAATGCGACTTCCAGTGTATCCGTCAGTCTCCAGAGAGACAAAAATCCATCCGGCCGCATCAGACAGAGCAACGTCAGAAGGAGCTCCAGGACCAACGAAACAGAAACCAACACAGTCATTGCCTTCCTTCTGTCCTTTGCCCGGAAAAAGATCGCCGTGAAAAGCCCGGCTGTGATCGGGAAAAAGACAGGAAGAAGCAGTAAATAATCTTGTTCCATAATTTCCTCCAACTAGATAAACTGATTCAGACCGACACCGATGGCGTCCACAATAGGCTGGGAAAAAAGCCCCAACACCAGATTTACAACGATAAACAGAAAGGATGCTGCCTTCAGCTTCCTGGATGCCAGGAAAGAAACCTCTTCCCCATATTCCCGCTCTGCCGGAGAATAAATGCTGATGACAAGGCGCAGGAAGTAAATGGCGTTCAGGGTCGTGCTGAGCGCCAGCCCCAGAATCGTAAAGAACATCTTGGCAGGGCTCTGCACCGCCGCCGTGGCAAAAAGAAGCTTTGAGATAAACCCGGCCAGCATGGGGAATCCAACCATGGAAAGACTTCCCACCGCAAAGGCCAGCCCCGCCGTCCTATTTCTGTATCCGGATCCGCGGAGACTCAGATAATCACTCTTCCCTCCTGACACCTCATACAGACCTACCGCGCTGATAAACAGTAACGACTTTGTAGCCGCATGGGTGAAAATATGAAAGACTGCTGCCACCATTCCGGCCCTTGTCCCCAGGCCGATGCCCATGTAGATGTAACCGATCTGTGCCACCGAGGAATAGGCGATCATCTTTCTGGTGTCCGTTTCCTGAATGGCCTTGACCGAGCCCATGATCATTCCGATGAGGCCAAACCCAAAGAGCACATTGGTGATCCCGGTCTGCACCATGGCCTGATATCCCAGCACCCGGTAAAAGATCTTGATCAGCAGAAAAATATATCCCTTGGACACAAGGCTTGACAAAATGGCACTGGCTGCCGGTGTGGCATAGCCGTAAGTCTCCGGTATCCAGGAATGAAAGGGATAAAGGCCGCTCTTGATGGCAAGTCCCACCGACATGAGCGCAATGACCACAAGAAGCGGAACCCGGTACTGACCGGATGACACCAGAGAGGCGACTGCCTCTCCCGCCGGCTCCATCAGAAGCTGCCCGGTGATATCGTAAAGCATACTCAGAGAGATCAGAAACATACCGGATCCCAAAAGGCTCATGACCATATAGCGGATGGCCGCCACGATCCCGTGACCGTCCTGCTTGATCATGATCAGACCGCAGGCAGCGATGGTGTTGATCTCCACGAACACATAGGCGGTGAACAGATCGTTGGTGTAAATGAGCGCCAGCAGGGAACTCATCAGAAGATCCACAAGGATAAAAAACAGATTGGTCTTTGTCTCCTCCACATCGAAAAAAATGTGCTTCATGCCGCCCAGCAGAGACAAAAACAGGATGACCGCAAAAAACACTGCCGTCAGCGCCTCCAGCACTCCGGCCCTGATCTCATTCCCCCAGGGCGCCGGGAAATGTCCCATCATATAGATGAAGCTTCCGGCCTTAGTGGTATACCAGAGCACCGCTCCGGACAACAGCATGACAGTCGTTACCATGAACAAACACAGATTCCTTGCCTGCTTTCCCTTCAGTACTGAGGAGAGAATGCCGCAGAACATGGCCAGTATAATAGAAAAAAACGGAAAATTCCGGATAAAGTCCATTACCGCTCCTCCTTCCGCCATTCCATGACGATCTCATCCAAATCCAGAGAACCGTACCGTCTGTAAAGACGGATCGTCAGTGACAGCATCAGTGCCGTCACGCTGACGGAAACAACGATTCCCGTCAGTACCAGCCCATCCGGGATCGGATTGGTATAGGCGGAGGCATCCGTGATCCCATCGGTCAGGATCGGAACCATCCTGCCGTGAATATATCCCTTCGCCGCAAGGAACAGATAGACTGCGGTGTCCATGATATTCATGCCGATGATCTTCTTGATCAGATTTTTATGGAGAAGAAGGGTCGTAAAACCGATGCCGAATAAGATCATGGATACGGTCTCCTCCATATTTGCTGCAAGATGTGAAAGCATGCTCACATTCCTCCCTTCCGAAACAGGGTATAAAACGCATACATGGTACAGGCCACCACCAGCCCCACGCAGATATTCAAGGGCAGGATCAGGCCGCTGGAAAGTATCGCTCCCGGCGTTCCCAGAGGAATACCGCTTTCCAGATGATTGGCTCCGGTGAAAAAGGAATAGCTTTTCGCCAGACAGTAGAAGGTCAGGGCCGCAAGGGTGATGCGCCGGAAGGTCCTGTCCGTAAAAAACCGCTCAGTCTTTTTGAAGCCGAAGGCATTCAGATAAAGGATCAGGCCGGAACCAATGACAGCCCCGCCGGAAAATCCGCCTCCGGGAGACAGATGACCGTTTAAGATAATGTAAATGCCGAAAATGAAGAGCAGAGGCACCAGCACACAGGAGACCTTCTGCAGGATCAGATCGTTCTTCGGCTCATAGATCCTGTCATTTTCCTCTGCCCGCTTCTTTTTCTGCTTTTCTCTGCTGCCGGAATCATCCAGTCTGAGAAGCACCTGAACGCAGGTGGCCGCAATAAACAGCACGCAGGATT
The DNA here is from genome assembly GCF_030053595.1 of Fusibacillus kribbianus. Taxonomy (GTDB): domain Bacteria; phylum Bacillota; class Clostridia; order Lachnospirales; family Lachnospiraceae; genus Lientehia; species Lientehia kribbiana. The sequence goes on from NZ_JASGBQ010000019.1 coordinate 31,066, forward strand.
CGCCAAAGGTGTCGAAGGCTCTGTAATCCAGAATCATGCCGGTGACAAAATTGGTTGCCCCCGTCTCCTCCACGCCCTTTTCGATATACCGGGCCGAAACCTCGTTGTTGATGGGATTGTCCGGTTCCCCGAATTTTGGAAGATAAACCACCGTCCAGAGAAGAACGGCGATCAGCGTCAGGCAGAGGATCACAGAAGCCAGACGGTACAGGATCCGGAAAGCCCGAAGCTCTCTGTTATGAACCATATCATAGACTGCCGCATTGATTTTCGTTTCGTCCAGCTCGATCTCCTGCTCTTCCGGTTCCTCCGGCCTTCTGATCTCCAGCTTTCCCTTCAGAATATCCGTATCGCCTGCCATCCAGGCTTCAAATCTGTGAAACCGGCTGTTTTCGTAATTATTCTTCAGTCTGCTCATCCCGATTTTCCTCCTTGATGGCCCGGATCTTTTTCAACGTTACAAAAAACAGAAGGCTGGTGACGCCGGCTCCCACCGCCGCCTCCGTGACCGCCAGATCAGGTGATTGTAAAATGACCCAGATCACAGCCATGATCGAGCTGTAGGACATATATATAATGATCGAGGTCAGAAGCCTCTTCGTAAAGCTGACTGCCAGCGCACAGATGATCAGCCCAAGCAGAAGGCAAAGTTCAAAGATCCTCATGATCGTTCCTCCGTTTTCCTGTTTTCTGTCAAAGGCATCTCATCCTGTCCGGATTCCAGCCTCTTTACTTCGATCTCACCCAGATCCTTATCTGTCGTTACCTCCAGACGGCTGATCATATGACCTGCCACAGGACTGGCAATCCAAAAAAAGAGCACGACCAAGAGCAGCTTCAGTGAAGCAAAACCGAATCCATTCCAGATGACAAGTCCCAGAATCATAAACAGAATCCCCAGTGTGTCTCCCAGAGCTGCCGCATGGATTCTGTTTAATGCACGCCGAAACCGATTCACTCCGATAGCTGCTGTTATAAACATGAAAAGTCCCGAAAAAAGAAAAGCTGCGGAAACGCCAAACTGTATCCATTCCATTACTGTTCCTCCCTGCGCTCTGGCTTTGTATTTTCCTGATACTCGAGTTTTTCCTGATGCTCCAGATTATCCTCGATAGCTGCCTTGTCTCCCCGAATACCCTTCTTTTCCAGATAGATCCCCGTGTAGACCTTTGTCAGGACTACCACCGCCAGAAAACTGATCATGGCGTAGATCAGACATACATCCACCAGGTAGCTTTCCTTCAGATACACTGACAAGACAGCGATCAGCACAATGGTAATGGTTCCGAGCATATTGACGGCAATGACCCGGTCCGCCACCTTCGGTCCTCTCACGGAGCGGATAATAGCCGCCAGCATCAACACTGCCAATACCATCATGGTTCCTAACAGCACTCCTTCAAAATAATTCTCCGTCATCGTCCCGCCTCCATTCTCCGCAAAAGCTTCACAAAATCCGAATCGGCTATCCCTTTGGCAAATTCCTTATCAAGACAATGGACGCAGAACTCATCTCCCACCACGGAGACGGTAATGGTTCCCGGTGTCAGGGTAATCGAATTTGCCAGAAGTACCCGGCTGACGCCATACTTGAGATCTGTCCTGAAATAGATGAGCGCCGGCTCCGGTTCATATTTGGGGGACAAAATGAGCTTCAGGACGCTTAAATTGGCCCTGGCAATCTCTTTCACCAAAACTCCGGCAAAGGTAAGAAGCAAAATCAGATTCCGGAACAGAAAAAAATCCTTTCTCGGACTATATCCCATGAACCGGCAGATAAACGCATATACCACTGCCGAGATGACAAGTCCGAACAAAAGGATTTCCAAAGTAAATCTTCCATTCAAAATAATCCAGAAAATAAGAAATAAAAAATACATTTCGAGCGTACTCCTTCCAGTAGTCCCCATGATGTCTGCCCCAAAACCCAATAGAGTATAAACCCATTTTTTTGAAAATGCAAGACCTGACAAAAATTTTCCTGGTCGGAAGCTTACGTTCCGATCAAGCACACTACGCCATAAAAATCTGACCCGCCGGGTCTGTAACCTCCGGCGGGTCAGCTGATTTTCTGAGATTGCTTTATATCAGGATACTCTTTTTCCCTCAGTGCAGTGAAAGCGCTTACGCTTTCTTTGCTCCTCTCTTTGCCTCTTTCTTTTCTTCCATCTTCGTCACGATCAGTGCGCAGGCAGCGTCACCGGTGATATTAACGGTAGTACGGCCCATATCGAAGATACGGTCAACACCGGCAACAAGCGCGATACCTTCCACAGGCAGGCCGACACTCTGAAGCACCATAGCCAGCATGATCATGCCGGCACCGGGCACACCTGCGGTTCCGATGGATGCAAGAGTAGCTGTCAGGATGATGGTCAGCTGCTGAGGCAGTGTCAGTGAGATACCGAAGCAGGAAGCGATAAAGATCGCGCAGACACCCTGATAGATAGCAGTACCGTCCATGTTGATGGTCGCACCGAGAGGAAGCGTAAAGGCTGCAATATCCTTTCTTGCACCAAGCTTCTCGGAACACTCAATGTTCAAGGGCAGAGCTCCTACAGATGAGGAACTGGAGAAAGCCATGATCATGGCAGGCAGCATGCCCTTGAAGAACTTGATGGGGCTCACGCCGCCCATCAGCTTCACTGTTGAGGAGTAAACTACCACTGCATGGATGATGTAGCACAGATAAGCAACTAAAAGTACGATTGCCAGGCTTCCCAGGATCTTCGGGCCATTCTCAGCCACAACGGGAGTAATCAGGCAGAATACACCGATAGGGCTCAGTGCGATGATAAAGGACATGATCTTCATGGATACTTCGTTTGCACTCTCCATAAAGCTTCCGAATGATTTGCCCTTGTCACCGGCAAGGATAATGCCGAAACCAAAGAACAGGGATGCCACGATAACCTGCAGCATAGTTGCGTTTGCAAAAGGCGAAATGATGTTGCTGGGGAAGATCGCCACGATGGTATCCATGATGCTGGGAGCTTCCTTTGCTTCATACTCCAGTCCGGAAACCTCCAGAACCGGGAATGCACCTTTGAAAATATTCGCAAAAATAAGGCCGATCACGATGGCAAATGCTGTCGTACAGAGATAATATACAACCGTCTTTGCGCCGATGCTCCCCACCTTGCGGATATCTTTCATGGAAATAACGCCGCAGATGATGGAGAAGAACACGATCGGTACGACAATGAACTTAATCAGGTTCAGGAAGATCGTACCAAACGGTTTTATGTACTTCACCGCAATATCCGGTGCCCCCATAAAACACAAGCCTGCGATGATACCAAGAGCCAGGCCGATAAAGATTTGAATCGGTAACGCAAGTTTTTTCTTTCCACTCATAATAAAACCCCCTTTGACCGTATTACGGTGTATTTAACATATGTATATCATATACAATTTTTAGTTCTTTTGCAACCATTTTTTGTAAATTTTGAATAAATAATCTAAATTTCTTTTTTTTCATTGCTTATCCAATAATATACTGTCGACAGTACACAATTTTATTCTTCGTCGCGCATCAAAAATACGGGAGGAAGGCTTAAAAGCCTCCTCCCGTATTTTCTGTCTCAGTTTCCGGCGCTTTTCCGCCCGCATATGCTCCTCCTTTTATTCCGGACTCTCCCTCGGGATAAAGATCCGCCCCTCTGTGGATGCCGCCTTATCCTTTGCCAGCTGCTTTGCAGTCTCCTCCGCCTCTTTGCAGAATACCTCCTGAGAGTCCACCAGTACCTTTCCCCGTTTGTCCGGTTTTTCATAGGTACCGTCGGGCAGCAGCATATGGGCCCGGACATTGTCAGCCAGCTCTGCAAGCAGGATGTGAAGAGCTTTTTCCTTATTTTCCTCCACCTCCACCGGGAACAGAAGCTCCACCCGGCGGTCCAGATTTCTCGGCATCCAGTCGGCGCTTCCCATATAGATCTCATAATTGCCGCCGTTTTCAAAATAGAAAATGCGGCTGTGTTCCAGGAAGGTCCCCACGATGGAGCGGACGGAAATATTCTCGCTGACACCGGGGATCCCGGTTTTCAGACAGCAGATACCCCGGACGATCAGATCGATCTTTACCCCTGCCGCGGAAGCTTTATACAGGGTCTGGATGATCACCGGATCACAGAGGGAATTCATTTTCGCAATGATCCTTCCCTCATGTCCCCTGGATACCCATTTGATCTCCCGCTCAATGAGGGACACAAACCGGTTTTTGAGCCACAGGGGTGCCAGGGAAAGCTTATTCCAGGAAAGGGGCTCCGAATAGCCCGACAGCATATTGAACACGGCGCTGGCATCCTCACCGATGGCCCTGTCGCAGGTCATGATTCCGGTATCCGTGTACAGCTTTGCCGTGGAATCGTTGTAATTTCCGGTGGCCATATGGACATAACGGCGGATGCCGTCCTCCTCTCTGCGGACCACAAGACAGATCTTGCAGTGAGTCTTAAGGCCCAGAAGGCCGTAGATCACGTGACAGCCGGCCTGCTCCAGCTTCTTGGCCCAGAGGATATTGTTCTCCTCGTCAAAGCGGGCCTTCAGCTCCACGAGGACCGTTACCTGCTTTCCATTCTCCGCCGCTCTCGCCAGAGCCGCCACAATGGGGGAATGGCCGCTGACACGGTACAGAGTCTGCTTGATGGCCAGGACCTGAGGATCCGATGCCGCCTGCTTTACGAAATCCACCACCGGATCAAAGGATTCATAGGGATGATGAAGGAAAATATTTCCCTTCCGGATGTTGGTGAAAATGTCATCGTCGTTGGCAAATTCCGGAACCGGCTTCGGCACCCACTTTTTCTGTTTTAAATGATCAAAGCCCTCCATGCCGTAAAGCTTCATTAAGAAGGTAAGATCCAGCGGTCCGTTGATATAGAAGATCACGTCATCCTTGATGGAAAGCTCTTTTTTCAGGATCTTCAAAAGGCGCTTGTCGACGGTGTCCTCCACCTCCAGACGGATCACCTCGCCCCACTGGCGGCGCTTTAACTGCTTTTCGATCTCCTTTAACAGATCCTCCGCCTCCTCCTCATCAATGGGAAGATCTGCATTCCGCATGATCCGATAGGGATGGGCACAGACAATATCGTAATTGAGGAAGAGACGGCTCATATTCCGCTCGATGATCTCCTCCAGAAGTATAACGCTCCTTGTTCCGTCCTCTGCGGCGGGAAGCTCCACGATCCTCGGAAGCACAGAGGGCACCTGAACCGTAGCAAATTCCAGCTCTCCTTTTCCCTCTCCGCCCTTTTTCTTCTTGAGAAGAGCCGCAATATTCAGAGTCTTATTGCGGATCAGTGGAAACGGCCGGGAAGAATCCACCGCCATGGGAGTCACCACCGGATAGATGTCCTGTTCAAAATATTCGTCCACAAAGGCGGCCTGCTCCTTCGTCAGAAGCTCGTGATGGGGCACGAAAACGATCCCCTCTTTTTTGAGCAGGGGAAACAGAGAACGGTTCCAGGTAGAATATTGGGCATCCACCAGACTGTGCATCCCCTCACCGATCTTCTTTAACTGCTCCTCCGGCGTCATACCGGCAATATCCTTCTTTGTATAATCGGCATAGACCATGTCCTTCAAGGAGGCGACACGGACCATGACAAACTCATCCAGATTGGAGGCTGTGATGGACAGAAATTTCAGCCGTTCAAAGAGAAGGTTGCTCTTGTCACGGGCTTCCCCCAAAACGCGATTGTTGAACTGGAGCCAGGAGAGCTCCCGGTTCTGAAAATATTCATATTTCTGAAATTCTTTTCCTTCCGCCATCGTCATACTCCCTTCTTTTTCTTGAGCACCGGCCGGATGCCGTAAACCTCTTCAAAGAAATCTGCTTTCTCTGAGAACATGCTCTCTTCCAGCATAATATTCTCCGCAGAGGCCGTGGTAATAAACATCTGCTGATCCTTGACTGACACCCTCACATCCTTAAACTTCTGTTTATGACTTCTGTCCATGGCATTTCCGACCTTTAAAATGGCGGTCAGCTTGGCAATGATGATCCGCATGTCCTTGTCCAGGGTCACAGAATCTGCAGAATAATCAAATTCCATGGTATTGTATTTCACCACATTGGCAATGATCTCCCGCTCCCTGTGGGAAACACCGATGATCTCGGTGGACATGATGATATTGTAGGCGCTCTCTCCCGGCGTCCGCATGCTGATGTATTTTCCGCAGTCGTGGAGAATGGCGCTGATCTGCAGAAGCAGCCGCTCCCGTTTTCCCAGGCCATGGTATTTCTTCATTCCGTCAAAAATATTCAGCACATTCTTCTCAAGGATAGCAGAATGTTCCTTGTCCCCCATATATCTCTTGGCGATGTTTCTGGCTGCCACCAGAATATCCCTGGAAAAATCGTGGGCAAAGTGGATCAGCTTTTTCTGTTCCGCAAACTCGGCCACGATCCCGTCTCCCAGGCGCACTCCCGGAAGCCACAAAAGCTCCGCTTCTGTCACCTCAATGAGCCGCTTGTAAACCATGGCACCGGGCACCACAAGAGAGACAAATTCCGACGGGATATCATATTTCTCCGAGATCTGCTCCTCATTCATTTCCCGCAGATCCTTATAAAAATCCAGAAATTCCTGGGTAGTGATCCTCTGCTTGTCCGTATGGGCGCCCTTTCCCAGATACATGGCACAGACACCGGTGGCAATGATGTTCTTAACATTTCTGTCCTTTAAAAACAGCTTCCGGAAGGTCTCAATATCATTGTCGATCAGCTCCTGGGCCAGCTGCTTTCTGTCTGCCTCCGTGCCTCCCATCCGTGAGAGGATCTGATAGATCCGGAGGGCCCCCAGCTTCAGGTTCTGCGTCGTTACCAGGGCGTCCTTGTCAAACAGGGAGATCTGCATGCTTCCGGAGCCAACCTCGGCAATGGCCGTGCCCTTCTGGATAATGTTATTGAATTCGTTTTCCTTGGCTGCAATGGCCTTGTAGCATAAAAACCGCTGCTCCGAATTGCTGAGAACATCGATTTCAATGCCGGTCCGGACCTTGATCTGATCCAGGACCACCTCCCGGTTTTCCGCCTCCCGGATGGCACTGGTGCCGCAGGCCCGGTAATCATCCACCTGATATTCGGCCATGACCGCCTTGAAGCGGTGAAGAAGCTTGCACATTTCATCCACTCTGTCGTAGCTTATGATGCCCCTGTCGTAGGTATCCTTTCCCAGGCCGATGACCTTTCTCAGCCTGTCAAGCTGTATGATTCCCTTCTTGGGAGAAATCTCGTAAATGGTCAGCTCCAGCTCATACGAGCCCACGTCGATCGCCGCAAATGTCGTTACTGCCATTTTCTCCACCTCCTGCCCCTGTTTATGGTTTCTTTCCTTTCAGATACGTGATAAACTGGACTGCCGTCCTGCCGGAAATTCCGCCGTGGGAAAGCTCCCACTTATTGGCCTCCAGAAGAAGTTCTTCTTCCGGCATATCGATACCGGCCCTCTTCGCCAGGGTGGTAACGATCAGCTTAAACTCCTTTGGCTCCGGCCTTCCGAAATAAATGGTGACGCCGAACCGGGCGGAAAGAGAAAGCTTTTCCTGCACCGTATCGGAGGTGTGCATATCCACCCGCGTCTCCTCCTTGTCGGAAAAGTTTTCCCGAATCAGATGGCGCCTGTTGGAGGTGGCATAAATGAGCACATTTCCCGGCTTCACCTCCAGGCCGCCCTCAATGACCGCCTTCAGGTACTTGTATTCGACCTCAAATTCCTCAAAGGACAGATCGTCCATATAAATAATGAATTTGTAATTTCTGCTCTTGATCTGGCTGATGACCTCGGAAAGATCCTTGAACTGATGCTTGTAGATCTCGATCATCCGAAGGCCCCTGTCATAGTATTTGTGAAGGATTGCTTTGATGCTGGAGGATTTTCCCGTCCCGGCGTCTCCGAATAACAGACAGTTGTTGGCCTCCCTTCCCTCCACAAAGGCTTCCGTATTCTCGATCAGCTTCTGCTTCTGCAGCTCATAGCCGATCAGATCATCCAGATAGACATGCTCAATGTTCTTGATGGGAACGATGACGGTCTGTTCGTCTTTCCGCTCTACCCGAAATGCCTTGTGAAGACCAAATTTCCCCACACCGAAGCGGCGGTAAAAATCCGTGATGATGGAAAGCCACTGGTCTGTCGTCTCTGCCTCTGCCAGCTCTTCGGCAAGACTCTGGATGTTGTCGCGGATCCTCCTGTTGAAGATCTTGCTGTGGGTACCGGTGCTCTCATAATGCGTAAGAAGACGGAAAACCGAGCACCCCGCAGCCTTATCCAGCTCATCCAGATCATAATCAAACCATTCCTTGAAGATGACAAAGTCGTGGAGCGCCAGCTCGTTGATGGTTCCCTTCACCTGTCCCCGGATCTCGCAGGCAGTGCTGAAGGCATTTTCATTGGTCGCCAGCACATAAGCCAGCAAACTGTGCCAGAGATTCCCCCTGAAGCCATGGGCAGCGGAAAATTCCACCAGGGCTCCGGCGGTTTCATAGGGATCCGGACGATTCTCTTCCGTACCCTCCATGAGAGCGGTCATATGCTCCAGAATATCCTTATGTGCCGCTTCTCTGTATAAGATCAGTTCATTTATTTTCATAAACACTTTTTCCCTTGTCTGTATAATAATTGCCTAAGATCCGGAAGTAATTGGCTTCCTCCAGGATGCCCCGAAGGGCGTTTTTGACCCCCGCATCTCCCAGATTTCCCTCAAAATCCACAAAGAACCGGAATTCCCAGGGCCGTCCTGTGATCGGTCTCGATTCCAGCTTTAACATATTGAGGCCGTTGTAGGTCAGATGGGACAGCATATTGTAGAGGGCCGCATTTTCGTGCTTCGTCTCGAAGCAGACGCTGATCTTGTTAGCAGTGGCCTCATAAAGCTTTCTGCTGGCAACGATTATAAAACGGGTGGTATTTCCCCGATTGTTCATCACATTCCGGTCCAGGATCTTAAGTCCGTAAAGCTCTCCTGCCATTTCACTGGCGATGGCGGCGTGGGCCTTATTGCCCTCCTCCTTCACCCGCTTGGCTGAAAGCGCCGTGTTGCTGGTGCTGTAGGTGTTCCATTCCCTGTGCTCCTCCAGATAGGTGCTGCACTGCATCAGCCCCTGGGGATGGGAATAAACCATCTCAATATCGGAAATCTCCGCGTCCGGCAGACCAAGAAGCACATGGTCCACCTTCACATAGGTCTCTCCCACAATATAATTATCAAATTTCACCAGAAGATCATAGACATTGGCGACGCTGCCCGCCGAGGAATTCTCGATGGGAAGGACTGCAAAATCCGCCGTACCGGCGCAGATGGCCTTCATGGCATCATCCCAGGTCTTGACGTTGAACAGTTTTGCCTTTTCTCCGAAAAACTGAAGGGCCGCCGCATGGCTGTAAGCGCCCTCCACCCCCTGGTAGACCACCTTCGCCCTGGATTTCTGCAGATTGGGCACCATCTCAAAGGGAAGTCCGGTGATCACTCCCTTGTCCGCCAGAAGTTGATACTGAAGCTTGCGGCTGATGGACATGATCTGGGTAAAGAGCTCATTGATCCCGTAACGGTTAAAATCCGAGGAGGCCATATTTCTCACCTGCTCCAGCTTTTCCCCTTCCCGCTTCCGGTCCAGGACCTGCATGCCGCTTTTGATCTTGTACTCGGCCACGTCCCGGCACAAAGCCAGCCGCTTTTCAAAACTTTCCACCAGACTTTTGTCTATTTCATCGATCTCTTTTCTGATTTCCCCTAAATCCATTCCTTTTTCCGTCCTTTATTTATTTTCAAGCTCCTCAAGCAGCGTCTTTATCCGCTTCTTAAGGACAGGATGCACCTTCCAGGGAGCGATCTGCGCCAGCGGTTCCAGCACAAAGGTCCGCTTCTCGATCTCGGGATGCGGCACCACCAGCTCCGGAGACTCCAGTATTTCGTCGTCGTAGAACAGAAGATCCAGATCCAGTGTTCTGGGACCCCAGTGGATCAGCCGTTCCCGTTTCTCCTGCTGCTCCGCCTTATGCAGTACCTCCAGAAGTTCATGAGGGGTCAGAAGCGTCTCCAGTTCCAGACAGCCGTTCAGAAAATCGTCCTGATCCACGCCGCCGTAGGGCTCTGTGACGATCATATCGGAAATTCGTCCGAGACGGATCCCCGGCTCCTCTCTCAGCACCCGGATCCCAGCCTCCACATGTGCTCTTTTATCCCCCATATTGGAGCCGAAGGCCACATAGGCCTTGTGCCACCGCCGCTCAATGCAGACGGATACAGTCTCCAGCGGAAGTCCCACAGGAGCCCAGGGTTTTTTGATCTCCAGAACGATCCCCTTCATGAGAGGATAGGTAAGCAGCAGATGCTCTGCCAGATCCTCGGCTGCTGCCTCGATCAGCTTTCTTGTATGTGTCTTCATATAGGAGGTGATTTCCTGCGCCACCATCCCATAGTGGATAGACTGGTCCAGTTCATCACTTTTTCCCGCTGCCCGGGTATCCACAAGAAGTTCCGCGCTCACCAGAAACTTCTGTCCCAGCCTTGTCTCCTCCGGAAATACCCCATGGTTGGCGAAAACCTCCAGATTCTGAATCCTTATCCTGTCCATAATCTGTTCCTTCCTGTTTTACTCTGCCCGAAGAATGGCCTCGGTCATCCTGATGACCCGCACATTCTCCTTCACATCATGGACACGCACAAAGGCACAGCCCTTCATAACTCCCATGACGGTCGTTGCCAGTGTCCCCTCCACCCGATCCGTGGCCGGAAGGTCCAGCGTCAGACCGATCATGGATTTTCTGGAGGTGCCCAAAAGGACAGGATATCCCAGCTCGTTCAGAATCTCCAGATGATTCATCAGGATCAGATTATGTTCATAGGTTTTTCCAAATCCAATACCCGGATCCAGGATGATCTGACCATCAGTCACTCCCGCTCTCTTTGCAATGGCAACGGATTCCTTCAGATCCTCCTTTACCTCCTCCAGATAATTGTTGTAGGAGGGCTCCTTTCTGTTGTGCATCAGACAGCAGGGCACCTGATACTTTGCGATCACATCAGCAATTTTTTCATCGTATTTGCAGCCCCAGATATCATTGACCAGATGGACTCCGGCCTTCACCGCTGCCTCAGCCACACCGCTTTTGTAGGTATCAATGGAAAGAGGCACGTCAAACCGTTCCCTTACGGCTTCGATCACAGGCATGACGCGGGCGATCTCCTCCTCGTCGGGAAGGATGGAGCCATAGCCGGGTCTTGTGGATTCTCCTCCGATATCAATGATATCGGCACCGTCCCTCACCATCTCCTCCGTATGCTTAAGGGCTGCATCAAGATTATTCCATTTTCCGCCGTCTGAAAAGGAATCCGGCGTCACATTGAGAATTCCCATGACATAGGTATGGGCTCCCATCTCAAATTCTCTGTTTCCAATTTTCATATTCTTACCTCTTCACATGATAATTTTTCTGTTCCATGGGCCAGTTGCAGGTGTCCTGGGCCCGGCAGGCAAAGCAGGCCCTTGACTTTTTATCCGCCACGCAGATCAGCTTTCCGAGGGCAGATTCTCCTCCCGCCTCACCGGAGCGGTGATTTAATATGGCATCCAGGATCTCCTGCCTCTCTTCCCCGTCAAAGCCGCAGTCGATGAGTATCTGCTCCGCCAGAAGGGCTCCCGCCCGGTCATGGGGGACCCCTGTCTCATACTGAGCAGCCCTGCCGATATCGTGGAGCAGCGCCGCCGCATAGATCCTGTTCTTTTTCACCGGAATCTCTTCTTCCAATGCAGTAATATAAGCCACCCGCGCCACACTCAGAAGATGATCGATGTCATGGCGGCAATAGATCCGGTCGGCCTCCAGCCGGGAAAGCTTCTTCAGCTCCCCAATAAAAATTTCGTGCTTGATAATCCGGTCCACTCGTTCCATGGCCGTTTCTCCTTTCCTTTCCGTGAAAAACAGCCCTCCGCCAGGCTCCGGAGCTTTCGCCCCGCCCCGGCAAAAGGGCTTTCCTATCTCCCCGAACTACGGGGGCTTTTATCAGCGAATCATGGCAAACACACGATCACAGAGGGCAGGGTTGTCTTCAAATACGCCGCGACAGACATAGGTCATGGTCCTGGCCCCCGGCTTTTTGATTCCCCGCATGGTCATACACATATGCTCCGCCTCAATGACCACCATGGAACCCTTGGGCTTTAAATAAGTCATCAGTGCATCTGCCACCTGAGCGGTCAGTTGCTCCTGGATCTGAGGTCTTCTCGCGAAAGCCTCCACAGTCCGCGCCAGCTTGCTGAGGCCTACCACCCTTCCATCGGGTACATAAGCCACATGAGCCTTTCCGTAAAAAGGCAGCAGATGGTGCTCACACATGGAATAGAGGGCAATGTCCTTCTCCAGGACAATTTCATTCCCCGCTGCAGGAAATGTCTTGGACAGATGTACGGCAACCTCCTCATCGGTTCCCCCGTAAATCTCCTCACACATCCGTGCGATGCGGTCCGGCGTCCCGATCAGTCCCTCTCTGTTTACATCTTCGCCGATTCCCTCCAGAAGAAGGCGAACGGCTGCTTCAACTTTTGCTTTATCAATCATGGATGTTCTCCTTTAAGGCCGCTTTCAGCTCTCCCAGATAGGACAGTGAGCCGAATGCAATGATGCAGCCATCCTCACCAGCCCAGGAAAGGCTGTCTTTCACGGCCCTTTCTATACTCTCCCTTGTCTCCACGGTTCCGGAAAATCCGATGGTCTCTGCCTGCTCCTCAATACAGGAAGCGAGAGCCTCCGCAGAAAGTGCTCTGGAATTGTTCGGAGTCACCGTAAAAATCTTCTCCGCCATGGGAGCTGTGATCTCCACGATCCTCCGGTAATCCTTGTCTGCCAGTATCCCCATTATATATAAAATCCGTCTGTTTGTAAAATACAAGTTTATGGAATCACGAAGACGCTCCGCCGCCTCCGGATTGTGGGCTCCGTCAATGAAGAAGAATGGACTGTCCAGAAGCTTTTCAAAACGCCCCGGCCATACCACCGATGCCATCCCTTCATAAACTGCATTCTCTCCAATATCATAGCCCAAATCGCGAAGAATTTCAACCACTTCGAGGGCTGTACAGGCGTTAATTATCTGATATTTTCCTAAAAGTGGAATTTTCACATTTTTAAATGCACCATAATCAAATACGGTGCCGTCCGTCCCGGCTTTCAGAACCTTTGCCTTTTCCGGCGCCGATATCGTGAGGGAAGATCTGCGCTCCCGGCAGATCTCTTCCATAACCTTTGTGACCGTCTCACTCTGACCGCTGAGCACCACAGGACGTCCCGGTTTTATGATACCGCCCTTCACTCTGGCGATCTCCTCCAGGGTATTTCCCAGAAACTGCATATGGTCCATACTGATGGAGGAAAGAACACTCACCACCGTCGTCGTCACCACATTGGTGGCATCGGTCTCCCCACCCATGCCGGTCTCCAGCGCCACCAGATCGCAGCCCTGTTCCGCAAAATACAAAAAGGAAACTGCCGTCTCCGTCTCAAAGGCTGTGGGATGAGAAAGGCCATCCGCTTCCATTTCCTCACTGACCTGACGTACCCTGGTAAGAAGCCTTGCCGCATCCGCCTCGGAAATGGCTGTGCCGTTCACCTGGATCTTTTCACAGTAGGAAAACACAGAGGGCGAATTGTAGCGCCCCACCCGAAAGCCCGCGGCCCGGCATACCGATGAGAGAAAGGCCAGGGTCGAGCCCTTGCCGTTTGTTCCTGCAATATGAATAAAGGACAGGGAATCCTGAGGATCTCCCAGCCTGGAAAGAAGCTCCTTCATAGTAGAAAGTCCAAGGGATATCTTTTTTGCCCGCGTAAGCTCATCAATATAAGCCACCGCCTCTGTATAATTCATCTGTCTCCGTCCCCTTTCGGAATCATTTTGTGAAAAAGAAAACACATCTCTAATAATACTAACACGTTTCCCGTTAAAATCAACCTCTCCGAAACAAAACTGTGAATTTTTCAGCATATTTACGGGAAGAATTTCCCATACTGTTATTATGGAAAACAATTTTATCAAATGCGGTCTGGCAGGCTGGACCGCCGAGCTCTTCTACAGCAGCCTGATTGCCCGTACGAGGGACCATGACAAGCGGCTCATGGGAAAAACCTCTCTGTATATGTTCCCCATTTACGGCATGGCCGCAGCCATCGGTCCCCTCAAGAGGAGACTCTGCCGCCTGAGTCCCCGCTTTCAGAACAGCACTCTCTGTCGGGGCAGCTTTTATACCGGCCTTATTTTCCTCACGGAATACTGTACCGGCTGGCTTCTTCGAAAAATCGGGCGATGTCCCTGGGATTACAGCAAGGCGCGGTTCAATGTGGACGGCCTTATCCGACTGGACTTTGCCCCTTTCTGGTTTGCCCTCGGTCTCTATTTTGAACACTGTACGGAAAAAGAAAGAAGTGCACCGGAAAACCGATGCACTCCATGAAGGGTATATTTGAAAAATAAGCTTAGAAACAGGTATAAGCGCCGTCTACGATGATGTCGCTGCCGGTGGTGTAGCCGGAAGCAGAGCTTGCCAGGTAGAGAACTGCGGGAACGAGCTCTTCGGGAGTTCCCATACGATGCATAGGCATCAGAGGAGTCCATGCGTCCTTCAGCTCCTGAGGAGTGTCTACGGACATGGGAGTTGCAATGTATCCCGGGCTTAAGCTGTTTACGCGGATGCCGTACTCAGCCCACTCAAGAGCCAGAGAACGGGTCATATGCATAACGCCTGCCTTGGAAGCATTGTAGGAGCACTGCCACTGAGGAATATTTGCAATAGTACCGGACATGGAAGCCATGTTAATGATGCTTCCCTTGATGCCGTTGTCCACCATGATCTTGGCCACTGCACGTGCCATGATGTACTCACCGGTCAGGTTTACATCAATAACCTCTCTCCAGTCATCGATGGTAGCTTCAAAGGTGGACTGATGCTTGCAGATACCTGCATTGTTGAATACAACGTCGATGTGGCCGGACTTCTTCATGATCTCAGCCAGAGCTGCGTCAACATCGGCTTCCTTGGTAACGTCAGCGCGTACAAAATAGCACTTTCCGCCTTCTGCAGTGATCTTCTCAATGGTCTCATCTGCATTGCTTCTTGCGATGATCACAACCTCAGCGCCTGCCTTCGCCAGACCCTGTGCAACCACCTGGCCGATGCCGCGGCCGCCGCCGGTTACGATTGCAACTTTTCCGGATAATCCAAATACCTCGTCTAAATAGCTCATGATCTTTCTCCTTTTCTTTCTTTATTATTCGGCGTCCTTGTTGATTCGGATAACGCCCTTAACAATTTCTGCTTTCTTGTTGATGCTGTCGTCCATGGCTCTCTGTGCATCGTCCAGATCAAAGATATCGGTGACGATTCCCTTCAGATTTACCTTGCCTGCTGCAACAGCCTCAATGGCCAACGGATAAATATGACGATAACGGAACACCGTCTTGAAGGTCAGTTCCTTATCAAGTGCCAGGCTGATGGGAAGCGTCAGCTCGCCGCTCTTGGAATAGCCTACCAGAACGATGGTAGCACCCTTCTTGGTGCACTGGATCGCCTGTCTTGTGGTGATCTCGGTGCCGGCTGTCTCGATGACAAGATCTGCGCCCTTGCCGCCGGTGAGGCGCATCACCTCATCCACCATATTGACCTCTTTGCTGTTGATCACACCGGTAGCGCCCAGCTCCATGGCCTTCTCCAGACGCTTCTCCATAATATCAACCACATAAACCTTTGAAACACCCATAGCCTTGCAGGCCATCATAGATACCAGTCCGATGCAGCCGGAGCCTGTCACAACGGCAGTCATACCAGCCTGAGCACCGCCCTGTCTTGCTGCGTGGAAGCCTACAGCCAGGGGCTCGATCAGCGCGCCCTCCAGCGTGCTCACGTTTTCAGGAAGCTTAAAGCACAGATCTGCCTCATGAGCCACATACTCCTGGAATACACCGTCAACAGGCGGTGTTGCAAAGAACACAACATCGGGGCAGAGATTGTATTTACCCTCTCTGCAGAACTCGCAATGACCGCAGGTTTTCCCCGGCTCCAGAGCAACCTTGTCGCCCACCTTCAGATGGGTCACATCCTTGCCAACCTCTACAACCACACCGCCGGGCTCATGTCCCAGCACAAAGGGCGGTTCTACAATATAGTCACCGATGCGGCCTGTCTCATAATAATGGATATCAGAACCGCAGATTCCTACATAATCCAGCTTTACAAGCACTTCATTGTCCTTCGGAGTAGGGATCTCCCTCTCTGTAAATCCCATCTTTCCGATACCTTCCATGACTGCTACTTTCATTTTGCCTTCCATGGCTTACCCTCCTCAACCTGTGGATACCAACTTGATTAAACTTTTATAAAGCCTTTTAATTAAGTAACTATATTATCCCACGCCGCGGTCCAAATGTCAATACCTGACGGCAATATTACCCAATTATTTTTGCAGATTTTTTACGAAAGCCCATCAAAATATTCCTCCACAAAACGGATGCCGGCGCCGATGGCAGCCGCCTCATGCTTGTATTTTCCTGTCCGCACATAGTTTCTGTCCAGATCAAAGATCCGGTATCCGGCGATCTTATCCTCCAGTACCTCCATATACCGATCCATGTAGCCGCCCACATAACCGCCCAGGATCACATCGCAGTCAAAGGCCATCCTGAGATTGGTAATGGCGATGGCCAGATAATCCAGATATTCCTTCCACACAGCGCCGCATACAGGTTTCCCTTCTTCCAGGCCTGTGAAGAAGCGGTCCAGGTCGTCTCCCGCCCATTTTGACAAAACTCCTGCCGAGCAGTAAGCGTCCATGCATCCTTTTTTTCCGCAGTAACACGGCCGCCCCTCCGGCATCAGGATCATGTGTCCAAACTCTGCACTCCGAAAATGCATACCTTTATAAATGGCCCCGTCCATATAGATCGCTCCGCCCACCGTGTTGCTTAAGGAAAGATAAATGGTGTTCCGGCCGGTGCCCCGAAGCTCTGCGTAGGCCGCGCTGTTGGCATCGTTTCGGAAGCTGGTCCTCCAGGGAATAAATTCAGAAAACCGGTCAAGATCGAAATTTTCCAGCCCCAGGACATGGGAACGGGACATTTTCCGCCGTTCCTCGTCCACGATGCCGGGAATGGATATCCCGACTCCCAGAATCCTTTCCTCCTTCACGGGACATTTTTCCAAAAACAGGCGGAGCAGCTCTCCCAGTCCCCGATAATACCCCTCCGTATCCGAAAAGGCACACCGGATCCGTTTTTTCTGCCGAACCCGCCCACCGATATCAAGAAGCACAAAGCTTACGTGATTCCTTGTGATGTCAAGCCCCACTGCAAAATGGCTGTCCGACGCTACCGTCAGCACCTTCGCCTTCCGGCCCCCGGTGGATTCATACTCCCCGGCCTCTGTGATGATCCCCTCCGCGAGCAGTTCCTTCACCCTCTGGAGCACCGTTGGCATGGAAAAGCCGAGAGCCGCCGCGATCTCCTGCTTGGAGGCCTCCCTGTGCTCATAAATATACTTTGCAATTTTTATCTTATTCAGCCGTTTTGTCTCGGCGTTCGTCACCTTCTGTTCCATTGCTGCTTTTCGCTCCTTACCCTTCCCCTTTGCTGTAATTCAGTCTGTCTGATTCTGCTCCTCAGGAAAGCTCCCGAAGTCTGTCATAGGAAAGTGTTCCGCCGAAGAGATCCAGTGCGCTTCCCACGGTCACATCCACATGTCCTCTTCCCAGCCTTCTCACCTTCTCCAGATCCAGATCATCTGCCACACCTCCGGCATAGGTCACGGGAATATCCGTGAACCTGCCCAGAAGCTCCAGAAGCTCTTCTTCCACGCCGGAGGCCTTTCCCTCCACGTCCACGGCGTGGATCAGAAACTCGCTGCAGTAAGAAGCAAATTCGGAAAGAGTTTTCTCATTTACCGGGATCCCGGTAAATTTCTGCCAGCGGTCTGTGACGACCCAATAGGCTCCGTCCCTGCGCCTGCAGCTCAGATCCAGCACCAGACGTTCCTTACCGACCGCCCTGATCAGTTTTTTTAAATTCTCCTCATGGAAGCTGCCGTCCCGAAAAACAAAGGAGGTCACGATCACATGGGCGGCTCCCATGTCAAGAAATTCTCCCGCATTCTGGTCATTGACGCCGCCCCCCAGCTGCAGTCCGCCGGGATAGGCCCGGAGGGCTCTGGCCGCCTGCTCTCTTGTCGCTTCGTAATAGGGCGAGCCAGCAGGATTCAGAAGAATTACATGTCCGCCCTTCAGGCCATCCTTTTTGTAAAGCTCTGCATAAAACCGTGCATCCTGGCCGGACACAAAATTTTCTCTGGCATGATCGCCCTCATCTCTGAGGCTTCCTCCCACGATCTGCTTCACCTTTCCATTATGAATATCAATACAAGGCCTGAATTTCATGTCTCTCTCCCTGCCTTTCCTTTTTATAAAATCAGGCCGGAAAGGAGTATTCCTCTCCGGCCTGATTCCTGTTAAAAGCTTCCGCTAAAGATCTCTCACACGCTCTTTGCTTTTCCGGTCACCTTTCCGGAATCGCCGGCCTGCTTCATTATAACATGGATCCTCTTATAAATCAAAACAGTTATGAGTGAAACGATGGCTCCCTTTAACAGGTTGAAGGGGAGCACTGCCAGCAACACAAAGCTCCAGATTCCGGTGATGGCCGGATTGACAGCTGTTCCCATGCCGATCAGCCCCGCCAGACTCTCTCCGTCAAAGAGATGGAGCACATTCATGAGAATCACTGCCGCCGCCAGGATCACGATCTCCACTGCCATTCCGATCAGGATCGGATGGTTTCCCTTTTCTCTCCCGTAAAAAAAGAAGATGGGAAATGCAACGGCTGCCGTGAAAAATCCCATGACCAGGAAGCCATGCCATGCTCCTTCAAAGGCCTGTGCATAGGTGGGCAGCAGTACATAAGCATTGAGGAAGCAACCCACGATCGCCATGGTGACCGTTCCGACACAAAGGCCTAAAATGGCGCCCTTTTTTGTTCTGTTCTTTGCATAAATCATGGAAGCCGGGATCACCAGAGCACAGCCGATGAGCAGATTGGCCCAGTCGCCGACCCCCATGGTACTGGAGCCCTTCAAAAGAAGCTTTAAAACAATCTTCAGCGCCTCGATGACAAAACCGGCAGCCGGTCCCATGGAGAATGCTCCAACCAGAACGGGAACCTCGCTGAAATCCAGTTCATAGAAAGGCGGTGCAAACCACAGCGGGAATTCCAGGTACATCAGTACCGCTGCCACGGCGGACAGCACCGCAATGATCACCAGATTTTTCACAGTAAGCAGCTTTTCTCTTTTCATTTTTTCCTCCTGACCGTTCTTCCAAGCAAAAGCTCCGCAGGAAGCGAAGCTCTTCATAGGAGGATGCATGACTGAGCGGCTTTTGACGGAATATATAAAAATCCCCGAATACGATGTATTCGGGGATGAACTTCTGTTTCCGCTGCGCCTTTTCTGCCGGGTCTGAAAGGATCCTAAGAAGCTCCCTCCGTCCCATTGCACGGCCACACATTCTTCTTTCATCCAGACTATACTGTTGGTTCCGGAATCCAACCGGATCGGCTGCCAGAAGCAGTTCGCGGACTATACCGCCAGTGGGGACTTTCACCCCGCCCCGAAGAACCTTTATTATTTTTACAAAAGCAAGTATAGCACGCAGCCAACAGAAACGCAACTGTTTTTTCCGTAAGCTTATCCTCTGATCAACTGATTGAACTTTTTCACATCAAAGGGTTTGTCGAGAATCTCATTGATGCCGCAGGCGAGGACCTTTTCCTCAGTGACCGTCACAGATGAAGCCGTCAGAGCAACAATACGCACAGTCCCTGAATCCTTTCGTGAAAGCTCCCGGATCCTCTCCGCCAGTGCATACCCATCCATCTCCGGCATCATAATATCCGTCAGGATCACCTGAATCTCTCCTCCCATGGCATCTACGATATTCTTGGCAATGAAAAGACCCAGCCCGGTACCGGCAAAGGTTTCCGATACAATATGCTCACCGCGGTCAAAGGGCTGAAACAGCTTTCCAAGCTGCTCCTCATCCATACCGATCCCCGTATCTTTAATTTCAAAGAAAAACCGATCTCTGCAATCCGTTTCAGCTTCTGTACGAACACGCAGAAGAACGCTTCCCCCCGGTTTATTGAATTTCACCGCATTCTCGATCAGATTGAACACCAGCTGCTTGAGGCGTCGGTAATCGCCCACATACATACCGGATAGACAGCCTTCTGTCCGGAAGCTGACATGCTTCTCCTTGGACACATACTGGAAGAACTCGCGGCATGCAATCAGAAGGATCCCCATATCAAAGCTCTCACAGACCAGTTCCAGGCCAAGCTTCTGCATATGGGATACATCCACCAGATCCGCCAGAAGAAGGGTCAGATATTCGGCAGTTAACCGGACCCGCCCGGTATAATAAGAAATCTTGTCAAAATCCTTCTCCTGTGCCGCACGGTAAGTCATTTCGTTCATGCCCATAATGGCATTCATCGGCGTCCTCAGGTCATGGGAAATATGTTCCAGGAATTCTGTCTTCACACGGTTTGCCCGCTTAACCTCCTCAAAGGCACGCTCCAGCTCGCGTCTGTGATTTTCCTCGGCGATCCGCTCATCCGTAATGTCCTTGACATAAAGGATCACCTCTTCACCACCCTCGCAGGGGATCCATTCCGTCTGCGCCCATTTGTATTCTCCTTCCACAGGTCCGCGCCGCTTATAGATCACCGAATGGCGGTCCGTATTGTCAGCGACGCTTTTTCGAATGCTGTCCAGAGAAAGCTTTTTCTCAAAAGCATCCAGATAATCGGGATGGATCATGCTTTCCGCCATCCTGTCATACCAGAAGCTGTAGGAATCACAGGAGGAATACTCCTGTCTCGCCTTCCGGATCTCCGGTGCCTCTGCATATTCCTTCCGGATAAAACGGTATCGTCCGGTTTCCAGATTCAGCACCAGTATTTTATAATACGTGTCTCCCAGCATATGAATGGCTTCCGCAAACAGATCGCGCTCATCAGCCAGGCTCAGTTCCTTTTGCTTGTGATCGTCAATATCCCGGATGATTCCCAGGATACGGATAAGTTTTCCGCCGGGATTCCGCATGGCAATCAGACGGCTGCCGCACCAGTGGTAAATTCTTTCCCGGGTACGGATCCGAAGCTCCCGTTCTCCCAATTTTCCTTCCTTAAGCTCTTTCATCTGTTCCGTGAACAGTGTCAGATCCTCCGGATGGATATATTCCGTCAGGGCACCGTTCTCGATATCGAAAACTTTTCCGGCATCGCCGTACCACGCCACCGCCTCTCCTGACTGATCAAATTCAAAAATGAGGCTGTAGGAAGCGTCGACAATGGCCTTCACCCTCTGATTTTCCACATAGAGATCGCTGTGACGCATGCGAAGCCACAGATAAATGCCTGCAAACAGAGCAACAAAGCTTACTGTCAATCCAATCGCCAGAGAAACAGCCGATTTGCTCACTGCAGATTCCATGTCATTGAGGACTGACGACGGAAGATTCTGGACCAGATACCAGGAATTCTGTGACAAAGGCCTGTACATGACCAACGACGAAGCGACAGCTCCCTCATAGGATAACAGGCCGGCCCGACCGGCTTTCATATCCGCCCTTGCCTCCTCCAAAGAAGTATCTCCGATGATCTGCCGCGCTTCCAATCCTTCAAAGAGATCCTTTCCGTTGAGCCCGGTATTGCTGCCTGCCAGAATACACCCATCTGCGGCAACAAGGCCGGCGTAGCCACCATCTCCCAGATAAGCAGACTGAAGAAGCGCCTCCAGCGTCTCCCTGTAATAAATACCGGATAATACTGCCTGAATCCCGTTCTCACTTCTCACCGGCACGTAGCAGATGAAAATCTCCCGGCTTATCAGCGGAGACATGAAAGGCTCCGATATTCCTTCTTTCCCCTTCATTGCCTCCTTAAAATACTCCCGTTCCGACAAATCGACCTTTTCCCCGAAAAGGTCCCAGGTATTTCCATCCGAATATATAAAATATGCTTCGTCAAAGGGTGCATCCTTTGACATCGTCTCAAAGAGACTCTGCATTTCATCAAGTTCTTCTATGGTGGAATCCTCAAAAATAAAAGCCATATTTTTCAGATAATCCAGAGAATCCTGGAACTTCACATCAAGCTGCTGGGCCAGGCTGTCGGAATCCCGTTCCAGATAATGAAGATTCGTCTCCTCCACCTGCTTTTCATTATCGTGAAAAAATATGGAGAAGCTCACAAGGATTCCGCACACAAAAAAAGGAACCGGTAAGTGCTCCGGTTCCCCTGCATCCTCGCTTCATGCCATATGACTGTAGCAGTAATGAATGATATCCTTCCGTTTTACAATTCCGATGAAAATATCGTTATCATCCACCACCGGAACGAAATTCTGGTTGAGGACCTTCTCCATCAGATCCTCCATCCTTGCATTGACGGACACCGCCATAGTTTTTCTCTTACGCCTGATACCGGCGATTTTCACATTTTCGGCTTTCCTGAGGTTCAGATCGCACTCATCCTTCACATACCAGAGCAGATCTCCCTCGGTAATGGTTCCCACATACCGGCCTTCCCTGTTGATGATTGGCACTTCCGAATACCGGTACTGTTCCATCTTTTCTATCGTCTGCCGAAGAGAATAATCCTCATAGACAAACTCCACCTCACTCTTTGGAGTCAGGAAAAATAATATGTTCATAGCCTTCTCCTTTGTTATTTCTTACACAAAGAATACCATATTTTCTCCCGACATTCCAGAGGTTCCGCGGAATTTTAGAAAAGCTTAAGAGTTTGTTTCCGTTTTGGAAAGCTCTCTTTTCCGCCTGGTCATCATTCCTCCTATTCTTCCGGATTCTTTGGCCGACAGGGACCTCCAGCCGTTCTTGATCACCTTGTCGTAAACTCCGATTTCATCGGCAATTTCCAGCTTCAGCTTCTCCTCCGGCGTCATGTTTTTCAGATCGATCGGCTTCTCCTTCTTTTTTCCCATAACAAACGATGCTCCTTTCTCCCCTGTGGGGCTACTTAGAGCATCGCCGGTTTTACAGAAAATATTCACGTTCCATATTCTAGTCGTTGGGATTCTGCGGCATGATCAGTGCCGCCACAAAGTAGGCGATGATCCCGGCACCGGTACAGCCGAAAACAGCCCAGACCACACGGATAATGGTCGGATCAATATTGAAATATTCTCCGATGCCTCCGCACACGCCCAAAAACATCTTGTCCCTTCCTGATCTGTATAAACGCTTCGGTTCCATAACGCTTCCTCCTTTTCATTCCTCTGTAAATGTGATATCAATACCGCCTGCACTGCAGGTCAGCTGCATGTCCTTTGTTCCCGACTGCTCACCGGACAGATTGTGGGAGACCAGGCCTCCGACCTCTCTGGAACCTACGGTCACACCGCCTGCACTGCAGTCCGCCTCCACGCGAAAATCCTGCTCCTTTCCGTCCAGTATTCCCGTGACACCGCCGGCGCTGCAGTCCACATAAAGCCCTTCCTTCACATCCGCGGAAAATTCTGCCGATCCGGCCGACACATCGATCTCCATTCTCCTGCAGGTGATGTGCTCGATTTCCACTGCTCCGCCGTCCACCTCAATCTCCACCGATTCCAGACAGACACCGCGCGGAACCGTTATGTGCACCTCACCGATACCGGAACCGAAATATATTCCTTCATTATCCACGTAAACGCCTCCGTACACGCTTTCGCCATCGGAAACGCCGTCCCGGTCAGCTTCCAGACACCAGGTTCCGTTTTTCACCGTACTCTTTATCTTCCTGCCTGTGGTAACAGCTGTGACAGCAAATTCCTCACCCGCTTCCACAAAAAGGCTTCCTGCCTCCACATCAACCTCCAGTCTTCGGATCTCGCCCGTCACAGGCTGGTACACCTCCTCCAGCTGAAGTTTGCCCCGCTGCAGGGGATGCCAGCCCCGAAAGCCCAGAGCCCAGCTCACCGCTGTCAGAAGGATTCCGAAAACCAGAAGGATCCCGGCCATCCACAAACAGATCTTTGTAAACCGCTTCATGCCGTGACACCTCCCCTTCTCAGCCGTCTCCCCACAAAATTCAGGAAATTACCGATCATATGCAGAATCCCCGGCACCGCCTTTCCGCAGAGCAGCACCGCAAGCCAGACCGCCAGCACACCGAAAGACAGCAGGATAAGGCCGACTCCAAAAATCGCCATTCCCGCCAGCGGGACGGCAAACACCTTCCCGATTCCAACTCCCGCCAGAATGAGACCGGCCACCACCAGAGCCGCAGCCGCAACAATAACTGCCAGCATGACCCCTCCTGCCATACAAAAGAGTACCACCGACAGGCCGAAGAACACGGCTGCCCCGCCGATCAGAAAGGGCAGCAGAAAGATCATCCCGATGACAGCACAGATCCAGAACAGGATTCCATGACGCCGTCTGCACTGCTTCTCTGACCACTCTGTTTCCCGGCCTCCGTTGTCTTCCAGCCGGCTTCTCCTTACCTGCTCCGGTGGAACCACCTCATACTGTGGCTCCCGGTATCGGTCATTGCAATACCCGTTTTCCGTATATTCCGCATATTCTTCTGATTCCGCCTCAAAGCCGTTTCCCGCGCCCTCCCGGATGATGGCTGCCAGCCGCTCCGGGCTTCCCAGCTCACCGATGACCTGGGCCTCCTTCTCCGGTCCGGCATCGTCAAAGTAATCCTCATAATACTGAAGGGCCTCTTCCTTTTCCCCGTCAGGCAGATCCTGCAGAAGATAGGCCAGCTCCCTCATATATTCCGCTCTGTTCATATTCACACCTCCTGCAGAATCGCAGATATTTTCCCCGAATACCGCTTCCATTCATTTCGGTAAAGCATAAGCTGGGCAGCACCTTTGGGTGTCACCTTATAATATCTTCGATTCCTGCCCCCGTATTCCATGTCGTAAACCTCCAGGCATTCATCCCTCTGAAGCCTGCGAAGTACCGGATAAAGCGTCGATTCCGATATATCAATGGCCTCGCGGACCTCCTGGGTAATCCTGTACCCATAGGTCCCCTCCTTGTCTCTGGAAACGACAGAAAGTACGATGGCATCCAGGAGGGCAGCTCCCGTGTTAAAAACCATTCTATCCGCTCCTATTAATGTTTTATAATATTGTTTTATGATTAATACTATATATTATATAATATTATTTGTCAACCAAATATTTGCTTGATCTTTAATAACGATACACCAAAGGACACGGAGACTCCTGCCTTTTTTTTGCAATAAGAAACATAAAGAAAAACAAAAGAGTCAAATGAACCGTTTATCAAAAAGAAAAAGGGGCTGTAAAAAAACTCCCCTGACAGAAAAATCGCCCAGACCGTGAGGTCTGAGCGATTTTTTGGTATAATTAATTATGCTACTAAATAACAATACCAGTACTAATTATACTATGC
>NZ_JASGBQ010000002.1 GCF_030053595.1 Fusibacillus kribbianus
CAGGTTGGGAAGGCCCTTCTCCAGAGCTTCCAGGTTCTCATTGTTCAGGTCCGCCTTTGCTACGCCGCCGTTGTACTTGAGAGCTCTTACCGTTGCTACGATCACAACTGCGTTGGGCTTAAGACCTGCCATACGGCACTTGATATCCAGGAACTTCTCAGCACCCAGGTCAGCACCGAAGCCTGCCTCGGTTACGGTGTAGTCTGCCAGCTTCAGAGCCATCTTGGTCGCAGTTACGGAGTTGCAGCCGTGAGCGATGTTTGCGAAGGGGCCGCCGTGTACGATGGCAGGTGTATGCTCCAGAGTCTGTACCAGGTTGGGCTTCAGAGCATCCTTAAGGAGTGCCGTCATTGCGCCCTCTGCATGAAGGTCATGAGCGGTAACAGGCTTCTGTTCTGCAACCTTGCCGTAGGTGTAGCCGATGATGATGCGGCCGAGTCTTGCCTTCAGGTCGTTGATGTCGCTTGCCAGACACAGAACTGCCATGATCTCGGAAGCCACGGTGATGTCATAGCCGTCCTCACGGGGCATACCGTTGGTCTTTCCGCCAAGGCCGTCTACTACGTTACGCAGCTGTCTGTCGTTCATATCCACGCAGCGTCTCCAGGTGATCTTTCTGGGGTCGATGTTCAGCTCATTGCCCTGGAAGATATGGTTGTCGATCATGGCTGCCAGCAGGTTGTTTGCTGCGCCGATGGCATGGAAATCGCCGGTGAAGTGAAGGTTGATGTCCTCCATGGGAACAACCTGGGCATAACCGCCGCCTGCTGCGCCGCCCTTTACGCCGAATACCGGTCCGAGGGAGGGCTCACGGAGAGCTACCATTACGTTTTTGCCGATCTTGGAAAGTCCGTCTGCCAGACCTACGCTGGTGGTCGTCTTGCCCTCACCTGCGGGGGTGGGGTTGATGGCCGTCACCAGGATCAGCTTGCCGTTCTCTTTATCTGTTTCCTTTAATAAGTTGTAGTCAATCTTTGCTTTGTACTTTCCGTACTGCTCCAGGTATTTGTCATCGATACCTGCCTTTTCAGCGATCTCAGTGATCGGAGCCATTGTGCATTCCTGAGCAATTTCAATGTCGCTTTTGAATCCCATAATAAACCTCTCCTTTCTCGCCGGGTCATACCCCCGCCTGTACATATGTTTTTGTAAAATAATATATACAGTAGCGAACGCAGCATTGTAACGCAGATGACATTTCCATAGCAGGGAACGTATCTTTCGTTCACCATCAACATTCCATCCGGTGACACTTGACGCACAATACCTACTCTACTTCATACCAGGTTTTTTATAAATCCTTGGCCAAAGTTTTCAGCGTGCCGATGGAGATATCCCCCACCGCCGCCATGTCCTCTCCCATAAAGGCAGAAGCAAAATTGCCGGAGAATAAAATCTGGGCTGAAGGAGGAAACTCCTCATCCCCCTCCCAGATGATAAATTGAAGCTTAAAATTATCCAGGAATGCAAACTCATAGCCTGCATCTCCTACGGAAAGCTTTTCGCCCCCTATCGACTCCATGACCTTTGCAAATACATCCAGCTTGAAGCCAAAAGTGAAGGCCAGCCTTTTTACGCACCGTCCCTGAAACACATCGTTATAATGCCTTCCCCAGGGCATATCTGCGTAAGCATAAAAATCCCCTTTAAATGCAGCTTTTTTTCCCTCCAGAAGATACCGGATAACAAGAATTTTCGTCTCGATATCCGTAACCAGAGGTGCATATCCGCCGTTTTCATCCAGACAGTTCACTTCATAATCAGGATGATGAATGGCATACTGTTTATTCATCAGAGTCACAGTGAAAACTCCTGTCTCTTCATCATAAGGGACACCGCTCACTGCAGACAGCAGCACCGGATCTGCTTCGGCGAACTGCTTTTTATAAATTTCAAAGGGAACTCTGTCCTTTTGATTCTTTTCATAAGGAATGTTCATAAAAACTAAAATCCTTTATCCACTGATTTCCACCTGGGTCACGGACGGAAACAGAGCTGTATTCGTGTGGGGAATGAAGCAGGCCGCCACAAACTCATCCATATATCCAGGGGTTGTAGAGAGCTCCACATAGGTAATGCTTCTGGCCAGCTCATATACCTTTCTCTCTGCTTCCGCCGAAAGAAGCATTGCATAGGAACCGGACAGGGAGGAATTACCGATATAGTGGAATTTCTCTAGAGGAATATCGGGAAGCATGCCAATGCCAACCGCATTCTTCATATTAATACCGCTTCCGATTCCGCCTGCCACATAAACATTATCCACCATGGAAACATCAAAATCCAAGGATGAGATCAGCGTCTGGATACCGGAGAAAATGGCACCCTTGGCACGGATAAAGTTATCGATGTCCACTTCATTGATCTCCACATCCTTGACCGAACCGGCATCTTCCTGAAATGCAAGCACGTAGCTTCCCATGCCGTACTTATCGTGACGAATGCGCTTTCCTTCCCGGATAAATTTTCCTTTGGGGCTGATCATATTGCAGCGGAACAATTCACTGATCACATCAATGATACCGGAACCGCAGAGGCCGACCGGCTTCTGTCCCTCTTCTCCAATCACGTGGAAGGTAGGCTCCATGGTCACAGGATCAATGGTACAGGCCTCAATGGCGCCGTCAGTGGCACGCATACCGCAGCTGATGTCACCGCCCTCAAAGGCAGGACCTGCAGAACAGGCACAGCTCATGAGAAAATCCTGATTTCCAAAAACGATCTCCCCGTTTGTTCCGAGATCAATAAAGACGGAAAGCTCCGGCTTATTCCAGATCATACTGGTTAAGGTTCCTGCAGTGATATCCCCGCCCACATAGCTTCCCACATTGGGTGCAATGATAATATGGGCATCCGGATTAATGTCAATTCCAAGGTCATTGGCAAACACCGCATTTGTCTTGAAAAAGGCAGGAATATACGGTTCCGTCCGAAGAGGCTCCGCATTGATACCGGTAAACAGATGATTCATGGTGGTATTGGCACCTACGCTCATCCTGTAAATCTGGCTTGTCTTCAATCCGCTTGTCCTGCACATGGTATGGATCAGAGGATTGATGGTCTCTTTAATAACTGCATCCTGCAGCTTCTTCTGTCCCCCGGGTTTTCTGGATTCAATGATCCGGTTGATGACATCGGCGCCGTAACGGATCTGTCCGTTTCCGGTAGTCGCTTTGGCCAGAATATCACCGTTGAGCATGTCAATGATCAGCGCAGAAACAGTAGTGGTACCGATATCCACTACCAGGCCGCCGGCACGAACCGTTTCCTCTTTTCCGTAAATGTCATATACAAAAACGTCACGGCTGGTACAACGCACAACACACTGTACCTGAAATTCGTACTGACGCAGCTTATCCGGAAGCTCCTTCAAAACACTGTAGGGAATCCTCACACGCTTGATACCGGTCGCCGCAGCAACAGCTCTTTCCAGCCGTTCTACATCGGGCATGGTATCATCCAGAGTAGGCGCCGTCATTTCCACAGGAATCAGAGACAGACTGTTTTTCAGTTCCAATCCCGCTTCCTGCAGATCTCTCTTTGCATCCTCAAAAATCTTGATTTCCTGAGGGGAGCTCAGGTCCGCTGCTTTCATCCTGCTCTTATAAGCAGAAGCAATATCGGGGACCATGATCTCCACGTCCTCTGTGATCTTGCTCACACAGGCCAGACGCCAGCCGGACGCATATTCTTCGTCGGAAATATGGCGGGTCTTCTGAGAATCAAGGGCACCGGAAAGCAGCTTTACCCGGCATTTGCCGCAGGCAGCATTGCCGGAACAGGGGGCATCGATAGCTACGTTTGTTTTTCTCGCTACCTCGAGAAGGTTTTCACCGGAAGCAGCGAAGGCTTCCACGCCTTCGCCGCTTTCAAACTTAAATGTTACTTTAAACATAACATCTCACCTTAAAAGTCAATTAAACTTCAAGATAAGAATCTGCATACAGGGTAGCGTTTCTGATAATATCGCAGGACTTGATGGTCTCCATCAGTCTCAGGTCATTAGGGTTCACGATTGCAGAAGTCATACCCTTCATCATAGCCATAGCTACCATAGCGGAGTCCATGATGGGACGGATATGCTTGGGCATACCGTTGGAGTTGTTGGAAAGTCCGCCGGTGGTCTTAAGGCCCATATCAGTCAGGTCGCCGATGAAGTTGAGAACGTCCATCTGCTTGTCCTGCATACCCTTGATAACTACGAAGAGCGGATCAAACCACATATCATCCTCAGTCAGACCAAGGGAAAGACCTCTTTCCAGAAGCATGGTGCAGTAGCCCATACGCTCATCATTGTCAGCAGCGATGCCTTCGCCGTTGCAGAGAGCGATAACGATTGCATCGTTTGCAGCAGCAAGATCGATATTCTCGATTCTGCCGGCAGCATCAGCGGAGTTTACGATGGGTTTGCCTTTGGAACGATTGTATACGGAGATACCAGCCTCGATGGCTGCCTTGTTGGAAGTATCCAGAGCAAGGGGAACATTATCGAAGTTGCTCTGAAGCAGCTGAACTGCCCACTTCATCAGATCTTCGCCGTAGCCTTCTGCAGGTCCGATATTTACATCCAGGTAAGTAGCGCCGGCATCCAGCTGAGCTTTTGCTCTCTTCAGGATGGGCTCAGGGTCTCTTTCCAGAAATGCCTTATTTACGATAGGGGCTGTGGTAGAGAGTCTCTCACCGATGGTAATGAATTTTTCCATGATTATGTTCTCCTTTTCTTATTGAAATATAGGGGATTATGCCTGGCCGTTTGCCTGCATATCCTTCAGGAACTTAACGAGCTGAACAGCCTCAGTAGGTCCTACCACGATATTCCAGCCGGGAAGCTTCGCTTCCAGATCGCCCTTCAGTACGGCAACCTTACCAGGGAGAATCAGGGTGCGGTTCTTGATCTTATTCTCGATATCGAACTCCTGAATATATTTTGCAATGGAGCCGGAAGAGAATTTACCGGCAGCCCAGGAGGTCAGTACGGAAAGTCCGCCTGCATCGGAGATCAGCAGATTGCAGGGTACACCGGAACGCTCCAGCTCGCCGGATACCAGGAAGTAGGTAAGGGCAAAGTCTACAGTGGTCAGGCATACAGAATTCTCATCTGCACCGTTGATCGGATAGATACCGGGCTCAATTCTGGGAGCCTTCTGAGGATCAGTAAACAGATTCTGTCTTAATCCATAGAGAGGAAGTGCCTGTGCATAGCTCATCTCCTCAAGGATAACGATGGAACCATACTTCATGGTAAACAGAGTTGCAAGTGCGGTCTGCTGATGAGCATCGCCAGGAGCCAGCTTTGCAACGTTTACGATGGTAGGATAGCCTGCGGTTCTGTCAGGGTTCTTGTCCAGGCAGGCACGACGAAGCAGTACGCCGTTTGCAAAAGCATCTTTTACAGAAGCAGTGCCAAGATCAATGATCAGATTCTTGTTGCCCAGTTTTTCAAGAGCTGCAACGGTATCGTAGATCTCGTCTACATTTGCACCGGTAACACCGAGAACAACACCGGCATCTGCTGCCAGCTTGCTCATAGCTTCATAGTTGGAAGCATCCGCTGCATTAAGTACAGGCTTTGTATCCTTTACTGCTGCCAGAGCTGCAGCTGCAGCTGCCTCATCCTTAACATTCAGGACAAGTGCTCTGTTGGTTGCAGCAGCCTTTGCTGCCAGAGCTGCATAAGCTTCAGCGGAAGCACCGTCTGTATAATCAACAGCGATGAATTCCACATACATACGATCACCGATACGATCGTAATCGATCTTTGCCATATCAGCAAGGACCTGATCAACCTTTGCATCATCCATAGCTGTGGAAACTGTGGAAGCATATCTTGTCTTGTTTACAAAGGTCTTCTCATGTCTGAAAAGAACAGTCTCGCCGCCAAGCTTGAAGGCTGCATCCTTGTCATTCTTGTTGTCAGCAAAAGGCTTCTTGCCGATCTCAATGGTTTTCATAGGCGGTGCAGATGCTTCGGAAAGCTGAGCAACTGCATCTTCGCTCATATGAGGACACTTGTCAATGCCGACTGCACCCTGAGCTACCTTCATAGCAAATGCCATACAGGTAGGGGAACCGCACTCCTTGCAGTTCTTCTTGGGCGTTAATTTAAAAATCTGGATACCAGTTAATGCCATTTTCTTTTCCTCCTGTCCGTACTAAACCAAAGCTTTAATCATTGCGGATACTGTAGCAATTGATGTGGGATGCTTAAGGATAACAGCATCAGAACCGCAGGACAGACATGCAACTGCAGTGGTGATCTCCATGTCGATTGCACGCTCTACTACGGAGCCCCATTCGGGAACGTCTTCCTCAGATGCGGAAGCTTCCTTTACGGACCAGGTTTCATCTGCTACAGGGGTAATGATGGGCATCAGCAGAGAATCATCACTCTGGCCAAGAGCTGCACCCTTAACACGATCCAGAGTAGAGATGCAGTAATCAAAACCATAACCTGCTGCTGCAGAACCAACGTTCATAACAACCTTTCCGGGATCAACGCCCAGCTGCTTGATCAGAACGTTCAGCTGCTTTGCAAGGTTGATATCTACTGCAGACTCAGCGCCGAGAAGCTGGTCATATGCAAGACCTGCTGCAGCACCTACATTCTTGTAGTTTTCTTCTTTTGCGGACATCAGGAGTACATTCTTTCCCTGAAGAGCTTCAGCTACCTTGGCAAGGAGCTGTGCGTCCTTCTCAACATTCTTGCAGCCTTCTACTACAAGAGGGAAATCAACAGCATCAGCAACTGCCTTTGCAACCTCAACCAGCTCCTCAATGGACTTGTTCTCGCCATTGGGATCACCGCCGATCAGCTTCAGAACCAGGAAATCTGCTCCCTCTACTGTAACAGCTTTCTTTGCCATATCTACAACAGTCTCACATCCGGCATAGAATTCCTTGATGCAGTCAGGCTCATCAGCCAGACCCAGATCGGAAATCTCAATACCAATCTTAGCAGGATTAGCAGTCGGATTATCGAATGTATAGAAAGGGTATGTATTGCCCCCTCCTAAAGTTGTAGTTTTGTCGCCGGTGCCGAGCTCAACGCTGCGTACGGTAGCGCTGAATTTCTGTAATTTCTTGTTTAACGGCATTTCCTACTCGCCTCCTTGAATTATTTCTTTGTGTAATAATATTTCAACGGAAGCAGAAGCCCCCTCCCTATCAGGGTGCTTCTGCTGCCGTGATTTATGATGGTGGTTTTTGTTTTGTAAATGATATGCTCACGAAATTCACTTCTGCGTCTGCTTACGCATCCGCGGTTCGTGAATTCTTCTCGTTAAAGCCTGCGCGGGAAAAGCTCACGAAATTCACTTCTGCGTCTGCTTACGCATCCGCATCCGCTTCGCGGATTGTGAATTTCTTTCGCTAAGCTTCCGCAGGAATCAAATGCCTGCAAAGCAGGCGCTTGATTCCCGCTTGCGGAAGCTTACATCATGGGTTCCATGCCAAGAGCGGGATGTCCCTTCTCGGTCAGGAATTCCAGTAAGGTTTCAGGATCTTCTGCGATGGTCTCATCGCCGATCATATCGGTGAAGTTGTCGATACCATACAGTTCTTTTGCAGTTGCATTCAGTCTCTCAGCAACAGATTCTTTCAGATCCTTGGGCATCCATACGATTCTCTCGATGCCGCCCTCAGCCTTCATAAACTTCTTGGAAGCGATGAAGTGCTTGCCGTGTCCCATAAAGCCGGGGGTCTGAACGCCGCCGCCTGTCATGGAAGCCAGATCTGCAAAGGTCATGCCCAGAGGAGTCATGCCTGCGTACTCACGGTTGGCAATGATAACGCCGTTGGAGAAAGGCTCAATACCGCAGATACATTCGAAGCATCCGCAGGAGGTCATCGGCTTCTCCATGATGGAGTACAGGGATACATCCTCAAGTGCACCGTTGGAGAACTTCTTAACTGCTTCGTTAACATCCTCGTACTCACCGATTCTCTCATCGATGGGACGCTCTTTGGTGATTACCTGGCAGGGACCGGTAGGCTCCAGCTCATTGGTAGCCTTTGCATCCAGCCATGAAACAGCACCGCAGAGACCCAGACGCTCGGGAGTAACCACGCATACGTGGCTGGGAGAGAATGCCTGGCACATGATGCAGCTGTAGTATACATCTACAGACTCATCAGTCAGGGATTTCAGTCTGTCATCACGCTTGTCAAATGCGGGGATAGCCAGCTCATGACGAAGTTTTGTAACCAACTCAGGATCGGTGATAACCTTAACCTGGCACTTATCTACTACTGCGTCGAAATCATTCTTGATCTTTGCATAAAGAACTTCGCCGATGTGTTTTGCACGGAAGCCGGCGTCATAAGCAGCGTCACTGATACGAACACGGATCATATCACGCTGACCGGTATGCATAACGCCCTCGATGCAGTTCAGATAGCTGTGGAACTTACGCTCGAATACGGATTCAAAGTCGGACTGCATGCCCTTGCCTGCCACCTCTACGATGTAAGCAATGCTCTGCTTGCTGCCCTTCTCAAAGCTATCGAAGTCAGGTCCGATCAGCTCGATCTTGTGATCCTCGATCTCGGAAGCTTCCTTGGTCTGTACCAGCTCGAAGCAGTCAACTCTGGAGCCGTCAAACTCAACCTGCATCTGTTTCTTACGTACGATCTCGCCTTCAAATGCAGATGCGAAGGCAACAGGGATATCAATGTTTGTAATCTTGATCTTGATGTCGCGGGCCTCAAGGGAGGTTGCGTTGAATTTGGAAATATCGGGCTGTACGATCAGGCTCTTAGGAACCTTGATGTTAACAGCTTCAGAAGTAGCAACATCATCGGTAACTACGGGGAAGCCAAGGGCAATTGCACCGGCACCGCATGCTACAACTACAGGATTCAGAGCGCCGAGAGCATTTACGAATGCAGGCACACGCTCAAAGGTATACTTCATAAGTCCGGCAGCATCTCCGGGCTCAACATTACCGAAGATCAGGGCCGCTCTGACTGCAACGGATACTACATGAAGAACAGAGGTTACATCCTTGCCCAGAGGGATCACACGAACATTAGCGCCCATGTTTACGCCCTTCTCCACACACTGATCGATCACATCGCCAACCAGTGTAACAAGGATACCCTGTGCCTGATAGCTCTTTACAAGTGCTGCTGCTTCATCAGCAGTGGGAGCCTTGCCAAGGATTACAGCTACGCCGGGGATATCGCCGGTTACCAGCGGTACACCCAGCTCACGGATCGTGGCATCACCGAGATGACCGGAGCATCCGGTTCCCTCGTAGGGATCTGCACCATCCAGATATTTCAGTGCTTCGATGAACTCTGCACAAAGAGCGGTACCAACACCGTTCATGAATACATCGTTCAGTTTTGCATTCTTCGTCTCAATGCTCTTAACTACGCCCAGGGCTTCTTTCAATTCACCCAGGTTGGTTACCTTTGTACCTGTTACTGCATAGTAGCAGGGAAGGAAATAAGCTGTCTTAGGGAAAGCAACTGCTTTATCTGCACCATGCTGTGCGATAGCAGCGTCGATGGCACCTTCCGCTAAGCCATATACAGTATCCGCACCGCTAAATACTACATCAAATAGTGTCACTGTTCTACCTCCTAATAATCTGACTCATGGTCGATTTTTTCTTTTATTTTCTGAATTTCCGCTTTGGCAGACGGGCTGAAATCAAAAGGTGATTTCCCCTGTCTGTCTGCATCGATCACCTCAGAATTGTAGTGAATGAAGCCTAAGAGGTCACAGGCAGGAATCTTGCTCCTTATAAACGCCTCATCCTCTTCGCCGCGAACCTTGTTCGCCACGACTCTCACCTGTTTTACTCCAAGGTCATCGGCCAGGCGTTTCACATTTTTATATGTCTGCACGCTTCTTGCACCAGGCTCGATTACCACAATGAACTGATCCATTCCTTCCGTTGTGCCTCTGCCCAGATGCTCCAGGCCGGCTTCCATATCCAGAATGACAACATCATTGCTCCGAAGTACCAGATGATTGATGATGCGCTTCAACATCACATGCTCCGGGCACACACAGCCGCTTCCGCCGGTCTCCACGGTTCCCAGTGTCAGCAGCTTCACGCCGTTGCAGCTCTTTGCATACAGGTCAGGAATATCATCCACCTTGGGATTCATTTTGAAGAAGGTGTTGGTTGCATCCGCTCCCGTCCTCTCCTGAATCAGCTTGCGCATCTTGGAAATCGGAACGATACTGTCAAGCTCTTCCTCGGAAAATCCAAGGGCAAGTCCCAGATTGGCATCCGGATCCACATCGGCTGCCAGCACATTCTTTCCTTCCTCCGCATAAAGCCTTGCAAGGGTGGCGGCAAATGTGGTTTTTCCCACACCGCCCTTTCCTGTTACAGCAATTTTCATGTCTCATTCACCTCTGGTCTAATCACACGGCTGCCGGCATTAGATACCGATTGCAGCTCTCTTCTCTTCGATTCTCTGGATCATGGCATCACCCAGTTTATCAATATCCTTCTCTACTGTGTAAGCAGCGCCGGTCCACTCACGAACACCATCTGTCAGAAGCTGTTCAACCTCGGTAGAACCGGATACATAAGGTTCTACGCCGAGGAAGGTATCAATACCAGTACCAACTACATAGTTGCCGATGGATACAGCCTTCTCAGACATCCACTCAGGTGCACAGCCGACAACAGGAAGCTGAGAAATCTTGAGTCCGGAATCTTTAGCAAGTTCTGCAACCAGATTCATCATACGGGAAATATCCACGCAAGAACCCATATGCAATACAGGAGGGATATCTGCCAGCTCGCAGACTCTCTTTAAACCTGCACCGCACAGATCCTTTGCTCTCTTGTCCATAAGGCCTGCCCTTGCAGCAGCCTGTGCAGAACATCCGGATGCAACG
This sequence comes from Fusibacillus kribbianus, assembly GCF_030053595.1. Classification (GTDB taxonomy): domain Bacteria; phylum Bacillota; class Clostridia; order Lachnospirales; family Lachnospiraceae; genus Lientehia; species Lientehia kribbiana. The sequence goes on from NZ_JASGBQ010000002.1 coordinate 10,865, forward strand.
ATAATAATGTCGTTAGCGATCAGCTTCTTCATCAGTTCAATGTGAGCGGTATCAGGGCGAACCTTCGGGTTGTTGCAGCCAACCATGGCAACTGCGCCACGAAGAACACCGGAGGTCACACACTCAAGGAGCGGCTTGGTGGTTCCGGTCACATCTACCTGAGAGTTGGTAACTCCATCCAGAGTTTTAACGATTGCCTCCAGAGAATAACCAACAGTAGCCTTCTGTTTCATATCAGGAATATGTACCAGCTCGGGTTTTCTATTCTTAAAGTTCTCAATTGCCATCTTTACAATAGCTTTTGCATTTTCTCCTGCATTTTCAGGGCTGAAACGGATAAAATCAGAATCAGGCATCTGTGCGATCGGAGAGGTTGTGATGAATTTTGTATGGAAGCATTTGCTTAACGGCCCAAGGGCAGGGAAGATACACTGAACGTCAACTACGATTGCCTCGCAGGCACCGGTCAGAACCACATTCTCCTGCTGCAGGAAGTTTCCTGCCATCGGAACGCCGCGGCGCATAGCCACTTCGTTGGAGGTACAGCAGACACCGGATACGGTGATTCCCTTTGCTCCCATTTCCTTCGCATATGCGATCATCTCGGGATCATCTGCATATTCACAGATCATCTCAGAGAGGCTCGGATCATGGCCATGAACAACGATGTTTACATTGTCTGCGTTCATAACGCCAAGATTTGCCTCAGTATCAATGGGCTTGGGAGTTCCGAACAGTACATCGGAGAACTCGGTTCCCATCATGGAGCCGCCCCATCCATCACCCATACCGCAGCGGATAGACTGTTTGATCAGTGCTTCCGGCTTGGAAGAGCATCCCATATGAGTCATATGCATGGAGGAAGCAACTTCACGATCAATTGCACGGGGAGCCAGTTCATTTTTGATCAGAAGCTCTTTCTGAGATTCAGGCATTCTGTCAAGGAATTTCTGGAATCCGAAAGGTTTACCATATTCCATCAGACCTGCTTCAGCAACCTCATGAGCTACATCGTAAATATCTCTGCCCTCAGTCTCAACGCCAAATTCCTTTGCCAGTTTAAGCAGCTTTGCAGGATCTTTGACCTGGTAATTTCCACCCTCTTCTGCACAATGAAGGGTATGGCAGATCTCACGACCATGATCGGAGTGAGTTGCGGCACCGCCTGCAGTGAATTTCAGGTAGTTACGTCCTACGATACCGTGAACGTCACATCCGCAGATGCCTCTGGGCGCCTTGGGGGTAATACGGCAAGGTCCCATCGCACAGATACGGCAGCAGATACCCTGCTCACCGAACTTACAGTGAGGCGTCTGATTCTTCACTCTCATCTGCCAGGAATCAGCACCCACTTTTGCGCCTGTTTCCAGGAGTCTGGCTGTAGCGGCTTCAAACTCCTCAACGCTTGTCAACTTAAAGTCTCCCATTATAAACCTCCTTTAATTTCGGCCCACCCACTACGGACGGGCATTAATTATTTAGAATGTAACAGCTTTTCTACTGCCTGAATCAGAGCCTCTCTCACCGGCGAATCCTCCGGAAGATTGATCGCGGTGGCTTTCCCTTCACAGTCCATTTCATAGACATCCTCGCTGTGAGGGACCACGCCGACCAGATTCAGCCCCTGTTTCTCTATCTCTTCCCGAGTGCCCTCGTTCAGCTTGCCCTCCGGCGCGCGGTTTACGATAAGACCCATCACCTTGGGATTGAGATTGCATTCCTTTACCAGCTCTGCGATCCTTCCAACGGCCTGAACGCCTCTTCTGGAGCAATCGCTCACCAGAAGCACTGCATCCACATGAGGAAGGATTCCGCGGCTGATATGCTCCATTCCGGCCTCGTTGTCCACGACTACATACTGATAGCTGCCGGAAAGTCTGGCCACCTGGGTTGTAAGAAGCCCATTTACATAACAATAGCAGCCTGACCCCTGAGTTCTGCCCATCACCAACATATCATAGTCATCTTCCTCGATCAGTGCGGAATTAAACCGAAATGCTGCATACTCCTGTTTGGACATACCCGCCGGAATCGGACTGGGATTCATCATTTCTGCACGGGCTATCTCCTCACGGATCTCTCCGAGGGTCGCTTCCACCTTCACTCCAAGAACTTCATTCAGATTGGAGTTGGCATCCGCATCCACCGCCAGAATCGGTCCCTTTTCTTTTTTACACAAATATTGAATCAGCAGGCCGCAAAGGGTTGTCTTTCCGACACCGCCCTTGCCTGCAACTGCAATCGTATAGGCCACCTACAAGCCCTCCTTACATCAGATTTTATTGGTATACATGCTGTGAGAACACTGCTTTTTAATCTGTACAGCGAACCTTAACAACGCTGCCTGCCAAATCAACCTCTGTCAGAGCTCCCTTCAGCTGTTTTTCCTGACCAATAATATCGATCAAAGTAATTGTATCGCCGTCAATCAGAATTTTGCTGACATTTCTGAGAAGAAGCGTTTCATCTTCTTCCGCTCTTTTTCCATAAACTGCTGCAAGACACATGATTACCGCCTCCTATTTGTCTGCTTTCAGTAAGGAAAGTGCCACACTGAGACGAACATTGCCGCTTTCAAAATCGGAAACACCTTTTTCGATCTGCTCTGCTGCCTCATCCTTGCCCATGGACCGAAGTTTTTTTGCCATGTCTGCCAGTTCCGCCGCATGATGCTTGTTGTGCTGTACCATATAGCCTACCAGAGCAACGGTCTCATCCTCTGCACTGACGCAGCTGTTACAGCTTCCGGCGCATCCGTGGCTGTGTCCGCATTCATCCCCATGGCTGTGTCCGTCTGCATGATCATGGGTATGTGTATGCTCACCCTCATGTCCCTCTTCATGAACATGTTCGTGGGAATGTTCAATTGTGTGGGTGTGCGCATGCGTATGATGGCAATGAACGACAGCACCATTTTCATCTGTCACTACGTGCATTCCACATTCTCCTTTCTGCGATTTTGAAAAAGAAAAATTATGTTAAATTTTTAATTATATCTATATCATTATACCCTGTTAAGTAATATTAATCAAGGACATTTCTTTTTTTTTGGAGAATTTTTGACAATGTTCACAAAAAAGTACAAAGATTCTTGACACCTACATCTTGTACCCGGTTTTATCTTCCGCAGCAGTGCTTGTACTTCTTGCCGCTGCCGCAGGGACAGGGATCATTCCGTCCGACTTTCTTTCCCTTAACGATCGTTGTCGAGGATTTCTGTTCCTTATAAAGCTCCTTCTGACGCTCCTCGGTGAAAATATCATTCCACTGGGGAAGACCATACAGCCAGTCCGCTTTTGCCGCAACCATGTTTTTATATAAAAGCTCTTTGTCAAAGCCAAGATTTACGGGAGTATCCTCTTCCATAGTATCAATGGGGTTCTGCTCCTTCAGACTGTCGTTGATTCCGTCCAGAAAACCAACCATGATCATCAGATCCACATCGTATTTTTCAGACAATTCCCTGACGGTACCGGTTACCGTTTCGTCCGGATTTGCCAGGAGCTTTTCATAAATACCCTTTTCCAGATTAAAATAATTTCCCCAGAAATAATTACTCTGCTGCTCACTCATCTGGGTCTCGTAAGCCATTTTTCTCCACTGTTCTAATAACGCCATTATTTCTACCATCCTTATACAAATTTTATAATAATGATCTATTCTCCATTATACTATCAATAAACAGTTTATGGCAATAGGAAAATGAATTGTTGCTGTACCCAATTCATGGTATACTATGAACGGACTGAACGTTCTGATCGCGCCGATTGCACGGAGCATGGCATGTGTATCGAACAGATTGAGCATTCCGAACGAGTCATGCATACCAAATCCGATATTATAAAAGGAGACTCCGTATTATGAACTCTGATATCGATTCTTTCGTTGACCTTCATATCCATTCTGTTTTCTCGGACGGTACCTGCACTCCGGAGGAGCTGGCCGATCTGGCAGTAAAACAAAGGCTGGCTGCCATTGCTCTGACAGATCATGATACGGCAGATGGTATCCCCCGCCTTCTGAAGGCCTGTAAGGATCTGAATCTTCAGACGATTCCGGGGATCGAGCTTTCCTGTACCTGGAACGGAAAAAGTATTCATATCCTGGGCTACGGAATGGATTGGCAAAGGGACAGTTTTCGGCAAAAGCTTAAAGAGTGGCAGTCTGACAGGGAAACCAGAAACAGCCAGATCATAGAACGGCTGCAAAAGCGCGGATATGACCTGTCCATGGAACTGCTGCATCTTCGTTTTCCGGATGCAGTGCTCACTCGGGCAAGCATTGCAGTCTTTCTTGCCGAAACAAAACAGGTTCCCGATAAAAACTGGGTCTTTTCCAACCTGATCGGAAAGGGCTGTCCCTGCCATGTGCCGCGAAAACCGGTAGCCCCGGAAGAAGCGATCCGGTTCCTTCTGGACCATGGCGGTATCCCGGTTTTCGCTCATCCGATCCTCAGCCGTATGTGCGAAATACAGCTGGATGAATTTACCGGTTATCTGAAAGCTTTCGGACTTATGGGAATCGAGGGCTATTATTCCGGTTACAGTGCCTCAGACGAAGCACAAATCAAACGAATCGCCAAAAAATACGATCTATTCCTGACAGGAGGCTCTGATTTTCACGGAGCGGCAAAGCCTTCCATTTCCATCGGAACCGGTAAGGGAAAGCTGCAGGTTCCCCGTTCCTGTTTTCAAAGCCTCCTAGAAGCTCAAAGCCGCCTTCAAGCAAACGGAGCGTTACTTCCCGGATGATCCATCCGATTCGTAACGCTCTGTAATTTTTTACAATATGAAATTAGATTCCGGCCTGCTTAAGAAGCTCCGGTACCTTGGACTCCCATCCAAGAGCCATAATATGTACGCCCTGGCAATAAGGCTTACATTCTCTGATAATGCGGGCAGCGATCTCCACACCGGTGATGCCGGCCTTCGTCTTCTCTTTGTCCGCCTTCAGTTCGTCGATCATCTCTTCCGGAATGTGAATACCAGCAACGTTTGCGTTCATGTATCTGCACATGCCCACAGACTTGGGAATTACGATTCCCAGCTGAACAGGCTTACCGAACTGTTTTGCCTTCTCCATGAACTGGATAAACTTCTCAGGCTCATAAACTGCCTGTGTCTGGAAATAATCACAGCCGGCTGCGACCTTTCTTTCCATTTTTGCAAGCTGAACATCCACAGAATCACTGCAGGGAGATACCACTGCACCCTTTGCAAATTTCGGCGGCTCGCCAACCAGTTCATTTCCACCCAGATCCACGCCTGATTCCAGCTGTTTTACTGTGTGAATCAAAGATACAGAGTCCAGATCAAAAACAGGTTTTGCCTGAGGATGATCACCCAGCTTGGTATGGTCGCCCGTCAGAAGAAGCAGGTTTTCGATTCCGAACATTGCAGCACTCAAAAGGTCAGACTGCAGTGCGATACGGTTTCTGTCACGACAGGTCAGCTGGAAAATCGGGGTCAGTCCCTCATCTTTCAAAGCCTTACAGGTTGCCAGAGAACCAAGGCGCATAACGGATGACTGATTATCTGTTACATTGACTGCTGTCACTCCGCTCAGATATGTCTTTGCTTCCTCCAGCATATGCTCAATATGGAATCCTTTCGGCGGTCCTACTTCCGCAGTAACTACAAATTCGCCACGTTCAAATGCTTCCGTAATCTTCATTATCCATTACTCCTAATCATTATATATTTTAACGGTTTCCTTATTTAGATACTTCTTCATCTGTTGCGAAATTACGTATCTGAGTCGGACATTTTAAGGCATCCAGGCGTCCAAGCTGTGCAAGCCGTCTGTAAATGCGTTCCCAGCCGCATTCCATTTCGCCGTCCACTTCACATTTGCCGTTCTTGCTTCCGCCGCACTGTCCGTTGACCAGGCTCTTGGAGCAGGCAGTGATCGGGCAGATTCCTCCGGTTAAGTTCAGGTAGCACTCACCGCACTGATCGCACTTATACTCTAACGGTGTCACTCCCTGGAAGCCCGGAAGCGGGAAGGTGTCACATGCTGCACACACCTTTTTCTCCTCCAGATACTCGGCAACGGTCTGCACGCCGATACCGCAGGATAATACGAGCACCACATCAGCAGCCTCGATCTCATCCATATGTTTCTGAAGACGCAGCTTCATATTATCCGGATTGCATATGTAATCGGTAGTGATGACTCCGGTCACCTGCCCGTTGGCAGCCAGCTCCTTTTCAAGCTCTGCAGCTTCCTTTTCCGGAAAATGGACTTCCTTGCATCCCTGGCAGTTGATGATAAACGCTTTCTTTCCGTCCACCAGTGATACGATAGTTTCCTTTGCTTTTAACTGGGTAATTAACATATCACTTCATCCCCCTTACTACACCTTTTCCGGTTTTGATCTTGCTGACTAACGGGATCTTGGAGGAACAGATGTACTCACAGCACCTGCACTCGATACAATCCATAACATTTTTATCCTTCATACCCTGCCAGTTCTCCTCATCCGCATATTTTGCATAATACAGAGGAGACAGCTCCATAGGACATACATCCGCACAGCGTCCGCATTTGATGCAGGGCTGTTCCACGGTATGATCGGTATCCACAGCAATGATTCCGTTGGATCCCTTCATGATCGGAACGTTCGTATCGGAAAGAACGAATCCCATCATAGGACCGCCCGCCTTGATGGTGATGTCATCGCCGATCGTACCGCCGCAGTAATCGATCAGATCCTTTGTATTGGTACCGATTTTTACGATATAATTGCCCGGTTTTTTCAGTCTTTCACCGGTCACAGTCACAACACGCTCAACAAGAGGCATGCCGGTCTTAATTGCATCAGCAATGGCTTTTGTGGTACTGATGTTGCTCACGACGCAGCCCACATCTGCCGGAAGACCGCCACTGGGAACCTTTCTTCCTGTCACGCGCTTGATCAGCATCTTCTCAGCGCCCTGAGGGTATTTTGTTTTGGCAACTACAACTTCAATATTGCTGCACTCTGCAGTCTTTTCCTCCAGAAGTGCAATGGCATCCGGCTTATTATCCTCGATCACGATAACGCCCTTTTCAGCACCTACCGCCTTGAGGATGGCCTTGAGGCCAAAGATCACATCATCAGCGAACTCCAGCAGTACCCTGTGGTCTGCAGTCAGGAGAGGCTCACACTCACAACCGTTGAGCAGAATGGTATCCACCGGTTTGGCAGGTTTTAATTTCACTGCAGTCGGGAAGCCTGCGCCTCCCATACCTACGATTCCGGCCTCGCGGACGATCTCAACGATCTCATCCGGGGTAAGGCTGTCCAGGTCTTTATGAGGTTTTACAGACTCGTCAAGGGTATTCTTTCCGTCAGACTTGATCACAACAGACAGGCACTCACCCCTCGTTGCATGTCCATGATTCTCGATGGCGATCACAGTACCGCTGACGCTGGAATGGATCGGACTGCTGATAAAGGCTGCCGCCTCACCGATCTTCTGACCAACCTTAACAGTATCTCCCACCTGTACAACAGGATTTGCGGGAGCGCCTGCATGCATGGACAGAGGAATCACCACAACCTCAGGATCCGGGAACCGCTCCAGAGCGATGTGCTCAGTGTATTCCTTCCGCTCTGAAGGATGAACACCGCCGTAATAGCCGTCAAGTCTCGTCTCACGAACGGACTTCACATAATCATTGACAGCCTTGAAATTCACCTTGGAATAATCGCGCATCTGTACGGGCTGGTTCAGGAACTCTTCCAGACGGCCCTGCTTTTCCAGTCTCCGGTAAATCTTCTCCCATGCACAGTCCTTATTGCCGTCCACTTCACACTTTCCGTTCTTGGCACCACCACACTGTCCGTTGACCAGACTCTTGGAGCAGTCAACGATGGGGCAGATACCGCCGGTAACATTCAGATAACACTGAGCACAGGCATCACAGCCCTTTTTAGTCAGTGCCATACCGTGATATCCCCTGTAATTCAGGGAATTGCTGGCCGCAAAGACAGGCATTCCTGCCAGATCCGCAACTGTCTGAATACCCAGACCACAGGCCGCCACCAGAACATTCTCCGTTCCTTCCGGAAGCAAATCTTTAAGTTTCTTTTCGGTCTGGATCTTGTTGCACAGGAAATCAACCTTCGCACTGCCTGTGATCGTCTTTCCCTGCTCAGCAGCAAGCTTCTCCAGCTCGCCGCACTCCGGCTCATCAACCGATTCAAATTCCTTGAAGCATTTGTTACAAGCAACAATGAACAGGTTATCCTTGCCGGCCAATAATGATACCAGTTCATCATTACTCTTCAACTTATACTTGGTATAGTTTTCCAATTGCTCACCTTCCTTACAAAATAGTTTGCAAATCCTTATTATCTGCGCTGTCATTCATCTTTTCACAGATAATACTAAGGTAAGTATAGCATAAAGTTGCTGTATTATCTAGTCCAAACGCAACAAAAATATACATTATGTGCAAAAATACAAGAAGTTCTGAGCCAAACTCAGGTAATTCCTAAAATATCAGCAGATACGAACATACAATACCTCCTATAGTGCCAGCGCGCTGTCCACCCTCCTGAAAAGCTCCAGGTCGATCCGTTCCCGAAGCACCCGGTATTTTTCTGAGGTCAGGCCGCCATCCTCCTTTAAAACAGCATCCGCTGCTTCCGAAGCCTCCTTCAGGATATCCGCATCAGTGAACACATCACCGATGGCAAACTCCATCAGTCCGCTCTGGCGCAGCCCGAAAATATCCCCCGGCCCCCGCAGCTTCAGGTCCTCCAAAGCGATATAGAAGCCATCGTTGGACTTATTCAGGATCTCCAGTCTCTTGTTTTTTTCCGAATCCTCGGAAGCATTGATAAAAATGCAGTAGGACTGAAAGCCTCCGCGTCCCACACGCCCCCGCAGCTGATGAAGCTGTGCCAGTCCGAACCGCTCTGCATTTTCGATCATCATGACCGTGGCATTGGGCACATCTACTCCGACCTCAATGACCGTTGTGGACACCAGCACCTGAATCCTGTTTTCTGCAAATTCGCCCATGACCGCATCCTTCTGCTGAGCGCTCATCCTGCCATGGAGGTATTCCACACGGATCGATGGCGGAAGCTGGCTTCTCAGCTTTTTCGCATAATCGACCACATTTTCCCCCTCCATGAGCTCGCTCTCCTCCACCATGGGGCAGATCACATAAGCCTGTCTGCCCGAAGCCACCTCTTTGGCAATAAACTTATAAGCGTTTGGCCGGAATTCGATACCTACCACGCAGTTTTTGATGGGAAGCCGTTTCGCAGGAAGCTCATCCATAACCGAAATATCCAGGTCTCCGTACAGAATAATGGCAAGTGTCCGCGGAATGGGCGTTGCACTCATGACCAGCACATGAGGTTCGCCTCCCTTTTTGGAAAACAGTTCCCGCTGACGAACGCCGAACCGATGCTGCTCATCTGTGATCACCAGTCCCAGACTGTCGTAAACCACCTTATCCTGGATCAGAGCATGGGTACCAATGATGATATCCGCCTCATGGGCTGCGATCTGTTCATATACAAGGCGCTTTTCCTTCGCCGTCATGGAACCGGTCAAAAGAACCGTACGGCAAGGAATCTTATGGTCCGAAAACAGCTTTGTCACCGATTCGTAATGCTGTCTTGCCAATACCTCGGTGGGAGCCATCATGGCTCCCTGATATCCGCTTTCCACCACCGAAAGAAGCGCCAGAACTGCCACGATCGTCTTTCCTGAGCCCACATCCCCCTGCACCAGCCGGCTCATCAGGCTGTCGCTTCCCATATCCTTCAAAATATCCTGAAGCGTTTCCTTCTGAGCGCCGGTAAGATCATAGGGAAGTTCATTTTGAAGCTTGAGGGCCTCCCTCCCCGGCTTCACCGGAAAGCCGTTTTTCTTTTTCTCGTTACTTCCCCGCAGAAGACGCAGACAGAGAATAAAAAGGAAAAACTCATCAAACACCAGTCTTTTTCTGGCAAACAGAAGCTCCTCCTCGTTTTTCGGGAAATGGATCGTCCGGACTGCATAATTATATTCTGAAAGCTCCTCCTTCTTCCGTATCCATTCCGGCAGATAATCCTTCTGGACCGGAAGAGCCTCCAAGGCACTGTACACGGCCTTCCTCATGGTCTTATTGGTGAGTCCCGCCGTCAGATTGTAAACCGGCTGCCTTGTATGGAGAAGCCTGTCGTATTCGTCAAAACCAAGGACTGCCGGCTGTTCCATTACAAGGCCGTACCGGTTCCTCACGACCCTTCCGCGGAAGATATATCGTCCCCCTGGCTTCAGCACATTGGCAAGATAGGGCATATTAAACCAGACCGCCCGAAGGATTCCGCTGTCATCCTTCAAATTGGCAGTGATCACCTTCACCCTTGCAGTGAGCTTCACCTCCGGGCGCCCCGGAATCACTGCCGCCACCGCGTAGATCCCCGGTGTTTTTATGGTTCCGACGTCTGCCGGAGGCTCATACCTGTCATAATCTCTGGGATAGGATAAGATCAGGTCCCCGACAGTCCGGATATTCACCTTTTCCATCAGCTTTGCCGTTTTTTCTCCGATTCCCTTTATTTCAGTCACCGAATCCGTGAGCCGCACTGCCTGTCCCTCCTTTTGCCGCACAAGTCCCGATATAAAGAAAAGGTCCAGCGGACCTTTTCTCAAATCACCGGACAGCTCCGGTTATTCTGCCGATATAATATAGTAATAAATAGGCTGACCGCCGAAATGAAGCTCGATATCCACATCGGGATGCTGCTCCTCCGCTTTGGCAAGCAATGCCTCTGCGTCTTCCTCCGCCACATCACTTCCGTAATAGATCGTGACAAGCTCGGTATCCTCATCCACCATAGCTTCCAGAAGCTGAAGAGAGGTTTCCCCGATCTCCTTGCCCTCAGCCAGGATCGCCTTGTCACCGATTCCCATGATGTCACCTTCCTTGATCTCGAAGCCGTCCATGGAAGTATCCCGCACTGCATAGGTCACCTGTCCGGTCTTTACCCGGGACATTTCCTCGATCATAGCCGCCTTGTTTTCCTCCGGTGAAAGCTCCGGAATAAAATTGATGATGGCGGTGATTCCCTGGGGCACTGTTTTGGAAGGGATCACAACGATCTCCTTGTCCTCGCACAGATGAACGGCCTGTTCCGCCGCCAGGATGATGTTCTTATTGTTCGGGAAGATATAAATGGTATCTGCATTCACCTGGTCGATGGCATTCAGCATATCCTCGGTACTGGGGTTCATGGTCTGTCCGCCTTCAATGAGGTAATCCACATTGAGGCCCTTGAAGATCTCGCCAAGGCCTTCACCGATGGACACTGCAATGAATCCCACAGCCTTTCTGGGCTCTGTCTTTTTCTTCGCCTGCTCTGCTGCCAGCTTTGCCGCATCCTTGATGAGCTTCTCCTGATGCTCTTCTCTCATGTTATCGATCTTCATCCTGGAAAGGGAACCATACGTCAGAGCCCGCTGGATCGCCAGACCGGGATCATTGGTATGTACGTGGACCTTTACCAGATCATCGTCCGATACCAGCACAATGGAGTCGCCGATGGATTCCAGAAACGCCTTGAAATCCTGCTCCGTCTTTTCATTATATTCTTTTTCCAGATTGATGATAAATTCTGTACAGTAGCCGAACTTAATATCAAAGTCGTCTGCCTCTGCCTTCACTGCACCTGCAAATGCGGCAGGAGCTCCTGCATCCAGGGAGATTTCCTTGCCGAGGAATCCGTCAAAGGCTCCCTTCATAACCTGCATCAGACCCTGACCGCCGGAGTCGACCACACCGGCCTGTTTGAGAACAGGAAGCATCTCCGGAGTCTGGGAAAGAATCAGATCACCGTACTCAATGACTGCCCTGAGAAAGGCCTCCATATCCTCGGTTTCCTCGGAAAGCTCTGCTGCCTTATCCGCCATCCCCTTGGCTACCGTAAGGATAGTTCCCTCCTTCGGCTTCATAACTGCCTTGTAGGCTGTCTCCGTCGCCCTCTGGAAGGCCTTCGCCAAAATCCTTGTGTCGATCACGTCCACCGTTTTGATTTCCTTTGTAAGGCCTCTGAAAAGCTGGGACAGGATAACGCCGGAGTTTCCGCGGGCGCCACGCAGAGAACCGGAGGAAATGGCCTTGGCCAGCGTCTCCATGGTCGGATCCGTCAAAGCCTGTACTTCCTTTGCCGCAGACATAATCGTCAGTGTCATATTTGTTCCTGTATCTCCGTCGGGTACGGGAAATACGTTGAGTTCATTAATCCATTCCTTCTTACTCTCCAGGCCCTGCGCTCCTGCAAGAAACATGGTCTTTAAAAGAGCCGCATCAATTACATTTACTGCCACGACAGCGTTCCTCCTTGATTAACAGTCTATTACCCGGACACCCTCAACGAAGACATTGATCTTTTCCACTTCGATGCCCGTAAATTTTTCAACCTTGTATTTCACATTCTCGATGAGATTGTCTGCCACAGCCGAAATCGAAACTCCGTAGGACACGATCACATGAAAGCTCAGATGAAGCTTATTCTCCTCCACCTCCACATTGATTCCGTGAGTCAGACTGTCTCTCTTAAGAAGCTTTACCAGACCGTCCTTCATGCTGACTGCCGCCATACCGACGATACCGAAGCATTCAACAGCAACGCTGCCTGCATATTTTGCAATCACGTCTGTATCAATCAAGATTTCGCCCATCATGTTATTTATTCGACATTTCATAAGCTGACCTCCGCTTTTCTTGTTCCGTGCATAAAAAATTTCCACAATGCACCTATCTTAAAGTATTATACCCTTTTTCTCCCGAAAAAGGAATAAAAATTTTTTAAAATTTCCAGAGAAATTCTCTTGCATTTTTCACCAATATCTGATATTATGTTTAATGTTATGGGTCTGGCATGGACGTAAGCCAGCCAAATCTGTATAAGGAGGTGCTATCATGGCCAAATGTGCAATCTGTGAGAAAGGCGCTCACTTTGGAAATAAGGTTAGTCATTCCAATAGAAAATCCAGCAAGATGTGGAGTTCCAACGTTAAATCTGTCAGAGTAAAAGTAAACGGCGGCACAAGAAAGATGTATGTTTGTACATCCTGCCTGAAGTCCGGTCTGGTAGAGAGAGCTTAATTGGTTTTTATTGAAGAATGCAGGAAGAAGGTTTCACAACTGCTCTTCCATTCCGTCTGAATTTAGACGGTCTTATGAGTTAAAGATGATTATTTAGGGAGTGCTGCACAATGGCCTGAAATCAAATTGATTTTTGGTCAGGAGCAGCGCTTCTTCGTTTTTATGTCAGAAATCCCGGCTCAGATATCCTTTGCAGATATCTAGGCCGGGATTTAACATGCTTGTGCAATTCACTACACTGTTTTCTTTTATCTTTGCGCTCAGCCTTCCTTGATCCTCTGCACCTCCTGTTTCAGATCCATGAAGATCTCCACCAGAATCGGATCAAAGTCCTGACCGCTTCCCTCCTGAATGATCTCAAAGCAGGTCTCAAGCGGAAGGGCCGCCCGGTAACACCGATCCTCCGAAAGGGCATCAAACACATCCGCGATGGGATTGACCGTAAAGGCCGTGATCCCGTCCAGCAGCAGACAGACGATCCCTTCTCCGAGCAATCCATCGTAGATCGTTATCTTTCCGTTCAAATGAAAGCGTCTCCGCTCCTTCACATAAAGAAATGCAAGATAAAGGACAACCAACAGACATCAGGTCTGAAGCTTGCTGTATTCCAGATATTCGCTCATAACACTTTCCCCCTTCTGCTCCCATTGTACAGGATTCCGCCGCTGTCAGCCAGACCATTTTTTCATCTGTTTGTGTCAGATTTAAAGAAAAAGTCCCTCCTGCCAGATACTATTATCCTAGCAGAAGGGAGTTTCTTATATTATATCCTGTCTACCGCACACAGAAAAATTCCAGCTTCTCTCCTGCCGCACCCCGGCAGAAAGCCACCCGGATGGGATAAGGCGGTTCGGAGGGAAGGACCAGATCCTTCGGCTCCACCAGAATCTCATATCCGGCAGCGCGGACCGTTTCCACTAAAGCATCCACATCCGTTACCCCGAAAGCAAGATGCTCCAGGCAGTCCGTACCGGAGGGAGCCTCCCCTGCCGTTTCAATGATTTCCATCAGTCCGCATCCCGTGTCGATCATGGAACCGCGGACGCCTTCCTTAACCCAGCTTCTCACCAGATCAAATTTTAAAAGCTCTGTATAAAATGCAACGGCAGCATCATACTTTGCCGGTGAAGGCTTTAATCCTGCATGATGAATTCCTTTTATCAGTGGATTCATGGATCTGTTCCCCTTTTCCTCGAATTTCTTTTGTTAAGACATCGCCTGCAGCGCCGGTCTAAAAAGGCCTGCAGCAGCACAAATTCAGAATTGCATTCAGAGCAAGGATCTGGCAGCACCAGCTGTTCATATTTCCCATGCTCCGTCCATATCCCTCGCCCATGGACTCATACCAGCCTCCGCCGGATTCCAGACGGTTTAACAGGCTTCTGAACTGGGGATTGTCCGGTTCAAACTCGACCGCCCGCTTGGCGGATTCCATGGCCTGAATATTATTCCCCATACCGGCATTGGCTGCAGCATGGTAAAAATACCAGGTCCCCTGCCGGTCCCTGATCCCATCCAGCACATTGAGAGCTTCCTTATAATGGCCGGAATTGATATAATTGGCCGCAGCGCGAAGATGGCTGTCCGTTTCACTCTGGTAGGCATTCTGTCTCTGACCGCCGTAACCGGCGCCGCCAAAGCCTCCGAAACCGCCAAATCCACCGAAGCCTCCAAAAGGATCCTCACCACTGCTTCCGTAGGAACCGCCGTAAGGATTGTCATAGGAGCCGCCGCCCTGTCGTTTCTTCATTATAATATCGTAAGCCTGCTGAACTTCCTTGAACTTGGCCTCCGCAATCTCCGGATGCTCGCTGTTCATATTGGAGTCCGGATGATATTTCCGGCTCAGATTTCGATAGGCTTTTTTTATCTCTTCATCAGAGGCTGAAGGATCTACACCCAGCACATCATATGGATTCATTTATGTTCTCCGTTCTCTCTTCCCGTTTCTTTTTGATCATATCGTATTTTGTCCATACTCCAGCATACAATATATTTCTCAAAATTTCAATATCCTTTAAAACAGGCAGCGTCTCAAACTTCCCTGCGCAGCCCGCCATCATCATGGTAAGCACCTGCCGGAACCACTCCTCAAAATCCGGTCTGTCCTTCACAAAAAGAAGCGGATTATATCGGTGCTTTTTCTCATCCTGCGAAAGATCCTCATAGGCATCCATCAGATATATGAATTTCCCCAGATAAAAGCCCATAGCCCGGAGGCGGCCTTCCCATTGATCTTCCTTATATACAAGGATCTCCGCCAGCATTTTCCCCGTAAGTCCGGAGACCGCATCCAGATTCTCCTCCCCGTTCTTTTCACAGGCATGAAGCCTGGAAAGGCACTGCTCCACCTCATTCCACTGGCGGGGATAACGCTCCTTTAACGAAAGGCATTTCTTTTTCATCAGCTCTGCCGCCGCCAGACTCGTCACCTTCTTATCGTCCTGCCAGTCATCCATCAGGTTATGGTAAGCAAGAAGCACCGTCATGTCTGCCGCATAATCAATATACGGATTCTGGATCGACAGATGCTTTCCCGCCGGATGCAGCACACACCGCCGCATGGCGCGAAGCTCCTTACCCTCATATAATCCGGTAAGCAGGGCCGCCAGAAATACCATATCATAGCTGAGGGTTATCTGACCGGAAATGCCGTACCGTTTTCTAAGGCTCCTGCAGATTCCGCAGTAATACCCCTGATACCGTTCAAATTCCCGTATTTTAAGCTCAGGTTTGTTGATCGTCACGTAACCGAACATGTTATCCCCTTCCTGTACTTTTCTTTTCCTAATCATACCATAACCTGAAAAAATCGGAAGGATCTTTAGAAATTTATCAGGAAATTTTCCATTATTTTAGAAATACACCAGTTGAGATCCCTCTCCCCTACCGCTTCAGCTGTACGGATCTCACTGAATGCCACCGTCATTCCGTCGATGCGGTAAAGGATTTTTCCGACGAGCTGTCCTCTCTCAACAGGGGCCGTGAGACTGGTCTTCTGCTCTCTCAAGATCTCCACCTGCTCTCCCTCCCGCAAAAGAAGCCTCCACCTGCTCCCATCCCCCTTCACCTCTGCGAGAGAAACCGAGGAGCTCCCGTCCGGCTCTCCGTCATCGGAGATCCCGTTTTCCACCGGAATATCCGATAACTGTGGCCTTTCATAAATCTCTTTATAATCATAGGTGGAAAGCCCGTATTCCATGAGCTTTCTCGTATCGCTCCATTTATAGGTTTTGTTGTTGGGCCAGCCGCAGGCTAACAGCGCCACGATGAAGGTTTTTCCATCCCGCTCCAAAGCACCCACATAGCAATAGCCCGCCTCCCCGGTAAAGCCCGTTTTCCCGGAAAAAGCCCCTTCCATCATATGAAGAAAGGCATTGTGATTCTGGCAGGAAAAGTTTCTGCCCGCTGCCTGAAACTGATAGCTTTCCGTACCGGTGATCTCCCGGAACCTCTCCTTTTTCGGCGATTCCATTGTACAGTAGCGCATGATCCTTGCCAGGTCTTCCGCTGTTGTGGAATGAGTCTTCATGGTCCCGTCCACCTCTTTGGTAAGGTCCAGACCGTTCGGGGTCAGAAAACAGGTGTCTGTACAGCCGATCTCCCGCGCTTTCTGATTCATCAGAACGGAAAATGCCTCCTGACTGCCGGATACCGCCTCCGCAATGGCCACTGCGGAATCGTTGTGGGATTCCAGCATCAGGGAATACAGAAGATCCTTAAGCAGATACTGCTCTCCTTCCTGCATCCCCAGATGTACCTTTGGCTGAGAGGCTGCACAGGCAGAAACGGTGATCATGGTATCCTCCTTCAGGTTCTCCAGTGCAAGGATACAGGTCATGATCTTTGTGGTACTGGCCATTGGGCGTATCTCACGGCTGTTTTTCCCGTAAAGGATCCGGCCCGAATCCCCATCCATCAGTACAGCACAGACTGCATGAAGCTCTCCCGGTCCCGGATCTGCTTCTGAAACGGCCTCCTCCTCTGCCGCCAAAGCAGCTCCTGTCCACTGATTTAACAAAAAAGCACAAAAGATTAATGACAGGATTCCTATTATAAATCGTACTGTTTTTCTTTCAGCCATGAGATCTCCCCGGGACACTTCCCTCCCTTCATTCTATGCCGGGGTTCTGCCTTCATTCATGTTGACAATCCATTCCCTCAATGATATACTTTGCTTGAATAAGTATGCCTTCAGGTGCTGGAGTTTTGCTCCGGAGAATAGGGAAGCAAGTGAGATTCTTGCGCGGTCCCGCCACTGTAAGGGCTGGATGAGGCTTATGAACGCCACTGTCTGCGGATGGGAAGGCAAAGCCTTTATGCCCAAGCCAGGAGACCTGCCTGGAGGCAATATTTTGCACAGGAGCTGCGGCGATGGTTTCGGTGTAATACAAAGGGAATCTTATCTGTTCATAATTCCTGCTGTTATACCTTTCCGGTCATGCCTGAAAGGTTTATTTTATTTTGGAGGTATCTTATGACAAAAGGACAAAGAAAACTGATTATTGTTTCATGTGCCTTTGCCCTGGGCTTTGGAATCATTCCTACAGCAAATGCCATGCACATTATGGAAGGCTATCTTCCCTTATCCTATGCCATCGGCTGGGGTGTGGTCTGTGTCCCTTTTCTTCTTGCCGGTCTTTTTTCTATCAAAAAAACGGTATCGGAGCACAGAAAGACTCTGATGATTCTGGCTATGGTCGGAGCTTATGCGTTTGTGCTCTCATCCTTAAAAATTCCGTCTGTCACGGGCAGCAGCTCCCATCCCACAGGAACCGGCCTCGGAGCTATCCTTTTCGGTCCCTGTGCCATGAGTGTGCTTGGTATCATTGTCCTTTTATTCCAGGCGGTTCTGCTGGCCCATGGAGGCCTCACCACACTGGGAGCCAATACCTTTTCCATGGCCATCGCCGGTCCCTTCGTGGCCTGGGGTGTATTTAAACTGGTTTCCAGATTCCGCTGTCCAAAACCTGCCGCTGTATTTCTGGCTTCCTGCCTGGGCAGTCTTTTCACCTACTGCGTGACCTCGGTACAGCTCGGTGTGGCTCACCCCGGTGAAGCCGGAGTCGCTGCCGCAACCTTGGAATTTCTCGGAATCTTCGCTGTGACCCAGATTCCGCTGGCGATCATCGAAGGCATTCTGACTGCCGTCGTGATCATGGGACTGGAAACCTATGCAAAAAGTGAACTCACCGAGCTTGGTTATTTCAAGAAAGGAGCCGTCTGATGGAAGAAAAAAAGGCCCCTTCCGGGAGATGGAAAACGGTTGTGATCCTCCTTCTGATCTGTGTGATCATCGCGATTTTTCCACTGGCCTTTCTAAAGGATTCGGAATTCGGTGGAGCTGACGGCGCTGCTGAAGAAGCTATCACCCAGATCGATCCGGAATATGAGGCATGGGCCTCTCCCGTTCTGGAGCCTCCGGGAGGAGAAACGGAATCTCTTCTGTTCTGCCTGCAGGCTGCTGTCGGATCCGGAATCTTCTTTTACTGTTTCGGCGTGCTGAGAGAACGCCACCGCAAAGAAAAAAATGCCTGACGGCATTCCATAAAGGAGTTTTAATATGCAGAAAACAGGAATCCTGGCAGTCAGCTTCGGCACCAGCTACCGTGACGCGCTGACAAAAAACATCGAAGCCATCGAAACCGATCTCGGCAATGCCTTTCCCGGCTGTGAGCTTCGACGTGCCTTTACCAGTGGTATGATCATCCGCAAGCTGAAAAATCGGGACGGCCTTTCCGTCTACACAGTGGAGGAGGCTCTGGAATCCTTCGCAAGGGACGGCATCACGGATCTGATCGTCCAGCCCACCCATATCATCAACGGCATTGAAAATGATAACATGCTGGCTGTCCTCTCCTCCTTCCGGGATCGCTTCCATTCCATTCGGGTCGGCGCTCCCCTTCTTTCTTCCACGGAGGATTATCACGCCCTGATCGACAGCATCACTGAGGAATTCCCGGACCTGAAATCTGACGAGTTTCTTGTGTTCATGGGCCACGGTACCGAGCATCACGCCAATGCCGTTTATCCGGCTCTCGATTACATGCTGAAGGCCGCCGGATACAAAAATATCTATATCGGCACAGTAGAAGGATATCCGGATCTTACGCTTGTGAAGGAGCTTGTCCGGAAAGAAGCACCGAAGAAAATCCTCCTGGCTCCCCTTATGGTGGTTGCAGGCGATCACGCCTCCAACGATATGGCCGGAGATGAGGAAGATTCCTGGAAAAGTGAATTTGAACGGGAAGGTTACCAGGTGTCCTGTGTTTTGAAGGGCCTTGGGGAATATGCCTCCATCCGAAAACTGTTTATAGAACATGCAAAAGCGGCTTCTGTTATTTAGAAGCCGCTTTCGCTTGATCCGTTTATTCTATTCCGCCAGAGCTCCCAAAACCGTCTCTAAGATAGAATCATCGATCAGGCTGCATTCCTGTTCGTAGGCATAATCTTCGATCTCACACTGTACCACACGTCCATCCTCCAGAATGGTCCACGCAAAATACTCGATATAATTGCTGGTTTCATCATAGGTGTAAGAAACCTTTATGAAGCTCCAAATATGGTTGCCGCCCCCATAAAGCTGCTTCGTCTGAACCTCCACGTTGGAATAATCCTCATCCTCCTGATAGTATTTCACATCATCCATGTAGTACTCTTCCATCTCTTCTTCCGTATAATCGGAATCAAGCATATAGCTCGCCACGACTGATTCGAAATCCTGATTTCCAAGATAATCAAACATGAAATAGGTGTTATCAGAATACTCGTTGAATGCAAAGCCCTCCGGAGTGCGGATATTCACTCTGGTTCCTTCATCCCAGAAGTTCTCCAGCTGATAGCTTCCGTCGGGATTGATATATATGGTATCTTCATCTTCCTCTCCGGAATCAGTTCCCTGAGGAATTCTTACTGCAGAATCAGTTTCCCTTTCCCCATCATTTTCAGAGATGCTTCCGTTTAAGAAGCTTTCAAGACCGCCGTCTTCCTCACCGCCATCCGTCACATCTGCCGCCTTTGCCGCCTCAGGCACCTTGATCTCATCGATTTCATTAAACCGGCCGAAGGTTATGGTCATAACAAATTCATTGACGGAGATCTCTGCATCAGAGGAGCCGGAAGCTCCCATGGCATTCTTCATAAGCTCCGACATGGAATCACCGCAGTCCAGGATCATTTCCACGGGCAGCTTTTTCTCCGCATCGATCTTGATCACAGAATCGATTTTGACGCCGGACCAATCTGCTCCGCCTACTCCTAAATTTGCAGCACTGTTCATCTGACCCATGATGCTTTCCATATATTCTCCGGAAATGGTGGTATTCAGAACATAGACCTCTTTGCCGTCAAGCTTCTCAGTCTTGTCCTGAAGCTTGTATTCCTCGTTCTGAGAAAACATCTCCGAAATTTCGTTTAAGCTGTTTTCATCAGGCTTCTCTGTCTCGGTTCTGGTCCACTCTCCGGCAGTATTGGTGTAGACTGCATATTTTCCATTCTCCACCACCGAATAGCTTTCCATGTCCACATTCATGCCAAGCAGGCTCATGGAGACCGTTCCGGTCATATGGGCAGCCTCCGGATCCTTCGTCTGCTCTGTCTTCATGCTCATGGTGACGTCCAGATCAAGGCCGACGCCGCTCTGTTTGATGCCCATGGAAATATCGGCATCGATGTCCATGGACATGGAAGTGACCTTTTCCATATTGGCCTTTACTTCCTTCATAAGCTCCTCCGCCGTCACCTTTTTGCCGCAGCCGGCGAAAAGCACCGACGTAAACGCAAGAAGAACGGTAAGAAAAACTGCACACTGTTTTTTCATTCTCATTGTCTCCTCCCTTTTTTTTCAGTATACTATCTGCCCCTCGTTTTGTCCAGCATATAAAGAAGTGCATTGCAGATGGCTGCCGCCACATTGCTTCCGCCCTTTCTTCCTCTTGCCACGATATAGGGCACATCAGTTTCCATGATGAGTTCTTTGGACTGAACCACATTTACAAAGCCGACGGGAACCCCGATCACCAGTGCCGGGGAAATCCTTCCCTCCTCAATGAGCTCATAAAGACGGACCAGTGCCGTAGGCGCATTGCCGATGGCAAAAATCAACGGTCCTTCCATGGATACCGCTTTCTCAATGCTGGCAACGGCTCTTGTCGTTCCGTTTTTTCGGGCTGCCTCCGCCACATCCTCGTCACTCATAAAGCAGTAAACCTGTCCTCCGTATTTTGCCAGAGAACGCTTGTTGATGCCGGATCGTCCCATCTGGGTGTCTGTCACGATGGACGCCCCGTTTTTTATGGCATCCAATGCCTTCTCCATGACTCCGTCGGAAAAGCAGAGGGTGTCCGCATATTCAAAATCTGCTGAGGTGTGAATGACCCTCTTGATCAGTGCTGCCTTATCCTCCGGCAACTTCCTGTCGCCCAGCTCCGCAGTAATGATCTCAAAGCTGCGTTTTTCAATGTCGCCGGGCAGAACATTTTCCAGTGTAACCTTCATATCGCCTGCCTCCTAATATTCAATTCCCTTTCGGGCAGAAATGCCTCTGTCAAAAGGATGCTTTACCTTTTTTATCTCCGAAACATAATCTGCCAGTGAAAGAAGCTCCTCCTCCGGATCTCTGCCTGTCATGACCACCTCCAGATTTTCAGGTTTTGTCCGGAGCCACTGAAGAAACCGTTCCCTGTCAACAAAGCCGTGACGGAAGGTGGCAATGATCTCGTCCATCACAAGGACCGCATCCCCTGACGCCGCCTTCTGTTCTGCCGTATGGACTGCTTCCCACAAAAGGCTGTCATAGACCTTACCGGCCTCCGCCTTCTGCTCGTCTGTCATATTCCAGTAAAATCCAAAGGACCTACAGCAGGGTACCATGGTAATACCGGGAATACAGGCCAGGCTTTTCAGTTCCCCGGAGCCCTCCGTCTTTAAAAATCGGACAAATACTACGGAAAGTCCGGCTCCGGCACTCCGCACCGCCTGACCGATGGCCGCCGAGGTCTTTCCCTTGCCTTCCCCACAGTAGATCTGAATGAGTCCAACCATCCTGCTTCCTCCTTCACAAATTCCTTTAAATTCCTTCTTCGATGATCCGGTAGACAGCCTCCATGTCCATATGCTTTCTCACGGCATCTGCCAGGATATCGTACTGTCTCTCCTTATATGCCTCCATATCAAAGGCCTTTATGGCATCGGAGGAAAGTCCCTTTCTCTCATAGAGGCTTCCCACAAGTGCCTTTGCCACCGCCTCATCATCAAATACGCCGTGGACATACGTACCGCATACATTATCCTTGAAAGCACCATCAGCCTTTCCGGAAGGCTGTAATACGGTAAGGGGCTCCGCTCCCTCCTTCAGTGTGCTGACTCCCATATGGATCTCATAGCCCCTGAAGGATACACCGGAAAGACCGGCAAACAGTCCCGTAGGCTGCCGGAACACCCCTTCTGTCTGGGTTCTTGTTTTCTGTCCGGCAAAAACTGTGTCCATGGGAAGAAGCCCCATGCCCCGGATGGAGCCGCCGGCCTCCACGCCTTCCGGGTCGGAAAGGGTATCACCCAGCATCTGATATCCACCGCAGATTCCCATTACCGCCGTTCCGGATGCCGCCGCCTTAAGGACTGCCGCCTCCAGGCCGTTCTGCCTCATCCACAGAAGATCCTCCATGGTATTTTTCGTGCCGGGAAGCAGGATCAGATCCGGAACTCCCAGCTGTCCCGCCGATGCCACATACCGGAGATTCACACCGTCCATGGCCTCCAGAGGCTTAAAATCAGTGAAATTGGAAATTCTCGGAACCCGGATCACCGCAATATCGATCAGTCCCCCGGTTTCCTTTCGCTCAAACCGCTCCGTCAGACTGTCCTCATCGTCAATATCCACATGAAGATAAGGAATGACTCCCACTGTCGGGATCCCGATCCGCTCCTCCAGCATCTGGATCCCGGGATCAAGGATCGTCTTGTCCCCGCGGAATTTATTGATGACCGTGCCCTTCACCATGGCCTTTTCATCCTCCGCAAGGAGCATGACCGTGCCGATGAGCTGGGCAAAGACCCCGCCGCGGTCAACGTCACCGGCAAGAAGCACCGGAGCCTTGGCAAGCTTTGCCATTCCCATATTGACAATATCGTCTTTCTTTAAATTGATCTCTGCCGGACTCCCGGCTCCCTCCAGAACGATGATATCATATTCCGAAGCCAGAGAATCGTATGCCTTCATAATATCCGGAATCAGAGCTTTTTTATACCGGAAATAATCTCTGGCCGACATATTTCCCCGGACCTCTCCGTTCACAATGACCTGAGAACCGGTATCATTGGTAGGCTTCAATAAGATCGGATTCATCCGCACCGAGGGCTTTATGCCGGCCGCCTCCGCCTGCATGACCTGGGCACGGCCCATCTCCAGGTCTTCCTCCGTGATAAATGAATTAAGAGCCATATTCTGGGATTTGAAGGGCGCCACCCTCCAACCATCCTGACGAAGGACCCGCAGAATTCCTCCGGTCAGCAGGCTTTTTCCCGCATTGGACATGGTTCCCTGTATCATAAGTGCCTTTGCCATGGCCTGATTCCTCCTGTTCATGAAAAACACAGTTTCAAAACTCTGATCAGCGCTTCATTTTCCTCATGGGTCCTCACCGCGATCCGGTAATACCCCTTTGAGAGGCCCCGGTAATTGGAGCAGTCACGAATAAGGATTCCCCTGGAAAGAAGCGCTTCCCACAGTCCCTTTCTGTCACAATAAAAAAACAGATAATTGGCGCTTCCCTCATAAAGCTTCATCGGAAAGCTTCTGAGTCTTTCTGAGAGCCACTTCCGCTCCCTGCTTATATAATCCACAGATCGTTTCACATAGGCCGTCTCTTTAAGCGCCGCCAGACCGGCACAGGCCGCCGGCAGGGATACACTCCAGGGCTGCCTGAGGCCGTTCATCTGATCGAGGAGCTCCTGCTCCTCTGTCAGACCGTATCCCAGCCGAAGTCCGGCCATGGCATACGTCTTTGTAAAGGCCTTTAAAAGAAAGAGACTGCCTCCGGAAAGCTGGTCCTCCATGGTGTAAAGCTCTTTTTTACCGGTCAGTTCCAGAAAACACTCATCAATAACAAGAAGAGCCCCAACCGACCTGCACCGGTCAAGGATCCGCAAAAGGGTCGTCTTTTCCGTGAGAACTCCCGTGGGATTGTTGGGGTTACAGAGATAGACAAGCTCTGTCCCTTCCGTGATTGCCTCAATAAAATCCTCCTTCAGGCAAAAACCTGTCTCCTCCTTCAGCCGGTAAAAGACACACTCGCAGCCGCAGGCTGACAGCGCAGTTTCATATTCCGCAAAGGTCGGTGCAGGGAGAAGTGCCTTCTTCGGCTTTTTTGCTGCAGCCAGAAGAAAAATAAGCTCTGCCGCGCCGTTGCCGCAGATGACCTTCGATGCTTCCGTGCCGGCTGCGGCCGCGATCGCCTCCCTGAGTTCCAGAGAATCCGGATCCGGATAGCGCTCTGACCGGCAGACTCCCCCGATGGCCGCATCCCTTACAGACTCCGGCATCCCCAGGGGATTCAGGTTTGCAGAAAAATCCGTCACGTTTTTATGCTGATACACGTTGCCGCCATGTACATGCTTCTTCATGTCTGTTTCTTATCCTTTTCTCTGTTCTTGACAGCGCTGCACGCTGAACCAGTATCTCAAAACCGGAAAAGAACCCGGTAGAGAAGAATCGACAGGCCCAGGAAAAGAAGAAGACCGAGAACCGCCGTCCCATACATCAGACGGTTTGCCCTCCGGATATCCTCAAATTCCACAGGTCTCTTGGCATCTCCTATGGTTTTCTTCCTGTGCAGGACACCAAAATACCAGGCATCGCCGGCCAGCTGGACGCCGAGAGCCCCTGCACACACCGATTCGGTCTGAGCGGAATTGGGGCTGGCATGGTTGTACCTGTCTCTCCAGTAAATTTCCCAGGCACCTGCCATATCCATCCGCAGGATGCCGCTGGCCAGAATCATAAGCACCGCAGAGATCCTGGCAGGAATATAATTGCAGATATCATCGAGCCAGGCTGCCACCCGGCCAAAATAAAGATATTTTTCATTTTTATAGGCGATCATGGAATCCATGGTATTGACTGCCTTATAAAAGAAGCCCAGAACCGCGCCGCCAAGAGCCATATACAGCATGGGGGCAATGACACCGTCCGAGGTGTTCTCCGCCACGGTCTCCACTGCCGCTTTCGTGACTCCCTCCTCCGTCAGGTTTTCGGTGTCACGGCCGACGATCATGGAAACGGCTTTTCTGGCTCCCTCCAGGTCTCCCTTTTTCAACGGAGCATAGACTCTCATGCTCTCGGTCCGAAGGGATTTCGCCGCAATGAGCTGATAACACATAAGACTTTCCAGCGCCACCCGCGCATAGGGATGCAGACGGCCGGCCAGATAAAGAAGGCCGAAGGGGATCCCTGTTGATACGACCAGCACAAGTATCACCAGCACTGCTCCGCCGGCGATCTCATCTCCTGGAGTGTCCGGGAAAAAATTCCGGATCTTCCTTTCAAGAAAAGAAATCATATTCCCGATGAAACGGATCGGATGGGGCAGCCAGTACGGATCACCAAACAAAAGATCCAGCAAAAATCCGATCCCAAGGGATACAGCAATATATTTCATGGAATGCTCCTGATATTCGTAAGTATTTGATTCCCTGTTTTCCACAGGTCTTCCTTAAGGTCGGCCATAAATCCGCAGCCATTCTTCGCCTGCCAGTCATAGAATTCCTTTTTCGGGAACGCAAACTGCTCCAGAATGGCCATGATGCTCCCTCCATGTACCACAAAGGCCCCGAAGGATCCTCCCTCCTTCAAAAGCTCCTCCACGGAAAGAAGAAAGCCGCGGCATGTCCGCGCAGAAAAATCAGCCTTTGCCTCACCGTCTGGCGGAGCCGCCAGACCGCCGCTGTCGATCCAGCTCTGATAAGCAGGATCATCTTTCAGTTCCTCATAATTTTTATTTTCAAACTCACCGAAATCACATTCGTTGAAGTCCGTCCGGACTCTGAGCTTCCGACCGGGAAATAAAAGCTCTGCCGTCTCTTTTGTTCTCAAAAGACCGCTCACATAAACAGCTCCGGAGACCTCCGGCCCCGGCAGAAAAAGCCCATTCCTCCCGGCTATTTCCATAAGCTCCCCGATTCCCTTCGGACTTAACGGCTCATCGGTGGACCCGATATACCGCCTCTGCAAATTGCCCACGGTCTTTCCGTGGCGGATCAGATAGATTTTCATGGCTCTTATCCTTTTATTTTAATGGGGATCCCGGCGATGACCCGGTACACGGTTTCGGCTTCCTTTGCCAGCCTGCATAGGAGCCTTCCTGTCAGCTCCCTGTATTCCCGGTCAAAGGCCTCCATGGGCACAATTCCGTTTCCTATCTCATCTGCCGTCAGAATCCGGCCGGGAAGCCGAAAAGCCTCTGCAGTCAGAGTTTCTTCGATCTTGTCCGGAGACTGTCCCTCCGAAAGCTTTTCCCGGATATATTCCTGCACGTCAGGGAAAACCAGTTCCTCACGACCGTCTGCCATCTGAAGAGCCAGATCCTTTTTTCCCTGATAAGCGCCTCCGATCATCAATATCATCTGCTGCTTCCTCCATTCTATCACAGACAGGCTGCGATTACTACAAAAATCCCCATGGAAAGCTCGCAAAGCTCCATGAACCAGCCGGCCAGATCTCCGGTGATGCCTCCGAACTCCCGGTAGGACATCCGCCTGTAATAAAGAAACAGAAGCCCGCTTCCCAAAACAGCCAGGCCCCCCGCCACAGGTGATAACAGGACCATGCCCGCCCCGCTGACAAGGAGATAGAGAGCCAGCACCGCACGGGTAGCATACTTTTCTGCATTGGTGGAGAAGGTGGCCAAAAGGCCCTCCTTCCTGGCGTTTTTAAAGGTCACAACGGACATTCCCGCAAGCCCTCTTGAGAATACAAAGGATACGGCCATAACCGGCATAAGGCTGTCAGGCACGGCGCTCCACATACCGAGGGTTGCCACTAGATAAACGCCGCCGAAGATGATGGCAAAGGCCCCCGTATGGGAATCCTTTAAAATCTCCAGCTTTCTCTCCCTGGTCTGATAGGAGGAAAGGGCATCTGTCGTATCCAGAAAGCCGTCCATGTGGATGCCTCCCGTCACAAGGATCGGAATCAGAGTAAGGCCTGCAGCCCGGAAAAGAGGCGGCAGGGAAAGCTGCCCGCAAAGCCAGGCAAAGCCAAATATCAGGCCGCCGACCACCAGGCCGATCAGAGGAAAGAAACACATGACATATTTCATTTTCTCCTTTGACCAGTCCGGCTTCGGCACCGGTATCTTTGAATACATGGAAAATGCCAGCAAAAAGGAATTCAGCATAAGGGGCCTCCCTTCAGAATCACGGGAATCGAACAGACCACCTCCACGAAGGCGTCTGACCGGACAGCCAGTCCGGCGTTGATCTCTCCCAGCATTTTTTTATATTGTTCGGTAGAGTCATCATAGAGGATTCCGTCGGAAAAGACCTCATTGGTCACCACGATCAGATGCTCTGTCTGTGCCAGAAGACAATCGATCCCCAGAAGGATTTCCTTCGGTGTCCTGTCCCCTGCACCGTCCTCCCGGTAAAACTCGTTGGCTGTCAGATTGGACATACATTCCAGGAGAACTGACGGCTTTTTTCCGTTTTTTACGGGAAGCTTCAGGTTTTTAAGGCCGGTATAGCATTCCACCGTCTCAAAGCCCTTATCCTTTCTCATATTCCTGTGGCGAAGGATCCGTCTGTGGCTCTCCTCATCAAAGGGAAACATGGTGGCTATGTAAATTCTGTTTACGGGATTTTCTCCATCCAGACGAAGCAGCAGATCTTCACTGTATTCCGATTTCCCGCTTCCGCTGCCGCCCGTCACAGTCACAAACATTTCATTCTCCTTTAGAGGGGCTTATACTGCTCCACCTGCATATCATCAAAGGTTGCCATGGTGTCGTATACTGTAAATGCCATATCGAGAACAGGCATAGCCGCCATGGCTCCCGTTCCCTCACCGAGGCACATTTCGCAGCACAGCATGGGCTTCAGTCCCAGAGCTTCAAGGACCAGAGCTCCGGCAGGCTCCTTGGACACATGAGAAGCGATCATGAAATCGGTGGTATGGGGCAGGAGCTTCTCGGCAAGCAAAGCTGCCACGCTGGAAATAAATCCGTCGATGACCACCGGAATGCGATAGATCGCGCCGCCCAAAAATACGCCAGCCAGTCCTGCAATGTCATAACCGCCCACCTTACAGAGTACATCCATGGGATCGCCCGGCATCACATCCCGTTCAACGAGCGCCGTTTTGATCACACGGATCTTCCGGTCAAGACCCTCATTGGAAAGTCCGGCGCCCTTTCCGGTCATTTTTTCTACCGGCTGATGAAGAAGAGCTGCCGCCATGGCACTGCTGGTAGTGGTATTTCCGATTCCCATTTCTCCGGTTGCAATGATGTCATAGCCCTGGGCCTTCAGCTGTCCCACAAGCTTTACGCCGACCAGAATGGCTCTCAGTGCCTCGACCCGGTCCATGGCCGGTTCCTTGGCGAAATTTCTGGTTCCTCTTCTGATCTTCCGGTTGAGAAGGGTTCTCGGCTTGATTTCCTCTGTCTCCTCCGGGATTCCCTCAATACAGTCACCTTCCGTCACTATACCGATGTCTACAGGAAAGATGTCAACACCTGCTGCCTGAGCCATAACGGTCACCGCTGTGCTTCCCTCCGCCATATTTCGTGCAACAATGGCCGTCACTTCATTTCCGGTCTGAGTCACACCTTCTTCAATGACCCCGTTGTCCGCACACATGGCAATAAGTGCCCTCTTCCTGATCTGAGGTCTCAAAGTACCGGTGATTCCGGCAATTTTTGTCAGATTCTTTTCCAGAAGGCCGAGGCTTCTAAGGGGCTTTGCAATGGTATCCCACCGTGTTTCCGCTTTCTCAACGATCTCCTTGTCAAGACCCTTTACAAGCATCAGATGTTCACCCAGGTGATCCTCCAGTTTTCTCATCATTTTCTCATCCATGGTTTCTTCCTCTTCTCACTGAAATTACTTTTGTTCGTTATCTCTTAACATTTTATAGGCAAGGCAGGCTCTGAGAAAACCCTCCGCCGCTTTTTTATTTCCGTAGTAATAAAAGTGCGGAAAGCCTGCCAAAAGATTTCCCTTATTCACAATGCACCGCCAGCTTCTGCTTCCTGACGGCTTTTGGGCCAGAAAGGCATCCCCGTTTTCCGTGCTGTCCCAGTAATGGAATTCGTGGGCCGGAAACTGTTCTCCCTTCCTTCCGATCATGGTATCCTCACCGGCCGTCAGAGTCACATAGCCGAACCGGTTCAGCTTCGGTGTCCGGAAAGCATCGCCTTCGATCATCCCAACCATGGGCCATGCGATACCGTCCTCATCCTCGAGAGTTTTGTGAAGATATAAAAAACCGCCGCATTCCGCCAGACAGGGCATTCCTCCTGCTATGGCCTCCTTCACCGATTTTTTCATATTCTGATTCTCCGACAGCTCCTTTGCGTAAAGCTCCGGATACCCTCCTCCGAGAAGCAGGCCGTCAGCCGCCTCCGGGATCCGCTCCTCCCTCAGAGGACTGAAATACAAAAGCTCCGCCCCTATTTCCTCAAGGAGACAGAGATTGTCCGCATAGTAAAAATCAAAGGCCTCATCCCTGGCCACAGCCACCTTCACCGGATACTCTTTGGAAGGATTTCCGGAACCGGCTTTCAAAGGGATCGCATTGAGCTCCGGCGCCGTTTTTGCCAGGGCAAACAGTCCGTCCAGATCCACCGTTTCCGAAAGGACCTGGGCCAGCTTCTCCAGCCGTTCCTTCAGATCCGCGATCTCTTCCGGCCTTTTCAGGCCCAGA
Source organism: Fusibacillus kribbianus (assembly GCF_030053595.1). Classification (GTDB taxonomy): domain Bacteria; phylum Bacillota; class Clostridia; order Lachnospirales; family Lachnospiraceae; genus Lientehia; species Lientehia kribbiana. Next base: position 40,881 of record NZ_JASGBQ010000002.1, read on the forward strand.
TGACGGCTTTCCAGAAGGCAGTCAGTAAGCTTCGGCACATACCCGTATACCCTGATAGGAAGCTCCGATTCAATCAGTTCCTTCATCCGGGGATAAAGCATGGGAGAAACCTGATTCAAGATGACTCCGCGAAGCTGCTTCTGTTCCTCGTAGTCCAGAAAGCCCTTGATGAGAGGCACTGCCGAACGGCTAACCCCCCTACAGTTGACGATAAGAACGGCAGGAGTGTCTGTCAAAGCCGCCACCTCGCTGGTGCTGGCCTTTCCCGTGATGCCTCCCAGCCCGTCAAAATACCCCATGACACCCTCGATCACGGAAAGCTCTGCATCCTTTGCCCCCCGTTCCAGAAGATATCTCAGGGTCTCTCTGTCTGTAAAGAAGCTGTCCAGATTCCTCGATTCCAGAGAAAGGACGCTTCTGTGAAACATGGTATCTATATAGTCCGGACCGCATTTGAAGGAAGCCAGCTTAAGCCCTTTCTTTTTCCAGGCCGCCAGAAGACCGCAGGTGATCAGAGTCTTGCCGCTTCCACTTCCCGGTGCTGCCAAAAGCAGCCTCGGTGTCTTCCCGCTCATGGCTCCGCCTTCCTTTCTGATTCTGTTTTTCCGCCGCTTCCGGAAAAGCTGATGATGTAAACCGGGTTCATTCCCATCATCATCTCGTATCTTCCGAGGCGTTTTCCCCTGGAAGCAGTGACCTGGGAGACCTCCACATCCTCCACCGGAAATTCCTTCAGAACTTCCATGGCCTCCGCCACAGTCTCCAGCGCAATGGCGTTGATCACGATCCGGGCTTTCTCATTTTTCTTCAGAATCAAGCGGACGATGTCCCGCATATTCCCGGAGGAGCCGCCGATGAACGCATGGGTAGGAGCCGGAAGCTCTTCCATGGCCTCCGGCGCCAGTCCTTCCACAATCTCCATGTTGGGCACGGCAAATTTTTGTTTATTCTCACGAAGAAGAGAAACTGCTTCCTCATTTTTTTCTATGGCATAAACCGTTCCGTCACAGGCCTGGAGGGCCGCCTCTACAGAAACGGAACCGGTCCCCGCACCGATATCATAAATCACCGAATCCCTTTTAAGCTTCATCCGGGACAAAGAGACCGCACGGACCTCCAGCTTCGTCATGGGTACCTTTCCCCGGAGAAATTCCTCATCCGGGATCCCGTGGGTGACAACATGATCCCCCGCCTCCGGATTTTCAATGAGCGCCACCGCAAGGCTCTCAAAGGCCTCTTCTCTGAGCTCTTCCGGACTTCCGGTACGAATCTTCTCTCCCTCGTAGGAAAGCTCCTCACCGACCGTCAGCGTCACCCCGGAAAAACCGTAAAACAGAAGGGTATCGCAAAGCTCCCTCACACAGTCTTTTCCTCCCAGCAGCGTAAACACCTTTCTGTTTGTCCGCACTGCCTGCAGAAGATTCTCCGTTCGCCCGTGAATACTCATGAATATCCCGTCATCCCAGGAAACCCCCAGCCGGTCCGCAAAATAAACGAGAGAAGAGACTCCGGGAATCAGCCGAACCGTATAGCCCCTCCCGTAAAGAAGCGGAAGCAGCTTTTTGGCTCCGCTGTAAAAGCCGATATCTCCGGAAAAGGCCACCGCAGGCCTCACATACTCCGGATGTACCTCCAGCCATTCCAGCAGCTCCTCATTTTTATAGGAAATAAACGAGGGCTTTCCAAAGGCGGACAGCCCTTCCACCATCCGTTTTGCTCCCAAAATCACATCGCATTCTGCCAAAACATCCCATGCTTCCTTCGTCAAAAGAGACAAATCGCCGGTTCCCATGGATACAAGCGCGATCTTTCTATGCAGCGCAGGCATTTTTCCCGCCATTTCAAAGATTCGCCCCTTGACCTCCTCAAAGGTCAGGCCGTCTTCTTCCCTGGGCCGTCCCACAACAATGACACCAGCTCCGGCCCTTTTTGCCGCCCGCAGTTTTTCCTCATAGCCTCCGGCCTTTCCAGAGGCCTTGGTCACCAGCCAGGAGATCCCGTACTGCTTCATGGTGGCATAATTCATATCCTCAGAAAACGGCCCCTGCATACAGATGAGATTTCTGCCTGCAAATCCCAGACGGGAGGCTGCCAAAACCGATTCTTCCGTGGAAAGCACCCGGGCATACACTCTTGTTTTGTAATCCTCCAGGGCCGTATATTCCGAAAGCTCCTTGCTTCCGGTGGAAGCAAGAATATTCCCTGTACGCCTCTTCAGCATGGAAACTGCATCCCTGACGCTTTCTGCAAACTCGACCTCATCTTCGAGCTGCGAACCTGTATTTTCCCTGAGAAGGCGCAGATAAGCAAGGCCGGCTTTTTCGGCCGCCTTTCGGATATTTTCGGAGACGGCGACCGCATAGGGATGGGTTGCATCCACGACACAGGAGAAATCCTCCTTTTTCATCAGAGACTCCATCTGCCCTTCGTCAAGCCGTCCCATCAGATGGGTGATTCCCTCTGCTCTCGGCAAAAGCGTCTCCCCGTATTCTGTTGCCACACAGACCGATGCAGGGATCCGGGCCGCTGCCAGGCACTCCGCCAGCCTGCGTCCTTCTGTGGTTCCTGCAAAAATCAGTACCTGTTTCATGAAAAAACCTCCTCAAGAAGTTTTTACTCTTATTCCTCTGTTTCCGGAACCCGGTAGCCTCTCGGCGTCACCATCTTTCCGCCAATGTTCTTTGTCTGGGAATTGCCGATCCACACGGTGGTAAACATATCCACCTGCGTGTCGCGAAGCTCTCTTAAGGTCAGTACATGACCCTCCTCCCCTTCGCGCCCGATATTCTTCACATAGCCGCAGACCGTTTCCGGACTCTGATGCTTTAACACCAGGTCGCAGGCTCTCTGCAGATAATCCTTTCTCTTTTTGCTGGAAGGGTTATACAGGCAGATGACAAAATCTGCTGCAGCCGCAAGCTCCACCCGCTTTTCGATCTTCTCCCAGGGGGTCAGAAGATCGCTTAAGCTGACCACCGCAAAATCATGGATCAAAGGTGCGCCGAGAACTGCCGCCCCGCTGGTAGCCGCCGTCAGACCGCCTATTAGCTTAAGCTCCACCTGGGGATAACGGACACCGATCTCATACATCAGTCCGGTCATACCATAAACGCCGGCATCTCCGCTGCATATCATGGCCACGGTCTTCCCCTTTGCCGCCTCGGCAAAGGCCAGCTCACATCGTTCCACCTCCCGCTTCATGGGGGTCGTCAGAAATTCCTTTCCCGGGAAATGCTTCCTCACAAGATCCACATATACGGTATATCCCACGATCACATCGCTGCTCTTCAAAGCCTCCGCCGCTTCAATGGTCATCTTTTCATAAGCTCCCGGACCGATACCGATTACATAAAGAGTATTCAACGCTCGTTCTCCTTCCTGTTAAAATACAGTTTTGTCTTTCGGACGGCAGCTGCCACGGTAACGCCGTCCCCCGCCTGCTTATTTAAGATCAGGCGGCCTTCCTCCCGGGCGTCCGCTTCTCCCTTTTCTGCCCGTTCCATACTTCCTTTGAGAGCCGCCCTCTCACATACACAATCTATCCCAACCGTTTCCTTCACAAAGGCAGAGCCGGAAAATTCTCCGGGAAGTGCCAGAAGCTGTTCCCTCGTATACCATACAAAGGGAACACCAAGACCCTCTGCCAGATCATGAAGTCCTTTTTCATCCTGTTTGAGCTCTATGGTCGTCACCTGCTCCAACGCCTGTAAAAAAATCCCGGCATCAGAAAACGCGTTTTTCAGCTTTCTAAGAAGGACCGCCTCTTCGGTTCCCCGCCGACAGCCCATCCCCGCCGTCACGGTTCTGGGAATGAGATACAGGATATCCTCCTGTCCCCCGGAATTTACGGAAATCCGTCTCTCCGACACTGCCAGCTTAAGTCCCGGATGCTTCCGAAGCTCCTCCTCTGTTTCACATAAAATCAGTTCCTTCGGAAGTTCTCCCTCCACAGGCTGGGTACTGAAAAACGGAATCTGTTTTCCTTCCAGCACTGCCGCTGACAGTTCCTTGGCGAGGCACCGGCTCAAAATCTCCAGTCCATTTTTCCGTGCAAAGACATCGACGGCAAAGCATCCGTTGACGTCGGTGGCTGTGGAGATGACCGGCACAGCCCCTGCAAGCCCAGCGACCAGACTGCAGAGCTCATTGGCGCAGCCCACATGGCCGGAAAGCAGGGAAATGCAGAACTTGGCTCCCTCATCAATGACCACCACGGCCGGATCCTGAAACTTATCCTTTACGAAGGGTGCAATGGAACGAACGGCAATCCCGCAGGCTCCCACAAAGATCAGTCCGTCATATTCCGAAAAAGCCCTGCCGGTCCATTCCCGAAGGCTCCCCTCCACCGGCTGCAAAGGTGCTTCCGCCTTTCCAGCCCGCTTTTCAAAGCCGTCGGTCCTGTGGCCGTGAATGTTCAGTTTTTCACAGAGGAACCGGTTCAACTGACCGCCCCTCCCGGTAAAGCTGATGACCGCAAGCCTCATGATGCCTCCTGTTTTATTTCGTAGCCTGTCTGAACTCGGTAGTGAAGGACGGATTATAGAGCTCAGAACGGCTGTAATCACCGTCCAGCACACGTCCCACCACAATGAGAGCCGTTTTCGTCACCTGATTTTCCTCCGCCGTTTTTGCCAGGGTCGACACCGTACAGCGGAACACCTTTTCGTCAGGCCAGGTCGCCTTATAAACGATAGCCGCCGGAGTGTCGGGCGCATAGCCGCCGGCCATGAGCCGTTCCTCAAGAGCCGCCAGCATTCCCGTGCTCAGAAAGATCACCATGGTTGCCTGATGAGCTGCCAGACCGGCGATCTCCTCCTTCTCCGGAACCGGCGTCCTCCCGGCCATCCTGGTTATGATCACCGACTGGGAAACATCGGGCAGCGTGTATTCTGCATGAAGAGCTGCCGCCGCACCACAGAAGGAGCTGACACCGGGACATACTGCATAGGAGATCCCCAGACGGTCAAGCTCATCCATCTGCTCCCGGATGGCTCCATAGAGGCAGGGATCGCCCGTATGGAGACGTACGGTTCGTTTGCCGGCCGCCTCCGCCTCCTTCATCACCTCAATGACCTCTTCCAGCGTCATATAGGCACTGTTATATACCTGACAGCCCTCTTTTTTATAGTCAAGAAGGGCCGGATTCACCAGAGAACCGGCGTAAATAATCACATCAGCTTCCTCAAGAAGCTTCTTTCCCCGCAGCGTGATCAGATCTGCGGCACCGGAGCCTGCACCTACAAAATCAACCATGATTTGCCTCCTTTACAATCAGCAGGGAATAATACCCAGCATTTTCATCTATCTCCTCTGCAGAACGGTAAACCTTCTCATTTTCCATTCCGCAGTTTTCCACCATATAAGCCTCACAGCCTTTTTCCAGGAGCGCTTTTTTCACCCGGCTCATTTTCTTTCCGGATTTCATAAGTATTTTCGTTCCGGATAGGGAAAGAGCCTCCTCCACCCCGTAGGTGGCCGGGATCACATGGAGTGCTTCCTTCGTCTCCACGAGTCCGATTCCCAGCCTTGCCGCTGCTGCGCAGAAGGAAGGAATCCCGCTTACCAGCTCTGTCTCATAGCCGGCAGCCTCCACTCTTCTGTGAATATATAGATATGTGGAATAAACAGCCACATCCCCCAGGGTCAGAAAAGCTACATTCTTTCCTTCCTTCAGGAGACTGATTACCTGCAAAGCTCCCTCATCATGGCTTATTTCAAGGACAGCTCTGTCCTTCGTCATGGGCATACTGATAAAAAGAAACTCTTTTTGATCGAGTTCCTCCACCGCCCCCTTTGTGATCCGATAGGCCACACACTCTTCTTTTGTCTTTGCAGGAAGGGCCACCACATCCGCCTCTTTTATCATCCGCACTGCCTTTAAGGTCATAAGCTCCGGATCTCCGGGTCCCACACCGATTCCATACAGCTTTCCGTTTTTCATTGCATTATCCTCTTCATCCTGATATTTGTATCCGACGGCTTCCCACCGTCTTTCGGGACTCATGCCCGAAGCAGCATGTCAGCGGCCCCCTTCGACTGGCCCAATAGCCCGTAAACATTGGAAAAAATCATAATTTCCGTCTCGATGGCTCCCTGACAGCGATGGTTAAGATAAAAAGCAGCCCGCTCTGTCACCTGATCCATAGTCTTTTCCAGATACCCCTCCTCTTTAAGGATCCTCAGCCCCTCATCGGTGACCGTGGCCCCCAGAAGCTTCTGCAATACCAAAAGGGGCGCTCCAGCCCTGAGGGCTGCTGCTGCCAGAAGCTCCATGCGGCTGTCCGCATTGCGGGAGTGGGTATTCATAATACCGCCGGCCAGCTTGATAAATTTGCCTATATGGCCGATAAAAAGAATCCCCTTTGCCCCCAGCTCCACCGCAAAATCAATGGTTTCTCCGATATAATTGCTGCACTTTAACGTGCGTTCTGTATCGATCCCCAGTTCATTTTTCGAAAACACCGTTCCATAATTTCCGGGAATCACCACCAGATACCCATTTCCCCGTTTTAGTTGAACTTTCATTTCCACTTTTATTGAATTTATCAGAGCAGTCTCGCTCATAGGCTCCACGATCCCCGTTGTCCCCAGAATCGAGATGCCTCCGGTGATCCCCAGCCTAGGATTGAAGGTTTTCTTTCCGACTTCCTCGCCTCCCGGCACAAAAACGGTGATTTTCAGATTGCCCTGATACCCGAAGGCCTCGCAGATTTCCAAAACTGCATCCCGTATCATACGCCTGGGCACCTGGTTGATGGCAGCTGCTCCCACCGGCTGCTCCAGCCCGGGAAGAGTCACCCGCCCTATACCGACGCCGCCGTCGATGAGGATTCGTTCTTCGCCTGCCTCTCCATATTCCACACGGGCATAAATGAGAAGGCCGTGGGTCGCATCCGGATCGTCTCCCCCATCCTTCTCCACCGCACAGCAGGCATAATCTTTTCCGTAAGAAGCATCCCGGACAGGAAGCTTTAAAAGGATCCCCTTCGGCGTCATGAGCTCCACCTTTTCCACCTGTTCTCCGCACAGGAGCATCAAAGCTGCCGCTTTTGCCGCAGCTGCCGCACAGGAGCCTGTCGTGTAGCCGCACCGCAGTTTTTTATTCTGTTTGATCACGTACTCGTCCAACATAGCTGTCTCCTGAAATCCTCCCTTTTGGCGGTGTCAAAAATCCTGCCTGTACGAAAGAAAAGACCGCTGAATCCTCAGCAGCCCTGGTCCCCCATACTGAATTTTCTTCCGTAGATATTTTAACAAAATGAGCCGGCTTTGTCAATGAAAGCGCCATTTTACGTCATGCGCACAACATAAAAAGTGCTGCTGCACCTTTCGGTACAACAGCACTTTGATGCGTACTTAAAACAAACTCTTACAGAGCTTTTCCGGCAGAACCAAGAACCTCTGTGATCTTATGCTTAACAACTTCCTTCACATAAGCTCTTGCAGGAGACAGGTACTGTCTGGGATCGAAATGATCCGGATTTGCTACCATATGCTCTCTGATGCCTGCAGTAAGAGCCAGACGAAGGTCAGAGTCAATGTTGATCTTGCATACAGCCATTCTTGCTGCCTGACGAAGCTGATCCTCGGGAACACCGATAGCATCCTTCAGAGCACCGCCGTTTGCATTGATGATCTTAACATATTCCTGAGGAACAGAAGATGCACCGTGAAGAACGATGGGGAAGCCGGGCAGTCTCTTTGCCACATCTTCCAGAATGTCAAATCTCAGCTGAGGCTTGGTGCCGGGTTTGAACTTGTATGCGCCGTGGCTTGTACCGATGGCGATAGCCAGGGAATCAACGCCGGTACGGTCTACAAATTCCTCAACCTCTTCAGGTCTTGTATAGGAGGAATTCTCTGCAGAAACCTTAACATCATCTTCGATGCCGGCCAGAGTACCAAGCTCTGCCTCAACTACTACGCCTCTCTCATGAGCATAGTCTGCAACCTTCTTTGCCAGAGCAATGTTCTCTTCGAAGGGCTTGGAGGAACCGTCGATCATAACGGAAGTGAAGCCGCCGTCGATGCAGGACTTGCAGATCTCAAAATCTGCGCCGTGGTCCAGATGCAGAGCAACGGGAAGATCCGGATAGATATCCAGAGCAGCCTCAACGAGACGCTTCAGGTAAGCACCGTTCGCATACTTTCTTGCGCCGGCGGAAGCCTGGAGGATAACAGGGGACTTCTCCTCAGCAGCAGCCTCGGTGATGGCCTGTACGATCTCCATGTTGTTTACATTGAATGCACCGATGGCATAGCCGCCTTCATATGCTTTCTTAAACATTTCAGTTGTTGTAACTAAGGGCATTGTTTTCTCTTCCTTTCTGTAGGTTCTTTGCGTTTGCACGCTTTGTCCTTATTATATCATAAACTCCATTTTTTAACAGTTCTTTTTTAGCCTAAAAAATGCGCAAAATTCTTACTGTTTTTCTATTTATTTTGTAAAAAACTGTCAATGCTCCCTCAGCACCAACAAATACGAATCGTCATATCATAAACCAACAGCCTATTCTATAAGGGTGCTATTTTGAACAACGACTCTTTTTATGTCCGCTTTTTCCATGCCGCCTCCGAGACCGAAGCTCTTCAGGTTTCTGTAGACGACACCCTCTTTGTGCCTGACCTCCCCTATCGTACAGTCACCGGTTACGGCCACGTAAAGGAAGGTTTCGTGACCATTACCCTGTCCGGCACACGCACCAGACGAGTCTATCTCCAGAAAACCCTGCCGTTCTTCCTGCCCATCAAATACACCGTTGCCATCATTCAGACAGATAACGGACTGGATTTAAAACAGATCTTTGATTATCTCTGTCCTCTGTTTCCCGCCGCCTTCGGCTGTGTCCGCGCCGCAAATCTTGCTTACGGGACCGGCCCCATTGATTTCTTTCTCTACGGAAGCAAGCTGGTCTTTGCAGATGTGACCTTCAAGGAGGTTACCCCCTTCAAGCCCTTTAGTCCCGGCGAATACGGCTTTTACCTGACTCCGGGACAGGAGGAGGATAATCCGCTTCTATCGGTCCTGGCCGACGTGGAAGCAGGAACCATGTACACCATGTGCGTGATCAACAGTACCTGGAGCCCGGAAGCTCTGGATGTGGTGATTCTGGATTATGATGCTGGCGTACCGGTTCCGGAGCCACGCTGACAAACAAGTTCAAAAGGTTCCTGGAAGAGGGCTTTTACCGGTCTCAGGCCGTTTTCTCAAACTGACTGTTGTAAAGCTCCGCGTAGAAGCCCTTCTTTTCCAGAAGCTCCTCATGGGTTCCCTGCTCGATGATATCGCCATCCTTCATGACAAGGATCAGATCTGCGTCCCGGATGGTTGATAACCGGTGAGCAATAATAAAGCTGGTCCGGCCCTTCATCAGATTGTCCATAGCCTTCTGGATCCGTTCCTCGGTTCTTGTATCCACCGAGCTGGTTGCCTCATCCAGGATCAGGATCTTATTATCCGCCAGAATGGCCCTCGCGATGGTCAGAAGCTGCTTCTGGCCCTGGGAAACATTTCCCGCCTCCTCATTGAGTTCCATTTCATAGCCGTCGGGCAGGGTGGAAATGAAATGATGAGCATGAGCCGCTTTTGCCGCTGCGATCACCTCTTCATCGGTGGCGTCAAGCTTGCCGTAACGGATATTTTCCATAATGGATCCCTTGAACAGCCAGGTATCCTGAAGTACCATTCCGAATAGCTCCCGAAGCTCACTTCTGTTGAAGGAGCGGATGTCCTTTCCGTCAATCTTAATGGAACCGCCGTTCACATCGTAAAACCGCATCAGAAGCTTCACCAGTGTGGTCTTTCCGGCACCGGTGGGTCCGACGATGGCGATCTTTTTGCCCGCTGATATCTCAGCGCTGAAATCATTGATGATGATCTTATCCGGACGATAACCGAATTTCACGTGATCAAAAGTCACATTGCCCTGGATATCCGCAATGGAAGAGGGATTCTCCACCATCTGGTCCTCCTCCGGCTCCTCCAGGAACTCAAATACCCGCTCCGCTGCAGCAGCTGTGGACTGAAGCATGTTGGAGACCTGAGCCATCTGGGTGATAGGCTGGGTAAAGTTTTTCACATACTGGATAAAGGACTGGATATCCCCCACCTCAATGGTTCCCCGAATCGTCAGAAAGCCTCCCACAATGGCCACCGCCACATACCCCAGATTTCCCACAAACTGCATGACCGGCTGCATCATTCCGGAGAAAAACTGGGATTTCCAGGCTGACTGATAGAGCATGCCGTTTGTTTCATTAAATTCCCTGAGGACCTCTTCCTCCCTGTTGAATACCTTAATGACCGTATGTCCGCTGTAGTTTTCCTCCACCTGACCGTTGATGTGTCCCAGATATTCCTGCTGCTGACGGAAAAACTTCTGAGACCTCTTTATAATAAAGGAGATCATGGTCATGGAAACCGGCAGGATCAGAACCGCCAGAACTGTCATAAGCGGGCTGATGGAAAGCATCATGATAAACACGCCGACGATCGTTGTGACGGAAGTGATCATCTGGGTAATGCTCTGGTTCAGACTCTGTCCCAAAGTATCCACATCGTTGGTGATTCTGGAAAGTACCTCGCCGTGGGTCTTTGTGTCATAATAATTCATGGGAAGCCGGTTGATCTTTTCCGACATTTCCTTTCGCATCCGGAAGCTGACCTTCTGGGATATGGAGGTCATCACTAGTCCCTGAACGAAGCTGAACAGGGCACTGACCCCGTAAAGGGTCAAAAGCAGGATCAGGATTTTTCCGATTCCCGCAAAATCAATGCCGGGGCCCCCGGAAAGCTTTCCGGTCAGGCCGTTGAAGATCTTTGTAGTGGCCTTTCCCAGAACCTTCGGCCCGATCACATGAAACACAGTGCTTCCCACCGCGAAAATAAGAACCGTCAGGATTCCCCATTTGTACCGTCCCATATAGGAGATCAGCTTCTTCATGGTCTTTCCGAAATCCTTGGCTTTTTCTCCGGAGCCTCCTGCAGGTCCGCCCATTCCATGTCTTCTCATATTTCTTCCGCCGCTCATATCACAGGGCCTCCTTTCCCGCTCCGGACAACTCCTCCGCCGAGAGCTGCGATTCTGCAATCTGCCTGTAAACCTCACAGGTTCTTAAAAGCTCCTCATGGGTTCCCATGCCTGCGATCCGCCCTTCATCCAGAACAATGATCTGCTCTGCATGGAGAATGGTGCTGACCCGTTGGGCTACGATCAGTCTGGTGCTGTCAGCCACATGTACATTGAGCGCCCTGCGGAGTGCAGAGTCCGTTTTGAAATCAAGGGCAGAAAAGCTGTCGTCAAACACATAGATCTTCGGCTTTTTCGCCACGGCACGGGCAATAGAGAGCCGCTGCTTCTGTCCGCCGGATACGTTGGCGCCGCCCTGTGCAATGTGGCTTTCGTATTTATCCGGCTTCTCCTCGACAAAATCTGCTGCCTGTGCGATAGAAGCCGCCTTCCTGATCTCCTCATCGGTGGCATCTCGTCTGCCGAACCGCAGATTGGAAGCAATGGTCCCGGAAAACAGGATCCCCTTCTGGGGGACAAAGCCGATCTGCTCCCGCAGTTCTTTTAAAGACAGATCCCGGATATCCACCCCATCCACCGTGATGGAGCCTTCGGTCACATCGTAAAGGCGGGGAAGCAGATTCACCAGCGTGGACTTTCCGCTTCCTGTACTTCCGATGAAAGCGGTAGTCTCCCCCGGTTTTGCAGTAAAGCTCAGATCATGGAGCACATCATTTTCCGCTCCCGGATACCGGAAAGAAACATGCTCGAAAGCCACAACCCCTTTGGCATCCTGCGGCAGACGGACAGGAGTTTTTTTCTCCGTGATGGAAACCTCTGTCGTCAGAACCTCGTCGATCCGTTTTGCCGCCACAGCTGCCCTTGGCAGCATGATGGAAACCATGGTGATCATGAGGAATGCCATGACGATCTGCATGGTGTAGGTGATAAATGCCATCATATCGCCCACCTGGAGGTTTCCGTTATCGATCCCATGGGCTCCCGTCCATATGATGAGAACGGTGATCCCGTTCATGATAAACATCATAGCCGGCATCATGAGTGCCATACATCGGTTGGTAAACAGCATGGTTTTTGTCAGATCCCGATTGGCCCCGTCAAACCGTTTCTCCTCGTATTTTTCCCGGCTGAAGGCCCGGATCACCGGAAGACCTGTCAGGATCTCCCTGGCCACCAGATTCAGCCGGTCCACCAGCTTCTGCATTTTCTTGAATTTCGGCATGGCAACCACCATCAGGATCGCCACAAGACAGCTGACGGCCGCCACAGCCACTCCGATGATCCAGGCCATGGAAACACCGGAACGGATGACTCTCACAAGACCTCCGATCCCGATGATGGGCGCATAGAACACCATTCGTAAAAGGAGCACGATCACCATCTGCACCTGCTGGATATCATTGGTGCTTCTGGTGATCAAAGAGGAGGTGGAAAACCGGTCCATTTCTCCTCCGGAAAAGGACATCACCTTCGCAAAGACCTGTCCTCTTAACCTCATACCCGTGGAAGCTGCCACCCGCGCGGCAATCAGGCATACCAGTATGCTGGCTGCCATGGCAAGAAGGGCAACACCCAGCATCTTGAGGCCGGAGGAAACCAGATATTTCGTCTGAAGGCTTCCGGTATCCAGCCCCACCGCCTCATATTCTGTCCTGACATAGGAGATTCCCATCTGACTGAGAATGGAATCGGAAAGTTCCTCCTGGACGGAAAGCTCCTGCTCCATGGCCAGAAGCGCTTCCGGCGGAAGGGCAGAAACATCGATTCCCTGTTTCTCCGTCATCATCACCAGTGCTTCCGGCTTTTCAAGCACTTCATCCAGCTCCTCAAGCGCCTTCCTGTCCAGATCCTTTCTGACCAAAAGAGACTCCGTCCGAAGCTGCGGATATTGTTTCACATAGCGTTCATACTCTTCTTCCGAAAGGTTCTCTTTTGATATCATTTCATAGGAGGCCTCCACGGTCTGTTTATCCCTGTCCTCCAAAAACAGACAGATCTTCTCCATCTCTGTCTGTCTGATGACCTCCGGCGCCGCATGGCTGATTCCTCCCTGCTGAATCCCCACATCGACAATATCCGATGTGTACTGGGGAAGAGACAGATCACAGTAGGCCTGCAGTCCCAGCAGCATCAGAACAACCATGACCCAGCCTGCCGACTGTTTCAGGTACTTAAAAATCTTCGTCATAGCTCCTGTTCTCCTTTTATGTCTCTCCTGTTGTCAGATAGTTTCTGACGATGCAACAATTAAAAAAACATTATAGTCTGATTCCAATGAAAGTCAATGGAATTTATAGATTGTTTAGATTTGATTCCTGACAAAAAAAGCTCCGGCCTCCTCCCGTTTTTTGAGAAGAAACCGGAATTTTTCAGAAAATACTGCCCGCTGCAGTGATGGTGGACGCCAGATCCTCTCTGTAGTCTTCCGCCATGTGATTGAGGCTGTTTATTACCACACCGTCCTGACCTGTGCGCCCGGTGGAATGGATATAGTTGAGACCGCCGATATAAAGAGCCATGTGCCCGGGAAAATACAGAAGATCTCCCGGCTTTACCCGGCAAACGGGAATCTCCTTTACCGGATATCCCTTTTTGATCTTCGCATCCCGGTTAATGGCAATTCCATGGAGCAGATACACCATGGAACAGAGGCCGGAGCAGTCAATGCCCCATGGGGTCTTTCCGCCCCACCGGTAAGGCGTGTACAAATAGGTGAGTGCCGTCCTGACCAGGCTCTCCCGGAGCTTTTCCTCCTGTTCTGCCGGGCAATGGAGAGCGGCTGCCGGCCGAAGCTGCCCTTTCCGCATATAGGCCCCTCTTCCGTCAGAAAGCCTCACCTGATTCCAGCCCGCCTGTCCTTCCTGATCCGATGCCGCCACCAGGCTTCCCCTCGGCAGACTGAACAGATACGGATTTTTGTAGCCCGGCACCTCAAACACATCGGCAGAGGGTGAAACCACCACATATTTGGAAAGCTTCTGCCACCGTCTCACATTCCATTCATGGGCCTCCAGGCCTTCCGTCCGTACACAGCCACGATAACCGTAGGATGTCTCCACCGATGCCCAGCCTTTTATCGTTCTTTCCCGGACGAGCACCTCCATTCCATACAGCACCTCGTCCACCGTCTCCGCTTCCTCTGACGGATATTCCTTAAGCTTCAACACCGGTACCTTTACAACTGCACTGTTATTCCACATTTGCTATCCCTCCCTGGCATGTCCTTTTTCAGGTTAGGACATTCTATGCCACACGGGAAAGGGATATGTCTCAGGAAAGGGGCGGAAGCCTTTTTACGATTTCTGCTCCTGCAATACCGATGACGGTTCCGGCCACACATCCGGAAACCAGAAGGGCCGGAAGATAATAAAATAAGGCGGAGGTTTCCAGCATAAAGGCCGCCACCGCGATCTGCCCCAGATTATGAGCAGCGCCGCCCGCCACGCTGACTCCCACAATGGAGAACCGTTCCGTCCTTTTGAGAAGCACCATAAGAAGAAGGCTCAGGGAGCAGCCTGCCAGACTGTAAAGCATCATAACCGGATTGTTGAAGGTCAGACCTACGAGAACCACACGGATCACAGAAACGACAGCCGCGCTTTTCCCTCCTGTCCGGTAAAGAGCTGCCACCACCACCAGGTTCGCAAGCCCCAGCTTGATCCCCGGCACCGGAACCGGTACAACAATGACGCTCTCGATATAACTGAAAATAAATGCAAGGGCAATCAAAAGCCCGTAGCGGGCCACCTTCCCTGTTTTCATGAAGTGTTCTTCCTTTCCCAGCATTTTTCCCGGACTGTCAGGATACTCCGTCAAGCTCATTCTCCTGACCGCCCTCAATGGTCACCGTCACCCGGTGGGGCAGGCAGATGATGCTCTCCCCCTGAAAGCGGATGGCCTTCTGATTGACGCACAGCTTATCAGGACAGTCGGCTTCAATGATCTTTGCCCTTCCTTCCTCAATGACCAGAAGATTGCTCCCCCAGGGAGAACTGATTTCCGTCTCCAGGGATTCTTCCAGAGAATACCTGGCTGTTTCTTCTCCATCCACAAAAACCACCGCCTCAGCCCCCTCCGTTCTGACTGAACGGAAATACAGCCAGATGGCGGCCGCCGTGATCAGTATTCCTGCTATCAGCAAAAGATCCCATTTTTTTCTCATAATGCACTCACAAGTTTCCTGTCTGTTTACTTTTATCTGTTTCCTATGCTATACTGGATATGCTTTTTACATAAACCTGACCGGATATGCTTTTTACATAAACCTGTTTGAAAACGGAGGCTTCGATCATGTTTCACAGTTGTGTGCTCAAAAAAAACCTTCTTCGGCCTGTCTGCGCCCTTCTCGCTCTGCTTCTTGTCACGGGAGGCCTGACCGGCTGCGGAAACTCTTCCCAAAAACAGGTCCGCAAAACTTCCTTTTTTCTGAACACAGTGATTACCATTACCCTGTACGGTACCGAAGAGGAAACGCTCATCGACCGCTGCTTCGAGCTTTGCCGAGATTACGAGGCTCTTTTAAGCCGCACCCTTGACGGAAGCGAAATCTATAATCTCAACAGCCGGCTCACGGACACCGTATCCGATGAAACAGCTGCTCTCATTCAGGCCGGACTTTCCTACAGCCGTCTTTCCAACGGAGCCTTCGATATCACCATCGGTTCCTGCTCCTCCCTCTGGGATTTTTCTGCTGAAGCCCCCGTTCTTCCGGATAAGGCCGCTCTTTCCGAAGCCCTCACCCATGTGGGCTATGAAAAGGTTTCCGTAAACGGAAACTCGGTCACCTTCTCCGATGACCGCACCCTTCTTGATCTGGGAGCCATCGCCAAGGGCTATATTGCTGACTGTCTGAAGGAATTTCTTTTGGAAAACGGCGTCAGATCCGCCACCATTGACCTGGGCGGAAATATTCTCTGTGTAGGGGAAAAACCGGACGGAAGCGATTTTAAAATCGGAATCCAGAAGCCTTTTGATGAACAGGGAACTCCTGTCATCGCCGTTTCCCTGTCCGACTGGTCGGTGGTGACCTCTGGCATCTACGAGCGGTATTTTGAAGAAGACGGAACGCTCTATCACCATATTCTTGACCCGTCCACCGGATACCCCTGCGACAACGGCCTTCTGTCCGTCACGATCCTGAGTGAGCACTCTCTGGACGGAGACGCTCTGAGCACTGCCTGCTTTTCCCTGGGTCTTTCGGACGGTATGGCTCTCATCGACAGTCTGGAGAATATTTATGCCGTTTTCATCACAGACGATTACGAGCTCCACTATTCTGCCGGATTAAAAGATACCTTTTCCATTACCGAATACTGAAATTCTTTCCCCGGCCATCTGTATTTTGCAGTTAAGAAATGAAGGGAGTGTTGCTCCCTAGATTACATGAATTGTACAGGTGCAGACAGAGACGAGGGATGCTGCAAACGTAGATTAATAATCTATGTTTGCAGCACCCTCGTCTGCCGTTTCCGGCTTCTATTTTATTTTACGGTTTCCAGAGCCTGCTCGATATCGGCAATGATATCTTCCACATTCTCAATACCCACAGAGAAGCGGATCAGATCCGGCTTTACTCCTGCTTCGATGAGCTGTTCATCAGAAAGCTGACGATGGGTATGGCTGGCCGGATGAAGCACCGAAGTTCTGGCATCGGCCACATGAGTCACAATGCAGGCAAGCCTGAGATTATCCATGAATTTGATGGAAAGATCTCTGCCGCCCTTCAGGCCGAAGGCGATCACGCCGCAGGTTCCGTTCGGCATGTATTTCTTTGCTCTCTCATAATAGGGGCTGCTCTTAAGGCCGGGGTAATTGACCCATGCCACCTGATCGTTTGCCTCCAGATACTCTGCCACCTTCTGGGCATTCTCACAGTGACGGGGCACCCGAAGATGAAGGGTCTCCAGTCCCACATTGAGAAGGAAGGCATTCTGAGGAGACTGGATCGCACCGAGATCTCTCATTAACTGAGCGGTCGCCTTGGTAATATATGCTTTCTTTCCGAAAGCCTCCGCATAAACCAGACCGTGATAGGATTCATCGGGAGTGGTCAGGCCGGGGAATTTTTCTTTGTGAGCCATCCAGTCAAAATTGCCGCTGTCCACAATGCAGCCGCCTACAGACATGGCATGACCATCCATATATTTTGTCGTAGAATGGGTCACAATGTCCGCACCGAACTCAAAGGGACGGCAGTTGATGGGAGTGGCAAAGGTATTGTCCACGATCAGAGGCACGCCATGGTCATGGGCTGCCTTCGCAAACTTTTCAATATCCAGTACCACAAGTGACGGATTGGAAATGGTCTCACCAAACACAGCCTTGGTGTTGGGACGGAATTCCTTCTCCAGATCCTCCGGGGAAATCTCCGGATCCACCAGAGTAAAATCGATCCCCAGTTTTTTTAGAGTCACGGTAAAGAGATTGGAGGAGCCTCCGTAAATGGTCGCCGAGCTGATCACGTGATCCCCGGCAGATGCAATATTAAAGATGGAATAAAAGGTTGCAGCCTGACCGGAAGCAGTCAGCATGGCAGCCACACCGCCCTCCAGCTCGCAGATCTTCTGTGCCACCGCGTCGTTGGTGGGATTCTGAAGTCTGGTATAGAAATAGCCTTCATCCTCCAGGTCGAAAAGCCGTGCCATCTGCTCGCTGGTGTCATATTTGAAGGTGGTACTCTGATAAACAGGCAGTACCCTGGGCTCGCCCTTTTTCGGTTTCCAGCCGCTCTGGATGCAGATCGTTTCCGGTCTGTATTTCTGATTCATAATAGTTTCCTCCTCTGATCGTTATTCTTTACAGACACGCCCGGTAAATGTTGACCACATCCTCCACATGGAGAGGTACATAAGCCTGGGTATCCAGATTTGCATAGGGAACTGCCGCTTCAGCCATGGCCTGGAAATTGGAATCATCAATTCCCAGCTCCGAAAGGTGGGACGGAAGGCCGCAGTCCATGAAAAAATGCTCCGTCGCATCAATTCCCATATTCGCCAGCGCAAATTTATCCGTTTCTCTGGGGAAGCCCCAGACATTGATGGCATAGTCCACAAATTTATCCACGGTCTCCTCCGAAAGGATGTAACGCATCCAGGCCGGAGTCACAATGGCAAGGGAAATCCCGTGGGTTATGTCATAATAGGCTCCCAGCTGATGCCCCATGGCATGACAGGACCATTTTCCCGCCTTGCCGCAGCCGCACAGACCGTTTAAGGCCATGCTGGCGGCCCACATGATATTGGCCCTGGCCGAATAATTCTCCGGCTCTGTGAGTGCAACCGGCCCCCATTTGATACAGGTCTTTAAAATTCCCTCAGAAAATTTATCCTGCACGTAAGCGTCTTCTGTTTTCTTAAAATATCCCTCAAAAATATGGGACATGATATCTGCCACTCCCGCTGCCGTCTGAATGGCAGGCAGAGTATACAGATAGGTAGGATCCAGCACCGATGCCTTCGGATACAGATAGCCGCTGTGGACCCCCTGCTTTTCCTTTGTCTCCGGATTGGTGATCACTGCTGTCGGATTCATCTCCGAGCCGGTGGCCGACATGGTCAGCACCGTAAACACCGGAAGTGCATCCGTGATCTTTGACGGATCCTTCACAAGCTCCCAGGGATCGCCTTCATAGCAGGCGCCTGCCGCAATGACCTTTGCACAGTCCACAGAGCTTCCTCCGCCCACAGCCAGAACCATGTCCACATGATTCTCCCAGGCCAGAGCCACACCGCAGCGGACTGCGTCGATTCTCGGATTGGGCGTCACACCGGAAAGCTCGGAGAGAACAAACCCGGCCTCCGTAAGGACACTTTGCACCGTATCGTAAATTCCGTTTATCTTGATGCTTCCGCCGCCGTATACAAGAAGCACCCGGGTTCCATAGGGCTTCATCTGTTCCGGAAGAGCTGTCACCTTCCCCTTGCCAAACAGCATCCTTGTAGGCGCATAAAAATCAAAATTTTCCATTCTATTCCCCCATACATGAATCTATTGATATTTGTCGTACTCCGCAAGACAGGTCATTGTCCCGTAGCAGTAATCGTCCACAGACAGATAGAGTTCGCTTTTCCCCCATTCTCCAAAGAGATAACTCTCTCCGGAAGCTTCCTCCATCCATGCTTCTGTTTCTGTCCAGACCTCGTTTCTGTCTCTGTCCGGCTCCAGCGCGCAGGCCGCCAGCAATAGAGCCTGGCTGAAGCTTTCCTGTTCGTCCGCTCCGATCCGGATCTCCATGACCTCACCTGTGACCGTATCACACAGGATATCATAATAGACTCCATTGTCACAGGTCACCTCTGCCGTCTTCTCATAATAACTCCAGATCGTGTTTCCATAGGTGTATATCTGGTTTCTGCTTTCCTCCCAGATCACCTCACACTCCGCCTGGGACCAGAAATCCCCCGCATAGCCGGCGAGCCGGTACACATATTCCACGCCGTCCATCTCATAATGACAATAACCGTTGCAGGGCTCTCCGAGAGCAAGAACCTCCTCCTCCGTCAGTTCCTGCACCTCGTTTTCCTGAAGCTCCGTCTCCAGGGCAGCTACGGTTTCCTCCCGGGCTTCGTAGGAGCTTCTGAAGAACTTCCATATAGCATCCCAAATACCGACCACAGCGGATATGACGATGACAAAAACAACTATATAAATAAGGATTCCTGCCCCTGCCCGTCTTGCAGGGACCGCGGAAGTTTTTTTCTTTCTCTCAGACGGCTCATAAGAGGCCCCTGAAGAGCTTCCCCGGGATGTATTTCGCGGCGCCTTGTGGGGATCCTTATTGGGAACCCCGTATACGTGAGAATGACTGCTTCCGCAGGTGTCCGCCGTCTGTGTTCCGCCTGTTCTCTCAAACACTGCCGTATCCGGATCGGTTTCATTGGGGAGATATCCTCCCCCATAGATGACAGGTTCCTTCCGAAACCGATGACATTCCGGACAATAATGCTTTCCGGACAGTTCATGCTCACATACCGGACATAAATATCGTTTTTTCATCCCTTATCTCCATCGTTGTACTTAACGGCAGGCCAGACGATAAACCTCCTCGCACTCCTTGGGCCCCAGCTCCACAAAATGGCCTTCGGTGCGCCCTTCGATCTGAAGAGTGGAAAGCAGAGTCGGAATATCCTCCCCTTTTGCTCCAAGCTCCTCAAAGGAGGTGGGCATACCCACAGACCGGAAGAATTCCTTCGTTCTGGCAATTCCCTCCTTTGCGGTCTCCTCAGGATTTTCAAAATTCATCTCACAGCCCCATACCCGGACTGCAAACTGGGCAAATCTGTCCACGTCGTGATGCATCACATAGGTCATCCAGGCGGGGAACATCACCGCCAGACCGGCGCCGTGGGCACAGTCATAAAGTGCGGAAAGCTCATGCTCCAGATTGTGGCTTGCCCAATCCTGCTCTCTTCCCACTCCGCAAACATCATTGTGAGCCATGGTGCCTGCCCACATGATATTGGCTCTTGCTTCATAATCGTTGGGATTATCCAAAACCTTGGGAAGTTCCTTGATAATAGTCTTCAAAACACCCTCGCAGAGGCGGTCTGTGATCTCCACATGTTTCGTGTTGGTGAAATACCGTTCAAACACATGAGCCATGATATCCGTACAGCCGCTGGCTGTCTGATAGGGCGGCAGCGTCATGGTAAGCTCCGGATTCATAATGGCAAATACAGGACGCATCAGCTCGCAGCCGTAAGCACGCTTGTACATTCCGTTTTCATTGGTGATAACGGAACCGTCGCTTCCCTCACTGCCTGCTGCGGCAATGGTCAGAACAGAGCCCACCGGCAGAGATTTCTCTGCCTGAGCCTTTCCCTGATAGAAATCCCAGAAATCTCCGTCATATACTGTACCGACTGCAATGGCCTTGGAAGAATCGATGGTGCTTCCGCCGCCCACAGCCAGAATAAAGTCTACATTCTCCCTGCGGCAAAGCTCGATGCCTTCATAGACAAGGCCGCTTCTGGGATTGGGCTTCACACCGCCGAGCTCGACCCAGCCAAGTCCCTCCTTTTCAAGAGACGCTTTCACCCGATCCAGAAGACCGCTTCTCACGACACTTCCACCGCCGTAATGGATGAGCACCTTGCTCCCTCCAAATCTCTTCACGTAATGTCCTGCTTCATTTTCAGTTCCCTTGCCAAAAGCAAAATATGTAGGGCTGTAAAAAGTAAAATTATCCATACCTGTTCTCCTTTTATTTTTCATGGACAAAAATGCTGTCCAAACATTTCCATGTTTCAGTATACCATATTTCCCCTGCCTCTTCCATAAAAAATCTCGGAAAGCGAAAAAATATCATCCCAATACGTCCCGAATGACTCTAGCTGCATTTTTGCAGGCAGCAAGCTCAATCTGACGCTCAGTAAAGCCTGCCCTGGAAAGGGCTTCCCACAGAAGGAAAAGCCGGTCGGGCGAATCGATCTCCAGGTTTCCGGAGACTCCGTCAAAATCTGTTCCGAGGGCAAGGACCTCCTCACCGCCGCAGTTAAGAATATGACGGGCGTGGGCCGCCATATGGCTGACCCGGCTGTTGGGATCGGAAAAATCCGGAGAAAGAAAACCGGGTGCAAAATTGAGCCCCATGACGCCGCCCTTTAAGGCCAGCAGCCTTATCATTTCGTCACTCATGTTTCTGGAACAGCCGGCCAGGGCGCGCGCGTTGGAATGGGAGGCCACAAACGGTTTCTCCGATACGGCCGCCACATCGAAAAAGCCCTCGTCGGAAAGATGCGATACATCCACCAGCATTCCCAGTTCATTCATAAACCGGACTGCCTCTTTTCCAAAGGCGGTCAGTCCGCTTCCCCTGCTTCCGAAAACACCGTCCCGGTAATTGGCCCGGCCAAAGCAGTTGTCATGGTTCCAGGTCAGAGTGATCAGCCGGATCCCCCGGTCGTAAAAGCGCTTCAGCCTGTCAAGGCTTCCCCGGACAGCCCTGCCGTCCTCCAGAGTCAGGAAAGCCGACAGCCGCCCGTTTGCGGCATTTTGCTCCATATTCTCTGCCGAAAGGGCCAGGGAGACCTCTTCCTTATGAAGGGCAAGCTCCCTTTCAAAGGAGTCGAGAAGCCGGTCAATATAGGCGTCATCCCAGACGCCCTCCGTAAGCCCCGCGAACCGGTTTCTCCGGAGCGTCTCTGCAAGACCGATACCCTCGCCGCAGCCCACCGTTGTTTTCGAAGCCTCCGGTGACGAAGCTTCCCCGGCTTCCTCCATGGCTGTCCTTGTTCCCTCATCCGGCAGCCAGACAGCAAAAAACTGAGCCACACAGTCATTTTTGCGAAGACGCTTAAGGTCCACACTCATCTGATTTTCATACAGGCTTCCGCCCTCGCCTGCAAATACGATCAACGTATCGCAGTGCAGATCAATATACTTCATGCTCCTCCTCCAGAAGTCGGATCAGCTCTGTTCTGCTCATGGAAGCAAAGGAAGAGGCCTCTTCGACCACCTGCTCATTCAGCTCCCTCTTCTGCTCCTGAAGCTTTAAAACGCCCTCTTCAATGGTATCCCTTGCGATCAGCCGGAACACCGAAACCCGTTTTTTCTGACCGATCCGGTGAGCCCGGTCTGTGGCCTGGTTCTGGGCCGCCAGATTCCACCAGGGATCATAATGGATGACCACATCAGCCGCCGTCAGATTCAGACCTGTACCGCCGGCCTTGAGAGAGATCAAAAACACCGGAACCTCATCCTGATTGAAGGCATTGACAAGCCGGAGCCTCTCCTCCTTGCCGGTCTGCCCTGTCAGCTTATAATATGCAATTCCTTCCTTTGTCAGACGTTCTCCCAGAATGTCCAGCATCGAAGCAAACTGAGAAAACACAATCAGCTTGTGATTCGCCGCTGCTCCGCTTAAAATAAGCTCCATGCAGGTCTCAAGCTTTGCCGAGCTTCCCTTATAATCCTCATAGCAAAGTCCCGGATCGCAGCAGATCTGCCTGAGTCTCAAAAGCTCCGACAAAATCTGCATCCGCTCCTTCTGATATTCCTCCTCACCGGAGGACTGAAGCCGGTCCTTAAGCCGGAGGACATGGGCCGTATAAAGCTTTCTCTGGCTGCCTTCCAGTCCGGAATATACCGTATGCTCCAGCTTATCCGGCAGATCCTTAAGCACATCCTTTTTATAACGGCGCAGGAGAAACGGACCGATCATCCGATGAAGCCGTTTCAGTGCCCCCTTGTCCCCGTCCCGTACCACCGGGATCTCAAACTCCTTTTTGAATCGGGGATAGCTGTATAAAAATCCCGGCATCAGGAAATCAAAAATACTCCAAAGATCACTGAGTCGGTTCTCAATGGGCGTTCCGGTCAGCGCAAATTTTCCGGCGGCCCTTATCTTTTTCACCGCCCGGGCATTCTGTGTCGCATGGTTCTTGATATACTGAGCCTCGTCGATGATCTGGAACCGAAAGCTTCTGTCTCTGTAAAGGGCAATATCCCGTCTGAGAAGATCATAGGAGGTAATATAAACCTGCGCTTTCCCCCGTTCTCCTTTCAGGATCGCCTCCCGCTCCGAAGCGACCCCTGCCACAACCATAACGGAAAGCTCCTTTCCAAAGCGCTGGATCTCACTTTCCCAGTTATAAATGAGGGAGGCCGGACATACGATCAGTGCCTCCATGTCCGGATTTTTTCTGCCCTCATCCACAAGAAGCGCAATGATCTGAATGGTTTTCCCAAGACCCATATCATCGGCGAGAATTCCGCCGAAACCGCAGGAATCCAGCGTTCTCATCCAGAAAAAGCCCTGCTTCTGGTACTTTCGAAGAACTGACCGGAGACTGTCCGGAACCTGGAAATCCCCCTCTGTAGGAGAATTCATGACACGGATGAGGGCCTTAAAAGCGCTGTCCCGGCTCACCTCCACGTGCCTTCCTTCCTTCAGGACCTTATCCACATAAAGGCTCCTGTACACGGGAAGCCTTAAGGGTTCCCGGAAGGACTGCCGCTCGTCCAGGGAAAGGCCTCTGGTTAACTCCAGAAGAGTGCCGAAGCCGGAATCGGAAAGCCGGATAAAATCGCCCGACTTCAGACGGTAATAATTCTTCTTCATCCGGTATGCAGAAAGGATCCGGTTGATTTCCGCCTGGGGAAGGTCGCCTGCCTCCACCTTGAGATCCAGCCAGCCGTTCTCCATACTGATTCCGAAAGAGAGCCGTTTCTCCGGCAAAACCTTCCTCTCCCGCATGGATGCACTCAAAAATACCTGTCCGCATTTTTCAAATTCCTCCATGCCTCCGTTCAGCAGCCGGAACATGACGTCCTCATCGTCCCAGATGGTGAACCGGCTCTTATCCGCATAGCGTCCCGTAAAATACTTCTTGATGACTGTACCGACCATCAGTTCCCCCACCTGATCCCGGATCACCCCGGACCGTTCACCGTGGGAAAATGGCGTGAACATTTCATCTCCATACCAGAATTCCGCCTGGAGGGTAATTTCTGACTCTGTCGGACTGTCAAAATAAAATTTTACCTGGAGAGGTTCCGTGTGGTACTGCTCCAGATTGACCCCCATGGGCTCCAGACTCACATAAGGAGAAAGCTTCGGAAGCACATAATCACAGAAGGAAGGAAGATCCTTTTCTCCGATCTCCGCAGACAAACTCCCGTCAGCCGCATTTTTTTCCATGGCTCCCAGAAAATCCCGGAGCACTGCTGTCGCCGCTCGGTCACAGCAGTAAAGAGCCTCGCCGCGGATCAGATAAAGCCGCTTTTTTCCCTGAAACACTAAAAGGCCATCCAGCAGAGAAATCCGAAAACCGTCCTTTCCGAAAGCGCGGATCACACCAAAAAGTCTTGGGTTTTCCTTTCGGATCTGCAGCATGGTCTGCTGTCCGCCGGGCAGCTCAAATTCCACCATCTGTCCGGTAAGCAGCTTCATCATGCTGTCACAGGCTGCCGGTGAAAGCTCCAGCTCCCGCAAAACCGGATGACTGGAGGCCCGCAGAGGATTCATCTTTCCGTAAAGATACAGGTACTCTCCCGCCACTCTGGAAACTTCCTCAGCCAGGCGTCTGGACTCCTCCTCGAAAGCCTCCGGGCTGTGATAAAAGCCCAGCTGTTTTCCGTATTCCACATAGGCCTCCACCTCCAGAGCCTCCGCAAAGGCCGCAAGATCCTTCACCTGATACATCCGGGAAGTACCGATCATCAGAGACATGCGGACCGTTCCTCCCACTACCCGAAATACCGGCTCCAGCCGGACCTTTTCTTCCATTTTGGATACCATCAGCTCTGTCATCCCGCGGCTGGTGTAATTCTGAAGCATCCGCCGTACTTCGACCGGTGTGGACACATGGGGAGCATTCTCCCCCTCTCTTTTTTCCATTGCATAAAAGGCTGCCGCTACCTCATGGCAGCACAGCCCTTTATATTCCCTGTGGACAGGACACTGGCAGGCCGCCTGATAAATACAGCCGCCTTTAATGAGAAGAGAAGCCTGATAGCTTCTCTTCCCGTCTTCCACAGATACCTTTAATTTCTCTTCTCCCTTCCAGAAGCTCTCATCGGACAGAAAGCGGACTTTCCCCCTCTGAAAAAGTTCCTTTCCCTTTTCAAATTCTTCCGCACTTTTTGACTTCTGGCGTATGCTTTCTCCGGAGAATGACATATTCGTTCACCTGCCCTACATTCTGTCGGGTGCCTCAAATCCAAGGAGATCAATACAGGTCTCAAGAATCCGTCTGGTAAGGCTCAGAAGACGGATATAAGCAGCCTGCCTCTCCTTATCCTCCTCAGCCAGGATCCTGGTTTCATGATAGAACCGGTTGAAGGCATTGGACAGATCATAAATATACTGACAAATCTTATGGGGCGCCTGCTCCTCAAAGGCGGAAAGCACTGCATCTGATACACGGCTCAGCATGAGCTGCAGTTCCTTCTCGCTCTCAGAGGCAGCCGGAAGAAGCTCTGCCTTCCCGGTAAACTTATCCTCAAGGGCCTCATATTTTGCCTGAATGGATTTTATCCGGACGATCGTGTAAAGAATATAGGGGCCGGTATCTCCCTCGAAGGAAATAAACCGATCCACATCAAACACATAATCCTTGGAGGCCTGATTGGACAGATCTCCGTATTTGAGAGCGGCAAGTCCGATGATCTCCGCTGTTCTTCTGGCATCGCTCTCGTCCACAGACCGGTTTTCCATGATCTTCTCATATACGGCGTCGCTGATCTCCTTGATCAGATATTCCAGACGCATGACGCCGCCGTCCCTGGTCTTGAAGGGCTTCCCGTCCTTTCCGTTCATGGTGCCGAAGCCGAGGAAATTAAGCTCCGTCTCCGGTCTCACGATCCCGGTTTTCTTGGCACAGCGGAACACCTGGGTAAAATGCAGGGCCTGACGCTTATCCACCACATAAAGGACACGGTCGGGCTTAAAGAGCTTTTCCCTCTCCACTAAAGTTGCGAGATCCGTAGTGGAATAAAGGGTCGCCCCATCCGATTTGAGCAGAATACAGGGCGGAACCTCCTTCGTATCGGCTTCTTCCTTCACATCCACCACCAAAGCGCCCTGGCTTTCGTACGCAAAGCCCCTGTCCTTCATCATCTGCACCATTTCGGGAATATAGGGCTGGGCATCACTTTCCTTTTTCCAGATATCGAAGGTCACATTGAGTCTTCCGTAATTTTTCTTAAGATCCGCAACAGACACATTGAGGATATGGTTCCAGATGGCCAGATAACCCCTGTCCCCGTTCTGAAGCTTAAAGGTAGCGTCATGGGCCCTTTTTGCGAACGCTTCGTCAGTCTTGGATCTGGCACTGGCTGCCGGATAGATCTCCTCAAGCTCGCCGATGGTGAACGGCGCTTCGTTCGGATACTCCCCGGTAAAGCCTTCATCAAAATAGGGAAGCTCCGGCTGGCGGTCCTTCAGTTCCTCAATGATAAGCCCCATCTGCAGGCCCCAGTCTCCCAGATGAACATCACCGATGACTTCATGACCCAGGAATCTGGAAAGCCGTTTCATGCTTTCTCCGATAATGGCAGAACGGAGATGCCCCACATGAAGGGGCTTTGCCACATTCGCTCCGCCGTAATCAATGACAATGGTCTCTTTTTTCTCCGGCTCCGGAATCCCAAGTCTTTCGGAAGCATCCATCTCAGCCAGATAACCGGCGAGAAAGCTGCCGGAAACCTTCAGATTGATGAAGCCGGGATTGACGGCAGTGACCTCCTCAAAGCAGTCTCTGTCTGCAAGCTTCGCCACCACATCATTGGCGATCATAATGGGAGCCTTATGGTAAAGCCTGGCCCCTCCCATCGCTCCGTTGCACTGATATTCGCACAAATCGGGACGGTTTGACAAAGTCGCCTTCCCGAGAGATTTCTCATAGCCGCAGGCTTCAAATCCCTGCTCTACTACCTCCGTAATCAAGTCCATCAGTTTTTTCATAATCTTCCTCCTGAAATCAATCTATCTTCGGCCGGTTCCGCTTCATTCCCGACATTTTCTGCAGTCTGTGCCCATTATAGCATAGCTTCGATTTTCTGTCACGAAAAACCTTTTTTCTCTTTTCTTTCCAGCCCTTCAATGATATAATAAAAGCGATATGGACGTTTCGCCTGACTGTTCAGGAACCGGCGGAATGGTCCGATTATGATGGAGGATGAAAAAATGAAAGTAAAGATTCAGGATTTAAAAGACGTTACGATCAAAGGCGTCAATGTAGCCTTCACGGATACCTGTGAGGCTTACAAGGAGGATTTCTTTGAATGGACTGCCTTCCCCGTTGTCACCCAGTTCAAAACAGACAAGATCATGTCCGGTGTGCTTCAGGGCTGGCACCATACTCCCAATTTCAGCGTGATTGAGTACCATGTCGATGCAGAGCAGTTCTATTTCTTTGAAGGCACTGCTTTGATGCTGTTCATTGATATTGTTGACGGAAAGCCCGCCATGGATACTGCACAGATCGTCCGCATTCCCGCAGGCACCCAGCTGGATATCGCTGCAGGTAAGGGACATTTTGTAGCTGTTGCAGAGGGCTGCACCTTCAAAGCTGTAGTCGTATCTCCTGTCCAGGAAGCTCCCAGAATGGATCTTGCAGAGACCGTATACGGCGAATAATCTTTTCAGACATAATTCCGGCGTGGCACCTGCCACGCCGGTCATTTCCAACAGTTCTGTTGTGGTTTCTTTCTTCAGGCAGCACATTCTGCCGGTATTTCGATCATTTCCTTTCTATATGGTATTCCGTCTGTTTTTTTCCCGGCTCTTCCCTCTTCACAGGCATCCTCTCTGCCCCATCTGTTCCATTTCCGCCCCGCAATTAAGAACTTATATTAATTTTCTATATTATTAGAGTCTATACAGGATTCCCAACCGATTTTTCCCAACATTAATTCCATTACCTCATCTAACGATGAGTTCATTATTGTTCTTATTTTATATAAACTATACATGTAGCCTTTGACAGAATTTGACATTTATGTCGGAAAGGAATACTGCTGTGTCACAGCCAAAGCTCCCGAAAGAAGTGAATTCCAAAACCTATCAGACTATCTCTCTTAATCTGCGCTATTTCAGACATCGCATGCGCATGACTCAGGAGGAGCTGGCTTCCATTGCAGGTATTTCCTCCAAATATCTGTCCCTGATCGAATCTCAGGCTTTCAATAATCCTCCTACCCTTGAAGTACTGTTTGATCTGTCGAGGGCACTGGAAATCGAACCTTACCGTCTTTTCAAAGAATTATAAAGGAATCGACAAAAGTGCAGGCTGCTTAAGTCCTCACTTTATCTTTCTTTTCTTATTCGCTCTCTTTATTTTCTATTCGATTCCGGATGAACCGTTCCACACGGTCCGGCGATATCTTCAGCGGAATGCTGATCTCTCCATATAGATTCTCTTCCGCCAGCTTCATATATTTCTCGTCGATATACGTAGTTTTCTTCCCTTCCATCCTCCGGTTTCGTTTCCTCAGATAAATCGTCTTGATTATTTTCACCCATTCGCGGCAGTCATACTTCCTGGCCACTTCCCGATACTGCTCTTCTCTCTTTTTCTCATTGGAGATCCAGATGGTCTCGATGGAAGGGATTTCCTTCAAAAGCGTTTCCACCTCTTCTTCCGTAAAAACCCTCCTCATGACCAGCTTATTACTGTCAACCGGCACAAAAATCCTGCTTCCACGCGAATAGACCGGTTCCAGCTGATAGTACAGAACATCCTTTTTAAGCTCCGGCATCTCCGTTACGGCGAGGACCTGACATACTCCGTTATGGTCACATACGATATATTCCCCCACCTGAAACATTTGACAGTCTCCCCTTTCTCCAAAAATTTTCTTCTGTTTTCATTTTAACATTCAAAAATTTTTTTCGTAAGCAAATTCCGTTTTTTACCGGAATTTTGTGAAAACTGCAAATAACGCACCGAAGCTTTCTTGTGCAACATTTCCGGAAGTCATCTCCGTCAGTCGTAATGATACGCCTGGAACGGGATCCCGTTCTTACACAGCAGCGACTCAACAGCGATGCAGGAAAAGGGCATCCGATCTGCCAGAGCTTCCGGCAGCGTTCGATTGACAGACAGCTTCCGACGCAGCATTTCTCCTGCTGCCGCGTTGAATTCATAGTGACTGTCGCTGGCATATTCCAGATCCAGACTGTATTTCAGTATCTGCCCCTCCCGGCTGAAAAACACCGAGAGATAAACCGGCTCATCCAGGGACAGCGGCAGCCGCTTGCGGAAGTGGCCCAGTACAGGATCATAGGGATCATCCGCCAGAACAGCCTGGGCCATACGATATTTCAGTACCCGGCGCTTGTCCTGCTCCGTGACGGTTTCCAGCCGGGCAAGGTCGCTGTTGTGTTTCAGATCCGCCAGCTTCACCCGGCGGGCAATGGGATTTCTCCGCACTCTCGTCACATAGTCGAGATAGTGCATATAGGGGTCTCGAGTCAGAATCTGCACAGCCCGCACCACCTCGTTGGGAAAGCCTGCTCGGCACAGCTCATCCAGGGTAAGGCTGGAGTCTTCGATCACATCGTGGAGCAGGGCAGCGCAGACCTCATACTCCGTCTCCATCTGTTCAGCCAGATGGAAAGGGTGAAACACATAGGGCTGTCCGCTTTTGTCGTACTGATTTTTATGAACATCAAAGCAAATGGCCATCGCATGTTTTGTCAGGGGCGTATACATAAGTCCCACCGGGCGCAGGGGCTTAAGCGGCTCCGCCTTGGGCGCTTCCGGCTGCCTGCCGGGATATATTTTGTTTGCAAGAGCCTGAATTTCCTCTCTGCTCATCTGATCTGGATCATAGTTCATCCTTTTCCCTCCCCTATGGTATCTGCAATGGACAGCTGACATATGCTTACACAAAAACAGTGCCGGAGGTTTTCTCCGGCACCAACTTGTTCGACAGACTAAACGCCCTGCTGCAAAAACAGCAATGAAATCCTGCTCAAACGTTATGCATGAACGGCACGAAGCACCGCCTGCTTGATCCGCCCGTAAACCTCATTGATCCCGCAGAACTTATCTGCATAAACAATGACCATTCCCTCCCGGCTCTTCGGCGGAACAGGGGTCAGAGGCCACATATGGCGCAGAATCATATTCTGTTCCTTTGGCGTGATATCAAAGTATTTAACAGCATTGTTCATGGCTACCCTTGGATGGGTGTAGCCGTGAATGTGATTCTTCTCCGTATGCCAGTCATACAGAAACAGATCATGAAGAAGCCCGGCCCGGGCCGCCGCCCGATAATCCATGGAATGCTTTCTGCAGATGCAGTAGCTTAAATAAGAAACCTGAATGCAATGAGTCTTTGTGGTGGTATTTCCATGCTGAATAAATTGATCCATGGACTGAAATACAGGATGCTCCAAGATATCCCGCACACAGGACATGTACACCTCATCCTTCTCGTATTCCTCCCGATCGACCCATTCCTCTCTGCGGATCCATTCCTCTGCCTGCTCCTTGATCTCACCATGAAGAACAAAGGACTGGGGAAGCTTTTTCTTACAAGACACTGTACAGTTCCTCATACTTTCTTGCGGAGCTTACCCAGGAGAAATCTCTCGCCATACCTCTGTCGATGATCTTATTCCACTCCCTCTTTTTATTATAATACGTATTCTTTGCATACATGATACTGCCCAGCATCTCGTGAGCGTTGTAATTTGCAAAGGAGAATCCGGTTCCGGTGCTCTCATACTCATTGTAGGGCTCCACCGTGTCCTTCAGACCGCCGGTCTCACGCACAATGGGAACCGTCCCATAGCGGAGGCTGATGATCTGGCTCAGGCCGCAGGGCTCGAACAGACTCGGCATCAGGAACGCGTCGCAGGCCGCATAAATCTTGTGGGACATAGCCTCAGAATAATAAATGTTTGCCGAAACACTGTCCCCGTATTTCCAGTCATAATGACGGAACATGTTCTCATATTTCTCATCGCCGGTTCCAAGAATGACAAACTGCAGATCGTCGGAGCAGATCTGATCCATCACACACTGAATCAGGTCAAGTCCCTTCTGGTCGGTCAGGCGGGATACGATTCCGATCATAAACTTCTTTGGATTAACTTCCAGTCCCAGCTCCTTCTGAAGAGCTGTCTTATTCTTCACCTTTTCCTTGCGGAAGGTCCTTGCATCATAGTTCTGTGCGATAAAATGATCATTTGAAGGATCGTATTCCTGATAATCAATACCATTGACAATTCCCCACAGATCATGGGAACGGGCCCGCATAAGACCATCCAGCCCTTCGCCGAAGAAAGGAGTCTTGATCTCCTGGGCATATGTGTTGCTGACCGTAGTCACCTTGTCCGCATAGACGATGCCGCCCTTTAACATATTGCCGTTTCCATAGGATTCCAGCTTGTCCGGCGTAAAGTAATAGTCGGAAAGCTCAGAAATATGCTGGATCACCTCGACGCTCCATACCCCCTGGAATTTCAGGTTGTGAATGGTCATAATGGACTTGATGCCGCGGTAAAAAGGATTGTCCGCAAACTTGTCCTTCAGATGAACGGGAATCAGTCCGGTCTGCCAGTCATGGCAGTGAATGATATCCGGGCGGAAGTCCAGTACCGGAAGTGCGGAAAGCACGGCTTTGGAGAAAAATGCGAATTTTTCCAAGTCAAAATATGCGTCGGTATAAGGCTTTGCACCGCTGAAATACCATTCATTGTCGATAAAATAGAAGGTGATTCCATCATACTCGGTCTTGAACAGTCCCACATATCTGTCCTGCCACATGTAATTCATATAAAAATTGGTCACATACTGCGCCTGATCCCGGAACCGTGCAGGAATACACTGATAGTAGGGAAGGATCACCCGCACATCATACTTTTCCTTGTCAAAATACTTGGGCAGAGAGCCTGCCACATCGGCAAGGCCGCCGGTTTTGATGAACGGTACACATTCTGATGTTGCAAACAGGATTTTTTTCACTTTGCTTACCTCCAAATACACTTTTCCATAAGAACCCATCTTTTGTCTATTATACTAAATTCTTATGGAATTGGGAAGCCATTTTTCCTGTCTCTTCCACATTTTTCTCATTATCTGTTTTTATATTCCAGGCGGATCTTATCTGCAATGAGAGCCACAAATTCCGAATTGGTAGGCTTTCCCTTTCCGGTATTGATGGTATAACCGAACAAGGCGTCAATGGTATCCATCTTTCCTCTGCTCCAGGCCACCTCAATGGCATGACGTATTGCTCTCTCCACCCGGCTTGGAGTGGTCTGGTGCATCTTGGCTATGGTCGGATAAAGCAGCTTGGTAATGGAATTTAACATCTCCATATCGGATACTGCCAGAATGATGGCATCCCGCAGATAGCCATAGCCCTTGATATGGGCCGGAACACCGATCTCATGGATCAGATTCGTCACGTCAGTCTCCAGATTCCGCTCGATATACTGTTCCTTGCTTTCATAGGGAGCGATCTTCCTGTTTTCTCCTGTTCTGTGCTTTCCCTTTCCGATGTGCTTCATCCTGTTTAACACCATGTCGGAATCAAAGGGCTTCATGATATAGTAGGAAGCGCCCAGCTGGAAGGCATCCTCCGTGATCCTCTCCTGTCCGATGGCCGTGATCACAATAAATTCCGGTTTCTTCTTGAGCGCCGGATCCTTTCCCACCTTCTCCATGACAGACAGTCCGTCCAGTTTCGGCATAATGATGTCAAGGAGCATGATATCCGGCTCCTTCTCTTTTATCAGATTGTAGGCCTCTTCCCCGTTGTTCGCTTTTCCAACCACTTCAAATTCCTCATCATGGCTGATGATGTTGTTCAGCAGCTGTAAAATTCTTTCGTTGTCGTCAGCAATTGCCACCTGTAATTTTGCCATTTTTCTTCCTCCTTTTTTCAGTTCGGTGGTATTTCTCATTATAAGAGAGAAGAAGGGAGAATGGCAACGAAAAACAGCCGCCGGAATCGACAGGAGACGGTCTCATTTTGTCGATTCCGGACGACACGAACCCGGCCATGCGTATGGCCGGGTCCTGTAAAGAAGCAGCAGAATAATTGCTGTCGTCTGTTTATACCTCTATAAGCTCATATTCTCTGGAGCCGCAGCCCAATGCTGCTGCCGCCTCAATGGTATGAACACCGTTTCTGGATTCGATTCTCTCCACCAGATGATCTCTTCCTGGATCATCGGATGCATAGACCAGATCCAGGCAGGCCTGGTCCACAGCTACCGGATCCAGGGAAACCAGAACACCGATATCCTTCATGCAGGGATCCTCGGCCACTGCACAGCAGTCACAGTCTACGGACATATTCTTCATAACATTGACATAGACCATGCTGCCGTCAAAGTATCTGATGACGGAGGATGCTGCATCGGCCATGGATTCCAGGAAGGAATCATGATCCGAGGTCCAGAACGCATCCAGATCTCCGACACCATGGATATATTTCTTGCCCATGGAGGAAGCAACGCCGATGGAAAGCTGCTTTAATGCTCCGCCGTAGCCGCCCATGGGATGTCCCTTGAAATGGGAAAGAACCAGCATGGAGTCATAATTGGCGACATGCTTTCCCACAAAATTCTTTTTGATCTTATGGCCGTCGGGAATCGCCAGTTCCAGATCGGGGCCCTCTCCGTCCAGAATATCCACCGGGAAGAGACGGCTCCAGCCATGCTTCTCCATCAAAGCGATATGCTTCTCTGTGGTATTTCTTGCTCCGTTATAAGCGGTGTTGCACTCCACCACAGTTCCCTTCACGTGATCAATCACCGGCTTCCAGAATTCTGCCGTCAGGAAATTCTGATTTCCCTCTTCACCGGAATGTACCTTCACAGCCACCTTTCCGGTAAGCTCCTTTCCGGCCATCTGATAGAGCTCCAATACCTTTTCCGGAGAAATATCCCGTGAAAAATAAACCTTAGCTTTCATTTCTCAACCTCCTGATTCTGTTGAAATCTTCTATTCCAATAATTCCTTCTTTTATAATACTATCTTTATCCCGTTCGAAGTCAAGCACTTTTTATATTTCTGCTTATTTTGTGCGAAAAAACATATGGAAAACGAAAAACGGCATACCAACCGTTTCGGATGATATGCCGCCTCCCGCAGCTTCCGGCATTTTTCCACGTTGTTCAGCCGGTTCATTGCCCTGTCTGTTCCAGATACTGCTCAATGTACCGGTCTAATTCTCTGGAAATTTCCAGGATCTTTTCTGACGATTCTCTTCTTTCAATGGCTTCATTCAGTTTCCGTCTTGTTTCTTCAATTTTTCTTTTCAAAATATGTACCCCTCCAACTTTTTTCATGATTTGTATCTATTTCTTTCCTCCTAGAAGTCATTTTAAGCGATTTTTCGCCAAAAGGCAAACGGATTGCACCGCAGGATTCTTCATTTTTCGACAAATACCTTTCCTGTTGTCCGTCCCATCCACTTTTTCCAGCGTACTTATTCCAGCTCCCGCACTTCGTTTTCATAAAAAAGCACCGGAGACACCTGGATTTCAGCACCCTTCTCTCATAATTTAACAAGATTGCTCTTGAGGAAAAAAAGCCACTGTGATATAATTTAAAAACTGTGGTGCGGCCGTCTCCTCCCGGGGAAGAAAACCGCATAATGGATAAAAACATCGAATGAAAAATAAGGAGATGCGAGAATATATGAAATTAGGTATCGTGGGCCTGCCCAATGTAGGAAAAAGCACACTGTTCAATTCACTGACCAAGGCGGGTGCCGAATCCGCCAACTATCCTTTTTGTACCATTGATCCCAACGTGGGTGTTGTGGCCGTTCCCGACTTTCGCCTGGGACTCCTGGCAGACATGTATTCCTCCAGAAAGGTAACCCCCGCCGTCATTGAATTCGTAGACATTGCCGGCCTGGTTAAGGGTGCCTCCAAGGGCGAGGGCCTCGGCAATCAGTTCCTGGCAAACATCCGCGAGGTGGATGCCATCGTTCATGTGGTCCGCTGCTTTAAAAATGACAATATCGTCCATGTTGACGGAAGCATTGACCCCATGCGGGATATCGAAACCATCAACCTGGAGCTGATCTTCTCCGATCTGGAGATCCTGGAGCGGAGAATCGCCAAAACCTCCAGAGCCGCCTTCAATGACAAGGCTCTTGCCAAGGAGCTTGCTTCCTTAAAATCCATTCAGAAATATCTGGAGGATGGAAACCTGGCAATTACATACCAGCCGGAGGATGAGGACGAGGAACTCTTCCTCCACTCCTTAAATCTTCTGACTGCCAAACCGGTCATTTTCGCCGCCAATGTATCCGAGGATGATCTTGCCGACGACGGGGAAAGCAATCCCTTTGTCACACAGGTGCGGGAGTTTGCTGCTTCTCAAGGCAGTGAGGTGTTCGTCATCTGTGCCCAGATCGAGCAGGAAATCGCAGAGCTTGAGGAAGACGAAAAGAAAATGTTTCTGGAGGATCTCGGCCTTACCGAATCCGGTCTGGACAAGTTAATTAAGGCCAGCTACAAGCTTCTCGGACTGATCAGTTATCTGACTGCAGGGGAACAGGAAACGAGGGCCTGGACCATCAAAAAAGGGACAAAGGCTCCCGCTGCCGCCGGAAAGATCCACAGCGATTTTGAACGCGGCTTCATCCGTGCCGAGGTCGTCAATTATCAGGATCTTCTGGATGCGGGAAGCTACGCCGCCGCCAAGGAAAAAGGCCTTGTAGGTCTGGAAGGCAAGGAATATGTGGTCAAGGACGGAGATGTGATTCTGTTCCGGTTTAATGTGTAATATCATAAAGTCCTTGAAAATTATGGGAGTTGCCGATGTGGTTTGGCAACTCCTTTTGATGTTTTACCCCTACCTTACCCCTACCGATTATTTTTTGCTCAATAACTTACTGCCTTATCCAGTTTCAAAATTTCATTTCGTTTCAAGTCTGTAAGAACATGAGTGTAAGTATCGGCAGTTTCCTGAATGGTGGCGTGACCAAGGAAACGCTGCATAACTCTTACGTCAATATCGTTTTCTGCTCCTCTGGTGGCGAAAGTGTGACGGAGACAATGAGGATGTAAGCCGCTCAGACCAATCTTTTCGCAAATATTATAAAAAGTACGCCGCATATTCGTAGGGTCAAGCGGTCTGCCTAACTGCGTGGCAAAGACAAGTCCATTATCCTCATACGCTGAACCTGCTTTCAGCTTATTGCGTAATTGGTCTTTACGAACGTCATGCAGTAATTTGATTGCTGTCTGGTTGAGGGGAACTGTCCGTCTGCTGGCTTCTGTTTTAGGCGTGCCAAATTCCAAGTGCCAGCGTTCCTCTGCATTATCTGGGTCTTTTACCTTGCGGAGAGTACGCACAACATGAAGTTGATTTTCCTTAAAGTCTATATCTTCCCATTTCACTGCAAGCAATTCCCCTAATCGTAATCCTGTGCAGAGGTCGAAAATATAGCTACAGCCCATATATGTATTTTTTGCCTGCTCCACAAAAGCATCTTGTTGTTCCTGTGTTAATACCGTAAACGCTCCATAGGTTCTTTCCAACCTTAGTTGATACTAAATCGAAATTTCTCATGCAACAGTACTTTTGCTTTAAGTAACTGAAAACTATTCCGTCCATACATTGTCCTTAACCATTGTTAGCATCGGGCTAAATCAACCATATTTCATCGGGTTAATTTAACCAATTCTCATCAGATTAAAATAACCAACGCATCAGATTCAATTAGTTTAATCCTTTCGTGTTACGCCCGGCTTGGGTCTGCCGGTTTCTATTGCTATTGTTTCCAGACGTTTTCCTCTGTAGCTGTTCCCTTTCATCATGAAGACAGTTGCATCGTCAAAGATTCGATCAAGGGCACAAAGAAGTGAGGAGTCTTCACCGAAGAATTCGCCCCATTTGTTCGGACTCATGTTGCTTGTGAAGATCATGGTATTAGGACCTTCTTTGTTATAGCGTCGGTCCACCATATCGAAAAACATCCGCGTAGATTCTTTGTTGAAGACACACCGGCCAATCTCATCGATGATCAGACAGGACGGCTTTACCAAAGCATTGATCGTAGAACTTTCGCGGCCATATTTTACTGCATCTGTCAGACGCTGGTTCAGTTCGGGTGCTTTCAAAAAATAAGTCTTTAATCCATGTATGCAGCACTCTCTTCCATATGCCATAGCCAGATGAGTTTTTCCAACACCCTGTGGTCCGATAAATGCTAGGTTTCGTCCCGCATTTACTGCTGTCAGAGAGGGCAGGTTTCTTAATGCTTCTATCTGCTTTCCCTGGACAAGACTAAAATCGAAGCTGTCAAACGTCTTCGGTTCTTTTAACGGAAGCCTGCTCATCTTAAGAAGCGTATTTCTGATTGTCTCTTCCTTTTGATTGCGCAGGTGGGCAAACACAAGCGCTACTGCTTCCAGCTGTTCCGGACTCATTGCTTCTGAATCAAGAAGTTCCATAAGTCCATTGGTATAAGCATTGATCTTAAGAGAGTCGATGTCTGCGCTGATCCTTGAAAATACATCATTCATCCCACAGACCCTCCCCAAAATCAAACTTGGAAAAGCCGGAGTCCCGTATGGTCTCCTCGATCTGTAGGATCTTTGATCTCACAGGAACAGAAGGGAATTCTTCAGGTTGTATAGAAACATACTGATCTCTGCAGAAGCTGTCCTTTCTGCTCCATGTTACATTATGCACAGTAAGGATACGGTTAAGATCTTCATCATAAATGGTCAGTTCGAATTCCTTTCTCTGTACACGGCAGATACGCTTATGATACCAGTAGGGAACGCCGAAACGCTGTCCTTCATAGTGCACAAAACCGTCAAAAGAAATCAAACGTGGCGGGCACAGATAAAACATGAGCTCCTGCGTAGCTTCTAGGGTTTTGGCTGTCTGCCAGCACTCCCTCTGATGTTTTTCATCCGGGACGCAGTCTACAGCGCGGTGATATCGCCCATTTTGTACACGGCACCATGCCAGAGCCTGATAATTCAGCTCCGTGATGTTGCTGAAAAGCCTTCCTGGGATGAAGTTGTCCTTTACAAAACGAATAAGCCTTTCCACGGAACCTTTGGTAAATGGATGACGCGGTTTGCAGAGTTTTGTTTCAAAACCAACTGTTTTCATAAAAGCTTCGTAATCGTGCTGCCAGATCGGATGTCTGTCCGGATCCCGTCCGATTACAACGCTCTTCATGTTATCCGTAAGTATGTACTTTGGAATCCCCATAAGATAGAAAGCATGGATCATTCCAATAAACAGATTTTCCTGCTTGGCATTCGGAAAGAATTCGATGTATCTTTCACCACAATGATGACAGATCATGGCAAAGCAGGCACAGCGGTAACTGCTTCCGTCCGAACATTCCACATCAACAAAGCCCCAGTCCATCTGGTATGCTTCCCCGGCATCTGTGCTGTAACGTCTGCCACGGTTTCCCTGCGGATCGACCAGCATACGTTTTGGGGGAATCAATTCCTGATGGTTTTTGATGTACATCCTCACCTGTGTCTGACCGCCTGCATATCCGTGTTCCTGTAGCTGTTCAAAACAGACTGCAGCATTGGTAACATTTTTACGGAGCAGATCATCAAGCAGACCGGTATAGCCGGTTAATACAGTAACTTCTGCCTTTTGACCGGTACGTCCATGAGGTTTGATAATGAAGCCATCCTTCTTATAATGGCGGAGTTTGGCACGGGATATTCCAGTGCGGCGTTCAAGCTCAGCAAGATTTATTTTATCTATGTTGAACTTGCCACCGAGTTCCATCTTCATTTGTTCGATGGTTTGTGTTAAAATGTCCTGTAAGTCATTGCTTTTGTTTTCTTTATTCATTGTCCTCCTTTTTCTGATGCGTTGGGTAACATCAGTTTAGGACAAAAAAGGCACTTAGCAATGACTTTTTGGTTATTTTAATCCGATGACAATTGGCGATTTTAACCCGATGAAAAATGGTTAATATCACCCGATGCTAACACCATTATGAATTCAAGGAACTCCTGGATTCCTGTTATGGTACGGACTGGGTCCCTCATTGTAAAAAGACTTTCAATGGTGCCGGGTCAGTAATTAATTACCTTGGCAAGTATACTCACCGCATTGCTGTCAGCAATCACCGTATTATCCGCATGGATGATGATACCGTTACATTCTCAGTAAAGGATTACCGTAATGAGGGGCAGTGGAAGGAACTGACCATTTCCGGTGTGGAGTTTGTCCGGTGATTCCTCATGCATGTACCACCAAGGAGTTTTGTCCGTATCAGGCACTATGGGCTGCTGTGTTCCCGCACTAAGAATCAGAAGCTCCTTAGAGATAATCTCATGTATTTTAGGATACGTCATACCTTGACTCCGTAACATGATTACTTTTTCTTCAAATGGAGCTAATTTATTTGGTATCCTAACATTATAGTGCCCGTTCACAACGGAATAACCCGGATCAAGATATCTCTGAATCGTCCGATATGTGTGATGCAACATTTTTGCGATATGTTCTATGGGAATACCATTTTTTGCGAGTTCTCTGGCTTCATCAACATCTTTTTGCTTTTGTTGAAGTGCTAGCTGGTGCTGCTTCTCCCTGGCAATCGTCCTATCTGCCACAGTATCCGGATCTGTATTCAAATATTTCTCTACTGCCTTAGGGGTACAATGTAATATTACAGCGATCTCGTACACAGTCATGCCAACCTCTTTTTGTTCGTGTACAAACCGTATCCGTTTTGATCGGTTGTTTATGTTTAATAATTGCTTTATTTCGGGTGATTGAACAGTTACTGCAGGTATTTCAAGTTTTGCAGGAAATGTTCTTATTATGTATTTATCTACTGCTTCGGATAGTCCTTTTATTAGATGAAATCTATCACTTATCTGAACAACATCAGGATGTGCTTTTTGAGCTGCATGCGCATATATCTGAGCACCATCGCGTGAAATAACTTCAATGTGCGGAAATCTTTTTAACCGTTTCCTGACATCATCGGTATCCCTCGATGGAATCAAGTCTATAATTCTATGTGTATCCAGGTCTACCATCACTGTTCCGTAAGAAAATCTCTTCCGTAATGCAAAATCATCCACACACACCCTTTTCACAGAGAAGTTATCCACAATGGATGGCATTTTTTTAAGCAACTCACATATACTGCTTTTACATACATTTATATTGCTTGTCTTTAATACTTTTGAAGCATTGACTGAACTTAACTGTGTCGATGTGTAAATAATATTTTTCTCCAGTCTGCGTGTTTTCTTCCCTTTTCTATCCACGAAATGATGGTTTTCTGAAAATGTTTTTTTACTACATAAACTATTGTGGCAAAACACTTATCTTACTACTTTACTAAGATATAATCAACTAACTATGGAAAGAACCTATGGAGCGTTTACCAATTATCAAGGTTCAATTGAGCCTATTTTGTTGGCTCTGTTTTTTCATAACTTACTTGACACTACCTTTATCCATTCGAACATGTGATTTAAATCATCCTTTTCCGCCAAAATCGGGCAGTCTGGGATTTCTGCACAGGGTACTTTCCGTATCATAAAGAAAAAAGCCTGCAAAAAGCAGGCATAAGTACGGCATATTTCATCCGTAGAGATATCAGTTTTCCCTGGAAACCTAATCTTCATCCCACAGAGCAAGTTCCTGGCTCGCAGGAAAGCATTCAGCTTCTCCTGCTCACAGTGACCGGATCGCTCAGGTTTCACACCTGATTCCTTTGATGCCCGTTCTTCCGGGCAGACCCTGTGCGGTTTAATTTGCGGTATTACATATTTGATTCTTCCCTATTATAGTGGGTAGGGAAAAGAATTGTCAATAGCAGAAATCGTATACTCCACTGACATTCCGTAATGCCGGGCATAAGCTTCCATTTTGCTTCCTTTGGGACAGCGGATGATACATACTTTATTGGTGATCCATTCACCGATCTCTTCCGGATCATGATTGATTTCCAGCACCTTCAGTCTGGAGCAGCCATGGAAGGCCCATTTTCCGATCTTGCGGACTGTATCCGGCACATAGACGTATTCCAGGTTCTTACATTTTAAAAAAGCGCTCTCACCGATTTCCAGAAGCCCCTCCGGAAGCTCCAGCTCCCGGAACCCGCACTGGTAAAAGCTTTCCTGCCCGATGCTTCTCAGTGAGATGGGAAATTCTATTTCCTCCAGGCTGATACATTTATAAAAAGCCCTTCGGCCGATCCGGAACAGTTTTCCGGGCAGACGCACATCCAGAAGGCTGGAGCACCCGGAAAACACCTCATTTTCCAGTTCTTTCAGTCCACAGCTTTTTCGGAACTCCACTCTCTGGAGACGCCTGTTGTTCAGAAAGGCTCCCGGCAGTATTTTATATACGGAAGCAGGAAATTGAACGGTTTTCAGCCGACTGCACCCATGGAAGGCCCGCTTTTCAATCCTTCTCAGGTTTTCAAGCCGGACCTGCTGCAGGCAAGTGCATCCCATAAAGGCTTCTTCACCAATCTGTCGGATATTTTCCAGGTTGGCCGACCGGATCCGGATGTTGTTTTTCATAGCAGCCTTTTCAATCCTTACTTCCTGGCTTCCCGCCGTAAACACACGAACCCGTTGAGATTGCTTTTCTTCCCTGTCGCTTTCTGCTTTTATCTCCATTGTTACTTCCATCTGAACATCCCCTCTCCTTAAAAAATTCCATGCTTAATCTGAATCCGGTTCAGTTTCTCTCCGATGGGCTTAATTGTAAGCATCAGAAAAACCACATTGGATACCATATAAGTGATCGTGTAAGGCAGCGCCGTACTGAGGGCCAGCAGGTACCGATGCCAGTTAAAGCCGTCAATCAGGCTCAAAACCGTCCAGATGTCCATGATGCCCGAATACATGATGCCCATCAGCAGACCCCAGATTGCCAGGGGCAGCCGCCGCCTCAGCAATGCACGA
This sequence comes from Fusibacillus kribbianus, assembly GCF_030053595.1. GTDB lineage: Bacteria > Bacillota > Clostridia > Lachnospirales > Lachnospiraceae > Lientehia > Lientehia kribbiana. The sequence continues at coordinate 83,262 of NZ_JASGBQ010000002.1, forward strand.
AGCCCCGGAAGCCCGGACAGGAGGCCTGTCAGTCCCAGGGTGAGCATCTGAAAGGGTGTCCAGGGACCCTGGCCGAAAAAAATGTTGGATACCACCGCTTCCAAGGAGCCCACCAGGAAACCGGATTCCGGCCCCATATAGATTCCCGTCAGGATAATGATGGCTGCCATGGGCTTGAAGGCCGGTATGGGGCCGAAAATCAGCCGCCCCAGCACGGCAATGGCCGTCATAACCGCAATCATCACCATCCGGCGGATGCTGCCCTCCCGCTTTTCATAAGTAAAATAGAAGGGCACGCAGGCCAACAGGGCAATCATGACCGACACCAGATTATATTTCCGGTCTGCCAGCAGGCGGATGCCCAGCCGGATCAGCAGAATCACTCCCACCACCAGCACAATCCAGCCAACCAGCCTTTTCAAATTATAAGGTGCAGTGTTTTCCAGCGCGGTTTCTGCATCCATTGCTTCCGGACAGGCCATTTTTTCATTCTGTTTCTTCATGTGCTTCCCCCTGTCCGTTTCTTTGCTGTGACCGGTCCCCGGATTTAATTTTTCTGTTTTGCCTGCACAGTTCAATGACTTCCTCACAGGTCACAGCATTTTCATACCGCTGTCTGGAAATCCGGTTGGCCGCCGTCGTATAATAATTGTTGTTGCAGAAAAATTCCTCCGGCGTATCCAGGGAAGTAATCTCATGATCAAAAAACAGACCACACCGGTCAGATACTCCGGCGGCAAACTCCACATCATGGGTCACCATCAGTATGGCAATTCCCTGCCGTTTCAGATCCTTCAGCAGCAGCTGCAGCTGATGCTTGGACCAGGCATCTATGCCTTTGGTGGGCTCATCCAGAAGCAAAAGCCTGGGCTGCAGCAGCAGTACCTTTCCCAGGGCTGCCTTTTGCTGCTCTCCGCCGCTTAAATCATAGGGATGTCGGCTCAGCAGGTGGCTGATACCCAGAAGGTCTGCAATTTCGCTGATCTTCTGCTCCATTTCCTCCTGGCTGTAGCCCATCACCTTCTGAATTTCCTGATAGTCCTCCCGAACTGTCATTTTTATAAAAACCGTCTGGGGATTCTGGGGCAGAGATGCCAGCTTTCCCGCATACAGCTCTTTTCCTGAATATTTCTGAATCCTCTTTCCAAAGATTTCCAGCTTTCCCCGATAGGGCTTATTGGCGCCGGAAACCACATTCAAAAGGGTGGTTTTTCCTGCTCCGTTTCCTCCCAGCAGGCTGATAATTTCTCCCTCATAGACTGTCAGGGCCACACTCTCCAGCACATCCGGCAGATCCTTCTCATACCGGAAACAGATATCCTTCATCCGCATGGCAATGGGGCGGTCTTTTTTTGTGCCTTCTGATTCGGTTTTTTTCCGTTCCAGACGGCAAATTCTATTTTCGTAATTTTCTTCCAGGAAATTCCGCCCATCCCGGACTGTCAGGGGGCATTCTGCCTCCGGGGCATCCAGTCCATGATAAATCCGAAGGGCGCTGGGCAGTCCCAGGAGCATTTTATGATTCGCATTGATCTGTTTCAGGTCACGCCCCGCTTCCCTGGGCGGTTCCATCAGAAGAATTTTCCCTTTATCCATGACAAAGACACGATCCGCCACAGGAAACACCTCCTCCAGCCGGTGCTCTGTCATAAGAATGGTCAATCCAAGATCTTTATTAATTTTCACCAGTGTATTGATAAAATCCGAGGCTGCAATAGGATCCAGCTGACTGGTGGGTTCGTCCAGAATCAGGAGTTTTGGCTGCATAGCCATAATAGAAGCCAGATTCAGAAGCTGCTTCTGTCCTCCTGACAGTTCAGTGGTCTTTTTCCGAAACCAGTCATCAATGCCGAAAAAGCAGGCCATTTCCGCTACCCTCCTTCGGATTACCGGCGTGGGAACCCCCATATTTTCCAGACCAAAGGCCAGTTCATGCCAGACCTTATCCGTCACCGTCTGGTTTTCCGGATTCTGGAGGACATATCCGATTTCGCAGGCTGCCTCCCGATCCGTAAGTGAATTTTGTTCAACGCCCCTGAACCAGATTTTCCCACTTTTTTCACCAAAGGGGGCCAACTCCCGCTTTAACAGCTTCAGGAGTGTTGTCTTTCCGCAGCCGGACTCTCCACAAACCACGATAAATTCTCCCTCCTGTATTTCAAAGGAAACATGCTCCAGGGCGGGGGCTGCTTCATCTATATCTTTTTTCTGACGGGGATAGGTAAAGGTCAGATCTTCGACTTTAAGTAATTCCATGATACTTTCTCCTTCAGTTCCAGAATTCCCGGAATGCACATGAACGCCAGCACAATCAGGTAGGCTGCAGCAGACTGGATATCCCGGCTTATTTCTGCCACATAAGGGTAATAGTAAAACCCATAGCTTCCCCAGGCAAAGCCTGTGAAGACTGCCGCCGCCAGGGCTCCCATGACAGCCATGAGAATTCCGTCTCTTTTCCGGAAACGGAACAAAGTAAAATTCGTCCGGCCCGGCAGCCCGTAGCCTCTGGCTTTCATGGCATCCGCCGTATCAATGGAATTTTCCATGGACCAGGACACCAGACTGTCAAACACACGGACGCCGCCGCCGATTTTATCAGCCACACTGTCTGTGGCATAAAGTCCCATGGTTTTCTGGGACTGATTGATTTTCCGAATCTGTACCTTAAACAGGGGAATAAACCGGAAAACCATGGACAAAATCAGACCCAGCTTCGGGATCAGCTTCCCAAACAGATACAGAAATTTTTCTGTGGTTAAGATCGCCCCGTAGCATCGGCACCAGAGCAGTACCCCCACGATCATCAGGGACGCCATGCTTCCATAGATGATGGCTTCCAGGGTAATGGGGTTGTCATTCATGAAAAACAAAACTGTTTCCCCGTTATGTATAAACAGCGGATTGACCAGGGACATCAGAAGAAACAGCACCAGGAAAAAGCCCAGTTCTTTAAAAAGCTTCCGGATGCCGTTCTGCGCTCCAAACAGAAGAAATCCGCCGGCCACTGATGCCAGAATAATGACGGGATGCATGCTGAACATGGAAAAAGAGACTGCCAGCACATAATAGGAAAACAGCACCGCCGGATGATAACTTCCAAATCCGTTCATGACGAGCCTCCTTTCCCTTCCGTCATATAGGTATCTCCCACATCTTTTCCCAGATCACAGGTGTATACCCATTCAATGGTGTCCTTGTCCTTTAGTTTATAACCGCTGCAGCCCACCCCGGGAAATTCTCCATTGACCCGGTACATCCAGCCGGACAGCTCCCCGCAGGAGAATTCATAGAGAAAATTGATGCCTTTGATAAATACAGTGCTGTATACATTGGCATCTGCCCCCTGATAATCCATCTGGATTTCATTATAACGGCAGGCCCGTTTCAGGATGTCAAAAGCCGTATCCCCTTTTCGCAGCACATAGGTGGTTTCCGGAAGGATTACGCCGTCCTCCGGCACATATTTTTCGTCCCGAAGCTGCTGATCCAGCTTTTTCCAGTTGCCGGGCTCCAGCAGGGTATCACAGCGGATGCTGATGGTCACAGTCTCAGAATCCTCTGTAATATCTTCCATATGTGTCAGATAATAATCCTCCACGGACTGTATTTTTGTTCCCTTCACCAGAAATATCACCAGCACAGCTGCTATGGCGATCAGAAGAATATTCTTCTTCATGGGGTACCACCGCCTTTACCATTCATCGTCTTCATCATCATCCCAGTCAGAGTCTCCGGATCCGTCAGAACTGCTGCCAGAGGTACTGCTGCCGTCTTTGTCCGAGAGGTTCTTTTTCTTCGTTCTGTCTTTCAATACCAGAATCAGGAAGATTGCCACCACCAGCACCACCGCTGCAGCAATGACGGCAGTCATGTAAACCATGCGCCGTCCCGTATCTTCCTGCACCTCTTCCCCGGTCTTTTCATCTTCTTCCGTCAATTCCGGAAGAGAGGCCTTTGCTGCTTCTATTTCTTCTTCAGAAACTGTGGAGGCATCTGTCAGGTCAAATACTCTTCCTTTGTCTTCCCGCAGCCGACAGACGGCTTCCAGTCCGTAAACGGCCTGATAGCCGGCCATGTTGTTGCCCACTGTTTCCTCTTCCTGTCCATCCAGGCTGTGGACGATGCCGCCGTCCTCCAGACGGAAGGCTTCGATGCCGTCCAGAAGGGTTTTACCGTTCTTGATAAACAGCTGATCCTCCTCGGGATCTCTGCCCCAGGAAGCCAGGGCCATCATGGCCCAGGCGGTGCTTTCTGAAGTTCTTTCCTGATAAGTCAGCATGGTGCCGTCGTCGGCCTGCAGGGCTGTCAGGCATGCAAAGGCCTTTTCCGCCACTTCATCCACGGTGGCTGTCACCTGTTCACCGGTCACAATGCTTTCATAAGTATAGGCTTTATCGGAATTACCATAGGGCGCCAGAGCTGTCAGAGACATGGAGGTCAGATCCACGTCCGATGGGTCGGTTTTGATCAGTCCGAACCCTCCGTCAGCCAGCTGACGGGACAGGATGGCGGTAACAAGCGCTTCTCGGGTCCATTCCGCTCCTTCAGGCTCCTCATACTGCATACTGTCCACCGTCAGAAGGGCCCAGATGTAGCCATTGATTCCCTGGCTGCCCGGATCACCCCATAAACTGTTCCAGACGGTATCCTGAATCAGATTGATGGGATTTCCTTCCGGATCTGTCCCGAAGTTTGTGGGATCTCCGCCGCAGGCTTTCACCGTCATGGCAATCCGGTGCATATCTGACACCCGGTACCGTTTCAGACTGTCTTCCATGTTCTGATAGATCTTTTCCACTGCATCCCGCAGCCGGCTCAGGTAGGCCGCCTGATTGTCCTCTATGCCGATTCTGGATATATTAAAAGCAATCCAGTCGCTGCTGGCGCCGCCGGCGCCATCCAGCAATGCACCGCTGAGGATCTGATCATTTCCCTCCGCAGCACGTTTCCACTCCAGAATGTCCGCCTGAAGCTGCCGGGGCTGTTCAGAACTGAGGCTTTCTGCCGCTGCAGGTACTGCTGATGAAACACATAAGGTCAGCATCAGTACCAAAAGCAGTAAAACTCTAAACTTTTTCTTTCCTGTGCCTGTCCTGTATCCTCTCATATCTGATCTTTTTCCTTTCAGTAATACACTTTTTTCTGTTTCCGTTTGGCTGCCGCAGACCGGAGGGCATATCCGACTGCACCCACCAGCAGGGCACAGGTACCCAGAATAATTCCCAGAATCAGAAGCTGTGTCCGCCGTTCTTCGGCTTCTCTGCTTTCTCTGATCTTTTTCTCGTGTTCATCCATCTCTTTGGCACTTTCTATCTCATCCACCAGCCAGTCCGGGAGCACTCCTGCAGCTTCTTCGTCTGAACCGGTTTCCGCAGATCCGCCGCTGTTCTCCAATCCTTCCGGTTCAGCCTGTGCTGTCTCACCGGGAAGCATTCCATCCGGCTGTCCCTGGCCGGATACAATGGAATTATTGTTTCCGGAAGATCCTCCGCCTCCATACAGTTCTGAGACAGATGCGGGATTGCCGGTAATCCGGTCTGTCTCAGCCCCAGTGCTGATCTGGGGATTCTTAAGGGCTGCATAAGCCGCTTCTGCATTTTCCAATACAGACCGGTTGGTCACCCGGCCCTTTTCCTCCGGGGTCAGACTGTCATAAGCAGACCGGGCCGCTGAAATGACCGGACCGGAGGCCTGGCTCACCTGTCCGATAGTCTGAATCAGACCGATCACCTCCTGTACTGCCAGAAGAGAGTCATAAACCTCTGCTGCCGCTTCCAGCACCACATAATTGGTAACCAGCTCCTGCTGATCTGCTGTCAGATCATTGTAGGCGGTGATGGCAGCCAGGATTTTATTACCGCTGTCCAGGGTCACGTCTCCGATCTCATCAATCAGACTGATCACCGGCTCTGCTGCCAGCAGATTCTGATATCTGCTGATGGCATTCACAAGCACCGGATAATCTGACACCAGGGCTTTCTGGCTCTCCGTCAGGGCATCATAAGAATCCTTCGCATGAAAAATCACTTCTTTTTTATTCAGCGTTACTTCGCCGATGGCCGCAATCTCTGCCGCCACCTGAGCTGCCCACAAAGCATCATATGCGGCTTCCGCATCAGTCAGCACGCCGGGTCTGCTGACCAGAGCCTGCTGTTTTTCGGTCAGACTGTCATAGGCCAGCCGGGCCGCCTGAATGACCGGACCGCTGTCCAGGGTCACTTCGCCGATGGCGTCAATGTAGCCGTCTACCACCTCCGCCAGCTGCATATCTTCTTCTGTCACTTCAAACTGCTCTTCCAGGGCTGCCCAGGCCGCCTCTGCATCCAGCAGGGTTTGATACATCTCCACCATCGCTTTCTGGGAAGGGGTCAGATTCTCATAACCGGACCGGGCAATCTGAATAGCCGTTTTGCAGTAGGCGGTGAATACCACCTCACCGATGTTCATAATGTAACTGTCCACCTGGGCAGCTGCCACCATATCCAGCTGGTGGTAATACTGCCAGGCATCGGGCAGTGCATCGATGTTCTCTTTGGTTTCCCGCAGATGGCGTTCCACTTCTTCCTCGTCCTCCGCCTGCAGGATATATTTTTTGCCGTCCGCCACATACTGGCGGATCAGCGCCTGTTCTTCCTCCCTGTATACCGACAGATCCACATAGTTTTCCAGAATGGCAATGGCTTCACTCCGAATTTCCTGAAGCCGCCGCTCCGCTGCTCCTGCAAGGGTTTCCACCTGATCCAGCTCGCCCTTGATCAGGGTCAGTTCTGCATTCACTGCTTCCATGGTGGCTGCCGCCTGGATCCGCACCTCCCCGTCGGCCAGAATTGCCTGAACCTGGGGCAAATTCTCTTCTGAATAATCTTCCAGGGACACATACTGGTGAATCTCAGAAATTGCCCCCGCCTTGAAGTCATCCAGGGTCATTTCCCAGGCCAAAATCGGATAACCGCTCTGGTATTCCAGATAATCCCGGATGAAGCAGCTGCCGCCGCCGTTCAGGCTGTTTAGGATATCGTCGCTTTTCAGCTCGCTTTCCACCAGATATTTTCCGGGAGCACTGAAATCCGCAGATCCGCCCACCAGCGTTCTTCCCAGCGAATCGCTGCGCTTCAGTGCATAAACAGAATCATATTCTGCCACACCGTAGCTGAGCATGCCAAATAAGGCTCCCACACATCGTCCGGACTGATCCAGATTCACCGGACCGGAGGAATAACACCATTTGAAAGTGCTGCCTCCTGACGAAAGATAACCGCCCAGACCGCCGGAATAGGTGGCAGCTGATATTTCACCGGAATTATAGCAGGAATAGAATTCACACTGTCCGGCAGACACGCCTCCAACCAGTCCTCCTGCCGCATTGAGGCACCAGACAGAACCGGAATTCCGGCTGGTCTGCAGCCTGGTGCAGGCGCTGGCATTTCCGATGATGCCGCCGGCATAATAGGTAATGCCGCCTTTTCCTTCCGATGGAATCTTCAGCAGGCCGTCATTGGAGCAATTGGACACCTCCACATACGCCGTGTATCCTGCAATACCTCCTATACCGCCGCCCATGATCTTCATCTGTTCCTGAGTGATGTTTACCGCACTGTGACAGTTGATCAGACGCATCCGGTTACTGCTGCTTTTTCCACACACGCGCCCGGCAATACCTCCTGTATAGCAGACTCTTCCATCCACAGAAATCAAGCCTGATACAGTAAGATTCTGGATCACCCTGGATTCGTCCCCTTCCACACAGCCGAAAAGGCCGGCATAATCCTCTGCCCAGTCGATGAAAAGTCCCCGGACTGTATACCCTCTGCCGTCAAAGCTTCCTGTAAAGGCGCGGTTACTGGTATTTCCGATGGGCGTCCAAAGCTGAAATCCCAGGCTGATGTCATTGCACAGCTCTCCGGAAATGCCCTGAGCTCCGTCCACGGTGTTGACCGCTTTGGCAAACCAGGCCAGCTCACTGCCGCTGGTGATCTGATAGACATCATTTTCATTCAGAGCCGGCTCTGTCAGGGTCTTGCCGTCCCAGGCTCCCTCTTCGGGAATCTGGTCAATAACAGCGTCAATATCCAGCCTGGCCTGGGCCAGCAGGACAGTGATCTCTGCAGAGCTCTGGGCCTTACTGATGGCTTCCAAAGCCTGCTTCCTCACCTGACTGATCTGGAACATCCACTTATCCTCATACTGGCCGTCAGCCCGGTAGGCATTCAGCTCCTGGATGGCATCAGAACGGATCTCTTCCAGCCGCTTATCTGCTTCAAAAACAGCAATCTGATTTTCCAGGGCATCCTTTCCGTCCCTGAGGATCAGAGTAATCTCATCTGCAGAAGCCACTGTATTCAGTTTCTCCCTGTATTCCTCTGTAATTTCATCCAGCTGCTTCAGCTGGCTTTCTGTCAGATCCGGATACTGGCTTTCCAGCTTGCTTTGATATTCCAGCAATGCCAGAGTGGCGTTGTCAATGGCCTCCTGAAGCTCACTGTCTGCTTCCACACTGGGGCGGACTGCTCCCAGCTTTTCTCTGGCCTCTGTTATAACAGCCTCCAGTTCATCCTCCTTCGACACGGCCAGCAGCCTGTCTTTATACTCTTTTACCAGACTTTCAATCTGGCTGTAATTCTTTCCATACCGGATCATATTGGTTTCTGTCAGCCAGCTGTCCAGCTCTACCCATGCCGCATCCACTTTGGAAAGAAGTGCTGAAGGCAGTCCCTGCCATACCAGCTTGGGATAACCCAGATTTTCCGTATCATATTCGCTGGACATGGTAAAGGCGCTTCCCAGTTTTTCAACGATACCCACGCTTTTCAGTTTGGCATCGTCCACCAGCAGAGCCTCATCCAGAATCAGAATGGCCCGGTCATTTTTGGAGCCGATCAGACTCAGGCCCGGATCAACACTGAGGGCATAGATAGAACCATAGCATCCGCTGACCATGTATCCGATAACGGCTCCCCGCCGTCCATACGCTTTACTGGGGTAGTCCACCACTGTATAGGCATTCTGAATCACCGGCATGGGAGGCAATGCTTCCTCGCTGGAGTTTTCATAGCCCACCCGACCGGCAATACCGCCCATCTCGGAGCCGCCGCCGGTGCCGTATGCGCTCATGGTTCCCAGGTTATAAACGTTGCTGACCAGACATTCCTTTTCACTGCCGTTTTTATAGATTCCTGTGGTGGACACCCGTCCCACCACGCCGCCGATGACAGAATTTCCCTTGACTGCTCCGTAATTGCAGCTGGATACCACTTCACCGCCGGATTTCACTGCACCGGCAATGCCGCCCACGCTGAAATAGCCCTGGACGGTGGCATGATTGGTGCAGTTCATCACCTGGGCATTTACACCGTAAACCAGACCGGCAATGCCGCCGATATGATTCTGGGCGAAATATACTAATGTAGACAGCTTTCCTTCATTAAAACAGTGAACGACCATGCCGGAACAGATGCCCACGATGCCGCCTGCATTCCGGTAGGTGGTATCTCCTTCCATGGTGGTTCTGGCATAGTTGACACAGTTGATGATCCGTCCGGATTTCAGATAACCGGCAATGCCGCCGCTTCCGGTATAGAGCTGATTGCTGCTGCCTTCGCTGCCGTAGGAGGCATAATTGTGAAGCACCTTTCCCAGTACCGTGACATTTTCCACTGTACCGCCGTCAATGACGCCGAACAGCCCTGCATACCGATATTCCGGTGTTTTCTCACTGATCTCCGCCCGCAGGTAAACCACCCGCTGGCCGTTCCCGTCAAAATGGCCCCGGTAAGGATGCTCCTCTGTGCTGCCGATCATCGTCCAGTTGTAGGCTGTATTATAATCATTCAGATATATATAATTTTCCAGCCGGGCGTTGAGCTCCCCCCGGCCTGCATTGACCTGATCTGCAAGCCATGCCAGCTCCGCTCCCGTTCGGATCAGATAGGTTCCATCCTCATCCATGTCCGGCACTGACAGGCTTTCTCCGTCCCAGGGATCTGTCACTGCGGCCGCTTCTGCCGGACGCGTCATCAATGGGACCGGCGCCAGTGCCAGCAAAAGCGCCAGAAAAATGGAAAGGAAACGCATTCCTGCCGATTTTCTGTTTGATGATAAGCTTTTTTCATTCATCTGATTCCCTCCGGTTACAGAAAATAGATATATTTCAGCTGAAAGCGCTGAATCCGGCTTCCATTCCAGTAAATCCGATTCCAGACTTCATTTTTCAGCTTTTCCAGTAATTCCCTGTCATCTTCGGTGATCTCATGCATACTGTAGACCGCCTTCTGCCGAACCGTCACCGCTCTTTCATATTCCAGAGCCAGCTCCCGGCCAAACAATTCTTTCAGCGGCTTCCGGTACCTGTACAGGGAAGTATTACGGATTTCCAGCCCGGCCACTGAAAAAAGATTCATCATGTATGCAAACATGGCGCGGACTGCCGTTCTGCTGTCCGGAGAACCAAACAGAGCCTTGGCTTTTTTGCTTTTTCTTCTCTGAACCAGTACCCAGATCAGACAGCCAATCAGCGCCAGAAGCAGCAGACCGATCAAAACAAGCATCAGAATGCACAGGATTTCAAACCAGTCAATTTTTTCTTCTTCCTGCTCTTCCTCCTGCTCTTCCTCCTGCTCTTCCTGTTCCTCCGAATTTCCGTCAGAACCGGAGGGCGACAGCCCGGAAATATCCTGGAATTCATCGGCCTTTCCCATCACATTCAGATAGGAAGGAGTGGTTTCAAAGGGCAGCCAGCCCACACCGTCCTGATAATATTCCACCCAGGCATGGGCATGGGTATCGTCCAGCACATAGGGCTCTCCTGGATTCATATGCTCCACATCCTCCGGGGTAATCAGGTATCCCTCCACATAGCGTGCCGGTATTCCATAGTACCGAAACATCATGGCCGCAGCGCTGGCATAGTGAACCGAATATCCTTTCTTTGAAAAATTCAGGAAGTCAAAGATGAAATCACTTCCATCCCAGATTTCCTCCGTTTCATCGGTATTGGTAAACTCAGTGGTCAGCACATAAAGAATATTTTCCTTGGCTTCGGCATAATCCACATGTTGCTCCCCGGGATCTATTTCTTTCACACCCAGCAGGCTGTACAGGGTGGCGTTCAGCTGTCCCGGAATCTCCAGGTATGTATCGTATACAAATTCATTGTAATATTCTTCCTGCTTCTGATAATCTTTTTCCTCCTCTGTAAGGTTTTCCTCATCCAATAGTTTTGCGTCCAGAGCCGGATATTTTGTCACCTGATTGGAAAGCGCCTGATAGCTGTACTCCCGTTCTCCAAAAAGTCCTTCTGTCAGAAGCTCTCCGTCTCCGATTTTCTGCCGGTCCAGAGCTGCCCGCAGTTCTCCCGTGGGCGTGGATTTCAGCTCGTAGGGCACATAATAGTACCTGGAGCTTCCTTCCAGATTCCGGATGGAAATTGTATTTTTTTCTTCTGCCGCAGCTTCCTCATCCAGGGAAACGGCTGCCGTGGCTAATCCCTCCTGCCCGTAAAAACCGTTCTGATGAAGCCAGTAAAACTGTTCCCGGCTCTCCCACAGCAGCGTTCCGTCGACCGCTTCCCATCCTGTGCCGGTATAACTGCTGCCGGTAAAGCCCCGAAGATAATAGGATTCCGGCTGGGTCATGGTCACCTCCAGCACTGGTTCTCCTTCTGTCTGAAAATCCCCCAGACCGGTGAAGTTCCCATCCGGCAGTACGTCACTGTCTCCATTGTAGCGGAGGTCTCTGACCGTTTCTTTCAGGGCAGTTTTCCAGCTTTCAAAAACTTGTCCCTCTGAAATTTCCAGCCGGTTCAATACAAGCACGCCGACAAAAAGCAGAGCCGCCGTGCCGGCCGCCACAAGGGCAAAGGTTTCCAGGGAAGCCAATCGCTGCCTGCCCGCCGCCGTTCGATTTCCGTGTCCACGGATCCAGACAGCCAACAGGCAGAGCAGGGGAACCACCATCCACAAAATGGATTCCGGCGTTCCAAATACTCCGCGCACTGCCGGTACCAGGAGAAACTGTATTCCCAGTACCAGAGAGCTGCCTGTCCGCACCAGATAAAGTCCCGGCAGGGCTGCCAGCCAGACCAGCCAGAACAAAGCCAGATACAGTGCGGCCGTTTCCAGCTCTCCGCCAACCGTTACGCCGTAGACCGGAAGGAGATAGGGAAATTTCATGCCTGCCGTATCAGTGATCCCGTTATAAATTATGTGCATGCCGCTGATCCACAAATTGTGGAAAATCAGAGCTGCTCCAGTCAGTCCGCCGACCCAGATCAACACCCGAAGCAGACGGAACCGGCCGCTTTCTTTTCCAAAAGCCGACAGAATGACTGCCGGAGCCAGACACATCCAAAGAATCTGCCCTGGATTGGCCGGCAGAGAAAATGCTTTTATCAGCCACAGGAGCATGCCTGCAAGATAAAGCCACAGAAAGATTCCGTCAGTGATCCGGGAGGCCGCCCGGTTCTTCCTGTCCGTCTGAATCCCCGATGGCTGCAGCAAAAATGATCGCTGCCAGGAATCTGTTTTATGTTTAAAAGATTTTTTCATGATGCCAGCCGCTCCTTATATTTCCAGATAAGCAAGTGATTCTTCCAGATTCCCGGGATCAGAGGACAAAACAGCAATTCCATCCCTCTGATCATATCCTGATCCATTTTCTTCACAGATAACTTCTGTCAGCAGACACTGCTCTGCCAGAAAACTTAAAGAAGACCTGTGCTGCTCCGTAAAGAGCACCACATGGGCAAATTCCAGCTGTTCCCGTCCTTCCAGATAATGCTCGGCCACCGACTGTTCGTCTTCTCCCGGTACGGCACCCAGAAGTCCCGGAAGCACCTGATTCAGGTCTTCATCCGACTCCACTTCCATACAGGTAAATGTATTTTCTTCGTGATTCTGCCAGCCGATGGTATGGACGATCTGCTGACTGGCCAGCTCCTGGGACACAGAAAAAATCGCCCCAGCCAAAGCGTTCAGGCAGTCTGCATTCGCTCTTTCTGCCCCTTGCGGCCGTCCGGTTTCCAGCAGCAGCAATATCGTATTCTGAATGGGAAGGCCATAATCTCTCACCATCAGATCTCCGAATTTTTCTGTCAGTTTCCAGTGGATCTGGCGGATCCGATCCCCCTGACGGTATTCCCGGATGGCAAAGGTTTCAGAGGGGTCATAACCCGCTTTTTTCATAGAATATTCGTCACTGTCCATATTGGTGCTTTCCCCGTAAGCGATCTGTACTTCTGTGGGGAAAGTCTCCGGTGCAAACAGCGTCAGTGTCTGAGTTTCCCGCCCCATGGGAATCCGAAACCGGAACAGACCGAAGGGATCATACAAAGTCACCTGACGCAAGGTCAGCCGCACTCTCCCACAGTGGCGGCTTTTCAGCCGGATCTCCTGATCCACCTGCATTCTGGCAGGCGCCGCCATATGAATACTCACCCTTTCCTTCTCACCTGTCAGCAGGTTTTCACAGCCCACCAGGCAGAGCAGACGGTCAGCCGGAAGAAAGGAACGGTTCCGGAGGAGGATTTTCCCGCAGGTTACCTCTCCGGACTGGCCGTAAGCAGCCATGGTCATCTCCGCCTGCAGCCGGTTCCGGATCATCCTGGTAAAAAGTCCGGACAACAGGGGAAGTATCAGGGATACTGCCGCCAGCAGCCATCCCGCCGCTCCGTCCGCCGCTGCGCAGAACAGGGCTGTGACAATCAGCCAGAGAATCCAAAGCACTCGGGATTTCTTCATGTATGCCTCCTTGACTTAACGCCCGCTGTCCGGGCTTTTCACTTTTTTCATAATATTTTTCAGCACGTCCTTTGCCGTCAGTTCTGAAATTCTGGCCTTGGGATTCATAATCAGACGATGCGCACATACATCCACAAAGACCTTCTGTACATCTTCCGGAATGACGTAATCCCTGCCCGACAGATACGCATGGGCCTTTGCCATTTTCACCACTGCCAGTGCACCCCTGGGACTGATGCCCAGACGGATCATTTCCTCCTCCCGTGTGGCGGTGGCCAGGGAAGTTACATATTCCAGAATGACATCCTCCACATGAATGGTCCGCACTTCTTCCTGCATGGCCAGGATTTCTTCTTTATGCACCACTTCCCGGACATCATCAATGGGATTTGAAATCTGGCGGTCCCGCAGAATCTCCACCTGACTTTTATAATCCGGATATCCCATTTCCAGACGGATCATAAAACGATCCAGCTGGGCCTGAGGCAGAAGCTGGGTTCCTGCGGAGCCCACCGGGTTCTGGGTGGCAATTACCACAAAGGGCTTCGGCAGCATATGGGTCACGCCGTCCACCGTCACCTGCCCTTCTTCCATGACTTCCAGGAGGGCAGACTGGGTTTTGCTGGAGGTACGGTTGATCTCATCTGCCAGCAGCAGGTTTGTCATTACCACACCTGGTTTATAGTCAAAACGGCCCGTTTCTTTGCTGTAAATGGAAAATCCCACAATGTCGGAAGGCACCACATCAGGAGTGAACTGAATCCGGTGATAGTCCATACCCATGACCCTGGAACAGGCCAGGGCCAGGGTGGTTTTGCCCACGCCGGGCACATCATCCAGAAGCACATGGCCTTCGGACAGGAGGGCCATTAACACCCGTTCCACAACCCTTCGTTTTCCTACTATTACTTTCTCGATTTCATTGATGATGGTACTGGTTTTCGTGCTCATGTTCTGATTCTCCTTCGTTTTTATCCGTCATTTTCTTATTCAGATTTATCTGTTTATTCATAAATCCCGGCGTCAGGATCCACGCCCACGTCTTTGCCCACATCCAGGGTATAGAGGATATGGATCTGGTCGCCGTCCCGGATGGCCCGGCTGCCCATGCTGCTTCCTATAAAATAATCATTCAGGGTAATCATCCAGCCGGATCCTCCGGTGAAATCCCGTTCTCCCAGACTGTCCAGGCTGACCGGATCCCCAATGGAAAATCCTTCCATTTCCACCCATTCCCGTTCTGCATCGGAAATACTCCAGCCTGACAGAATGTCCGCCTTCTGTATGTGATGCAGGAAATAATCGGACGTTGACGGGGTTCCGGAATAAATGGTGGTATAGGCATAGGCTGCAAGCCGTTCTTCCACCACCTGCGCCACCGTATAGCCTGCCGGAACCGTCACATATTCATCAATCATGGTTCCCAGACCTACCACGTCGGCAGACAGGATGAAATGTATTTTTGCACTCTGTTCTTCAGGGGTGAAGGTGATGGTCAGATTCAGGGTGGAAGTATATTGATTACTATCCCATGCCTGAATCACCACATAGTTTTCACCTTCTGTCAGATACAGATCATATTCATAATAAGGGCTACTGATGGAATCATATTCCTGTTTGACCCCATTCAGATACACCACAAAGTTTTTCTCCGCATGAAGCAGATTCCCGTCCCAGCTATAGGCCGACACCGGCAGCACATAGGGACTGTAGTAAACCGTTTCTGACCCCAGCTGGCATTGAATCAGAGGCGCCTTTTTCTGATTTTCTTCCTGGGAAATGTTGCGGATGTACCTGATATACCAGGTATATTTTTTCACGGTTCCGTCGGAATCCACACAGCTGACCTGGATGGCTGTTTCCTGGGATGCATCCAGCTCCAGGGAAATCCATCCGCCCCCGTCCATCATGTTTTTCATATCGGTGGAACCGGAATGCTTCGTCACCAGTACGCTGCTGATGTATTCCGTTCCCGTGGGAGCCGAACAGCTGACCCGGAAGGAAAACGCAGGCGAATCTGATTTATAATCGCACCTGCTGTATCCGCCGAAATTATATCCGGTGATGGTCTCCGTCAGGACGGAGCTTTCAAAGGTCAGGGCAAAGTCAGCCCGTTTATAATTGACCGTACAATTGAACACCTGCTGGTTGACACCGGTTCCTGCCGTTACCTTCAGTGTGTTGCTGCCGTTTTTCAGAGAAAGCCGGTATACTCCGTCAGAATCCGGATTTTTCTGGGTGCCGTTGATTCGAACCTGCACCAGGCCGATGTCTGTATTTCCTTTCTTGGCAATGACACGGATCCAGATATTGTTTTCGTAAACGACGGTTTCTCCTCCGCTGGTGAGATATCCGCCGGTTCTGGCATTCTGTACCAGCAGCAGGTAATGGCTTTCCGGTACATAATAAATCACATAATCCTTTGTTTTTGCAGTGATCTGATTATACTTACTGTCCCGGAAGATCATGGAAACAGATACGGTATTGTACCCTTCCTGCAGCGTAATCTGATTTTTTCCCAGCACACACCGGCGGGCTGCGCCGTTCAGGATCACATTCTGGCTGACCAGAGTCAGCTTCTGTCCTGCCTCTGTCAGAGAAACATGAAAAGAATAATCCGGCTCCGTCACTGTATCATCTGCCAGATCCGTGGTAAACAACAGTGACGATGCGGCAGAATCCAGGGTGGTTTCCCCGCCTCCGTCGGAGGGGATTTCTCCGTTGCCACCGGTGGGGGTGCCTCCTCCCTGTCCATTTTCTTCTTCTCCGGTTCCTTCCCCGGAAGGATCCTGAGAAATCTGTTCAGAGTTGGTATTTTCATGCTTTTGAATCAGCGACGTCAGGCTGTTTCTGGTGGGAGAGCTGCTCTGAATGTTGGTCTCGGAGTTCTGCTGAGGCTCCTCTGTCTGTTCTTCTTCCTGTTCCTCTTCCAGAGGCTCCTCTGTCTGCTCCGGCTGTTCTTCCTCCTGTTCCTCTTCCTGGGTTTCTGCAGAATTACCGGTTCCGCCAGAGCTGATATTGGCATTCTCCACACCTGCCAGCTGTTTCTCATCCATGGCAAGTGTGGAGGATGTCAAATACATACGGGAAGCATCGGCTTTCCCCTCCTCCATGGGATTTTCAGGAGCCGTGCGCCCAAAGCCCGCCAGCAGCACAAAGAACAGAACTGCCAGACAGATTCCTGCCAGTTCCAGTATGATTTTTTTCAATTTTTTTCTGCTTTTAGATTTTTTCATTTTTGCTTCTGGCTCCTTTTATCCTTTTTCACTGCAGTCCGTTTTCACCATTGCAAGGCACGTCCCGTGACTCCCCGACAGGGAGTCAGGAACGTGCCCTGCTGCTTATCCCTCTTTAAAAATGAACTGTTTCAGGACTTAATGGCTGGTTTTCCGGCGCCTTACAACTACCAGAGCTCCGGCTGCACATGCTGCTGCGGCAATGATTACCACATAAACAGCAGCCATTGCAGTATCTCCTGTATTTACAGCGTTCGCGCTGCTTCCGGAGGTATTCGATGTCGTGCTGCCGGACGTCTGATTCGCTGTATCAACCGGCTTTGTCTCAGGAGCAGGAGTCAGTTTCGCAATTACAGCCGTCTCTTTCTCTCCGCACACAGCGCAGACTCTTTCTTTGCTTCCTTCTTTCTCAGCGGTGGCTTCTGTAATTACCTCCCAGCCGTCTTTATCTGTTTTGTCATTTACGATCCATTTGTGAGGAGTCTTCTGAATTACCTCTTTCTTTATCTCCTCACATTCCGTACAGGTGTAAAGCTTTTCTCCTTCTTCTGTGCAGGTAGCTTCTTTTGTTACTGTACCTTCATCCCAGCTGTGAGGTGTCTTCTCAATCGCTTCTGTCTTTGACGCCTGGCATCCGGTACAATAGAACACTTTTACGCCTTCCTCCGTACAGGTGGCTTCTTTTGTTACAGTTCCTTCATCCCAGGTATGCTCTGCCAGGGGGATTTCTTGTGTATCCAGAACTGCGCCGTCTCTGGTACACTGCAGCTCTTTTACGCCTTTTTCTGTGCAGGTAGCCTCTTTTGTTACGACCCATTCGCCGTCATCATGTCCCAGAGCATCCAGATCCTTGTCTTCGATGGTAGCGCCGCAGACACCGCAGGTCACTGTTTTGTGTCCCGGAGCGGTACAGGTGGGATCTGTCTGATTGGTCTGATACTGATCTGCCGGATGGCTGATGGTAACCTTTGCAGTCAGTTCAGTAGCTTCACTGTCCAGATATTCATGATTGCTGAAATAGATATTGCTGATCTTTACGGTTACCGGAGCTGCAGAACATTTCAGCACTTTGAATTTTACATTGATGGTTCCGCTGCTGAAATTGCCGCTGGTCACATAACCGAAGTTGCCGCCTGCGGTGGATTCCATACCTGCGGGAATTCCTACATACTCAGCGCCCTGATACTCCAGGACAGAGGTGTCATAGCCTCCGCTGGGCTCTCCGTGAATAGCGCTCAGGTTAGTGCTTTCACTGGTGAAGGTAATGGGAATGGAAATCTCGTCACCCACACTGGCTGAAACATCCTGAATAGATGAAGTTACCACCGGTGCGCCGGCTGCCTTTACTTCTTTAGCCCCAGGCGCCACTACCAGGGCTGCGGCCATCACTGCCGCGCCCAGCAAAGACAGCCATTTTTTCTTTGCTTTCATACTGATTCTCCTTTTTTTTTCTTTATTTGGATTAACACAGCCCGAAGGCCATGGTGTCCACTGATTCTTGTTTCAGAGTCATCCGCCGCCGGTCACCAGATCCAAAAGGGCGCTGACATCTGCGTTGGTCGCACGTCCGTCTCCGTTCAGATCGGCTGTTTCCAGAGACAGGCTCTTTCCTGACGTCACCGCATCTAGAAGCGCGCTGACATCTGCGTTGGTCACGCGGCCATCCCCATTCAGATCCCCCTTTGTGCCCGGCTCCGCCGGCTCTGGATCTTCTCCCGTAAAGGCAGGTATATCTATCTGCATACCGCTGCTCCATCGCTGGGCATAACTCATTTCATACAGATATACGACGCTTTCTTCTGAGAAAAAGCCTTCCAATGTTACCGTATTTTCTCCGGCTGAAACGGCAATCCGTTTCCCCTCTGTCCGGATCTGGCTGGCCTGCGGCATTCCCGCCGTGCCTTCCTTTGCATCCGGGAGATAATAGAGATAACCGTCGATGGCTGCAGTGATCCTGATAGTCACACTTTTTTCCTCGCGGCTGACCAGAGAAGCATTGCTCAGTTTCGGCAGATCATTGTTCCGGAACATGGACAGACGGTAAGTTTTCCGGGTAACGCCATCTTCTGCGGTTACAGTAATATCCACCACTGCCGGATCCGTACCCGCCGGAGGCACCTCATACCGGAGTCTTGGGCCTTCCGGAAGATACACAGTCATGCCGGAAAGCTCCGTGCCCGGCGTCTTTCCTGAAACGCCCTTGACCACTGTTATCTTTATGGAAGAAACTGAATCCTCCGGAAGCTTCGGCCATACATAATAAGAAGCCATGTTTCCGTTTCCGTAAATAGAGGAATTGTATTCTGTCCGCTCCGGCTCAAAGGCAGGCTCCAGCTCCAGCTCCATCACGGTCACTACCGGTGAATAGCTGACCTGAAGATTTTCCAGCACTGCCTCTGAGTTTCTCTGTCGGATGGCAAACCAATAGGTTCTGACCTGTCCGTTTAGGCTCAAATCCACCTGTACCAGTGCTTTTCCGTCCGTCAGAGTAATCTCCCGGACACTGCCCTCCTGGCCGTCAATGAACACTGCCGCACCGGGACTGGCCGTCAGGGTGAGTGTCACCACATCCGTTCCCCCGTCCAGCAGAATTTTATGGTTTTCTGCCTGCCGGTCAAAGGCCGCGCCTCCATCCAGCAGCACATGCCCGCCGGTACATTCCACGGCTTCCAGATAGAGATCCGTGGGCTTCAGCGCATACAGCCAGGCAGATTCATAACGCAGATACAGGTATCCGCTGCTGTCCACCAGTATGCTGCCGCCGCCATTCCCAGACACTTCATTCTGCTGGTAGAGCAGGCCGCTGCCCGCTCCCGGCCCGGTATATCCCGCACCGTCCTTCACAAGGTATATGCTGCCGTTGGATGTGTCCGTGGTAAAATACACATACACACATCCTTCCTGGCTTTCATAAGCCGTGGTCAGAGTTGGCGTTCCCTTGGGACATCCCGGAATTTCCATCCGGTAAGCCAGCGACAGACTGCCGTCATCCCTGACTTCCACCACATTGATGTAATAGGGGGCCAATACCACGCCATAGGAATCTACGGTGGCGCTTCCCACATAGACCCTCCCCTGATATACCAGGGGAGTTCCATAAATGATGCCTCCCAGATTCAGGATCTCAGCTTTATCAGGTTCCAGCTTTCCATCCTCCCCTACAGCCCAGGAACAGAGATAACCCTTTTCTGTTGCGAAATAAATCTGCCCTGCGGAATAACAGACCGCTGTGGATGGTGCCCCTGTCTCAGCAGGCAACGCCAGCTTCTGAATGGTCTCGCCGGTTCTTTTATCCAGACAATACACAGCTCCTGACCGTCCGCATGCGTAAAGATATGTCTCACCGGTATAGACACCGGTCCGGTAATAACCGCCGCTGTCATACTTTCTCCAGACTGCCGATTTTTTCTCATTGGTCTTTTCAGGATCTTCATCATCCACAGACAGACATACCAGATTTCCATCGGCAAAACCCGCATACAGGTATCCGGAATCATAACGAAGAGCTGTTGCGGCATTTCCGCCCACCGTATCCACATAGATCCACATGGATTCCAGGGAGACTGCATTGAATGCCTGTACCCGCCCGTCGTTTAATGGCACGAAAATCATACCCGCCGCATACAGAGGCTTTGTAAAAGAACTGTTGCCCTGGGCCGCCATTGTAACACTTTTCACTATCTCCCCCGTGGCTTTGTCCAGGTACATCAGCAGGTTCCCCTGAAAGCAGCAGATATATTGTTCCACCAGAATGCCGTCGCTGACGCTGTTGCTGTAGTCGGCGTTTGAACCGTATTTCTGTTTCCACTGCACTTCCGTATTGGCTAGGGAAACAGGCGCTGCCGCATCCACCACATTCTGATTGTCCTCATTTTTCCAGTATCCGCCCCATTCCGCATCCAGCTCTTCCAGTTCCGTCGAAATGCTTTTTTCCAGCTGAAAACTTTTTTCTTCGTCGCCTTCTATGGTAAAGCTGCCGCTCTGGGTCTGATACCCTGATGCAGAAACCGTATAGGTGTATGTGCTGCCGGTCAGCAGTTCATATCGCCCGTCTTTTGGGTCAATCTGCACATTGCTTTCATCATAAACGGTAAATACTGCGTCAGCAGGATCCAGACTGACGGTCAGATAACAGACCTGATCCACATAAATTGTCAGCGTATAGTCATAGGGTGCGGACTGAAGGCCGTCCCCGGACCGCAAAACCACTGTATTCCTGCCTGCTTCCAGGTCTGACAATATATATTTCCCATCCTCTGCCGTTTCGCCGTTGACGGTCAGGCTGGTGCTGGTGGCCTCCGCCGGCGTCAGCTGCAGCTGCAGCTGTGTGGTGGAGGAGGGAACATGGAGGGAATAATCATATACCGTTTTTTTAAATTCCGGTGTATAGCTTAAACTCTCTCCGTGATCATCTGTCACCGTAAAGTTTCCCAGATAGGTTCCCCTGACAATATGAATCCGCCAGGTTTCCGTCCGTTCCCCGTATGTCACTTCAATCACCAGCTCTTTGGGCTCTGTATCATAGGCCTTGATAATCCGTCCTGTGGTACTGCTGGACAGAGAGGTACTCTCATCCACAGGAAGATTGACGGCCACTTCCTCCTGGCTGCTTACATCCGTAAACCGGGCGGTGATGACGGCTGTGTCAAATACGTCATCTCTCAGCTGGGGTCTGACATAGAGTGCATTGGTGCTCTCCGGAATCCTCAGGGTATACTCCCAGCTGCCTGGAAGTCCCTCTGTCAGCTCATAGCGGTTGCTGCCAGAGCTGTTCTGCATGAAAAGAATGCTTTCCAGCATGGGATCCTGTACAGTCACCAGCACCCGGCAGGTGGCAGAAAAACCGCCGGCGGACGCTGTAATGACTGCAGTTCCTCCCCTGCCGTCCGGAGCCGTCACCAACACGGATTCCCCCTCTTCCTCCACCTGTACCACATCCGTATCATCGGAGCTCCAGGTGATCTTGGGCTGTTCTGTGGTGTTTTCCGGAAGCAGAGATGCGGTCAGTGTTTTCTGATCGCCTGTCTTCATGATCAGGCTGGTTTTGTTTAATGCGATCCCCTCCAGCAGGACGGTTTCTTCTCCGGCCCCATCCGCGGATTCTACTGCCGCCGCATCTTCAGCCCGGACTGAAAGGGGCTGCCAGTAAAAGGCTGAAAGGGCGGTCAGCAATGCCAGAACGGCTGCTGCCCATCTGTTTTTCAATTTTCTTTTCCCGCCCATTCAAGCCTCCTTTAATTGCACTTAAATTTGTCCGGCTGTTACCAGATCCAGAAGACGGGATACATCCGCATTGGTAATTTTACCGTCGCCGTTCAGGTCTCCTGTTTCCAGTTCCACACTTGCACCGGCTGTTACTTTATCCAATAGCTGAGATACATCCGCATTGGTCACTTTACCGTCACCGTTCAGGTCTCCCAGCTTTCTGCTGGTGGGAATTTCCACCTGATATACTACGGAAGTCTCTCCTGCTGCATCTTTCAGTGCCATATACAGCTTCTGTTTTCCTGCTGCAAGACCGGTCAGATCAGCAGTGTTCAGTCCTGCTGCCACAGCAAACTTATGATCGCCCGCCAAAATCTCTTCTGCAGTGGGAGCAGCCTCTTCGGCAGAACGGATCAGATAATAGATTTCGCCGTCCTTATTGACGGTGGCGTTCAGTTTTGCACTGTCTGCAGTCCGTTCACTGATGACACCATCATCCACTGTGATCACCGGGAAGGTATCTCCCCTGTAAAGAATCACTTCATACTCAGACGACTGACCTCCGTCTTCAGATGTAACAGTAAAATTCACTCTGGCAGAGGTGGCTGCTGCATCAAAGCCCACCAGGTAGTAGGTCCATCCACTCCAGTGGGAAGTACCTGTAATGACATCCCCTTCGCTCTTTGACGCAACTCCGCTGATGGCTGTACAGGTTACGGTGTCTGTGCTGTTCTTGGCTGTGGGCACCAGGTAAGCTTTTGAAGCGGTTGTCGAATATCCGGCTGTGTACGTCTTAACGCCCGGCGTAAATTCAGGCGACGGTGTTATAAATGTGGCAATATTTTTATTCTCAGATGTGGAGAACTGCAGATTCGACAGTACCGGTCCAGATACTACACGGAAGGTATAAATCTTTGTATTGTCTCCTTTTTCCAGGCGAACTTTGAATTCTGCCTCGCCGTCCGTCAGCTGGATTTCTTTTTCTTTCGTATACGCGCCGTCCAGAATTACCTCTGCACCTGCGCTGGGTGTTACCCGGAAGGTAATGCTTTCTGTTCCCGGATCCACCTGTATGGTATGATTTTCTCCTGATTGTAAGGATCCGCCATCAATCACAGCATTTCCGCCTTCAGCCTCTGCTTTGTCAATATAGAGGTCGCTCCGGGTCAGACACCACTGCCATGCAGAATCGTTCTTAAAGTACATATTTCCCTTGCTGTCTGCCACCACACTTCCCAGAGTATACTGGGGATGTGCAGGATGATAGAACAGGCCGGATTCCGGATCTGCCTCTGTCATACCGGCTTTATCCTTAATCATATAGATATTGCCCTTGCCTGAATTAGCGGCAAAATATACGTATACGTAACCGGTTTCTTCTTCATAGCCGTTGGAAAGCAGGCCGGAAGTCTGCACATAACCATCAGTGGGGACTGCATAGGCTCCAGACAGAGCGCCGGTGTCCGGATCAATATCGCCAACCAGAATCGCATAGCTTTCCACGCCGAAGGTCTTGCCGGAACTCAATCCAATGTAGAACCGGTTATTGTAAATAACAGGCGTACCGGTACACTGTGCACCGAGAGCCAGCGGCTCAATGGTATTCTCCAGATCCAGCTTTCCATCCTCCGTCAGATTAAAGGAATACAGATGAGAGGAAGTGGTGAAATACAGTCTTCCGCCATAATAAACAATACTGCTGGCAGAACAGCTGTTTTGACTTCCCTGGACGCTTACCTGCTGCACCGTTTCACCGGTCTGCTTGTCCAGACAGTAAAAATACTGGCCATAGAAATTGGTTACAAACACATAGTTGTCGTTGGTCCAGGCTCCATTCCATTTAAAGCCTCCCATGGTATCATTGATCCAGGTAGGCACTTTTTCCTCCAGCGGATTTGAAGGATCTTCATCGGTCACTGACAGGCAGACAAAGTTTGCATGCGTCGAAGTAGTTCCGATGAATCCCACATAGATGTATCCGTCATCATAACGAATGGGACTGCTGTGAGAATAATTGGGCTTGGGATCATGATATACCCACAGAGATTCAAGGGTCTCTGCGTTCATACACTGAATCACGCCGTTCAATGGCAGGAAAATCATGCCGTCTGCATAGGTAGCGGGCATCAGGTTAAATCCAGGCTCATCGGCCATCTCTGCTGATTTCAGCATTTCACCTGTTTCTGTGCTGTACATATAAAGAGTAGTGCCGGACATGACATACGCCTTATCATCTACAATGATGGGAATGCAGCCGCTGGTGGGGCTGACATAATCCCCAATCTGCTGTTCCCATTTCACTTCAATGGCATCCCGGTTATTAACTGTTTTGGAGCTGACCACCGAATTGTTGTCCGCACTTGCCCGGAAGCTGGGATAATCAGAAGACAGCTGAGGCAGCGGGCTGCTTTCCGGCGCTTTTTCCAAAGTGAAGCTCTGATCCTGGGCTTTTGCAAGGTTCAGAGTTCCGGTCTGGCCCACGTATCCATACTTTGATACATTATATTTATAATCAGTAAGGGTCATGATCTGATAAGCACCGTTCTCATCCGGCCAGATTCTGTTTCCAAGTACATCATATAAAGTAAATACCGCATCAGAAGGATCCGTGGAAACATGCAGATCAAAGTTCTTCGCGTTCGCCACTTTCAGTGTATATTCCGTCTGGAACGCATCACCTTTTACAGCTTTGAACACCAGAGTATTTTCTCCCTCTGACAGTTCCCATGCATAAGTGCTGCCTTCGATCTCTTCACCATTCACATACACAGTCTGGCCGGCATCTGAATTGGTAAAGGTAACATCCACTGCATGATCCAGAGTAGACGCTTTATATTCTGTCGTACCGGCAGCGAACACCGGAGTATATGTGAGGGCACTTCCATCACTGTGATTCGTCAGCTTTAAACCACTGAGCCGTGTCATTTGCTGTACATGCACCACATAATCCTGACTGATATCTACAGTTCCATCACCATCTGAATCCAGAGTTGCCGTCATTGTAATATCATTGACAGTTCCATCGGTATTCTGCACATTTCCCAGACTTACAGTGGTTGTCTGTGATTGGTTCGCAGCGGAATAAGCTGCCCCGGTATTTTGGGTGTAACTGTAGGCCAGTTTAATACCGGTTGTGTCTCCATCCACCACCGGAAGAATCCTTGTGTATGCGTTTGTGGTTTCCATTACGATGGTGGCTTCTCCGCAGACGGAACCGTCGCTTGCTTCAGTAAAGTCAAACTGCGTATTTCCTTCAGAATCCGGGAGCGCCGTAGTTGACACAATTCCTTTTAACAGCGGAGCCGCAGGCGGTTCTGGTTCCGGGTCAGGTTCTTCACCTCCGCCGGATTTTTCTGCAAAGGTAATGTGGAAATTGACATTGGCATATACCTTTCCAGACATGCTTAATTCGGTACTATCAATAAAATTATAATTATAGAACGATGGTGCCGCAGTGATCAGAGAAGTGCCGAAGTATGGCATCAGCACAGAAGCTGTTGCTTTGGCATCACCATATGTATAAGTATAGGTTTTATCCCCGATCGTCAGTTCTGCTTTACTTATTTCATACTTCTCTGAATCATATGCCAGCTTACTGTATGAATACTCAAAATCAAATTTGCCTCCTGCTGTATAGGTGGTCGGAAGCTTTCCATACTTCATTGCAGACGAAGCAGTCAGATCCAGAGCATTGCCTGACAGTTCCTGATAATTGGAGGTTACGGTAAACGCATACTCCGCCTCGCCTGTTGCCCCTGCAGCCAGCGGGGTTGCCAGAAGAAGGCTTACCATCATCACCAAACTCATGAGTAGTGACATTAGTCGTCTTGTTCGTTTCATCTTTTTTTCATTCCTCCTTTTTCTGCGAAATGTCTAAAGAAACATATCCTAAAAAAGGGTACAAAAAACAAACGTCCTCTTGCCTTAGACATTTCCAAAGTTTTCAGTGCCCGTTTGTTCCACGTTTTGTGTTCTGACTTTGGTTCATCCGCGGAATGCGCCTTCCCAGAACAGACTGTCCCAGTGGCATAAATGCACTCGTTGTCCCCATTCACAGCTCGGAAGATGAGGCGCTTTGCAACGTTTCCTTTAAACAGAGCAGTTCTGCTCTGACCGCGGCAAGCACTGCCCGCCATATTCAGGCGGAATATGTAATTGCAGGTTTGTAACCAAATCGCCTCCGACAGCTCCAACTGCCGTATCTACAGGAATTTCCCCGTATAAAGCAAAAAAACTCCTCCGATATAGAGAAGCTCGTTCTTTCAGTCTGTAGCGCACTTCCCCAGACATCGACACCTCCCTGTCAATGTCTATCAGAGAAAACAGCAGGTATGTGTGGGCTTTCCACGCAGTCGGGTTTCCCCGTTTGGCTCCGGGATGAAACCGGATTCCCTATTATCGCCTTTCCGCCGGCAGACTGTATCCTGTATGATTCAATTACAAACGACCAAAATGTAGTTTTGATCATATCTATGATACCTTCATTTGCAGGTAAAGTCAAGAGCATTGTGAATAATTTGTTAATCCGAATTTTGAAACGCAGGATACCTCTGCCAATACTGTTGAAAAGGGGATTATGCAACACTCCCTTAAATATCTGCAGGAAAATCAGGCGGAACCTTTTCGTTCCGCCCAAGAAAAAAATCAATATTCTTTCTTTTCCATGATCCGCAGACTGATCCGATAAGAAATCGCAAGCACCGCCAGAAACAACACCAGAAGAAACACCATCATGGTCACATCACTCAGTCCGGAGAGAAACGCCGGGATCTCTCCGATATCAGGTAAATATCTCATAAACAGGTATCCCAGAGCCCACGCGCCTCCCCCGACAACGGCGATGGCGATACGACTTTTTTCTGCACCATATTTCAGCTGCAACGGAATCATGATCACTGTTATCAGACCAAACACCGGGATAAAAGCCAGAGTCTCCAGCAGATCCGAAATCAGTAAAACATTTCCCTTTATCAGACTGCAGCAGAGGTAAATGGCAACTGCAATTGCCCATCCGATCAGACCACCCGCCAGACAGAACAGATATTTTCCTGCCACATAGGTTCTTTTCGTGATCGGCAGCGTCAGCAGGAACGGATAGCCGTTGTCATATTCATCGTAAGATATGGTACTGACAGTAAGAATGGCGCACAGCATTGTAATATAACCGATGACAAACGTTCCATCAGTGGAAAATACCATCAAAACACCGACTCCGATCATTACAAGCATGATCCGGCTCCTCTGTAACATAAGACACATGTCTTTCTGTATCAATCCTCGCATATTATTTTCCTCCAGTCATTAAAAGAATCAGGTCATCGATCCCACAGTTTTCGACCACCATTCCGGGATAATTTTCCAGATAGAACTGTTTCTGATTGGTGAGACAACGGTAACCAAAGGCTTCTTTTTTACAACTCAGGATCGTGTTCTGTTCCAGTTTGTCAAATGTCTGATCATCCACTTTCAGGATCCCGTATTCCGAAAGGATCACATCCGTATCCTCGTGGAGCAGGATCTTTCCCTGATGGATCAGATAAATATCATCGCATAAGCCTTCCAGGTCGGTGGCAATGTGGGAAGTGATCAAAACAGAGCAATCCTCCCGTTCCGTCAGATAGGTGCGGATGATATCCAGCACTTCATTTCTTGCCTCCACATCCATCCCCGCTGTCGGCTCATCCATGATCAGAAGCTTTGCGTCATGGCTCATGGCAACCAGTACACGTAACTTTGCCTTCATACCGGTAGAAAACTGCCGGATCTGTTTATCCACCGGAAGGCCGTACCTTGCGCATGCTTTCAAAAATGCCGGTTTATCAAAGTGATCGTACATTTTGTCCAGGATCTTTGCACAGTCTGCCGGTGTCAGGTAATTGCTGAAGCCGGAATCAGAAAGTGCCACGCCGATCTTTTGTTTATCCTCCGTGGTCAGCGCCGACGCGTCCTTTCCAAATACGGTAACGCTTCCTCCATCCGGGCGGATGAGTCCCAGCATGGCCTTGATCACGGTGGTCTTCCCGGCTCCGTTTTTTCCGACAAGGCCGGTGATCTGCCCATCCGGAATATCCAGTGTGACATTCAGAGAGAAATCTCTGTAATTTTTTGTAAGATTCCGTTCCGATACCATAGCTACTCCTCCAATAAAATTTCAATAATCTGCCGAATTTCTTCAGGTTCCATGCCAACAGCCCTGGCTTTTTCCAGCGCTCTGGCAAAATCCTCCTCTACGGTCTTTCTCCGTGCCTCCACGGCGAGCGCACGGTTGGTTGGCGCCACATAAGTTCCTTTTCCGTGAACCGTCACGACGAAGCCTTCTTCCTCCAGCCTGTCATAGGCTTTTTTCACAGTAAGAGCACTGATCTTCAGTGAAGCGGCGAGAGCTCTCACAGAGGGCAGTGATTCCGTCTCCTTCAGTTTTCCGTCGATGATCTGATTTTTGATCTGATCGACCATCTGCTCGTATATTGGTATCATGGAAGCGTTATTCAAAATAATCTGCATCTCGTTCCCTCCGATCCTGTAAACAGTATATAACAGTTTTAAACTGTTGTCAACTGTTATGTGCTGTTTATTTCAATTTTATTTCAAAACAGGTTTCTGTCTCACATCTGCTTTTCATGCCATGCACAGCTTTCACAGATAAAAACAGCCGGCCCGAAACAAAATTCCGGACTGGCTGCCATTGTGCGCGAACCATATTTGATCTCTCTTATTTCTCCCGACTCTCGTTCTGTTCATACCACCGTATCGGTTCCGCCAGGTGTTCCAGACTAACCCGGCTGCCGCCATTCTTCAAAAGATCCAGCATATCCTCATCTTCCGGTGTTCTGTCTGTCTTCTCTTCGATCGATTTTGTCATTGTTTTCGACACCATGTTCATCATGAACCGGTTGATTCCCCGGAGTCTTTGCATGTCAAAACCTCCCTGAAGCGTAAAAACTTCGATGGAGGCGGGGATCTGATTTTTTTCCCGGATCTCCTTTTGCTGTGTCCCGGTTTGTCCCATTCCCACAGCACAGACCATACGGACGCAGAAATTCTTCTGTGCATCCTTGTATCCCTTGATCCCGCTCGCCATGATCCATCCAAGATAAATGATGGGAGTTCCTTTTCCCATGCTCCTTTTCGCATCCTCCAGCGTATAAACCGGCAAACTGAGCTTTTCTCCCAGATGCTTCGCATATTTTTCTGTATTTCCCGTATTGCTTGTGTAAACAATGCCCTGAATCATATTTCATCCTTTCCGCCTGCTGTTAAAGGTTCTGTAAAACAGTCTGACATGTGCCTCCAGCTTCTTCCTGCATTCTTCCTCTTTTTCCGGATGTCTGTCACATTCTCCCAGCAGGACAAGAATCGGTGCATCGTACATCATTGCAAGAATACACGGATCCTCCTCTGCCAGCACACCGGCCGCAATCATTTTGCCAAACAGCTCTGTGTGATAATTATGAATCTGATGAACATATCTCTGGGAATAAAGATCAGAAAGCTCTTTGGAACGGTACTGTTCGATCGTCATCATTCGTCTGAACCGGCTGACATATTCATCATGCAGAGAATAGGAAATCAGGGCTTTTACCTTTTCTACCAGATCATCTTCCGTGATCTCCTCGAAGGTCTTTGCATCCTCTTCAGAATTATTAACATGGACAGATATCGTATCCGTAAATTCATCATATCTTCTCGCCGTTTCGTCAAAGATTGCATGAAAGATATCCTGTTTACTCTTATAGTGCTTATACAGAGACGGAGCTTTGATTCCCACTGCAGCCGCTATCTGTTCCACGCTGACAGCATCATATCCTCTCTGTGAAAACAGCCTCAGTGCTTCCAGAAGAATTTTCTGTTTTGTATCCATTCCCTCTCTCCTTTTAGCTAATGAATTTTAGCTATATGATAAGCTAAAATTCATTAGCTGTCAAGAGGTAACTGTGATTTCTCTCTGCGGTCTGGATTCATGCCGTATTTGCCCCACTGCACCCCACGCCTTGCCGGATTTCATACATTTAGACAGAGAAACACCCCGCAGGATTTTATGGTCCTGCAGGGTGTCTGCAATCTTCACTTATGTTTTGTTCCGTTTATTTTGCCCGGGAGTTTCTGCGTTTGCTGCATACGCCTGCGCCGATCACACCGGCAGCGGATACAATGAGCAGCGCAAGCCACAGCATGAGACTGCTGTTATCGCCGGTTTGCGGGCTCGTCGCTGCCCCGGTGTCCGGATTGTTTTCCGTCGGCTCGGTCGGTTTCGTCGGCTCGGTCGGTTTCGCCGATTCCGTCGGTTTCGCCGATTCCGTCGGTTCCGTCGATTCCGTCGATTCGGTTACGTTTTTTGTATAGGTGTTGGTAAAACGCATCTCGTCCAGCACATCTTTATCCAAGTCGATTGTCTCCCAGTCGATATCATAGTACAAAACGCCGTCCTTCTCCTCGCAGGCTGCCGGAAGGATAAGCATGACAAAGCCCTCCTCGGGTGACATGGCATAGGCAGCGATCTGCGACAGGAGCAGGCCATACACTGTGTCGTCATAGGTCCAGTTTTCCTCGCCCGCGTTCACCTGCTGGACGAACGCGCCTTCGGAGAGCATGGACCAGAGCTGCTGTTCTGGACCGGTGAAGGTCAGGGTACCTTGATAATCGCCCGCGCCGATGGTGGTAACAGAGCCAGAGACCACTACATCCGCGTAGCGTTCCTCGGATGCATTGGCGGCCACAATCGCGAGATCAAACGTCGTCTCGCCGGGGGCGATGTCGCCGTCCAGCTTCACCATGGTGGTGAAGGGCACGGTCAGGGTGATATACTCGTCATAAACGGCCACGAAGGTCATACTCTCTGAAGGCCAGTATTCCTCACCGGCTTGATAAACATAGAGATCATCAGAATTCTTGATCTGCCACCCCAAAAACTGGCGCTCGCCGCAATCTTTCAGGTCGGGAAGTTCAATTCCATTTTCCTTGACGATCATCTCGGAGGAATTCCGACCCTCAGGGAGATTTCCGTAGTCAAATTCAAAGGTAACGTTCACTGACTCCTCCGCAAAGGCTGTGGCCGGGAAGAGCATCAGCACCATGCACAGGCTCAGCAGAATACTAAAAAATCGTTTCTTCATCATCTTTCCTCTCCTTCTCCCGCGTGGTTATCCGCGCGGGGTTGCTTCTTTTCTAAGTCCGTCACTTCGTACTGCCAATCCACAACCTCCCTGCCAGGGTAACGTGGTATGCCAACCAATTATGGCAGCTTGAAATCTGTTTTTCAAAATGCGGCAGCGGTTATTTGAATCATAAAGCCAGCTTTAAAATAAACACCCGCGTTTCAAACAGATGGAGATTCTTTTCATTCTTTTACTCCTCGTCCAGCTCTTCCTCAACCAGCTCGTCAAACTCAGCCGCATCCAGAATTTCCTCGAACGCATCGGCAACAGCCTCATACTCCTCGTCATCCTCGATATTCTGAAGATCAGGCTCTCCGTTTGGTCCTGTAACAAAACGATACAGGTAAACCTCGCCTTCTTCTCCCTCCGGCGGGTTGGTGGGAAGCAGCGCGATATAGTTCCGTCCGGCTGCCTCAAAGGTGGTCAGAACGATACACTCCATCTGAGAATCGTCATCCAGAGTCAGGGTCACAGTCATGTGTCCGTCTTCCCCATCATTCAAAAAGCCCTGTCCGCAGTCACAGCCACAGGTGCTGCAGTCGCTGGCACAACCGGCACTGCTGCAGTCTTCAAATTCTTTTGCCATAATCGAAAATCCTCTCTTTTTTCATTGTTGGGCTGCTATGCCCACTCATAAACACTGTAGCAAAAAACTCCGTAAAAAGCAAGGACAATCTTTCTTATCCTGCGGAAGCGTAAGTCACTGTCTGGCCCGCGAAAGAACAACCAGGAAGGTGGTTCCCTCCTTTTCCTCGCTCTCCACTGAAATTTTCCCATGGTGGAGCTTTACAATATTTTCTCCAATGGAAAGTCCCAGGCCGTAA
Source organism: Fusibacillus kribbianus (assembly GCF_030053595.1). Taxonomy (GTDB): domain Bacteria; phylum Bacillota; class Clostridia; order Lachnospirales; family Lachnospiraceae; genus Lientehia; species Lientehia kribbiana. The sequence continues at coordinate 115,415 of NZ_JASGBQ010000002.1, forward strand.
CCGCCGGCTTTCCTGCTTCTGGATTCCTCGCCCCGGTAGAACCGTTCAAAAAGATGACGTCTTTTCTCGCTGTCAATATAGCTTCCCGTGTTGTGCACCGACAGCCTCACCTGATTTTTGAGAGCTGTCAGGGTCAGTGTAATGATGCCCTTTTCTTCTGCATATTTACAGGCATTATCCAAAAGGATCACGATCAGCTCCGTCAGCTTTCCTGAATCCCCCTGTACATAAAGGTCTGGCTCAATATTCATTCGGAGTGTCTTTCCCTGCTCAAACATGACCGATTCAAAGGGAAGAGCCGCGCTCCAGACAAGATCGCTGAAATTAAGCTGTGTAAAACTCACTCTCTCTGTTCCCGCATCCGCCCGGGCCAGCTCCAGAAGATTATCCACAAGACCTTTCATCCGGACAGCCTCGGTTCTGGTATTCTCCACCCATTTTTCCTGATCCTCTATGGTTTCTGTCTTATGGCTCATGAGAATGCCCGTATTGGCAAGAATTACTGTCAGAGGCGTTTTCAGTTCATGAGAAGCATCCGCCACAAAACGCTGTTCCCTCTCCCAGGCCTCTTTCACCGGCCCGACGACCCATCCGGAAAGACAGATGCTGATAATAAGAAAAACAGACAGGCTTCCCACTCCCACCAGCAGGGAAAGAAGGATCAGGCTTTTCATATCCGAAAGCTCTTCGCTTCTGTCCATGAAAGCAATTCTCGTTCCCCGGCCGTCGCTGCGCCTCAAATACCAAAGCGCCATTTCCTCCAGCGTTCCGCTGTCCTTCTCCTTTTCCAGGCAGTCCTCCACCAGCTCGTCCACCACCTCATCTTCAATGACGAGAGAATCTCCGACAACCTCCTTAACCTCTCCCGTCTCGTCGAGAAGCACTACAAAAACAGAATTTTCTCTGGGATCCGCCATCTGGAACGGACGACCTTTTCCGCCTCCCTTATCCAGTTCCTCCGGAGGCTCCTGAAGCCGGGAAAGCCGAAGCTCCATGGCCGTCATGCTTTCCTGACGCCATTTTCCGCTTGTAACTACACACACCACAGTAAAGGTGATCAGCAGTACAATGCTCACAAGGAGCATATTTACAAGGATAAATTTTCTCCTCAGTTTTTTTATCATAAGGTACCTTCCTCCATGCGGTATCCGATTTTACGCACCGTTCCAATGGTGACCGACGCCCCCAGAAAGGCCAGCTTTTTACGGAGAAAAGAAATATAAACCTCCACATTGTTATCTTCGGCATCCGACTCGCTTCCCCAGATTTTCAGGAGAAGGGTCTCTTTGGGAAGCACTGCCTTCGGATTGGAGAGAAGAAGCCGCATTACCTCAAACTCCTTTTTCCCCAGATGGACGCTTTTCCCACCACGTTCCAGCATATAGGTACTCAGATTCAAGGATACATCGCCATAGCTTAACCGCTCCACCGCCACCTCTCCGGTTCTTCTGGAGACAGCCCGGATTCTTGCAAGAAGCTCCTCTGTTTCAAAGGGCTTCGTCAGATAATCGTCCGCCCCGCAGTCCAGCCCCCGCACCTTGTCTCCGGTTGCAAAGCGCGCCGTCAGCATCAGCACCGGCGTCTGATTTTTATGCTTTCTCATAGTACGCACCACGTCAAAGCCGTTCATGCCGGGAAGCATCACATCCAGCACAACCACATCATATATCCCGCTTTCTGCATAATCCAGTCCTGTTATTCCATCATAGGCAAGATCTGCCGTATACCCCTGCTCTTCCATGATCTGAGCCAGAGCCTCAGCCAGTCTTACCTCATCTTCCACAATCAGTATTCTCATAAGCTCCTCCAGGAAAATGCTCTGTATCATTTTATAAGAAATCATTCTATATTGTAGTTTTTCAAGCTGAAATTACTCTGAAATTCTCTTTTCAGACAAATTTAAGGTTCCACCCTTATAATGACGGCAGCATACAGAAAGGACTGACACCATGAGTATAAAAACCTTCAAACGGCTGGAAAAGAAATATCTGCTTACCATGGAACAGTATGAGGAGCTTCGAAAACGGATGGAGCCATATATGACCTACGACGAATACTGTCCGGACGGAGCTCTGTATTCCATTTACAACATTTATTATGATACCGACGATTACCGTTTGATCCGCGCTTCCCTGGCAAAGCCCTATTATAAGGAAAAGCTGCGGCTCAGAAGCTATTCTCCTCTGGGATCTGAAGATTCTCCGGTCTTTTTGGAGCTCAAGAAAAAGGTGGGAGGAATCGTTACCAAAAGACGTGCCGCCCTGAGCTATCGGGACGCCTCAGATTTTGTTTCCGGACGCAGAATTCCAACGATGCAGACTTATCTCGACAGGCAGGTGCTCCGCGAGATTTCTTATTTCACTCATCAATACTCCATTACCCCTGCGGCCGCCATTTCTTATGACCGTGCCGCACTGTTCGGGCTGACCGACCCGGACTTCCGTATTACCTTCGATTTTCATATCTGTTCTCAGGATCTGAGACAGACCTCCAGTCCCTTGGGGGACCTTTTGGATCCCGGCACCTGCCTGATGGAGGTCAAGCTGACCGGAGCAGCCCCCCTGTGGCTGGCAGAAGCATTTTCTGCTCTACATATCCATCCTGCAAGCTTTTCCAAATACGGAGTCATGTACAGACAAATGTGTCCCGGGGCAAAACGCCCCGCCTGATTTATAATAAGAAAGGAGTTCTTCTAATGAACTACATATTTTCCTCGGTGGCCGGTGACAGCCTGACTCTCTCCTCCACCCTTGCTATTTTAGGCTGTGCCCTTCTGACCGGACTTTTCATCAGCTGCGTTTATCTTTTCACCCACAAAGAAAGCGGCTGCCAGCCTTCCTTCCCCATTACGCTGATCATGCTTCCTGCCATCATTGCCACTGTCATTCTTCTTGTAGGCAGCAATGTGGCCAGGGCCTTTTCGCTGGCAGGAGCCTTCTCCCTGATCCGCTTCCGGAGCGCACCGGGAGATCCCAAGGATATCGCCTATGTATTCTTCACTGTGGCCGTCGGTCTGGCAGCCGGAATGGGCTTTCTCACCTATGCGATGCTCTTCGCCCTGATTCTGTGCCTTGCTATGATCCTTCTTGAAAAAACAGGCTTCGGCCATCCGAAGACCGAAGCCATGACTCTCAAGATCACTATTCCGGAGGATTTAAACTACGAAGGAGTCTTTGACGATATCCTCAAAGAATATACTGCTTCCTACAAAATGCGCCGAGTGCGCACCACAGAATTCGGCACCCTGTTCGAACTGGTCTACCGCATTCAGCTGAAAAAGAACGCCAGCCAGAAAGCCTTTATCGACGGAATCCGGTGCCGCAACGGAAACATGAATGTCTCTCTGGTATTAAATGAATATGAAGATAAGGTCTACGAATAATGGTCATTCCTCTGTAAAGCCGTTGTCGATGAATTCCTTCGGCGTCATGTGATACTTACGACAGATACTTTTGTTTCAGACTTCTTACCATCTGCCCATACCGTTTCCCACAGTCGGCCATTCTGCCGGACTCAATATCCTTGAGACAGGGAGCGAGCCACTCCCTCCAGATATCCGCGTATACACTCTTTCGCTCCTCCGAAAGATCGATACAGGTGACAATGGCCGGTGCCACGTCGTAATACTCCTCTACCAGTGCTCTGCCCTCCGGTGTCGCAAGCATCTGCTCATCCCGGAACCTTCGGAAGCTTGTAAGCTCATAGCAGTCGTCAGGCTTTCCGAAGGACTCGCAGACCGCAGTCGTAATAAAACACAGTTTTCCCTTTTTAAATCCGGACACCAGATCCTGATAGCTGGCTCTGGCAATCTTCTGTTTGGGATTTTTGCGGATCCACTCCTCCACCAGGATGTCAGCCAGCCGCCCTCCGGCGGAAAGCTTCTGCTCCTGTACCATGGGAACCATATAGATCGCCAGTATGGTCTTATACTGATCCTTTTTCATGGATCGGGCATTTCTGGATTTCAGGGAAGGATCCGTTTCCAGCTTTTTGTCCACTGCCTCAAAAAGCTCCTTCGCCAGCTCATGCATCAGCGCCTCTCCCTTATCCTCCGAAGCCACGGCATACCGGTCCAGAGCCTCCAGAACCGGACGGCTCTGAAGCTTATACTTATCAAAATATACGGTATATTCCGAGCGGCTGAAATGATTCAGGGCGTCCTGATGGTTCAAAAGAAGCTCATTGAAATGAAGCCGCGTATAGATTTCATTGGCCTTTAAGCTGTATTTATCAAGCTCAAGCATCTGATCGATCAGATCCTCGGTCTTTTCATCCCCTGTTTCATAAAGCCTCTGAAGCATGTCCTCCAGAGGGTTCTTTTCCTTTTTCACCTGAGCCACAACAAGGTCCTCCTGATGGAGCACTGCACCGCAGTACATACAGGAAAACTTAAGAAGCTCCTCCGGAATACTCAAAGTTCCTCCGCACTGGGGACATTTTCCTTCTCTGTTTGCCATATCCGTCTCTCCTTTTTTCTTTTCTCATCTGCTGCTCAGATTTTTGTCATCAGCTTTCGAAGGTCTTCCGAATTTCTGACTGTAAAGTCGCAGAATTCCTCATTTCGAAGCTCCGTGTCCAGAGACACCAGGCGCTTGATCTTTTCCTCTCTCGGACAGCGCCGGTCCAGAACCGAAGAAATCAGTTCCTCCTTCGGCCTTTCCGCAAATATCAGAGCCGCCCGTTTTTTATAAGCCCTCTTTAAAGCGATGCCTCCGCAGATATCCACCGCCATTACCGCATGATTTCCTCCGGCCAGCACGTCATCGATATCCTTGATCATGCTTCCGTAGCAGTTTTGGGCATATCGGGTGGTCTCAAAAAAAGCGCCCTCCTGCTCCAGCCGGAAAAATTCCTCCGGTGTCACAAAATGGTAAGCGTCCTCTTCCTCTCCTCCCTTTCTTTCCCTGGTGGTGTAGGATTTCGCGCGTACCGCTCCGCAGGTCTTCATAAGCTCTCCCATAAGTTCCGTCTTCCCGGAACCGGAAGGACCAATGAGCGCCAGAACCTTGTTTTCCGTCCCACCCTCACACTGGTATGCCATGGGATTCATGAGGATATCAAGAAAAGTCAGAAATTCATCGTAATTATTGACAGAGATACAGCCGGTCATATGGCGGTTCCAGGGCTTTCGCATGAGAACCGGATAAGCGGAGCTGGATGAGGAGATATTATGCCCTCCGTCGTCCAGAAGAATGTCCATATTTACAAGCTCCTTGCGAAACCCGAGGATCATATTTTTCCCCGGCACCATGGGAAATGCCTCGGAAAGCTGCTCCTCCCGGATCCCCATCAGCTTCGGCGGAATGGCGGAAACAAAGAATACCTCCGCCCGTCTGGAAAGCTCTTCCACAAACTGCCTTGCCCCCGGTAAAAGAGGCTGATTTTTTACAAAGCTTTCCTTCTGATAATAATCCAGCAGTACATCTGTTCGTCTGCCGGTTTTTCCCCAGGACTGGATCTCTTCTATCGTCATCGGCGGTTCAAAGCCATATTCCCTGTTGGCCAGCTCCACCGCATATTCATTGCAGGAAAACAGGATATCATCCACATCCAGACCGATTCTAAAGTATTTTTTCATGAATCCTTCCTCTCTTTTAACAGCAGCAGACTAAACCAGGTCACCACATTCCCCCCGTAAAGGAACTGGATGCCATGGCGCTCCGCCAGCTCTGTCACCAATATCCCATAGCTTTCCACACAGGGAAACATCTTGTCCGGATGACGGCAGGGCGCAGCCGGATAAGCGCATTCTCCGCAGATCGCGCAGGATTCTGTTGACAGTCCAAGGACCTCAAAGCCCTCCTCCCGGAATATTTCCCGGATCTGTCTTGTGATCCTTTCATGCTCCTCCCGGAAGGTCAGTGTCTCCTCCAGATTTGCAATGTCCGGCACTTCGGAAAAGGTCGTGAACATAAACCCTTCCTCATAGGAAAGGCATCGTTCTCTGCACTCCTCCACGGTTCCCACCGCCGGAGGACAGGCCCAGGAGGTATTATACCGCGGACACTCCGTCTTGCAGATATAACGGACCCGGTCCGGAAATGTCAGTTCCTCCGGCCGGATATAGGCATACTCGGCAAGAGGAAATTCAAGAAGCTTCTCCTCGATCCCGGCCTTTTTTTCTTCTGTCATACAAGCCACTCTCCATTTATTACAATCTTATTTCCGTACAATATCTGCCGGCTTTCTCGGTGCCGTTCTCTTATAATTCACGGAAGGATATCCCAAAAGCATACAGATAGCCGGCGATCTGTCAGAAAGGCCAAGCCATTGTTTCAGTTCCTGAGACTCCCCGATGATCCTTGTGAGGTATCCGCTGTAAAGAACCCCAAGTCCCTGCGCCACTGCCATGTTTTCCATATTGGCAGCCGCCAGGCCCGCATCAAAGGAATCCGGCGCTTCCACTGCCAGAAAAACCGGAGCCTGGAAAAACAGGGAATCCCGTTTCGGATCCTTTTTGTGCTCCTCCAAAAACTGCTCAAAACGCACTGCCATTTTCCCATTCTCACTCCAAAGAAGCTCAATGACTGTGGGAAGTGCCTTCCAAACCTGCTCTTTCCATTCCGGAAGCTGCTCCTTCACCACATAGAACCGACAGGCCTGCCGGTTGGCTGCCGTCGGTGTATAGCGTCCTGCCTGCAGGATCTGTTCCAGCTTTTCCTCCTCCACCGGCCTGTTTTCATAGTTGCGGATGCTTCTTCGGAATTTCACCGCATGGAGATACTGCTCCGGCTTCAAAACAAAGGTTTCCTGATCGTATTCCTCCACGTCTTCCATATCATACGACGGAATGGATACTGCCTTCACCGGACAGACTGCAACACAATGCCCGCAGCCGATACACCGCTCACCGTAAACTGCCTTTCCCTCCTCCAGATGAATATTGTCCAGAAGACAGTCTGCCGCGCAGGCACCGCAGCCGATACATAACTTATCATCAATAGAAATCATAATCCGTTCCCTCACTTTTCCTGTTGATCGATCAAGGCCCTGATCTCTTCATAAAGAGCCTTTGTAGCTTCTTCCTTTTTCTCATTAACCACGACCATTCCGTCCACGGTCTCCATAACGACATACGCCTTACACCCGTTGTTGGCATACAGATCATACTTTCCAAACTCTTCATTCTGAAAACGCCCCAGAGAAAGGACAAAGCTTCCAAAGCCGCCCACCCGTCTTCCCGTATCAAAATCCTCCCGGAAGGAAACGGAAAGGATCTCCTCCTTCGGTATTTCTTTTGACGGCCAGTAGGTGCTCTTGATTTTTACAGATTCCGTTCCAACCCGGGCTCCTGCGTGCCCGGTTGAAAGAAGGATAAGCACAACAAGAAACACTGCGACTGTAAAAAAACCTACACCCTTTTTTCCTCCGGAAGCCTTCTTTAAACTGATAGCCGCCATCCTGTGTCCTCCCCCCTTCTCAAAGCCTTTTTCTGAGATACTTTGCTGTCCTGTAATGATTTCCTACAGGCAGCAGCAGATCCTTTTATCATTATATCGGCATGATATCCCGCTGTCAACGATGCAGAGTAAGCCGCCTGATCCACATGCAGAACAATAAAGTAAAAGTTTATTTCCGCTTTGCCCCTTCTTTGTCCCAGATTTCTTAGAGCTATTTAGTTTCAATTGGTTTTCCCTCTCCCAAATACTGGAACGGTAAAAATAACATTTTTAGAGATTCTGATTTTGACCAATCTATTTTTGAAATGAAGATACCCAAAGATCTCATTGCATTTTTAGGAGCCCGAACACTGAAAAACGTTCCTACCGTTGCTTTGTTCGCTTTATTGGTCTGATTTAATTCAGGAACCAACTCCCTTTTTAGGGAATCAATAAACTGAACCACTTTTTGAATTAAATCGGTTTCTTCTGGAATATCATTCAATGCATCAATTATTGCCTTTTCCAATGCACCTTTTTCATTTCCCGGAATGATTAAAAGATATGTACTAATGATCTTCTGCTGCTTAAATGAATCCTCGATACTATTATTCATCCATTGGCCGGCCTTGACGGATATCTTCTCAAGCGAGTTATTAATTACTCTTGTGACCTTCACATCCGACGATTCATCTCTGTCTGTAACAACCATTAATGAAGAAATATCTTTCTCAACAATCATATCATTTACACGATGCTGTTCAACAAAATACGCGAATTTACCATTGCCCCCCACACCGCATAAAATAAGCTGGTTTTCATTTTTTGAAAGGTTCTCAATATGTTCGTGTTCATCAAGCTGAAATATACCAAGTATATTACTTTTTTCATGCTTCCATCCATACACATTTTGCAAATAATAACTTATCAGCTGTACATCTGACACGCCTTCTACAAGTACTAATTCTGTCATCATAGGCGCACCTCGAATTCAAATACTTTTCTGTTATCGTATACATATTTGCCCGTAACATTTCGTGCAACTATGTTACTGCCATTATCTACTTCGACTTTTTTTAATGTAATAACCTTTATCGGATCATTCTTACTGTCATTTTTTTCGTAATTACCATATCTTAGTATTGCTTCAATGGCTTCAATACTATGTGTTGCGATGAACACTTGAACATTCAGCTTTCTTGCCAATGCAAATACGACCGGAAACAATATATCAAAATATTTTTTGTGCAGCCCCGTTTCTATCTCATCAATCAATAATAATGAATCTGTGGCATCAAACAGCTTATTAAGAATATATAATATTTTTTTGATGCCGTCACCATAAACAGAAAAAGGCAAAATTACATTGTTCTTTGTGATGATGCTCTCCAGATATGTTCCATCATCTGCTTTCGTATAACAAATATCCTCAATAGAATCATCAAATTGTCTCAGGATATCGATTACAAGCTTCTTGTATTCTTGATTCTCTACAATATTCCGTAACAAATCGTAGCGCAAGTGTCCGAAAGATGGTATATAATGAACTTCCCTTTTTACGATAGTTCCCGGAATTCCATTATCCAAAGAAGTACATCGTATCTCTTTTTCTACTGTCTTCTTTTCTGTTTGAGTGATAATACTCCCAGTAAATATTTTAGCTGTTTCAGGAATAATAGCTGGCGATCTTTTATACTGTGTTTTTTGGCGTGCTGACAGTGTTGACAACTGAAGGGCATCCTCACCAGAAACCGTTCTTTCACACCCACTCAGTTCAAACTCAAGCGGCCCATTACTGCTGTTCGCATAAATATCAATTTCCAGTTGCTCTTTGTTCTGTTCAATATTAAACATTTTGATAAATGAAGTATAAAAACTGCTGTTTGGGTTGATTACTGTTCTTTGATTAATCACATTCTTAATGGAGCTCAGCTGTGATTTAACAAACAACAACTGTATTGCTTCTAAAAATGTTGTTTTACCGCTATTGTTATCTCCTGCTATGAGATTAATGTTAGAAAAGCCTGAAACAGTTAATTTCTGAATACCCCTGAATTGATTTATTTCAATCGATTTGATAAACGCCATTACTGATCATCTCCTTCAATACTCTCAAAACTTATTACCAGTCTTGTGTTTGTAGCCATTGCAATCTTCTGTAAGGTTTCTATTTTAGGAACAACCTTACCGTTTTGTATTTTACTGATATTAGATTGGGACATATTAGTAATCCGACATAAATCTTCCTGTGTAAAATTATTCTCATCCAACACTCTTTGTATTTCCTCTGATACTCCATTTAACACTTCGCGTAGAGTATTTTTTGAAGTATCAAAAGTTTTTCCTTTTGATTCAGATGCAGGTTTTTTTAAGTTATCTATTTGTTCAAATATAGAACTCATATCTTCGGTATTCATAATAACAACCTCCTTTTATTTTAAGTATAACATATTTATTTCAAAATATACATCGAATTGTTATGTGTGACATATTTTTATTAATAATCTCCTGTATTGTTATTAATAACATATTTTTTCATTTTTTACAGCTAAATTGTTACGTATGACATATTTTAAATTTATCTCTTATCTTTACCCTAAGTCAAAAATCGCTGAAGTCACAATGACCTCAGCGATTTTTTAAGGAATTTTTTCAAACGTCCGAAGCTATGCTCAATCACTCTCGTCCAGCCCTCTGGCCTGTTCTGCCTGAATCTCCGGGAAGGCGGAAAGCATCGGATCAATATCCTGATGTTTGATTCTTCTGTCCACATAATTCTTCGTAATCTTCATTACGATGGGCGACAGAACAAGAACACCGATCAGGTTGGGGATCGCCATAAGGCCGTTGAAGGTATCAGAAAGATCCCAGGCCAGCTCCAGGTTCATGGTGGCGCCGCAGAGAATAAATACAATAAAAATCACCCGATAAACGATGGTCCATTTTTCAGAGAACAGATACTCGAAGGCCTTTGTTCCGTAATGGCTCCATCCGAGCACTGTGGAAAAGGCAAACAGGAGGATGGCGATGGCGATGAATGCCGGACCTGCCTGACCAAAGACTGTGCCAAAGGCTTCTCCCACCAGCGCAGAGCCTTCCGAGCTGCTTAAAACGGCGCCCGTGTTTAGATCCACCAGGCCGGAGGTCAGAACAGCCAGAGCCGTCAGCGTACAAACCACAATGGTATCAGCGAACACTTCGAAGATTCCCCACATTCCCTGACGGACAGGCTCCTTCACATTGGAGCTGGAGTGAACCATAACCGAAGAACCAAGACCTGCCTCATTGGAGAATACGCCTCTCTTCATACCCCAGGTGAGCGCCAGCTTCAAGCCGGAGCCTACAATGCCGCCGCCCACGGCCTTCATCTGGAACGCACCCTTGAAGATTGCAGTGAAAGCCGCACCCACCTGCTTTCCGTTGATGATGCAGATACCAAGAGCTCCGAGAATATAAATGATGGCCATAAAAGGAACCAGCTTCTCCGAAACAGAAGCGATTCTCTTGATACCGCCGATGATCACCAGTCCGGCCAGAACCATCAGCACGATTCCGGTGGCAAGCTTGGGAATCCCGAAAGCTCCCTGCATATTTCCGGCAATAGAGTTGATCTGGCTCATATTTCCGATTCCAAAGGAAGCGAGCAGACAGAATACCGAGAACAGCACCGCCAGGACAGAGCCCACATATTTCATATGCTTTTTGGCGCCCAGACCATCCCGCAGATAATACATAGCGCCGCCGCTCCATTCGCCCTTGCTGTTCTTTCTGCGGAAGTAAATACCAAGGACATTCTCAGAATAATTGGTCATCATTCCAAAGAAGGCTACGATCCACATCCAGAAAATCGCTCCGGGGCCGCCGAAGATCAGAGCAGATGCCACGCCGACGATGTTGCCGGTACCGATGGTAGCCGCCAGTGCCGTACACAGGGACTGGAACTGTGAAATCGACTTATCCTCCGCTCCCGTGTGCTTTGTAATGTGCTTATCCGTAAAAATACTGCCAAAGGTATGCTTCATCCAATATCCGATATGGGAGACCTGAAATACCTTTGTGAGCACCGTCATCAGAATGCCCGTGCCCACCAGAAGCACCAGCATGGGGATTCCCCAGACAAAATTATTGACGATGCCGTTAATCTGTGCAATCATCTTTTCCATACACTCTCTCCTCTTTTTGTTTTATCTGAATCTTCTCCTCGGAAAACAAGCAGGGAATACGGCAATGAAAAAAGCAGGGGAGATCTTTGCCTCACCTGCTCAACCTTCTTTTCCGCTCACACAGGCAGCATACGGCATTTCTCCGGCCCGCCCCATTGCAAGCATCCAAACTCATTTACTTCACAAAATTAACACATATTTCCCTGTCTGTCAAGATTTTCAGCTTTATTCCTCTGCAAATTTACCGTAATAAATCCATGTGCCATCTGAGCCGTCACCTTCCCCTCATGTCGGAAAGCAGCAGCCAGCCTGCCAGAAACGGTCTCTGAAAATTCCAGAAACCGACACCCCGAAAGCCATAGCTGTTAGCCAGCGAAAACTTCGCCTCGTAGCTTCTCACATCCTCGAACCATACTTCGTGATCCCTGCCGTTTTCCATGTAGAAGAAATACGGGCTCTTCGCCGTCTCATCAAACCGGATCTCCGCATAGTATTCAGCTGCCAGCAAAACAGCCTCCACATTTCCGATGGTCCTCGCTTCCGTCACTCCCTGCTCGAAGGGAAGGGGCCAGTCATACCCGTAATTGGGAACCCCCATCAGGATCTTTTCCGCCGGGATCTCCTGTACGGCATAGTCCAGCACCTGCCGGACTTTATTGATGGGAGCCACTGCCATGGGCGGCCCGTAGGTATAGCCCCATTCATAGGTCATGAGAAGCACCTGGTCTGAGTTTTCTCCCAGGAGGCGGTAATCGATTCCCTCATACAAAAGGCCCCGCTGGTCTGCTGACACCTTTGGCGCCAGAGCCACCGAGACCTTATAACCGTTCCGGTTCATGACTTCTCTCAAATTTCCGACAAATTCTGCGTAATATACCCGGTCTTCCGGAAGGATAAATTCAAAATCCACGTCGACACCCATATAGCCCCGTTCCTCTACCGTCTGAAGAAGGTTGGCAATGAGTGTGTCCTGAACCTGCTTATTTTCCACCACCTGCCTGACCAGATAATTATTGAAGGCTCCCGAAGCGTCGAAGGGTGTTAAAACCAACACAGGCTCTGCCCCTGCCCTCCAGGCCTGTCTGATCACAGGCAGGTCATCCACGGCCGGCGGGATCAGCTCCCCGTCGATGGTAAAGCCGTAGGAAAACACCATCAGCTCATCCATATGGGGAAGTGCCTCCGAAAGAACTCCCGGATTCACAAAAGTATACGTATAACCGGAGGAAAACAGATCTCCCACCGAAACGGTCTTCTCTCCTGTCAAAATCAACAGAGCCTGCCCCACCACAAGATGAGACAGGCCATAAAGCTGATTATCCCGGATAAGCTGCGCTTCCGTCACACCGAAGCGCTGTGAAATCGAATACAGGGAATCCCCCTGCTCCACCACATAGATCATGACTCACCACATTCAGAATTCTCATGATTACTATATGCAGGAGAAGGCCCATTTAAGCCTTTTCGATCTTAAAGGAGCTCTTCAGTGATACGATCCGGTTGAATACCGGATGCTCCGGAGTGGAATCCTTGCTGTCCACACAGAAATATCCGTTTCTCACAAACTGGAAGCTGTCCGGCACTTTGGCATCTGCCAGTCCCGGCTCCAGATAGCATTCCTTCAGGACCGTCAGGGAATTGGGATTCAGATTCAGACTTCCGTCCTCCTCATTGTATACTCCCTTTTCCTCATCGATGATGTTCTCATAAAGGCGGACCTCCGCCTTCACTGCATGGCGGGCGGATACCCAGTGGATGGTTCCTTTCACCTTCCTTCCGGTGAAGCCGCTTCCGCTTCTTGTCTCCGGATCATACGTGCAGTGTACCTCGGTGACATTTCCGTTCTCATCCTTCACCACATCGGTGCAGGTCACAAAATATCCGTTCATGAGGCGGACCTCATTGCCGGGGAAGAGACGGAAATACTTTTTCACAGGCACCTCCATGAAATCCTCCTGCTCGATGTAAAGCTCCCTGCAGAAGGGAACGGTGCGGACGCCCAGTTCCGGATTTTCCTGATTATTCTGGACCTCCATATATTCCACCTGATCCTCAGGATAATTGTCAATGACAAGCTTCAGAGGATGAAGAACTGCCATCATTCTGGGCCGCTTCATCTTCAGGTCCTCACGGATACAGTATTCCAGCATGGGCATCTCACAGATGCTGTTGCTCTTGGAAACGCCTGCCATCTCCACAAACATGCGGATGGACTCCGGCGTATAGCCGCGCCGTCTCAAACCGCTGATGGACACCAGACGGGGATCATCCCAACCGTCCACAATACCGTCCTCCACCAGCTTCTTGATATACCGCTTGCCGGTCACCACATTTTTCAGATACAGCTTGGCAAACTCGATCTGCTTGGGCGGATGATCAAACTCACACTCCCGCACTACCCAGTCATACAGAGGCCGGTGATCTTCAAATTCCAGTGTACAGATGGAGTGGGTCACATGCTCAACCGCATCCTCAATGGGGTGGGCGAAATCATACATGGGATAAATGCACCAGGCATCTCCCGTATTGTGATGGGTCAGATGTGCCACGCGGTAAATGACAGGATCCCGCATATTAATGTTGGGAGAAGCCATATCGATCTTGGCGCGAAGAACCTTCTCGCCGTCCTTGTAAACACCCTTCTTCATATTTTCAAAAAGCTCCAGATTCTCCTCGACGCTCCTGTCCCGGTAAGGGCTGTTCTTCCCAGGCTCGGTCAGGGTTCCGCGATACTCCCGAATCTGTTCTGCCGTCAGATCACAGACAAAGGCCTTCCCCTTCTTGATCAGCTTGACTGCGCATTCATACATCGTCTCAAAATAATCCGATGCGAAAAACAGACGGTCCTCCCAGTCTGCCCCGAGCCAGGCTACATCAGCCTTTATGGATTCCACGAACTCACTCTTTTCCTTGGTCGGGTTCGTGTCGTCAAAACGCATGTTAAATTTACCCTGATACTTCTTTGCCAGTCCATAATTCAGAAGAATCGACTTGGCATGTCCAATGTGAAGATAGCCATTGGGCTCCGGTGGAAACCTGGTCTGCACATGGTCATAGACCCCTTCGGCCAAATCCTTATCAATGATCTGCTCGATAAAGTTTTTAGTTTCGTTTTCCATAAAAGCCTCCTGCTGTCTGTTTTTCAATAGGACACCATTTTTTACAGTGTCTCCGATATTTTTATATCATACCACAGAATTCCAATTTGTAAAATACTTTATGGCTTCCTATTCACCCAAATAGAAAACTGCCGCCGCCGCGTCTGCCGTTTTGCCGTCGGATGCCCTCACAGCCTCCGCCGTCAGATTTGCCACCTTCCTTCCGATACGGAGAACGCGGGCTGTCACAAGCAGCCGGTCTCCCAACGGTACCGGTCTTAAATAATCCACATTCAGAGAAATCGTGGAGGCTCCCAGCTTCCCGGAAAGATAACGCACCAGCATCCCGCAGGTGGTATCCATGGCGGTGGCAATGAGTCCGCCGTGCATGACACCGTTGGGATTCAGTTCCCATTCCTCCACCTCAAAGGCAAGAGTCAGGATCCCCTTTTCCTCATCACAGGATACAAACTCCTTTCTCATCATATCATGAATGCGGGGCCCCCTGTCTTTCGAGGTCTGCACACCGGCTTTTTCGGCCTTTGTCCCGTCGGGGGTCATATTCCAGTCTCCCGCAATCACACGGCGGATGACCTGTTCCATGATCTTCTGAGACTTGTCATCCGTTCCCTCTGACAGCCTTTTTTTCTCTTCCAGCATTTTTTTGTAATCCATTGTCCGTCACCTCTGGCTGTTTTTCCGAAACACAAACAGCTTGCTCAACACATAATTTCCCACCATGACCACCACCTGGCTTACCAGCTTGGCGATCTTATCGCTTCCGTGAAGAAGGGTCACAAGAAGATACATGACAGCCATGTCCATGAGAAGGGTCGCCACACGGGAGCCCACAAATTTTGCCACCTCCGAAAGCCGGTTTTTGCTGTGGCTTTTAAAGACAAATTTCCGGTTTGTCACATAGGCGAAGGCCACTGCACCGATCCAGGAGATCACGTTGGCGATCTGCAGCTGAATGGCATTTTCCGGATTTAAAAAGGTAAGAACTGATCCGTAATAGATGGCCAGACTCACCACCGTTGTCAAAACTCCCACTATGAGATAATTGATGATCTCCTCATATTTTCTGTATAAACCCACACATTTTTTCCACATGGTCATTCACGCTTTCTGCTCCGTACTGTCTTTTTATAAAATCCCTCTGCCCGGCTGCAGCACTGCCGAATCTGGGCACTGTTGCCGAGCCGCATCACATTCTCCGTCCGTCTGACGATAAAATCCTTTAGCTTCTGCATATATTCTTCGCCGGTAATGGTTCCTTCCGCCACATAGGTAAGGCCCTTTTCCCAGCTGGCTGTCAGATCCGGATTCAGAAGAGGCCGGATCGACATGTAAACCGTATCGTAGATCACCTCACCGAGAAGGGTGGGCGTGATCACCTGAGTCTTTTTGTTTAAGGCCAGATATTTAATGTTTACAAGCTTTTTTAAGATTTCTGCCCTGGTTGCACTGGTCCCGATGCCGCTTCCCTTGATCTGGGCCCGCAGTTCCTCGTCTTCAATGAGCTGTCCGGCATTTTCCATGGCAAGGATCATGGTTCCGGAGGTGTACCGCTTGGGCGGTGAGGTCTCTCCCTCTCTGATGTTCAGCGCCTCCACAGGCAGCCGCTGCCCCCTGGACAGCCGCTTCATGGCTTCTAAAAACTCCGGATCGTTGATATCGGCCTCCGGACTTTTCCCATCCTTCCCGGCTTCCTCTCCCGCTCCGTCGCCGTCCTCACTGTCAGCTGCGCTTCCCGTACTATCTTTTCTGGCGCCGTTACTTTTCCTATAGCCGGTCACCGCCAGATAGCCCTCCTCCAGAAGTACGCGAAAGCCGGCGAAGAAATGCTCATCCCCGATAAGAAGCTCCAGGCCAAATTTCTGATACACCGCCGGCGGATAAAAGATGCTTAAAAAGCGGCGGACAATCACCTCATAAACCTTCACCGACACGCCGGAAAGCCCCTTCAATGCCCCGATGCCCTGGCCGGTGGGAATGATGGCGTAATGATCCGTGATCTGCTTATCATTCACATATTTTGTCCTGCTGATCCCCTTGTAGCTTCCGCTCTCCAGAATGTGGGCGGCAAAGCCCGACACGCCGGGAATCGCTTTCAGGCCCTGAATATTTTTATAGATCTCCTTTGCCACTGCCGTGGAAAGGACTCTGGCATCCGTTCTCGGGTAAGTGACCAGCTTTTTCTCGTAAAGTTCCTGCACCACCTTGAGGGTCTCATCAGGACTCAGTTTGAATCTTCTGGAGCAGGTGTTCTGAAGCTCCGCCAGATTGAACAAAAGCGGCGGGTTCTTCTTTTCCTTTTTCTTTTCCAGAGATATAAGCTCTGCCGACAGAGGTTTCTTCTCCGAAAGGCGGCTGATCATCTCCTCCGCCTTTTCCCGTTCCAGAAATCCGTTATCTTTATATAACGCAGGAGTTCCGTAGTAACGGCTCCCGGGCACAGCCCTCCACTCTGCGTCAAAGCTTCTTCCCTCACAGGTCACGGAAGCCAGCACCCGGTAAAAGGGCGTTTTCACAAATTCACGGATCTCCCGTTCCCTTCGGACAACCATGCCAAGGACACAGGTCATGACCCGTCCCACGCTGACAACCGTTCTGTCCGACTTCATGCAGCCCGAGATCACGTTTCCGTATTTTAAGGTGAGAAGCCTGGAGAAATTGATTCCCATAAGATAATCTTCCTTGGCCCGCAGATAGGCGGACTCCGCCAGATTATCATAATCGCTCAGATCCCTGGCTGTGCGGATCCCCTTTAAGATCTCCTCCTCGGTCTGAGAATCGATCCAGACCCGAAGCCGTTTCTTCCCCCGGACTCCGGCCATCTGCTCCACCAGACGGTAGATGTATTCTCCTTCCCTCCCCGAGTCGGTGCAGACGTAAATCGTCTCCACATCCTCCCGGTTTAGGAGTCCCTTCACGGTCTGGAACTGCTTCTTCACATTTCCGATGACCTCATATTTAAAATGTTCAGGAATAAACGGCAGAGTGTCCATACTCCACCGTTTGTATTTGCTGTCGTATGCTTCCGGATAGCTCATGGTCACCAGGTGGCCGACGCACCAGGTCACGATGGTATCCTCCGATTCCAGATAGCCGTCATGTCGTTTTCCGCCCACCTTGAGAGCCTTTGCAAACTCCTGGGCAACACTGGGCTTTTCTGCAATGTAAAGTGCCTTTCCCATAAATAAGCTTCCTCCGATGGACTCTATCATAACACAGGTAAGGGCAATGCACAAGAAAGAAAAATATTTTTCAGAACATATGTTTGATTTTCGGAAGATCATATGTTATAATAGATAAACAAAAGTTTGCTGTTGATCCTGTGAAAGGAGCTTCCTATGTCCCATCGTCCCCTGATCTTTCATATTGATGTCAATTCCGCCTATTTAAGCTGGACCGCCGTCCATAAACTGCAGAACGGCTGCGGGGAAGATATCCGTCTCATCGCCTCTGCCATTGGCGGAAACCGGGAAAAGCGCCACGGTATCATTTTAGCCAAGTCTCCTCTGGCAAAATCCTTCGGCGTCCGAACCGGGGAGCCGGTGGTCTCTGCCCTAAAAAAATGCCCGGATCTTGTACTCTTTCCGCCGGATTTTGAATTATATGACAAAAATTCAAGAGCCTTTCTGGAAATTCTCAAACGCTACAGCCCTCATGTGGAGCAGTTTTCCATTGATGAGGCTTTTATGGATATGACAGGAACAGAGCTTCTGTACGGAAGTCCGACAGAGGCCGCCTGTTCTGTCCAGAAAACCATTTATGAAGAGCTCGGCTTCACCGTCAATGTGGGCATTTCCGAAAACCGGTTTCTCGCCAAAATGGCCAGCGATTTTGAAAAGCCAAATAAGATCCACACGCTCTTTCCTGACGAGATCCCTGCCAAAATGTGGCCGCTCGATATCAGTGAGCTTTTCATGGTAGGCCGCTCAGCAGAAAACTCTCTTCGGAATCTCGGTATCCACACCATTGGACAGCTGGCAGCCAGCAATCCTGCCACGATCCGTGCTCATCTGAAAAAGCACGGAGAAATGCTGCACCGGTATGCCAACGGCATCGACGACGGCCAGCTTTTTTCTCACATAGCCAAAGACAAGGAAGTAGGAAATTCCACCACGATTCCCTACGATGTGGAATCGGCCGAGACTGCCAAAAATATTCTTCTGTCCCTGTGCGAAACCGTATGTACCAGACTCCGCCACGACGGTCTCAGAGCCTCCTGCATCTCAGTCCGGATCACAGACTGCAATTTTGTAAGCCATACCCATCAGCGGATACTCCCCGTCCTTACCAATGTGACCGGAGAGCTGTTCTGCGCCGTCTCCTCCCTCTTTGATGAGATGTGGGACGGCACACCCATCCGTCTTCTCGGTATTCAGACCAGCAAACTGGCAGAACAGTCCTACCGTCAGTATAATCTGTTTGATTCGGAAAAATATGACAGACTGGAAAAGCTGGATTCCGCCATTGATCAGATCCGCAAACGCTACGGCGAAGACTCCGTCAAACGGGCCAGCTTTTTAAACAGTGAAACTTATCACATGATCGGAGGAAGCTCCAAGAAATTATAAAACGGAAGATTCCCGAACCGAATCTTCCGCTTACTCTTATTTATGAGCTTAAATAATTCCTCATGCTGCGCAGTGCATTTTTTTCCAGGCGGCTGACCTGGGCCTGGGATATGGCAATTTCCTTTGCCACCTCCATCTGGGTCTTGCCTTCGAAAAAACGAAGCTCAATGATATGACGTTCCCGCTCCGGAAGACGCTTCAGAGCTTCACTTAAGGAAATCTGTTCCACCCACCGCTCTTCCTTATTTTTCTTGTCGCTGATCTGATCCATGACATACAGCGTATCACCGCCATCGGTGTAGATGGGCTCATAAAGGCTCACAGGGCTTTGGATGGCATCCAGTGCATAGACGATCTCCTCCCTGGTCATCCCCACCTCGTCTGCGATTTCCATAATGTTGGGTTCCTTGGAGTTCTGCTTCATCAGGGCTTCCCTCGCATAAATCGCCTTATAGGCCGTATCTCTGAGAGAACGGCTGACACGGATTGAGCTTCCCGAATCCCTGAGATACCTTCGGACCTCCCCGACAATCATCGGTACGGCATACGTGGAAAATTTCACCATTTTATCCGTCTGAAAATTGTCAATTGCCTTGATCAGGCCGATACAGCCGATCTGAAATAAATCGTCAATATTCTCATTGTTGCCGGAAAACCGCTGAATGACGCTTAACACCAGTCGGAGATTTCCCTTGATGTACCGCTCTCTGGCCTCCCGGTCCCCGTTCTTAATCTTCTCCCAGAGTTCTTCTTTCTCCTCTGAGTTTAAGAGAGGGAGCCGGGAAGTATTGACTCCACAGATTTCCACCTTGTATACAGCCATACCGTTACCTCCGCATCATCATTCTATATAGAATGATGCACGGATTCCGGTGGATTTATACGGAGAGTTTTTCGTAAAAAAAAGGAAAAATTTCCAGCTTATCTGGACATATTCACAACCTTGTCGTCCAGGCCTTCCATCTGCTCATCGCTGATCACATACACATTATTGTCTTTATCGTAATCGAGCGTGATATCGACTTTGATCTTGCTTGCGTAAGTCACAGGGGACAGTTTTCCCTCCAGCGCTGTCACTACGGCTTCGCCATAGGCTTCCTCATATTCTTCATTGGTAAGGTTGTCAAATTCGCCGTTCTTTGCCCGAAGATTAAAGGCATCCACTGCCGACCGGAAGGGCTCCTTAATGGTCCCGAAGAAATCGATGGGCTCAATTTCCACCGATACCGTATAGGTATCTCCGTCCCGGATCACATCCACCGCCTGATATTTCGCCTGACTGTAAACAGTTTTTGCCATCCCGATGACCCGTTCAGTCAGTGCCACGCTGACCACATCCTGTTTGATGGAGAAAGCATCCTCCATCTCCAGAGCAAAATCCTGGACATTGGCCTCATAGATCTTTTGCGCCTCCGCCTCCGCAGAACCGGTGATCTCCATATATTGGTCATATTTCCCGAGATAATTGGCATCCATAATACTGATGACATAGGCCTGATAGGCATCCTTTCCGCTTGTGCTGCCGCTCGTTCCTGAGCCGCAGCCGGCCAATCCCAATATCAAACACAATGCAGACAGCACGGCTGCTGCACGTCTGTACTTTGTAAGCATCTTCATAGCAAACGGTTTCCTCCTGAAAATAGTAATTACAAACAGTAGTTTACCACATTTATTCAAACCGCACAATTTCTTTTTTCAGCTGATGAATGATCTTCTTCTCCAGTCTGGAAATATAGGACTGGGAAATTCCCATTAAATCAGCCACCTCCTTCTGGGTCATCTCGCTCCCGTCCTCCCGGTCAATGCCAAATCTCAGACAGACGATCCTCCGTTCCCGCTCCGAAAGCTTTCCGATAGCCAGCTTCAGAAGAGATTTTTCCACCTCGTCCTCAATCCCTCTGGAAATCACATCCTCCTCCGTTCCCAGTATGTCGGAGAGCAAAAGCTCATTGCCGTCCCAATCCACGTTTAAGGGCTCATCAATGGAAATCTCAAGCCTTGTCTTGCTGTTCCGCCTGAGATACATCAGAATTTCGTTTTCGATACATCGGGATGCATAGGTGGCCAGCTTGATATTCTTTTCACTGTTAAAGGTATTGATCGCCTTGATCAGGCCGATGGTTCCAATGGAGATCAGATCCTCCACCCCCACACCGGTATTGTCAAATTTTTTTGCTATGTAAACGACCAGCCTCAGATTATGCTCGATCAGAGCGGCTCTCGCCTCCTTCTCCTCCGGTGTTCCCAGCCTGGCGATCATCACTGCCTCTGTTTCCGGTGAAAACGGTGCCGGAAGGACATCGCTGCCCCCGATGTAATGGACTTCGTTTTTCTTTGAAAACAGAAGACTCCTCATGCTGGTGATGAATTTGAGCTGAAACCTGCTTGGAACTGCTACTCTGACGACCATATTTTTTCCTCCTCTTCCCTGAAGATGCTGTCACATCGGTAAACTCGTGATGCAGAATCAACTGATAGCTTCCGTCTGAGGAAAGGCTTCCTTCCCTGAGGGCAATCACCAGAGGGCCGTCGATCTTCGTGACCGTTTCCCCCTGCAGGATAATTTCCATGAAATCCAGCCGTTTTCCCTTAAGAAATCCTTCTCCTCCCACACTGCGGTAGGGAATCAGAAAGAATCCTGTATCCTCCTCCGGTTCCGGAAAAAGCTCCCTGAGGGCTTCCTTTTCCCCGACAGACACCGGCAGGCCGGTAGCCGGCTCATAAAGGCGGTTTCCCGTATCCAAAAGGGCCGTTACCGTGATCCTTTTCTCTCCCCGTACCAGATGCACCTGTACAAGATTTTCCCGACTTCTGATTCCGGCAGAAAAAAAGAGAAGCAGCTCTTTTCCTGCAAAAAAAGAAGCAGCAGCCAATAGGAGGAGCACAGACAGCCCTCCTCCCTGTGCACTCCTGCCTGTCAGAAGCTCTCTCATCACATATCCTGCACCGGTATGGAAATACAGCTGATTCAAAAAACCCCCGATGAATATGGATACAACAGCCAGCATAAGGGACGCACGGAAGAGTTCTGCCGCCCTGCGCCGTCCAAAGGCGATCCGGCACATGGCGGGGCCAATCCCCAGATAGGTGAGAAGAAGCTCACCCCATCGAGGAAGCGGCCAGGCACGGAAACAGAACGGAAGCAGAATCAGAAGACAGCTCCAAAGTCCTCCCACTGCGGCTCCCGATACGATCCAAAGTCCTTTCCTCCGGTATCTTAAGCAGATCCCCGTCAGCCATAAGAGTCCCATATTCATCCAAACATTTACTGCAAACAGCACGTCTATGTATAAATTCATTTTCACAGGGGTTATTATAGAGGATTCCTTCTGCGGAATCTGTCAAAAGAAAGGAGCGAAAAGCCATTTTTCATCGACTGTTTTCGCAATGAAACGGTATGTACCGATTGACATTTACAATCGCTTCCTCCATAATCAGAATAAGAAAAAGACTTGGAAAAGGAGACGCCATGGATCCCTCACTCATTGATCAGATTTATCACTGTGAGCCTTCCCTTAAATTCTGTGAGCTCTTTGACGGGCTCTCTTCTCTGTGGGATTATTCGCTTCATCGCCATCCCTACACCGAGCTGATCTATCGAAAGGAAGGCTTTGGAAAGACCGAGCTTTTGGACGGTTCCCAGAATTTCACCTTCTTTGACACCATCCTTTACCCGGTCAACTGCTGGCATCAGGACCGGTTTCAGGCATCTCCCGAAAATGTAGCCTACTGCTTCTGGGTAGAACTGCCGCAGCTTAATCTGGAGCATCCGATTCAGGTCCAGGATCATGACGGGAAGCTGGGCAGCCTCTTTTCCATGATCCATGAGGAATATCATAAATCCAGCTGCTGTACAAAACAGCTGTCTCTTCTGCTGCGTGTTCTCCTCATCGAACTGATCCGGATGAGTGAGGCTGCGCCTCCTACCAATATGGAACGGATCATCCAATATCTGAACCTTCATATGACTGAAACGATCAGCCTGGATACTCTCTCCTCCCTGTTTTTCATCAGCCGCTCTACCCTGACCAAACAGTTTAAAAAAGAAACCGGAAAGACTGTCGTGGAATACCTCAATATGCTCCGCATAGAAAAGGCCAAGCTTCTTCTGATCACCACACAAAAAACAATGGAGGAGGTAGCCTATGCACTGGGCTACAACTCCCCCAAATATTTTTTCCGTCTTTTTAAAGCCATAACAGGCATGACACCCGCCGGTTTCCGATCATCTGTGACGGAACAGCGCTGAGGATCAAAACAGCAGTTCCATGGCACCGATGAGCCCGGAATCCTCTCCCAGCTTGGTAAAATGAAATTCCACCGGGAATCCATTGGTGTGATAACGCTCAAATTCTTCCCGGATCCTTCCGAACAGCTTGTCACCCATAGCCAGGAGACCGCCGGCAAACACGATGCAGTCCACATTTAAAAGCATATACACATTGAAGATCCAGACCGCCAGATAATGTGCCATCTGCTCCACCGCACGGACAGCCAGAGCATCTCCTTTTTCGTATGCCTCATTGATATGCTTTGCGGTGATATGTTCAGTACCGCCGGCAAGTTCGGGAAGAATACTTGTCTCTCCTTCTTCCAGCCACCGTCTCACATGGGTCAGGATCGCCTTTCCGGAGCCCATGGAATTGAAGCAGCCGGAGTTTCCGCACATGCAGGGGATCTGTTCCTCCTCCGGGATACAGGTCAGCATATGACCGCTCTCACCGGACGCACCGTTGCTTCCCCGAAAGAGTCTGCCATCCAGAATCATGCCTGTGGAGATCCCGGTACTGACCGGACAGTACAGCATATTTCTATGGCCTTTCCCGGCGCCCTGGCGGTATTCCGCCAAAGCCCCGCAGTGTCCGTCATTGTCCACCACGACCGGAATTTCTCCCTTTCCTGCCGCGCTTAACTGTTCCCTCAGAAAATCTGCCACTCCAAAGCCGTCCAGCCTGGGCAGACTTGGAATTCTGGCGATGATCCCCTTCTCAAAATCCACAAAGCCCGGCACACCGATCCCGATACCGGCCAGCGACCCGCCCCGGTTTTCTGCAGCTTCGGCAAATTCCAAAAGCTTCTTTGCCACCTGGCCGAAAAACTCCAAAGGTCCCTTCTGATCGTCCGACGGAAGCTTTTCTTTATAGATCAGTTTCTTATCTTCATCAAATAAGCCATAGGAGGTTTTTGTTCCTCCGACATCGATCCCCATATAGAAGTTCATACTCAAAGCCCCCTTCGTAAAAGGTCCCGTACCACCTCATCCTCTGTTTCCACTCCTGCCGCCTTCAGCTCTGCGATCTTGTCTGCAAACTGGGGGAGATACGTTTCGTGAGCCACCAGAAGCTCATCCAGCACCTTCTTTCCTTCCTTTCCTCCGGGAATCAACGGATTCAGAGTAAACGCCTCCAGGGCAAGACCGTAATCGCCGGTGATGGCCGCTTCAATGACGCACTCCTCCATCGCCTTCATCACCTGAAGCCATCCCCGCTCTGCAGGCGGCATCTCGCCCCAGGCCACCGGCTCCGCTCCCTTAGCGGAGATCAGAGAAGATACCTCCACGATGGAATCTGCCGGAAGGCAGGAAATGGCGCCTCGGTTTTCCGTGCTGACGGTCATCCGCTTCTGTTTGTTGTTATAGATGGCACTGATGCACTCGCAGGCTGTGTCGCTGTAATAGGCGCCGCCCCGCTTGCCAAGCTGTTCCGGCTTCTCCTTAAGTTCCGGGTTTCTGTACAGGTCAAAGAGCTCCTTCTCCACCCGGTGCATCTGCTCCGCTCTTGTTCCTCCTTTGCGAAATTCCTCCATGCTGTGGGCAAGCATTTCATCTGCATTATAATAATAACGGTGATAGCCGCAGGGGATCATCTTCATGGAATGAAGCAGCTCCATGGGAAAAGGCGCCTGATAAATATTGACCGGTGTGCCGCCGTTTCTCTCATTGATATGCTCCAAAAGCTTCTCCGTGACTTCGTTTCCATCCTTGTCCCAGACCCGGTGCCAGTGAAAATGATTGAGTCCCGCAAACTGATACACAAGCTCGCCGGGCCTGCAGCCGATATTTTCCGGCTCCTTCATCTCTGCAATGCCGGGAACATTGCACAGTCCAATGGTCTTTTTCCAGCCAAATTTCCGGATCGCCGCCTCTGTGATCATACCGCTGGGATTGGTAAAATTGATCAGCCAGGCATCGGGACACAGTTCTCTCATATTCTCAATGATCTGTCCGATGACAGGAATGGTGCGAAACGCCTTGAAGATACCGCCCGCTCCGTTGGTCTCCTGCCCAAGCATGCCATGGAGGCTGGGAATCCTTTCATCCTTGATCCTTGCTTCCAGCTGTCCCACACGGAACTGAGTCGTCACAAAATCCGCCCCGGGAAGCGCCTCCCGTCTGTCCAGCGTCACATGAACCTGAACCGGATATCCGGCCGCATCCCACATTCTCTGGGCAAGTCTTGAAACAATCTCAACCTTTTCTTTTCCCGCGTCCACATCCACCAGCCAGATTTCTCCGACAGGAAGCTCCTGATACCGCCTGATAAATCCTTCCATCAGCTCCGGAGTATAACTGCTTCCTCCGCCAATGGTTACAATTTTAATCTTTTCCTTCATGGCCGTCTCCTTTTCCTGATATTTCGATGTTCTCTGAGGCCATTATAACGAATTCTTGCCCCACATGGAAGTCACAAAACAGCCAAAAAGGTGCACAATCGGGTAAAAGGGATTGTCTCTTGTGTCTATCATTTCTTTCTCAGGACGATCGCAATAAAATTGAGATATTTTCCGCCGCCTGCTTCCATTGCCTTTCTGTCCCCGACGGCATATTCATTTTCCTGCTTCAGCCAGTCGGCCCAGACCTCCTCATTGCTTTCCATCTCTTCTACTGTAATAATTTCTGCATTCCGACAGCTGCCAACCATCTTTGACCAGTATTCCACATCATGCATATAGTCAAGCTGTTCCGGTGTCCAGGACAGAAGGAGCTCTTCCGGCAGGTTCTCTCCTTATCTTCTGCGGAAGCTTTTGTTCACCTTCGCAATATTTTTAAATTTCTGCTTTTTTTCTGCCAGATATCCCTCTGTATCTTCGGTATATCTGTTCTCAGTTTTCAGTTTCTGATAGGACTGGAAACGCTCCTTCGAAAGCTCCCCTTTCGCGATTGCTTCCTGAACAGCACAATGGGGCTCATCGGTGTGACTGCAGTCACAAAACCGACACATGGCCGCCAGCGCTTTGATATCAGAAAAGGATTGCTCCAGGCCTTCGCCGGTATCCCATAATCCAAGCTCTCTCATCCCCGGCGTATCGATCACCATACCACCCTGTTCCAGCAGAAACAGCTCGCGTCTGGTAGTGGTATGCTTCCCTTTATCATCATTTCGCAGCCCTCTTGTTTCCATACGGTCTTCTCCCAGCAGCTGATTGATCAGGGTGGACTTTCCGACACCGGACGAACCGATCAGTGCAGCTGTACGGCCAAAGGGGATGTATGGCAGAAGCTTTTTGTATCCGTCCTGTTCCATGGCAGAAGTCAGAAGAATATCTGTTCCGAACGCAATCTGTTCCACATGGCTGATGAAAGCTTCCGGATCCGAACACAGATCCGATTTCGTTAAAACGATCACCGGTGATGCCCCGCTCTCCCAGGCGACAGCAAAGTATCGTTCCAGTCTTCGAAGGTTAAAATCCCTGTTGAGCGACATACAGATAAAAACCGTATCGATATTTGCCGCAACGACTTGCTCCGTATTGCCCGTCCCCGCTGCTTTTCGGATAAAAACACTCTTTCTCGGCAGAATTTCATGTATCACCGCATTCCCCTGAAAAGAATTGCAGTCTGCCACCACAAAATCGCCGACGGCAGGAAAATCTGCAGCCCGTTTGGCGTGATACCGCAGCTTTCCGGATATCTCAGCAAACTGTTCTCCCTTTTCACTGATCAGACGATAGATCCCTTTCTCCTGCGAAAGGATCCGGCCTGCCGTGCAGCCCTCATGATAATCCCGCGCATACGCCGCATTTGGATCTGAACGTCCATATGCAGCCATAATTCCATTTGTCATAGCGAATCCTTTCCCCGGGTTCCGGCCGCATTACACTGAATAAATCGTTCCATATGGTTCTTTAAAACCGTTAAGGACTGATCCCTTCCGCCTGGATGATCTGCCAGACTGATCAGCAAATAAAGCGGTGCATAGTATTCGAGAGCCAGCTGTCCGGGGTCGGCCTCTTTTAATATACCGTTTTTTATCATTGCCCGAAAAATATCCTCCATATAAGCAACCGGCCCGGCAGTCAGGCAGCTTTTATAAAGCTCCGACATTTCTGCATTCCGATATTGTTCCAACGTGAGCATTCTGCGGAATTCAGATGCAAACTCATCTTCCGTCCAAAAGAGATATTGCGCGGCCGTAAAGCTCCGGATGCTGTCCAGGGATATGGTTTCATAAGCTTCCGGTCTGTCTTCTGCTTTCTCCTCCGGTACCTGGTATTTCCGCGCCTGTTCGGCATCGATCTGGTACATTCTTTTCACAATACTGTCAAAAATATCTCTCTTATTCTTATAATGCTTATATAACGCCCCCTTTGTCATGGCAAGCTCTCCTGCTATAGAACTGACAGAAACAGCCTCATAACCGTCTCTTGCAAATAAGTGAAGAGCAGTCATCAAAATTCTTTCTTTCGTATCAGCCATCTTATCCTCCTCCGAAAGTAAACGATTGTTTACCTCAAATTATAGTAAACGACCGTTTTCCTGTCAAGAAAAAAAAGCGATATCCGGTCAAAACCAGATATCGCTCATTTCACATAAATCATGTACTTATTTCTTTGTTCTCTGAAGGAAATCAGGAATCGTAATGTTTCCCTTATTCTCCGGTACCCGGTAAGTGGCACCGCCATTGAAACCAGGTGTAGCGGGACGAACGGGAACCGTCCTCCTCTCAGATGCCGGCGCTGCGGAAGGCTGCTTTGCCGCTGCAGAAGCTCCGCTGTAGGAACCTGCTGCTGACTGGCTTCCGTAAGAAGGAACCGTCTTGGACGCAGACTTATAGGAAGAGAAGCCTGTGGAAGCAGCTGCCTTCTGAGTTACAGGCGCACTGGCATCATAAGACTCCAGGCCTGTAGCAATGACAGTAATGCTGGCCTCATCCTGTACCGTATCGTCATACATCGCACCAAAAATAATGTTGGCCTCATCGCCGGCCAGCTCCTGAACATAGCTTGCCGCCTCATTGGCCTCCATAAGACCGATATCACCGGAAATATTGATGATCACATGAGAAGCACCCTCGATGGTAGTCTCCAGAAGAGGACTGGATACAGCCTCCTTAACTGCCTCGATCGCCTTGTCATCCCCCTTTGCACGTCCGATTCCGATATGGGCAATTCCCTTATCGATCATGACGGTCTGGATATCCGCAAAGTCAAGATTGATCAGGGCCGGTACATTGATCAGATCCGTGATGCCCTGAACTGCCTGCTGAAGGACTTCATCCGCACGCTTCAGCGCCTCCGGCATCGTCGTTCTTCTGTCAACGATTTCCAGAAGCTTATCGTTGGGAATAACGATCAGCGTATCTACATTTTCTTTCAGATGGGCGATGCCGTTCAGTGCATTGTTCATACGGGCACGTCCCTCAAACTTGAAGGGCTTTGTCACAACACCGACGGTCAGAATCCCCATCTCCTTGGCGATCCCTGCCACTACAGGAGCAGCTCCCGTACCGGTACCGCCGCCCATACCACAGGTAACAAATACCATATCAGCACCCTTAACGGCTGCTGCAATATCCTCAGCGCTTTCCTCAGCGGCCTTCTGACCTACCTCAGGCTTGGCTCCGGCACCAAGACCCTTGGTCAGCTTTTCTCCGATCTGGATCGCTGTCGGAGCTTTGCAAAGCTGAAGTGCCTGTTTATCCGTATTGATACCGATAAACTCCACACCACAGATATTCTCATCGATCATTCTATTCACAGCGTTATTGCCGGCGCCGCCTACACCAATAACAATAATTTTCGCTGAGCTCTCGGATTCATTAATCTTAATTTCTAACAAAATTTTTTCCTCCCTTGACCTGACACTCGAAAGGCAGACACCGCTTCACAGGTGTCACCACTTATATAGCATAAGTCATTTTTTAAAAATAATCAACTACTACTTTTAGAAAAATACATTAATTTTTACGAAGCTTATTTTTTAATTTTGAATAAACGGATACGAAGGATTCTGTGCATCCGGTGAGTATCCATCCAGATACACAGTGCCGGAAAGCGCTTCTATCTGCGGAAGCATATCATGAAATTCCGACAGTTTTTCTGCCATATAGGTACTGTCACCGAGGACCACCGTGAGGCTTCCTACTTTAAGAAAAATGTTTTTGTGACTGTCAAAATGTACCTCCTCGGTCTGAATCTCATAACCGGCCAGAAGCTGGGACAAATTCAGGATCTCACTGAAAATGCTGTCATCCTCCACCGTCAGCTTCTCATACATGACGACATTCTGAAACCTGAGTCCGGTCACCAATGGCACCATGGGAGTCAGCTCCCGAGAGCTCTCCACAATGATTCCCTCCCGGTCAAAATACAGATAGGAACCCATATATTCTATACAGCCAGCCAGGCTTTTTTCATATACAGTCACCTTTGCGGAATGAAGACCGGTCACCTTCACCTGATATTTCTCAATAAAAGGAATATCCTCGTGTTCTTTAAATTTATTTTTATAGAGGGCATAAAAGGTATTCCAGTCTCTGTCCTCCTTAAAAATCATGGAAATCAGTTCTTCCTCCGTATAACGGCCGGTACCCGTCACAGTCACGTCGGTAAGCCTGGTGCTGTAGGCAAATAGCAGGACTCCCAGAAAAAGGGCCGCAAAAGTGCCGAACATCACAAGCCATTTGCGTCCCCTTCCTCTTCTCTTTTGATGTTTTTCTTCTCTTCGTTCACCCATGGCATTCCTCCGCTACCGCTCAAAGCGTATACTGGACGACACACTGAGGGCTGCCCCCATTTCCACCATCAGGAATACCACCGAAGTACCTCCGTAGCTGATAAAGGGCAGCGTAATTCCTGTATTTGGAATCGTATTGGTAACGACTGCAACATTTAAGATCACCTGAAGAGCAATGTGGGACATGATCCCCACCACCAGCATGGCTCCGAACAGGTCAGGTGCATTGTTTGCGATCACCACAAACCGCCAGATCATAAACAGGAACAGAAGGATCACGCAGATTGCTCCAAAAAGACCCAGTTCCTCGCAGATAATGGAAAAGACCATATCATTCTGCGCTTCCGGCACAAACCCCAGCTTCTGCATACTCTCCCCGAGGCCTTTCCCGAAAAGGCCGCCGGAGCCGATGGCATAGAGTCCCTGAAGGACCTGATGACCGCCCTCCAGAGCATAGGAGGTCGGATCTTTCCATAAGAGGATACGTTCCAGCTGATATTCTTTCAGAATATGAAGCTCGAGGATCTTATCCGAAAACACAGTGACAAATACAGCAAGCGCTGCCACAATGGCCACCGCCATAAAAAAACGAAGCTTTTTCCGGCTGGCCACAAACAGTACAACAAACACGATGCCAAGAAGAATGATACCGCTGCTCAGATTATTGTCTGCAACCAGAAGGATCAGCGGTGCCTGAAGGATCAGAATCAAAAGCTGGGCCTTCCATGTATCGATCTTTCTCGAAAACTTATTTACCAGACTCGCCATGGACAGGATCACCGCCACCTTGACGGCCTCCGCCGCCTGGAAAAGAGAGGTGCTCCCGAAACCAAACCAGCGTTTTTTACCATTATACTCAATGCCGAGGGGCGTGAAATTCACCAGAATCATCAGCACAAATGCCAGCAAATAGCCAAGGACTGCCACCTTGGCATATTTATGGTAATCGATCCTGGAGACAAGAAACATACAGACAAAGCCAAGAATCAGAGCCACGCCCTGCTTTTTCAGATAGAACAGAGAATCCCCGGTCTTGACCTGGGCTGCATAGGAGCTGGAGCTGTACACCATGATGAGACCGAAGCAGCACAAAAAGACGATAACTGCCAGAAGGCTGTAATCGAAATAACGCTGACGTCTGTTCTTCTTTTTCGGTCTGGTTTCCTGCTCTGCCATCCACACACTCCAACTTCCAGATTATAGTTCGGCTGCCGCCTCAAATCATTTTCTGACCAGGTCCTTGAAGATCCTGCCCCGTTCTTCATAATTTTTGAACATTCCCCAGCTTGCACAGGCCGGAGACAAAAGCACCGCATCACCGGGAGCCGCTGCTTCCCTTGCCAGCTCCACTGCCTCCTCCATGGAGGCTGCAAAGCAGAAATCAAGAGAGCCGAGCTCCTCTGCCTCTTTTGCAATTTTCTCAGCCGTCTGCCCCAGCAGAATCAGCTTCTTGACTTTTCCCTGACAGGCCATCAGCCATTCTCCGTAAACTGAACCTTTATCGTAGCCGCCTGCAATGAGCACCGTAGGACGTACCATTGCCCTGATTCCCTGAATGGCCGCATCCGGATTTGTTCCCTTGGAATCATTATAATAGGAAACTCCGTCTCTTTCCACCACAAATTCAATCCGGTGCTCCACTGCCTTGAACTCCCGGAGAGTCTTACGGATCACCTCCATGGGCACACCCATGGCAAAGGCCGCCGCTGCTGCTGCCATGGCGTTTTCATAATTGTGATTGCCGAGAATATTCAGCTCGGAAATGTCGATCACGATCTCCCGTTCACCGGAAAGCTCGCTGACAATGACGGAGCCCTCCAGGTAAATGCCTCCGGGAATCCGCCGTTTGCTGCTGAACCAGAGAACCCTTGGCAGAATATTCTGTCCGAAGGACCTGAGCACCTCATCCTCGTAATTGAGCACACAGGCATCTTCTGCTGTCTGATTCTTTGTCACCAGCTCCTTCACTCGGATATATTCCTCCATGGAACCGTGCCGGTCCAGATGATCCGGTGTGATATTCAGGATGGCGCTGACCTGGGGATGAAAGGTATCGATCGTCTCAAGCTGGAAGCTGGAAACCTCCGCCACAGTGACAGAATCCTCCCTGGTCTCCAGAGCCTTTCCCGTATAGGCTGTTCCGATATTTCCAACCACAAAGCTGCTGGAATAGTAATTTCCGAATATTTCTCCCACAAGCGCCGTCGTTGTGGTTTTTCCGTTGGTTCCCGTGATGGCGCAGAGTCTGCCTTCTGCATGCCGGAAAGCAGCCTCGATCTCACTCCACACAGGTACTCCCGCTGTACGAAGCTTCTGAACAAAAGGGACACGGAGGGGAATCCCGGGACTGATCACACAGGCCTCCGTCTCGCCGATCACCTGATCGGTAAGCTCTCCGAGAACGATTTCGGGACATGCTCCGGTGAATTTTCCTTCCAGCGTCTTTTTATCCAGTTTTTCATTTCCGTCGTATAAAACGACCTCTTTCCCGGTCTGAAGAAGCATCTTTGCCGCTCCGATCCCGCTGATACCGCCTCCGGCCACAAGTATTTTTTTATTCATGTCTTTTCCTCTCTTTTTTCCATCCGTTACATTGCCAGATAGGCGATCAGGCAAAGAAGCGCTGTCACTGTGGAAAACACAGTCACGATCCTGGTCTCCGACCAGCCGCCCAGCTCAAAATGATGATGAATTGGCGTCATGCGGAACAGGCGCTTTCCATGGGTCTTCTTGAAATAAGCCACCTGAAGCATTACAGACAGAGTTTCTGCAAAATAGATAAAGCCCACCAGCAGAATAAAAATCGGCATCTGCAGCATAAAGGCCGTAGAAACTACAAAACCGCCCAACGCCAGCGAACCGGTATCTCCCATGAAGACTCTGGCCGGATACGCGTTGAATACCAGAAAGCCCAGGAGACTTCCCACGACCGCTCCGGTGATCGGTTCAATTCCGCTTTCCTCCCCGATGGATACCACGGTAAAAAACACAGCTACCAGAATCGTCACACTGGTGCACAGTCCGTCCAGCCCGTCAGTCAGATTTACACCGTTATCGGTTCCCAGCACAATGACAAAAAAGGCAGGAATGAAAAACCATCCCAGATTCAGCGTTTTTCCCCCGGTGAAGGGAATGATCATAGCTGTGGAAACCACGTCAGAGGTCAGCAGATAATAGCAGAGAATACCGGCAATGACCAGCTGGCCCAGAAGCTTCTGCCAGGGCTTTAACCCCTCGGAGCGCTTGAGCACCACCTTGATAAAATCATCAAGAAGTCCTACCACACCGAAGCCTACTGTAGTAAAAAGAATCGGAATCAGCTTCGGATGATCCTTCACAAAAAGAAGACTGGTAACTGCAATACTGATCAGAATGGCCACGCCGCCCATGGTCGGTGTCCCAGACTTCTTCGCGTGGGCTTTCGGCCCCTCCTCCCGGATTGTCTGACCAAATTTCAGCTTCCGAAGGAAAGGAATCAGGATCGGACAGAGTACTGCGCTTATGGCAAACGAAATCAAAACGGAAATGATTGCTGTAAACTTTACATCCATATAGATACTCCTGTATTTTTATTGGGGACCGCCGGACAGCCCCTGTATTTCCCTTAACTGTTACAGTATAAGACTTTTCAGTGGAAGAATCAACCTCTAAACCTCTCTAATTTTCCATGGCCTTAATTTTCCGAAGACTCTTCGGGAAGCTCCTCTTTCTCAATCCCCAGATAAGGCAGAATATTATCGAAGATATTGGATACCACCGGTGCGGCGATGGTTCCGCCGTAATAGATTCCCTGCGGCTCATCGATGGTGATCAGGGCAATGACTTCCGGATCATCGGCCGGAGCAAAGCCAATAAAAGAAGCAATATAACGGTTTTCACTTCGCGGAAGCTTCTCTGAGGTGGCCGTCTTTCCGCCGATCCGATATCCTTCGAGATAAGCCCGGTGGCCGGTTCCCTCCGCCACCACCTGTTCCAGAATATTACGCATGGTCTCACTGGTCTCTTCCGATACGATACGCTCCCCTGTCTCCCACGAAAGCTTCTCGATCACGGTTTCCTCACTGTTTCTCACCTCAACGGCAAAATGAGGCGTGATACGGATTCCTCCGTTTATGATAGAGCTGGCCGTTGTGATCAGCTGGATGGGTGTGATCTGAAAGGACTGACCGAAGGAAACGGTGGCAAGCTCCACCTCTCCCATATTTTCCGCCTTGTGCATGATCGTTCCCGCTTCACCGGGCAGATCGATCCCCGTCCGGGAAAGGAGGCCGAACTGGTTGAAGTACCGGCACATGTTTTCCACTCCCAGCCGAAGGCCCACCTCAATGAACACCGGATTGCAGGAATTCATGACTCCCTGGACAAAGGTCTCCGAGCCGTGACCCGCCACTTTATGGCAATGGATCCTCCGGTCCTCCACGATCCTGTAGCCGGGGCAATGGAAGGTATCGGTCAGAGAAACCACTCCCTCCTCCAGTCCTGCCGCCGCTGTGATGATCTTGAAGGTCGAACCTGGCTCATAGGTATCGTTGATGCAGGGATTTCTCCACATCTGGTTGAGAAGCTCCTGCTTTTCCTCACTGTTCATGGATGAAGTATCGATCGGGACATTCAGCGTGAAGGGATCGTTCAGATCAAATTCCGGCACATTGACCATGGCATAGATTTCTCCGTTTTTCGGATTCATAACAATGACCGATACTTTTTTTGCCTGCTTCTGCTCCATCACCTTCCGAGCTTCCTGCTCCACGAATTTCTGGATGTTCATATCAAGGCTTAAATACAGGCTGTTTCCATCCACCGGTTCAATTCTACCCTCAGCTGCTGCATCGATCTCTACCCCTCTTGCATCGGTCTGCGTGAGTATCATCCCGTTCTGTCCCTTTAAATAGTTTTCGTATTTCACCTCCAGGCCGATGATTCCCTGATTGTCTCCTCCGGTAAAGCCCAGCACCTTGGATGCCAGACTTCCAAACGGGTAATATCTCTTATAATCCTCGTCCACCTTTACACCGTCAAGCTCAAAGACACGAATGGCATCCCCCACAGCTTTGTCCACATTGGATTTTATGATCTCCCTGGAGCTTATTTTCTCTACCTTTTTCCGAACAGACACCTCGTCGAGCTCAAGCTGCTCCGAAAGCACCTTCACCACCTCATCTGCATCAGAAATCTGACTGTGAATGACAGACACCGTGCAGACAGTCCGGTTATCGGCAATCACTGTGCCGTTGGCATCGTAGATCCGGCCTCTGGCCGCTTTGATGGACCGTTCTCTCTCATGAAGCTCCTCCGCCAAAGCTGTATAATGAGCAGACTGAAATAGCATCAGATATCCCAGCCTGCCCATTAATATTCCAAAGCCCGTCAAACAGACGATAAACACGATTAATATTTTCAAA
This sequence comes from Fusibacillus kribbianus, assembly GCF_030053595.1. Lineage (GTDB taxonomy): Bacteria > Bacillota > Clostridia > Lachnospirales > Lachnospiraceae > Lientehia > Lientehia kribbiana. The sequence goes on from NZ_JASGBQ010000002.1 coordinate 150,997, forward strand.
CGATGATAGGTATAATTGGGAACCATCCGTTCCCTCCGGGGCTTTTGTTACAGACTATTCAAAATCCCCCTGAAAAATTCCACCGGAATAGCCCTCGCCTTCCGGCTCGTCCGGATTTTCTCCTTCCGGGAGTTCCCCTTCCGGTGTATCCGTCTCATCCGGATTCTCGCCGTTCAGATTTTCGCCCTCTGGCTCTTCCGGTGTATTCTGGCCCGGCTCCTGAAGTACATTCTCTGTGGAAGGCTGCGTCTCCTCGCCTGTATCTCTGGTCGGGAACAGGTTCAGATAAGGAAGGATATCCACCCACAGATCATGGGTCAGAGTCGTGGCGTAACCGCCGGTGGACTGATCCTCCACATCCGGTTCATCGATCACCACCATCATGAAATATTCCGGATTGCTGGCCGGCACAAAGCTTGCAAAGGACACGACATATTTCTTATCACTTCTCGGCTGTTTCTCTGCCGTTCCTGTCTTTCCTCCGATCTCATAGCCGGGAATGGCCGTGGACCAGGGTGTCTGCTCATCGACCATGGCAAGCATGGCTTCCCGCAGAAATTCCGAAGTGCTCTCACTGACCGTCTTACGCACCAGATTTTTTTCCTTCGTCTCGATCACAGCGCCATCAGAGCTTAAAATCTCCCGGACCACATGGGGTGTATAATAATTTCCGCCATTGATGATAGAACAGTAAACGGCCGCCATCTGGATGACTGTGGCATTGAAATTCTGTCCGAAGGAGTTGGTGGCCAGATCGACCTCCGACATGTCCTCTTCCCTTTTTAAGATGCCGTATTCCTCACCCGGCAGATCAATGCCGGTCCTGTCTCCCAGCCCGAAGATCGGCTGGTATTTGCAGAAGACTTCGCTTCCTATCTGCCATCCGATCTGCATCAACGCATCATTGCAGGATTCCACAATGGCTCCCTTCACATCCAGCATTCCGTGACCGGATGTCTTATGGCAGCTGATCCTGCTTCCGTTCGTATTTGGAATATCCCAGCCTCCGTCGCACATGTAGCTGTCTGATACGGAAAGTTTTCCTTCCTCAAGGCCGGCAGCAATGGTTAACGGCTTTGCGGTCGAACCAGGCTCATAGGTAGTCTGGGTAATATAATTCTTCCAGAGTTCATTGAGGGTCTCCAGTCTCTCCTCCTCGCTCATTGCATTGATCTGTTCTTCTGTATAATACCCGCTGACTGTAAGATCTGAAGGATTGTTTAAATTATAATAAGGATAAGTCGCCATTGCCAGAATTTCCGCATTGTTCGGATTCATCACAATGACCGCGGTGTTTTTTGAACCGATCTTCTCGTTGAAAAGCTTCAGCTGATTCTCGACAATGGTCTGCAAATTCACATCAATAGTAGATACTATCGTATTACCGTCCACTGCATCCCTGGTCACTTTTTCCGCATTGCCTTCCTCATTGATGGAACCGTATTCCCGTCCCGGAACTCCGGCCAGCTCATCGTTATAATATTGTTCAATACCGTAGCTTCCTGTGGACCCGTCTTCAGAAGCAAAGCCGATCAGATCACAGGCAAGTGTGGAGTAGGGATAGATCCTCTTGTATTCCGTTTCAAACCAGACACCGTCGATCTTATCCTTGATATCCATGTTTTCATTGACTTCTTTTTCTTTTGCAAGGAATTTATCTCTGTTTTCCTCACTCATTCGTTTTTCATAACGGATGTATTTGCTGTTGGGATTCTCCTCCAGCAGCTTTTCCAGCTCAGATCTGTCGTAGCCGTAACATTCCACCAGGGCATCAAGGGTCGGACCTGTGATATTCTCACTGGAATTGATGACAGAGGGATCCAGGATCAGATTGTATACTGCCTCGTTGGCAGCCAGAACCGTACCGTTTCGGTCAGTGATCTCCCCCCGTTTAAAAGGAATCGTACCGGATGCATAGGTTTGCTGGGCCAGTACCCGCTTCCCGTATTCTTCCCCATGATCCCTTCCGATAAAGCCTACCACGATTGCCAGACCAAACAAAACCAGCGCCACCAGAAAAAAGGTGAGCGCCAGCTTTTTTTTCATGTATTTCTGAAATATTTTAGGAGCATGTTTTGACCGGTTTTTTTTGCCGGCAGTGTTATTCTCTCGGGATGTCCTCATATTGCTGCACGTACTCACTTTCTGTTCTGTCATAGTATATCACCTGACTGTCGTCCGGATATACCATCCCCAACTCTTCCGTGGCCGTCTTGTAAATCTGATGGATATCGGAGGCAACGGCAATCCTGGAGCTGGTGGCCTCATTGAGATCCTTAAGCTCTGCCAGGGTTCCCTCCAGCGTTTCAATATTGGCCATCCTGGTATGGATGGAGGCCTGAACCTTCATATAGCTGACACAGGTTCCCAGCATAAATACCGATACCAGAGCCAGAAACAGGACAAAAGCAGGACTGATCTGCAGTGCTCTTTCCCTTGTCCGTCTGGCCCGGCGGATCTCTTCTCCCCGCCGCTCTTCCGGAATATAATATTCCTGATTCTCAAACTGCCTTGCCGTATTTCCTTCTACGATGTACAAATTCCGCCCCTCATATCTTCCCGCTGTCCGGCGGACGTTCTGTCTTTTATATTCTGCCATGATAACCCTCCCTGGGCCAAGCCGCCGGAGGCAGGCTTATACCCTTTCAAACACCCGAAGCTTGGCACTTTTAGCCCGCTTGTTATCGGAAAGTTCCTCCTCCGAGGGAAGAACCGGTTTTTTTGTAATCACTTTTCCTTTGCCCACTCTGCCGCACACACATACAGGAAAGCTGGGCGGGCAGATGCATGGATTTTCGTTTTTTCGGAAGCTGGTCTTGACCATACGATCCTCCAGAGAATGGAAGGTAATGATACAGAGTCTGCCTCCCGGATTCAGAAGATCAATCATCCTGTCAAGGGAACGATTCAGCACATCAAGCTCATGATTCAGCTCGATGCGGATCGCCTGGAAGGTTTTCTTGGCCGGATGACCGCCTGTCATCCTCACCTTGGCCGGCACAGCTGCCTTTATGATCTCCACAAGCTGGCCTGTCGTTCGTATCTCTTCCTTCTGTCTGGCTGCCACAATGTGCCTGGCAATATTCTGAGCAAATCGGTCTTCGCCATAATCACGGATGATACGGAATAGATCTCCCTCGCTGTAGCCGTTTACGATATCCTTTGCCGTAACGGTCTGACGCTGATCCATCCGCATGTCCAGAACCGTATCCTCCTTGTAGGAAAATCCTCTTTCCAACGTATCAAGCTGATAGGAGGATACACCAAGATCAAGAAGGATCCCGTCCACTGCATGAACTCCCAGATCCCGAAGCACGGTGTCCATATTTTCGTAATTGTTTCTCACAATGGTCACCCGGTCGCCAAAAGGAGCAAGCCGTTCGGAAGCCGCCTCAATAGCAGCCGCATCCTGATCAATGCCAATGTACCTGCCTCTATCCGAAAGCCGGTTGCAAACCGCAAAGGCATGTCCGCCTCCTCCAAGAGTGCCGTCCACATAGATACCGTCCGGCTTCACATTGAGATATTCGATTGTTTCTTCCAAAAGTACTGACTTATGTGAAAATTTCATGGTTAAAATCTCAGCTCCTCCAGGCCCTCGGCAATCTCTTCGATTCCGTCATATTCACTGGCATCATCCCAGGCATCCTTATTCCAGATCTCTACCCGGCTTCCGACTCCCACCAGAACCACATCCTTGGCAAGATCCGCATAGGCACGGAGACTTGCGGGGATCAAAATCCGTCCCTGCTTATCCACTTCACACTCTCCGGCGCTTCCGATGAAAAACCTGGAAAACTTTCTGGCATTTCCGCTGGTCAGTGGCATATGGCTGATGCTGGAGACTACAGAACTCCACTTGTCCTCCGTGAATACAAACAGGCACTTGTCCAGTCCCTTTGTCACGATAAATTTATCCCCCCCGGCTTCCCGGAACCTGGCGGGAACAATAAGACGCCCCTTGGCGTCCATCGTATGATTGTATTCACCCATAAACTGATTCGTCATCTTAAGTCACCCTGAAAATAACCACTTTATACCACTTACATCCATATATTAACCACTTACCACCATTCTACGTGATTTAGGATGAAATATCAAGGGGGTTTTCTGTATTTTTTTCTAAAGTTTTAATATTTATCCCAAAGGGCACTCGTCAATCCATCCCCTGCACCACAAAAAAACCGGGCCTCCTCTCGGAAACCCGGTTCGCATTTGATTTCTTTTTACTGGATGGAAATCACCTTGTAATCCTGATCCTCCACTGTCTTTTTCAGCAGCGCGTCATCTGCCGCTTCACTGAGGGTGACAACTGCCGTGCCGTTTTCGTGGCTTACGGCTGCCTCCGCCACCTGGGGAAGGGCTTCCAGGCACTTCTTCACCCTTGCCTCACAATGTCCGCACATCATTCCTTCAATTTTCATTGTCTTTACCATGGTTTTCTTCTCCTTTTTATGTTTTTCTTTTATTTTTTTGTCTCTTGATGCGTTCCGGATATCGAAAAAATTCAGCCGGAGCGCATTGGATACTACGCAAAAGCTGGACAGGCTCATGGCTGCCGCGCCAAACATGGGATTCAGCTTCCAGCCAAAGAGAGGAATCCACACACCTGCTGCCAGCGGAATCCCGATCACATTATAGAAAAAGGCCCAGAACAGATTTTCGTGGATATTCCTCAGCGCTGCACGGCTCAGCCGCACGGCTGCCGGCACATCGGAAAGGCGGCTTTTCATCAGCACCACATCTGCCGCATCAATGGCAATATCCGTACCGGCACCGATTGCTATACCAATATCGGCCCTTGTGAGAGCCGGAGCATCGTTAATGCCGTCCCCCACCATGATGACTCTGCCCTTCTCCTTCAGAGCGCGGATAACGCTTTCCTTGCCGTCGGGCAGAACTCCGGCAATCACCTCATCCACGCCGGCCTGTCTGCCAATGGCTTTTGCTGTCTGCTCATTGTCTCCGGTCAGCATGACCACCCGGATCCCCATATTCTGAAGCTCTTTTACCGCCTGCGGGCTGTCCTCCTTGATCACATCTGCCACTGCGATGATTCCCGAAAGCTTTCCTCCCTTCATAAAGAGAAGCGGCGTCTTTCCTTCCTCTGCCAGCGCCTGTGCCTGTGCCTTCATATGCTCCGGCACAGCAGTCCGGCCGCTGATATAGCTTAAGCTTCCGCCGGCCAGCTCCTCACCGTCCAGCAAAGCAGAAAGGCCATTGCCGGGAAGGGCTTTAAAATCTGAAACCTCCCTCAAAGAGAGCTTCCGTTCTTTTCCCAGCTCCAGAACCGCCTTTGCCAGCGGATGCTCGCTTTTCTGCTCCAGAGCATAGGCAGCCTCGAGAAATTCCTTCTCGGTCACTCCCTCTGCAGGAATCACATCCGTCACCTTAGGTTCCCCGTTTGTGATCGTCCCTGTCTTATCCAGCGCTGCGATCTGCGCTTTTCCTGTTTCCTCCAGAGAGACTGCCGTTTTAAACAGAATGCCATGTTTTGCACCGACTCCGTTTCCCACCATGATCGCCACCGGAGTAGCAAGACCGAGGGCGCAGGGACAGCTGATCACCAGAACAGAAATTCCCCGTGCCAGCGCAAACCCGAAGGTTTGCCCTGTAAGGAGCCAGACGATCACCGTTACCGCCGCAATGGAAATAACTGCCGGGACAAAAACGCCGGATACCTTATCTGCGACCTTGGCAATGGGCGCCTTTGTAGACGCCGCATCGCTGACCATGCGGATAATCTGGGACAGTGTCGTGTCCTCTCCCACCCTCACGGCTTCACATTTGATGAATCCGGACTGATTAACCGTGGCAGCCGAAACCGGATCTCCCGCTGCCTTATCCACAGGAATGCTTTCGCCGGTCAGAGCGGCTTCATTGACCGCACTGATTCCCTCCAGGACTCTGCCGTCCACAGGAATGCTCTCGCCGGGGCGCACCACAAACACGTCTCCTTTTCCAACCTGCTCAATGGGAACGATCACTTCTTTTCCGTCCCTCACTACCGTGGCGGTCCTGGGTGCCAGCTTCATCAGGCTTTTAAGAGCATCCGTGGTTTTCCCCCTGGAACGCGCTTCCAGCATCTTTCCGACGGTAATGAGTGCCAGGATCATAGCTGCGGATTCGAAATAAAACTCATGCATATAAGTCATGACACCGGCCATGTCGCCTTTCACCTGGGCGTCTGTCATGGCGAACAGGGCGTAAACACTCCATATAAAGGAAGCTCCGGAGCCCAGTGCAACCAGTGTATCCATATTGGGAGCTCTGTGCACCAGACCCTTAAATCCGTTGATAAAGAACTTCTGATTGATGACCATGACTGCCGCCGCCAAAAGCAGCTGCAGAAGCCCCATGGCCACATGATTTTCCTCCATAAATGAAGGAACCGGCCAGCCCCACATCATATGTCCCATGGAAAAATACATGAGAACGAGGAGAAATCCAAGAGATGCGATCAGACGTTTTTTTAGGACCGGTGTCTCCCTGTCCTTCAGCGCATCTTCATCGGCCCCTTCTGTCCCGGCCGGTACAGCTTGCGCCATATCTCCTTTCTTTTTCTGGAAAGCTCCATATCCTGCCTCCTCCACTGCTTTTATGATATCAGAGGGAGAGGCTGTTCCTTCCACTCCCATGGAATTGGTCAAAAGACTTACAGAACAGGACGAGACACCGGGTACTCCGGAAACTGCCTTCTCTACCCGGGCGCTGCAGGCTGCACAGCTCATCCCTGTTACCGTATACTGCTCCATCTGTATTACCCTCCTTTGCAATTAATACCCCCTTCGGGTATTTTTACTATATACCCTACCACGGTATATGTCAAGAGATTTTTCAAAAAATAAAAGGGAGATCTGCAGGATGCAGCTTCTCCCCATGACTTTGCTTTCTTATTTTCCTCCGTGCCATCCCTGCAGACAAAAGGGAAGTTCCATCCGGTTGGCTTCCAGTAAAGCCCTGTCCTGCAGGATCGTTTTTGCATCCCCGTCCGCCACTATTTTCCCATGGGCAAGAAGGATCACTCTTTGACAGGTATCCAGAATCATATCCAGATCATGGGAGGCAATGAGCTTTGTCTGAGCAAGGCTGTTGATCGTATTGATTACCGTCCTTCTGTTGACCGGATCAAGTGCCGTGGAAGGTTCGTCCATCAGGATGGCATCCGGTTCCATGGCAAGTATGGTGGCAATGGCTGCCATCCTCTTTTCCCCTCCGGATATTTTATGATTATAGCGATGCTTTAACTCCAAAAGCCCCAGGCGGCCCAGGACCTCATCCACCTTTTTGTCCGCTTCTTCCTTACTTAGTCCGTAATTTCTCGGTCCAAAGATCATATCCTCATAAACGGTAGGCATAAACATCTGATTATCGGAATCCTGCAGAACAAATCCCAGCTTCCGTCGGATCTGCGGCAGATTCTTCTTCTCCACAGGGATCCCTTCCACCAGGATCTCTCCCTGCCCGCTGAGGAGTCCCAAAAGAAGTTTCATAATAGTGGATTTTCCTGCTCCGTTGGCTCCGATGAGTCCCACCGACTCTCCCTTCCCAATGGAAAAGCTCAGATCCTCCACCACATAGTGTTCTCTGTCATAGGAAAAAAATACATGATCAAATTTTATCATCCTGTTCACCCCGCAAACAGACTTCCGAGAAGCTGTGTAATATCAAAATATCTGGCGCAAAAAAACGCTCCTGTACAAACCGCAGTATAAACGATGCCGGAAATTTTGAGAGGCGGCACATTGACATAAAAGAAATCACCATGAAAACCTCGAAGCATCATACTGTTGTACAGTTCCTCCCCCCGGTCCATGCTACGAAGAAGCATCTGTCCCAAAAATGAACCCCAGGCGGAAATATGAATTCCCTTCTGCCCCGGAGCCCGGAGGCTGTAGGCCTGACTCATGACAGACAGTTCTTCTATCATCACCCCGATGTAACGGTAGGTGAGAAGAAGGAGGGTCGTCAGAATCACGGGAACATGCAGCTTTCTTAAGGCGGCACAAAGAGAATCCATAGGCGTTGTTGCTATCAGAAGAAAGGATGCCATCAGAGAAAAAACACCCTTCAGCATCAACGTCACCATGGATACCACTCCTCCGGTGATAACCACAGATCCCAGCTGCATCACCGGCGTATGATCCAGGAAAGGATTCACAAGGCCCACTGCACAGACGAGAGGCAGAACGATCCTGAGCTTGTAAAAGCAGACATGAACCGGAATCCCTGCAGCCTGAAACAAAAGGACCGGATACAGCACCATGACGATCAGCCTTGTAAAATCATATTTGGGAAAGGATACCACCACCACAATATAAAGAATCGTGACCAGAAGCTTGCATAAGGGATGGATCCTGTGGATCGGCGAGTTTTCTGCAGCCAGAGCATCCATTTCCCGAAGCTCCGACTGGGCATGAGATAATTTATCCATAATAACCTCTAAAAAAGCGTATAGAGGCACCCAAAGGATGCCTCTGCTATCTTATCATAAATTCTATGCTTTTGCAGTATTTTTTTTCCTTCGGAAAAAGCCTCCTGCCAGACAGATGAGAGCCGCTGCTCCGGCAACTACTGCGGAACCCACCAGGCCGGAAACGCTGGTTCCCACGGCGCTGTCACTTTCTGAAAAAGCGTAATCCGGAAGCACCGCCGTCTTTTCCTGGATGGATCCGGCCACATCGGCTGCACTGCTGGAAACACCATAGTTTTCTTCATCCAGTCCCATGTTCTCGCTGTAGCCCGCTTCTCCGTTACCGAACATGGACCATTCCAGGCCGTCGGGATTGGAGCTGGCGACGAGGCTCAGACCGCCTCCCACCACTGCGACCACCACTGCCAGGATCACCAGTGTCGTCTTTAACGAGCATTTATTTCTGACCTTCTCCTGATCTGTATTCACATCCATCAAAAGCTCCGGACGTGTCTCATAGACAAACAGGAGAACCGCTGAGGTAATCAGCCCCTCCACAAGGCCGATGGCCAGATGGATCGGCTGCATAATGCCGACGAAAGCTGCGAAGGGAAGCTCCGTGATACCGGAAACGGAGGTTTCCAGAACAACCGAGAAAGCTCCCAGCTGAAGAGTGAGGACACAGCCCAGGACAGCTGCCAGGATGATCCGGATACGTCCTGCCGCCTTCGTCCCAAGGCCCGAGAACAGTTTACCCTGCATGATCGGTCTCCAGATCAGATAATATCCTACAAAGCATCCATAAAATGCCATATTCCAGCAGTTGGCTCCGAGAGCAAGAAGTCCGCCGTCGGCAAAAAACAGACTCTGGATCGCCAGGATCACCACCATGGACAAAAAGCCCGCCTGAGGTCCGAGGAGCGCCGACAGCAGCATGCCGCCGCACAGATGACCGGAGGAACCGGTACCCGGAATCGTATAATTGATCATCTGTCCTGCAAAAACCAGGGCAGAAGCCACCGCCATAGTGGGCAGCTTTGCTGTATTTTCATCCTTCTTTAAAGTTTTCACGGAAATACCGGTGGTTACACCGGAAGCAACATACATGGTAGCGGCGACTGCCGGGGCCACTAATGCGTCTGCCATATGCATAACTATGTACCTCTCTTTCCCGAACGAATCTCGTTCTAGACTCTCAACTGATAATAGTATAACAATATATTTTTCGAATTTTAAGCCCCCATGGGGGTTGTTTTTTTCAAAAAGCACAAAAAATTTTCGTCAGTCTGTATGGAACACAGATTCATGCAGGTACAAATTGAAAAAGCAGTAGAAATCCCTTTCACCCTGTCGTATAATGGTCTTATCAGAAGAATGCGGAGGATGTCCTATGGACCGAATTATATGCTGCTGCCTTTTTTCCTTCACTGCACTCGCCAATCTGCTGGTAAGTTTTCAGTGTCTGTCTAAGAAGTCCCGCAAGGGGCGGATGCTGGGTTTTTCCATGCTGTTCTCCGCCCTGGTCAGCATCTCCTACCTGATCAGTATCATGACTAAAAACTATTTCGTCATGTCCTTAAGCAGCAGCATCTATTTCTGCTTCATTGACTGTATGCTGCTTTTTCTGCTTAGGTTTTTTTATGCATTTCTGGATATTGATACCTCTCGCGTCAAAAGTGCCCGATGTGTTTTGTCCGGTCTGCACATCTGGTCTTCCATCGATATCCTGATTCTCCTGTCGAACCCCTTCCATGAAAAAGCTATTACCTATGCTTTTCATAATGTCGGCAACAGCGGTATAGCCAGCTGGGTCTTTGAACCCCACCCGTTTTATACTCTTCATCTGCTTCTGTGTTACCTGATCATCGGATATGGTTTTATTCTGATTTTTATGAATGTGTTCCGTATTTCCTATTTATACCGGAACTATTATCTTCGCATCATTTTCAGTGTACTGTTTGTCGTTATCATAAATGCCGCCTATCTGCTGCAGCTGACAGAGCGGAACATTGACTATTCCGTTCTGCTGTACAGCCTGTTTGGCTATGTTATTTACTGGAATACACTTGTCCGCGGTGACCGAAACCTTCTCAACCAGGCCCGCCAGATCATTTTGGACCATTCCAGTCAGCCTCTGTTCCTTTTTGATGACAATGACCGGCTGATTCTCTCCAACCAGGCTGCCAGGACCCTGCTGCCCTCCCTGGACGAAGAGACCCGCTTTTACTGGACCGAGCCCAATGGGGAGCATACCTCCTATATCTGCGACTTCCAGCTTCTCCGGGACAAGAAACAGAGGATCATAGCCCGCTTTTTTATCTTTACCAACAATATGCTGGGAATTGATTCCCTGACCGGTTTTCAGACAGAACACTACTTTTCTCTTCACCGGAAAGAATTGTCCTCCTCTCAGACCCAGCCGGTGGGTGCTGCCGTCTGCAATCTGAACCGGCTGTCTCTCCTCAATAATACCATCGGCCAAAGCTGCGGCGATGAGGCAATCGCCCTCCAGGCAAAGGTCATGAAGAAGCATTTGCCGGCCAATACCGTATTCATCCGTCTCCGGGATGCCAATCTGTGTGCTGTCTGCTATGGTCTGTCCAAAAATGAGATTAAAAAACGGATGAAGGATGCAGCAGAGCAGCTGCAGACCTATTCCCAGTTTCCCTTCCGTCTGAAAATAGATTTTGCCGTCTGTATGCTGGATGAGACAAATGACGTCATGGATGCCGCCGGAAAGGCCATCTCCATCCTGAGAACCAGAAAGGTTCTTGACAGCGAATCCGACCGCTCCAGCGCCATCGAATCCCTGCGTCAGATGCTGATCGAATGCGATCCGGAAACAGAAGGGCATGTCCAGCGAACCAGACTGCTGGGTGACAGCCTTGCTTACCGGATCGGCCTTACCGATTATGAAAGAGATCAGCTTTCCCTGCTGTGTCTTTTCCATGACATTGGAAAGGTGGGGATCCCTCTCCATATTTTGAACAAGCCGGGGCCTCTGACAGACGAAGAATGGATCATCATGCGGGGACATGTGGAAAAAGGCTACCGTATCGCCAGAGCCACCCCCGAGCTCAACATTGTGGCAGAGCCCATCCTGCACCACCACGAATACTGGAATGGCAACGGTTATCCTGACGGTCAGCAGTCTGAAGCCATTCCTCTTCTCTCCAGGATCATCAGTGTCGTGGATGCCTACGATGCCATGGTCACCGACCGCTCCTACCGGAAGGGGATCACCAGCGAAGCCGCCTGTGCTGAGCTTGTCCGCTGTTCCGGCATTCAATTTGACCCTTACATCGTGGATGTCTTTGTGCGAATGCTGGAAAACGGAAAATCCCATCCCTCAGAAACCACCTGTGAAACGATACATCCGGAGAATATCGCTGAAAAAGAAGGTTCCAAAGAAACGGCTCCCGCAAAGACCGTTCTGGTGAATCCGGTCCGTTATTCCCAGTATTTTCTGAATGATAAAGAAGTCATTGAGCAGGTGGATGAAAATTTCGAACAGCTTACCGGCTATACCATCTATGATATCCGGAATCTTTCTCTTACACAAAACGATCTTCTTTTTGAGGAAGACAAGGAGATCTACTGGAAAATGGTTAACGATATGGTCGGACATGCAGGCATTGTTTATCTGGAACACCGCATCCGCCGAAAGGATGGAACCGGGCGGTACGTATATTGTACCGGTATTCCCGACACAGACCCTGCCTCGGGAAAGAAACGGTCCACGATCATCGTTTCGGATATCACGGATTCCATCTCTGTCCAGCTCCAGATCGGTCAGGCCCGCAACCGGGCCATGATGAGCCTCAGGCGTCTTGAGGAATCCATTCAGAAGGATCCCATGACCGGACTGTTAAATCAGGCTGCCTTCCGAAAGAACTGTGAGCGGGAGCTTTCCGGCGAAAACTCCCGCTGTGTTCTGATGATGATGGATGTGGACCATTTCAAGGATTACAACGATACCTTCGGACATCCAAAGGGGGACGAGCTTCTGCTCTGCCTGACTGGTGCCCTCACATCCGCAATCCGCCAGGATGACCTGGCAGGACGCATGGGCGGCGACGAATTCTGCTGCCTGCTCCGCTTCGGGCGAAACGCTACATTGGAAGACATCCACCGAAGGACCTCAGAGGTTTTCCGCTCAATCAGCAGAGCTCTGACAAAGCTTCCCACAGCTCCGACTCTGTCAGCCGGTGCTGCCTGTTCCTCCCCCAACGGCTCTTCCTTCCGGGGGCTTTACGACGCAGCAGATAAGGAGCTTTATACCGCTAAGAAACGCGGAAAGAATCAGCTTTCCATTCAGAATCTAAAAGACCTTTCAGACGAAATCATGGCTGATGAAGAAATGATTCGTTGAGAACAATCGGATAAAGCCAGCGTCGGTGAACAGAGGGCAACACGGTTCCTGTTCACCGACGCTAAGGGGCGTTAATGCCCCTTATGCTTTTCCCTTTTCTTTTGCTGTTTCAGTTCAAACATCCGTATCTCTTCCGCCTCTTTTTGTTCCCGGCTTCTTATCTTACGTTCCTGTTTGTTCTGCTCCTGCTGCATTTTCAACGCCTGCTGTGATTTTGTGCCGATGCCGTTTTCCTGCATCTGTTTTTTCGCATCACGCTGCATCCTCTTTGGATTTCTTTTCGTCTCTTTTACAACAGTTGCCACAGCCGGACTAAACTGCAAACCATAATAGCATTTTTGAATATACTCCTGAATATCGTACTCCTTCGGTTCTGCACCAAAAGTCACCTTAGCCACCGAGAGCTTTTCATTTTCGATATGCTCAAAAACTCCTACCCAAAACGGATCTTCAAAAAATACCGTCAGTTTGCTGCTCACTTTGTCCATGACAATCCCTCCTGTCCCGCACAGTCGTGCTCGTTGTCGCGACTTTTGTCAAGTAATTCTGCAGGCAGATTACTTTCCTCATAGTTCGCGCAAATAATTGTTAAGCAAAGAATGGACAACCCGGAGGGCAGGTTACTTACCCTATAGAATATAGGACGGCTGGGCTACCTACCAGCTCTAGTACATTTTGATTATGTACATTGCGTTTTTATCTTTGCCTGTATAATCAAGCCATATGGCAAGATTAACATAATAAATCAAGGCGAACCTCCCTGAGAGAACTTCCAGAGAGGTTCGTTCCTTTTACTCCGCCGGGCTGCAGCCGCCAGTCACTTCGTGTCTGTCGGCTGTCCGGCTTTCGTCGGGTCATTGACGAAAACGTGCGTCACCGCGCTCACCAGCTTCCCGTTCTGAATAATCGGGCTGCCGCTCACGAGTGATTGTCATTAAGGACAACATTTTTATTGCATGCAATTCATTATCACGCTGATCATCATTTCTTTTTCTTCAGGCCTCGATTCAGCAATCATGATCGTGAGGGCAACCAATGTTGAATCCTCTATCTTCTTTTTCCCGTCTACAAACAACGCATTATTCTTATCCAGAAAATACAAAAACATGGTTGCTGCAATTCTTTTATTTCCATCAAAAAAACTATGATTCTTCGTTACAAAGTATAAAAGATTGGCTGCCTTTTCTTCAAGTGATTCATAAATATCCACTCCACCGAAAGACTGATAAATATTGCCGATACTGCCTTTAAAAGAGTCATCCTTCTCTTTACCGAATAGATCCGATTCATCACCAAATCGCATACTCTGAATCACCTCCATACATTCTTCATATTGAAGAACATATGTTGCTTCATTTCCTTTCGGTCGAGTCATGTTCTGGTGATCATAAGAATCCAGCAGATCGAGTGCATTGCTATACTTTTCAATTACGGAAAGCACTTGTTTGCTGTCCAGTTCATTTTCCGTCCTTTTCATAATTCGTATCACTTCTCCCAGCTGTTTGATACGATTATCATTCACAGCATATCCTTTCAATATGTACTGTTTCAATACGGAATTAGCCCAACGGCGAAATTCCACACCACGTTTTGATTTCACACGATAGCCAACGGAAATGATAACATCAAGGCTATAGTATTCGATATTTCTTTCTACTTCTCGTTCTCCCTCAATTTGAACTGTCGCAAATTTTGCGACAGTTGAATTATCAACATATAATTCCTCTTTAAGAGCATTATTAATATGCTTACCAATTGTTTTTACATCTCTGTCAAACAGCTCAGATATCTGATTACGATTCAGCCATACTGTTTCGTTATCCACAGCTACAGGTAATTTCACCTGCTTATCTTCCGTTTCAAAAATTACAATTTCATTATTAATCAACATCCTGCTCCTCCTTTTTCATTTTCCCGATTAATTCTTCATACTTCAGCTGATAGTCAATCAGCCGTGGAATATATTCCGGCGGTCTCCTGCGCCCCGCCTCCCAATCCTCTATCGTTCTCAAAGGAATTCCAATATGTATTGAAAAATCTTTCCTGGTCATTCCTGTTTGTTCCCTAAGTCTCCGTATTTTATCTGCAGATTCCATTATTTCTGAATGCCTCCATGTAGTGTTTCATTAATCATATCACATTATTTGCGGAATCGCAATGCGTGGTTTATGAAAAATAATTCTTTCTTTTTTATACATAAAAAGCAAGCAACACAATGTGATACTCATTGCATTACCTGCTTAGGATTATCCCGCTGCATCCAGCATATTCTCAATAAAAATCCCATAACCTTTTGTCGGATCGTTCACCAGCACATGAGTAACCGCTCCTACCAGTTTTCCATCTTGGATAATCGGACTTCCGCTCATTCCCTGGACAATGCCTCCGGTGAGGGCCAGAAGGTCCTCATCGGTCACCTGAACCACCAGACCCTTGTTGCTGTCGGTGGTCCTGTCGGCCTTGATGATCTCGATCTCATATTCTTCCATTTCCCCGTCGGCACAGCAACGGATCACAGCGGGGCCAAGCTCCACGTCCTGGCGATACCCCAACAAAACAGGTTCTTCTCCTTCAAGGATCGTCCGATCCGTCAGCGTCCCAAAAACGCCTGTTTCCGTATTTTTTTCTATGATTCCCAGCTTTCCGCTTCCGTAAATGATCGTTCCCAGGAGGGAACCCGGTGCTCCGGCTTCGCCCTTCATCACATCCTGAATACTGGCTCTCTCCAGAGCGCCCCCGGCAGTCTCCAGCCGCTTTCCCGTATCGCTGTCACTCATGGCATGACCCAGAGCTCCGAACGCTCCGTTTTCCTCCACGTAAGTAAGTGTTCCGATTCCCTGGGCGTCGTCCCTGACCCAGATGCCCGCCCTTAAGGTTCCATCCTCTGTCTCCACAGTATCTACCTTCACCTTCAGAAGCTCTCCATTTCTTCTGATCTTAAAAATGCAGGCCTGCCCGCCGCTTTTGGAAATGGTCTCTATCAGTGTTTCCTTATCCGGCGTCTCCGTTCCGTTTACCTCCAGAATATAATCTCCGGACTGCATGATACCGTAGGCAGGCTCCACCGTATTTCCTTCCCTGTCTGTAAGCTCTCCTGTCCCGACCACCATGACCCCATCCGTTTCCAGATATAATCCGATAGATTCCCCACCCGGATAAACCAACCGTTCTTCCACCACATCCACCTGAATGCTGCGAAGCGGAATCACTCCAAACAGCTTCAGATCCATGGCATACCGGCCCGTTTTCATGCCCTGAACCGTAACACTGTCCTTCGTATCGATACGGACAGCTCCCTTCGGTATATTGGAACTGTTTCCCAGAAGTACTTCCTCGCTCTCCGTCTCCAGAGTACTTCCCCAGGGAAGAGAAAACGAAAAGCTTCCTTTCTCTCCCACCACCACATGAATTTTTTCAGGAATCTGACTTCTCAGGTAATAATAAGAAAAGAAACCGGTAAAAATAATCATAAACCAGATCAGAACGATTAAAAGCTGTCTGTATTTCTGCTTCCGTGTCATGGCCTGCCTCCGTACCTCAGGAATTTTGGAATCGGTTCTCCGTTTCCCTTAGTATGAAGCAAAAGAACGGCAGACATACAAAGAGCCTCATTCCTTCTCAGGAAAAATTTTCCTGAAAGGATGAGACCCCAAAATCAGCATTTATAGGTTTTGGCCAGCTCCTTCATCTCTCTTGCGTTCTCCTCCACCGCATCGGTGATGACCGCACCTCCAAGAAGTCTGCAGAGCTCGGCGATCTCTTCTCTCTCTCCCAGCTTCGTCACCTCTGTGACCGTTCTTCCGTTTTTCACTGTTTTTTCTATTTTGTAATGCCTGTCGGCCATGGCAGCGATCTGGGGCAGATGGGTAATACAGATCACCTGATGGCTCCGCCCGATATCATTCAGCTTTTCCGAAACCTTCTGGGCTGTCCGCCCGCTGATGCCTGCATCGATCTCATCAAAAATCAGAGTCTCAATATCATCCGTATCGGCAAGCACCGCCTTGATGGCAAGCATGATTCTGGAAAGTTCACCGCCGGAGGCCACCTGGCCCAAAGGCTTAAGGGCTTCTCCCGGATTCGTGGAGATCAGGAACTCCATTTCATCGCAGCCGTTTGCCGTGATCCTGTCAAGCCAGCTAAACTCCATGGAAAACTGTACATCCAGGAAATTGAGATCCACCAGAGCCGAACGGATGGATTCGGTCAGATGAAAAGCCTCCACCTTCCGAATGTCAGAAAGCTCCTTGGCCAACAGAAACGCCTCATGCTTTGCACTCTCCCAGGCCGCCTGAGCTTTTTTCTTCCGCCCGTCAAAATCCTCCAGCTGTTCCAGCCGCTCTCTGCGGCTTTCCAGAGCTCCGATCATTTCCTCATAGGTTTCTCCGTATTTCATCTGCAATCCATGGAGAAAATCCAGTCGCTTCTCCAGGGCAGAAAGTTCCCTGTCATCAAACTGAAGCTCTGATCCGTAATCGGAAAGAGCCCGGCTCAGATCGCTTACAATGCTTTCCGCCTCCTCCGCCTGGGAAAGAAGCTCGGAAAGACTGTCATCGTAATTCACCGCCTCGGAAAGCTCGCGAACCGCCCGGCTCATGGAATCTCCCGCGCCGCAGTCGCTTCCGGCATATTCCATGGCTCTGGAAACACATTCCATGATCTTTCCGCTGCTGACCATCCGCTTGTAACGAAGCTCCAGCTCCGGAATCTCCCCCTCCTTCAGATCCGCCGAAGAAAGCTCATTGATCTCATAGGTGAGAAAATCCATCTCCCGGATCCGCTCCTCCTCCCCGATCTCATAGGAGGAAAGCTCTTCCTCCGCTTCCTTAAACCGTCCGTAGGCCTCCTTGAGGCGCGCCTTCACATCGGCCTCCTCATGTCTGGCATAAGCGTCAAGAATCTCCAGATGCTTGGATTTATGCAGCAGGGACTGATGCTCATGCTGTCCGTGTATATCAATGAGAAGAGCGGTTACTGCCCGCAGCCGGGACACGGTGACCGTCTCATCGTTGATGCGGCAGATGCTTTTTCCCTGGCTCAGCTTTCTTGTGACAAGAACGGAACCATCCTCTTCCGGAACTACGCCAAGTTCACGAAGGGCCTGCTTTTTTTCCCTTCCTGACACGTGGAAAAGAAGCTCCACGCTGGCAGGTGTCTCATCGTCCCGCAGAAGCCCTCTTGCCGTCTTCACTCCCAAAGCCAGATTCACTGCATCGATGAGGATGGATTTACCAGCTCCCGTTTCACCGGTGAGGATATTCAGACCGTCTCCAAGACTCACATCTGCCTCGTCGATGAGTGCAATATTTTTTACATGCAAATTTAACAGCATGTTCCCCTCTCCTTCCGTCAGACGGACATGGCTCTCCTGAGCTTCTCCATAACAATGATCGTATCGTCCACACTCCGGACGGCACACATGATGGCATCGTCTCCTGCAATGCAGCCGACGATCTCATGGAAATGAAGGGCGTCCAGAGCGGCCGCTACTGCCATGGCCATTCCCGGTACGGTCTTGACCACCAGAATATTCTGGGCCATATCCATGGACACAAAGCCGTCCCGAAGGATGCGGATGTATTTATCGTTTAAGCTGCTGTCCGCCTTGTGGAGGACCACATACTTCTGCTTCCCGCCGTCCACCGCTACCTTTGTCAGCTTCAGTTCCCGGATATCCCTGGATACCGTAGCCTGAGTCACCCGGAAGCCGGCCTCATTGAGCTTTGCCGCCAGTTCTTCCTGAGTTTCGATCTCGTATTTTCCGATGAGTTCCACAATTTTGCTGTGGCGTTCAATTTTCATAGTTTTGTCCCCCTGTGCCGGCTGTCATTCGTCCGACATTTTATGGCGAAGCGTCTCCAGAAATCCGATGTGGGAAAGCTTCAGAATCTTTGTTGTCAGTTCCGCTTTTCTGATCTCAATATAGTCACCCGGACAAAGCGGGAACTGACTGTCACTGTCAAATCCGACCAGTGCCTCGGTCTCCGGCCTTCCGGATGGAGACTGAAGCTCTATCTTGATCCTGCTTCTGTCGGAAAACACAATGCTTCTGTTTAACATTCCGTGGGGTGCCACCGGCGTCATCACCAACAGAGAGGCCGTCGGCTCCACGATGGGACCACCCGCAGACAGATTGTATGCGGTAGACCCCGTCGGGGTCGCCACGATCATGCCGTCAGCCGCATAGGCGCTTAAAAACTCTCCGTCTACATAGACATGAAACCGGACAATTTTGAAGCCGGATTTTCGCCCTACCACAATATCATTGAGGGCCAGATCCTCACAGACCGGTTTTCCCTCGTGGTACACGGTTCCCGCCAGCATCATCCGTTCCTCGATTCCCGCCGGCCCCCGTTCCAGAAGCTCCGAAAGACCTTCCAGAGCCATATGGACATCCAGTTCCGCCAGATAACCGAGCGTTCCCAGATTGACCCCCAGAAGAGGCACCTCATTTCCCCGCATAGTCCTGGCTGCCTGAAGGAGAGTACCGTCTCCTCCCAGCACCAGGGCACAGTCGGTATTATCCGGCATGAGTCCTTCCACGCTCAGCATACAGCTCTTCCCCCGGCTCTCCAGAAAATCTCTGATCTTCCCGGTCACCTGAAGATCGGGATCCTTATCTCGATTGGTAATTATATAAAATCGGTTCATTTATCTCAGTTCCTCATGTGCCTTTGCCACGATCTTTTCCGGGCAGATCTCAGGAATATCCTCACCGTTCTTTACAAGATGAAGAAGATATTCGATATTTCCTTCCGGTCCCTTGATGGGTGAAAATTCCAGATGCCGTCTGCCGAAGCCCAGCTCCTTTGCATGGTCCATTACCTTTTTTATGACCTCCAGATGGGTCTCCGGTTCCCGTACAACGCCTTTCTTCCCCACTTTTTCCCGGCCGGCCTCAAACTGAGGCTTGATGAGACAGACGATCTCCCCCTGTTCTCCCAGGATCTCCCTCACAGGAAGCAGTACCTTGGTCAGTGAAATAAAGGACACATCAATAGAGGCAAAGGAAACCGGTTCTCCGATATCCTCTGGTGTTACATAACGGATATTGGTCTTTTCCATGCAGACCACCCGCTCGTCCTGCCTGAGCTTCCAGGCCAGTTGACCTCTTCCCACATCCACGGAAAAGACCTTCACCGCGCCGTTCTGCAGCATGCAGTCCGTAAACCCTCCGGTGGATGCTCCCACATCTATACAGACCTTTCCTTCCAGGGAAAGGCCGAAATGGGTCATGGCCTTTTCCAGCTTTAATCCTCCGCGGCTTACATATTTTAAGACCTGTCCCCGCACCTCGATGGGCACATCCGGAGAAAAGGCCGCTCCCGCCTTATCCTCCCGCTGCCCGTTCACAAAAACCAGGCCTTCCATGATCATTGCCTTTGCTTTTTCCCTGGACTCGGCATAGCCCCCGGAAACCAAAAGCACATCCAGTCGTTCCTTCATGCTCTATCCTTCCCTGCTGTCGCTCAGTCTGCGGATGATGTCCTCATATATGGATCCTGCATCCAGTCCCAGCTTCTTTTTCAATATCTCTGTCGCACCATGCTCCACAAAGCAGTCGGGAATTCCCTCCTTCAAAAGCCCCACAGAAACGCCTGTATCACAGATCCAGGAAGCCACGTGCTCCCCAAAGCCGCCTGTGATCACATTTTCCTCCAGAGTGACAAAGAGGCTGTGCTCCGGAGCAAGCTCTTTAAGAAGCTCTGTATCCATAGGTTTCACAAAACGCACATTGACAAGGGTGGCCGGAATCCCATTCGCCTGAAGTCGTTCATAAACAGAGACTGCCGTCTCTACCATGTTTCCCACTGCCAGAAGGGCAACCTTTTCTCCCCGGAAGATCACTTCGCTCTTTCCCAGCTCGATGGGGGCCTCATGATCCTTTAGCCCTGCATAGGCTGTTCCCCTGGGATAGCGGATCGCAAAAGGTCCGTCAAGAGCCAGACCAAATTCCAGCCCCGCCCGCAGCTCATATTTGTTTTTCGGCGCAAACACCGTCATTCCCGGAAGGCTGGAAAGATAAGACAGATCAAAGATCCCGTGATGGGTCTCCCCGTCATTTCCCACCAGACCGGCCCGGTCAAGAGCGAATACCACCGGAAGCTTCTGAATGCAGACATCATGAAGAATCTGATCGTAAGCCCGCTGTAAAAAAGAGGAATAGACCGCCACCACCGGCTTAAGTCCTCCTGCCGCCATACCGGCTGCAAAGGTGACTCCGTGCTCCTCGGCGATCCCCACATCATAAAGTCGTTCCGGATAAAGGGAGCCGAATTTTTTTAGCCCCGTCCCCTCCGGCATGGCCGCCGTCACGGCTACGATCCGCCCATCCTCTCCGGCCAGCTTACAGATGCTGTGAGAAAATGCCTCCGTCCAGCTGATTCCGGATTTTTCCCCGATGCTCTTTCCTGTCTCTATGTCAAAGGGTCCGATGCCATGGAATCTGGAGGGATACCGCTCCGCAAATTCATAGCCCTTTCCTTTCTTTGTCTTAACGTGGATCAGGATCGGCCGGTCGATCTTTTTGGCCTCCTCAAAGATCCGGACCATCTGGGATATATTATGGCCATCCAGAGGCCCCACATAGGTAATATCCAGATTCTCAAAAAACATTCCGGGAACCATAAACTGCTTGAGAGCCATCTTTGCCTGGCTGATATTCTCCACCAGGGATTCTCCCACGCCCGGCACCTTGGAAAGCCCTCTGCGCAGATCCCGCTTCAATGTATTGTAACCGCTTCCCACACGGATCTTGGACAGATACCGGGAAAAGCCTCCGGTACTTTCGGAAATAGACATGTTGTTGTCATTGAGAACAATGATAAAATTGCTTTTCAGCCGCGAGGCATTGTTCAGAGCCTCATAGGCCATACCACCGGACAGAGCTCCGTCCCCGATGACGGAAACCACCGTGTAATCCTCACCCATCCGGTCTCTCGCCTCCACCAGTCCCAGCCCGGCCGAAATAGATGTGGAGCTGTGACCGGTATCAAAACAGTCATACTCTGATTCCCGCCGTTTGGGAAAGCCGCTTAAGCCCCCGAATTCCCGGAGGCTTGAAAATTCATCCCGTCTGCCCGTCAGGATCTTATGGGTATAGGACTGATGTCCCACATCCCACACGATTTTATCCTCCGGCAGATCAAGAGCCAGATGAAGGGCCATGGTCAGCTCTACCACACCGAGATTGGAGGCCAGATGACCACCGTGCTCGCTAACCCTTTCTATGAGAAACTGACGGATTTCCTCCGCCAGCGCAGAGTATTTTTCAGGCTCCAGAGCCTTCAGATCCTCCGGAGAACCAATTTTCTCTAACATGGCGCAATCCTCTTTACTTTTCTCTCGTCATCAGCATAAGAAGCAGCTCTTCCAGAAATTCATTTCTGACCGGCAGGCTTTCAAGGGCCGCTGCCGCTCTTCTGGAATAAAACTCCACCTTTTCTCTTGCTTCGGCAAGACCCTTCAGGGTCACATAGGTGGTTTTTTCATTTTTCTCATCGCTGCCCACCGGCTTTCCGAGAACCTCTGAGGTACTGGTCACGTCAAGGATATCATCCTGGATCTGGAAAGCCAGTCCCACATCGGACGCCACCTGCTCCATCAGGCTGATCTGTTCTTCTGTGGCGCCGCCCAGAACGGCACCGATCATCATGGACGCCTCAAGAAGTGCCCCTGTTTTCAGCCGGTAAATAAAATCCAGCTTATCCTCCGGAACCGGCTTACCGGTCATTTCCACATCAACGGTCTGACCGCCGATCATCCCGTAAATGCCTGTCTTTTCTGCCAGGATCCCGATACATCTTCCCACCAGGTCCGGCCTGTCCGTATCCCGGAAGGCCCTGGCCGCTGTCTCAAAGGCATAGATCATGAGGGCATCTCCCGCCAGGATCGCCATATCCTCCCCGTAAACCACCCAGGTAGTCTTTCTCCCCCGGCGATATTCATCGGCATCCATGGCCGGCAGATCGTCGTGGACAAGAGACGAGGTATGGATCATCTCGATGGCCGCCAGAAACGGAACGATCTCCTTTCCCTCCCGCCCGAACAGACGGCAGCTTTCCTGCATCAAAAGAGGGCGAAGCCGTTTGCCTCCCGCCAGGACACTGTAGTTCATCGCCTCAAATATGGTTTTCTGAAAGCCCTTCTCCCCGGGAAGAAAGCTCCTGATCTGTTTTTCTATTTCTTCCACTTTGGCCTTCATTTCATCCTTAAAGCTCATGTAATTCACCACTTTTCTCTAAAACAAGCACTTTTTTCTCCACTTCATCGATGCTTTCTCTGCACTGCTTCACCAGGGAAAGTCCCTCGGCATAGGCTTTGAAGGACTCCTCCAAAGAAAGGCTGTCCCCCTCCAGCCGTGCAATAAGCTCATCCAGTCTGGAAAAGCTCTCTTCTATTGTCGGTGTTTCTCTGTTTTCTTCCATTTCATCATCCCTCCTGGGAATTTGCCGCGTCATATACCTTTCCGGCGCACAAACCATCCCCCATAAAGGGTTCCTCCGTCTGTGTATCCGTCACCTGCACCCGGACGATACCGTCGGAAAGCTGCAGAGTCAGCCGCTCCCCAGCGGAAACTTCTGACGCTGACAAAAGACGATTTCCATCCTCCCTTGTCACAAAGGCATAACCGCCTGTGATCCTGTCAAGAGGAGAGCAGGCCTTAAGCCTCCCTGCATAAAGCTCCAGGCGATGGACTGCCTCTCTGAGTTTTCTCTCCATGGCACCGGTAAGCCTGTCCTCACAGGCATCCAACCTGAGCCTTTTTTCTGCCATCTGGTAATCCGGCCGGAATCTGCCGACACGAAGCTTCCTTCTCTCGAGCTCCTGTTCATAGAAGGCCAGACGCCGTCTCATAGCTACTTCGAGCCGCCTTCTTTCCTCCGAAAGACCTGCAAGAAAGGACTGATATTCGAAGACAGCCAGCTCCGCAGCCGCCGAAGGAGTCGGCGCACGAAGATCCGCCACAAAATCTGCTATGGTAAAATCCGTCTCATGACCCACGGCGGAGATCACCGGGACCGAACAGTCAAAAATGGCCTGGGCCACCTTCTCTTCATTAAAAGCCCACAGATCCTCCATGGATCCGCCGCCTCTCCCCACGATCATGCAGTCCACGCCAAACCGCTCCAGAGCCTCGATCCCTGCCACAATGGTGTCGGCTGCTCCTTCTCCCTGCACCTTTGCCGGGTAAAGATAAAGCTCCACATAAGGATTCCGCCTGTGGCTGATGTTGATAATATCCCGAACAGCCGCTCCCGTATCGGCAGTGACAATACCCAGAGTCTTAATATACCGGGGAATGGGCTGCTTATATTCCTCAGCAAAAAGCCCCCGCTCGGAAAGCTCTTTTTTCAGCGCCGCAAACTGCTCATAGAGGCTTCCCACTCCATCCCGGGAAATCTGCTTCGCATAAAGCTGATATTTTCCGTCTCTCTCATAGATGTTCACGGCTCCTGTCACGATCACCCGCTGCCCCTCTTTCAGGGTAAAAGAAAGACCGCCCCTGTTTCCCGCAAACATCACCGCCTGAAGGACTGCCTTCTCATCCTTCAGAGTAAAATAAATATGCCCCGAGGAATGGTACTTGCAATTGGACACCTCTCCCCGCACGGAAACGGCGCCCAAAAGATAATCCTGGGTAAACATATTCTTGATATAGGCATTGATCTGGCCCACCGAATAGATGCTGCGCCCCATGCTTACCGCTCCAGCACCAGCTTGGCCAGAATCCCGTTGACAAAGGACGGGGAATCGTCGCCGCCGTACTTTCTTGCGATCTCAACGGCTTCGTTGATGGCAACCTTCTCCGGCACTGCCTCCTCATACCGCATTTCATAAAGAGCCAGACGGAGAACGGTCAGATCCACCTTGCCCATACGGCCGGTCTTCCAGCCCCTTGCCACCTCGTTGAGCTTTTCATCCAGCTCCGGCACATGGGCATAGATATCATCTGTTTTTTTCCTCATATAGCTCTCGTCTTCTTCCCCGAGGGGCTCAAGCTCCTCCAGGTACATGTCTACCTGCTCCGAAAACTCTTCCTCTGTCCCGAAAAACTCCCGACGGAACAGCATCCGGAATACATGCTCTCTCAGCTCGTGTCTGCTCATGGTCTCCTCCTAAAAAAGGGTGCTTCTCCAAGCACCCTTTTCAATTATCTTCTATCTGGTCTTGTCAATATTCACACCGGCGATCTTTACATTTACATCGATCACCGAAAGCCCTGTCATATTCTCAATGGCTGACTTTACTCTTTCCTGAACCTGGGCGGATACCTCCGGAATACTGTAGCCGTATTCCATGGTGAGAGTCAGATCCACCGATACGGAAGTATCCAGCACATCCACCTTGACGCCCTTTGACAGGTTCTTCATCCCCAGCTTTCCAACCAGCTCATTGGTAATATTGCCCGCCATATAAGCGACGCCCTCGATTTCTGTAGCCGCCAGACCGGCAATGATGGCCACCACCTCATCTGCGATCTGAACTTCACCGACGGTTTCCTTATCATGATGCAGGATATGCGTATTTCTGTTTTCCACTTCCACTGCCGTTACCTCCTGTACCTCAAATTCATACTTTGTCTATCATTATAACAAAAATCTGAATATTTATCAACCCGATATGTAATTCTTTACTGATCCAGATCCATCAGGGTAATGACCACATCTGCCGCATCCACATCAGCTTTTCTCTTTACGATATCCTCGATCTGGGCCCGTTCCGCGTCGGTGAGCTCTGTTTTTCCCACCACCACATCCACGGTGGAACCGTTGATGCAAACCACCGAATTCTGGAAACCCTTGGCCCCCAGAAGCGTCTCAGCCGCATTTTCCTTTTCCGCCACATCCGTGAGGGCGATCATCTGGTTGACAGCCTCTTTCTTCTGCTCATCTCCGAGGGAATCATTGTTGATCACCTCCAGAAGGGTCTCCTTTGTTTTGCTGCGAAGCTGCTCCCTGTTCAACTGAGCCTGGGATACATAGTTATTGACCGACATTCCGCCGGTCAGTACGGCCTCTCCCGGCACATCTGCCCCGGCCTCCGCCTCCGTATCCTCCTCTGACGGCACATACACATCACTCAGACTGCCTGTGCCGGCCTCAGACAGGGCCTGATTCTCTTTGAGAATGTCCTCATCGGAGATCTCCAGAAGCCCTGCAGCAACCGTTTCCTCTTCTCCGACATCGGCCTGAGCCTGTTTTTCTCCTCCCGGAAACTGAATTTTTCCGGCATAGCTTAAGTAGCCTGCTACAGCAATCATAACTGCCAGCAGTGTCAGAATGATCTGGTTTTTCTTTACAATTCGCTTCACAGTACCGCTCCTTTTTAAGATTCTTCTTTGATCCTCTTTAATACTTTAATTTTATGTGCGGGAACGTCAAATAATGCTTCCATGGCTTCCGAGATTTCTGCTTTTACCGCTGCGTTGTCTCCGCCTTCCGCTGCAACTACGATCCCTGTCACTTTCGGGCAGAGCTCCTTTGTCACATAAGGCAGATTCCCGCTTCCGGTAAGGACCGTCTGGCTGGAACGGCTTTGCTCCTCCCGGGTCCCCACCCCGCCTGCGCTGTCCGTCTCCCTCTCGCTCTTTGCCTCTGTGTCTTCATCTGTCTGCAGGATCACCTCGCCCGCCGATTCCACCGTAAGCATCACCTCCACCTTTCCCGCTCCTTCAATGGACGAGAGAAGCTCCTCCACCCGCTTTTCCATGGCTCGGACATACTGATCTGTAGTTTTAGACGCAGACGAAGCAGCCTCCTGTCCGGAAGAACTCTCTGTGTTTCTCCCCGTCGTCTCTGTCTTTTTATCGGTCGGAAGCGCGATCACCAGAAGCAGGATTCCTGCCAGAAGAAGCAGAATCCAGGTTTTCGTCTTTCCTTTCCCATCCTTCCCCAGAGGAAGCTTCCATTTTTTCATGTTCTGCTCCTTCCTCAAACCGTCACCGGAAAATGTGAACGCTGTCTACGGGAACAGAAAGCTCCTCTGACAGAAGCCTTCTAAGCTCCCCATCCTCAGCCTCCTCCCGATAGCTTCCCCGTTCCGGCTCCTCATCCAAAATTTGTACCCTCTTTTTTTCTATAACGATCTGTCCGGAGTCTTCCTCTCCAGTCTCCTCCCCGGAAGACATATTTACCTCCACAGCTCTGATCTGTCCAAGGGAAGCACTCCCTTCCTCTCCGTCAATCTCTACCCGGACGGACTCATAGCTGAATCCCGCTTCCGACAGGAAACGGCCCGCCTGTACTGCCAGCTCCTCCTCATAGCTCTTTACCACCGAATCTGTATATTCCTCCCCCATAAGCTTCAGTTCATCCTTAAACTCCTCTCTTTCCCTGTCCCGTTCAAGAGAGACCGCCAGTTCCGAAAAGCTTTCCTCCAGACGCAAAAGCTTCCCTGCCGGCGCCAAGACCACCAGGATCAGAACCATTCCCATAAAATGACGGATGTACTTGACGTTTTTCCCGTCCGGGAGAAGCCTTAAAATGAGAGACATGAAGATCAGACAGGCCGCGATATTTCTGACCCATTGATAAAACCCATCCATGACCGTCCCCTTTCCTGTTTCATGCTGAAGTAAAGGCACACATCAGCCCAATGATCAAAAAGAACATCCCCACTGCCGATACCGTCAGCTTAAGGAGAAGCATAGCGGCTCCTGCCGTACCCGTGAGACATTCTGTCACCCGTTCATCTGCTACCGGCTGCACCAGTGCTGCTGCTCCGTGATACAGGACATTTATCACTGCCAGCTTAAGGATCGGCACTGCCGCCAGCAAAAAAAGCACCACCAGAGCTGCCGCTCCGATCCCGTTTTTGATGAGACAGGCCGTTCCGGTCACCAGACTGGCCGCTGCGCCCGCGCCTCCGCCGATGCCGGGAATCGCACTCAAAACCTTCGTCACTGCTCCTGTCTTCACAGAATCCGCCATGGGAAGCACCATGCTCTGGATCACACCGTAGCCTACCACCAGACCGATCACCGTTTTCATACCCCAGCCCAGCACAAGCTCCAAAAGCTCTGTCAGCTTCGTGAGAATGTCCTCCCTGGAAATGTGATTTACCAGATTTAGTACCGCATAGACCTGGATCCCGGGGAGAAATACCACCCGGAACAGCCACTGGGCAAGGCTGATGACCAGCATAACAAACTCGTAGGAAAATACGGAGGTGAGAGGCTTCCCTGCAGCAGCCACCGACAAGGTAAAGGCCGGAAGCAGCGCTCCCATGAATTCCAGGACATGGGTAATGGTACGCTCCGCCACTGAAGCCGCCTCTGAAAAGGCGGTGAGGAGCAGGGATAAAAGAAGAAGATATGTCACGTAAAATCCCGTTTCCCCCGCCTGCTTATCCTGAAAAGAGGCTGCCAGTCCGGAAAAAATCGTCCCAAAGGCCGCAATCAGCAGAACATGTCCCAGACTTTTCCTGTTTTCCCTGATCTCAGAAAAAAGACTGTTTTTTAAATACCCCGGAAGGTCTTTCAGCATTTCTCCTGCGTTTCCGGAAACCATCGATTCCACAAGGGAGGAAAACGATGGGGCCTCCTCCATGACTTCATCCATGGTATCCTGAACCTCGCTGTAATCATACTTGTCCGTTTCGCCCTCTGCCCGGACCGAAAGGGAAAACACCAGCCACAGGCCCCATAAAAGGCCCATGACTGCCCCGATCCGCCGGGCCTTTTCCGGCCCCTTCATGTGAGCAGCTGTCCCAGTGTATTTAAAAGGGACAGCACCACCGGCATGCTCAGAAGTAAAATCGAGAGCTTCCCGAAAAGCTCGATCTGTCCGGCCACCGATCCGCAGCCGCTGTCTCTGCAGAGGGAGGCGGCAAACTCGGACACGTAGCTGATCCCCAGCATTTTCAGGAGAAGCTTCAGATACTCTGTTTCCACAGAAACGTACTCTCCCAGCGTTCCAATGCTCTCCACCAGCTGCTCCAGCTTTGCAAAGGCATAAAAGAAAATCAGGATCCCTGCGCCGAATACCACATAGGTACCGAACTGGGGCTTTACTTCCCTGAGCTGCATGGCCATTAGCACCGCTGCTACCCCCACCGCTGCAATTTTTATCACTGTGCCACCTCTTTTCTACAGGGAAAACAGCTTTTTGATGGATTCGAACAAGTCATAAATATATGGAACAAGCCAGTAAAGCACCAGCAAAAGGCCGGCCAGACTGGTGAGAAAGGCATGCTCCTCCCTTCCGCTGTGCTTCAGTACCTGGCAGATGACCGATACCAGGACACCCACTGCGGCGATTTTAAATATCAGGCTAACCGTCATGTCTCCCTCCGCCCCTTACCTTCAAATCAGCAATATGGTAATAAACACTCCCGCCAGGATCCCAAGGCAGTTATACAGTCTCATCTTTTTCGGAAGCTCTCCGTAAAGGTCCTTTCTTGCATCCTCAAGCTGTTCGGAAGCAAGAGTCAGAGTGGAAAGTCCGGTTTCCCGGTCCAGACATCCCAGGTCATTTCCCATTCTGAGCAGGATATCCAGATCCTCCTCCGTGAGATGAGAAGCGGAAAGCCGTTCCCGGACAGCCCTGTCCCACAGCTCGGAAAGCCTGACTCCGGTTCTCTCCTTCATTTCCTCCGAAAGGAAACAAAAGAAATCCTCAAACGGAGAGCCGCTCCGTGCCGCCACAGTCCGGAAGGTCTCCTCCAGTGTTCCGCCTCCAAACCGGATCTCTCCGGCAAGAAGGCAGAGGATCTTTTTCAGTTCCTGAAGCTCTTTATAACGCAGATTCAGCTTAAAGCTCTGCCTGAAGCCCATGGCTGTGCAGGCTGCGATAATGCAGACTGCCCCCAAAATTTTTACTGCCATAGCTGTTCCCCTTTTCCTGACTTATTTTCTTCACCGGCGGCACTTTTGTCCGTCCCTCTGTTTTTCCGGCTTTCCCAGGCCGGCAGAGACTGCCCGTCCTTTCCGAACACGCCGACGATCTGTCCCACAGATCGTTTCCCGGAAGTTCTTCCCATGGCCGACTCATTCCCCGCCTGTCCCAGAAGTATGTACCGCTCAAAAAAGCCTTCCTCAAGAAGCTCCCCGACATAAGGTCTGGCACGGATCTCCCTCAGGGATGCGCCGTGGGCCGATACCAGAACACTGCAGCCGCTTAAGCCTGCCAGCCGGAGAGCCGATACATCCTCCCCGCTTCCGATCTCATCGGCAGCCACCACCTGCGGCGCCATGGTGCGTATCAGCATGAAAAGTCCCTGGGCCTTCGGACAGGCATCCAGCACATCCGTGCGGATGCCCACGTCATTCTGCGGAATCCCCTGATAGCAGGCTGCCAGCTCCGAACGTTCATCGGCCACACCGACGGTCATTCCTGCATGGCCCTTTCCTCCGTCGGAGATCAGCCGGATCATATCTCTCAGAAGCGTCGTCTTTCCGAAGCCGGGCGGAGACAGGATCAGGGTATTGCACACCCTCTCTCCGTCATAAAGAACAGGCAGGATCGTCTCCGCACATCCCTTCACCTGATGGGCCAGACGGATATTTAAAAACGAAACATGACGGAGGGTACGGATCCTTCCTCCTTCAAAAACAGCCTTTCCCGCCACGCCGACCCGGTGACCCCCCTGGACCGTCAGAAAGCCCTGTCTGAGTTCCTCCTCATACGCATAAAGAGAATAGCTCCCGGCATATTCCAGCGTCTCCCGCACCTCCCGGCCGCTGACCCGCCGAAAGGCAGCTTCCCTTATTTCCTCTCCTATACTCTGCCTGTCCATAAGAACCGGCCTGCCGTTTTCCAAAAACCCGTATTCATTCCCCTGATATTTACAGAAAAAAGGCCTGTCCGCCCGCAGTCTCAGCTCCTGCAGCTGTTCAAACAAAAAAGGGGCCTGTTCCAGAAGCGGCCTCAGGGAACCGGCCAGAAGCTTTAAGATTTCTTCTCCGCCTTTCATTTCATCACCTGCCTTCTTACCCTAATGTATGATCCCCCGCCAGTCATTAGAACAAAAGACGTGACAAGAAAAATAAATTATAGTAGAATGAACAAAAATGCTGATGAGGTGATCGTTATGAACTGTCCTTACTGTAATTTCCCCAATAGTCCGGATTCCCGCTTCTGTGAAAACTGCGGTGCTCCCCTTCCACCCACAAAAAATAAAAGTCACACGGGACTGATCGCTGTTATCACGATCGTCATTCTGGCGGCCATCGGCGGCATCACCGCCCTCCTGCTTATGAATTCCGAATCCTCCTCCGGCCAGGCTTCCGTTTCCTCTGAAAGCTCTGCAGTTCCCACCAAGGAGTCTGTATCTCCCACTAAGGAATCTGATATTTCATCAGCAAAGACGTCTACCCCCACCACAGAAGCTTCTATCCCCACCACGGCAGCTGTTATTACCACTACAGAGGCAGCAGAGCCTGTCACGTTCACTGTGGCTTCCTCCATTCCCTCCGGTCTGTCCGGCGCCTATGCAGTCACTGTGACCGGTGCGTCTGCCACCTCCACCATTGTTCAGAGCGGCTATGATAATTCGGCTCTTTGTGTCGCCGACGGGCGGGCAGAAACCTCCTGGCAGGAAGGAGTTGCCGGCAGCGGAATCGGAGAATCCGTCTCCCTCCAGTATGACGGCACCCACAAGATCCAATACATGAGCTTCCAGCTGGGCAACTGGCGGGATAATGATTATTTCTACGGAAATAACCGCCCGCAGACTCTCTCACTGGAGTTTACAGGTGGCCCTTCGGCTGATGCTGTCTATACGATTGATTTTCCTTTGGACAAGTCCGTTTATTATCTGGAATTTTCTTCTCCAGTGGAGGCCTCTGCAGTCCGCCTCACCATCAAAAACGTCTACAGCGGAACAAGCTGGGATGATACCTGCATTGCGGAAGTGACTGCTTACGCAGTCCGGTAGGGGTCGGGCCGTTCCCTGTCAGAATGTCTGTTGCAAAAAACAAATAGGGCTGGAAAGCAGAACTCTGCCTCCAGCCTTTCCATTTCCTGCTCATCCTACCGGTAAGCAGAGATCATCGTTTTAATATAAGCTCCTGAACGGGACTTCCAAACTCCTCTGTCAGCTTTCCCTCAACAAATCCCAATCGTTTGTAAAAGGCTCTGGCTGCAATTCCCTCCGGCACTCCTTCCCGGTAGGTCGTAACGGCAACATCCCTTTTTTCGTTCATCAACGAGAGCATGCAGGTCACCATTTTTTCTGCGATACGCTGTCTGCGGTAGTTTTCATCAACCGCCAGAAAACAGAGCATGGAGTCCTCCCTCGAAAACAACAGTGCAGCGACGATCTGATCATTGACTCTGGCACAAATTGCAGATCCCTTCCTCATAAAACCCAAAACGGTATGCCGGTGCTCCTCCAGGGCTTCTTTCGTCTCAAGTCCGGGAAAACTGTCTTTTACCTTATTAACAAGCTGCATCCAATTATCAACATCACATTCTCTTCCGAGTTCGATTTCCACGTCGGTCACCTCCGAATTCTGTATCTGTAAAATATGAAAGAAACACCCTGCGGCAGGAAACCGCAGGGTGCAGACAACTGATCTTTTATGGTGCTTTATTCATCCCAGTTGTGGTATACTTCCTGAACGTCGTCATCCTCATCGAGAAGATCAAGGATCCTGTTCATCATCTTGATATCCTGCTCATCAGAAAGGGATACCCAGGTCTGAGGGATCATGGTGACCTCAGCGCTTGCCATGGGAAGTCCTTCTTTCTCAAGCGCCTCTCTCACAGCACTGAAATCATCCGGATCCGTTGTGATCTCAAAGCTGTCCTCCTCCTCGGCGAAATCCTCAGCTCCTGCATCCAGAGCCATCATCATCAAATCATCGGCATCCATATCACACTCTTCCTTGTCGATGATGATCTGTCCCTTCTTGTCGAACATAAAGGACACACAGCCGGTAGTTCCCACATTTCCGCCGCCCTTGGTAAAGGCATTGCGGACATTGGAAGCCGTTCTGTTCTTATTATCGGTAAGAGCATCTACGATAATGGCAATGCCGTTGGGGCCGTAGCCTTCGTATGTAATGCTCTCATAATTCACGGAGTTTGCGTCGCCTGCTGCCTTTTTGATGCCCCTCTCAATGGTATCATTGGGCATGTTGTTGGCTTTGGCCTTGGCAATAACATCACGCAGTTTGCTGTTGTTGGCCGGGTCAGCGCCACCCTCCTTCACCGCCACAGCGATCTCACGGCCGATAACTGTAAAAATCTTACCCTTTGCTGCGTCGTTTTTCTCCTTCTTATGTTTGATATTGGCAAATTTGGAATGTCCTGACATCTGAAACTCTCCTTTATCGTTCATTAAATTGTTTTCGACTTTTTATTTTACCATCTTTTTTCTGTCCTGACAAGCCTTAAGACACGGACACCGTAAGATTTTTCAGCCATTTGTACTTTTTATAGCGCCAGTGGGCCACAAAACACTTGACAACATCCTCTGTGAGGGTCATGGCAAAGACCAGATGAATGGGCAGTCTGAGCACCAGAGCTCCCAGAAAGGACATGGGAACGCCTATGAACCACACGCTTCCGCTGTCCAGAAGCAGACAGAACCTGGTATCTCCGCCGCTTCGCAAAACACCCACGATATTGACCATATTTGTCATTTTAAACGGCATAAACAGTCCGTAGACCAACATACACAGGGAGGCCTCCCGGAATACTTCCTCGGACACGTCATAAATTCCCACCAGAAGATTCCCGGCGAAAATGCAGACAGCTCCCAGCACAAAGGTCAGAAGAAGCTGAAGCCATAAGATCCTGGAAGCATCTCTTTTCGCATCCGTAAGCCGCCCGGCCCCCAGCTCATTACCGAGGATCACTGCTGCAGCCGCAGACATTCCCTGGAAGAACACCAGGATCATATCCTGAATGGTCTGGGAAATGGTGATGGCCGCCACTGCCGCATCTCCCATCCGCCCATAGGCGAGGGAATACATGGTAACGCCAAGCCCCCACATAAATTCATTTCCGATGACCGGAAGCACAGTTTTGACATACTGCTTAAGCAGCGCGCGGGAATAACCAAAAAGCTCCGTAATTCTGGCCGCCAGCGGAGTCTTCCATCCATAAACATACGTAAAAATGCAGAGCATCTCCACCACTCTGGCGGTCAGTGTAGCGATTGCCGCACCAGTGACCCCCAGGGCTGGCGCTCCGAAATGGCCGAAGATCAGAGTATAATTCAGGGTAATATTCACGAGAATCGCGATCAGACTGGTGACCACCGGTGTCTTCACCCGCTCCGTGGAACGCATGAGTGCCACATAAATATTGGTCACCGCCGTAAACGGATAGCTTAAACAGGCAAGCCGCAGATATTCCGCACCGGCTGCGCCGGAGGCAGCACTGTTGGTAAATATTCCCATGACAAGGCGGGGAGCCAGAAAGCTGGGAATCG
Source organism: Fusibacillus kribbianus (assembly GCF_030053595.1). GTDB lineage: Bacteria > Bacillota > Clostridia > Lachnospirales > Lachnospiraceae > Lientehia > Lientehia kribbiana. The sequence continues at coordinate 185,166 of NZ_JASGBQ010000002.1, forward strand.
TAAAAAGGAGGGAACCGAGAAGGCCCAGGACAAGGGAAAGCCCCAAAACCTTCCGGATATTTTTCACATCCTGGATTCCCCAGAACTGGGCGCCCAGCACCGATGCGCCGCTGGCAATACCGAAGATCAGCAGAGTAAACACAAAAAAGACCTTGTTGGCCAGTCCCACGCCGGCGATCACCGTCTCGCCCAGGGTTCCGATCATCATGGTGTCGATCATGTTGGTCACGGTATTAAGAAGTGCCTGTGCTGCCACAGGCACTGCAATGATCACTGTTTTTCTCAAAAATATCCTGTCGGAAAAAAGAGTTTTTATTGTTTCAAGCCTCTTCATGGGACTCCTCCTCCAAAATCCGTTCCACCTTCACAGTCTTTATCATCTTATTCTCCACCTTTAGCACCGAGAAGCGGCAGCCTTCATATACGATTTCCGGCTTCTCATCCTCCGAAGGGATCCTGTCCAGCCGGGAGATCAGAAAACCGTTGAGCGTATCAACGTCTTCGTCCTCAAAATTCAGTGAAAGAAGCTCTCCCACTTCTTCCAGCGGCGCCGCCCCCTGGATCAGCCATCCGTCCGAAAGCCGCTGGATAAATACCTCCTCTTTGTCATATTCATCCAGAATGTTTCCAACGATCTCCTCCAGAATGTCCTCCATGGTGATCAGGCCCTCCACCTGTCCATACTCGTCGATGACCATAACCAAATGGATCTTCCGAAGGCGCATGACCTCAAACAGCTTCCGGATCTTCCTTGTAACCGGAACAAAATGGGCCTTCCGCAAAAGTCCCCGGATCTCCGCCAGCTTTTTCTCACCGAACCCTTCCTTTTTCTGAAACAGCACAGCATCCTTGAGATGAATGATGCCGATGATGTCGTCCAGATTTTCCCGGTAAACGGGATACCGGGAATTGCTGCCCGCCAGCATGGCCTCCAGCGCCTCATCGAGGGTCATATCCCCGCAGAGTGCCTGGATGCTGGTCCGGTGGGTCATGATATCGCCGGCTTCCTTATCGTCAAATTCAAAAATATTGGTGATCATTTCTGCTTCACTGGCTTCAATGACCCCCTGCTCATGCCCCTCGTTGACCATGGTCATGATGTCTTCCTCTGTGACATTCTCCGTGTCTTTTCCGGGCGCCGCCTTAAAGATCGTGGCAATCAGACCGGAGATTCCTCCCACCGCCCAGGCAAAAGGCAGAAAAGGAACAGAAAAGACGCGGACCACCGGCAGCAGCCGATAAGCCCAGGCCTCCGGATATTTTCCTGCGATCCGCTTGGCTGAGACCATGCCGGTACAGAGAATAAAAAGCAGACCGACCGTAACCACCGTGAGAAGGACTGCTCCCCATCGGCCGATCTGAGGATCTCCTTCAAAAAAACTATGTAACAGAAGCTTAAGTCCCTGCTTTAAAAGAATCGCGCCTCCCAGAAGCCCGTTTAAGGTAGATGCCGCGAGCACAACCGAGGAATAGGTAAAGGAACGGTTCATGATCTTTAAAATCCCGGCCGCCTTTTTGTCTCCCTCCTCCTTGCGTTTCAAAAGCTCTGAGGTGTTTAACTTCTGCACAGCCTCGCCAAAACCATAAAAAACAATTTCCAGTACGATAATTACCAACAACAGCAATAAACTCCAGGGCGAATACCCATCGTCCATGTTTTTTTCCAACTCCTTTTCTTTTGCTGTATGAAAGCCCTGCATTTATGTAAATAAATCAAGGCTGATCAACAATGCTGTGTTTACCTTATTTAAAAGCCCGTCATCCAGATGGCAGATCTTCTCCTTCAGCCGCTGCTTGTCAATGGTCCGAAGCTGTTCCAGAAGGATCACAGAATCCTTGACCATCTGGCAGTGATCCGCCTTCAGCTCCACATGGGTAGGAAGCTTCGCCTTGTTCATCCGCGACGTGATGGCCGCACAGATGACGGTGGGACTGTGGCGGTTGCCCGTATCGTTCTGAATGATCAGGACAGGACGAACACCGCCCTGCTCGGAACCGATGACCGGCCTCAGATCTGCATAATAGATGTCGCCTCTTTTAATCATTTCCATTTCACGCTCCGATTCTCCATTGGTGATTCTTTTTCAAGTATTTCCAATGTTTCTTCGGTTCATACATATGCCTGCAAAATGGTTCCAAAGAGGTTCCTTCTGCTATAACCGGATCTGATAATCGTCCTCGAAATAATCCTTTTTTCCGACGACATGGCCGCCGCTCAGATAGATCCTTGGAATCCGTTTTCCCAGATCACAGACAAACTCATAATTGAATGTTCCGGCAAGAGCAGCCAACTCCTCCACTGAAATATGTTCCTTTCCGTCAAATCCCACCAGTACAGCCTCATCTCCCACCTTCACAGGCTCTTTCAGATCGGTCACATCCACCATCAGCTGATCCATACAGACGCGGCCCGCGATGGGAGCCCGCTGTCCGTGAAGCAGGACGTCCCCTTTGTTGGAAAGATTTCTGGGGTAACCATCCCCGTAGCCGATGGCAATGGTGGCAAGCCTGGTGTCCCGCTCAGCTACAAAAGTCCCACCGTACCCGACTGCCTCTCCCTTCCGGATCGTCTTAACATAGATCACCTTTGCCTTCAGGCTCAAAGCCGGCCTGAGAGGGATCCTTCCCATATCCACCTCATCGGAGGGATACATGCCATAGAGGGCGATCCCGGCCCGCACCATATCCCCGTCATACTGGGGAAGATCAATAATCACCGCGCTGTTTCCTGTATGCTTCACCGGAATTTCAATACCCCGTTTGGAAAGCTCCTCCTCAAACCGGCTGAATATCTTGTGCTGCTTCTCAGCACTCTGCTTATCGGTCTCGTCGGCTCTGGAATAATGGCTGAACAGACCTTCCACAAAGATGCCGGGAAGGTTCACGATCTTTTCCACCTCGGAAAGAGACTGCTCTCCCGGCTGGAATCCCAACCGGTTCATACCGGTCTCCACCTTAATATGAATGTACGCTGTCTGTTTGCAGGCCACCGCCGCCTGGGAAAGCCGCTCTGCCGTCTCGTAATCGTAAACATTCAGACGGATTTCCTCTTTGATTGCCCGGGTAAAAGCCTCCTCCTGGGTGTGGCCCAGCACAAGAATGGGCTCCTCCACCTGATGGCGTCTCAGGTTGAACGCCTCCTCCACAGTTGCTACCGCAAAAAAGTCGGCAAGACCGCGGATCCGTTTTGCAATGGGAACAGCCCCGTGACCATAGCCATCCGTCTTGATGACCGCACAGAGTTTCGTTCCCGCTTTCGTATTGTCTTTCAATGCTTTCAGGTTGTCATAAATGGCATCCAGATCTATAAAGGCCGCTGCGCGGCTGTAATTTTCCATTTCTTTCCTCCAGGGTTTTCTTTTTCTTCTTATTCCCATGCAAGCAGCACCTCACTGACAGATGCCGCCAGATCCGCCGCTGTCATGGAACGGCGGCCATATCGCTCAGCCGCTTTGTCTCCGGCCAGCCCGTGCAGGTACACGCCAAGCTCTGCCAGATCCGCCACAGCACCGTTTTGTCTTTCTTCCGCCGAAAGGCCTGCCAGAAGGCCGCCAAGGATTCCGCTCAAAACATCTCCGGAGCCTCCCGTGGCCATGCCGTCATTTCCGGTGCAGTTGATATAAATTCCTTTTTCCGACGCTACCACCGTCCGGGCATCCTTGAGCACACAGACAGCTCCCGTTTCCCGGTGAAAATCCGCTGCTGCTTTGATGGGATCCTCTTTCAGCTCTGCAACTGTTTTTCCTGTCAGCCTTGCCATCTCTCCCATATGGGGTGTCACCACCGTGTTTTTATGAAGATACCGGAAAAGCTCTCTGTTTCCGGACAGAAGATTCAGAGCATCTGCATCCAGAACACAGGGGATTTCCCTTTTCTTTGCTTCCTGTAAAAGTCCTGCCAGAAGCTTCCCGGCATAAGGCTCTGTCGAAAGCCCCGGTCCGGCCACCAACACTGCCGCCCGTTTTAAGAGACCTTCATACTTCTCCTGCTCCGACCCGTTTTCTACCGCCGGGGTATAGACAGTCACAACCGCCTCCGGCACCAGGGTCTGAACGATCGGCCTGTTTTCCTCCACCGTATAGACCTCCACCAGCCCGGCGCCTGACCTGTAGGCACTCTTCGCACTGAGACAGGCAGCCCCGCTCATACCGGCACTTCCCGCCGCCAGAAATACCCGGCCGAAGGTTCCCTTATTCCCGTCCGCCGGACGCCTGGGAAGACGTCCCTTTTCCCCCGGAAAGAAGGTTCTTGCCAACGGTTCCATATGCGGGATCGGCGCAAACCCGATATCCGCCACGATCCGCCGTCCTGCATAGGACGTCCCCGGATAAAGCACCATACCGACCTTCTCATAACCAAAGGTAACTGTCACATCTGCTTTTACAGCAATGCCAAGTACCTGCCCGTTCGATGCCGAGATCCCCGACGGAATATCCACCGCCAGAACTCTGCTGCCCCCGGAAGCCGCCCGGTTCACCAGGGAAACGGCTTTCTCGGCCTCCCCGGCAAGGGGCCGGGACAGTCCAATGCCAAAAATCGCATCCACCACAAGCCCATAGGGGCTTTCTATACTATATTCCGGAAAACTGTCCATGGTGTTCACCGGGATATCCAGTTTTTCCAGGATTCTTCTCTGGACCGTATGTTCCTCTGTCGCGCGGGCAGGATCTCCCACCAGCAAAACCTCCGCCTTCCGGCCATGGAGAACCAGCATCCTGGCTGCGGCAAGACCATCGGCTCCATTGTTGCCCATTCCGCAGACAAAAAGCACCCTGTCCTCCGGCTTTGACAGTTTTTCTGCTTCCCGGGCCACCGCAAGGGCCGCCCGCTCCATAAGCACCAGGGACGGAATCCCCAGCGTCTCGATATTATAACGGTCCACAGCCTTCATTTGGCTGCCGCTCAACAGCTCCTGCATGGGTCACTCCTTTACATAAGCAAAATTCCCCGTCAGAATGACAGGGGAATCTCTATTACTTCTGGTCTCTTTTTTCTGAAATCCGATAAGAAAGCTGCATCAGACTCTCCGACAGGTGGACGTTTTCCACCACCACATCATCAGGCACCCGAAGATCCAGATGAGCAAAATTCCAGATGGCCTTGATTCCACAGGCAACCAGACGGTCCGCCACCTCCTGGGCTGCATGCTTCGGAATCGTCAGCACAGCGATATCAATGTGATGCTCCGAAAGGAAGGACTCCAGGTTTTGCATATCCAGAGTCATAATGCCGCGTACCGTCTTCCCGATCCGTTCCGGACTCACATCGAAAAGCGCCTGGATCATAAAGCCCCGCCGTTCAAAATTCGAATAATTGGTAAGGGCCTGTCCAAAATTTCCGCCTCCGATAATGATCATATTGTTCTGACGGTCTATACCGAGAATTTTTGCGATTTCATTGTACAGATACTGCACATTATATCCGTAGCCCTGCTGTCCGAAACCGCCGAAATTGTTCAGGTCCTGACGGATCTGAGAGGCAGTCACACTCATCTTCTCGCTGAGGTCATTGGAGGAAATCCTCTCCACCCCACTCTCCAGCAGTTCTCCCAAATATCTGTGATACCGAGGCAGCCGTTTGATGACCGCATTGGAAATTTCCTTTCGTTCCACGTTTTTCACCTGTTTTCCATTTTTTCTATGATGTCTTTTTACCCAAGTCCGGGATTAAAAGCTAATATCCCTTATTTATTATAGACTCCCTATACTTTCTTGTCAAATAACTTTGACAATTTTCTTTGTAACTATTACAATGTATGTTGTTGCAGCATGCCTTATGAGGCACTTATGTGAGGAGGAATTAGGAATCATGATTTTAGCCTGCCATCAGATCAGCAAATCCTTCGGAGACGTTTCCATCATCGAAAACGGCTCCTTTCATATAGAAGACCGGGAAAAGGCTGCCATTGTCGGCATCAACGGAGCCGGAAAATCCACCATTCTGAAGATCATTACCGGTGAGCTTTCTGCCGACAGCGGCACGGTTGTCCTTTCCAAAGATAAAACTCTGGGATATCTGGCCCAGCACCAGGAATGCACGTCGGATCAGACCATTTACGACACTCTTCTGGAGGTCAAGCAGGATATCATTGACCTGGAAAAGAGACTGAGAGAGCTGGAAGCCTCCATGAAGCATGCCGACGGCGAAGAGCTTTCCCGTCTTATGGACGCCTACACAAGGGCCAGCCATGAATTTGAACAGGCCAACGGTTACGCCTGGAAAAGTGAGATCGTCGGCGTATTGAAGGGCCTCGGTTTTTCCGAGGAGGATTTCGGAAAACAGGTTTCCACCCTCTCCGGAGGGCAGAAGACCCGCGTGTATCTGGGCCGGCTGCTGCTTTCCAGGCCCGACATCATTCTTCTGGACGAGCCCACCAACCATCTGGACATGGCCTCCATCGCCTGGCTGGAAACGTATCTTCTGAATTATCCGGGAAGCGTTCTCATCGTAGCCCATGACCGCTATTTTCTCGACCGCGTCGTCACAAAGATCATCGAGATCGATCAGGGCCATGTCACCATGTTTTCCGGCAACTACACTGCCTATGCCGAAAAGCGGGCCATGCTCCGGGAAGCCAAAATGAAGGAATATTTAAATCAGCAGGCGGAGATCCGCCATCAGGAGGCTGTGATCCAGAAACTCCGCTCCTTCAACCGTGAGAAATCCATCCGCCGTGCTGAGAGCCGCGAAAAGCTGCTTTCCAGAATGGAACGGGTGGAAAAGCCCACAGAAGCCGCCTCTGCCATGCACATAAAGCTGGAGCCTCAGGTCATGAGCGGAAATGACGTGCTGACGGTCCGGGAGCTTTCCAAAGCCTTCGGGACCAACACCCTCTTTTCCGATGTCTCCTTCGAGATCAAACGTGGAGAACGGGTGGCTGTCATCGGAAACAACGGTACCGGAAAGACGACCCTTTTAAAAATCATAAACGGTCTGCTGCCCGCCGACCACGGCGATATCCGTCTTGGTTCAAGGGTAAAGATCGGTTATTACGATCAGGAGCAGCAGGTACTCCACATGGAAAAGACTCTTTTCGACGAGCTTCAGGATGCCTATCCGTCCATGGACAACACTCAGGTGCGAAGCGTTCTCGCCGCTTTTCTCTTTACCGGCGACGACGTATTCAAGCTGGTGGGAGATCTGAGCGGTGGAGAACGGGGACGGGTATCGCTGGCAAAGCTGATGCTCTCGGAGAGCAATCTCCTGATCCTGGATGAGCCCACCAACCATCTGGATATCGTATCCAAGGAGATTCTTGAGGATGCTCTCAATAACTACACCGGAACGGTCCTCTATGTGTCACACGACCGGTATTTTATCAACCGGACCGCCACCAGAATTCTGGAACTTAAGGGGCAGACCTTTATCAATTACATCGGCAATTATGATTATTATCTGGAAAAAAGAGAAGCCCTGGCAGCCGCCTATGTCGGAAAGGAAACGGCAGAAGCACTCTCTCCTCAGCCGGTCCCTTCGGATAACCGTCTGGACTGGCAGGCCCAGAAGGAAGAAAAAGCCAGAGAGCGGAAACGCCAGAATGAATTAAAAAAGACGGAGGAAGAAATCTCCTCCCTGGAAGAGAGGAACGCTCAGATCGACGAACTGTCTGCAAGACCGGATATCTGCACCAACATGAGCGAGCTTCTGAAGCTGACCCATGAAAAGGAAGAAAATGATACAAGGCTCTCCGCCCTTTACGAGCTTTGGGAGAGCCTTGCAGAATAGGTTTACCGTTCAGATTGTTCAGTTTTTCAATGCCGCGAAGGCTGTTTCAAGGATCTCCTCCGGATCGATCCTGTCACAGGCCTCCTCGCGGCTTTCTTCTTTCACCGTACACTGGATCATTCTTCCGTCGGAAAGCACAGTCCAGGAATTGTACTCTTCGCAGTAAATGGTCCCCAGATAGAGATAGGAAAGCTTCGTGTAGGAAACGGTCCTTCCGCCAGCTGTCACAGTTGTCTGCGGTTCCATGGATACCTTCGCATAGTCGCCGGAGGTGAGCATGTAGGCATAAGTGGATTCCTGAACCTGGGCCAGATCCTCCTCCCCGTAATTGTCATCGAGGGTATAAAGGCTGTAGACCAGAGAAAGCTCATGGACTCCATCGTTTTCCTTACTGTTGAATTTAAGCCAGGTTTTGTCGGAGCCGGCATCATAGGAGAAGCCTGCCGGCACTGCAATATTGGCTGTGCTGTCATCCCAGCTTGTCCCCAGAACGTACTCTCCGGACTCATTCTGCTGGATCTCAAAATCTTTGCTTTCCGGTTCTTCCGGATCAGACGTCTCACTTTCCTCCGGCTGCGAGGTCTCCAGAGCATCCATATCCATGGCTGACGCCTTCACCTCTTCCGGCACTGTGATCTCACCAACCCCGTTTAATACATAGCCGGACATGGTGACACAAAAGGCCGTCACTGTAATCTCGTCAAATCCTTCCGCTTCCCGGTTGGCCTGCATGAACGCATTGTAGCTTTCTGTCAGGTCTATGGAGATCGCAGAAGGGATCCCGCTCTCCCCGTCAACGGTAAGCGTCACTGCCGCATCCAGATCTCCATAAGAGTCTTCAGAGGTAACGCCTCCCACAGAAGGGTCGAGAAGTTTAGAAAAATCTCCGCCCTCAATGACACCGCTCACCTGATAAAGTTTCTTTCCGCCTTCTCCCTGTGTCTCTTCCATCGTCAGAGAATCAGAATTTTTGAGCAACATATCCAGGGTTTTCGATGCATCTGCCTGGGTATCGGCACTGTCCGCTTTCTGCTTTAACCACTGTCCCGCGCTTTTGGTGTAGGTCACATAGCTGTCACCTTCCTTCACCGCATAGGACTCTGTATCCACGGTAATGCCGGATAGATTAATGTTAATGGTCCCCTTCATATGGGCTGCCTCCGGTTTCCGTACCATTTCCATATCCTGGGAAACCTTACATTCGAGGGTCGCCTCAACTCCCTGGGCGCTGTAATCCATAGCCATTTCAATGGAAAGCTGTCCGCTCATGGAATCTGCCCCGGCCAGGGCGTCTCTCGCCTGCTCCACCAGCTCCGAAGCCGCCGCCGGTTTTCCGGATGTCTCACTCGTTTCTGTCTCTTCTGTGTTCTTTTTGCCGCATCCCCCAAGAACTCCTGCCGCCAGTACAAGCACAAGAATCCATGCGGAAAATAATCTTCTTTTCTTCATAGAATCTCCGTTCTGCCGGTTTTTCCGGCACAAAAGCTGTCTGAATCCTGCCACTTTATCCTATCACGGTTTCAACAGTCTGGCAATATGAATCATTCCCCAGCCCTGCTGATTTCTGGGAAGCCCCAGATCCACGGCACTCTCCCTGAGCCTAAGCTTCACCTCTTTGGGAGTCATGTCCGGCTCCTTTTCGAGGAGAAGAGCCAGTGCTCCGGATACCACCGGAGTTGCCATGGAAGTGCCGCTCTTGACTCCGTACAGACGGGTGTCCTTTCCGTTCCTGGCATTGCAGGAAACCACTGCCGCCCCCGGCGCCACCACATCCGGCTTGCAGATGCACCTGTATGTGGGTCCCCGACCGGAATAATCCACCATGGAGGTGCCGCACACCTCCACCGCCTGATGATCATCGGAGGATCCGACCGTGATGACCTTCCTGCTGATTCCGGGCGTCGTCACCGACCGGGCTCCCGGCCCCTCATTTCCTGCAGCCACCACAACCACCAGTCCGTCGGCCCATGCAGCCTCCACACCACGGATCAGGGCAGATTCCTCCCCGGTTTCCTTTCTCGGAACAGAGCCCACCGAAATATTGACGATCCGGATCCCATATTCCTTCTTGTGGTCTCTCAGCCACCGGAGTCCCTTCAGCAGACTGGAAACCGAACCGTTTCCCCGACTGTCAAGGATCTTGATTCCGATGAGACTGCAGCCCGGTGCCACTCCCTCATAAAGGCCTCCTGACCCTTCTCCGCTTCCTCCCAGCACCCCCATCACATGGGTCCCATGGGAATTGTCATCATAAGGAGTTCTCTTTCCCGAAAGCATGTCTTTAAACGCAAGAAGGCGCCGGCCAAAATCCGGATGGGGATAAACTCCCGTATCCAGGACTGCGACTCCGACGCCTTTTCCTGTCAGATTCTGTTTTCTGGCCCATTCGGTGCCAATCAATTCATGTACGCGGTTCACCCTGCGCCTCCTGCAAAACGGTTCCTCACTCTATCATATTCTGAAAGATGGAAACCGCCACAGTCAGGCCTCCAGCCGTCCCCGGATCTCCTTAATGAATTCTCCGCTCTCCGCCACATGGGGATTGGGGATCGTGGTCATCAGCGCAAGATCCTTTGTCATGATTCCGCTCTCAATGGTGGCAATGGTGGCCTTCTCAAGCTTGTCTGCAAAGGCCATGAGGGCTTTATTCCCATCCATCTCTCCGCGCTTTCTGAGAGCGCCGCTCCAGGCAAAGATCGTAGCCACGGAGTTGGTGGAGGTGGATTCTCCCTCCAGATATTTATAATAATGACGCTGCACGGTACCATGAGCTGCCTCATACTCGTAATTGCCGTCAGGAGAAACCAGCACGGAAGTCATCATGGCCAGAGAGCCGAAGGCGGTGGCAACCATATCGCTCATCACATCTCCGTCATAATTCTTGCAGGCCCAGATATAGCCGCCCTCCGATTTGATGACTCTGGCCACTGCGTCATCGATAAGGGTATAGAAATACGTGATGCCGGCCGTTTCAAACCGGGCTTTATAATCCCGCTCGTAGATCTCCTGGAAAATATCCTTGAAGGTATGGTCATATTTCTTGGAAATAGTATCCTTGGCTGCAAACCACAGATCCTGTTTTGTATCCAGCGCATAGGTGAAGCAGCAGTGAGCAAAGCTCTCTATGGACCGATTCAGATTGTGCATGCCCTGGAGCACACCCGGTCCCTTGAATTCATGGATCAGTTCCCTGGTCTCCACCCCATTCTCATCGGTATAGACAAGCTCACAGGTGCCGGGTCCGGGAATCTTCATCTCTGCTGCCCGGTATACATCGCCGTAGGCATGACGGGCAATGGTGATGGGTTTCTTCCAGGTTTTTACATAGGGTTCGATGCCCTTGACAATGATCGGTGCCCGGAAAACCGTTCCGTCCAGGATCGCTCGGATCGTTCCATTGGGGCTCTTCCACATCTCTTTCAGCCCGTATTCCTTCACACGGGCGGCATTGGGAGTGATGGTGGCACACTTCACCGCGACGCCGTATTTTTTCGTAGCCTCCGCCGCATCCCTCGTCACCTTGTCATCGGTGGCATCCCGGTTGGGAAGTCCCAGGTCATAGTATTCTGTCTTTAAATCAATAAAAGGAAGCAGAAGCTCCTCCTTGATCATCTTCCACAGAACACGGGTCATCTCGTCGCCATCCATCTCCACAATGGGAGTCTGCATTGTAATTTTCTCCATAATGTCCTCCTTGTAAGCCCAACTGGTTTACATTATAGGCACATTTCTGACGGGTGTCAACAAAATCTCACCGATCTCTGTTCCCGGATAAAAGTACTGCAGGATCTCCTGACAGGTTTTTCCTCTGGCTGACAGCGCACTGGCCGCTGTCTGACTCATACCGACGCCATGTCCGTAGCCGCCTCCGTGGATCACATATCCCTTCAGACTGTCTTCCTCCTGTTTTTCTTCCAGCCAGATACTGGCACTGGGAAGGATCGTTTTCCCCTCTGCCTGGCTGCCGTCGCTTTTCTGATACACCTGTTCTGTACCGCCCAGAAAAGCCCGAAGTGGTCCCGGCCTCAGGATCTGCACCGCCCCTTTGGTTCCCTCCACCAGAAAAATACTCACGTAACCGCTCCGTTCTCTTTCCAGTACCGTCATGGAAACGATTTCTCCAATGGTTTCCGGCCCGTCTTCGTCCGCCTCACAGAAGCTTCCGTCCTCCTCCCGGAACAAAACAAGCTCCCTGTGATTCTTCGCGTATCCCTTTAAAAAGCTGTCCATCCTCTGCTTCAGCGTCTCAAGAGACACCTCAGTTTCCCATCGATACCAGGGTGCGCTGTATTCCAGATTGGTTGGATCCCGGGTTTCCAGATAGGTCCGAAAGGCGGACTCCTCTGACAGATCCGGTGCCTCCCCGTCTGACATACTGATGCTCTTAAGATAAGGAGATCCATTCTCACTTTCTCCCCACACAGCCAGATCATTTCCATAGCCGCAGGAGGTCGCGTAATAATAGGCTGTCACCAGCTCCCCGCCGCAGGTGATCACCTGCCCTCTCGTTTCCTCCACCGCCTGTCTGGTTAACGGATCTGTTTCCGTATTATTATAGACCTGAAAAGCCGTCGTATCGTCCACATGGGCTCCCCATAGACTGTAGGTTCCCTTTTCGATCTGCCGGCAGGCATAGCTCCTGGCGCAGACAGCCTGAGCCTTCAGGGCCTCCAGTCCATAGCTTTCCGGCATTTCACTGGGGACCACGTAACAGAGATATGTCTCCAGATCCACCTCATTGATGATCAGAAGCCCGTTATCCGAGCAGACCACCTCCGCCGTTCCCTCATACCAGGGTTCTCCGTATTTCCTCGAAAAAGAGGTAAATCCGATTTTTCCTCCCTCATCCGGCACAATTCGGATTCTCCCCTCTGAAAGTCTGGCATCCGCCGCCGCCATCTCCACCAGTTCCCCCGCCCCATGGCGTTCCGATTCCTCCTTCCCGTAATACACGGTAAAGCCATGGTCAGAGGTAAAGGAAACCGTCTCATGATAGATGGAACCGATCCGGTAATCGGTCAGAAGCACCCGGATACTTCCGGCTAAGACCGGTTCTCCAAGGATCACTGCACAGATCTTCCCTCCTGCCACAATATAATCGGCCTGATCGTAGCCCACCGTCAGCTTTTCCCTGGTGAATTCCTCAAATCCATCCCGGATCTGAAAGACCCGAAACTTCTCGTCCGTCGGAATCCTTCCGTAACCCTCAATCTCCAGCTCCGTCTCCCCTAAAGCCAGGAGCTTTCCACGGATAGAATCCCGTTTAAGAAAAATCGCCGATACTTTCCCCTCCTTCATGGTGATATCCGCAACTGCCTGTCCGCATTTTTCGCCCTCTCTGCCCAGCGAAAGCTCTCTCCAGATACCGCACACATTCACTCTCAACGCCTGGTTTTCATAGCTCTCAATCCATACGTTCTCATATGTAATTTCATCAGACAAAAGCTCCGTAACCATCAGAAGCTGATTTCCTCTGACCAGCCCTTTTACAAGCCTGTCCACATACCGGTCCATGGAAAGTCCTTCAAAAGAAAAAACCCCCTGATCGGTATAGACCTCCCAGGCTCCCGCCTCTGAAAGCTGATTGGGCGTGCCGATGATCGTCAGTTCTTTCCGGACGACCGCTCCTTCCCTGTTATATTTTTTCAGAAGCAATTCATAAAATGCCTCCCATTCCTCTTCTGTCACGTTCCCCTTGCCCGGATTAAGTTCTTCCGTCAGCGAAAGCTTCTCCGCCATCGAAGCAAGCTCATTCCATGTCAGAAGGCCTTCGTAGGTTTCCCGGTCATCCGGTATCACTTCTTTATCCCATACCCCTTTTTCATAAAGGCAGGCTCCATACGGCATATACCAGGCTCCGGAAGCATTCGCTTCTCCGGCGCCTTTGATCTCCTCCGCAGATGCAAGCAAAAGCGCTGTCTGTCTGGCTGCCAGAGCCCTTGAAATACCGTCGGTATCCTCCTTTTCCGTCGAAAAGCTCCGGATACACAGACCGACAATTGCGAGAAGAGCAAGCGCTAAAAAGATTCCCGGAAGCATTTTTCTTCTGTTTGAGCTTCTTTTTCTGCCCATTCCTTACCTCCTTTTGGCAGCCGCCTTTTCGCCCAAAAATAAAAGACAGCATACTATCATATAATAATATGCTGTCTCTCTCTTTCGTATTCCCCCGAAATGCCGTTTCCTGTACTTTTGATTCCTAGCCCTCGCTAGGTGGGTAACCGCAAATGAACTTCTGCCATCCACTCTGAGGAGGCCCGACATCCGCCCATCAATATAGGAATCCCGTTTTCAAATCTGTAGGTTCAAAACATACAGGATGATCGAACATTCCAGGTTGAAATACACTTCAAATTTTCTATTAGCTATTATATACCAGAAGCAGCTTTATGACAAGGGTAATTTCTGGCAAAATAACGATCTCTAGTAACGCAGAAGAAGCTCTCGATAAAACTTCATAGCTGATTCCAGTGCGTCACAGGGAATCTTTTCATTGACCTGATGAGCAGCGCCCCATCTTGCGTCTCTGAAGAAACCGGTATGACGGAATACATTGTCGCAGATCACAGGGAAGAATCTGGAATCTGTACCGCCTGCCAGAAGCCCCGGAATCACCAGGGTATCCTCACCGTAGTTGGCCTTTGCAATCTCCGCAATGAGCTTGTAAGGTCTTCCGTCCACAGAAGAAGCCGGCTCCGGATCCTCTCCCAGGACCTTTCTCACCTGTACATCCTCCGGGATCACGGAACGGAAATGAGCCAGTAAGGATTCCTCCGTATCGCCCTGAAGCACACGGCAGTTCATGATCATGCTGGCATGCTCAGGCAAAATGTTGGACTGCTGGCTGCCCGATGCCATCGTAACAGCGCATGTGGTATGAAGCAGGGAATCCAGCTTCTTATCTTCTTTTGCCATGGCACAAAGCTCCTCCCAATGTCCCTTGGGATCAGCATAAACAGCCGCCTTCTCACCGGTCATACACTGGGACATAGCTTTCAGCTGATTTTCAACAATGTCAGTCAGGCGATAGGGGAAGGGATTTGCTTCCAGGGCAACAACTGCTCTGGAAACAGAACCAAGTGCAGTTCCCTGTCCGGGTTCCATAGAATGTCCACCCGCATCATCCTTATAGATTTCGTAGTCATGGTAAGCCTTTTCACCCAGCTCTACCTGGCAGACATAGCCGTCATAACCCATGACTCTTCCATCGGTAATGCCGCTTCCCTCATCAAATACACAGCCGAGACGTACGCCCTGCTCTTTTAAATAATTGACGATCTCCTTTGCACTCTTAACCGGTGCCTGGACCTCTTCATTATAACCGTATGCCAGATAAATATCATAATCCGGCTGGAAGCCCTCTTTGATCAGAGCCTCCACAGTCTCCATCTCTGCCAGAATGACACATTTACAGTCGGTGGTACCTCGGCCCCAGATACAGCCCTCTGCCACTTCTCCGGAATAAGGCGGATATTTCCACTTGTCATGATCACCTTCGGGCACTACATCCTGATGTCCCATCAGAAGTACCGGAAGCTTGTCAGAGTCCTTTCCCTTCCACTTGTAAAGCAGACCTGCCTTACCGATCACCTTTTTTTCCATCGTGGAATGGATCGCAGGAAAAATCTCCTCCAGATACTGATGGAATTTTTCAAACTGACCAAAATCCATTTTGGAATCATCCGCATTGGAAACGGTAGGAATCTGAACCATTCCCTGCAGATGCTTCACATACATCTCATTCATCTCTATTTCCCTCCTTTATTAATATGGTGCCAGAATCAAACAGGCGGCCGGAAAGGCCGCCTGCAATAGATCTCAATTTTGGAAATTACTGATTAACCTTCCAGGTCCAGGTCTTCCAGTTAAGCTGTCCGCTCAGATCATAATCAACACCGGATACCTTATCCTTGTTGTATGCAGCAAGGAAGTTTGCGGAGTAGAGGTAGCAAACAGGTGAATCATCTAACAGATGCTGCCATACATTCACAAATGCTTCTGCTCTTTCCTTTGTATCAAGTACAGAGTTGGTGGAACCAAACAGCTCGGTGTAGGAATAATCCATGATGCAAGGGAAGTTCTGGTTGGTACCAAGGCCAAGCCATCCAAGAGGCTCGGTAGGATCGATGGAACCGGCAGATCCGCACATACCAAGATCATAATCACCGTCACGCATCATCTGCATCAGAGTAGGGAAGTCATACTGAGTGATGTTGGTCTTCACGCCGATAGCTTCCAGATCCTGCTGAATCAGAACGGTAGACTGAATACGAACTTCATTGCCGACAGGAACGATCAGTTCCAGAGTCTGGCTGAAGTCGAAGCCGTTGGCTTCCAGTTTTGCCTTAGCTGCTTCAGGATCATATTTAGGAAGAGTCAGCTTGGACTCATCTACGAAAGGATGCTCATTGCTGAAAGGTGCGTAAAGAACAACGCCCTGGCCTTCAAGGAGGTTATCTACGATAGCCTGACGATTTACAGCCATGTTGATAGCGTTTCTGCACTCTGCGTTGGGAATCTTGTCGCTGGTGCAGTTGATGATCATTGCCTGATATGCCCATGTAGTAGCGGAAACAGTCTCAAGGTTCTCCTCTTCCTGTGCTGCCGGCCAGTCAGACAGAGGCATGGAAGCAACACCTGCGCCTGCGATTACGTCTACTTCGCCGCTGATCAAGCTGGAAAGAAGCTGGCTTCCTTCAACGACACGGATAACAAGACGGTCGATATCAGGAGTACCAAGGAAGTAATTCTCGTTCTTAACCATCTCAATACGCTCACCATCGATGGAGGTATCGTAAATGAAAGGACCGGAACCGATCATATTATCTTTCCAGGGACCTGCCTCGTTCAGCTCAGCTACAGAGTACTGGCTGTAGATGTGCTCAGGAATGATATAGAAGTAACGGTTCATCATGGTCAGGAAGTTCAGCTCATTCATGGGCTCTTTGAAGGAAAGCTTAACGGTATAATCGTCAATCTTTTCCCATCCGAAATCAGCTTCGTTTTCGCAAACGCCGCCTTCGGTAGTACCCTTAACGAACTTCATCTGGTCTCTCTTTACAGAGTTGAACTCAGGATTGCAGTCCAGCTTTGCGCTGAAAATAACGTCGTCAGCAGTTACAGGCTCGCCATCGCTGAATTTTGCAGCCTCATCCAGATGAATCGTCATGCTGGCATGGTCAGGAGCGATCTCATAGCTCTTTGCCAGACGAGGCTCAACAGTACCATCCTTTAAAGTTACCCAGAGACGATCATACAGCTGATCGGAAATGATGTCGGTGTAATTGCCGGCATCAAAGTAGGGGCACCAGGTTGCCCATGAGTTGGTGATTGCCATGGTGACAATCTTCTCTGCTCCGGTGTTCTCGGAGCCCTTGTTCTCTTCTGCTTTTGTCTCGCCGGCTGCCTTTGTCTCAGTAGCTGCCTTAGTGCCGCTGTCGCTGCTTCCGCCGCAGGCTGCCATGCTGAGAACCATCACGCCTGCAAGCAGAACTGCCAAGAAACGTGTGCTCTTCTTCATATTGTTCCTCCATATAATATTATTTATTTGTATCAACCGGTTTTTCCGGCAAATACCTGATCAATCGTACAGGTGACATGCAACCTGATGTCCGCCTCCCATATCCTTAAGTACAGGAGCCTCCTCCTTGCATCTCGCTGTGCAGTGCTCACATCTTGTGTGGAACCTGCAGCCTGCAGGAGGATTATAGGGACTGGGCAGATCACCCTCCAGGATCTTCGGTGCCGCCTTCTTCTCCGGATCGGGGAGAGGGATCGCCGACAGCAGCGCTTTCGTATAAGGATGAAGCGGATTCTTGTATAACTCATCCTTGGATGTGATCTCCACGATACCGCCAAGGTACATAACAGCTACTCTGTCGCTGATATGCTTTACCACGCTTAAATCGTGGGAAATAAACAAATATGTAAGTCCAAACCGCTCCTGAAGCTGATTCATCAGATTCAGTACGGATGCACGCACAGAAACGTCAAGAGCCGATACCGGTTCATCGCAGACTACAAACTCCGGATTGGAGATCAGAGCCCTTGCAATTCCCACACGCTGTCTCTGACCACCGGAAAATTCATGGGGGTAACGCATCATATGCTGCTCACCCATACCTACGATCTCCAGCATTTCCTTTACCTTATCCAGTCTCTCCGCAGGAGTTCCCACCTGAAATACATCCAGAGGAGCCCGCACAAGTTCCAGAATGTTCATTCTGGGATTGAGACAGGAATAAGGGTCCTGAAAGATCATCTGCATCTTCTGTCTCATCAGACGCATCTGCTCATTGCTCAGCTTATTGATATCCTGACCATCGAAATAGATTTCTCCCGAGGTGGACGGTGTCAAACGAAGGATCGTTCTTCCGAGAGTAGATTTTCCACAGCCGGACTCACCTACAAGTCCCAGAGTCTCGCCTTTTTTAATCTGCAGGCTGACACCGTTTACAGCGCTTACATAAGTCCTCTTGCTCTTTAAAATACTTTTGGAGGCAACGAAATATTTTTTCAGATTCTTCACTTCAACTAAGGGTGTTTCACTCATGCTTCGTTTTCCTCCTTTCTGTTTTCTTCATCGTATTTCCAGCACCTTACCTGACAGTCACCATACTGAATCAGGGACGGTTCCTCCGTCTTACACTTTTCTGTTGCATACGGACAGCGAGGCCAGAATTTGCAGCCTGCCGGCATATTGTACTGATTCGGTACAGTACCTTCAATGGTAAACAGGGAATCTACCTTCTCATCCAGTCTGGGAATGGATTTCAGCAGTCCGACCGTATAAGGATGCTTCGGATTCTTAAAGACTTCTTTTGCACGTCCGTACTCAACCACTCTGCCGGCGTACATGATCATGATAGCGTCGGCCATGGAAGCCACAACGCCCATATCATGGGTGATCAGCATAATTGCAGAACCGGTCTCATCCTTAAGTTCTCTCATCAATTTAAGGATCTGTGCCTGAATGGTCACATCGAGTGCCGTAGTCGGTTCATCAGCGATCAAAAGCTTGGGATTGCACATGAGTGCCATGGCGATCATAACTCTCTGCTTCATACCGCCGGAGAGCTGATGAGGATATTCCTTCAGTCTCTTCTCGGGGGAAGGAATGCCTACCTTGATCATCATGTCCAATGCCAGCTTCCTTGCCTCACTTTTTGACACATTTCTGTGAGTCTGAACGGTCTCCATCAACTGCTTTTCGATGGTCATGACCGGATTCAGGGAAGTCATGGGATCCTGGAAGATCATGGCAATATCCTTGCCGCGCACCTTGCACATTTCCTTTTTGGAAAGCTCCACCAGATTGCGGCCGTCAAAATTGATCTCACTACCCTTTTCGATCTTCGCATAATCTATCAGAAGATTCAGGATCGAAAGAGAAGTCACGCTCTTTCCGCATCCGGACTCTCCTACTATTCCGAGGATCTCACCGGGCGCCACCTGAAAATCCACGCCGTCAACAGCCGGCACAACGCCCTTTCTGGTATAAAAATATGTTCTCAGATTTTTTACTTCCAATAATGGCTTCTGTTCCTGCATGGCTCTCTCCTCCTATATCTTCATCTTCGGGTCAAGGGCATCGCGCAGACCGTCGCCAAAGAAGTTAATGCTAAGGACAGTGATCACCAGGCAAAGTCCCGGCGGAACCCATGTCCAGGGCTGCTTGGAAAGAACCACGATGGACTGGGCGTCATACATCAGATTTCCCCAGGAAGCCGTAGGGGGCTGCACGCCCATACCCAGGAAGCTTAAGGATGCCTCCATCAAAATGGACGAAGCAGTACGGAAAGTCATCGTGATCAGACAGGGAGCGAAGGAGTTCGGAAGAATATATTTAGTAATGATCTTCCAGTTCTTCGTTCCGATTGCCTTTGCCGATTCCACATATTCCTTTTCACGAACCGAGAGTACCCGGCTGTGTATCAGTCTTGCAAACTGTGTCCAGCCTAAAACACCGAGAACCACCGTGATGGAAACCACGGACGGACCCATGACAGCCACCAGAACCAGGATCAGCATCATGGAAGGGAAAGACATGAACACATCTGCCAGACGCATGATGATCGTCTCAACCCAGCCTCTGTAATAACCGGCCAGCAGTCCAAGAGGAACACCGATCAGCATGGATACGATCGTTGACAGGATACCTACAACAAGCGAGATCCGTCCGCCGTATACAAGACGCGCAAAAATATCACGGCCTGTCCGATCTGTTCCCAGCCAGTGCTCTGCACTGGGCTTCTGATTGAAGCCGCCCTTCGAAAATGAAGTATACGGATCCAGCTTCAAAAGCGGAGGAAGAACAATTACCAGTATAATCAATAATATAATCAGCCCCAGTCCGATGACTGCCAGCTTATGAGACATAAAGCGTTCCAGTACATCGTGCATATAGGAGTTCTTTTTATTTTTCTTATTCTTGCTTTCGTTACCCATTTGTATCTCCTCCCATCTATTTATAGCTGATTCTCGGATCCAATAACCCATAAATAAGATCAGTAATCAGGTTTCCGATCAAAACAACAATGGCTATAAATACTGTGATTCCCATGATACAGGGATAATCTCTGGCATTTATGGAATCCACCATCAAGGAACCGATTCCCGGCCAGCTGAAGATCTGTTCTGTTACAACGGCACCGCCAACGATGAAAGGCAGATTCATACCGATCGTTGTGACAACAGGGATCAGAGCGTTTCTGAGACCATGGCGGATAACGACACGTTTTTCCTTAAGACCTTTCTCTCTCGCAGTCCTTATGTAATCCTCCTGAAGTACCTCAAGCATACTGCCGCGGACCTGGCGGATCAAATTACCGATCTGCTGGAATGCAAGGACCGTCACCGGCAGGATCATATGACGCAATAGATCCACAAAGGATTTTGAGCTTGCCGTTGTATACATACCACTGATGGGCAGAGCCTTCATACGTACGCCGAAAATATAAACCAAAAGCAACGCGACAAAGAAGTTGGGAGCTGCCGCTGCCAGGAATGAAATACCGGAAGCAATGTAATCCCAAAGAGAATAAGGCTTAACCGCTGCACCTACGCCCATGGGAATAGCCAGGATCACCGATACTACAACTGATGTGAGAGTGATCAGAAGGGTCGGCCCCAATCTGTTTAAGATCATCTCCAATACAGGCTCAGTTGTCCGGTAGGAAATACCGAAATTCCCCTGCAGCATTCTGATAAACCAGTGGAAATACTGGATAATGACCGGCTGATCCAGTCCATAATGATGCTTCAGTCGGGCAATATCCTCGGCACTAAGCTGTGCAGTACCCACGATCATATCAATAGGATCACCTGGTGCCATCGACGACAGAAAATAAGCGAGTATTGTAATACCGATAAAGGTCGGGATAATGATCAATATTCGCTTTCCCACATACTTGAGTTTCATAGGCTTCCTCCTTTTACTCCCTTTTTCTCCATCAAAAAACGTTTTCTCGAATAAAAACACAAAAGAGTCTTGTAAAAGACCCCTTTATCCATACAAAAACAGTACCCTCTTTTCGGAAACCTCTACGCCTCCGGAAAAGATTATTCTTTATATGTACTTGCATCGACATACGGAGTCTGACGGAACGTATACTCCATGCGGAGCATACGAATGCCCTGAGGGCAGAACCGCCGCCGCAATTCTTCGGCGGCAGATTTTCTAAAAAGAGGCTGCATCCCCGTCATAATATTCCCATCCGTATTGTCAAGGTTTTCCGTGATACGTTTCCCCTTTTTATTTACTAATCATATTATACATAAAACCCGAATAAAAATCAACTATTGAGACAAAATGTTTTATAAAAAGAGCAAAAATATTATATTTTTGGTAAGAACCTCCAATTCTCAGCAGTGATTCCTGTTGAAAACGCTTATAAGTATTCCGGTCCAAAGCTTTCTGGAAGGAGCTCCTCCAGAAAAAGCGCCCGATATTCCCCAGTCGGTTTCGCCAGAATCACCTGAAATTCTTTCGGATGTACAAACTCTCTGAGTACCTGCCTGCAGATGCCGCAGGGCGGACAGTAATCCTCTGCCCTGCCATTTTTCCCTCCCATAATGACAATACAGATAAAATCCCGCTTTCCCTCACTGACTGCTTTAAACACCGCCGTCCGCTCCGCACAGTTTCCTGCCGGATAAGAAGCGTTCTCCACATTACAGCCTGTATAGATACTCCCGTCTCTGCATAAAAGTGCAGCTGCCACATGAAACCCGGAATACGGTGCATATGCCAGCGCAAGCTGATGTTTTGCCGCTTCGATGAGCGTCGGAAGGGGCAGGGGGATCCCCTGACTGTTTTTATCAGTATTCGAATTTTCCGACATGGTATCCCCCTCCTCTCGTTATCCAAATCCACCCTGATCTGTAAAACCGCTTAAGCCTGCTTTTCTGCCTTTATGATCTTCACCAGACGGCTGGTTCCAAGCCTGTCCGCACCGAGGCTCACAAATTTCTCTGCATCGTCAAAGGAGCTGATGCCGCCTGCTGCCTTGATCTTCACATCAGGCCCCACATGTGCCGCGAAAAGCTCCACATCGGCAAAGGTAGCTCCCGCTTTGGAAAAGCCGGTGGAGGTTTTGATGTAATCTGCTTTTGCATCCGTCACAGCCTTGCAGAGGGCGACCTTCTCTTCCTCCGTAAGCAGACAGGTTTCAATAATAACCTTCAGGATCTTATCCCCGCAGATCTCCTTCAGAGTCCGGATCTCTTCCGTAACCTTTTCGAAATTTCCCTCCCGCACATCGCCAAGGTTCACCACCATGTCGATCTCATCGGCGCCTTCCTTCAGAGCCTCTCTCGTCTCAAAGGCCTTCACTGCAGTCGTATTGTAGCCATTGGGAAAACCGATGACCGTACAAACCGCCATGCGGTCTCCCACATATTCCTTCACCCTCTTCACATAGGACGGAGGAATACATACCGATGCAGTCCCGTAGCAGATCGCATCATCGCAAATCGTCTGAATCTCTTCCCAGGTAGCAGTCTGGGATAAAAGAGTATGGTCCACACGCTTCAAAATGTCTTCTCTGTTCATGATCTCGTCTCTCCTTATTACCTGTATTTAAACTCCTTTTTACTATAGCACGATTTATTTCTTTTTGCTATCCCTATTTAAGGAAGGTTCCTTAAAGCAGGTGCGGCAGCTTTTTATACAGGTTTTCCGCATTGAGACCATTCATATGACATGAAGCATTTCCCCGTCCTTCTCCTTATACTGCATCGAAAGCCTGATCCAGATCTGCGATGATATCATCAATATGCTCCGTGCCAATGGAAAGCCGGATGGTACTGCGGCTGATCCCCACATTTGCAAGTTCCTCATCCGTCAACTGGGAATGAGTGGTCGTTGCCGGATGGATAACCAAAGATTTCACATCAGCGACATTTGCCAGCAGGGAAAAGATTTTCAGGTTGTCAATAAACCGGAAGGCCTCCTCCTGTCCTCCTTTGATCTCAAAGGTAAAAATAGATGCTCCGCCATTGGGGAAATATTTCTCATATAAAGTATGATCTGGATGCTTGGTATTGGGCTGAATGGCATCCTCTACCTCCTTCAGATTATGTACGTCAACAAAGGTAGACTCAATTCCATAGAGGGGAAGTGTATGCGCCAGAAGATTGCTGGTGCCGCCATAGATGGTCTTCTGAGCAACAATATGTTCCCCCTGCGAAGCCAGTGTCTGAATCGTATAAGTGATTGCTGCTGCCCCGGAGGCAACTGCCAGCCCCGCCACACCGCCTTCCAGCGCGGCGATCCGTTCTTCAAATATTGCCTGTGTGGAATTGGTCAGGCGGCCATAGATATTACCTGCATCAGCCAGCCCAAAACGGTCTGCAGCATGCTGACTGTTGTGGAACACATAGGAAGTAGTCGCATAAATAGGGACTGCCCGTGCATCCGAAGCGGGATCCGGTTTTTCCTGTCCTACATGAAGCTGAAGTGTTTCAAATTTATAATTGCTCATAACGATAATCTCCTTTTATTCTTCAGATTTTTGGTATAATGGGAATTTGAGCATAAAAAATCCGGGACGCTTCAAAAGCTCCCGGACAAATGGCATGATAAGAATTTCATAACGAAAAATCATACATCGGTGCAACACAAAGCAGACGAATGCACCTGGCCATATAAAAATGTCCGGGAGAACAACATTCGGCAACAACACATGATAAGCTCATAAGAATTGTTTGTTCTGTACATAGCATTCTTCTCCTTTCCAGATTGATTGCTCAAATTCGTTGTGCTTATATTACACCTATTTGCCTATTATATCAATGGGTAAATAGGTTTTTCTTGCATAATACCATTCCACTGAGGTAGAATAGGAGAAAAAGGAGGAATGCTATTATGATTTCAACAAAAGGAAGATATGCCCTTCGCTTTATGATAGATCTGGCTGAACAATCGACCGAGTCCCCTGTCCCTCTTGACGAAGCTGCCGGCAGACAGGGAATTTCAAAAAAATATCTGGAAATCGTGGTAAAAATACTGGTTAAAGGCAAACTGGTAAAGGGCACAAGCGGAAAGGGCGGCGGATATCGTCTTACGCGCAGCCCGAAAGAATATACAGTTGGTGAGATTCTGGAATTAACGGAAGGGACACTCGCTTCCGTTGCATGTCTCGTCAACGAGGCAGAACTCTGCCCAAGAAAAGCTGTCTGTAAAACTCTGCCGATGTGGATAAAATTTGATTCCGTGGTGCACGATTTTTTCTTCCATATCACCCTTTCTGATCTGGTTGAGGGAAAAGTATAAATTCCCTGATCGATTAAACTCATCTGGAAGAAGAAAACTCTGTCATATGCTTCCGGTACCAGAGCGGGAGAAAATTCCTCTGACAATGATAGTTTTCCCGCTCCCGAATGCCGGTCGCTTCAAAAAAGGTCTTCCAAAGATCCTCATATTCGTCAGAAACTCCCTGGTTTCTCCGATAAGCATCCGCTTCCTCCAAAGAAAGCCCGGCCACTGCCCAGTCCTTCCCAGCTCCATGGATGGCTGCTTCCCCGTGAACATCGTCATAGATCACCCAGTTTTCATCCGGAAACCGATCGGCGAAATGGGATGCAACCAGTGTGACAACACGGCTTTTGGGAGAAATCTCTGCAAACAGCACACCGTTTTTCATCTGTTCAAAACGAATAAACTCCAGATACCGGTGTGCTTCATTTCCCACCATTCTGTCCACCTCAAACAGCCGCCTCACGGCAGGAAGCTGCAAAAGCTGCAGCGTCTCCCTGCCATATCGGAAGCCTTCCACCAGAAAACGGTATATGATATCTGCCCGTTCCGGCTCCCGTGAAACAGCTGTCCGGTACACCGCTCGAAAAGCTTCCGCCGAAATTTTTCTCCTGATGGAACGCGCCACCTTCTCCGCCTTTTCCGAATCCGGCAGAACCTCCTCATACTCCATAAAAAACTCCGGCTCGTACTGGTTCTTCATAAGGACACGTACGCCATCATGTCCCAGGCCGGAAGCCCAGGCATCGTAAATCCCGGTAAAGATCCCTTCCAGAGAATCCTCACACAAATATCCCCGCATCCTCCATCCCCTCTCTCCCGCCTTATCAAAAGGCAGGCTGCATCAGAGCTGTCCCATGGCTGCCTTTCCGAAATCCTCCGCCTCCGCCTCCACGGAAAGCTTCATATCATCAAACAAATTCAGCTGCCGGTAACACTCCGTATGCTCCAGCTCCCAGTTCTTTTTCCGGCTGTCGCCGATGAGTCCGGCTGTAATGCGATTTTCCTCCAGTGCCGTCGGAAACATCTGCTTTCCGTTGAGGATAATAAAGTAATGAGCTCTTTTGAGCACCACTCCCAGCTTCTTCAAATCGAAAAAATCCAGTTTTCCGATTCTCCTGGCCTGCAGGATCCTCCTGGCAGATTTGGCACCGATCCCCGGTACTCTGAGAAGGGTCTCATAATCGGCCCTCATGATCTCCACCGGAAAGCACTCCAGATGCCGTACCGCCCAGTCACACTTAGGATCCAGATAGACATTAAAATTCGGTCTGTCCTCCGATAAAAGCTCTTCAGCCCGAAAGCCGTAATAGCGAAGAAGCCAGTCAGCCTGATAAAGCCGGTGTTCTCTCAGAAGCGGCGGCTTTTCCCCCGGTGCAGGCAGAGCACTGTCCTCGTTAAGCCCCACATAGGCGGAAAAGAATACCCGCTTCAAATCATACTGGCGGTAGAGCGCCTGCGTCACCATCATCATATGATAATCGCTCTCAGGGGTAGCTCCCACAATGAGCTGAGTGCTTTGTCCCGCCGGAGCATAAGTGCGGATCTCCCTTTGCCGGGCCGGATACCGGGACTGCCCCGGAACAGTCAGTGAAGACTCAACAGTCAATGAAGACTCCGAAGCTGCCGCAGCCCCCGTATCCGAAATCCGTTCCTCTTTTTCCGAAAAAATACCATGAGAAAAATTCTTCACTCCCCATGCCCGCTCCAGACTGGGCGATTGTCCCATGGAAATCCGGGATTCTGATATCTTCCCCTGAATCCGGCGCATGGGCGTAAGGATCGTCTCCCGGCTTTTATGAGGAGCCAGGGCATGAAGACTCTCTGCGGTGGGAAGCTCCAGATTAATACTCATCCGGTCCGCCAAAAGCCCCACCGCATCAAGGATCGATTCGTCCGCTCCCGGAATGGCCTTGATGTGAATGTAGCCTCTGAACCGGTAAACCTCCCTCAGCTTATAAAGGACCTCATAGATCTGCTCCATGGTATAATTGGGAGACTTTATCACACCGGAGCTCAAAAACAATCCTTCGATATAGTTTCTACGGTAAAATTCCATGGTCAGACGACAGACCTCATCCGGGGTAAATGCAGTCCGTACCACGTCATTTGACCGCCTGTTGATACAGTACTTACAGTCATAAATGCAGTGATTCGTCAAAAGGATCTTGAGAAGTGAAATACACCTGCCGTCCGATGCAAAGCTGTGACAGATACCGGCAGCCACGGAATTTCCCGTGTATCCCCGTTTTCCGCTCCTGCCCACACCACTGGAGGTGCAGGCCACATCATATTTGGCTGCATCAGCCAATATCCGCAGTTTTTCCTGTAATCCTGTGATTTCCTGTCCGATTTCCATGGGGCCCTCCGATTCCGAATGTATGTTCTGTTACAGTATAACACTTCAAAGCCGTTATGGCAAGGGTTTTCAGAACGTTTGTTCTTTTTATAAGAAACTGGGAACACAGAGCCATTCTGCCTGAAATGAAAAAATGGAGGAAGCATAACGCCTCCTCCATTACCGGACAATCATTTTTTGTCTGTGTCCTGTTTTATTCCTCCTCAAAGGAATCCTTGCCAACTCCGCAGATGGGGCATACCCAATCCTCCGGAAGATCCTCAAATGCTGTTCCTGCAGGGATACCGTTATCGGGATCGCCTACCTCAGGATCGTATTCATAACCGCAGGGGCCGCATACGTATTTCTTCATGATTTTCACCTTTCCTTTCTGAATTTTTTATCAAGACAAGCATAGCACCAGTCCACCTGTTTTTCAAGTGTTCATTTCCTTTTATACGTATCAAATGAGAAGGAAAGCTCTTCATGGGTAAGTTCTTCCCCACGGCTGAAAAGCTCCCACTGCGGATCCGAATCCAGATCAGGGAAAAAGGTGTCTGCCTCAAAGTCCTTATGGACCCGTGTCACATAGGCGGTATCGCAGTAAGGCAGAAATTCTCTGTAAATATGTCCTCCACCGGCGATGAAAATCTGCTCCGGATCATAATTCTCAAGCCAGGCAAGAGCCTCATCCACACTGTGGACCATGAAAGCTCCCTCCCGTTCAAACTCCAGGTTGGCCGTCAGCACCAGATTTGTCCTGTTTTTCAAAGGCCGACCGCCCGGAAAGCTGTCCAGGGTTTTTCGTCCCATGACCACCACATTTCCCGTGGTCTTTTCACGGAAAAACTTCATATCCTGGGGCAGATGCCACAAAAGATCACCATTCTTTCCAATGGCCCAGTTTTCTGCAGCCGCAACGATTATCTGCATCTTCTTCCTCCTTAAACCGCCACCGGGATCTTCTCCCCGAAGGGATGATAGCGATAGTCTTTCAGACTGAAGCTGTCTACGGTGAATTTATAAAAATCGGTAACAGACTTATCCATAACAAACTCCGGCGCCTCATACGGCTCCCGCTTCAGAAGCTCCTCCACCATGGGAATATGCCGGTCATAAATATGGGCATCGGCGATCACATGGACCAGCTCCCCCGGTTCCAGTCCGGACACCTGGGCAAACATGCACAGAAGCACCGCATACTGAACCGTGTTCCAGTTGTTTGCTGTCAGCATATCCTGAGACCTCTGATTCAGGATGCCGTTCAGCTTATTTCCTGACACATTGAAGGTCATGCTGTAGGCACAGGGGTACAGCATCATCTCATGGAGATCATGGTGATTGTAAATATTGGTCAGGATCCGCCGGCTGGCAGGATTGTGCTTCAGGTCATAAAGCACCCGGTCCACCTGGTCAAACATTCCCTCCCGGTACTGATGCTTAACACCAAGCTGATACCCGTAGGCCTTACCAATGGTTCCCTCTTCATCCACCCAGGAATCCCATACATGGCTGTTCAATTCCGAAACCCGGTTGGATTTCTTCTGCCAGATCCACAGCATCTCATCAATGGCACCCTTAAAGGCACTCCGTCTGATGGTAATGATGGGGAATTCCTTCGAAAGATCATACCGGTTCACCACACCGAATTTTTTGATGGTATGGGCCGGCGTTCCGTCCTCCCATCTGGGACGCACATCATAATCCGTATCCCAGACACCGTTTGCAAGGATGTCCCTGCAGGTATCCATAAAGACTCTGTCCGCATAGCTCATGAATCGTTCCTCCCCTTACAGCTTCCCCAGAAATTCCGGAGGAATGTAGCCGGTGACGGCAATTCCATCCTCCCTGTACTCCTCAGAAAGCACCTGTCCGTATTTTCTGATCAGCTGTATCTTACCCGCCTCCCTATATGGATAGAGCCGTTCCAGATACAGCTTCCGTTCCCTCAGTTTCTTTGTCAGTATCTCCTTAAGTTCCAAAAGCCCCAGACCGGTCTTTGCAGAAACAAACAAGGTCTCATCGGCCTGAAAATCCCGGAGGACTGGAAGCTCCGAAAGCTTATCGGCCTTATTAAACAGCGTGATCACCGGTTTTCCCATGACCTCCAGCCTTCGTAAGGTTTCATAAACCGTGTGCATCTGGATATCCATGGACGGATTAGAGGTATCCACCACATGCAGGATCATATCCGCATACTTTGCCTCCTCCAGAGTGCTCCGAAAGGCCTCCACCAGATGATGGGGCAGCTTTCTGATAAAGCCGACCGTATCCGTCAGCAAAATCGATTCCCCGTCAGGCAGCAGAAGCTCCCTGGTGGTCGGGTCCAGTGTGGCAAACAGCTTATCCTCGGAAAGGACCTCCGCCCCGGTCAGCGTATTTAAAAGCGTGGATTTTCCTGCATTGGTATATCCCACAATGGCTGCCACCGCCTTTTTGTTCCGCTCCCGCTGTCTTCTGGTGGTCTCCCGGTGTCTCTTCACTTCCGAAAGCTCTGCCTTAAGCACAGAGATCCGTTCATGGATCCTCCGCCTGTCCACCTCCAGCTTTTTTTCACCCGGTCCTCTGGTGCCGATACCGCCGCCCAGACGGGAAAGAGAGCTGCCGAGACCGGTCAGCCTTGCCGCACGGTATCGGAGCTGAGCCAGTTCCACCTGGATCTTTCCCTCTCTCGTGGATGCCCTGGCAGCAAAAATATCCAGGATCACAAGGGTTCTGTCCATTACCTTGGTGTCCAGCAGATTCTCCAGGTTTTTAAGCTGTGCCGGCGAAAGCTCATCGTCGCAGACAATGCCCGTCGCACCCAGCTTCCGGATAAGCTCAGAAAGCTCCCCGATCTTTCCGGTTCCCAGATAGGTCCCCGGATGAGGTGCTTCCCGGTTCTGGATCATTGTTCCCACCGTGACCGCTCCTGCAGTCCTGCAGAGCTCGGAAAGCTCACGGAGAGATTCCTCCGCATCATCGCCGTCACCAGTGCTTATACCCACCAGAACGACCTGTTCTTCCATTTCCCTGATCTCAATCATGATTCCTCTGAATTTTCTTGTCCTGAATTTCTCTGTTCTGTCCTGGTCTTAAGAAAAGCGATCTCATGCTCCAGCTTCCCGTCGGTTCCATAATTCTCCTCATAAGCAGTGAATTTCTCCAGGGCCGTCTCATAATTTCCCATATATTCGTGACAGACCGCCTCCCCATAGGAAAGCTCTCTCTGTACCGCTCCTTCTGCCCCTGAAAGCCCCGCCTCCAGATTCTGCAGTGCCTGCTCATACTGTCCCTTTTCCATATCATACCGGGCTATTTCCAGACAAGCCGATCCGTACCGTTCCGTTTCCTTTTCGTTCTGCTCACAGTTCTTCAGAATATCCTCGAGAAATACAAGCCCCTCCTCGCTTTTTCCCTGCTCCTTAAGGGTCAGGTAAATATCCTCGCAGTAATCCAGATTCTCCGGTGCCAGCTCCCGCACTCCAAGAAAAACCGCAACCGCCTCATCCGGCCTCCCTGCCGATATCAGGGCTTTCCCCTTCTTAAAAAGGTATTCGGCATTTTCTCCGTCCAGAGAGACAAGGGAAGTGTAATCTGTAACTGCCGCTTCATAATTCCCGCTCTGCATTTCGGCATCTGCCTTATACTGGAGAATATCCTCTCTGAGAGTCCTCTGCCCTGTCTCTCCCAGAAGCCCTAACGCTGTTTCAAAGGCTTCTGCCGCTTCTGTGAAGTTTCCCTCTCTGTAATCAACAATTCCCATAGCCCGGAAGATGCCTGGCTCCTCCGGAGAAAGCTCCCCTGCTGCTTTTAAGGAACTTCTGGCTCCCGCAAAATCACCACTTTCCAGGGCCTTCATTCCCTGCTCCACATATTCTGCCGCCCCTGTCTTTTTCTGCCCGCAGGCACAAAGGCAAAGGAAGCACAGACAGACAGCAGACGTCTGTATAAACCTTCTTTTCTGATTTTTCATAAGTATTACCGCTTATTTCCCAGATAAAACAATGCCAGAGTTCCGGGGCCGGAATGAGAACCGATGACCGCGCCCACATAGCTGTAAGTAAAATTTTTCGGGCCAAATTTTTCTTCGATCAGCTTTGCCAGATACTTTGCATCCTCCAGGCAGTCTCCGTGACTGATAAAAATATCCTCGTTGTCATCCTCGAAGCCGCCGATGGTCTTTTCCATATTGGCAACCAGTGCCTGGATGGATTTTTTCCTTCCCCGCACATTGCACAGAGACACCAGTTTCCCTTCGTCATCCACATGAAGCACCGGCTTCACGTTGATCAGGGTTCCGAGAACCGCCGTTGCCTTGGAAACACGGCCGCCCCGGTGAAGGTGATGAAGATCATCCACCGTAAACTGATGACAGAGATTCAGCTTGTGCTCCTCCAGCCACTTTTCATTCTCCTCCAGGCTTTTTCCTTCTGCCTGAAGCTTCAGAGCCCTGTGGACCAGAAGGCCCTGCCCCATGGAGGCGCAGAGGGAATCCACAACAACGATCTTTCTGTCCGGAAACACCTCCCGCATCTCCTCCGCCGCGATCCTTTCATTTTGGCAGCTGGCACTTAAGCCGGAGGAAAATCCGATGAAAAGAATATCCTTTCCCTCCTCCAGATGCTTCTTCATGGCTGCCGCCACATCCTCCGGGTTCACAGCCATGGTCGTCGGCATGCTTCCTTCCCGCATCTTCTTATAGAATTCCCCGATCTCCATCTGATTATCCCCGTCGTAAATCACGCCGTCCAGATTGTAAAACAGGTCCAGTACATCTAATCCATGCTCCTCAATATAATCTTTCGGCAGATCGCAGGAAGAATCTGTCATAATTACGTAATCACTCATCGCTCTCTCTTCCTTTTCCTAATAAATATTTTTAACAGCGCCGGCTTTATACACCGGTGCTTCCAAAACCGCCGTTTCTAAAGGCGCTGGCATCATCATCCTCTGTGATGCCAAACTCCATGAATATCCCCTGAGCAAAACCGCTGCCCGCTTCCAGTTTCAGGATCTTGCCCTCTCTGCTGTCGTTGGTCAGCTTTACAAAAATATGTCCTTCATTGTCAGAGTAATAATAATCGCTATCCACAATGCCCACCGTGTTGTTGAGCTGAAGCCGGTATTTAAAGCCCAGACCGCTCCTCGGATAGATCTGCAGAACCCAGCCCATCTCCATGGATGCGCGGATGCCGGTAGGGACCTTGACAGATTCTCCC
The DNA here is from genome assembly GCF_030053595.1 of Fusibacillus kribbianus. Taxonomy (GTDB): domain Bacteria; phylum Bacillota; class Clostridia; order Lachnospirales; family Lachnospiraceae; genus Lientehia; species Lientehia kribbiana. Next base: position 217,183 of record NZ_JASGBQ010000002.1, read on the forward strand.
GGCTTCAGCGTGATATCCACCGGAGTAATAAAATCATATCCCGCCGAGCCTGCCGTCGCCCGTCTCGGAATGGCCACCCGTTCGTAAGCCTCCTCCCACGGTGCATCCCCGCCGAAGGTATCCAGAAAATCCTTTTCAAACTGTCCCCGGCTTACTTTTTCAAATTTCGCTATTCGTTTTATGATATGTTCCTGTTTCATCGAAGCTCCTCCTGTTGTGATACCCAAAGCTTTCCAGGTCATTGTACCATGAATTGTGAAGATTGTAACCCCTTGTTTTGCATTTTGGAGATTTTTTACCACTTTTCATAGTTTTCAATACTACATCATGTCTGTGGAAGCCACGATCACCAGTCGATCAGTTCAAGCAAACGCTCCGCCTTCTTAAGCCGGAACTGAAACTGCTCATAAAAATCATGATCCGAATCGTATGGCTCTGAGTAAAACAGCTTCAATACAAAGGTATTCACATCGTTTTTCAGTTTTTCCTCTTCTGTCCGGTCAAAACATGCCTGAAGCTTTTTCTGAAAATCATGCCAGCTTAGAATGTATTCCTCATTTTTTACAGGCTCCGGCGTATCGATCCATTTTTTCACCTTGATTTTGGCCCTGTTTTCTTTCGGGCACTGGCTTTTCTGGAGATAATAACGGAAGCTCCCGCCCTCATAATACCGCCCCAGAGGAAACAGCCTGCAAAGCCCCGGGCGGAACCGGTGGATCTGACAGCGGCCGCTTCCGTCAAGAAATACGCAGCTTTCTCCTTCTCCGGACATCCGGATATTGGGAAGAACCAGTCCGTCGACCGTATTCAATTCTATTTTATCCTCAAGAAGCGCTCCAAAGGAAACTCCAAGCCCTGCTTCCATCCGAAACAGATCAAACGGATCGAGAACCACAGAGCTTCCCATTCCCCGGCAGCAGGCTGAACAGCCATCACAGCCCATACAATCCGCCTTTACCAGATCACCTAGCCCATACAGCCTTTGAAGTTCCTCCACAGGAATCTCTCGTTTCATAAACTTATCCTTTCCTATCACAAAATACAACCACTTTTTGTATTTTACTACAGATTGCCTGAATAGAAAAGACATATCCTTTTCCCCGGCTCCTGAAAAGCCGAAAATCGCCTCCGGCGCTTGAATTTCCGTCCGGCTTATGCTATGATACCTCAGAGCAGGATGAATGGTCGCGGCTGCAGAGCCGAAAGGCCGCAGACGAGGAAAGTCCGGGCTTCACAGGGCAGGATGCCGGATAACGTCCGGTGGAGGCGACTCCAAGGATAGTGCAACAGAAATGTACCGCCGGTCTCTGACCGGTAAGGTTGGAAGGGCAGTGTAAGAGACTACCGCCCTCCTGGTAACAGGAGGGGCATATGTAAACCCCATCCGAAGCAAGACCGAACAGAAAGCATAAGACGGCCCGTCTGCTTTCGGGTAGGTTGCTCGAGCCTGCCGGCGACGGCAGGCCTAGATAGATGACCATTCACGACAGAACCCGGCTTACAGTCCTGCTTAAAAGAAGACGATGAGCATGCTCACCGCCTTCTTTTTTTCAGCCGTATATCAAAGTGTTTCTCCTGCCTTCCTTTACACGTTGAAGCAGCTTCCGCCCATGAATTCCCGAAGCAGGGAATTTTTCGGAATATCATCACTGACTACCGTCAGAAAATAATCAAAGAATTTCAGCAGACGTTTTGCCTCCATATACTCCGGACAATCCGTCGGGATTCCGAAAAGCAGCGGCTCCGCATAAGGCTTTAACACCGCCAGCTCATAGATCAGTGCAGAATTAAACACCACATCCGCCGACTCCTGGTAGGGGAAAATGTTCTCCTCCTCGCCCCTTCGCACCGAAGTCCACATGGCGATGGTATCCCGGGCACTGGTTCCTCTTGTTCTCGCATCTCTCACCATCCGCCGGATCAGCCGTCCGTCCGTGCTGGGGATCCGGTTGTGCTCATCCACATTCAACTGGGTCAGGGCACTGATATAGATTTTAAATTTGTTTTCCGGAGACAGGCTGTAGGACAATTTGTCATTGAGGCCGTGGATTCCTTCGATCACAAGAATGTCGTCTGCTCCCATGGTCAGCGTATCCCCTTTATACTCCCTCTTTCCCTTCTTGAAATTGAAGGTGGGCATGGCCACCGTCTTTCCATCGAGAAGATCTGTCATATCCTGATTGAACTGTTCCACGTCGATGGCTTCCAGACATTCATAATTGTATTCCCCAAACTCGTCCTTCGGCGTATCCTCCCGATTGACAAAATAATTGTCCACGGCAATGGGATGAGGCTTCAGCCCCAGAGTCCGAAGCTGGATGGAAAGCCTGTGGGAAAAGCTGGTCTTTCCCGATGAGGAAGGGCCGGCGATCATAACAAACTTCTTTTTTCTGTCCGCAGCGATGGCCGTGGCGATCTCACCGATCTTTTTTTCCATCAGCGCCTCCTGAACGAGGATCAGCTCACCGATGGTCCCGTTCACGATCCGCTCATTGAGATCTCCCACCGTATCGACTCCCAGATCCTCCCCCCATTTGGAGGATTCCTTCTGGCAGAGATATACCTTCTCTCCCGGCACAAAATCCGGCACCTCCTCCGGAGTGTTCTGTACCGGCATCTGAATCACAATGCCGCCGTCAAAGTAATACAGCCTGAAATACTTCAGATAGCCGGTATCCGGCACCATATAGCCGTAATAATAATCCTCAAAATTCCGGATGCTGTAAATATTTACCCTTGACACTCTGCGGTAACGGAACAGCTTTTCCTTGTCATACATCCTGTATTTTCCAAAAAGCTCCCTGGCCTCATCGGTGGACACATTCCGTTTGCTGATGGGAAGCCGTTCCTCCACAAACTCCCGCATCTTTGCCTCCACCTGCCTGGTAAAGGCTTCATTGACCGCAACACTGCCCCGGATGTCCACGTAGACGCCCTTGCTGACTGCAAAGTCCACCAGCACCTTATCCAGCTTCTCCCGGCCTGCCACCGCATAGATCGCCTTCACCAGAAGAAAGACCATGCTTCTCCTGTAGGTCTGGAATCCCGGCTTATCTGCCGCCGTCAAAAACTCCACCCGGCTGTTATCCTTCACCTTTTTATGCAGCTCTGCCAGCTTTCCGTTCACAGAGGCCAGAAGGATCTCGTGGGTATATTCCTTCTGTACCTTTTCTGCAAGCGCTCCGAGGGTACTGCCCTCTTCCACCTCGATTTCCTGATCTCTCCACATGATTTTCCACATAACTTCAACCCCTTTCCGGCTCTGTCACCTTCTGTACTCTATATTATATAACACGGCAGGGGTAATGAAGGGGAGCCCTCACAACCTCCAGCCCGAATTGTTCCTCCTCCAGCGCCTTCGCCACTTCTTCCACAAAAATGTGTTCCAGTCCATAATGCCCTGCATCGATCAGGGAGATTCCTTCCGCTGCAAGATCCAGGCCCTCGTGATGCCCCATATCACCTGTGATCAGGACATCGACCCCGGCCCGGACAGCCTCTTTCATCATGCTCTTCCCCGAACCCGGAGAAACTGCAATCCTTCCGGCTCTTTTTTCTGAAAAATCGCCGTACACGGTAACCGCCGGTATCTGAAACCGCTCCTTTACCGTTCGGGCCAGCGCCTCCACAGTCATCGGTTCTTTCAGGAACCCGACCTTGCCGATCCCAACTGCTTCTCCATCCTGCTCCGCCGTCGCCTCCAGAGGCTCAAGAGGCTTTTTTTCATCAAAAAGGCCAAGGCGTTCGGCCGCCAGATCAGCCATGCCGCCTTTCGCAATATCGAAGCTGGTATGACCGCCGTAGCAGCAGATATCCTCCCTTATGAGAGTCAAAAGCCTCCTTCCATGAGGATCTGCGTCATTGATTCTCTTTACCGGTCCGAAGATCAGCGGGTGGTGACTCAGAATCATATCTGCTCCCATGGAAACAGCCGCCTCCACATCCTCATCTGTCACATCCAGAGTCACATATATTTTTTGGATCTCTTTTCCGGCCCTTCCCACAAGAAGGCCCACGTTGTCCCACTGGCAGGCCAGACTCTCCGGCCACCTTTCGTTGAACCAGTCTCTGATTTCTCCGCATGTTTTCATCCTTCGCACGTTCCTTTCCCTTCCTGTTCCTCCGCTGTACAAAGCGCTTCCCTGGCCGCCTGAAGCTCCTCCTCCACCTCCGGCAGCCGTTCGCCTGCCCGGGGAGTTGCCGCCTCTGAAAGCCGTTGTTCCACTTCCTCCAGCGTACGGATCTCTTTCCGAAGAAAATCTGTCACCACCGGCTTTCCGGAGGCAAGAAGAAACCGTCCGTACCTCAGTTCTATGTAAGACCAGTTTTCCTCCGGGACAGGCTTCTCCTGCCTGCCATAAGCTGCTTTTATGATCGTGTAATACTTTCCCTCATCAAAAACCATGTCCTCAGCCAGGATCTCATAACCTTTTTCCAGAAGGAAGCGCCGCACCTGTCCGATTTCTGACTGAGGAGAGAGGATCAGCTGCCGCAAAGACCGGGCCACCGCCTCCCCCTGTTCCAGAATGCGTACCATGAGAAGGCCTCCCATTCCCGCAATCACCGCAGTGTCGGCCTCTCCCGGAGAAAGGGCTGAAAAGCCGTCGCTGAGACGAAGCTCTATTTTCTCTTCCAGCCCATGCTCCTTCACATGGGTCCTGGCTCTGGAAAGAGGCCCCTCCTTCACATCCATGGCAATGGCCGCAGGGACAATTCCCGCTTCCGCAAGCCAGATGGGCAGATATCCGTGATCTGTTCCGATATCTGCCAGACGGCTTCCCCGATCCACCATGGCCCCTATGGCTTTAAGCCTTTCGGACAGCGAAAACGAGCTGACCTCAGACTTTTGTTCCTGTTTTTCTATCATTTAACTTTTCTCTCCTGTTATTTCTGATATAAAGCTGTCTCTAATCCAGAAAGTCCTTGAGTCTCCGGCTCCTGCTGGGATGTCTCAGCTTTCGGAGAGCCTTTGCCTCGATCTGTCGGATCCGCTCCCTTGTCACATTGAATTTCTTTCCTACCTCTTCCAGAGTCCGCCCCTCTCCGTCGAGAAGCCCAAACCGCATGCAGAGGACCTGGCGTTCCCTTTCTGTCAGGGTATGAAGCACCTGGCCGATCTGTTCCCGAAGCATGGCAGAATCCACGGCATCGGCAGGTACCTGGATTCTATCATCCTGGATGAAATCTGCCAAATGACTGTCATCCTCCTCCCCCACCGGCGTCTCCAGGGAAACCGGTTCCATGGAAAACCGCATAATCTCCCGAACCCGCTCCGGCGAAATATCCATGCGCTCAGCGATCTCCTCCGGCCTGGGCTCCCGGCCGTATTCCTGGGTCAGCTGCCGGGATATACGGATCACCCGGTTGATGGTCTCCACCATGTGTACGGGAATACGGATAGTCCTTCCCTGATCCGCAATGGCCCTTGTGATGGCCTGGCGAATCCACCAGGTGGCGTAGGTACTGAATTTATAGCCTTTTTTATAATCGAATTTTTCCACAGCCCGCATAAGGCCAAGATTTCCCTCCTGGATCAGATCCAGAAGCTGCATTCCCCTGCCTGCATAACGTTTGGCCACACTGACCACCAGCCGGAGATTGGCCTCCGCCAGGCGTCTGGCAGCCTTCTCATCCCCATCTTCGATCCGTTTCGCCAGTTCCTCCTCCTCCCCCGAAGTCAGAAGCGGTATTTTGCCGATTTCCTTCAGATACAGGCGTACCGGATCTTCTCTGGAAACACCTTCTGCCTCCCGGGCAGAGTCTTCCCCCGAATCAGACGAACCGTCGTTTCCTTCGAATCCGGCTTCCCCGCCTGAATAAACAGAGCCGTCGGGTAACAGCAGGGTATCTCCGTCCAGTTCACTTTGTATCTCCACTCCCGCGGCCTCCAGAACCTGAAAGGTTTTGTCAATGGAGTCTGCACTCAGACTGTCATCCCCCAGCACCTCCATGATCTCCTGATAATCCAGGGTATTTCTCCTCTGTGCAGCCAGCGTCATAAGCTTCGCCAGCTTGTCCTTGAGCCCGCCCTTCACCGCCTCCATATGACTCCCGTCCTTCCGTTCAAAACTACTGTTCGGCTATATTTTTTCCTTAATTGAGAGAAATATGCAGTGTGTTTATTTTTGCCTGCTCCTGTATTAATTTCTGCAGCGAAGCGATGTCCGTCACACTCCTGCTCTTTTCCTCCAGACTGTACCGTTTGACCCGCTTCACCGTTTCCGAAAATGCTCTCTCCTTTTCCTCCCTGGTAAGCTCGGAAAGCGACGTATTGAACAGAGCCGCCACTTCCTTATATTCTTCCTCGTCGTTGATAAAATGGCTCAGGATACCGGCCGGGGTAAGGGTTCCCCGCTCCAGTCCCTCATAGACCATGGCTGCCACCTTCCGGTACAGCTCCTCCGTAAAATCCTCCGGCTCCAGGATCCCCTTCACTGCCGGATATACCCTCTCATCCTCGATAAGCCACGTCAGAAGGATCCTCTGGGACTGCCGCACTCCGTCGGGCTTGTCCTTTTTATTCTCCCGTTTCACCTGCACCGGCTTTTCTGCCGCCAGCCCCACTCTTCCTCCCATGGAATTGACCAGGCTTTTCAGGCTCTCAAATTCAATATAATACTGTCTTGCAGCTGCCTCCATATAATTTTCCCGTTCCAGCTTTTCCGGGAACTGAAGGAGTTTTTTCGCCAGTGCATTGTGAAATGCCGTTTTCTGCTCCGGGTCCTTCATATCGTATTGGCTGTAAAGCACGTCCGTCTCAAACAGAAAGCTGTTCTTCGCCTGGCTGATCCGTTCCTCAAAGGCCTCCGGCCCCAGATTTTTGATGAATTCATCAGGATCCTTGTAAGGCTTTAAATTCAGCACCCTGGCTGAAAGACCCGCTTCCTTCAGGATCGGGATCGCCCGCAAGGCCGCCTTGATCCCGGCGCCGTCGCTGTCATAGGTCAAAACCACCTGATCCGTATACCTTCTTAACAGGCTGGCCTGTCCCGATGTAAAGGCCGTTCCGAGAGACGCCACCGCATTGGAAAAGCCCGCCTGATGCATGGAGATCACATCCATATATCCTTCGCAGATGAGCATATAGGGTTTTCTGGCCGTCCTGGCATAATTGAGGCCATAGAGATTCCGGCTCTTGTCAAAGGCCTTCGTCTCCGGCGAATTCAGGTACTTCGGCTCACCGTCTCCCATGACACGGCCCCCGAAGCCAATGATCCTTCCGTTCACGTCCATGATCGGGAACATAACCCGGTTCCAGAACCTGTCATGAGCCCCCCGCTCCTCCACCTTCACAAGGCCGGTTTCCTTCAGGAGCTCGTCATCATAGCCCTTCTTTTTCAGATACCGGTACAGATCGTCACTGTACATATTGGAATACCCAAGACCAAACCGGCGGATGGTATCATCGGACAGCCCCCGGCCCCGCAGATATTCATAGGCCCGCTTTCCGCCCGGGCCTTTCATCTGATAATAGAAATATTTGCCGGCCTCCCGGTTCACCTCCAGGATCCTGGCGCGAAGATCCGCCTGCTTTTTCGCCTCGGCGCTCTCCTCCTCCTTCGGTAGCTCGATGCCTGCCCGGTCCGCCAGCCAGGTCAACGCCTCCTTAAAAGTATAATTCTCATATTCCATCAAAAAAGTGATCACATTTCCTCCGGCTCCGCAGCCAAAGCAGTAATACATCTGCTTGGAAGGAGTCACAGAAAAGGAAGGCGTTTTCTCATTATGAAAGGGGCAGAGCCCAAAATAGGTGCTGCCCTTTTTCTGTAATTTCACATAGGAAGAGATCACATCCACAATATCATTTCGGGAACGGATCTCTTCCACCAGTTCCTCCGGATAAAACATAAACCCACCTCTGTCAGTTTTTCCATGCCTTCGGCACAAACAAATCGGTAAAGGTATCAATGGCATAGCCGTCGCTCATGCCCGCTATGTAATCACAGACCACCCGTTCCCTGGAATCTCCCTGATCCATGAGACGCAGGAATTCGTCGGGAAGCTCCTCCACATGGTCCATATAATAACCGAAAAGGTCGATGACCATGGCCTTTGCCTTCGGTTCTTCCTTTTTTGACACACTGTTTGTATACACATGCTCAAACATAAAGCTCCTAAGATTTTTCATAGCCTCTTCCACCTCCGGAACCATGAGGATCTGCGGCTTTCCCATACTCTCCCTGATAATGCTGTGGATCAGCGTGTTCAGTCGTTCCCGCACCGAATGTCCCAGCACGTCCGTATACGCCGCAGGAAGCATTTCTTCTTTCAGGATCCCCGCCCGAATAGCATCGTCGATATCATGATTGATATAGGCGATCTTGTCCGACAGGCGCACCACGGAACCCTCCAGGGTGGCCGGATGGCCCGAAGTTCGATGATTTAATATGCCGTCCCGCACTTCCCAGGTCAGGTTTAGCCCCTGCCCGTTCTTTTCCAGCCGCTCCACCACGCGGACGCTCTGCCTGTAATGAGCAAAGCCCTCGGAGCATACAGTATTAAGAGCATGTTCTCCGGCATGCCCAAAGGGCGTATGGCCAAGATCGTGGCCCAGGGCAATGGCCTCCGTCAGCTCCTCATTGAGTCGAAGGGATTTTGAGATGGTCCTGGCGATCTGTGCCACCTCCAGAGTATGAGTCAGCCTTGTCCGGTAATGGTCCCCCACCGGTGACAGAAACACCTGTGTTTTATGCTTCAGGCGTCTGAAAGATTTGCTGTGAAGAATCCTGTCACGGTCCCGCTGATAAACAGGACGGATATCGCAGGGAGGTTCCTCCCGGTCCCTTCCCCTGGTATTTCTGCTGAGGGCCGCATAGGGACTTAAGGTATTTTCTTCCAGAGTTTCCAGCTCTTCCCGGATATTCATATTACCATCCCTTTCCTGAATCTCCTATCAGTATATCATAATAAAGAACGATAGCAAAGCAAATCCCTTCGCCTTTTTTTGATAATTTCTTATAGTTTTTTTCTGGAAAACCAATTTTACTCTTGTTCCTTTTGCAATCTTATTGTAAACTAGTAGGAACACACAATTATCATATAATATTTTTCAGGAGGTAATGTATGGAACAGACAACCAAACGAAGCAGTTTCTCCGGGAAGCTTGGCTTTGTACTTGCCGCGGCCGGTTCCGCCGTGGGACTCGGAAACATCTGGCGTTTTCCCTATCTCGCCGCAAAATACGGCGGAGGAATTTTTTTACTCTGCTATCTGATCCTGGCTGTAACATTCGGTTTTGCCCTGATGGTGGCTGAGATCGCCATCGGACGCAAAACAAGACAGAGTGCCATTCATGCATACGGCGTTCTTGACAAACGCTTCCGCTTTCTCGGGCCGCTGGCATCCTTAGTGCCGATCATCATCACGCCTTACTACTGTGTAATCGGCGGATGGGTCATCAAGTACCTGTTTGTTTACGCCACCGGCAACGGGGCTGTGCTCACCGACAGTAACTATTTCGGCAGCTTTATTTCTTCTGTATCACCGATCGTATGGTTTATCATCTTCGTGCTGATCACTGCCATCATCGTTATGACCGGAGTGGAAAAGGGAATTGAAAAGGTCAGCAAATTCATGATGCCTCTGCTGGTCATCCTGTCTATCGGCATCGCGGTATACTGTCTGACTCTTCCCGGAGCCATCGACGGCGTGATCTATTACCTGAAGCCGGACTTCAGCAAGTTTTCCATGACTACGGTACTGGCTGCCATGGGACAGCTTTTCTATTCCATGTCCCTTGCCATGGGTATCATGATCACCTACGGCTCCTACATGAAGAAAGATTCTCATCTGACTGCATCTGTTCATCAGATCGAGATCTTTGATACAGGCATCGCCTTCCTGGCAGGCCTTATGATCATCCCCGCCGTCTTTTCCTTTACCGGCGGAGCAGATATCAATGCAGGCCCCGGCCTGATGTTCATTACCCTGCCAAAGGTATTCGGAAGCATTGCCATCACCAATATTATCGGCGTTCTGTTTTTCGTGCTGGTGATTTTCGCAGCGCTTACCTCTGCCATCTCCCTCATGGAGACCGTGGTATCCATCATCTGCGACAAAACCGGCATGAAGCGTCTGGCCAGCTGTATCGTCACCACCATCGGCATCATTGCACTGGGAAGTCTGTCCGCCCTCGGCTACGGAGTACTGGCTCAGGTTCAGATCATCGGAATGGCTTTCCTGGACTTCTTTGATTTCATCAGCAACAGCGTCCTGATGCCTGTAGTCGCTCTCCTCACCTGCATACTGGTAGGATATGTGATCAAGCCTGCTGCCCTCATTGAAGAGGCGGAGGCGGAAGGAGCTTCCTTCAAGGGGAAAAAGCTCTTCGTCGTTGTTATCAAATATATTGCACCTGTTTGTATCATCGCGATCCTGATCACTTCTGTCCTGAGTGCCTTCGGCTTCATCAGCATCTGACACAAAAGAGACCCGATACCGTCCGGCGGGTTCCCTGTCCGGACGGTATTTCATGTTATCCGCCGGAAATTTGGCGCCGAAAGCAGTTTCTTTCGGAAAACCTCTGTTAAAAAATGAAAAAATATGTTAAACTAATACCGTTTTACGGAATCATTCCTCTCCTTACCTGCTTCCTTGTCAACGACATTGTATATTTTATTCTCCGCCTCTTTATGGAGGGAGCCTATCATTACGATTTAACGACTTCTTTTGACCGGATGATTCCTTTTGTTCCCGCCTGGGTCAGCATCTATTTCATCTGTTATATTTTCTGGATCGTCAATTATCTGCTGATTGCGGCTCAGAGCAAGGAGCATTTATACCGTTTTGTTGTGGCTGATATTCTCTCCCGCCTGATCTGCGGAGTGTTTTTCGTAATTCTTCCCACAACAAATGTACGTCCGGAGGTCGTCGGAAACGGTATCTGGGAAAATCTGATGCGCTGGCTGTATGCCATCGACGCACCGACCAATTTGTTTCCCTCCATTCACTGTCTTACCAGCTGGTTCTGCTACATCGGAATCCGCGGACAGAAAAAAGTTCCAAAATGGTATCAGATCTTCTCACTGATTTTTGCACTGCTTGTCTGTCTGTCCACTCAGTTCACCAAACAGCATTATCTGGTTGATGTGATCGGCGGTATCGGACTGGCTCAGCTGTGCTACTGGATTGCAATGAAATTCGACTGGTATAAACCGGTTATGGTTTTTTTTGAAGGTGTCAATGAAAGAATCAGACGCCTGATTACATCGACAGGAAAAAAACATGGGAAATAAAAAGAAACAGATTTTAAATCTGATTTTTCTGCTCACGGTATTTACCCTTACCGTATGGGCTGTCTTCAAGGGCCAGGACCTGGAGCTGATCTTTTCATATATCGAAACTGCGGATCCCCTTTATCTCGTGTTCGGCATCATCTGTGTCGTAACCTTCATTTTCGGGGAATCTGTTATCATCTGCTATCTTCTTCGGGTCATCGGTCACAAGGTCCGCCCGATGAGATGTTATCTTTATTCCTTCATCGGATTCTTTTTCAGCTGCATCACGCCCTCGGCCACCGGCGGACAGCCTGCCCAGATTATTTATATGAAAAAGGATGATATCCCCGTCCCGGAATCCACCCTTGTTCTGATGATCGTAACCATCACCTACAAGCTGGTTCTGGTGGTACTGGGAGTTCTTGTTCTGATTCTTCGTCCCGTCCGTGTCATGGAGTTTCTCTCACCGGTCATGTTCTGGATGTATCTCGGTCTGGCATTAAACGTATTCTGCGTCACTCTGATGATGATCCTGGTGTTTCATCCCCGCCTGGCCAAATGGCTGATGGTAAAAGGACTGAAGCTTCTGGAACGGCTGCACCTTCTGAAGCAAAAGGAGAAACGCTTAAAAAAACTGGAAGCCTCCATGGACCGCTATCATCAGGCCGCTGATTTTTTCTGGAGCCACAAAATGGTGGTCTTCAACGCGTTTCTGATTACTGTCATACAGCGGCTTTTACTGTTTTTTGTCACCTATCTGACCTACCGCGCTTTCGGACTGTCGGAAGAGTCGGTGGTAACCATCGTCTGCCTTCAGGGTATGATTTCCCTGGCAGTTGACATGCTTCCCCTGCCCGGCGGTATGGGAATCAGTGAAAAACTGTTTATATCCATCTTTACTCCGGTTTTCGGCGCCGGCCTTTTGCTGCCCGCCATGATCATCAGCCGGGGGATCAGCTATTATTCTCAGCTCACCATCAGTGCGGTCATGACCGGAGCAGCACATATGATCATCGGAAATAAGAGGCGGCAGCCTTAATTTTATATTTTATTCAGGAGGCACAATATGATCGGTTTTTACAATTACACAGTGATACTCACTTACATAAGCCTGCTTTCATCCGTTTTCGGAATGACACAGGCCATCCACGGACACTTTAAGACTGCCATCTTCTGCCTTGCCCTGTCGGGCCTCTGTGATATGTTTGACGGAAAAATAGCCAGAACAAAAAAAGACCGGACGGATGATGAAAAGTCCTTCGGCATTCAGATCGATTCTCTGTGCGATGTGGTCTGCTTCGGTGCCTTTCCCGCTCTCATCTGTTACCTTTTAGGTGTCCGCGGTTTCCTTGGGCTTCTGATCATTGCCATCTACTGTGTGTGCTCCGTCATTCGCCTGGCTTTCTTCAATGTTCTGGAAGGGAAGCGTCAGCAGACGGAAGAGGGCGCCAACCATTATTACCACGGACTTCCCATTACATCCATGTCTGTGGTTCTGCCACTGATTTTCCTGACTCAGTTTTTTATTCCGGATTTTTATTTCATTGTTTTGCTTCATATCGTGCTTCTGGTAGTCGGTATTCTCTTCGTGGTTGATTTTCCGTTCCGCAAACCGAAGAACAGCACGCTGGCAGTCCTGGTGGCAATCGTCGGAGCCGCTCTTATCGTCCTGTTTGTTTACAATCACTTCCGTGCTCCCCGGGCCAATCGGGATACCAGTCCCATCATTGAAAAAATCATCGAAGAGATCGAATAACAAACCATTCAGGAGGCGGAAATGCGTTACAGAACGAGAACCGGAAACGATGTTTATGCCAACGACGGTCAGGACCGTTTTTTAAGGCTGCTCTATGGTACAGCTCCCGGGAGATTTGCCGTAAAGCTCCTGACAAAGCCCGCCGTTTCGAAGGTAGGCGGAGTCATTCTCAAAAGTCCTCTCTCCCGCCCCTTTATCGGTCCATTTACCCGAAAGAATCAGATCGATCTGAAGCTCTATGAGGGAGTGCCCTACCGCTCCTACAATGATTTTTTTATCCGCAGGATCAAAAAAGAAAACCGTCCCTTCGATCCGGAGTCTTCCCATCTGGTAAGTCCCTGTGACGGAAAGCTGACGGTTTTGCCCATCTCAAAAGAAGGGCAGTTCTGTGTGAAGCACACCCTCTATACTGCAGAAAGCCTTCTGAAAAACAAAGGGCTTGCAAAGCGCTACGAAGGCGGCCTTGCCCTTCTCTTTCGACTGACGGTGGACGATTATCACCATTATTTCTATGTGGACAGCGGAAGAAAAAGTCGGAATGTAACGATTCCCGGTCTTTTCCACACCGTGAATCCCACTGCCAACGACGTATATCCAATCTATAAAGAAAACACACGGCAGTACAGCCTTCTTAAATCCGACCACTTCGGTACGCTCCTTATGATGGAAGTCGGCGCCCTGATGGTCGGACGAATCGTGAATCTTCACGAGGCAGCCCAGGTCTCACGCGGGGAGGAGAAAGGCTTTTTCGAGTTCGGCGGTTCCACGGTGATTCTTCTTTTCCAGACCGGTCAGATCAAGATGGATGAAGACATCCTGAACAACAGCCGGGAGGGCATCGAGACCATCGTAAAAGCCGGAGAACGGATCGGAAAAGCAATTCATTAATAATAAAATCAATTAAAAACAAGGAGCGCTGCTTCATAACTGACAATCGATCAGTTATCCTGCAGCGCTCCTTTTCGTTTTTAAAAACTCTCTATCGAAGCTTTAATCAGATTTCCTCGCCCTTTTCCAGTGCAAGTGTCTTTGTGGTGATGTCACATACAGAAGACGGTCCATAGTACTGGATCGCACCGGGGAATAAGAAGGAAGTCTTCACAGCCCACTCATCTCTGTGTGCTGCAAAATACTTGAACGGAGCTCCGTCAAGCTCTGTAAGTGCCTTCTTGATAACCGGCTTATCCTTTCCGTTTCTTCTTTCCATATTCATCATCTTAGTGATGGGCATACCGCCTGCAACCCACTCCTCTGCCGGTTTGGACAGGTTGGACACCTTGGAAAGATATCCATTGAAGCCGTACTGGATCAGCATAAATGCATTGTATCCCAGTGAGTAGCAGTAATCTGCATCAAAGTTGGACGGGAATGCGCATCTTCCTTCGTATCCGAAGAAATGATGCTGTACACCGAATTTTCCTTTGTATGTTCCTGCTGCTTTTCTCTCAGCAAGTTTATCCGCTACAAGTGCTGAGAACAGTTTCTCAGACTCGATCAGAGACACCTGTACATTGCCGTGGGGATCTCTCTCAAGGAAGAGCTGCTGCTGAATTCCCTGGGGAAGGATCTCGAATACTGCCATGGACTCTTTGGTAAGTCCGGCTTTGATAAACTCATATTTTTCTTCCCAGGACGGAAGTGCATTGAATTCCTCAGTCTTGCTTCCTGCAAGGAGCTCATTGATCTCAGAAATCAGCACAGAGAACTCCGGAACAAATTCTACGATTCCCTCAGGGATAATGGCAACACCAAAGTTATCTCCGTTTGCTGCTCTCTTCTCTACAGAATCCGCAATGTAATCAGCGATTTCAGAAAGTGACATCTTCTTATCTGCCACTTCTTCGCCGATCAGGCAGATGTTGGGCTGTGTCTCAAGGGCACATTCCAGCGCTACGTGAGAAGCGGAACGTCCCATAACTTTGATAAAGTGCCAGTATTTCTTAGCGGAATTTGCATCTCTCTCGATGTTGCCGATCAGCTCGCTGTATGTCTTGGTTGCCGTATCAAAACCAAAAGAACACTCAATATCTTCATTCTTAAGGTCACCGTCAATGGTCTTGGGGCATCCGATCACCTGGACGCCGGTCTTGTTGGCTGCCATGTATTCGGCAAGCGTACATGCATTGGTATTGGAGTCGTCTCCGCCGATGATAACGATTGCTGTGATTCCATGCTTCTTGCAGACCTCTGCAGCAACTGCAAACTGCTCCGGTGTCTCAAGCTTTGTTCTTCCGGATCCGATGATATCAAATCCACCGGTATTTCTGAACTGATCGATATATTCATCTGTCATCTCAATGTAATCGTCTTCCAGAAGTCCGCTGGGGCCGCCCTTAAATCCAAGAAGAACATTGTCTTTGTTCGTAGCCTTCAGTGCATCGTAAAGACCGCTTACTACGTTGTGTCCGCCAGGAGCCTGTCCGCCGGAAAGGATAACACCTACGATCTGCTTCTTGTCTGCAGATGTGTTCTTTCCTTTCTCAAAGGTGATCTCCGGCTTTCCGTATGTGTTGGGGAAAAGCTCTGCGATCTTCTCCTGATCAGCAACGCTCTGTGTTGCTGCACCCTCTTTTACACAGATGTCTGCGATACCATTTCTGAGCATTCCGGGAAGTTTGGGAGTATACTCATATCTTGCCTTCTGAAGCGGTGAAATCTTCATAATCGTTCTCCTTTATTGTTAATCTATAAATATTTTAACCCGCTTGATACATCAAGTATTCTACCATAAATGTCCAGACTCTTCAAATATTTTATCTGCAATCTTTTTTTGTATAATTGTCGTATTTTTGGTAATATTGACGAATCAAAACGCAAAATCCTCCACAGTACGTTTAATTCTTCAAACCGGTAAGCTGTTTCTCACACACAAGGCCCCGTACCCCACCTGCGGATTGGGATACTGGGTAAAACCCGGCAGCGGTCTGGCGCCCTTTCTCAAATAGGCTTTCAGCTTTTCCCCGTACAGATACGGATCATTGCCCCGCACGATCCCCCATTCCATCAAAAGCGCCGCTCCTCCTGACACAAAGGGCGTGGCAAAGGAGGTTCCGGTCACAGGACCGTAGCCGCCGCCGGCCTGTACCGTCTCCACGGCAACTCCCGGTGCTGCCAGATCAGGCTTCACCTGATTGGTCACACGGGTAAATCCTCTGCCGGAAAAATCCGCATAGGTCAGATACCGGCTGTCGTAGGCTCCGACGGTGATCACGTCAGCCGCCGCACTGGGAATCGTCAGAGAAATGTCCGGCGTCGGGCTTCCGAATCTGGTCGCCCGGTTCAGGACATCCTCACTGGGAAGCCACATGTCGAACCGACCGTCAACAATATGAAGCGGTGTCAGCTGAATCAGATATATTCCGCTTTCCAGATAGGTGTCTGCAGGAATAAAATCCAGATAAATCTCCTGAGCCGTACTGTATGGGATCGGTTCTCCGTAATAAACAAAGATCTCCGATCCATCCGCAGAAAAACGGCTGACCGGCTGTGCACGGCTGAAAGGCCCCAGTCTCTGTCCCCGCGGCGTTACCAGGCGGATCGCAAAATCATCCACATACTGCTTCCATATCTGTAAGTTCAGACCTGTCTCATACTGTCCCACAGTCAGACGGATAAAGGTGCTTCCGGCCTCTCTGTCGGCTCCCTCCGGCAAATTGGAAAGAACGCCGGACACATGGCCGCCGCTTCCGCCCTCGTTGCCGCTTCCCACACAAATGGACAGCTTTCCCAGATTGGAAATATCATTGAGATAAGTCTCAAGAAGAGAATTCCCTTCATGGGAGCCATAGGTATTTCCAAAGCTCAGATTGATCACCATCGGAAAGCCCTGCGCCAGCATTTTTCTGACTGCGTAATCCACCGCCTCCATAAGCTCCACGGTGCGTGGAAAACCGCCGCCCCTGCTTCCCAGCTTCACTACGATCAGTTCACTCTCCGGCGCCACTCCCCGGTAACGGATTCCGCCCAGACCGCCTCCGCCTGCCGCAATACCTGCCACAGGCGTCCCATGATTCTGAAAATCCCGGGAAGGCACAAGCGAACGATCCCCCGTTGTAATTGCCTCATTGATCTGCTCCCTTGAATACTCTGCTCCGATCTGATATCCTTCCGGCGGTGTTCCCTCTGCTGTCTGATCCCATAAATACAGGATCCTGGTTTTCCCTTCGGCATCCCTAAAATCCTCCAGCCAGTAATCCACACCGGAATCAATGACCGCGATAACGACTCCGCTTCCGAACAAGGAATCTGTTCCTGTCCCGGCGGCTGCTCCACGTGTCGGCCGGACATTGGACTGAAGCGGGTTGATACAGGATACGCTTCTCCCCACTGAGACGGTAAAGGTAAGCCCTTTGGGTTTTTCCACAAACTGGATCTCCGGTTGCCTTGAAAATTCCTCTATCAAAGGTTCCGGCATAGTCACCACTGCATAACCGGCGAGAAGTTCCGTAACACGCACACTCTCACTGGCCAGCCGTTTGATATCTCCCGTATATCTCACGATCAGATCCCAGGTATTCGCCTGCGGGTCATAGCCAACCGACAGATCCAAGGATCGTTCCCGCTCACCTGCAGGCACATCCAGAGCCAGGTTCAATACATTTTCAAGTTTTTCGTCGGGCTGCACTGCCATTTTTGTCTCCAAACAATATTTTCTTCTATACTATGCAGGCAACAGTGATTCCAAAACCAGCAGAAGGTCAATCGCCCAGGAAGACCATAGACAAAAGAGTACTGGAGATTCATTCTTTTCAGCAGAACCTGAAATTATCCCACTGGAAATCGATTTTCTGCAATTTAAAACCGGCAGTTGTATTCTGCCGGCTTTGTATAGACTCCGCAATCATTAGCTGTATTCTGTTATACCGCATACTGTCTGGCACCGAAAATAGCCGTTCCAACCCGAACCATGGTAGCCCCTTCTTCAATGGCCGTCTCGAAATCACCGGTCATCCCCATGGAAAGCTCCATCATCTCCACGCCCGGAATCTGTTCTGCCTTAACGGCCTCAAAAAGCTTCCGCATTCTCTTAAAATATCCTCTTGCATCCTCCGACTTCTCCACAGGCGGAGCAACCGTCATCAGCCCCTTCACATGAACGCGGGAAAGAGCTGCGATTTCCCGGATCAAAGGGACTGCCTCTTCAGGAGCCACACCGGATTTGCTCTCCTCTCCGCCGATATTGATCTCCACAAGCACCTGACAATCCACCTGATGCTTCTCCGCCTCCTTCTGGATCTCCTGAGCCAGCCGGACAGAATCCACAGAATGGATCATATATACCTTGTCCACGATATATTTTACTTTATTCCTCTGAAGATGGCCAATGAGATGCCAGCGGAGAGGTTCCTTTATCTCTTCCAGCTTACCGCAAAGCTCCTGCACCTTATTCTCACCAAAATCCACCATCCCGCAGGCCATGATCTCCCGAATATCCGAAACCGGTTTTGTCTTGCTGACCGCAATTAAGGTCACATCCTCACGCTTCCGGCCGGCCCGCTCACAGGCTGCTGCAACACGTGCCTCAACAGCCTCCAGATTTTCCTTTAACATACAATCCACCTCGATTTTTGCTTCCTGCCTGTTCACTCAGGCTTTTTCTATCTTAGCATACCTTCCCTCCATTTGCAATCATCGGGGAATGACTTTTCCTTTCCCTGGAAAGCAGCGTTTCTGCCAAATGCCGGTTAAAAAATTCAATAAACGGCCCCATAAAAAAGGCAGTTGCCACGGTACCTGCACCGATGGATGCTCCAAGAATGACTGCCACAATAACACAGAGCAGATCAGTTCCAATGCGGCAACCCTTCAAAGACCGCCCTGTCTTATCCCTCAGGATCAACGCTGCCGCATCGTAAGTGGATACTCCAAGATCAGCCGTAAAATACAGGGAAGTCCCTGCGCAAAGGATCATCATGCCGATAAAAAACAGGCAAAGCTCCACCACGATCCCGGAAAGTCCTGCTGCGCCTACCCCCTTCAAAACTGCCTCTGAGGTAAACTGTACGATATATCCCATACCAACCACATTGATCAAGGTTGCAATTCCCACATAATGTCTGTCCGTGAACCACACAGTCAGAAGCAAAACAGCATTTATAATCACGTACAGGCTTCCATAGCCCATCCCAAGCAAACGGCAAAGGCCTGTCACCGCCCCGGTAAACGGATCCGTTCCCAACATGGCAGCCTTAATAAACCCACAGCCAATTCCGCTTAAGACCACCCCCGCTGCCGTCATTATAATGCGCCTTCTGTCTTTCATTCCCTGCATCCTCTCTTTCTTTTATGCAAAGCTTGATTTTTTTACCGGTTACAGTATAATCGCATTAGAAGGCTCACTCTATCACAATCATAAGATTTTTTATAACAATCCTGCGGAATGCTGCACATTCCTGCATATTTTCCGGATCTTCGCCGGATATTCCGCTTCCCATTCCTGTTTTGGAGGTCTCTATGCAGAAACGAATCATTTATACAGACAAAAACATGAGGGAACTGAACCGTACTTTGGACGGCCGCTTTCCCCTGCGGGTGGAACACGAGCGCCTGTCTGATTTTCTTCACAGCACAGCCCTTTTCCACTGGCATCCGGAGGTGGAATTTGCTCTTGTAACCGACGGCTCCGTCATCTGTCAGATCAACGATACCCCCTGCCGCCTGACAGCGGGAGACGGTATCTTTTTCAACACCAATGTTTTGCATGCCTATCTTCCTGACGGAAAAAACGACTGTCTTTATAAAGCGATCCTGTTTGATCCTGTTCTTTTGGGTCAGCCGGGAAGCTTTATTTTTGAGGAGATGATCACCCCGCTCCTCTCCAACTCCAACCTCACAGGCCTTCCCTTAAGCAGCACAGTGGACTGGCAGAGAGAGCTTCTTTCCATCATAAAAGAAATAGCTCTGCTGGATCTCAACAGGGCCTCTTTTCTGCAGCTCCGCTTTCTGGAGCTTTTGTCCAGACTGTGGAGAATTCTATATGAAAATACCATGGAAACCGTAACCGATCACTCCCGATCAGGAAAGGATATCGCCCGTATGAAACAGGCCATGACCTATATTCAGCAGTCCTACGGAAGCCTGATCACTCTGGATGATATTGCCGATGCCTGTACCCTGAGTCAGAGCGAATGCTGCAGGCTGTTCCGGCGCATTCTTCATCAAAGTCCCATGGAATATGTAATTTCCTGCCGGATCGAAAAAAGTCTGCCGCTTCTGGCGGACGGTAGGCTCCCGATCACGGAAATTGCAGGCATGACCGGGTTTCAGAGCAGCAGCTACTTCGCCGAAACCTTTAAAAAACAGACCGGAATGACGCCCAGTGCTTACAGGAAACAGTTTCTGTGATCAGAAGCTGTCCAGCAGTCCGCCTACCCCTTCTTCCTCAAACACCTTTTTATAATATCCGACCTCATTCTGAATCAGTTCATCGATGACGGACATTCCAAGAAGCTCCACCGGCGCCTTGTCATCTGTGAGAAGATATGTGCCTTTCTCATATTGTTCCAGATTTGCCGCCACCGTTTCCATCATATTCCGAAGTCCGGTATCCGAAAGCTCTTCTGTCGCCTCCTGAAACTGCGCTAAAGGCTTCTCTCCCATAAAGGCAAACAGTTCCCGGTTGGTGGAGCCTGTCACATCAACCGTGTATACGGTATCAAAAACCGAAGCAATCGTATCCGACAAATACTGATTGATATTCCCTTCCTTGTCCGTGTGCATATTCATATTCACAACCATGACGCCATTCTCATTCAGATGCTCCTGTACCATCTGAAAAAACTCCCTGGACGACATCTGAAAGGGAATGGTGATGTCCTGATAAGCATCCACCATGATCACATCATACGTTTCCCTGTTCACATTTAAAAAAGCCCGGCCGTCATAAGTGGTCACCTGTACCGTCTCCGGAAGGCAGAAATACGCTCTGGCCAGATCCGTAATTTTCTGATCGATCTCCACTCCTTCCACAGATACCTGATCAAAATAACGGTGGCACTGTGTCGCGTAAGTACCGGTTCCCATACCGAGCACCAGGATCTTTGCCTCCTCCTTCTCGCAAACCCCTGCCATGACCGGCGCCGCCAGCGCATAATCATAGTACATCCCCGTCAGGCTGTCATCCTTCTTCATGATCGACTGAACACCGAACAGCACATTGGTGGACAGAATCACACTGTCCTCATCCTCCTTGACCTGAAGATAATTGTAAATAGATTCTCCTTCATACAAAAGATTTGATTCCCAGAAAGCAAAGCTGTCAAAAAAAGCAGAAACACTGCACCCGAGGAACAGAACGGCGCTGACAATGCATTTCACCAGCTTTGTCTTTTCGCTGACAAAATAGATGATTCCCAGAATCAGAAGAATTCCGGAAAAAATCAGAAATGTGACCGAGGTGCCTACTGCCGGAATAGTCACAAAAGTAGGAAGAAAGGTGCCAATAATACTGCCCACCGTATTAAAGGCGCCCAGGGTACCCACTACTTTTCCGCTGTCATCCAGGCTGTCCACGGTATATTTTACAAGTGACGGTGTCACAGTACCCAGAAGAAACAGAGGGAACACAAAAATAACCATACAGGTGCAAAAAGCCGCCCAGGTAAGAAGATTGCTGCTCACCGTAAAGACGAGAAGGGCAGATATCCCCAGAATAATGTATTTGCCCACCAGAGGAATGGCTGCGATCCAGACAGAAGCAATGATCAGGCGCATGTACAGCCGATCAGGATCGGGATTTTTATCCGCTGTCCTTCCGCCCCAGATATTTCCCAGCGCCATAGCGATCATGACCGTTCCGATAATGATGGTATAAACGATCTGGGATGAACTGAAATAAGGAGCCAGAAGACGGCTGGCCGCCAGTTCCACAGCCATCACCGACATTCCTGCAAAAAACTCTGTCATGTAAAGATAATACTTATTCTTTAAAATTTTTCTCGTTTTCATCTCTGTCCTCGGTTCCACTCAAATTCCATATTCTGCAAAAAGTTCTGCCTGATTATAACACGTGCCTCGCAAATTGAAAAGGCTTTTTCACAACTGAAAATATCAGGAAAAAGAAAAAACACCCGTGGGAGTTTTGTTCTCTCACGGGTGTCTGAACATATTTTATTCTTCTGCTGCTCTCGCTGCAATCTCCTTCGCCTGTACATCGCTGGGAGCCTGCTCATAGCGGGCAAATTCATACTCAAAATGTCCGATACCGCCGGTCATGGAACGCAGATCGGTGGAGTA
This sequence comes from Fusibacillus kribbianus, assembly GCF_030053595.1. GTDB lineage: Bacteria > Bacillota > Clostridia > Lachnospirales > Lachnospiraceae > Lientehia > Lientehia kribbiana. Next base: position 239,389 of record NZ_JASGBQ010000002.1, read on the forward strand.
GCCGATCAGCTCAGACATGGGAACATCCGCCTCAATGATCTGATTGCCCTTGTGGTCCGGGTTCATGCCCAGCACACGACCTCTTCTCTTGTTTAAATCGCCCATGATATCACCGGTAAATTTATCCGGCACCTTCACCTTCAGGGACGCGATGGGCTCCAGAAGGACAGGCTTGGAAGCGGGATCTGCAAAGGCATTCTTCACTGCCAGAATGGTTGCCATCTTGAAGGCCATTTCGGAAGAGTCAACTGCATGGTAGGAACCGAATACCAGAGTTGCCTTCAGGCCAACAACGGGATAGCCTGCAAGCGGCCCCTTGAGAACGGATTCCTGAATACCCTTCTCTACCGCAGGGAAGTAATTCTTGGGAACAACGCCGCCCACGATCTTCTCTTCAAATACATAAGGCTTATCCAGATCGCCGGAGGGCTCAAATTCGATGACAACATCACCGTACTGGCCGTGTCCGCCGGACTGCTTTTTATGCTTGCCCTGTACCTTAACCTTGCCGCGGATGGTCTCACGGAAGGCAACCTTGGGCTTGGAAAGCTCAACCTCCACCTTATAACGGTTCAGGAGCTTGCTCACCACCACTTCCAGCTGCTGATCGCCGATGCCGTACAGCAGAGTCTGGCGGTTTTCCTTATCATTGACTGTCTTCAGGGTCAGATCCTCTTCCATCAATTTGGAAAGAGCGCCTGCGATCTTATCTTCATCGCCCTTGTTCTTTGCCTTGTAGCACATGTAGGTGTAAGGCTTGGAGATCTCGGGACGGTCAAAAACGATGGCCTTTGCCTTGGTGGAAAGTGTGTCGCCGGTACCGGTCACAGTCAGCTTGGGAATGGCGCCGATATCGCCGCTTCTGAGTGCAGAAACCTCAATAGCCTCCCTGCCGCGCATCACAAACAGTTTGGCAACCTTCTCCTCTGTTTCTTTATTTGCATTGTAAAGAACGCTGTCTGCGCGGAGAACACCGGAGCAGACCTTCACATAGGAATACTTTCCGATAAAAGGATCCACAAGAGTCTTCCAAACCTTGACGCTCAGAGGATTGGCATCCTGATAATTGGCCTCAAACACATCTCCGGTAGCTGCATAGGTACCGGTCACCTCCAGCTTTTCAGGGGATGCGAAATATTTCTCAACTGCCTGCAGAAGCATGGTAGTACCCTGTCCGTTGACACCTGCACCCATGAGTACGGGAACAATGCCGCAGTCCATAACATGCTGACGCAGCGCAATGGAAACCTCATCATAGGTAAACTCATCGCCTGCAAAGTAACGATCCATATACTCCTCACTGGTCTCTGCAACTGCTTCCATAAGCGCTTCACGGCAGATCTCCAGATTCTTCATGGAGTAATCAGGAATCTCACACTCTTCATAATCAGAAAGGCTCAAGAATCTTCTGCCCTTCATCTTCACTACATTTACAAAGCCTACAAACCGCTCATTCTCACGGATCGGCAGATGGAACGGTGCGATTCTCTTGCCGTAGAGTCCTTGCAGATCCTCGATGATCTGACGATAGCTGGCATTATCATCATCCATGTTGGTAACAAAGATCATCCTGGGAAGATTGTGTTCTTCGCAGTATTCCCATGCCTTCTGGGTTCCAACCTCCACACCGGACTTTCCATTTATTACGATGATCGCCGCATCTGCGACGCTTAAAGCCTCTTCCACTTCTCCCACAAAATCAAAATATCCGGGAGTATCCAAAAAATTGATCTTGACGCCTTCCCACATGATGGGAACTACGGTTGTAGATACGGAAAACAGTCTCTTTGTTTCCTCTTTATCGAAATCGCTGATGGTATTGCCATCGGTAATTTTTCCCTGACGTGCGGTAACTCCGGTCACATGAGCCATTGCCTCAACCAAAGTCGTCTTACCTGCTCCTCCATGCCCCAATAATACGACGTTGCGAATTCTTTCCGATTCAAAAACGTTCATAGCTACTTCCTCCCTTAAGTTCGTATTAGCCCCAGCGCCGCCCAGGAATTTGCGGCAAGATGTCTGCATCTCGTGACTTAGCTATATTGTACTAAAAATTTTCGAAAATAGCAACAAAAATATGAAAATCAGACAAACCCGCCTGCACCGTAACGCTTTAACGTGCAAAAGTGTTGACAAAGCCCCTGTTCTGCTCTAAAATAACGATGGTACAGGCGGTTTTCGGACCGCCGGATATCCAGAAAGGACACAGAAAAAATGAAAAATCTGACTATCGGCTTTATTGGTCTGGGCCTGATCGGCGGTTCCATCGCCAAGGGCTTAAAGCGTGCCAATAAAGAGCATTATATCATGGCCTTTGCCCGTCACCGTGAGACACTGGATGCGGCTCTCGCCGACGGTTCCATTGATGAAGCCCTGGACGGAGTCGATGAAAATCTGACACGGTGCGATTACATCTTTCTCTGTACCCCTGTCTCCTACAACGAAGAATATCTGACGGCCATCCGGCCCTTTCTCCGGAAGGACGCCATTTTAACCGATGTGGGAAGCGTAAAGACCAATATCCATGAGGCGGTTGCCCGCATGGGCATGGAGGCCAATTTCATCGGCGGACATCCCATGGCCGGATCGGAAAAAAGCGGCTACCAGTATTCCAACGATCATCTGGTGGAAAACGCTTATTACGTCATTACCCCCACTCCCCTGTCCCCGCCGGACAAGGTGGAAGAGCTTAAGGGGCTGGCCCTTTCCCTGTCCGCCCTCCCCCTGATCCTGGATTATAAGGAGCACGATTACATTGTGGCAGGCATCAGCCATCTGCCCCACCTGATCGCCTCCAGTCTGGTAAATCTGGTGAAGGACAAGGATACCCCCGAGCAGACCATGAAGCTGGTGGCTGCCGGCGGCTTCAAGGATATCACAAGGATCGCATCCTCCTCCCCCGTCATGTGGCAGCAGATCTGCGCCACCAACCGGGATAATATCCAGTCCATCCTCGGCGACTATATTGAAGCACTGAAAAAGGTCCGCACTGCTGTGGCTGACGGCGATGAACAGGCGATCTATGACCTGTTCGACACCTCCAGGGAATACCGGAACTCTATTCCAAACCGGTCTGCAGGCCCCATCAAGAAGGAATTTGCCCTGTACTGTGATATCGTGGATGAATCGGGAGCCATTGCGACCATTGCAACAATCCTGGCTGCCCATCAGATCAGCATTAAAAATATCGGCATCATCCACAACCGGGAATTCGAGGAGGGCGTTCTCAAGATCGAATTTTACGGTGAGGAGGCTTCTTCGAAGGCCGTGGATCTTCTGACCCAGTGCCGCTACACGGTATATCACAAAGGATAGATCATCACAAGAGGTAGCTTATGACAAAGATAAAACCGCTTCGCGGGGAGCTTGCTGTCCCCGGCGATAAATCCATTTCCCATCGGAGCATCATGTTCGGTGCGTTGGCCAGGGGCACGACACGTGTGACAAATTTCCTCCAGGGTGCCGACTGCCTCTCCACCATCGACTGCTTCCGGGCCATGGGAATCTCCATCGAAAATCATACGGATGAGGTGCTCATCCACGGCAAAGGTCTCCACGGCCTGTCTCAGCCGGCAGATGTTCTGGACTGCGGAAACAGCGGTACCACCACAAGACTTATTTCTGGAATTCTCTCTGCCCAGCCCTTTACCACGGAGCTGACAGGAGACGCCTCCATTCGGAAGCGTCCCATGGGCCGGATCATGACTCCTCTGTCTCAAATGGGGGCGAAGATCACCAGCCTTGACAACAATGGATGTGCACCCCTTCGCATATGCGGACAGAAGCTTCACGGTATCCATTATCAGTCCCCCGTCGCCTCGGCCCAGGTAAAATCCGCCATTCTCCTGGCAGGGCTTTACGCCGACGGCATTACAAGGGTTACAGAGCCTTATGTCTCCAGAAATCATACCGAACTCATGCTGGGCGGCTTTGGCGCCAGGGTTTCCTGTGAGGGAACCACAGCTTCCATCAAGCCGCCGGACGAGCTTTTTGCCCAGGAGATCGCTGTACCGGGGGACATTTCCTCCGCCGCCTATTTCCTGACTGCCGCTGCCCTGATTCCCGGTTCTGAGCTCCTCATTAAAAATGTTGGAATCAATCCCACACGGGACGGAATCCTCCGGGTCTATCAGGCCATGGGTGCAGACATTACCCTTCTCAATGAGCGGATCTGCTCCGGTGAACCGGTTGCCGATCTTCTTGTGAAGTCCGCGCCTCTCTGCGGCTCTGACATCGGTGGTTCCCTGATCCCCACTCTGATCGATGAGCTTCCCGTCATCGCTGTGGCCGCCTGCTTTGCAGAAGGAACCACTGTCATCCGTGATGCTGCCGAGCTTAAGGTCAAGGAGTCCAACCGCATCGCCGTTATGGTGGAAAGCCTTTCTGCCATGGGTGCCGATGTGACAGAAACAGAGGACGGCATGATCATTCATGGCGGCCGCCCCCTCCACGGCGTTGTCATCGACAGCCATCTGGATCACCGGATTGCCATGAGCTTCACAGTCGCCGGACTGATCTGCGGCGAAATGCCGGAAATCACCGGCCGGGACTGCGTAAGGATTTCCTATCCAAATTTCTATGAAGATCTGGATCGCTGCATGAAATAAACAAAATACGCCGGGACTGACCGCTTACGGTAAGCTCCCGGCATTTTCTTTTTAAGCCTTTTTGATTCTTCTCAGAATGCAGCACAAAATTCCAAGAGCGCTGCAGCCATAGATCACGTACTGAGCGGACACCACCACCAAAAGATACTGGGTGAAGCCGCCCAGAAAAGCAGGATGATCCGGCAGATAAAGAGTGCATCTGGCGCCAAGGAACGCCAACAGACTGAACAGCACAAAAGCTGTCATACCACGTCCCGTATCGACCTTCTTAAGCCTTCCGTCACAGTATACCCTCCTTCGTCCAAGAGTCCAGACCATAGAAAGGGCCCCATATGCCACCGTAAGAACCGCCAGAGTCAGATACAGAAGCTCCGCATAATTCTTTCTGGTGACCGCATCGGAAAACGAGCCCAACGCCGACCGCTGCATCAAAAAGCCGCGAAGCAGGGCAACGCAGATCACTCCGAGGAATGCCACCGTGGCCAGACGTAAAAGCAGAAAATATCCGCGGGACGTTTTCGTCTTTCTCTTTCTTTTTACCCTTTTTCCCGTTATTTCTCTTGCCATTGGCCGGATCTCTGCGATCTCCTCTTCTCTTTCATAGGGATCCCTGCCATATTTTCTGCGGTTCTTCGACTCCCGCCGAACCGGTCCCTCCCATTCCGGTTCCTCCCATTCCGGTTCCTGACAGCCGGTATCCAGTTCTTCCCGGTACTGCTCTTCCCAGTACTGTTCTTCCCCGCCAAACTCCGTTTTCCTCTCCGAAAAAGGCTTTAATACGACTGTCTCGTCCATGTCTTCTGCGTAAAGCTCCGGGGCATTGGCAGTTTTCAAAACCACCGTCTCTTCTTCGTCTGTTTCCCTGTCAGCTTCCCATACCCTGCTGTCCTCGTCCGGTATCCATTCTGTATCTTCCGGCACAAAATCCACGCCGGTAAAGTCATTGACCGTTTCTTTCATATTTTCATCTCCAATCAGAATCCAGATCCTATCCATTTCCTGCAGAAGATTATTCTAGCACATAACCGGAGAAAACGCAAAAAATTCACAAATTCTTCAGAATTCCCGGATCTGGGCAGAAAATCTCATAAAAAACTTTACGCAGAATTCATATGCTGCCCGTTTCTGATTTTACATGGATTGGGTAAAATGGTAACATCGGCGACGGTATGAGTTATCCCCAGTTTCAGGCGTCTTCTGATTATCTGGGTGCAATCGCAGACGACGATTTTGAAAAAGCTCTGCCCAGTGTCAAAGCGGAAGAACGGGACGGCGCTGTTCTGGACGGCCCCGTAAAGCTGAACTTCATGAACAGAAGAACTGGAAGATCGGCGTGGTCAGCTCTGTCAACCTGAATCATGCTACCCCCGCTGCCTTTTATGCATATCAGGCCAGCCGTAATGATTATTATGAGATTGGTTTGGAACTGGTAGACTCCGGCTTTGAATACTTCGCAGGCGGTGGTCTGAAAAAGGTCACCGGTGCGGATAAGGATAAGACCAGTCTGTATGATCTGGCAGAAGCTGCCGCCTACAAAGTAACCTATACTCAGGCTGTAACTGCCGATGACAGTAAAGTCATTCTGATCGACGAGCATCTGGCCGATTCCGATGCCATGGATTATGAAATGGACCGTGTTGACGGCGAGTGGGCTCTGGCTGACTATGCTGCCAAAGAACATCCTGAAGAAACGCTTATCCTTGTTACCGGTGACCATGAACCCGGCGGCCTGACCATCGGCTTTGCAGGTACTGACTATGACACTTACCTTGATACTTTAACCAATCAGAAAATTTCCTACGCTCAATTCGATGAACAGTATATGGCTTCCTATAAAGAGAACCTCACTTCCTTCGAAGATGCAATGAAGGACGTGGAAGCTCTGTTTGGCCTGAAGATGGTCGGTGAAGAGAATGACCGTCTGGTTCTAACTGAATATGAGATTCAGAGATTGCGTACCGCATATGATCTTAGCATGACAGATTACAACGTGGATGAGTTCACGCAGGAACAATATGTACTCTACGGCGAATACAATCCTTTCTCTGTGACGGTTACCCATATTCTGAACAACAAGTCTGGTGTGGATTTCACCAGCTACTCCCATACCGGTCTTCCAGTGGCTGTCTTTGCTGACGGTATCGGCGCTGAAGCTTTCAGCGGTTACTATGACAACACTGAAATCTACAACAGGCTGGCCGCAATGCTGGGAATAAACTAATTACAAAAAGCATGACACAGGGAGCGGAATGCTCCCTGTGTTTTGGCGTTTGGAAGTTTTATGAAATATCTTATTAACCTAAGGAAAAAGAAAACCTTTGGGCCGGTGCTGCTGTCACTGTTTCTGTTTGTCGTTCTTCTGTTTCTTCCTACCGGGTACGAAGGCGCCTTATCCTATCAAAACGCAGACCGGGTTGACGCTCTTGTCTTATCCACCGATGAAAGTGATATTGTAGATACAGGGCTTGTCCGCAACGGTGAACAACGGTGCCAAGTGCGTATTTTAAGTGGACAATTCAAAGGCAGAGAGGTCACAGCGGTAAACCAGCTGAACGGCTCTCTGGCAGAGGACAAGCTATTTTCTGTCGGGGATAAAGCCTTTGTGGTAGTCAGCCATGCTGCCGGTGAAATCACGACGGTATACATGACAGATCACTTTCGGCTTGATAAAGAAGTCATTTTAGCAGTGCTTTTTATCCTTCTTCTTTTATTGTTTGCCCGGGATACCGGATTAAGAGCGATCCTTTCCTTTATAGACACCATTCTTTTGATGTGGAAGGTACTGATTCCAAGTTTGCTGAATGGCTGGAATCCGATATGGGTTTCCATAATATTGGTACTGCTGCTTACCTTTCCGGTACTCAGCCTGATCTATGGCTGGGACCGCAGATGCCTTGCATCGATTTCCGGCGCAGCACTGGGAATTCTGGTCACCGCTGTACTCGGTTACCTTTTTACTGACCTGTTTCAGATTCACGGAGCAGTCATGGATCTTTCTGTTGATATTTGTTCTGCAGTTTATGAGATTGTAGAAAAAAAGCCGGATATCAGCGCCAGAGACGCTATTTTATCAGGCTTTGCCGTCGGCAGAGCCGCCTGCGGTTCGACAACCACAACACACAGGAAGAAATGGCAAATCGATTAGGTGTCACAACACCTGCTGTGAATAAATGGGAGAATGAAAATTCTTATCCGGACATCGCATTACTTGCACCAATTGCGCGGCTTCTTGGAATATCCCTTGATACACTGCTTTCGTTCCAGGAAGATCTGACCGGGGAGGAAATTACCGCCATTGTTTTGGAGACAGATCAAAGATTAAAAACTTCCACCTATGACGAAGTTTTCCTTTGGGTAAAATCCATAAACGATGGCAAAGAATCATTCAGCAATAATCAACGAAACCGGATAACTGAATATGGTCAGAAATCCCTCTTCACACCTTCCGCCTCGCTCCCATATTATACCAATAAGTAATCTCCGAGGAGAAATAACCCTTGAATCTGAAACGTTTTCCAACACGAAGCCTTTGTCTCATCCTGTACACCCTTCTGCTTTTTGCCATGTTCGCAGGCTGCGGCAAACAATCAGGTGAAGAGAACGGCCTGACCCCTGTCACTTTAAGTGAAGTTGCCCACTCCATTTTCTATGCTCCTCAGTATGTGGCCATCGAAAACGGCTATTTTGAGGAAGAAGGAATTAAGCTGACCCTGGTGAACAGTGCCGGAGCCGACAAGGTCATGACCGCCCTGATCTCCGGCGATGCCGACATCGGGTTTATGGGTTCTGAGGCCAGCATTTACGTTTATGTCGAGGGAAGCTCCGATTATGCCGTCAATTTTGCTCAGCTGACCCAGCGGGCCGGAAACTTTTTAGTTGGACGGGAGGCAGATGAGGGCTTTCAATGGGAGGATTTAAAAGGAAAGAAAGTTCTGGGCGGCCGTGCAGGCGGTATGCCTCAGATGGTCTTTGAATACATTCTGAAAAAGAACGGCATTGATCCGAAGAAGGATCTGGCCATAGACCAGAGCATTAATTTCGGTCTGACTGCTGCCGCCTTCATGGAGGGTGACGCCGATTACACCGTCGAATTTGAGCCCTTCGCCACAAAGATCGAGCTTCAGGGAGCCGGTAAGGTCGTCGCATCCCTCGGAGTGGATTCCGGTTATGTGCCCTATACTGCCTACTGTGCAAAGCAGAGCTATTATATGGAGCATGAAGATGTCATCCAGGGCTTCACCAATGCCATCCAGAAGGGCCTGGATTTCGTAAACAGCCATTCCGCCGAAGAGATTGCCTCAGTCATTGCTCCCCAGTTTGCAGAGACCGAGATAGATACCATCGCGGCCATCGTAGAGCGCTACCTTACCCAGGACACCTGGAAAACAGATCTGGTTTTCAGCAAAGAAAGCTTCGAGCTCCTCCAGGATATCCTGACAGAAGCAGGCGAGCTTGAGGAAAAGGTTCCCTATGAAGATCTTGTCACCACAGAATACGCCGAAAAAGCTGCAGAAAAAATGAAATGATCTCTCCCGGCCTGTTCCGGTATCCCGCACTGCGGGGTCTGGGCAGGCCGAAGCTTAAAGCTCAGCCACCGCTTCAATCTCCACCAGACAGCCGAAATGCAAAGCCGGGACCGGCACCACGATCCTGGCCGGCTTATGATCTCCAAAATATTCGCTGTAGACCCGATTGACTGCATCCCAGTTCTCAATATCAGTCACATAGATCCGGCACTGGACCACCTGCTCCCGGCCGGCTCCTGCTTCCGTAAGGACCCGGTCCAGATTGGAAAGTGCCTGGGCCATGTGCGCCTCCACGCCGCCCTCCGGCAGACGCCGGGTATCCGGATCTATGGAAAGCTGACCCGATATGTAAAGCATCCCGCGGGAGATCATCCCCGCCGAATAATGCCCTTTGTTTTCTCCTTTGTATTCCGGTGTCACTGCCTTCATCCTGTCTTCCTCCAATTCTTTTCAGACTCTCCTGAAAACTCATCAGTGATCAGATTTCAAACCTGCCCCGCACATAGTGATCAGACAGTCGGAAATCTGGCCGTGAAGCTCACAGTAGCGCTCATACGCCGCATAATTGGCCGCCGTCGTATGTTCGCAGTAGATTCCTTTCCGGGCCAGATATTCCCTGGCCGGAAGGATCCTGTCCTCCGGAGCCTCCACCACATCCACATCATACCGGTAAATATAATCCAGAATCTCCTCTCCCCGCATGGGAACGCCGATGGCAATTCCCTCCGCGATGGTCTCCTCCGGCTTTATCGCTGCCGGATGGGTGTCACATGATCTCACTGCCCCGGCAATGGGTGCACAACGCTCGCTCTGAATCACTACCACCTTGGGCATTTGGGAGATGGCGCCGCTTCGAAGAAGCTCCTCCAGAGCCTTCATGGCGCCAAGGAAGAGGGTTCCGTTGCCCACCGGAATAAACAGGTATTCCGGGATCCGGTGAAGCTGTTCAAACACCTCATAAATATAGGTTTTCGTTCCTTCGTAAAAGAAAGGATTATATACATGGCTGGCGTAATACTTTCCCTCTGTCCGCACCGCCTCCCTGCACACATCTGCACAGTGATCGCGGCTGCCCGGGATCAGATGGACCGTGGCTCCGTGAGCCCTTATCATATCGATCTTCTTCGGTGAGGTGCAGTCTCTCACATAAATATCACATTCGATGCCGGCTCTGCCGCAGTAGGCTGCAATGCTGTTTCCGGCATTTCCACTGCTGTCCTGTAAAACGGCATCCACTCCAATGGATTTGCAGTGGGAAACCACCACCGCCGCGCCCCGATCCTTGTAGGAAAGGGTCGGCATGTAATAATCCATCTTGAGAAGCACATGGTCATCCAGCGCGACCACCGGCGTCATCCCCTCTCCCAGGGTGACGTCTCTCCAGGAATCGTCCTCCAGCGCCATAAAGGCCCGGTAACGGAACATGCTCCAGGTATCCTTATCGATCAGCTCCTCCGAAAATGCCGGCGGCGTAAAATCCAGCTTCCAGAGTCCTCCGCATTCGCAGGTTGGTTTTCTTGTACGGGTACTTTCCCGGTGTCCACATCTGGAACAGATGAAATCCATAAGCTCCTCCTGTCAAATCACAAACTGTATGGTACAAAATGCCGCATAGACTGCCAGCAGAACGATTCCCTGAGTTCTGGAAAGCTTCTCCCTTACAAGAGCCGGCACAGTCAGAAACAGCATGACAAACATCATGACCGGGATATCCAGGACAAGAGATGCGTTGTGGCCGGCCAGCATGGCGTTCTGGGGAATGTCGAAGGGGGCCAGCGTCACGGAAAGGCCGCTCACCAGAACCAGGTTGAACAGATTGGCACCGATCACATTTCCCAGGGAAAGAGCCCCATGGCCCTTCACCAGCGAGGTAATGGCCGTCACCAGCTCCGGAAGAGAGGTTCCAAGCGCCACAAAGGTCAGAGCGATCACCGATTCCGGCACACCCAATGCCTGAGCGATAAGGGTTCCGTTGTCAACCAGCAGGTTGGCGCCGACGGCGATCAGAACAGCTCCCACCACCAGAAGGATGATGTCCTTGAGCATGGAGCCTTCCTCCTCGGAAGCCTCTCCCGCCTCAGAAGGCGAAAGCTCCGCTGCCTGGAGTACAGCTTCCTCCGATGAACCGGAAGCCGCCGTATTTGCTGCCTGCGGCATCTTCCGGACCTGCAGCACAGTCACTGTCACATAGATCACAAAAACTGCCAGCAGGACGATTCCCGATATCCGGCTGAAATGTCCCGCGATATAAGCGGTAGCCACATAAAAAATAGCTGCGGCAAAGAAAAAGATCACAGGAGTCTTAAGGGTATTCCGATCCACCCGGGAAGGCCGGATGGCAATGGTAAGAGCCGCGATCAGAGCCGTATTGCAGATAATGGAGCCGATGGCATTTCCGTAGGCGATCTCTCCATGGCCGCTGACAGCAGAGGTGGCTGAAACCATCACCTCCGGAAGAGTCGTTCCGATGGAAACCACCGTTGCTCCGATGAGAAGCTCCGGCACATGAAACCGATGGGCAATTCCGGTGGCTCCGTCCACGAACCAGTCGCCTCCCTTGATCAATAAGATCAGACCAAGAATAAATAAAAGTACAGGCACAAGCATGACATTACTCCCTTTTGTTTTTGAGAAATTGTACCACATTTCCATGGTTATCACAACCTTTTATGAAAAAAAGACGGCCCCGTCAGCTGCCAGCTGCGGGGTCTTCTTTTTTCACCTGTTACTCTGCCGATATTTCTTCTGTTTTATAAAGGAATCTGACTTTTCCGCTCTCTGCCTCCGTGTTATCCAGGAAGGAATGATAGCTCTTTGCGGCATCGGATACGGCACGGAACCGCTCCACAAGCCCTTTCAGATCTCCTTCAAACACATCCAGAAGCTTCTGAATCCCTTCCTCATGAAATTCCTTCAGGCCGTCAGAAAGCTGCATGGCACCGTCCGTAAGCCGGGATACGCCATCGGTAAGGGCTGCCCCTCCCTTTTCAAGCTGTCCGATTCCCCGCGTCAGAGAATCAGCCCCCTCAGACAGACGGGCGGCTCCTGTCTGAAGCTGTCCGGCTCCCTTATAAAGCTGTCCGGCTCCCTCTCCGGCAGCGGCCACTCCATCCGTATAGACCAGAAGTCCCTCATAGAACTGACGGTAGCTGTCCAGCTGACTCTTAAGTCCTTTCACGCCTGCCGCACCATTTTTCGCCATCTCCACGGCTCCGTTTATCTGAGCGGTCACTTCTTCACTCTGCATCTTCTGATCGATGAGCTCCTGAAGCTTTGCTTCGGTGACACCGGAAATCTTATCCTGGATCTCCGCAGAATTCATCTGCGCCTCCACGGCCTGCCCAATCTGGGCTACAGCTGCGCGGGTCTCTTCATCGACCTCTGTTAAGCCCTGGGCAATAGCCTCATACTGCTCTGTACTCATGGGGTTTCCCATGGCATTCAGGACGCCCTCCAGAATCTGGCTTCGCACCTGTACCTCCACCGCAGTCCGTACCTCAGCAGACCGTTCCCGCACACCGGCTGTCACAGCCTCCAACGCCTTTTCCCGTGCCGCCGCTCTCACCGCATTCTCATCCAGGGAAGCAAGCACGCCAGAAAGGACTTCACTGTAATTGTCCTGGGTCAGCTTCGGTACAGAAACTCCTGCCTGAATAAGCTGCTCTTCAGCGGCCTGCAGAAGAGAATCAAAGACCTGCTTTGCTCCTCCTCGTATGGCATCATTTTCTGATGCCAGACGGGAAAGGCCGCTCTCCAGCTCTCCTGCCCCGTTTTTCAGACTCTCCGTTCCGGAAAGAAGCTCCTCTGTCCCTCTGGAAAGGCTTCCTGCTCCCACTGCCAGCTCACCGATCCCGTCGATCATTCCGCCGGATTTGTCAAGAAGCTCCGCAAGTCCGTCATAAAGAGCCGAAGAGCCATCCATCAGCTGCTCCATGGCATCCTCCAGCTTTTCCAGAGAAGCTTCCAGTTTCTCTTCTGTATCTGCCTGATCCAGGTCAAGCTCTGCGAATATATCATTGATTGCCAGCGTCATGGTGGTCTCCAGTTCAAAATCAGTCACATCGGCACTGATTTCTACATAATCCGGAAAATCCACCTGTTCCCTGTCAAGCTCCAGACTCTCATTCAGGCCCGGCAGTGCAAAACCTGCCACTGCCAGATGACTTCCGTCATTGAGGATCCGCCCGTTTGAAACCTCCACATTGGTGAATTTCTCATTGTCCAGAATCATTCCCGTCAGCATCACAAAGGGCACGCAGATCTGTTTTTCCTTTCCATCCACCACAACAGTCTCATACTGCCTGTTGGTATAATCAAAACGCATCGTGACCCGTCCGCTCTTTCCGGCCAGTTCCTTCGGAGAAACCGGTTTGCCATCCAGCTGATAGGATATCTTCACCTCCACCGGAAGCTCCTTATCCGTTTCTGTCTGGCTGCAGGTTTCTTCCCCGTTCCCGCTCTGCATCCACCGGCTGACAATGGTCTTTTTAACAGTTCCGTCCGCGTCGGAGATCACATAGACAGTCTCGTCTCCGCTGAATCCTCCGGTTTCTGTATCGTGTTCCTCTTTTGTTTCCTTTTGAACGCTCTGCTTTTCAGAAAAAGCTTCCTCTCCCTTTTTAACTCCTGCCCCATAAACAGCTGCCCCCGTCATGCCGAATGTGAGGGTTACAAATAGGACTGCCGCCAGAAGCTTTTTTGATATGCCGTATCTCTTTCTCATAATACCGCCTCCGTTTTATGATTTTCTTTCTTTTTTCGTTTAAAGCCCAGGCTCGTGGCGCAGATCAGCCGGTCAAGAAGCATGAACATGGCCGGTAATACCAGAATCACTGAGATCATGCTGACAATGGCTCCTCTCGCCATCAGATTGCACAAGGCGCTTATCATATCAATATCCGAGTAAACCGCTACGCCGAATGTAGCCGCAAATAACCCCATGGCGCTGACCACCACAGAAGGGATGGAAGCAGCCAGCGCTCTTGTCACAGCCTCCCGCTTTCCGCAGCCTCCATATCGTTCTGTCTTGTATCTGGTAGTCATGAGAATGGCATAGTCCACCGTAGCTCCCAGCTGAATGGTACTGATACAGATGGGGGCAATGAACGGCAATGACGTTCCGGTATAATGAGCCAGTCCCAGATTAATAAAGATTGCAAACTCGATGACTGCCACCAGGATCACCGGCAGGCTGATGCTCCGCTCCACAATGGCAATGATGATAAAAATAGCGATGATGGAAATGGCATTTACCACCCGGAAATCCTTGTCTGTCACATCGATCATATCCTTGGTGCAGGGGGCTTCCCCGATGAGCATGCCTTTTTTGTCATATTGCTTCAGGATCGTATTCAGCTCGTCGATCTGCCGGTTGACCTCGTCGCTGGCCGTCCGGTATTCCGAATTGATCAGCATCAATTCCCAATGGTCACTTTTCAGGATCTGATCGACAGACTCCGGAATCATTTCCTCCGGCACAAGGGATCCCACGACGGATTCCATCCCAAGTACGTACTTAACGCCGTCCACCTGCTCCATTTTCTTCATCATTTCCCGCTTCTCTCCATCAGAAAGATTCACATCTGTCAGAAGCATATGGGTGGAACCCACGTTAAATTTTTCCTGAAGCTTCGTATTGGCGATCACATTGTCCATATCCCTCGGCAGACTGTCGGAGAGCTCATAATAAACCTCATCATTTGTTTTCTGATATCCCAGGCAGGCCGGAATGAGAAGTGCTGCAAAAAGCACCAGGAACAGAGGGAAAAATCTGGTAATCCCGGCAGCCATCCGCTCTGTGGAAGGGATCAGGGAACGATGATGCAGCTTTTCAAGCGGCTTATCCAGCAACAGAATCAGGGAGGGCAGCACCGTCACACATCCGATGACGCCCAGGATAACTCCCTTTGCCATGACAATGCCCAGATCCTTACCCAGGGTAAAGCTCATGAAACAGAGGGCAATAAAGCCGGCCACTGTTGTCACAGAGCTTCCCACCACAGAAGTCAGGGTCTTTTTGATGGCTGTTGCCATGGCTTCCTGCTTATCGGCAAACACATTCCTCTGCTCCTCGTAGCTGTGCCACAGAAAAATGGAATAATCCATAGTCACAGCCAACTGAAGAACTGCCGCCAGAGCCTTTGTCAGATATGAGATCTCTCCTAGGAAATAATTGGTTCCCATATTCAACAGAATGGAGATCCCGATACTCAAAAGGAACACAAAGGGGATCAGGAAATTATCCATAAACACCATCATGGCCGCGCAGGCCAAAAGAACCGCGATGGTCACGTAAACCGGCTCCTCCTTCTCACAGAGAGCCTTCAGGTCCGTCACCAGCGCCGACATGCCGGACACAAAGCACTGCTTTCCCACCGTGTTTTTGATGGTACTGATGGCCTCCATGGTCTCATCGGAGGAGGTTGAGCTGTCGAAAAAGACTGCCATCATGGTAGCATCCCCCGAATTGAATTCCCGATACAGCTTGTCAGGAAGCAGATCCATAGGAACGGAAAGATCCAGGATGCTGTCGTACCACAGCACTGTATCCACATGCTCCACCTGCTTGATCTTCTCTTTGATTTCGGCCACCGCCTCCGGTTCCAGTCCTTCTGTTATAATAAATGAAAATGCACCTTTTCCAAAATCCTCCATGAGAATATCCTGTCCCTTCACCGTGTCCATATCCTCCGGTAGATAAGTCAGCATATCATAATTGATCCTCGTCATCGCCATACCGATAACGGAAGGAATCATCAACAGAATGGAAATGACCAGGATCGGAATCCGGCATTTTACCACTGTTTTTCCAAATTTCATTCAAACGGCCTCCTTCTATATGGTAATAATTCTGCCGGTCAGAGATCAAAACGATTCCTTCCGGCAAAAATCCATGTACGCCTTATTCTATTGTTCCTTTTCTCTTTTGAAAACAGATAAAAGGCAGGCTGTGTCTAAAAATCAGACACAGTCCGCCTTTTGTCTAAAACCTCGTATCCGTATTTCTGCTCCTGTTTAAACTGCCGCCCGTTCAAGAGCCCTTAATATCTCTCCGTCCAGCATAGTTCCCAGCCTTCGGATGAGTGGTTCCGGCTCATACTGCATTCCGCTGGCCAGCCAGTCCATAATCATGCCTGTGAGAGCCGATTTATAAAATGCGGCGATGAGCTTTTTATCCTCCGCAGAGACGTTGATTCTCTCTGATACTTTTCCCACAAACCGGTCCATCACATCCTGGGCGATCCTGTTTAAATACCGTTCAAAAATTTCACGATTCACAGAATTGTATATGTGATAAATGATTTTTTTATTTTCCAATGCAAACCTGGCAGCGGCAATGAAGCCCTCCTCCCAGGATTCCTCTCCCAGATGTTCCCCCAGTACCCGCTCTGTCTCCTCCCGAAGGATCAGCTCCAAAAGAGACGGTATGTCATCAAAATGATAATAAAAGGTATTGCGATTGATGCCGCAGTCCTCCACGATCTCTTTTACGGTAATCTTCTCAAGGGGCTTCTCCTGAAGCAGTCCGAGAAATGAATTTGCAATTGCTTTTTTTGTCAAAGACGACACCGTCGGTCTCCTTTCCCTGCTGCCTTCTCAATTTCTCTCTCAGCTTCCGCTGTTTCGGCGGATCACCGGTGTCTGCGGATTGTAGGTGCTGTTGTGAAGGAACTCGCGGCTGATCTCCTCTCCATCCTTGTAGGTCACCAGATCCGTCACTACCCGATATCCCTCTTTTCCATAAGACTTATATTTTTCCTCGCCGGGGGAAAGAGAATCATCCTCCACATACTCCGGCTCCGGAACGGGAATCGTCTCTTCGACGCGGGAATCCATAGCCACTGTGACGCCCTCCTCCAGGATCGGAATGCCGTAAATATAACAGATCACCTCCGGCCCGTATGCATCCAGAAGCACCAGAATATTCCCTGAAGAATTGTTCCGGAATTTTAAATCCGAATAGGAATAGGCGATCATGGCATCCTCTCCCAGAGGGACATAGGACACGGTCATGCTGTGCCCATTCCTCTCGGTAGTCTCCAGCCCCGCCTTCACCACAGCATTGTAAATGGTGGAGGATACCTGACAGACACCACCACCGAACTCGGGAACCACCTCTCCCTTGGAATAGGTGGCCGCCTCCCGGTACCCCTGAGCCTCCGTCGTTTCACCGATCAGGGCATTCATGGAAAACTCCTCATCGGGTGCCAGAAGGGTGTTATTCACGGTATCCGAAGCCAGTTTCACGTTATGATCTCTGTCATCATTATCCACATTGGCCTCCGTGCGGAATTTGGCCAGGCAGACATAAGCCTCCTTCGCCTTGGCAAGATCCATCGCCGGTGCGACCTCGGAGATCTTTCCGGTCAGGACCGCATCGTATTTTCCTGCCGCAAACGCCTCCTTAAGCTGGAGCAGAAGATCGTCCCGGTCCACCTTCCGTCCCGGCTTCTCCTCTGAATACTGAAACCCGTTCTCCTCATCGTAACCGGTCATGGCCGCATCCTGTGCCTCCACGTCATAGAGATCGGAAACCTTATCAATCGCCGCCTTTGCAGCCTCCTCATCGTAATAATCGGCTACCGTAAAATACCGCTCCTTTCTCTCAAGAAGAGAAATCGTGGAAAGCCTTTCCTCATCGCTTCCCACATGGCCCAGCTTAAACGCCTCAGAGAGAACCTCATCC
Organism: Fusibacillus kribbianus; assembly: GCF_030053595.1. Classification (GTDB taxonomy): domain Bacteria; phylum Bacillota; class Clostridia; order Lachnospirales; family Lachnospiraceae; genus Lientehia; species Lientehia kribbiana. The sequence continues at coordinate 257,208 of NZ_JASGBQ010000002.1, forward strand.
ATATTGTTGAGAAGAATATTGTCGAGCTCATAGGTCTCATCTCCGCAGGAGACCTTCATAGCCCAGCCGCCCTTTTCCGACACGGCCGCCGTCACCTGCTCCTTTGCCTGCTCCATGGAAAGACCGCCCAGGGAAATGTTTTCCACATAGACTCCCTCATAAAAAGTATCCGCATGAGCCAGGATCTGCTTATGCTCCATGGTTTTTTTTACAGCAAAAATCCCCACAACGAGGGCCACAGCCACCAGCGCCACCAGTGCCATACACAGGATCGGTGCCCGCTCCCACAGACTTTTTCTCCGCCTGCTCCCTGGTCTGCCCACCGGTTTCTTTTTATATTCTGTTTGTTTTTTCGTATACTCTGTCTGCGTTTTATTCATGTCCTGCTCCTCAAAAACAAAACCAACTGCCTACCTATACTTTACAAAAAATCGCGGAATTTGTCTACGGAATCTGTTGCGTATTTTTATATTTTCGTATATACTGATACAAAAGAAAAAAAGGAGGATATACACATATGAGACATCTCTTAAGTCCTCTGGACTTCTCGGTAGATGAGCTGGAGCATTTGATGGATATAGCCAACGATATTGAAGCCCATCCGGCAAAATATTCCGAAGCCTGCAAGGGTAAAAAACTTGCCACTTTATTCTATGAACCAAGTACCCGCACCCGTTTAAGTTTTGAAGCAGCGATGCTCAATTTAGGGGGCAGTGTTCTTGGTTTTTCTTCTGCCGATTCCAGCTCTGCTGCCAAAGGAGAAAGTGTTTCCGATACAATCCGCGTCATCTCCTGTTACGCGGATATCTGCGCCATGCGTCATCCCAAGGAAGGAGCACCCATGGTTGCCGCTGCGAAATCCGGCATTCCGGTCATCAATGCAGGTGACGGCGGCCATCAGCACCCCACCCAGACACTGACAGACCTGCTTACCATCCGTTCCCTGAAGGGACATCTGGGAAATATGACCGTAGGCCTCTGCGGTGATTTAAAATTCGGCCGTACCGTCCACTCTCTGATCAACGCTCTGGTCCGTTATCCCGGCATCCGGTTCGTTCTGATCTCTCCGGAAGAGCTTCGGGTTCCCAGCTATATCCGTGAAAATGTACTGGATGCCCAGAAGATCCCCTACGAAGAAGTCCGGGATCTGGAGACGGCCATGCCTTCTCTGGATATCCTCTACATGACCCGTGTCCAGAAGGAACGCTTCTTTAATGAAGAAGAATATATCCGTATGAAGGACTGCTACATCCTGGACAAGGCAAAGCTGGAAAATGCCAAGCCTGATATGAGCATCCTCCATCCTCTGCCCCGTGTCAATGAAATTTCTGTAGAGGTGGACGACGACCCCAGGGCTGCCTACTTTAAGCAGGCCCAATACGGCGTCTACATCCGCATGGCTCTGATTCTCACCCTGCTGGGAATCACAGTGGAATAACTCACCCTCATTATATGTCTTTTACAGAAAGGATAGAATGCGATGTTAAATATCGGCGGACTGAAAAACGGAATCGTCCTTGACCATATTAAGGCAGGAAAGAGCATGGATATTTACAAATACCTGAAGCTGGACAAGCTGGACTGTCAGGTGGCCATCATCAAAAATGCCAGAAGCAACAAGATGGGACGCAAGGATATTTTGAAGATCGAAGGCGATCTCGACGTGGTGGATCTGGATGTACTGGGCTATATCGACTGCAACATCACGGTCAACATCATAAAGGACGAAAAAATCGTAGAAAAGAAAACCCTGGAGCTTCCCCAGAAGCTGACCAATGTGATCAAATGCAAAAACCCCAGATGCATCACCTCCATCGAACAGGAGCTGCCCCATATCTTCTTCCTGGCCGATGAGGAAAAACGAGTATACCGTTGTGCTTACTGCGAGGAAAAGCATAAATAAATCATTTTCTAAAAGAAGAGAGTGCTGCTCCTGCCTTTAACTCAGAATGCTTTAGGTGCAGGAGCAGCACTCTCTTCATTTTGCAACAGAAAAAGCAGATAAGCTTTTGCCTATCTGCTTAGTCGGAATGACAGGATTCGAACCTGCGACCTCTCGGTCCCTAACCGAACGCTCTACCAAGCTGAGCCACATTCCGATGTGAGGTGGCTCTGATTTTCTCTCAGAACCAAATCCTCATATACTTTACCACACATTTCTCATGTTGGCAAGTGTTTTTTTAATTTTTTTTGAATTTTCTTCAAATTCATAATTTAAGCCAGTTTCTCCTTGGCAAGCTCAGCCAGCTTTGCGAAGCCTGCTGCGTCATTGACAGCCATGTCAGCCAGGATCTTTCTGTTCATCTCAACGCCGGCTTCCTTCAGGCCGTACATGAAACGGCTGTAGGACAGACCGTTCATTCTGGCTGCAGCATTGATACGGGCAATCCAGAGCTGTCTGAACTGTCTCTTTCTCTGCTTTCTTCCTGCGTAAGAGCTGGTAAGAGCTCTCATCACGGACTGCTTTGCTACTCTATACTGTTTGGAACGAGCTCCTCTGTAGCCCTTTGCCAGCTTCAGAACTCTGTTGTGCTTTTTCTTAGCGCCTAAACCGCCTTTAATTCTTGCCATTTTAAGTCTTCCTCCTTCTTTTCTTCACTACAATCAGTACGGTAAAATCTTCTTCATAACCTTAGCGTTTGAAGGAACTGCTACAGTTGCTTTTCTAAGGTTTCTCTTTCTCTTCTGAGACTTCTTGGTCAAGATATGGCTCTTATAGGCCTTCATTCTCTTTAATTTCCCGGTACCGGTCTTTTTAAAACGCTTTGCTGCTGCTCTGCTGGTTTTTACTTTAGGCATGATTCTTCCTCCTTAAACTTTGTCTCAGGTATGACCCTGTTTTTTAACGCTTTTCCGATAAGAACATCACAAGGCTTCTGCCTTCCACCTTGGACGGCTTGTCAACCACTGCAATATCAGAAAGCTGCTCTGCAAAATCTTCCAGGATGTGTCTGGAGTTATTCATATGGCTCATTTCCCTGCCGCGGAACCGCAGGGTAACTTTGACCTTATTGCCCTTCTGAATGAACTTCCTGGCGGCAGAAACCTTGGTATTCAGGTCATTTTCCTCAATATTGGGAGACAGTCTCACTTCCTTGATCTCAATGACCTTCTGTTTCTTTCTGGCCTCTTTTTCCTTTCTGGCCTGCTCATAACGATATTTTCCGTAATCGATAATCTTGCATACCGGCGGCTTCGCCAGCGGAGCAACCTTCACCAGATCCAGCTCTGCCTCACGGGCAAGTCTCTGAGCTTCCTTTGCAGATACGATCCCAAGCTGCTCTCCATGTACGCCGATCAGACGAACTTCCTTATCCCTGATCTGTTCATTCACCATTAACTCGCTAATAACTCGACACCCCCATTATATGAAAAAAGTGGATAGAAGAACTATCCACTTAAAATCCCATGACAACCTCCGCACAAAATCTACACGGAACGCCGAAATTATAGGAACCCAAGTCACTCGGTGGTGCTAAGGTGAGAGCGGATACTCTTCTTTGATTAACACAGCTTTTATATATTACCATGTATTGTTTTAAATGTCAACATTTTTTTGTCCCGTATACCGAGAAAGGAACTGACGGGTCCGCTCCTCCTTCGGATGCTCAAAAACCTGCTCCGGCGAGCCCTGTTCCAGAATCAGTCCTTCGTCCATAAAGATTACGTGGTCAGACACATCCTTCGCAAACTCCATCTCATGAGTCACAATGACCATGGTCATACGCTTCTGGGCCAGATCCTTAAGAACTTTCAATACTTCTCCGGTGAGTTCCGGATCCAGAGCCGAGGTAGGCTCGTCAAAACACAGAATATCCGGAGAAAGAGCCAGTGCCCTGGCGATAGCCACCCGCTGACACTGCCCGCCGGAAAGCTGGTGGGGATAATTCTTCATCCGGTCAGAGAGCCCCATCTGCCTGAGAAGCTCGGCCGCTTCGGCCTCGATCTCCTCATGGATCGCTTTTTTATTCGCCTTATAATCCTTTTTTTCCTTCGCAAGAAGCTCCTTGGCAAGCATGACATTCTTCAGAGCCGTATACTGGGGAAACAGATTGAAGGACTGAAATACCAGTCCGAAATGAAGTCTTTTCTTTCGGATCTCCGCCTCCTGCCCGGAAACAGTACTTTCCGCATCAAAAAGAGTCTCTCCGTTTACACGGATGATCCCCTTATCCGGTCTCTCCAGAAAATTCAGACAGCGTAAAAGCGTCGTTTTTCCGCTTCCGGATGAGCCGATGATGGACAGCGCCTGGCCTTTTTCCAGAGAAAAGCTGAGATCCTTCAGCACTTCGGTATCGCCAAAGGATTTGCAAATATGTTCTACCTCTAAGATCGCCATCGTCTCTCCCTCCTATCTGAAATATTCCAGCTTCTTCTCCAGCTTTCCAAGCACGATCGTCACCACGCCGTTCCAGATGAGATAATAAAAAGCCGTAAAGAATAACGGCCAGATCTCACCGGAAATTCCCTGGGAGCCCTTCATGAACGACTGGCCGGCCCAGATGATCTCCTGCAGGGCAATGATCCGCGCCAGAGACGTATCCTTAACCAGAGTGATGACCTCGTTGCATACAGGAGGAACGATCCGTTTGATCATCTGGAGCAGCTTGACCCGGAAAAAGATCTGGCTCTTTGTCATACCGAGCACCAGACCGGCTTCCTCCTGCCCGATTGGAACACCCCGAATGCCTCCCCGGTAAATTTCCGAGAAGTAGCAGGCATAATTGAAAATAAACCCGATGGCAGCAGCGGTAAATCTGCCAGCCTCGCCGCTTCCCCAGATCGTCTTTCCGAACACAAGGCCCGGAAAATAATAAATGATCAGAAGCTGGATCATAAGCGGTGTTCCCCGGACGATCCAGACAACGATCTTCGTCAGCCAGCTTAAAGGCCTGAACCGTGACATGGACCCGAAGGCAATGATCAGTCCCAGCGGCAGTGCGCCGATCAATGTGACGAAAAAGAGCTTCAGTGTCTGGATAAATCCCACATTCAGCGCATTGATGACGATCGGCATCTGTTCCATTATCTTATCCATTTGCTTCTCCTGTTTTCTTCCTGATAACCACACAATAGAGAGCGGAATGCTCCGCTCTCTATCTTATGTCATTTCTGTAATTCTGTCAAATATTCTACTGTTCGATCAGTGCCGCCTGAATGCCGTAAGTCTCCGCACATTTTTCCATGGTTCCATCGCCATAGGCCTCTTTGAAGTAATCGTTCAGCGCTGCTGCCAGATCAGAACCCTTGCGGAATCCGACACCGTACAGCTCGCTGTTGAGGCCTACGGTATAAGTAAGCTCATCATAGCCGGTTCCCTCTCCTACCATGGCAGCTGCCATCAGGGAATCGATCACTGCAGCATCAGAGCTTCCGGCTGCTACTTCCATCAGGGCGTCTGCCTGGGTGGAAACGGGGGTATAATTCAGTCCCAGTGCCTTCACCTCTTCCTCGCCGGCGCTTCCGGCTTCCACTGCAAAGGCCAGATCGGAAAGGCTCTCCACATCCTGATACTGATCAGCCACATCTGCCTTGACGATCACCACCTGTGCGTTATTACAGTATGCGTTGGAGCACTCCATGGCACTCTTCACCTCATCGGTAAGGGTCATGCCGTTCCATACACAGTCGATGATCCGTCCGGACAGCTCCAGTGCCTTGTTGTCCCAGGTGATCTCAATGAATTCCACTTCCACGCCAAGGCTCTCGGCAAAGCCCCTTGCCATGTCAGCGTCAAAGCCGATCCACTCACCGCTCTCATCCTTATAATCCATGGGTTCGAAATCGGTAATGCCAACAACCAGCTTACCTCTTTCCTTCACATAGGCAAGATCACTTGCCTCTGCTGCAGTAGTCTCCTCCTTTGCAGCGGTGGTTTCCTGCGCTTTGGTGGTTTCCTGCGCCTTCGTAGTTTCCTGTGCCTTGGTAGTCTCCTCCTTCTTGCTGCCGCAGCCTGCAAGAGAGCCGAGAACGATCATAACACTCATCAGTAATGCAATCAGTTTCTTCATAACAAAAATCCTCCTCGTTATTATCAGCTATGTAATAGTAACACATTATCAAAGTAAAGTGCAAGTCTTTTTTGTTTTTTCTTTAAATAATGTGAAATCCTGCTTCCCATTCCCTGCACCTCTATGCTATAATATGTCCTGATACAATCAGTAACAAATATTATAATAAGAGGAGCGAATTTATCATGGAAATTACGAAGGACATTAAATATGTAGGCGTAAATGACCATGACGTGGACCTGTTTGAGGGTCAGTACGTTGTGGAAAATGGTATGGCTTACAACTCTTATGTAGTTCTCGATGAAAAGACAGCCATATTCGATACAGTGGATGCCCGTTTTACCCACGAATGGCTGGACAACATTGAAGGCGTACTGGGATCCCGCAAGCCGGATTACCTGATCATCCAGCATATGGAGCCGGATCATGCTGCCAACATTGCAAACTTTATGCAGGTGTACAAGGATACGACCATTGTTTCCTCTGCAAAGGCTTTCGTTATGATGAAGCAGTTCTTCGGCACGGATTATGCGGACAGACAGATTATCGTAAAAGAAGGGGACACTCTCTGCCTCGGCAAGCATACGCTGGCCTTTGTAGAAGCACCCATGGTGCACTGGCCTGAGGTTATCGTGACCTATGATACCTGCGATAAGGTTCTCTTTTCCGCAGACGGTTTCGGCAAATTCGGAGCTCTCGATGTGGAGGAGGACTGGGCATGTGAGGCACGCCGCTACTACATCGGCATCGTCGGCAAATACGGCGCTCAGGTTCAGAACCTTCTTAAGAAGGCTGCAGGCCTGGATATCCAGATCATCTGCCCGACCCATGGTCCTGTTCTCAAGGAAAATCTTGGCTACTATCTGAACCTTTACAATATCTGGTCCTCCTACGAAGTGGAGTCCGAGGGTATCGTGGTTGCCTACACCTCCGTTTACGGCCATACCAAGAAGGCTGTTGAGGTTCTGGTGGACAAGCTTCGCGCCAAGGGCTGCCCGGAAGTAGTTGTCCATGATCTGGCCCGCACCGATATGGCGGAGGCTGTCGAGGACGCTTTCCGCTACGGCAAGCTGGTACTGGCTACTACTACCTACAATGCCGGCATCTTCCCTCAGATGCGTGATTTCATCGAGCATCTGACCGAGCGCAATTATCAGAACCGCACTGTCGCTCTGGTTGAGAACGGAAGCTGGGCTCCCATGGCAGCCAAGACCATGAAAAACATGCTGTCCGACTGCATGAAGCTCACCTTTGCCGACAATACGGTCCATATCAAATCTGCTCTGAACGATGAGAGCAGCGCTCAGCTGGAAGCACTGGCTGAAGAGCTGTGCAAGGATTATCTGGCACAGCATGACGATACCGCCAACAAGAACGACCTGAACGCCCTGTTCAACATCGGCTACGGTCTGTATGTGGTTACCTCCAACGACGGCAGGAAGGACAACGGACTCATCGTAAACACCGTTTCTCAGGTAACGAATACACCCAACCGGATCGCTGTCACCATCAATAAGGCCAACTATTCCCACCATGTCATCAAGCAGACCGGTATCATGAACTTAAACTGCCTGTCTACCGATGCTCCTTTCTCCGTATTTGAGACCTACGGGTTCCAGAGCGGAAGAAACGTGGACAAATTTGCCGGAACCACACCGCTTCGCTCTGACAACGGACTGGTGTTCCTTCCCAAATATATCAATTCCTTCATGTCCTTAAAGGTGGAGCAGTACATCGATCTGGATACCCACGGAATGTTCATCTGCAGCGTAACTGAAGCCAGAGTTATCACCAACGTGGAGACCATGACCTACACCTACTATCAGAAGAACGTAAAACCCAAGCCCCAGACGGAAGGCAAGAAAGGCTTTGTATGCAAGGTCTGCGGCTATATCTACGAGGGTGACGAGCTTCCCGATGATTTTATCTGCCCGCTGTGCAAACACGGAGTTGCTGACTTTGAGCCCATCGGATAATGAGTCTTATGCCGTGAGGCACCCCCATATAAAAGGTGCAGTCCCCAAACCGGGACTGCACCTTTTTCATCCTTATGCTCCTTTTGCTGCTCTAACGGCTCTGATACGTCGCACACTCTGTCTGATCCGCAACCTTTGCATTGTGGCCGGCAATGGAAATCTCATCTGCCGTACACTTCCTGCCCTCATTGTAAACGCAGGATACCGCCTCGCACTCCACATTGAGCGCACGGCTGGGCGTCTCATACTGATTTTTGCAGCCGCACTGTACCCGCTCGTCAAAGCTGGCACAGCTTGTCTCACTGGGCTTTTTCGCCTGAGCCCCGTCTACAAGAATCGTTCCCTTACAGCAAAAGCGGTCATTGTTGTGCACACAAGTTTCTGCACTGCATACCAGATCGGTCATGACACATTCCTCCTTTTTCGTAGTCGAAGAAAGTATGTGCAGAATCTTGTTTTTTATTCAGCAAAAAATGCGGCAGGATTTTTCCTGCCGCATTTTTTCATAAACCTCTTCTCTCAATTGAACGCCTTTATTTGTTATCTGCAACAATTTCACGGATTTCCTTGGTGCGGATTTCCCGGCAGATGAAGTCAGTAAACTCTTCGATCGTCTTCTTTCCCTCATCACCTGCAAAACGGCTTGATACAGAAACCATACCATCTGCCTGCTCCTGCTCACCAACGATCAGCCAGTAGGGAAGGCGGTCCATACGAGCTTCACGGATCTTGTAACCAAGCTTCTCAGAACGCTCATCAACTGTAACATCCACACCATTGTCCTTGAGTACCTTCTCAACCTTGTGGGCGTACTCAAGATACTTGTCAGAAAGCGGAAGAATACGTACCTGCTCCGGGCAAAGCCAGGTAGGGAACTTGCCTGCATAATGTTCAATCAACCAGGCAAGTGTACGCTCGTAGCAGCCAAGAGAGGTTCTGTGAATAATGTAAGGACGAACCTTCTCGCCATTCTGATCTACATAGTACATATCGAAGTTTTCTGCGATTGCACAGTCAAGCTGAATGGTAACCATGGTGTCTTCCTTACCATACACATTCTTAGCCTGGATATCGATCTTCGGTCCGTAGAATGCTGCTTCTCCCTCTGCCTCATAGAAGTCAATGTTCTTCTCGCGCAGGGCCTGGCGAAGCGCTTCCTGTGAAGTCTCCCAGTACTCCTCATCACCGAGGTACTTCTCTTTATTGCTGGGATCCCATTTGGAAAGACGGAATGTCACGTCGCCAAGCAAGCCCAGGGTATCCATAATGTAGATTGCAAGATTCAGACAGTTCTGAAGTTCTTCCTCAACCTGATCCGGACGAATGACATTGTGTCCTTCGGAGATCGTGAACTGACGAACTCTTGTAAGGCCATGCATTTCTCCGGAATCCTCCTTACGGAACAGGGTGGATGTCTCACCCATACGGTACGGAAGATCACGGTAAGAATGATGCTCGTTCTTGTAGCAGTAATACTGGAACGGACAGGTCATGGGACGCAGTGCAAGTACTTCCTCCTCGCCATCCTTCTCCGGATCGCCAAGTACAAACATTCCATCAAGATAGTGATCCCAGTGTCCGGAAATCTTGTACAGATCAGATTTTGCCATAAACGGAGTTCTTGTACGAACATAACCCCACTCACGATCTTCTGTATCTTCTACCCAACGCTGAAGCTTCTGGATGATCTTCTGTCCCTTGGGAAGAATCAGAGGAAGGCCCTGTCCAACCACATCAACCGTTGTAAAGAGCTTCATCTCACGGCCAAGCTTGTTATGATCCCGCTGCTTTGCATCCTCCAGTTTCTGGAGATGAGCCTGTAAATCTTCTTTCTTGTTGAACGCAGTTGCATAGATTCTCTGCAATCTGTCGCGCTTTTCATCGCCTCTCCAGTAAGCCATGGAAGAGGAAATGAGCTTAAATGCCTTGATTCCCTTTGTATTCATCAGATGGGGACCTGCGCAAAGATCCACAAATCCACCCTGATCGTAGAATGAGATTTCACTTCCCTCCGGAAGATCTTCAATCAATTCCACCTTGAAAGGTTCCTCCTTCTCCTTCATAAGAGCAATCGCCTCTTCTCTCGGAAGCAGGAACTTCTCCAAACGATTGCCCTTCTTAATGATCGCCTTCATCTCCTTCTCGATTGCATCCAGATCCTCACGGGAGAAAGGCGCATCCACGAGGAAATCATAGTAGAAACCATCTTCAATAGCAGGTCCGATTGCAAGCTTTGCATTTGGGAATAATTTCTTCACTGCTTCTGCCATTACATGGCTTGCTGTATGACGAATCACCTGAAGACCAGCCTTGTCATTTGCAGTTACAATGTTTAAAGTCACATCTTTATCAATGACGGTACGAAGGTCCACCACTTCGCCGTCCACTTCGCCTGCACAGGCAACACGCGCAAGCCCTTCGCTGATATCAAGTGCGATATCATATACACTTTTTGCCTCGCTGTACTCCTTTACAGAGCCATCCTTCAATGTGATTTTCATATCTTTTCTCCTTTTCTTGAAATAACAAAATCCCCTATCATACATTTTTCCTGTATGATAAGGGACGAATTAACAAATAATCCGCGGTTCCACCCTGCTTGATTCCGGGAATCCACTCAACTGGCGGTAACGGTGCCTGCCGGGCTGTATAAAAGCCGCTCCGAGCTGGTATTCGGTATGCATTTCATGCAAAGGGCTTCCACCTTTCCCCTTCTCTCTGTCCACTTCCTGCATCCTACTGGTCTCATCAACGCATTATCTTTATGCTTAATTAAGTATATACACGGTTTTTGGTTTTGTCAACCGGTCAGTTTTTCAATTTCTCACTTGTTTTTAAAAAATTCCTGTTCCAGAAGGGCCGCCGCACACCGCACCAGCTCCTTACAGGGCCTTTTTTTATAATATTCGGCTGTCCTGAGAGACGGTGCTGCCCCCTCTTCCTTTTTGTCCTTCTCCGTAAGCCCCAGAAGCTCCCCGCAGACAATGCTTCCATTGGCCTCCCGAAAGGCCTCCGCAAGACGTCTCATGGTCTCATAGTTTTCTGTTTTTACCTGTTGATTTTTCGGATCTGTATTTCCCGTCTCCAACCCACATACGAGAGCCATCCCCGATACGGCTCCGCACACCTGCCGCATCCGGCCCATCCCTCCGCCGAAGGAGCAGGACAGCTTAAGTGCTGTCTCCCGGTCTATTCCGTAATGATCCGCAAACGCCAGAAACACCGACTGACAGCAGTTGTAGCCCTGTCCAAAAAGCTCTGCAGCCCTCTCTGAATCGCTCATCTATTTCCCTCCGTCACAACGTCGGCAGACCTCTGCCAGCCGTTTGATAAACTCCGGTGTGGTTCCGCAGCAGCCGCCGATCACATCAGCCCCAAGCTCCACCAGGCGCTTCATATGCTGCGCAAATTCTTCTGCCTCCATGGAATAAACTGCCTCACCTGTCTCTGTAATGGTGGGCATCCCGGCATTGGGCTTCACAAGAAGAGGGACTGTCACCTGCTTTTTCATGTTCTGCACTACCGATTCCAGGCGGTCCGGACCGACGGAGCAGTTGATGCCAACCGCATCGGCCCCCATTTCCGCCAGTGCCTGAACGGTGTCAAACACATTACCGCCGAAAAACAGACTTCCGTCCGATTCAATGGTCATGGAGCACATGATGGGAAGACTGCAGACTTCCCTGCAGGCCTCCAGAGCCGCCATGGTCTCATCCAGTCCCAGCATGGTTTCCGCCACCAGAAGATCCACTCCTGCTTCCGCAAGGATCCCGATCTGCTCTCTGTAGATATCCAGAAGCACGCCGTAATCTTCATCCATCTTGCTGGTAGTTGTCAGATCACCCGCCACAAGGCAGTCCGTTCCCACCGCTTCCCTGGAGATTCCAACCAGTTCCCGGTTAAGCTCCCGAATCTGTCCATAAAGGCCCCGGTCTGTCAGATTCACCCGGTTGGCCGTAAAGGTGGGCGCATAGACGATCTGGGAGCCTGCCTCCTTATAAGCCCTCTGCAGATCAATCATCACCTGTCGGTTTTCGCAGATCCACTGCTCTGCGCACACGCCTCTCGGCATCCCTGCTTTCAGCAGATTGGAGCCGGTTGCTCCGTCTACCAGTACCGTTCCTCTATTTACCAGTTGTTTAAATTCTTCTCTTGTCACTGTTTATCCTCCTTCGCCTGCTCCATTTCTTCCTCTTCCTCCGCAATGGCCAGAAAATCTCTGTCTTTGCTTTTCAGCCTGGGAATAAAGCGTTTCGCAAAACGCCCCTTTCCCCGGTTCTTCACATAGAAAAAGCCAACTGTGGAAAAGACCACTGCTCCGATGAAATTCACAAAAAGATCCTTCATGGTGTCATAAAGGCCAATATCCAGATAACCACCGAGCCCCAGGCTCTCTCCGTTGACCGCCACATCCGTTATTCCGCCTATGGTGACCGGCACATTGAGTCCTTCCGTATTCAGCATCACCGACGTAATGGATGTAAGAACGGTATCCTTCTGCATATCCAGGTGAAAGAAAACATCCATACCCCATTCAAAAAACTCCCACAGAACACCGATAGTCATGGAAAAGCAGAAGGCCACTATGGCCATATAAGCCGGTGACAGCTTGAAGGAAAACCGTTCTCCCCGATTTAAAATATCTACCAGAGAAAAACCGATCGCAGCCATCAAAAATCCATTGAGAGTATGTAAAATCGTATCCCAGATGGGAATCCGCAAATAAAACGCTCTTATCTCTCCCAGAATCTCAGCCGAGAAAATAAACAACAGTATAATGATCTCCAGCCCTGTCGGAAGCTCCACCTTGATGGACACCTGCAGGAAGCTCGGCACGATCAGAAGTAAAAGCGTCAGCACGCAAAGATATACATTCTCATAGTTCTTATTAAAGAACTGAAGCACCATGGTGACCACCACAAGCATACGGAGCACCGTGAATACAAGAAAGGAGCTTTTGTGCTCCCGAAGTTCCATATGGATCGCCTTTTTCCACGCTTCACACCTGCGCCTGGACGGTTTGTTTTCCTTCGGCGTTCTCTGTTTGTCTTTCATATCTCTCCGCCTCCCTGTCCTTTCTTCTGAGAATTATACCACTATTTTTCCATAAGGGATAGCTGTTATTTCATGGAGCATTGACATCCCCCGGCTTTTGTTCTATTCTTTTTAAAGAACTTTTCCGCAGCCAAAGAGTACTGTCTTACAGAGAAAGGAACTTTCATGGATATTTATATTGACTCCCATGTGCATACAAGCTTTTCCGGCGATTCGGACACTCCGCCGGAAAAACAGATCGAACAGGCAATTTCCCTGGGGATGCCCGTTCTCTATATCACCGATCATCAGGATTTTGACTGTCCGCCGGGTGTACCGGAATTTACCTTTGAGACGGAGCCCTATTTTCGAAAGCTCCGGGAGCTTAAAGAGCAGTTTCGGGACCGGATCGAGCTTCGCATTGGCGTGGAGCTGGGACTTCAGACGAACATCCCTACAGACCTTACAGCCTATGCCTCCGGCCATCCTTTTGATTTCATCATCGGTTCCACCCACGTCTGCTGCGGCATGGATCCTTACTATCCCGAGTTTTATGAAAATCGCCCCGAAGAGGAGGCATACCGCTCCTATTTTGAATATGAGCTTGAAAACATCAAAGCCTATGACTGCTTCGACGTGGCCGGACACCTGGATTACGTGGTCCGTTACGGTCCCAATAAAAATACCTTTTACAGCTATGAAAAATACAAAGAACTATTTGATGAGATCTTAAAGACTCTCATTGCGAAGGGCAAAGGGATCGAATGCAACACAGCCGGCTTCAAGGCAGGCCTCAACCATCCCCATCCCACGGAGGAGATTTTAAAACGTTATCGGGAGCTGGGCGGAGAAATCCTGACTCTGGGCTCTGACGCTCATCAGACGGTTCATCTGGCCTATCATTTTTCTGCCATCGGCGACCTTCTGAAAAGCTGCGGCTTCCGCTATTACACGGTATTTAAAGACCGAAAGCCGGAATTTCTGCCGTTATAAATCCGTTTCCGTACAATAACAGGAGCTTCAGAGGAATCAACATCTGCAGCTCTTTTTTCGGTATTAAATAAGCTTCATATCCTTCCGATTATAGAAATCTTCCATTACTCCTGCAATGGCCTCGGACACCTGTGGTTCCATACAGGAATTCACCCGGCCGTTCTCCAGTGAGCGGACAAATGCCACCAGCTCATAGCGGATTCCCTCACCATCCAGCTGATAAAAGTATCGTCTGTTTTCCGCAGGATTCTCATAACGGATCTCAAAATAATCTGTTTTCCACCAGGGAGCCGGAACGTACACATAGCCTTTTGTACCGGAAATCACCAGCTCTCCTTCAGATTTGACGCCCTTACCCACCTTAAGGGAAGCCGTCCCATGGCTGTAGAGGAAGTCAATTTTTGTAAATGCGTCATAGCTTTCTTTCTCATCGATCAGTCTGGAAACGATCTTCTTTTCCCTGTAATCTGTTCCAAGAAGCTGAAAAATGGGCAAAAGAGCCGTAGGGCCCCAGTCGCAGATACTGTTCCATCGTTCCTTCAGGCTATCCGGTGAAAGATCTGCCAAACTGGTACAAACCGCATCCACAGAAGCCACCTCGCCGATCTTTCCGGCCTTCACCAGTAGCAGAAGTCTGAGATACGCCGTCGCATAGGCTGTTTTCAAAGCTTCCATAAGGATACAGCCCTTTTCTTCGGCGAGAGCCCGCACCTCTCTGTATTCTGCCCTGGAAAGAGTCATGGGGGACTCACAGAGTACATGCCTGCCCCGGCCAAGTGCCTCCTTGATCTGAGCGTAATGTCTGACAGGATGAGAATGGATATAGACCGCATCCACATGATCCAGAAGCTCTCCGTAATCATCGGTGATGAGAGGCAGCTTTTTCAGATTCTCTGACATGTTTTCTATCTTTCCCGTACAAATGCCGGCAATCTCAAGGCCGTTTACAAATCCGCACTCTGCCTCCACCTTGTTGAGAAACACAGAATCTCCAACAAGCCCAAGGGAAACTGCCCGTTTCTTTCCCCGAAGCTCCGAGCTTGAAATCCCTTCTGTCCTGTCCAGATAAACCACCTGACAGTATTCCTTGAGATAATCAAATTTCCCGATCCAGTCAGAGCCGACCGTAAAAATATCCACATCATAGCGCCGGATATCATCGATCTTCTGTCCCTCATATTCCTCAACGATGATTTCATCCGCCAGACCGGTAGCCTTCACCGCCTCGATCCTCTCCATGAGGGACTGCTGAACATTGATCTTGCCCCGTGTCTTGTCATAATCATCCGCCGTCACACCAACGATAAGATAATCCCCCAGAGCCCTGGCCCGCTCCAAAAGGCGGATATGCCCGTAATGAAGGAGATCATAGGTACCGTATGTAATGACCTTTATCATACCAAACTCCCCTCCTTTTTACAGAAGGCCCCGCCTCTGCATATCCTTCATGGCTTCCACCAGGCGTGTATTATCCTCCGGCGTCAGTGCACCAAGATGCCCCACACGGAACACCCGGTCAGCCAGTTCTCCGCCGTTGGGACAGATCCAGATCCCGTATTCATCCTTCAGGGTCACAAAGATCTCATGAGCCGAAGAATTCAGAGGATGAAGGGGGGTCAGTGCATTGGACATGGACGGAGAAAAAATCTCGAAGGGAAGCCCCTGGATTTTTTTCCGGAAATCCTCAGCCAAACTGCGGATCCGTGCAATTTCACTTTCCACTCCTCCTGCCTTTTCAATCTCCAGAAGTCTTGTATGGATCTGCCGTAAAATCCCGACCGCAGGTGTAAAAGGGGTCTGCCCCCGCTCTCCGTTTTTGAGGGCACTTTTCAGATCCAGATACATACATTTTGTTTTATTCTCGTTTACCCGCTTCACAGCCTCCGCAGAAAGGACAACCAGGGAAATACCGGGCGGGCAGGCCAGAGCCTTCTGAGAACCGGTCAGCATCACATGAACTCCCAGCTTCTTCATTTCAAAGGGATCTGCCAGAAAGGAGCTGACTGCATCCACCACAAGAAAGAGTCCCTTTTCCCGGCAGAAACGACTGATCATCTCCATATCATAATGTACCCCTGTCGAGGTCTCATGGACATTCACCAGAAAGCCTGTATAACCGCCTTCTCCGTAAGACCACAGCTTTTCTTCCGTCAGGGGTTCACCGTAATTCAACCTGATCTCTGTATAAGGCACCTCATGGAGTGCACAGAGCTCTGCGAAGCGGTGACCGAAGCTTCCGCCATTGACCACAAGCACCTTATCCTTTTCTGTAAACACATTCATAACTGCCGCTTCCATGGCTGCTGTCCCGGAACCGGTCAGAAATACAACTCTGGCATTCTCTTCCGCACCGGCAAAGTCTTTTACCAGTCGCTCATTTTCAAACATCAGCTCCGAAAATTCCGGTGTCCGGAAATAGGGAACCTGCTCCTGTCCGATCTCTCTCACGGCATCGCTGGACTGCACCGGACCTACGGCGAAATTTAACATAATTGCCTCCTTATGGCTCTTCGTAGTTTTCTTTCTATATTGATTATAACAGACCGCCTTATATTTGCAAGTGCAACGGTATTTTACAGAACAAAGAGTATTTAACTGAATACATGGAATTCCTCTGCTTTTTCAACTAACAGGTAATCTCTGCCTGAACAGGCAATGAATGATTTCTAAAGATCCGGCAAAAGGCAGGCTGAATTCTTTCGGCCTGCGCCTTCGCCGTCAGATGTGATTCGTTGTTTTATTTTGTTTCCGGTTCCATTTCTTTTGTAAACTGCTCGACCGAAGCTGCCCGGGCAGCCAGCTTATGCCACCTTCGCAGGCAGTCCAGATCCCGCTCCGTTAGGATCCGCTCCTTCAGTTCCTCCGGAACTGTCCCGCAGTCTTCCAAAAGCTCCAGTACACTTTCCGCCTTTCCCAGGACACGTCCTTCTTCCTTTCCGAGGGCATGTCCTTCTTCTCTCCCCGCTTCTCTTCCTTCTGCCTTCCCTTCTGCGCGCTCTTCCCGCAAAAGCTCTTCCAGCCGCATAAACTTCTCCTCCATTCTCCGGCTTCCTTTGATTCGACGCACAGATTCCTGGAGCTGCCTCACAAATGCATCTCCGTATTCCTCTGTACTTGCCGGCAGATCCGCTCCTGCATACTTTAAGAACTGTACCAGAGATTCCGGCGTTTCCTCCTCATTCTTCCCGCAGGTGCTCAAAAAAATACTG
>NZ_JASGBQ010000020.1 GCF_030053595.1 Fusibacillus kribbianus
CTTTGCGTGTAGCTGTCATAACCTATCCTCCGTAATTGTAGTGAAATAGTCTAACTATCTTTCATTTACAATTATAGAGGAATCCAGGAGATAAGAAAATCCGCAGGAATATTTGGCGCTTACCGAGAAACGGAAATGACGGGGGAATCCAAAGGGGGCAACGCCCCTTTTTGGCACACGGACTTTGCTTGCAAAGTCTAGTGTGTTATACCCTCTATCTGCGGGTCTGCGAAAAGTCGGGGACTGGATTCGGGGTGTCGATTTTGAAGCAGACAAAAAGAGCTTTGTTTCTGTGCCCGTGTCAGTCACAGAAGTAAAGCTCTTTGATTAGCAGGTAGAGGGTATAGTTGAACGATGCACCATTTTTGGCGGGTCATTCAACTAAGCGTCCATCAAATTCAATTTCGTCTTTCCGTAAAACGCGCCGACTTACTGAAAGTTTGCAACCTTAGAAATTAAAATTCATTAACATTACGCTCTCCATTCCATCAACACACAATCTTCCTTCTTCCCTTCGTGTAGCTCATGTTCGGGAAGCTCCTTAATAATTTCAAATCCCGCCTTCTGATATGCTCGTACCGCTCGTGGATTATTTTTTCGTGGGTCAAGAATCACCGCATCGGCATCCATTTCCGTTCGTAGATATTGGCATACTACTCTGCAATATTCTGCACCGATTCCCATATTCCAATATTCCGGCTCACCGATAAATTGGTCCATCGCATAAATCTTTTCTTCCGTCTCATGGTAATCATATTCGTCGAAAAGTTCCCCCTGAATTCTGTATATTTGTGCGTAACCGATGGGAATTGTATCATATTCAATGATGACTCGATAAATCTCATCCGCCCATTGCTCTGTATAATGCTCACGAATCGTTTTCTGTGTATGCTTTTTATCTCTACCGTCGTAAAATTCAAGAACACGGTCATCTGTCAGCCATTTTAACATTAGAACTAAATCATCCTCACTCATCGGGCGAAAGGAAACTCGCTTTTCTTCCAACATAATTCACCTCTTCCATGATATAATTTCGCATCATCTTTTCCTGCTAAAATATAAACATCTCTGCTTGTGTCTGTAGCAATTCAGAAACACCCTTAATCAACATTTCCCTATCTTTTCTTTCATAACCATAAATGATTTGGTCTATCGACCAATACACATCATTAAGCTCTGCTTTTCTTTCTGCTACTTCCGGCGCCTTATGCTGATAGTATTTTAATACCTTCCTGCCAAATTCTTTCCCGAAATCATCTGTACTACAATCCAGCAAGCACAAAAAATCATTATCCGGGTCACCTACATTAAAATCGCCAAAATCAATAACTCCAAACAGTCTATTATTTCTAAAAATCATGTTATTTGCACTGAAATCATTATGTACCAAACAAGGGGTATATTTAAATAAAACAGCATTGCTTAATATGTTTTCATATATTGTTTCGATATGTTCCAACATCTCATCAGTTAACAGCTGCTCCTTTTCCAGAATACTTATAAGTAATTTTTTATCTTGCAAAAACTTATCTTTCTTATTCACCAGAGCATCTGAAAACAAACTGACAGAACAATCAATCTCTATGGAATGTAACTCTTTCAAAAACGTAGCTTCATCATATGCAAGGGCATCCTTTTCCTTTTCACTCAACTTATGATACTGCTCATAAGTAATACGTTCCCCTTTAATATATTTCATAATATTAAATCGGTCACTTTGATATACTACCGCAGGGGTCTGATAAGATAAATTACAATTTTCTAAAAAACGATACAATTCAAACTCTCGTTTCTGAGCAAATCTAACTGAATCTCGCTTTGGAACTTTCACAACATATTGTTCATTACATAAAAAAGTATCGCTATCATCGCCTGATGACAAATAGCAGAGTTTATTTATTTTTATCTGTTCATTCAAATGCTGATATATTTCTACGTCCAAATCAATCATTTCATTTTTCCTCACGTAAGGTATTAACAGAAACATCATATAATCGCTTACTTTCAAGTTCTCCGTAAGCCTGAAAATTTAAGTTTTCTAAACACATTTTATACGTTCAGACACAGTTGAACGATGCACCATTTTTGGCGGGTCATTCAACCTTGAGTGCTGCGAAAGCTGCAGCGATCTCAGGATATGTCACCTTGCCAACAGTTGCAGAAGTAGTCTTGTTTGCTGCAGCTGTGCCGGTCTTAACAGTGGAAACCATGTCATCAGCGATGGCATCGCCGAGGCTCTTTGCAATCTCCTGGATGAGGTACTGCTCAAGAGCATCGATGCTCATCTCAGCCTCAGCATAAGAGAGCTCGACAGCCTTTGCGAAGTCATTACCGGAAAGAGTAACCTTCACGAAAGTATTCTGCTCATCGTCTGTAGGAGCCTTTCCTTCGTTTGCCTTGGTCTGCTTAACAGCTGCACCAGCAACAACAGCTGTGTGCTTTACGATCTCGATGATTGTGCCGGTCTTAAGAGTGCGGACATCACCAACAATGCTGTGCTCCTTAGATACGAGATCCCAGATCTCATTGAGCATCGTTGTAGGAAGCACATTCGGAGTGCTCTGAGTAGTGTGGATGAAAGCTGTGTTTTCCAGCTTGGTCATCTGGGTTGAACGATGCACCATTTTTGGCGGGTCATTCAACCACTATATTTAGTACAAAGTTTTATTAACTTCCCAAATATAGATAATTAGTCTGTTACAAGTCTCATTATAACATAATATGACTGTTTATGCCAACTACTTTTTCCTGATAATCTGCTTCTCCTGTCACCAAATATATGTTATTATATTGCTTCTCTGTCAAACGTAAAAGTCTTACTGTTCCGGTTTTAGGTGCGTACTCTTCAATTCGTCTGTAATGTTTTTCGGATGCTTTCCTATTTTGCACTATCCGCATATACGCTTCCGGTGCTATTCGCAAATAGCCATCTTTATGTAAAAACTTTCGAAGCCTCGTATACTCTGTTTTAGTTCCCCATCTATCTGTTGGACTAAGAATAACAAGTAATCTCATTCCGTAATTCCCTCCATACTTTCAATCGGCAGAATCATTGGTACCTTTAATTTTTCCGTCGAAGCATCTAAAATAATCCTCTTCAAACTTTCCACCATAATATCAATCGCCGACATTACATTAACCTTGACTCCATCGACAATACAGGCATTATGTAATACATGCGCCAATTCTCTTCTTTCTGATTTTGTCAACTGAATGTTTGACGCTATATTGTTGTGTGCTACTAAATCAACTATTGCACGATACGGTTCTATCAAATCATCAGCCAGATTAAATGCATTCAATTGATTGTCATGATGTATTCCAAAAGTTGGATGAAAACCCGTTGCCACCAGTTTTCTTGCAATTGCACTTCTTACAACAGCATAGCCATAATTCAGTCTGCTATTGATAGGGTCCTCACTTCTTCTGTTAAATCCCTCATGATAATATGCAAAATATTCTTTAGCAGCTAATGATTCACAGTAATCCACATTTTCCTCATCTACAGTTGCCACATGCTCTGCAATTCTTTCCGCACCATCCAAACCCATAATAGACAAAGCTCTGGATTGATTACTTATCTTTTGTTTTATAATATCAATCCATAATTCCATATATTTTTCATGTGTAGTATTTATTTGTGCATGCATTAATTTAGACTGCCTTGCATGACCTTCAAATGGCAACACAATGGCTGTCGGTAAATATCTGTCATCCAGCGTCATCAGTGCCACCTTATTTTGACTTAAGATAGATAAATCCATTGTAGAAAGTCGTATATTAGCACCATGTACCATAATCTGATTCAAGTCCTCTATCGGCACAACTGCAATTCCATCGTCTGTTGTGATTTCCAATTGCCCTTCTTTTATGTGTATTTCTGCTGCATGACTAATTTCAAGTGTACGAAATCCCATAAATGTTACCTCTCAAAGCATCTTTAAGTATACATATTTTATTTTTTCCTGCCCCTCTGTGAAATAGGGCTTTTCATCAACTCCGACTTCTGCATTATCCGCATCAGTGCCTGTTTTTCTTCCTCTGTCAGCTTATTGTAACGGAGCTTGGTCTGCTTACAGAAAACCAACAGAAGCTGTTCTGCCCGGCTTCCTTCAAAGGCTGCCACTTCCTCCAAATCCTGTCGCAGTTCTTCTGCCACAGAGGTCTTCGGTGCTCCGTCATTTCTTCCAACGTGGGCGTTTCTGATATCTTCTAAAATGCCGTCCATGTCCTTATGTACCCGGCTACGGAAATAGTCGCCTTCTTCCACATGGGCTGACTGCAACAGATACATGGTTTTGTCCTGTTCCGTTGTCTGATACTTTTCCATGATTTCAGCCCTTGCCACATCCACCCATGTATTCAGGTTCTGTATCTGCATGGATGCAATCCCTTCCACATAGATTTGTATGTCGGCAAGAAGCTTTGTGAAATCCGGGTGGGTTGCCAGTTCACAGAGCAGTGCCGTATCCACCCGTTTACTCTTTAATAGCTCTATCATTTCGTCACTCAGATGCAGGTCAGAAAGCTCTGCATTCGGGTGACGTTTTGTTTCTGTCCGGGCAAGCAGATAATCGGCAGTCACACCGTAAAAGTCAGCCAGACGGTTGATGGCGTGATGGCTGATATCCTTGTAATCCTCCGATTCATAGCTTCCGAGGGCAGATTTTGACAGCCCGGTTTCACCGGCAAGCTGTTCCAAGGTCAGTCCCCGCTCTACCCGTAGGTCTTTTAATCGTTCCTGTATGGTTAATGCCACAGTATCATCTCCTCATAATCATTTTCTTCTCCATTCTACCACATTTCCGTAAAAGCGGAAAGTCCTGCCAAATGTCCTATATTTCCTGCCTTTCGGATATACGGCACAGCATGAAAAATAAGTGTAGACTTTTCTTAGTTCATCGATGAGCCGTACCTTGAAAATAAAGAAATGTCCACTCTTTTGTGGACGGGAAGGAGTTACATGCCACAATACGCTATTTTACGATTTGCAAAGCACAAGGGAGCCCCATCCGGGGCTCTGGAAGCCCACCACGAACGGAAAAAAGAACGGTATGCCAGTAATCCCGACATTGATACGGAACGCAGTAAATACAACTTCCACACCATCAAACCGAAGGAGCGGTATTCACGATTTATCAAGCACCGAATCGAGGAATCCGGCTGTCGTACAAGAAAGGACAGCACAAGGTTTGTGGATACGTTAATTACCGCAAGCCCGGAGTTTTTCAAAGGGAAATCCACACAGGAAACGGCAGCCTATTTTAAACGGGCTACGGAGTTTCTTGCGGACCGGGTCGGCAGGGAAAACATCATTTCTGCGGTGGTACACATGGACGAGAAAACACCCCATCTGCACCTGACCTTTGTTCCGCTAACCAAGGATAACCGGCTTTGTGCCAAGGAGGTTATCGGAAACCGGGCAAGCCTTACCAAATGGCAGGATGATTTCCATGCTTACATGGCAGAGAAGTATCCTGACTTGGAACGTGGAGAAAGTGCCCAAGTCACGGGAAGAAAGCATATCCCCACAAGGCTCTTTAAGCAGGCGGTCAGCCTTACCAAACAGGGAAAGAAAATCGTGCAGACATTGGATAACATCACCGTGTTTAACGCCGGAAAACAGAAGGAGGAAGCGTTACAGCTTTTACGGAAGTGGTTTCCCCAGATGGAGAATTTCCTCGGGCAGCTAAAGAAGTATCAGGTTACCATCGACGATTTGATTTCCCAAAACAGGGAACTGGAAGCCCGGGCAAAAGCCGGGGAAAGCGGAAAACTAAAGAATGCAATGGAACGGGCGAAGCAGGAAAGCGAATTAAGGGAGCTACACCGGCTCATGGACCGGATACCACCGGAGCTTTTAGCAGAACTCAAACAGGAAGCAAAAAAGGAAGACAGAAACCGATAGCCGGCATCTTTGGATGCCGGGAACCAAGGAAAGGAGGATGCCTATGGGAAAGAACCGAAACGGTACGGAATCGCCGGCAGGAAAGGTCCTTATGGCTGAGGACGGAAAACAGTATTTTGTGTATGGGAAAAACCACATTGAGATATCCGAACACTTTGCCACAAACGGTAAGAAGCTGGATGCCCTGCTTACGGATGTAATGCTATACACTGCGGAAGGTAAGATTTCTGCTTAAATACATTGATTATCACCCATGCTTACGCTATAATATTTTTACAGGCAGTATTGTAAGCGTGGGTTGTTTCAAAAAGGAGGATTTTGATGAAACAACCAAACAATACAACCATTTATAACACGGCACTTTACCTTCGTCTGAGCCGGGACGATGAGCTTCAGGGAGAAAGCGGAAGTATCCGCACCCAACGGATGATGCTCCGGGAATACGCCCACGAACACGGTCTGAACGTGGTGGGTGAATACATTGATGACGGATGGTCCGGCACCAATTTTGACCGCCCGGAGTTCCAACGGATGATTGATGACATCGAGGATGGCAGAATCAACTGTGTTGTGACAAAGGACTTGTCACGTCTTGGCAGAAACTACATTCTGACCGGGCAGTACACGGAGCTTTATTTCCCAAGCAAGGGAGTACGCTACATTGCCATCAATGACAACGTGGATACCCTTAACGGCGATAATGAGCTTGCCCCGTTTTTAAACATCCTGAATGAGATGCACGCCAGACAGACCAGCAAGAAGGTCAAGGCAGCCTTCCGCACCCGCTTTGCTAATGGTGCCCATTACGGAGCCTATGCACCCCTAGGGTATCGAAAGGACCCGGAGCAGACGGGACACCTTCTGATTGACCCGGATACCAAGTGGATTATCGAAAGGATATTTGAGCTTGCCCTGCACGGTGCAGGAGCAGCGAAAATCACACGGATACTGATGGAGGAAAAGGTTTCCACCCCGGCGTGGGTAAATTTCCAAAGAAACGGCACCTTCGCCCATGTATTTGAGGGAGCAGAGGAATCCAAACGGTATCAGTGGACGATAGCACAGGTAAAAAGCATCCTGAAGGATGAAAACTACATCGGGAACAGCGTGCACAACCGCCAGTCCACCGTCTCTTTTAAAAACAAGAAGGTGGTACGAAAGCCCGAGTCGGAGTGGTTCCGGGTAGAGAATACCCACGAAGCCATCATCACGAAGGAAGTATTTTTACAGGTACAGGAGCAGATAGCCGGTCGCCGGCGGGTATGCAAAAACGGACAGACCCAGATATTTGCCGGACTTATCAAGTGTGCCGACTGCGGATGGACGCTTTCTTATGCGGACAACCGGCAGAACAAAACACCTTACGGCTACTACCACTGCGGGAAAAACGGACAGGGACTGGGACAATGCTCCATGCACTACATCCGCTATGATGTGCTTTACGGATATGTGCTTTCCAGACTGCAATACTGGTCGGAGCAGGTGCACCGGGACGATGAAAAACTGCTACAGCAGTTGTTAAATGCCGGAAACAAGGAACGCAGTGCCGTAAAGAAACAAAGAGCCGTGGAACTGAAAAGAGCCACAAAGAGAAAAGCCGAGGTAGACGGACTGTTTACAAAGCTGTACGAGGACTGGTCTTTGGGAAAGATAACCGAATACAACTTTACCATGCTTTCGGAACGGTTTCAGACGGAGCAACGGGAACTGGAAACAAAAATCCGGGAATTGCAGGAAGCCTTAAGCTCCATGGAACAGACGGAAAGCGATGCAGAAAAGTGGGTAGAACTGATTAAGCAGTACGCCAGTCCCACGGAACTGACCACCGAGCTTTTAAACACCCTGATTGAGAAAATCGTGGTGCACGAAGCTGTAAAAAGCCCGGATGGCTGCCGGAAACAGAAGGTAGACATCTACTACCGCTTTATCGGAAAGATTGATTAAATGAAACTCCCTGCGTGTCGGGATGCGGTACGCAGGGGAAGCAATAACCTTAACTATGGGAGTCCGGGAAAAGCATTCCAGATATATCTGTTATGCCGGAATTATGTGAAATATTTGATATAACTGTAAATGAATTATTAAGTGGAGAGAGAATTGATAAGGAGGATTATGTCATGAAAGCAGAAAATAATTTTTTACAAATATTTAATAATAAGAAAGGAAAGCAGAGACTAGCTATTATGCAATTGGTTGGAGATGGATTGCTTGTATGTGGATTGGTATTGGTACTTTCATTTCCGCATTTACTGGAGTTATCAGGAATACAAGATGTAATAATGAGATTAATCGGAATTTTTATTTTGGCATGTGGTTTTGCAATTAATTACCTGGCAAAAAAAATCAAATACGAACTTACTGTGTAAGAATTTATGGTTTTATATTTTTATTAGATGAGGAAAATTTAAGCTTGCCAAAATGACAACAGACAGAAAGCTTGATATTTTTACAACAAAGATATCAATATATCTCCCATAAATTTATGGAATTAAAATTTTATGATACTTATAAGACAGTTCCGATTTTCTTTCGGATTTCTCCTATTAGTGAGACAATAATTATTTTTACACAAACCAGCTTATTCGTGGTAGAATAAAACCACAGATAAGCTGGTTGTTTGTTTTGAAAGGAGAATCTTATGAAAACCAAACAACCGGAACTAAACAAAATCACTGCACTCTACGAGAGATTATCCCGTGATGATGAGCAAAGCGGTGACAGCAACAGTATCATAAACCAGAAGAAAATGCTGGAGAAATATGCAACTGAACAGGGATTTACCAATCTGCATCATTATACAGATGATGGCTGGTCGGGAACCAATTTTGACAGACCTGACTGGAAGCGTATGCTTGCAGACATTGAAGATGGTATTGTAGGATGTGTTATTGTAAAGGATATGAGCCGTATCGGGCGTAATTACCTTGAGGTGGGCTTTTATACGGAAGTGCTGTTTCGAAAGAAAAATGTTCGATTTATCGCCATTTTCAATAATGTGGACAGTGCCCTGAACGATTGCAGTAACGAATTTGCCCCATTTCTTAACATTATGAATGAATGGTATGTAAGAGATACTAGTCGGAAAATAAAATCCGTGCTTCATAATAAAGGAATGGATGGAAAGCATCTGACAAGTAATGCAATCTACGGGTACAAGAAAGATCCTGATGACCCAAATCATTGGATTATTGATGAAGAAGCTGCCGCTGTGGTAAGACGAATTTATCAGCTTATCATAGAAGGAAACGGACCGATGCAGGTAGCAAGGATACTGAAGGATGAAAAAATCGAAAGACCTTCTTATTATCTTGCAAAGCAGGGTCTTGGAACCTGTCGGGGAAGCTGTGACATGAGCAGACCATATACATGGACTGCCACTACTGTTTCAGACATTGTAAGAAAGCCTGAGTATATGGGGCATACTGTGAATTTCCGTACCAAGAAATTATCCTATAAGGATAAATATTCCGTTCATAACTCACCGGAAGACTGGATTATTTTTGAAAACACGCAGGAGGCAATTGTGGATGAAGAGACTTGGCTTACTGTTCAGAAAATCCGTGAGACCAAGCACCGCCCCAGCAAGAAAGGTGACATCAATCCTTTAACCGGACTGGTTTATTGTGCCGACTGTGGTGCCAAGATGTTCAATCATCGCACGAATGGTTATGAAAAGAAGGACAAAAACGGTAATCCTACAGGCAAGTACACCAACGCACAGGACAATTACACCTGCTCCACTTACAGCAAAGCGAAAAGCAAGTTTGAGAACAAATGTACACAACACCATGTCCGCACGGATGTTGTCCGTGATTTGCTTTTGGAAACCATTAAGGCTACCAGCAGTTATGTAAAAGAGCATGAAGCAGAATTTATCGAAAAGGTTCGCGGTGCTACGGAACTTCAACAGGAAAGTGAAGCCAAAGCACTGAAAAAGCGTCTTTCCAGAGAGCAGAAACGTATCAATGAACTAAATATCCTCATAAAGAAAATCTATGAGGACAATGTAAACGGGAAGTTAAGTGACAAGCGATTTGAAATGCTTTTGGCTGACTACGAAGCAGAACAAAGTGAATTGGAATTATCAGTGGAAGCTATGGAACGTTCCCTAAACGAATATCAGGAAAATACGGATAATGTAGATAAGTTTGTTGAACTAGTACGCAAGTTTACAGATTTTACAGAACTTACTACTCCGATGATCCATGAATTTGTTGATAAGATTGTAGTACATGAAGCAGACAAATCTACCGGGGACAGAATCCAGCAGATTGATATTTATCTTAAGTATGTAGGAAAACTGGATGTTCCGATGCCGGTGCTTACTCCCGAACAGATAAAAGAAGAAGACCGCAAACGCCGTAAACGTGCATGGAATCGTACCTATATGCGTCGCAAATACGAGCGTGAAAAGGCGGAACGTGGAACAAAAGAAAAAGGGTTATCTGAGGCAGTCGGATAGACTGTCCCAGAAATAACCCTGTGATAGTGAAACATGCGAATGCCTTAGATCATGGATTCTGATTTTCTTCACACCGGATAATCTGCATCCACGCTCCATCTCATGATGAAGAAAGCTCTTTGTTACCAGAAAAATCCTGTCTGTTGGTTTTTGGTCATATAACATTGCAAAATATTCCTGCATTTCTTCCGCAAGGAATTTTGGCAGCTTGATTGTTCTGTTGCTCTTAGGTGTTTTCGGTGTTGTAATAACATCCTGCCCCTGCAGTCGCTGATACGATTTATTTATTCTGACTGTGTTCTTTTCAAAATCAAAATCTTCCATCGTAAGAGCAAGCAGCTCACCTAATCTCATTCCCGTCCAGTACAGCATTTCAAATGCATAAAATGAAACCGGCTTGTCAATCACCGCTTCGGAAAACTTCTTATATTCTTCAGTTGTCCAGAAAAGCATTTCCTTCTTTTCTTCCCTGCCCATATTTCCGGCCTGTCTTGCCGGATTTGATTTCAGATTATAAAACCTGCACGCATGGTTAAATATCGCACTTAAGATGTTGTGCATTGTCTTCTTGTAAGTCTGGGAATAACTCTTCCCATTCTCATTACGAAATGCAACCATCTCATTCTGCCACTTGCGTACATCTCCCGGTGTAATCTCATTCATCTTAAGATTCTTAAAATATGGAAGTATCTTTGTATCCACAATGTGTTCTTTTGTAAGCCAAGTGTTGAGTTTGACATAATTTTTCACATCCTCTGTATACAGCTTCCAGAACTCTCCAAATGTCATATCCAGATTATTCTCCTGCCGTATTTTGTAATTACGCTCATAATCCAACGCTTCTCTTTTTGTTGCAAATCCTCTCTTCTTTATCTGTTTATTTTCCCCGGTCCAGTCCTTACAATAGAATTTGACGAACCAGGTGCCTGTCTTACTGTCTTTATAAGCTGGCATATTCATCATCTCCTTCTTTTCATATGCAAAAGCAGATGCCTAAGCCGATATAACTTTTGCACCTGCCTCTGTCTCAATCTTCTTACCTGTTGCTTATCCTGCATCACTCATACCATAAATGCGTTCTTCAAAATATTTTCTGCTTACTTTTCCACGGATTACAATGTAACCCTTCTTTTCAAGTTCACTGTTGATCTGTCTCATAAGCTTGTATGCTGCGGATCTTGAAATTCCAAGAATCTGCATCACATCTCCTACTTCTAAAAACTTTTCGTTCATGCCCTTTCACCACCTTTCCATTAAAATTTGTTTTGGCGTTTCTCCATACCAGTTCTGCTGATGTCACAACCAGCCTCCTTACCTGAGATGATCTCCTGTAATACCGCCCGCTCCTGCTCGAGGTACTCGGTCCGCTTGGGGGAGTGTCTACATTCGCTCGATTCCTATGAATGTCCTGGCAAATGCCTGTTAGATTTCTGATACCGCTCATTCAGTTGTTTTTTCAATACCATACCGTATAGATAATTGAATTGGTATTATTCTATACCGTGTGGTATTGAATTGTCAAGTAGTTTTTCTAATGCTTTCGTATAGAAAAACTTCCATTTTCATTTTTTCCGTGTTATACTGTCTTTAACAGTCCATCAGGGACAGATAAACGGAGGTAACTACACTATGACAATTGGTGAAAGAATAAAGAAAATACGGGTATTCCGTAAAATGACAATGGACGAGCTGGGCGGTGCACTTGGATTTGAAGGCAAAAATATGTCGGTCCGTATATCCCAGTATGAAACCGGTGCCCGCATTCCCGGTGAAGATATGATTCTAAAGCTTGCTGATGCTTTGCACTGCAATTACAAGGCAATCTCTGATTACAGCCTTGGTGCTGCTGAAGATATCATCGAAACACTTTTCTGGCTTGAAGAAAGTGCCACATCTCTCCCGGCACGTGGAAAAGGCACAAGATTTCCAGAGTATACAGCTCCCGGCAACCTGATTCATCTGACTGCAATGACACCTGCAAAACCTTCCGAGACTGCCAGACCAACTTACAATAAAGATGATTATGACAGTGCAGGCTCACCTGTCGCATTAACTTTTGAATATGGATTGGTAAATGATTTCCTTTCGGAATGGTGTGAAATGAAAACGAAATTAAATAATGGAGAGATTTCTCCTAACGAGTATTTTGAGTGGAAAATAACATGGCCTCATGCGTGAAACATAATGTCATCCGCTGTGCACCATCTCGATTCCGCTTCGCTGCATCTCGATGGAGGGCGTTCGCCCTATATGAATAGAAACCTGCTGTCTATGGAATGCAAGCATTCCAAGCCATCAATTTTCTATTCCCGCACAACTCACTTTAGTACCAAAATAGTACCACAAGGCAAAAAACAAGCTCGCAAATGCCCATTTTACTAGGCTTTGCGAGCTTTTGAAAATTATTCAAACTCAATCGTTCCCGGCGGCTTGCTGGTAAGATCATACATTACCCGGTTGACCCCCTTGACCTCATTGACGATCCGATTTGCCACATGGGTCAGCACGGAGAAAGGAATCTCTGACACATCCGCGGTCATGAAGTCGCTTGTGTTCACTGCGCGCAGTGCGACGGCGTAATCGTAAGTTCTTCCGTCACCCATAACGCCCACAGAACGCATGTTGGTCAGGGCAGCGAAATACTGACCGACACAGCGGTCCAGACCGGCCTTCGCGATCTCCTCGCGGTAGATTGCGTCAGCTTCCTGAACGATGCGAACCTTTTCGGCAGTCACTTCACCTATGATACGGATTCCGAGACCGGGGCCGGGGAAAGGCTGGCGAAACACAAGGTATTCGGGAATGCCAAGCTCCAGACCGGCTTTTCGCACCTCGTCCTTGAACAGGAGACGCAGAGGTTCAATAATCTCCTTGAAATCCACAACAGAGGGAAGTCCGCCCACATTATGGTGTGATTTGATAACGGCAGATTTTCCAAGACCGCTCTCGATCACATCAGGATAGATCGTTCCCTGTACCAGATAGTCTACGGCGCCGATCTTCTTCGCTTCCTCTTCAAATACGCGAATGAACTCTTCACCGATAATTTTTCTTTTATTTTCAGGCTCCGTAATGCCCTCCAGTTTCTTATAATAACGCTCCTGGGCATTGACACGGATAAAATTCAATTCATAAGGGCCGTTGGGACCAAATACAGCCTCCACCTCATCGCCTTCATTCTTGCGGAGAAGACCATGATCGACAAAGACACAGGTCAGCTGTTTGCCGATCGCCTTGGATAAAAGAACTGCTGCCACAGAAGAATCCACGCCGCCGGAAAGGGCACAGAGCACCTTGCCGTCTCCGATCTTCTCCCGCAGAGCCTTGATGGTCTCTTCCACAAAGGAACCCATCTTCCAGTCGCCGCGGCAGCCACATACCTTATACACAAAATTGGAGAGCATCTTCATGCCTTCCTGGGTGTGCATAACCTCCGGATGGAACTGAACCGCATACAGCCCTCTGTCCGGGCACTCCATGGCAGCTACGGGACACACAGGCGTGTGCGCCACCACCCTGAAATCTGCCGGAGCTGCTGCAATATAATCGGTATGGCTCATCCAGCAGATCGTTTTTGCAGACACATCGCCAAACAGGACAGAAGTATTGTCAACCTCCACCTCTGTCTTGCCGTATTCGCTGACAGGAGCCGTCTCCACTTTTCCGCCCAGCATATACGCCATCAGCTGGGAACCATAACAGATTCCCAGAATGGGAATGCCCAGATCGAAAAGCTCCTGACGGCAGCGGGGCGAGTCATCCCCGTAAACACTGTTGGGGCCGCCGGTAAAAATGATACCCTTGGGATTCATGGCCTTAATTGCTTCCAGGTCCATGCTGTAGGGATGCACCTCACAATAGACATTGCATTCCCGGACCCGTCTGGCAATCAGCTGATTATACTGGCCGCCAAAATCCAGCACAATAATCATCTCTTTTTTCACAAAGATCTCCTCCTGCTTGTTTCTCTGTTAGTAATATTTCGATCCAAAAATAAAGATAGCGTCGGTTAACAGGGAGCAACACGCCTCAGGCTGTGTAATTCTGCCTGTTCCCATGTGCTGTCGGCTGCCGTAACTTATCCTGCCGCACAAAATGCACCTGACAGGAATCTTTGCATATATCCATTTATACGCGAAGGTTTCCCGTCAGTGAAACTTTACGACAGTTTTTCTCCACATTCCGGGCAGTAAAACAGCTCTGCCTTCACACTGGCATGGCAGGAAGGACAAATTCTTGTTTCTCCTTCCTCTTCTTCCTCTGCTTCCGGCTCCTTCACGAGAATTTCATTTTCTGCTCCGCATTTTCCGCAGAACCGGTCCTCATTAGGCATCCAGGCGCCGCAGCTGGTGCAGTGCTTCTGATTTTTGAGAATCTGTTTATCTTTTGTCAGACTCTCCAGCCGATCCGCACATTCTTTGATATCAGCCGCATAAACAGCGTATTTCTCAGGCATATCATCCTTATGCTCATTGTAAAATGCCTCGCCGAGAGCTGCATACGCCTTCTTTAACTTCGCTTCCTCCTGGGAAATCTGAAGGCTCAGCTTAGTGGAGCCTGCCACTTCCTTTGTCTTGTTTCCCAATGCTCTGCCTGTATTTGCAACCGTCTCACTTAACGTATCAAAAAATCCCATTTGAATCCTCCTCTCAAAAGAAAAGTCCCCCCACATTCTTTCATTATAATTTCATCTATTATAAATGTCAATCAGCGACTTCCGTCCAGATGATGGGCATCGTTGAGGACCCGGAGAATGCAGCGATCCTCCTCCACATCAATGATCGTCAGCGAAGTATTGTCCAGCTCAATACACCGATACAGTCTGGAACTGATGTCCAGAAGATAAAAGATTGCCAGCTTCAGAATTCCTCCGTGAGCCACCACAACGATCGTTTTGTCGGTGTGACGGAATTCTTCCTTGATATCCTCCAGGGCTGCGCCGACACGGAGCTTGGCCCTGTTCAGCGTCCCCTCCCCGGCCATGGGGTAATGGAAGGGC
Source organism: Fusibacillus kribbianus (assembly GCF_030053595.1). Classification (GTDB taxonomy): domain Bacteria; phylum Bacillota; class Clostridia; order Lachnospirales; family Lachnospiraceae; genus Lientehia; species Lientehia kribbiana. The sequence goes on from NZ_JASGBQ010000020.1 coordinate 15,370, forward strand.
TCTATTCTGTATTTTACAAAGGCTTCACCAAACTGCTCTGTCAGCTGCTCTTTTGTCAGACCGTCCCATTCCCCGAAATTCAGCTCTTTGATCCCATCCACCTTGTGAATGGGGAGGCCCTTCGGCTCTGCAATGGCTCTGGCAGTGTCATAAGCCCGTTTAAGGGGCGAAGAATACACCTCATCCACATGGATGTCGGCAAACCGCTTTCCTAAAGCTTCTGCCTGAGCCCTGCCTTTTTCCGACAGAGGAACATCTGTCTGTCCCTGATAACGGCCGGTCACATTCCATTCCGTCTCTCCATGCCTTACAAATATAAATCTCATCTCTGTTCTCCTTATTCCTGCTCTTACACGCCTTCCGGCTTCTCGCTCAGATACCGTTTCACATACTGTCCTGTATAGGATATGGGATTTTCGGCCACCTCCTCCGGAGTGCCTCTTGCAATCACAGTTCCGCCGCCGTCACCGCCCTCCGGTCCCATATCGATCAGATAATCCGCCGTTTTGATCACATCAAGATTATGTTCAATGACGATCACAGTGTTTCCATTTTCGCACAGACGCTGGAGAATTTCAACCAGCTTATGCACATCTGCAAAATGAAGGCCTGTTGTCGGCTCATCCAGAATGTAGATCGTCTTTCCGGTGTCGCGCCTGGAAAGCTCCGTTGCCAGCTTGATCCGCTGGGCCTCGCCGCCGGACAATGTGGTGGATGGCTGTCCCAGCTTAATATAGGAAAGTCCCACATCGTTTAACGTCTCAATTTTTCTGCGGATGGAAGGAACATTCTCAAAGAAGCGAAGCGCCTCCTCCACCGTCATATCCAGAACATCATAGATACTCTTTCCCTTATATTTGACCTCCAGCGTTTCCCTGTTATAGCGCTTGCCGCCGCAGACCTCACAGGGGACATATACATCCGGCAGAAAATGCATCTCTATCTTCAGGATGCCGTCTCCGCCGCAGGCTTCACAGCGCCCACCCTTCACGTTGAAGCTGAAACGCCCCTTCTGATATCCCCTTGCCTTGGCATCCGCCGTGGACGCAAACAGATCCCGGATCATATCAAAGACCCCGGTATAGGTAGCCGGATTGGATCGCGGTGTCCGGCCAATGGGCGACTGGTCAATGGCAATGACCTTATCCAGCTTTTCCACTCCCTCAATGGTTTTGTGCTTTCCCGGAATGGTTCTGGCCCGATTCAGCTTCTTTGCCAGCGCTTTGTAGAGAATCTCATTGACAAGAGACGATTTTCCCGACCCGGACACTCCGGTCACGCAGGTAAAAACTCCAAGCGGAATCTCCACATCGATATCCTTCAGATTGTTTTCCGCTGCTCCCCGAACCCTCAGAAAGCCGTTGGGTTTTCTTCTGGAGGAAGGCACAGGAATCTTGATCCGTCCGCTCAGATAAGCACCGGTAATGGATTTTTCACAGGCCATAATGTCCCCGGCCTTCCCCACAGCCACCACCTCACCGCCGTGTTCACCGGCTCTTGGACCGATATCCACAATATAATCGGCAGCCCGCATCGTATCCTCGTCATGCTCCACCACCAGCACACTGTTGCCCAGATCCCGCAGATGGATCAGTGTCCTTAACAGTTTATCATTATCCCGCTGATGAAGTCCGATACTGGGCTCATCCAGAATATACGCCACCCCCACCAGGCCGGAGCCGATCTGAGTGGCAAGACGGATCCGCTGTGCCTCGCCGCCGGACAGCGTGGCCGTGCCGCGGGCCAGAGACAGGTAATCCAGGCCCACATCCACCAGAAATCCCACTCTGGCGCGGATCTCCTTGAGGATCATTCCGCCGATTGCCACCTGTGTGGGAGTCAGTCTGTCCTCGATATGCTCCAGGAATTTCTTCAGATTTCCCACCGACATGGATGTAATCTCATAAATATTTTTATCGCAGACCGTCACCGCAAGAGAGCTCTGCTTCAGACGGCGGCCGCCGCAGACCTTACAGGGAGTAATTCTCATAAAGGTCTCATATTCTGCTTTCGTAGTGTCTGATCCGGTTTCCCGATAACGGCGCTCCACATTGCGGATCAGTCCCTCAAAGGCCACATCGTAGATGCCTTCCCCCCTCTGGCCTCTGTAATGGACCTTTACCTCGCGGCCGCCGGTTCCATGGAGCAGAATGTCATGGACCGTTTTCGGATAATCCTGAAAGGGCACATCCAGATCAAAATCATACGTTTCCGCCAGTGCTTCCAGGATTGCCCGGCTGAAGCTTCCCTTTGTGGTACAGGACTGCCAGCCGCAGACGGCAATAGCACCCTGGTTGATACTCAGACTTTTATCGGGAATCATCAGATCCTCGTCAAACTCCATCTTGTAGCCCAGTCCGGAGCACTCCGGACAGGCTCCGAAAGGATTGTTGAAGGAAAAGCTTCTGGGCTCCACCTCTTCGATGCTGATACCGCAGTCCGGACAGGCAAAGCTCTGACTGAAATTCATCGGCTCGCCGTCAGGAATGTCCACGATCATCAGTCCGTCCGACAGCTGCATCGCCGTTTCAATGGAATCCGTCAGCCGTTTTTCAATGCCTGCTTTCACCATCAGACGATCCACCACGATCTCAATATTGTGCTTGATATTTTTATCAAGGGCAATTTCCTCTGTCAGTTCATAAAGATTCCCGTCAATGCGGACACGCACAAAACCGCTTCGCTTCGCCTGTTCCAGGACCTTCTCATGGCGTCCCTTCCGCCCGCGGACCACCGGAGCCAGAAGCTGGATCTTCGTCCTCTCCGGAAGCTCCAGGATCTGATCCACCATCTGATCGATGGATTGCTTCCTGATCTCCCTCCCGCATTTGGGGCAGTGGGGAATTCCGATTCTCGCATACAACAGACGGAAATAGTCATAGATCTCCGTCACTGTTCCCACCGTGGAACGGGGGTTCCTGTTCGTGGATTTCTGATCAATGGAAATGGCCGGAGAAAGTCCCTCAATGCTTTCCACATCCGGCTTCTCCATCTGTCCCAGAAACTGCCTTGCATAAGAAGACAGAGATTCCATATAACGCCGCTGCCCCTCTGCATAGATGGTATCAAAGGCCAGAGAAGATTTTCCCGAACCGGAAAGACCGGTCAGTACCACAAATTTGTCCCTGGGGATATCCACCGAAATATTTTTCAGGTTATGCTCATTGGCCCCGCGAATCCTGATATATTTTGTTTCTGCCATTTCAATCTCCTGTCATTTATCCCTTGAATATAAGTGTTTTTTCAGACTCAGCATCTGATCACGCAGCTCTGCTGCCTGCTCGAAATCCAGTTCCGCTGCCGCTCTCTGCATTTTCTTCTGGATTTTCTCGATAAGCTTCAAAAGCTCCTTCTCGCTCATGGATTCCGGTTCCTTCTGAAGCTTCATACCCCGGACTGGTTTCTCCTCAGTCCTGGAAATACGGATCAGATCGCGGACTGCCTTCTTGATGGAAGTGGGCGTAATGCCGTGCTCATCGTTATACGCCTGCTGAATTTTACGGCGGCGTTCCGTCTCGTCGATGGCCACCCGCATGGAATCTGTTATGGTATCTGCGTACATGATCACGTAGCCGTCCGCATTGCGCGCCGCCCGTCCGATGGTCTGAATGAGAGAGGTCTCTGACCGCAGAAAGCCCTCCTTGTCCGCATCCAGGATCGCCACCAGACCGATTTCCGGAATATCCAGACCTTCTCTCAAAAGGTTGATTCCCACCAGAACATCAAACAGATCCAGACGCATATCCCGAATGATCTCGCTCCGCTCCAGCGTATCAATATCTGAGTGAAGATACTTTACCCGGATTCCTACCTCACGCATATAATCCGTCAAATCTTCCGCCATACGCTTTGTCAGAGTGGTCACCAGCACCTTCTGTTTCTTTTCCACCACCTGATTGACCTCGGAGATCAGATCATCGATCTGTCCGTTCACCGGCCGGACCTCCACTCTTGGATCCAGAAGGCCCGTGGGACGGATGATCTGTTCCGCCCGAAGGAGCTCGTGATCGGCCTCGTAAGGTCCCGGCGTAGCGGAAACAAACAGAAGCTGATCGATCCGTTCCTCAAACTCACCGAAATTCAACGGCCGGTTATCAAGAGCCGACGGCAGACGGAAGCCGTACTCCACCAGAGTTGTTTTTCTGGAACGGTCGCCTGCATACATCCCTCGGATCTGAGGCACAGTCATATGGGATTCATCAATGATGATCAGAAAATCATCCGGAAAATAGTCAAACAGAGTGCAGGGCGGCTGCCCCGGCTCCTGCCCGGTCAGATGTCTGGAATAATTCTCGATGCCGGAGCAAAATCCGGTCTCCCGCATCATCTCAATATCAAAATTGGTCCGTTCGGAAATCCTCTGCGCCTCAAGAAGCTTGTCCTCACTGCGGAAATACGCAACCTGCTCTTCCAGCTCTTTGGCAATGGTCTCCGTAGCCTTCAGCATCTTGTCTCTGGGTACCACATAATGGGAGGCAGGAAAAATGGCAATGTGCTCCAGGAGGCTTCTGGCCACCCCTGTCAGAGGATCGATCTCAGAGATCCGATCCACCTCATCTCCGAAAAATTCTATCCGATAAGCCGTTCCCTCGCTGTAGGCCGGATAGACCTCCAGCACATCTCCCCTCACCCGGAAGGATCCCCGTTTAAAGTCCATATCGTTTCTTGTATACTGTATCTCGATCAGCTTGTGAATGACATCATCCCGCTCCCGTTCCATTCCCGGCCGCAGGGAGATCACCATCTTCTTATAATCGATGGGGCTGCCCAGACCGTAGATACAGGATACCGACGCAATGATGATCACGTCCGACCGCTCCGAAAGAGCCGCTGTGGCCGAATGGCGCAGCTTATCGATCTCATCGTTGATCGACGAATCCTTCTCAATATATGTGTCTGTCGAAGGCACATAGGCCTCCGGCTGGTAATAATCATAATAAGACACAAAATATTCTACCGCATTCTCCGGAAAAAATTCTTTAAACTCACTGTAAAGTTGAGCTGCCAGTGTTTTGTTATGGGCAATAACAAGCGTCGGTTTATTTAATTTCTGAATAACATTTGCCATTGTAAAAGTCTTGCCGGAACCGGTAACTCCGAGAAGAGTCTGGAACTGGTTGCCCTCTTTGAATCCCTTTACTAATTGTTCGATCGCCTGCGGCTGGTCGCCGGTTGGGGCATATTCAGAGTGTAATATGAATTTGTCCATGATTTTCCTCTTTTAATCATCAAAACATCCACCTATGTTGGCTGCCTTCTTTGAAGTTCCTTACCAGTATAACATCCCCGCCTAAAAAAGTACAGAGGGAAATGAACATTTGTTCTGTTTTTTACAAATTCAGGCAACAAAAACGGCAGCCGCAGCTGCCGTCCTGTCTATTAGGAAAGTTCTTCCAGCAGAACCTCCTTTGCTTTTTCAAGCTGATTGTCGGTACCGTCCTCTTCCTCAGACTTCTCCACAGCCACATCCGGATCAATGCCGATTTTATGGATGCTGGTTCCGTTTGGCGTGTAATAATCGGACACGGTCACCTTCATGGCTGTTCCATCGCCAAGGGGATAGATATTCTGAACGATTCCTTTTCCAAAGGTAGTAGTTCCCACGATCTTTGCCCTGCCGTAATCCTTTAAGGCCCCGGCCAGGATCTCCGATGCACTGGCGGAGTTTCCGTTGACAAGGACTGACACCGGTCCGTCAAAAGCAAGCTCCTCATCCGCTTCATAGGTACTTCCCTGCCCGTTCTTATCCTTGGTGGATACGATGACCCCCTCTGTCAGAAAGTCATCGGTAATTTCCACTACCTGATCCAGACGGCCGCCGGGATTATCCCGCAGGTCCAGCAAAAGTCCTTTCATTCCCTGGCTCTTCAGATCTGTCAGCGCCTCGGTAAACTGGCTGTAGGTAACTCCGTCGAATTCCGTAATCTGGAGATACCCGATGCCGTTTTCCAGCATCTTCCATTCCACCGTATCCATACTGACCGATCTGCGTTCCACATCCAAAGCCACAAATCCGCCAGACGACTCCCGGTACACCTCAAGCTTCACTGTGGTTCCTTCATCGCCCCTGATCTTGGCAACCACATTATTGATATCTTCCGTGGTAATATCCTCGTCGTCCACCTTGTAGAGCACATCTCCCGCCAGAAGTCCGGCTTCTTCTGCACCGGAGCCCCGGAATACCCGGATCACCGTGATCAGATTCGTCGACGGATCCTGACTGATCTGGACTCCGACTCCCACATATTCACCGCTGGAGGATTCCTGCAGCTCCTTGTATTCCTCCTCCGTATAATAAACGGTATAGGGATCACCCAATGATGCAATGAACCCCTTGTAAATTCCATCTCTCATGCTTTCTTCATCAACATCATAGAGATAAGAAGCATCCACCATGGTTTTTAACTTTTCAAGCTTTTCCTCGATCTCCCCGTAATCAAGGCCGGCTGCCTGTTCTTCCTGTGGAAGAGCTGCCTTCTGCCTTGCCGTCAAAAGGAAGTAGATTCCCCAGGTAGCTGCTGCTGCCACTGCCAGGCTGCACAGGATCCCGGTCAGCACTCCCTTCGCAAAACGGTTGTCACGTCTTTCCATGCACGATTCCTTCTTTCCTTCACTGCTTTATAACGAAAGCCGTTGTCAGGGCGGTGATACATAATTCAGCGGATTCCTGGAATATTTGGAACTGCTGAAGCCGCCCACACGAACTTCAAAATGGAGATGCGGTCCCGTGGACCAGCCGGTATTTCCCACCAGCGCAATGGTTTCCCCCTGTTTCACCCGGTCGCCCTCGGAAACGAAAAGCTTCTGGCAGTGCATATATACCGTGTATGTACTGTTTCCGTGATACAGGATGATCCAGTTGCCGGCGGAACTGCTTTTTCTGGCGATAATGACCTCACCGTCGGCTGCCGCCACAATATCCGCACCTGCCAAAGCTCCTCCGGGCAGTGCAATATCAATCCCGTGATGATCACTCAATGCTCCATCGGATTCTCCGGTGAGAGGATCATCCCGGCTTCCATAACCGGATGATATCCTGCCGCAGCTGGGAACCGGCCAGATAAAACCGGTAGCTGCCGGCGGCTTTGCAGGTGCCTCCGTGGAAGGCTTTGTGGGCGCTTCCGTGGGCGGTGCTGCCGACTCTGTTTCGCCGGAAGAAGGCTCTGCAGCTCCCCCCGTATCCGTGGACGGGGCTTCAGGCACTTCTGTCACCTGCTCTGACTCTGTCGCTTTTTCCGCGGCTTTGCTTGCTGCCAGAGCTTCAGCCTCCTCCCGTTTCCGGATCTCCTCCTCCAACGCCTGGAATTCCGCCATTTCTTCCTTCAGAGCCTCGTCGTAATCGGCCACCAGCTCCTGGTTTTCAGAGATTTCGTCGTTAATGGCTGCCAGCTCTGTCTGCTTCGCCGCTTCCAGCTCAGAAAGGGACGTCTGCTTTGCCTCAGCCTCAGCCATCATGATCTCCAGGCTGGCATAGGAGGCCTCCAGCTCTTCTGTTTTGGAAGCGATAAATTCCTTTGTATCCTGATAAGCAGCCAGCATAGTTCTATCATATTCTGATATTTTTGAAATATACTCGGCCTGACTGAGAAACTCCGAAAGATCAGCCGACTCAAACAACAGCTCCAGGAAATAGGTATCTCCTTTTTCATACATATACTGAATACGGAGCTTCATATTTTCATATTGAGTCTTTTCCGTCTCTCTGGCCGTTTCCAGCTCCAGAAGCGCTTCATCAATCTCCTGTCTGGTGGACTCCATGCGCCCCTCAATATCCGACAGACTCGACTCGACCGCTGCCAGTTCCTCATTGATACCTGCAAGATAAGCACTGGCATCATCCTTCAGCTTGTCAAGCTCCGAAAGCTTATTCTGGACCCGTTCCTTTTCCTCCTCAATGGCATCGATCCGCCCCTGTCTGCTTTCCAGATCTTCAGAGGCACGCGCCCCGGGAAGTCCTCCTGCCCAAAGGCAAAGAGCACAGAACAGGCAGAACAGTCTTTTGTATTTCCATTTCATATTCCTGTCATTCCTTTCTGATTTGGCAGGGCTACGCCTTCAGATGCTTTCTGATGGAGAAGAAGCTGCCAAACAGTCCGATTCCAAGGCCCAGGCCCATCGAAACCGGAATCAGTACCTGAAATACCTGTCCCACCGGAAGCAGTGTCAGAATTCTGGACAGGATGCTCAGACGGCTCAGGCAGAACCGAACCGCATATCCATATGCATAATAAACAAGAGCCAGCGGTATTCCGGCACCGAAAAGGCCGATGATAATTCCCTCCACCACAAACGGTGCACGGATCAGAAAATTGGTGGCTCCGATCATCCGCATGATCTTGATCTCCTCCTTGCGGACGGTAATGGTAATGGCAATGGTATTGCTGATGAGGAACACCGCCACCCCAAGAAGGATCAGGATGATCCCCATGGACACATACCCCACCACATTATTGATGCTGGCAAGACCTGTGGCAGCGATCTCCGAATAATTGACCTTCCGTACCCCATCGATCGTCTTCAGATAATCCACAAAGCTCTGCTGGTCTTCGATATCATTCAGATAAAGCTCGTAGGAAGCCGAATTTGCCAGCGGATTGTCCTGTTCAAAGCCCTCGGCGAGCTCCGGAGCGTCGGCAAAGTAATCCTTTTTATAGGTTTCCCATGCCTCCTCAGCCGAAACATAACGCATGTCGGCCACCTCGGACCGGGCACCGATCACCTCTCCCAGGGCCTGGATCTCCTCCTCAGAAAGACCCTCGTCAAAGAACACCGTGACTCCCACGGTGTTTTCCATCTCCCGGACCATGAACTGTACATTTACCACAATGGAATAAAATATGCAGAACAAAAACACGCAGGCAGCCATGGTTCCCACCGAAGCCAGCGTGAACAGCTTGTGCTTCCGGATACTCCGGAAGCCCTGTTTGATGCAATACCATAATGTGCTAATTCTCATTCCCGTACCCGCTTTCTTCCTTATCGGTCACAATGACTCCATGCTTCATGGTGATCACCCGTTTCTTCATCTTGTCCACGATCTCCTTGCTGTGGGTCACGACGACAACGGTAGTCCCCATCTCATTGATCTCCTCCAGAAGCTTCATGATCTGCCACGCGTTTCCGGGGTCCATATTACCTGTGGGCTCATCGGCCAAAAGGATCTCCGGCCGGTTCACAAGAGCCCTGGCAATGGCAACCCGCTGCTGCTCTCCGCCGGAAAGCTGACTGGGCAGGGATTTATATTTGGAGGAAAGGCCCACCATGGCCAGCACCTCCGGCACCCGCTTGCGGATCTCCCTGGTGGGGGTCACCACCACCCGCTGGGCAAATGCCACATTCTCATACACATTTCTGTCCTTGAGCAGACGAAAATCCTGAAAAACAACGCCCAGGCGACGTCTGTACCTGGGTATCATTTTCCTCTTCATTTTTGTAATATCCGTGTCACCGACACGGATATTACCGGAAGTTGCTTCAATTTCTTTTAACAGCAGCTTGATCAGAGTTGTCTTTCCAGAACCGCTGTTTCCCACGATAAAGACAAACTCACCCTTTCCGATCTTCAGGCTGATATCCCGCACAGCCTTTGTTTCCCGGTCGGTGGCCTTGTCGTATGTCTTACTGACGTGTTCAAACTCAATCATTAAAAAACCTCAATTCTAATTATCCAGTGTTTCGATGTAATTCATATACTTCACTACCATAAGAGCGATCTTGAAGGTAATGGCATCCTCGAATACCCGAAGGTCCAGGCCTGTGCTCTTCTGCAGCTTATCCAGCCGGTAAACCAGAGTATTTCTGTGAATATACAGCTGTCTGGAGGTCTCAGACACATTCAGGTTGTTTTCAAAGAATTTATTGATGGTCACAAGCGTCTCATCATCCAGATCATCGGGGGATTTTCCGTCAAAGATCTCCTTGATGAACATTCTGCAAAGAGAAACAGGCAGCTGATAGATCAGACGGCCGATTCCCAGATTGTTGTAAGCCACAATGTTCTTGTCACTGTAGAAGATCTTACCCACATCAAGGGCCATTTTGGCCTCCTTGTAGGAGCGTGATACTTCCTTTAATTCGTTGACAATGGTTCCGTATGCCACATGGACCGTGGCCATGGCCTCCGTGTTCAGCATATCGAGGATCATTTTGGCTACCTTATCCATATCCTCGTAGCTCTCGCCAGTCTTGAGTTCCTTCACCAGGATAATATTTTTCTCATCCACTGCGGTGATGAAATCCTTGGACTTGGCAGAAAACATGCTTTTCACCGTCTCCAGAGCCACCGTGTCATTTTCCGTCTGTGTCTCAATGACAAACACCACCCGGCGTACATTGATGTCAATATGAAGCTTCTTGGCACGATTGTAAATGTCGACCAGAAGCAGGTTGTCAAGCAGCAGATTCTTGATAAAGTTATCCTTGTCAAACCGTTCCTTATAGGCCACCAGAAGATTCTGGATCTGGAATACCACTACCTTGCCTGCCATGTAGGCATCGTCTCCGGCCCCCCTGGCCAGAAGAACATATTCCAGCTGATGTTCATCAAACACCTTAAAAAACTGATAGCCCTGGATCACCTGACTGTCTGCCGGTGACTCCACAAAAGCCAGTACAGAAAATTCGTATTCCTCCGCGTCCGGGAATGTGGTTGCCAGAACCTTTCCCTCCGTATCACAGATACAGAGTTCGATTCTCATGATCCCTTTCAATCCCTCAATCGTGTTCTGTAAAATCTGATTTGATATCATAGTTTCACCCCTGCCACTATCTCATCTTATTAATACCCACTAAAATCCTGACTTTATCTTAATGCAAAATGGGCAAAAATAAAAGGGTTTTTTGTAATTTTTTTATATTGATTTTAAAAAAAACAAAAAGAAACAGCAGCTTTTCCCAGGTAGTCCCTGCACAAAAGCTGCCGCATTTCTCTTTCTAATGCATCAACAACACTTATACGATGGATTTTTGTGTCTCTCTGTCAAAGAAGAAAAATCTTGACTCTCCATCCGGCAAAAGCTCACAGCCCATGTCCTCCTCGTCGGAAGGCCTGCTGACCGTGTAGCCCATAAGTACCCGTTTTCCCACATAACCCGCCTGTTCCAGCCGGGGGATCCACTCCGGAGGTACGTCCACGCTGAAATTGTCCGCCACTGCCTCCACAGCAGTCTTACCCTTAACGATTCTCACCTCACCGCTTCCAAAACCCGGCTCATTCATAAACTGGGCAACAAAGAAACAGCAGGGATTTTCCATAAGCTCTTCGGCGGTTCCCACCTGTATGATACGGCCCCGCCGCATGATGACGGTTCTTGTTCCCATAAAAGCTGCCTCCGCCGCATCGTCAGTGGCGTAGATCAGGGTCGTCCCAATCTCTTCCTGAAGCTCCTTCAGACGGTTCCGTGCCTTTTTCCTGGCCTGAAGATCCAGACTTCTTACGGGATTCAGCAAAAGAAAAGCCTCCGGCTGGTGCACATGGGCCCGCGCCATGGCCACATACTGCTTCTGAAGCTCATTGAGCTCCCTGGGATAACAGGAAAGAAGATTTTCAATCTTAAATATTCTGGCTGTTTCCTCCACTGAACGGCGTATGACATCCTCCGGCTCCTGGTGCAGCTTCATGGCGAAGCTGATATTATCACGGACCGTCATGCCGGGATACAGAGTGTAATGCTGAAAGATCATACCCATGTTCCGTTTTTCGGGCTTTCCGTTCTCCACTATCTCACCGTTGATCCGAAGCTCTCCGCTGCTGATGGGCTCCATGCCTGCGATCATCCGAAGGACTGTGGCCTTCCCTGAGCCCTGAGGCCCTGTCAGTACAAGAAACTCTCCGCTATGTATTTCCAGGCTGAAATCCCTCACCGCCGATTTTCCGTTGGGAAATGTTTTTGTCACATTCCGAAATGAAATCTCTGCCATCAGAAACCTCCCGCTTTTTATCATTAATTTCATCATACCCCATGGATTTGTAAAAAGCCATGACCGAAATCAACAAAAAGCATTTTTTCTCTTTAGCAACTTTGTACAGCCCATCATAGAACTGACAATCCGGCTGCAGATTTGGACAGGTTTCCTGTAAAGATTTACTATATTATTCGAGACACATTTCGGCAGTTTAACGATGCGCCTTTTCCTTCCAGTAGTCCTCTATTACGGTAAGAGTCCTGTCCACATCTTCTTTTGTGTGAACGGAAGAAAGGAAAATGGCCTCAAACTGGGACGGTGCCACATAGATTCCATGAGCCAGCATATAGCGGAAATAATCAGCAAAGGCGCTGACATCAGAAGTCTTTGCCGATCGGTAATCCACCACCTCTTCTCCGGTAAAGAACAGGCAGGACAGAGAACCGACACCGGTCACCCGACAGGGCGCTCCGGCCGTTTTCACCAGCTGCGAAAGCTCCGCCCGGAAATAATCGCCCATGGCATTCATCTCTTCGTAGATCTTCGGATTCTCCTTTAATATATGAAGCTGTGCAAGACCTGCCGCCATGGCCACCGGATTTCCGCTTAAGGTACCTGCCTGATAAACGCTTCCCACCGGAGACACCATTTCCATGATCTCCCTGCGTCCGCCATAGGCGCCCACCGGCATTCCCGCACCAATGATCTTTCCAAAGGTGGTGAGATCCGGCGTCACACCGTAATAGCCCTGAGCACCGTCAAAGCCCAGACGGAAACCGGTGATCACCTCGTCAAAGATCAGCAGCGCTTTCTCCTCATCACAGATCCTGCGAAGCTCCGAAAGGAAGCCCTCCTTCGGAACCACGACGCCCATATTGGCTGCCACCGGCTCCACGATCACTGCGGCGATCTCACCCGGGAACTGGGAAAACAGGCTTCTCACACTGTCTGCATCATTGTAAACAGCTGTCAACGTATCCTTAGCACAGCCCTCAGGCACACCGGCACTGTCCGGCACGCCGCTGGTCATGACGCCGGATCCGGCCTTCACCAGCATGGAATCACAATGTCCGTGATAGCAGCCCTCGAATTTGATGATCTTGTTTTTACCTGTATAGCCTCTCGCCACACGGAGAGCGGACATCACTGCCTCTGTACCGGAATTTACCATGCGGACAAGCTCGATGGAAGGCACCATTTGGCAGATCAGCTCTGCCATCTCCACCTCAGCGGGACAGCTTGCTCCAAAGGACAGCCCTCTTCCCGCTGCCTCCATGGCTGCCTCCCGAATAGCAGGATGATTGTGACCCAGGATCATGGGTCCCCAGGAACCGATATAGTCAATGTAGGTGTTTCCATCCACATCGGTGATCATTTCCTTTTCCGCCTTCGCGATGAAGCGCGGTCTTCCTCCCACCGCCTGAAATGCCCGGACAGGACTGTTGACACCACCGGGAATCACATTTTTTGCCCGTTCAAATAACTGCTCCGATCTGTTCATAACTACCTCCTCAGCCAATACGGCCTTCCTCCATGAATTTTGCCAGCTCTTTGGCATAATACGTGATCAGCACATCCGCTCCTGCCCGGTAAATGGATGCGGCAGACTCACACACGATCGCCTCTTCATTGATCCAGCCTTTGGCAGCTGCCGCCTTGATCATGGCGTACTCCCCGCTGACACTGTAGGCCGCCACCGGCACATGAACGGTCTCGGAAACCCGCCGTATCACATCCATATAGGAAAGGGCCGGCTTTACCATCACCAGATCGGCTCCCTCCTCCACGTCGAGAAGCGCCTCCTTGATTCCTTCCTTTGCGTTATGATAATCCATCTGATAGGTTTTTCTGTCTCCGAAGCTGGGAGCGGAATCCGCTGCCTCCCGGAAGGGGCCGTAAAAGGCCGATGCATATTTCACCGCATAGGACATGATGGGAGTTTCCTTGTGTCCGTTTTCATCCAGTATAGTCCGAATGGCTGCCACCCGGCCATCCATCATATCGGAAGGCGCCACCATATCAGCACCGGCCTCCACATGGGAAAGGGCCGTCCGTGCCAGCAGGGGCAGGGTCTCATCATTGTCCACATCGTGGCCGCACAGGGCACCGCAGTGACCATGGGAGGTGTATTCGCACATGCACACGTCGGTAATATAATACAGCTCCGGCACCTCTTTTTTCCCGATCCGAAGTGCCTTCTGTACGATTCCGTCCTCTGCCCAGGCGCTGCTTCCGATCTCATCCTTTTTATCCGGTATTCCGAAAAGCAGGATCGAGGAAACACCGGAATCAGCCACCTCGGAAAGCGCTTCCGGCAGCATGTCCAGACTGTAATGATACTGTCCCGGCATGGAAGGGATCTCATGCCGGATACCCGTTCCTTCCACCACAAACATCGGATAGATCAGAGAAGACTTGTCCATTCTTGTCTCCCGAACCATCTTTCTCAGTGCCGTATTTCCTCTTAAACGCCTGGGGCGCTTTACCATATCCATTTTATTTCCTCCTGATTCTATTTTACGATCTCCAGCAGCTTTTCCACCATGCTGTCCATATCGGCCCGGTCGGAAACGATCACCTGAATGCCGTACTGTTCCGCTTCCTTTGCCGTCTGCTCTCCAATGCAGAGACCACGCACCTTCCGGTAATCCAGTCCGGGAAACATCCTGACAAATCCCCGCACCGTGGAAGCACTTGTGAAGGTCACAATATCCTCCGGCCTTATATCCAGACCGTTCCCCTCACCGTCAGACAGCTCCGTCCGGTAAACAGCCACATCATCAAAGGCAATGCCCGCTGCCAGAAGCGGCGCTGTCACCTGCTCCGTTCCGATGTCTGCCCGGGGCAGAAGAAGCCGTTCTCCCGGCCCGACCTGTTCGGCGAGCAGCGTTCCCAACGCTTCACCGGTATACACGGTGGGTTTCACCTCCGCGAAAATCCCTCTCTTTGCAAGGGCTTTCTCCGTAGCCGGCCCGATGGCCGCAAAACGGATTCCGGAAAGGTTCCGGATATCAATGCCCGCCTCATACAGCTTATCAAAGAAGCAGTCGACACCCTCCGCGCTGGTAAAGGCGATCCAGCTGTAGGTCTCAAGCTGAGAAAATGCCCGTTCCAGAGGCTCATTGTTTCCGATTGGCTCCGTTTCGATGGCCGGAAGCAGGATCACCTCGGCCCCAAGGGCCGTCAGCCTGTCAGCCATCTTCCGGCTCCGTTTCTTCGGCCTCGTCACAATGATCCGCTGCTTTCCCAACGGCCGGTCCTCCGCCCATCGGAAGGTTTCCGAAAGGCTGCACACCTTTCCCACCACGATCAGAGCAGGAGACTGGATCTTTTCTTTCCGGGCCTCCTCAGGAAGCCGGGATACGGTGGACACCACCCTCCGTTGGGCTGCCGTGGTTCCCCGTTCCAGCACCGCTGCAGGCATGTCTTCCTCCATTCCTGCCGCTACAAGACCCCGGCAGATATCCCCGAGAGCACTGAGTCCCATGTAAAACACAAGCGTTCCGTCCAGCTTTGCCAATGTATCAAAATCCAGTGTCTCTCCGCTGCCACGCTTTTTATGGGCCGTGATCAGGTGCACAGAGGAGCAGTAATCCCTGTGGGTGACCGGAATTCCCGCGTAGGCCGGTACTGCCGCTGCAGCAGTCACCCCCGGTACCACCTCAAAGGGAATATGGTGTTCTGCCAAAAGCTCCAGTTCCTCTCCTCCACGGCCGAAAACGAAGGGATCGCCTCCTTTTAAGCGAACCACCCGTTTTCCTTCCCGGGCCTTCTCAAGAAGGATCCGGTTAATCTCCTCCTGGGGCACCGGATGATCTCCGGACCGTTTGCCCACATCAATTTTTTCCGCTTTTTCCGGCATCATCTGAAGAATCGCCGGTCCCACCAGCCGGTCATAGACCACCACCTGGGCCTCTGAAAGGACCTTCTGCCCCTTCAGGGTAAAAAGACCGGGATCGGAGGGTCCTGCTCCCACCAGCCATACCTTACCGCACGAAGTGCGCCTGCCCGCAGGGCATGCATTGAGGGGTGCCCCAGGGCGAACCTTACCGCACGAAGTGCGCCCGCCCACTGAAGCCTGAAGCTTTTTTGCAAGAGCGATGCCCAGTGCTTCAGCCTCCTCAGCCGGACCGGTCAGTTCACCGGTCAGATACCGGCCTGTTTCTTCTTCATAATACAGGCCCCGCAGCCGGAGGAGTTCTCCTTCCTTCACAGCATATGCGGCAATAGGGGAAGAACAGCCTCCGTCCAGATACCGTACAAACCCCCGCTCCGCCTCTGCCTCCTGACGGGCACTTTCACAGGCGATGCAGTCCAGGTAAGAGTAATCCTCTCCCGTCCGGCCCTGCACTGCCAGAATTGCCTGCCCTGCCGCAGGAATCACCTGGTCCGGCTCCAGGTATGTATCGATCCTGTCGGAAAGCCCCAGGCGTATCAAGCCTGCAGCAGCCAGCACAATGGCGTCATACTTCCCCTCATCCAGCTTTTTTAACCTGGTCAGTACATTTCCTCTGATCAGGGAAAACTCCGCCTCCGGAAACATGGCCGCCAGCTGCAGCCGCCGCCGCTCGCTGGAGGTTCCTATCACAAAAGGGCGTCCGCAGTCCGGACTCCATCTCTCTCTTCCTCTCGGGTAAACCAGCACATCCCGGACCTCTCCCCTCCCGGAAAAGGCCACAATGGGCATCCCCTCCGGCTGTTCCATAGGCATATCCTTCAGGCTGTGTACGGAAAAATCGATCTGCTTTTCCCGGAGCGCTTTGTCCAGCTCCTTGACAAACAGACCCTTTCCGCCCACCTGATCCAGGCTTCTGTCCAGAATCATATCTCCTGTTGTTTTCATGGTCACCAGCTCAAAGGTGAGTTCCGGATGACTCTTCTCAATCTGCCTGAGCAAAAGCATGGTCTGTTCCACCGCCAGCCGGCTTTCCCGGCTGCCCACGCGAATCACTTTCTTATTTTCTGCCATTATAGCCTGATTATCCTTTCTTTCAAGGTTCCTTACTACTATACTTTTCCGCGAAAAGCTGCCGGACCTCTGCCGCAGCCTCCTTTGCCATCCGGTGATCCTTTCCTCCGGCACAGATTCCTGCCGTCAGAAGCCCCCCTCTGGCAATTCCGGGAAAATAAAAATCACACTCTTCTTTTTTGTCCGCCACGTTGACCGGAATCCCTGCCTCCCGGCACCAGACTGCCGCCTGATGGTTTGCCTCCCGGCTGTCAGTCGCCGCCACCGCCAGAAAGGCCTGATCCAGATCCCTTTTTTCCAGGATGCGGAGCTCACAGTTTATGCGGCCCTCCTCCCAAAGCTTTCTCACCTCCGGAGAAATCTCCGGTGAAACCACAAAAACCCGGGCGCCGAATTCCTCCAGCACCTGAATGCGCCTTGTGCCGATCACTCCGGCACCCGCAACCACGGCCTTTTTCCCATCAAGCTCCACAAACATCGGAAATTTCATGCTTCTTTTCCTTTTCTATTCCAGATTATCTGAAGAACGCTTCAGCCCATCGAGACAGGGCTTCCAGCTCTGAGGCTCCATGTCCTCCCGGAGGCCGTAACAAAGCTTGGCCACCACCTTGGCCGCCGCCTTCTCGATGGCCTTTTCCAGTTCCTCCCGTTCTTCCCGCTCCAGTGAATAACTCTTCAGTTCCTTTCGAAGCCGTGCCGCCGTATCTTCCCCTGCTGCCCGGGCGATCTCCTTCACCACCGGCACATACTCCCGAAACTCATACCACTGTTCAAATTCCAACTCATATTTCTTCAGGATCTCATCAGCTACCGCGATCTGCTTCAGATCCCCTTCATATTTTAACTGGCTGAAGCTGTCCATATCAAAAAGACGGATTCCCGACAGCTTCCCAAGCTCCGGCTCCAGATCTCTGGGGATTGCAAGATCAATGAATACCCTTTCACCGTCTGACAGACATTCCGCTGCCCGTTCCGCCGTCAGCGTATAATGAGGGCTCACTGTGGCACTCACCACAATATCCATGTGAGAAAGCTTCTCATACCTGTCGTTGTAATCGATCACACGACACCCTGCGGGAATGATCGCCTCTCTGGTCTTATACTGACGCAGAGTCATGGACACAAAACCTCCGGCCTTCACAAGCTCTGAAGCGGCCAGCCGGCCGATCTCCCCGTTTCCGATCACCATACAGTTTTTTCCCTTTATGGAAATTCCCTCTTTGCGAAGGAGCGCTGTCATGGCTGCCGCCACGGAACGGTCCACGTTGGTGAGAAGCACCTTTGTTTTCACTTTTTTAGCACCGGTCACTGCCGTGCGAAACAGGATCTCCAGCACCGAATCCAGTGCTTCCTGCTCCCTGGCCACGTCGACAGCCCGCTTCACCTGGCTGATGATCTGGTCGTCCCCGAAGATCTGGGACTGGAGGCCGCAGCACAATTCCATCAGGTAATGGACTGCCTCTTTCCCCTCCCGTACAGTAAAATAGGAAGCATAATCGGAATAGTCCAGTTCCTTTTCTCTGCAGAGCAGGGCCGCAGGATTGAGCCCGTAAAAGCTGTCCGCCTCCCCGCTGATCCAGTATTCTGTCCTGTTGCAGGTGGAAATGATCACACAGCCTGTGACTCCTTCTGCTTTTCTGCTCTCCTTCAGTGCCCGCTCCACCATGGAAGCCGTCATGGAAAACTGCTCCCTGACCTGAACCGGTGCCTTCCGGTAATCTATTCCGGCCATCTTTATCTTCAACGTTCTTTCCTCTTTTCTCACGTTTCTTGTCCTTAGAAATCATAACATCTTCCCTGGGAATAAGCAAGCCTCCCCGTCCCGAATTTGCGCACCTTCCTCCGGTTTTCTCATATATTACTAGTAACCACCCATTCGGAAAGGAATTCTTATATTGGAACGTTATAATCAGCGCCGGGCAGACTGCAGGCGCGGCGGCTCCATGCCCGGCTTCTGCCCGGGTCCGGCACAGGTATCCTGTGATCCCGCTCCCCGCAGCTGCCCCAAACCGACTCTCTATGAGTCCTCCCGCTGCAGCGGTTCTTCCTCCCTGGAGGGATCCCACTGCAGAGCACCTGTTTCCCGCGAAAATTCCTGTGGCTGCCCCTCTGCCCCGCGGGCAGATTTTAATGTCTGCCGTTCCGGACAGTGTCCGTCCGACAGCAATCGGGATGTCGCCATGGGCTATGTACCCTGGCAGCAATGGGAATGTACCTACCCTTTGGATAAGGGTCTTTTCATCGGAACGGTATTTCCGTCTCTTGACAAACCATTCGTCATCGGGAGGTGTGCAGTCCGGCCATGAATGAATTAATGAATGATATCTACAAATTCAGTTTTGCTCTGGATGATGTGCAGCTTTATCTGGACACTCATCCCGACTGCCAGGAGGCCCTGGCCTATTATCAGAACATGAAAAAAGCCAGAGAGACCGCTGTAAAGGCGTATGAATGCCAGTTCGGCCCTCTGACCAAGGACGGCGTAAAGGATGACGCCGATTACTGGACCTGGGTGAACGATCCCTGGCCCTGGGAAGGAGGTGCCTGCTCATGTGGAACTATGAAAAAAGGCTGCAGTACCCGGTAAACATCAGCACGCCAAATGCGGAGCTGGCGAAGATCATTATCAGTCAATACGGTGGCCCCGACGGAGAAATGGGCGCCTCCATGCGTTACCTCTCCCAACGCTACGTAATGCCCTACAGGGAATGTAAGGCAGTGCTGACAGATATCGGCAGAGAAGCCTCTGAAATGTTCCGCTTTTTACAAACTGCTCTGAAATTTTCCGTTTTTCCGTCGAAAGACTTCCGGGCTGTAAAGCTCCATTTAAACGGAAGCAGCTTCAGATATATGTCAACGTTGTCCCTGTCATTTACCACTATTCTATCCAGGATCCCCTTATAGAACTCGTCCTCCTGTTCCACTCCGCCGACAATTTCGCGGATGGTTTCCTCAATCTCCTTCATCGGGACAGACAGTTCGGAAGAAACCGTAGCTCTGACAACGGAAGTCAGCTGCTCTTCCAGCTTCTCCCTGTCATAGTTCAGGCCTCCGGCAACCAGCCTCATCATATGGATGGCCTCTTCGTTCCGAATGCTCTGCCCGACACAACCCACCCGATCTCCTGCCTGATCTATATGAGGGCTTCCGTTCTTCACCGCTTCTGCACAACGCCACGCTTTATAGCGGCTTCCGTCTTTCCGTGTCTTATATCTGGCGACGCAACTACTGCCGCAGCGGCCGCACTTGATTTTCCCGGAGAAGGGATACCTGCTGCTGTGTTTTGATCTTCCTTTCTGCGAGAGGGACCTGGCATCCAGTATGCGGTTTGCTTTTTCAAAGAGTTCCCGGGAAATGATCGGTTCATGATGATCCCGCAGAATCACAAACTCCTCCTGGCCCCTGTTATATTTCTTTGAATGGGACAAATAGTCCGGAGTATAGGTCTTTTTCTGAACCAGATCGCCGCAGTATTTTTCATTTCGGAGAATGCGGAGAATAACCGTATTCTGCCATTCCCCAGCATACATCGGATGAATGCCTTCCTCCCGAAGCTCCCGGGCAATGATGTGAGTTCCCTTTCCCTCATGGACAAACTTGTGAAAGATCAGGCGTACCGTCCTTGCTCCCTCCGCATTGACCGTCATTTTTCCGTCTTTCACATCGTAGCCAAGCATACTCCTGCCGAAGACGATCCCCTGCTCCATCCGGCGTTTCTGTCCCCATTTTACCCGCTCGGAGGTTCTTCGGCTCTCCTCCTGTGCGATGGAGGACATAATTGCAAGACGCAGCTCCGCATCACTGTCCAGAGTGTTGATATTATCATTCATAAAGATCACGCCGACACCACGGCTTTTCAGTTCCCGGGTGTAATAAATGCTGTCCAGCGTATTTCTCGCAAAGCGGGAAATTTCCTTGGTTATGATCAGATCAAAGTCGCCGTTTTGGGCGCAGGCTATCATACGGTTAAATTCCTTCCGCTTTCTTGTATTGGTCCCGGAAATCCCCTCGTCAGCAAAGATCCCGTAAAGCTCCCAATTAGGACTGGCTGCAATGTACTGACGGAAAAATCTGCACTGATTTTCAAAGGAATTTGCCTGGTCCTCCTTGTCCGTGGACACCCGGCAATAGGCAGCCACACGCTTTTTCTCATCCACAGCTTTCTGTTCCTGATATAACCGTTCATACCGGTCCATTGCTGCCCCTTCTTTCCAGCTCGGCCAGGCAGCGTTTCCTCTGTTCCGGGCTTAACAGCTTTCTCTGTTCCAGAGAAAAAAGAACTGATTTCTGTATGTTCATAAGAAATGCTTCGTACTCCTCTCCCTTTAATTCCGGAGGCGGATCACCGGAATAAACAAATTCTCTGTACATTAGCCGCTGTCTCCTCATTTTGTTCCATATATATGGGGCAATGGCTGTACCATAGAACAAACGGGTAAAAAATAGCGCCCACTTCACAAGTGAGCGCTGTTGTTGTTAAATCGCTGCGGAAACTTCTTACTCCACCTCATAGGGCCAGTCATTGATGCCTCCAAACTCATAAATCTGCGTATAGCCCAGTTCTGCCAGAGCCTGAGAAGCCTGTT
This sequence comes from Fusibacillus kribbianus, assembly GCF_030053595.1. GTDB lineage: Bacteria > Bacillota > Clostridia > Lachnospirales > Lachnospiraceae > Lientehia > Lientehia kribbiana. The sequence continues at coordinate 36,829 of NZ_JASGBQ010000020.1, forward strand.
TGCTCCGCCGGCCGCTTCGGCAATACACCAGGACCACAGAATCCTTCTTGGGAATCACCGATGCGGCACTGTCCTCATCGATGGTTCCTAACGGCAGTAAAACTGCCCCCGGAATGTGGCCGGTTTCATATTCTTCCTTTTCCCGGACATCCAGAACGATGGCATCCTCCTGCTCCTCCATCATCTGCTTTGCTTTATCCTGCGAGATCTGCTGATACGTATTCTTTTCCACGTTCTTCCCTCCGCATCCTGTCAATACTGTTATCATTATCAAAATCACCGTAAATATGCGTTTCATATTTTATCTGTCCCCTTTAATCGTCACTTTTATCGTGCCGCCAGTCTTTTCCACCGTTCAGCCCTGCCGGAAAGGGCACCGTCTGCCGATACACTGGTTATTCTGTGCAAAACGTCTGCATACAGGGACCGTCCGTGTCATTTTCACGCCCAATTCCTCCCGTGCAAAGTCGATGGCAGCCAGAACAGCCAGATATGAATCCCGTTTGCAGCAGCGGGGACCGCCCACTGCACCGATGCTGCCCAATGCCTGGGATGTCATACGATTGCTGAGCCCCCAGGGCTCTTGGGCCAGAGGTGTGGAGCTGGTGGCGATAGCAATAAACTGCCCCGCGCTGATTCCTGCGCCGCAGGCGCCCCAAAATCCACATACTCCACCGGGAACCGCTTTGCCCCGGCTGTACATTTCCCTCAAAGCTTCCTCAAACTCCAGTCTGCCTCCCGCGTTTTTATAGGCTGTCAACAGCGCCATACCAACCATCACATGATGCTCCGGTCCGTGCATATGACAGAAGGGAAGCCCCATCATTTTTTCGAGGATCTCCATGGGATCTGTCGAGGTCTCGGACAGGCACAGGCCAAAAATACTGTCCATTCCCTTTGTATGACATTCGCTGCATACATAATGACCGTTGATACAGCGGGTCTTGCTCATTTCCTGTTTATGACAAATGGCACACTCCATCAGCTCATCCCTGACCAGATATTGAAGCGGTGCTTTGCAGATCAGACATTCTTCCTTCATCAGATGTTCCCTCTTTCTCCGTTTTGACGGTTATATCCTTTTATGGCTGATAGCTCCAGCCGCAGTCGTTATGATAGATCATCAGCCGGGTTTGTCCGCCGTCGATGCAGATATTTTCACCGGTAATAAAGCCGGCTTTGTCCGAGCAGAGGAACAGAACCATACTGGCAATATCCATGGGATTTCCCACACGGCCTGCCGGCTGCTGGAGCGCGTCAGAGCCCTCGTAAACCCTGTAATCTGTGTCGATCCAGCCGGGAGAAATAGAATTGACCCGCACCCTTCCGGCAAGACTCACAGCCAGTGCATGAGTAAGAGCGGAAATGCCTCCCTTGGCCGCCGTATAGCTCTCGCTCTGGGGCTGGCTCATACGGTCACGGGTGGAGGAAATATTGACGATGCTGGAGCCGGGGGCAAACCAGGGCAGAAATAGCTGCGTCAGCAGAAAAGCGGCAGAAACCCCCACCCGAAGTGCATAATTAAACTCCTCGTAGGTACATTCGCTGATACCCTTGAAGAGGGGCGGAGCGTTATTAATGAGGCAGTCCACCCTGCCATATTCTGTGATCACCTTTTCCGCAAAGCGGCGGAGAACCGCTTCCTCACCGACATCTCCTACAAAATACGGGTTTTCTGCAGTATCTATAATGCAGACGCTGGCTCCTTCTTTTTCAAATTCTTCCCGGATGCTTTTGCCGATTCCGCCGGCACCGCCGGTAATAACAATGACCTTATCCTGAAACATGATTCCTCCCTTATCATAAGAACCGTTTCGATGTCCTTTTTACCTAATGTATCACAGAACGCCCTTTATATCAATTCACAGCTGCCAACAAAAAGCCGATGTGCAGCACGTTTATTGTCAAAATCCGCATTTCCGATGCTTCTGCAGGTACAGAAGAACTGGCTCACCTGGAGATCGTTGCCACGATCGTCCATCAGCTGACCCGGGGCTTAAGCGCCGAACAACTGCAGGAACAGGGCTTCTCCCCCTACTATGTGGATCATACGGCCGGTATCTGGCCCCAGGCCGCAGGCGGAATCCCCTTCAACGCCTGTGAGTTCCAGAGCAAAGGCGATCCGATCACAGACCTGTACGAGGATATGGCCGCCGAACAGAAAGCCCGCACCACTTACGACAATATCCTCCGTCTTGTGAAGGATCCGGAGGTCTGTGACCCGATCCGTTTCCTCCGTCAGAGAGAGATCGTTCACTTTCAGCGGTTCGGTGAAGCACTGCGCGTAACTCAGGATCACCTGGACTCCAGAAACTTCTATGCCTTCAATCCTGCCTTTGATAAGATGGACAGCAAAAACTGCTCCTGTGGGAAGCAGCCATGAGACAGGAACTGAATCAGGCCTTTGACACGATTTTAACTTCGTCTCCCGCCGCCTATGCCATGCTTCTCGGAAGCGACGATTACCCGGATGTCCACGGCAGCATGTATCTTTTTCCGTTCTGGGACGGCTCCCTGGTGATCGTGGAGGCTGCCGGACTACCGTTCACCGATGAACCCTGCGAGGGAAAGATCTTCGGCTTCCACATTCATGAGGGAACGATCTGCCTTGGAACGGAGGAGGATTCCTTCTCAGCGACAGGAGAACATTATAACCCGGAAAACTGTGAGCATCCGGCTCATGCGGGCGATCTGCCGCCTCTCTTTGGAAATAACGGCTACGCACTGACCATGTTCTATACTGACCGTTTCCGGCCGGAGGAGGTGGTCGGACGGACAGCAGTTATCCATGAAATGACAGATGATTTTACAAGTCAGCCCTCCGGCCATTCCGGGAAGAAAATGGCCTGCGGAGAGATCCGCGACCAGGAACCCTGAGACTGCCCCGGACCATTTCTGTTTTCAACAGGTAATCTGAAAAAGAGTATCCCAAAAGTCGCATTTCATGACTTGAGGGATACTCTCTCTGCAGTAAAACAGGCAATTTACCATTTATTAAAGACCTTTTCCGCAAAACCGGGGAAATCTTTGATTTCAAGGACCGTTCCGTCATCCAGCACTGCCTCACCCGTGAAGGTTCCGAACACCTGATGCTGATCGGAGCATATGATTTTCACATCGGCGCAGAACGCCCGGTCGAGGATCGGAACAAAGTCCATCTCAAACCGGCCGTCATCGCTGGTAAAGGTCCAGGGGCTCATGTAATCCTCCTTTCCATCCTTCATGGGGATGTTAAAGTGGACCTGACTCAGCTTGTGAGCCTTGTGATCATAAAACAGCATGTTTTCGCTGGCAGCAGAAGTATCCCCAAAGCCGTAACCGATATTCAAACCGAAAGGAACTCCGTCCAGCTGGCCTGAAGCGCTTCCCCAGTACCAGGTGTTTTTGTAGGTCCAGACTCCGCGGCCCCAATCCAGAACACCGAAGGCCTCTCCCTTTTTAAATTCATAGAGCTTTCCGTCGAATTCCACCTTTCCGGAAGCCGGCATACAGTTGATTTTCTGGTTATAATAGAATGCCTTCGTTTTACCTTTAAAGGGAGTCGCAATCACCATGGATTCTGTCTCCGGACATTCCAACCGAAGCCTGCCGCGAATCGGTTTTCCGTCGCAGAAATCATCCATCTGAAACAGGAGCACCCGCTCGCTTCCGTTATTCTCAAATTTCATTTTATAATTCTTTCCGACGGCGGTCACGTCCCCTTCCCTGCTGGAGGAGGGAAGTTTCTTTTTCCCCATGGTAAAGGCGGCCATGGCGCTCTTGGTGTGGCACCAGGGGATTCGAAAATCCAGGAGGGAAATACTGTCCAGGCCCATATAAGAATTGTCGTCAATGGTAAGAGCCACCGCAAATGCTCCGTTGGAAATGAGATAATAATCCCATTCCTTGATCCTTAATTTTCCCGCTTTTATAGCGTTTCTGTCGTAATCCAGCAAAAGCTCTTTTGCATAGCCCGGTTCCACAAGCCGCCCCTTTTCATCCAATAGCGGATGACGTTCCCTGATTTCATGCTGTTCCATACGATTTCCCCCTTCCGCATATGATATGTTTTACAAAGGCACAGGACTGCGGTCTTCGTGAACTCACATCCTGTGCCTGCTTTTTTCCTCTCTATTGCGCTGTTGTCAGCAGACTGGTTACCGCATAGACCTCCGTCCCGTTGTAATCAAGCCTTGACCAGCCATTGCTGCCGATACCGGTACGGGTTATGAATTCTCCGTTGGTCAGGGTGGCAACAATATTCTCCTCCGAACCGGAATTGGGCTCAGAGCGCAGATGGACCTCTTCCTTTGCCGTCACCTGCTCGCTCACTTCCTGATAGGTGGGAACTGACGAGGAAGTTCCGTCTGTGGACAGATAGCTGGTTACCGCGTAAAGGACCTGTCCCTGATATTCCACCCGGGACCATCCATTGTGACCAATACCGGTACGTTTGATCCAGTCTCCGTTATAGATAGTGGCAATGACATCCTCATCCTTCTCGGTACTGGGCACACGCCGCAGATTTGTTTCGATCTTCGCTGTCACCTGCTCATCTACGATCTGGAAATAAACACCGTACTCATTGATGGTGTCGCCCACAGCATACTGGCCGTCCGCATTTGACGGCTGGGCCGCGTTCTGTCCATTCTGGCCGTCAGACGGCTGGCTGCTCTCAGAAGCTTCCGAACTGGATTCCAGCTGAGAAGGACTGCTTTCCCCGCCGTTTGACGGCTGGGAGGCGTTATCTCCGGACTCACCGGCTGCTCCCGACTGGCTGTCAGAAGACTTTGTCCCCCCATCAGCCACCTGCCCTGACGGTGCTGTATTCTTCACACCGCCGCCAACGGCATAGCTGATGCCGTATGAGGCGCCTCCGATTATAATAACAATCAGCAAAAACACAAAAATCCCTGTTATCTCACTGTGATCGGACATCCACTGTCGAATTCCCCGCATATCTATCCTCCATTATCCGCTGTGCTCCGCTCTGCCGCTTTCGGGCTGGCGCCCTTTTCGCTCTGCTTTCCTGCGCAGTGCTTCGCGCCAGAGCTTCGCTCTGACGCTTTCGGGCTCGCGCCCTTTTCGCTCTGCTTTCCTGCGCAGTGCTTCGCGCCCTTTTCGCTCTGCTTTCCTGCTCAGTGCTTCGCGCCAGAGCTTCCGCTCTGACGCTTTCGGGCTCGCGCCCTTTTCGCTCTGCTTTCCTGTGCAGTGCCTCGCGCCCTTTTCGCTCTGCTTTCCTGCTCAGTGCTTCGCGCCAGAGCTTCCGCTCTGACGCTTTCGGGCTCGCGCCCTATAGCGGAAAACAGATGCCCACATCGCCATGCAAGCATGGCTCTGCGTGCATCTGTTTTCCGCTGCACTGCTTGTAGCTTTCGTTATTTTATCACGTTTTGGCGAACAGGTAAAGGCCTATTCGGAGTTTCCAGTCAATTCTAATAAAGAATTAAGATTTCTTTTTCACAGTTAAGCGGCAAAATTTCAACTAAAAATCGTGCCACAGTATTTGAAATAGGTCAGTTTTTTATTTTGCCGACAGAAGAATAATTGCTCCGGAATAAACTATATTTACTACAGAAAAGTATGGAAGTATCTCCTTCATTTCTATTTATCAATCTGAAATGAAAAATAATGGACATAGTCATTCGTGGTTTCAAGCTCCACATTTTCCAGAATTGGAACAGCGGTTGAATATTTGAAATAATTATCTGTGACGATCAGTTTAACCAGAAATTCTTCAAAATCCGGTACAAAAATAAACTTGAAAAGCGCATTGGCTCTTCTTTTAAAAAAACAAAATCTGAAATATACCCTAAAGACAAAAATGGCTTTTATATTTACGCAAAACCAAATCTCTGCGACCCGAACTCTATTGTCAAGTATGTCAGCCGCACCCCGGCCGCCCAGTCATCGCCCTTTCCAGAATTGATTCTTACGATAGTGATAACGTGACCTTTCATTACAACAAACATGAAGATAATTCTTTCGTTAGAAAGACTCTTCCTGCTCACCATGGGCTACGACCCGCTGCAATGTCCAAACTGTAAAAAAGAAATGCTCTTTCTTGAGATGATGAATTTGAAGAAGGCTTCTATATTGATCTTTTTTAACCATCGTCTGTCTTATTATGCTCGCTTCCAGCGGGCATTTTTCAATTAAGGGTTCTCCGAAAGGAGAACTTTCCTTTAATATAATACGAAAAACCCGCACCGGACAACGTCCGATGCGGGTCAATATCTGTCTCTGTATACCTAATGGCACTCGTCAATGCAAGCCCTTCAGGCTGGCGCACTTCGTGCGATAAGGTATATTTTTACACGTGCTTAGACGCTTGCACCCAGAACATACATGGCAATGAAGATAACGGAAAGGATGTATACCAGCACAGGTACCTCCTTTGCCTTGCCGCGGAAGATCTTGATCACGGCGTAGGAGATGAAGCCAAAGCCGATACCATCGGAGATGCTGTAAGAGAAGGGCATCATGGCGATGGTTAAGAAGCAGGGCAGCGCTGTCTCAAAATCATTCCACTCGATCTTTGCAGCGCCCATCATCATGTAAACGCCTACGATGATCAGAGCAGGAGCAGTTGCAGCACTGGGAACGATACCGGCAATGGGAGCCAGCAGTACACAGAGCAGGAACAGAAGACCGGTCACAACAGAAGTAAGGCCGGTACGTCCGCCCTCCTGGATACCGGTGGAGGACTCAACATAAGTGGTAACGGTGGAGGTACCGAGGCATGCGCCGACGCAGGTAGCAAGAGCATCTGCGATCAGAGCTCTGTCACCGCCGGGAAGGTTTCCATCCTTGTCAAGCATACCGGCATTTCCGGCAGTACCGAGAAGGGTTCCTACGGTATCGAAGCAGTCCACGATAAAGAAGCTGATCACTGCCGTCACAAGAGGCAGGATGCCCATGGACATTACGCCGCCGAAATCCAGCTGGAATGCGGTCAGGCTGATATTGCCGATGTGGCTCATGGTCATGGTCTCAGGCATCTTGGTGATTCCCATGGGGATGCCGATGATGGTGGTGATGATAATGCCGATGAAGATGGCACCCTTAATCTTGTATGCAATGAGAATACCGGTGATCAGCAGGCCGATGATCGCCAGCAGAGCGGAACCTCCGGTGATGGCTCCCATATCGGTATAGCTTCCGCCCTCAGGACCGAAGCACTGTACGATACCGGAATTCAGAAGGCCGATAAATGCGATAAACAGACCGATACCTACGGAAATGGCATTCTTAAGGCAGGCGGGAATCGCCTCAATGATCTTGCTTCTCAGAGGAGAAACCGTAACGATCAGGAACAGAATACCGGAAATCAGCACGATAGTCAGACCCTGCTGCCAGGTATAGCCCATACCGAAGCATACGGTGTAGGTAAAGAAGGCGTTCAGACCCATGCCGGGGGCCTGTGCGAAAGGCACATTGGCAATGAACGCGGTGAGCAGAGTTCCGATTGCTGCAGAAAGGCAGGTGGCAACCATGACTGCAGTGAAATCCATACCGGTCTGGGACAGATAGGTAGGATTTACAAAAATGATGTAAGCCATGGCAAAGAAGGTGGTGATACCTGCAACGACTTCAGTCCTTACGTTGGTACCGTGCTCTTTCAGTTTGAAAAGCTTTTCCATTTTTATCCTCCGTTTCTTGAACATAACATGCCGGAACAGGGTGGAACTTCCCCATTCCGGCTGGAATAATATAAAATCAATTTTTATAATATCATAAAATTTTTATAAACTCAATGAGAAAAATGCATAAAATTCCATAAATTATCCTCCAGCCAGTTCATGGCATATTCTACCTCAGTCACCTCCAGCGTAAAGGTCGCATCCGGGCAGCTTCTGCGGCATCCGGTGCAATAGTCGAGATATAAAACTGTTCTCGTTTCAAAACGCTTTCCTCCCTGCATTTCGGAACCGATATTCTGTCCACAGATCCAAAAACATTGGCATGCGGCAAAAGATCACATAGCCGCCATAGAACAGCCAGGACATGGAAGTGATTGATGTCCAGATCATTCTCGGATCATAGACCATATCCGTCTGGCGCAGCATCACTGCCATCCATATCATGCTCAGGCAGGTAAACAGTGCGATCACATACGCACGATCCCGATTGTCAAAGCGGTAGGCAGAAAAGGCAGTTTTTCCCCGTAGACTGCTGCCCCGGCTGCGCACGGATTCAGAGGCAGCTGTCAGGTGATCGATCAGCCAGGTGATTAACATGGAAAAGATACGCAATCCGATTCGGATTCTCTGCAAAACACTTCCCTGGCCGATCCCCCGACCGATTCCCTGCTGTGCTTTATGGATTCTTCCGGCCTCCTGTCTGCATCTGGGCACCATCCGAAGAAAAATTGCCAGAGCGCCGCTGCCTGTGATTTGAGGCAGAGTCAGAAATACCGAGCTGGTATCAAGGATCGGGCCCACGATCAGAAGCATGGCAAACTGTCCAAGAAAATCCCTTACATCCCTGTGAATATCCGTCAGATCCCGCACGGTAAACAGATACCCGTTCTCCTGAAACCAGGGAATCCTTGTACCGATGACCATCAGATATTCCCCGTTATTCTCCTCGATCACATATTCAGTCTCCTCAAACCTCCCCTGCTCCAGCCACCCCGGATCAAAACGGATAACATATTCCGAGGAATCGCTGAAGACCTGACCGTTTTTCAGGCAGATATAATCCCGGTACATTTTGTGGCTGAACAGACTGTCCATGATCATCCGGGCATTTTTTTCCGAAGCATCCTCCTCTGTTTCCATCGCATACAGCTTTTCCAGTGTATAGAGAGCTGTCTCGTAGCTATGGAGCTCCGTTTCCGCCGCTCTGCTTATCTGCCGGTTTTCAAAATATGTACCCATGAACCAGCCAAAGAAGATCCCACAGACCGTCAGTACTGCAAAAATCGAAACCATTATTTTCTGATAAAGCTTCATTCCGTATCCTCCAGCCGGTAACCGATTTTGGGAATAGTCTGTATCAGCTCCGGCTCACCCAGCTTTTTTCTGAGCTGCCCAACATGAACGTCCACTGTCCTTGTCTCTCCGATATACAGATCTCCCCACACCTCCTGTCCAGGCGGATCTCCACATTCCCCACTCTGATGCGGCTCTGCAGCCGGCCAGTCCGTTCCAGAACCTTTTCCACCCGCACCAGAAGCTCTGCGATGGCCGGATTGTCCTCGATAATAAAAATATGATTATCCATGGAGTTCCCCTCCTCTTCGTCTCTTTTATTTTACCATATCCATGCAAAGAAGCACGATTCTCTTTGTAAACAAGTTGTAAATGTGCTAGAATATAGACAGATTCTGTTTCTTACGTACAATTTATCCATTGACATAATATCTCTGTAAGGAGGTCTTCCATGGCATTTTCGACTGCAACCACAGAAAATATCTCAGAGGTCTATACCGGCTGCCTTTCCGGCCTTTCCTTGAGCAAAAAGCTGTATCTGGAGCTTACGCCCCCGTCGGAGGGAGACACCATGGCTGACCGTGAGCGGCTTCTGTACGCATTGGAAAACCAGGTGGACGGGCCGGTAAGCTTTCCTTATTCTGTTTTAAAAAGAGATTACCCGGCCTTTCGGCTGGATCACTGGAGGGTTACCGTCACCCTGGTGTTTACCGGGGACGGCTGGCAGGTCTCCGCTCTGGAGGCCGGCGATACCACCGCCTTCCATTACGGTCTGGCGGTTGATCTGGGAAGCACCACCGTCGTCATGAATCTCATGGATCTGAATACCGGAAGGATCATCCGGGAAGAGGGCTGCTTCAACGGGCAGATTTCCTATGGCGAGGATATTCTCACCAGGATCTTCCACACTCAGGCAGGGGAGGCTCAGAAGAAGGAGCTTCAGGAAGCCACGGTTTCCACCTTCACCGGGCTCATGGACCGGCTGACTGCCCATACGGGCATCGACGTATCCAAAAGCTCCGTTATGGTCATCGGAGGCAATACCACCATGATCCATTTTCTGCTGGGCATTGATGCTTTCCCGGTCTTTATGTCACCTTTTGCTCCTGTATTCAATGACGGCGGATTTATCCCCGGAAGGGAACTGTCCATGCCCTTTGAAGGGCTCGTCTACTGCATTCCCTCCGCTGCCAATTACCTGGGCGGTGATATTCTCAGCGGCCTTCTGGCCGTCGACATGATGAAAAACGAAGAAATTTCCCTCTACATCGACATCGGAACAAACGGAGAAATGGTCATCGGAAGCTCAGAATTTCTGGTGGCCGGTGCCGGAGCCGCCGGTCCTGCACTGGAGGGCGGCATCAGCCGTTACGGCATGCGGGCCGACGCAGGTGCAGTGGACAGTGTATCCGTGAAAGACGGTGTTTTTACGGTCACCACTATCGGTGGAGAACCGATCAGAGGGATCTGCGGCTCCGGTATCGTGGACCTTCTGGCCCAGCTTCTCTTAAACGGATGGATGGATCTTCGGGGAACTTTGCAGCCGGAGCAGTCGGAACGGATCGTTATGAAGGATGGAGAACCGGCTGTCGTCTACGGCTGGGGTGCCTGCCCCGGTGACGGCCGCAGCGAAACGGCAGACGGGGAGGACCGCTATTTTACCCAGTCGGATATTTTAAGCTTTATGGATACCAAGGCTGCCGCCAGTACCATGGTTTCCTGCCTGCTGTCGGAAACCGGCTTCTCTCCCGATGACATGGATCACATATACATGGCCGGTTCCTTCGGCAAATACCTTGACCTGGAATCAGCCATAACCATTGGTCTTTACCCTGATGTGCCCAGAGAACGGTTCTCCTGCGTGGGGAATGGTTCCTTAAAGGGTGCCTGTGCCCTGCTCGCCGACCGGAGGCTGTTTGAAAAGCTTGCCCGCTTCATCCCCAATATGCACTATCTCCAGTTTGCAACCGTGGAGGATTTTGTGACCCAGATGCAGGCCTCCAAATTCTTTCCCCACACCAACCTGGATGCCTATCCCACCGTGAAGGCAAAGCTTCTGGAGGCAGGCGTGTTAAAATAACGGAACAAAAACAAACCGGGAGGCCATCGCTTTTGCAATGGTCTCCCAATATTTTTTCTCATATTTCAGGCTTTCGCCTTTTTTATTCTGCCAGGATCATCCGGTCGTTGGCAAATTCGCCGCCGCTGGCATCCTCAAATTTTTTCAGCAGATCCTCTACGGTGAGCTTTTTCTTTTCCTCACCGCGGACATCGTAAATAATGCGTCCCTCATGCATCATGATCAGACGGTTTCCGAGACGAAGCGCGTCCTTCATGTTATGGGTCACCATCAGAGCCGTCAGACGTTCCTCAGTGACGATCTCCTCAGTCAGACTCAGCACTTTTTTCGCAGTTCTGGGGTCGAGCGCCGCCGTATGCTCATCCAGAAGGAGAAGCTTCGGTTTCTGAAGGGTTGCCATCAGAAGAGTCAGCGCCTGCCGCTGTCCGCCGGACAAAAGTCCTACTTTGGCAGTCATTCTGTCCTCAAGGCCGAGTCCCAGCCGCTTGAGCTCCTCATGGAAGACTTCCTTTTCCTCTTTGGTGACGCCCCATCTGAGGCCTCTTTTTCTGCCTCTTCTGTGCGCCAGCGCCATATTCTCCTCGATCTGCATATTGGCTGCCGTTCCCATCATGGGATCCTGGAACACGCGGCCCAAAAGGGCTGCCCGCTTGTACTCCGGCTGTCTGGAAATATTGACGCCGTCCAGGTAAATGGTTCCGCAGTCGATGGGATACACACCTGCGATCATATTCAGAGTTGTGGATTTTCCGGCTCCGTTTCCGCCGATCACCGTGACAAAATCCTCCGGCTCCAGATGCAGGTTGATGTCCTGCAGAGCCTTCTTTTCATTGACGGTTCCGGGATTAAAGGTTTTGCTTACATGGCTTATGGTCAACATGCTTATTTTCCTCCCTTTCCGTCTTTTTTATCTGTCATCGGATCGTAGCTTGCCGCCTGTCTTCTCTTATCAAGGATAACGGGCACCGTCAGGGCCGCTGCAACGAGAAGCGCAGTCAGAAGCTTTAAGTCGTCTGTATTGAGACCCATCTGAAGCACCACGGCAACGATGATACGGTAAATGATAGAACCGATGACCACAGAAGCAAGCTTCGTACCGAAGCTGTTCTTCTTGCCGAAGATCACCTCGCCGATGATGATGGAAGCCAGACCGATGACAATGGCTCCTGTTCCCTGCTTGACGTCGGCGTAGCCCTGGCTCTGGGTAACCAGCGCGCCGGAGAGGGCTACCAGACCGTTGCTTAAAGCCAGCCCCATCACCTTGTGGGTGTTGGTGTTCATACCCAGGGAACGCACCATATTTTCATTATTTCCTGTGGCACGGATAGCCGAGCCGATCTCTGTACCGAAGAACCAGTACAGCACTGCGATCAACACGATCACAAAAATCGCACCTACGATCATGGAGACCCAGTTCTGGGCCAGCCCCGTCATGGAAGCAAGACTTTTGAAGATGGTCGGAGTCTTGAGAAGCGGCGTGTTGGAACGCCCCATGATCCGCAGGTTAATGGAATATAAACCGATCTGAGTCAGGATTCCGGCCAGAATGGCGGGGATGGCGCATTTCGTATGTAACATGCCGGTCACAAAGCCCGCAATCATGCCTGCCGCCACGGCCACCACCAGTGACAGCCAGGGATTCATCCCGGCTGTGACCAGCGCCGCGCAGGTACAGCCGCCCAGAGCGAAGCTCCCATCCACGGTCAGGTCCGCCACATCCAGTATCCTGTAGGTCAGATAAATGCCAAGCGCCATAATTCCCCAAAGAACACCCTGGCTGACGGCACCCTGAATCGCCAATAAGATTCCCATACTGTTACTCTCCTCCTGACTTTCTCTAAACGAAGATTACTGTGCCACGTCCTTTGCTCTGTCCATAACAGCGTCCAGGCTTACACCAAGCTCCTTGGCAGCCTCAGAGTTTACAGACAGTGCGCAGTCCTCTGCACTGATGTGCTGAACGGGCATCTTGCTCACGTCGGCGCCGTTCAGGACCTCAACAGCCATCTGGCCGGCCAGCTTGCCGAGTGCATAATATTCAAGGCCGTAGGTGGCCAGACCGCCGTTCACAACCATGCCCTCTTCGCCTACGATGCAGGGAAGCCCGTTGGGATTGGTAACCATGGAAACGGTGGACATTGCCTCTGCCAGCAGGTTGTCAGTGGGAATATAAACAGCGTCGACCTTGCCGATCATGGACTCAGCCACAGACTGAACCATGCTGCTGTCGGATACGGTAAACTCCTCGTACTCGAGACCCTTCTCCTTGCAGACCTCTTTTGCAATGTCTGCCTGAACGATGGAGTTATCCTCGGAAGAGCAGTACATGATGCCCACCTTCTTTGCATCGGGAAGAAGCTCAGTCAGAAGATCGAACTGCTCGGCAATGGGGTTCATATCGGAAGAACCGGATACGTTGCTTCCGGGAGCCTCATCGCTGTCCGCAAGGCCTGCTGCCACAAAATCGGTAACGGCAGTTGCCAGGATCGGGATATCAGTAGTCTTGCCTGCTGCAGCCTGTGCAGCGGGAGTTGCGATCGCCAGGATCAGATCACTCTGATTGTTCACAAGCTTTGTGGCAATAGTCTCACAGTTGGAGGTGTCACCCTGTGCATTGTTGAAATTCAGCTCCAGGTTCTTGCCTTCCTCATAGCCGGCTTCCTTCAGTGCGTCTACAAAGCCCTGATAGCTGGCATCCAGTGCGGGATGCTCTGCCAGCTGGATCACACCGATCTTTACAGTCTCACCGTCTGCTGCTGCAGCGGTGGTCTCTTCCTTCTTTGTCTCAGCTGCCGTTGTCTCTGCCTTGGTCTCTGCAGCCTTTGTCTCGGACTTGGCTGTTTCCTTTGTGTCCTTGCTGCCGCAGCCTGCAAGAGCACCCATGGCAAGCATCGCTGCCATTACTACTGCTAATACTCTTTTTTTCATCATAAAAATCCTCTCTTTTTGTTTTTTGAAGCTGATGTACAGCATACTACAAAAGCGCCGGAAAGTCAATACACTAAAGCGTTGTGATTTAAAGTGTTAAAGTGACCTTCAAAGCTCCACTCATCATGCGGTCCTCTCCGTCACGAAAAAAAGGCTCTCTGAGCCTTTTTCATGGAGCATAGGGGACTTGAACCCCTGGCCTCCACACTGCCAGTGTGGCGCGCTCCCAACTGCGCTAATGCCCCGTTTATTTTATTATAAAGAAGCAGGGGCGGAAGGACTCGAACCCTCGACATTTGGTTTTGGAGACCAACGTTCTACCGACTGAACTACACCCCTGTGTAAGCGAAACCTACCCTCCATTTATATCACAGGTTCGCTCCTCTGTCAACTGAAAATTCCTTTTTCCCTGTTTCTTTTTTCAGGTCTTCTTTACGAACTCGGTCCTGCACTTGGGACAGGTAATGCTGATTTTCCCTTTTCCTCGGGGCACGCGTACCGTCTGACTGCAGGAAGGACACTTGAAATAACAGTGCTCCTTATCCCGGCTCCGGTTCTTCATGCGGGAAACACTCTTCCGGATTCCGGTCGTGGCATTTAAAAACCTGGTATTCTCCGCCGCCCTCTTGTAGATATTCTTTGACAGCATGCGGAAATACATGATCACGATCCCCACAACCGCCAGCCAGTAAAAGATCTGATATCGGATAAACAGGGAAAACACCAGAAGCACCATGGTGATCACCATAATACATTTATTGAGCTGATCCGTCCCGTACCGCCCGTACATGAACCTTGTCATCTTATCCCGAAATCCACTCATCGCATTCTCTCCTCTCTGCTTTCCATTAATCATAGTCTCTTTCCCATCCTCCGTCAATGAATGCAGAAAAAACAATTCTGAATTTTTTATAAATAGGAGTTTGTTTCGATGTCTTCTTGCAGTTGCCGCCGTTCCATAGTATAATAGCAAAAGCCGGCCGAAGGGATGCCGACGGCCTTTTCAGACAAAGGAAGGAGCTTTTTTATGGAAGAATTATATGTTCTGGGAACGGGCAATGCCCAGGCTACCAGATGCTACAATACCTGTTTTGCCGTCCGGGACGGGGACGAATATTTTCTTGTGGATGCCGGAGGCGGCAACGGGATCTTAAGGATCCTGGAGGACATGGATATTCCCCTGACCAGCATCCATCATATCTTCGTTACCCATGAGCACAATGACCACATTCTCGGTATGGTCTGGATGATCCGGATGATCGCCACGGCGATCCTGAAAGGAAGCTATGAGGGAAATCTGACGATCTACTGTCATGACGGCCTGGTAGATACCATTAAGACCCTGTGCACCCTCACCATCCAGAAAAAATTCTGCAAATGCTTTGACGACAGGATCCTGTTTGTCCCTCTGAAGGACGGGGATACCAGGCAGATCCTTGATTATGAAGTGACCTTTTTCGATATTCTGTCCACCAAGGCCAGACAGTTCGGTTTTACCACTGTCCTGAAAAACGGCAAAAAGCTGACCTGTGCCGGGGACGAGCCCTACAATCCCGGATGCGAACGTTATGTGGCAGGAAGCGACTGGCTCCTCCACGAGGCATTCTGCCTCTATGAGGACAGAGACCGGTTCAAGCCCTATGAAAAACACCACAGTACCGTCAAGGATGCCTGCGAGCTGGCCGAAAGCCTCCATATCCCCAATCTGGTTCTGTGGCATACGGAGGACAAGGATATCGCCCACCGGAAGGAACGGTATACAAAAGAAGGGAAAGAATATTATTCCGGGCAGCTTTTTGTGCCCGATGACAAAGAGCGGCTGGTCCTGTAGGACCGCCGCTCTTCTTTTCCCTGTCGCTTTATTCTGTACTTTTGTGATAATCCGCGTAAACTGCTTCCACATAAGCCGCATCCACTTCATGGAAATTCTCCGTCAGCCTTGTGGCGCAGGACAGATCCTGATCGCCGGAATCGGGATTGACAAAACCGATGCTGGCCATTCCTGCATTCTTTGCTGCATGAACACCGTGGCAGGAATCCTCCACCACCAGGCAGTCTCCCGGCTCGGTTCCGAAAATCCCGGCTGTTTTTAAGAACACATCCGGCGCAGGCTTGGGATTCGCCACGCTTTCCCCGCTGACCAGCTCATCAAACCAGGAATAAATGCCGAGAGCCTTCGTGGCCAGCACAATATTCTCATAGGGGGATGAGGATGCCACTGCAAGGCGGTATCCGGCCTTTTTCAGGGATTCCAGCATTTCCGGCACTCCGTCCACTCCCGGATAGCCGTCCCGCTCGTAGAGGAAGGCCTTATAGCCCTTCATCATGTCGTTGAAGCCCTCCCGGTCAATGGGCAGGCTGAATTTTTCAATGAGAGCATCGATGATCACCGCATTTGTGGTGCCGATATAGGTTTTATATTCCTCATAGGAAAGAGTCTGTCCCCACTTCTCCAGAGCCATCAGATAAGCCCGGTAATGGACCGGTTCACTGTTCACAAGCACTCCATCCATGTCAAAAATAATACTCTTCAGCATTGTCTCGTTCTCCTCTTTTCCGTTTGTCCCTGTCATTATAGAAAATTTTTCCGCAAAATTCAAGAAGACGTTGCCCTTACTTTTTTCCTGCGATATACTGTTTATAACGGATTTATTTCAAGGAGGCTTACATGTCAGGTTCATCATACGGAAAACTGTTTTCATTTACCACCTGGGGCGAATCCCACGGAAAGGCCATCGGCGTCTGCATTGACGGATGTCCCGCCGGCATCCCCCTCTGTGAGGAGGATATCCAGTCCTATCTGGACCGGAGGAAGCCCGGCCAGAGCCGTTATACCACGAAACGGGCCGAGGACGATGCGGTGGAGATCCTGTCCGGCGTCTTTGAGGGACGCACCACCGGCACGCCCATTTCTCTGGTGGTTTTCAATAAGGACCAGAGGTCCAGAGATTATTCGGAGATCGCTTCCTATTACCGGCCCGGTCATGCCGACTACTGCTTTGATGCAAAATACGGTTTTCGGGATTACCGGGGAGGCGGCCGCTCCTCCGGCAGGGAGACCATCGGCCGCGTGGCGGCAGGCGCTGTAGCCATGAAGATCCTGCACGCCCTGGGGATCGAGGTGTTTGCCTACGCCGAAGAGATCGGCGGGATCCGCTGTGAGACTGTGGATCCTTCCCTGCGGGACACGAATCCTTTTTATATGCCCGACGCAAACGCTGCCGCAGCGGTTCAGGCCCTGGCGGAAAAACGGATGAGCGAATGCGATTCCATCGGCGGCATTATTTCCTGCGTCGTGAAGCATATGCCGGTAGGCATCGGCGAGCCTGTCTTCGAGAAGCTGGATGCCAACCTTTCCAGGGCCCTTTTCTCCATCGGCGCAGTGAAGGGCGTGGAGATCGGAGACGGATTTGCCGCAGCGAGAAGCACCGGCTCCGAAAATAACGATGAATTTCTTCCGGCAGAACATACAGGGGAGCCTTTGAAAAAGGCCTCCAACCATGCAGGAGGCATCCTGGGCGGTATGAGCGACGGCTCTGACATCCGCATCCGGGCTGCCGTCAAGCCGACCCCTTCCATCGGGAAGGAGCAGCAGACCGTGACACGAGACGGCGATCCCATCAGCATTTCCATCCGGGGGCGCCACGACCCGATCATTGTTCCCAGGGCCGTGGTGGTGGTGGAAGCTATGACAGCCGTCACGCTGGTGGACATGCTCTTTGCGGGCATGACCGCACGGATGGATCGGATCTGCAGCTTTTTCGGCCGTTCTCCGGAGGAATAGTATAAAAAGGAGGCATCTTATTATGATAAACATTCTCTGTTACGGAGATTCCAACACCTGGGGCTACATGCCCCTTGTCCGTACCCGTTATACGGAGGCTGAACGCTGGCCGGGACTTCTGGCAGCTGCTCTCGGCGATGACTTTCACATCATCGAGGAGGGCTTAAACGGGAGAACCACAGCCTTCACCGATTATCTGGAGCCCTACCGCAACGGCCTCGACTACATTGCCCCCTGCATTCTGACCCACGCACCGCTTGATCTGGTCATCATTATGCTGGGAACAAATGACACCAAAGCCCGTTACTGCGTTTCCTCCAAGGAGATCACTGACGGCATGAAGAATCTCATCCAGAAGCTCCGCTTCTATTATCCGACGGACAAATATCCCATGCCGCCCATTCTTCTGGTGGCGCCCGGTCCCCTCATCGGAGACAAGGACGATCCGGCCTTTGACGAGGCTTCCGCCAGAAAGGCAAAGGAGCTGCCGGCCCGGTACGAGGCGCTGGCAGAGGAGCTGGGGTGCCTGTTCTTCAACGCCCAGACGGTACTGAGTGAACAGGACCTGGGCGGCGACGGACTTCATCTGACGCCGGAAGGCCACAAAAAGCTGGCCGACGCCATGGAAGCGATCGTAAGAAAACAGTTTGCCTGAATAACAGGGGATGCCGGCCGGCATCCCCTGCATTTTTGTGTCACAGTAAAAATAAACCCCCTGCTATGCAGGGGGAGGGCAGTTCTTTAGATTAAAGTACTCCTATGCTAGAATAAAAGTAGGTCTGCAAACCACAAATATAAAAGCATAGGAGGTCC
>NZ_JASGBQ010000021.1 GCF_030053595.1 Fusibacillus kribbianus
GTTATCAGACATGGTTTTAGCCTCCTTTGTGAGATTTTTGTGTGGTAACTTAATTCTACCAAACGGCTATAGACCATGTCTATTTTTATGAAATTGAATTTGCGAAACTAATTATACGTTATCATGAAAAAGTGATAATCTTTCTGTAAGATTTTATTTAGTGGTATAAATAAATTTTACACCAAGAGCCGGGGTTTTCGTAGTCCCGGCTCTTATTTTTAATAAAAAGTGCTGCCGCACCAAAATTTTAGTACGACAGCCCCGTAACTTTAACTCTTATTCTATCTTACGGATTCGGATCTGTCGGGTCCCATCTTTGATTACTCGGAATAGGATTCACTATCGGCCGATAAAACGGTCCCGGATTTGAACCGTCATTGTAAATAACCACCTTAGTATGAAGGGGACATCTACTATAAATCCAGTATGCCTCACCGCATACTAACCGGATACAGCCCAGAGATTTATTAATTCCTAACATATTATAACCGACTGTCAACAACGTATGATTATCTCTTTTCTCATAGGTGATGGAGTGGAACAGGAAACCCTGACCGGCTGTCAGTCTGGTAGCATATTGAGCATACGTACCATTCACCATTGCTCTCCATCTATATTTTTCCGGCGTATAGAAGGTTCCGAGAGGTGTATCGTCTCCAGTGGACGTCAACATGGACTTGACTGGGATCACATATCCATTGATTCCATCGTTTGCATATACCGTCAAACAGTTCATCTGTTTATTCAGTTTCAGAACATATGATGACTGTGGTCCAATTAGATCATCTACATTCTGGCAAAGTACACCATTGGGATAGAAATAATACTTTAATCCTCCAATATACCGCCAGCCAGTCACTGCCGTACCATTTATAAGATAATATCGTTCTCCCAACGAACCATTCGTATCATACCAACCGGTCGATGTTCCATAGGAAAATACCGGTACAGCAGCATAACAAGCTGCCGCTGATGTTTTTCCTGTGTTATCTGTCACATATACATGAGTTGTATAATTTCCCACCTCATAATTATGCTCATTGGCGAAAACCCAGCTTCCCGTAAAGCCACCATTATTTCCTTCTGTTTTCCAGACAATATCATCCTGTCCATTATAATCACTCCAAGACGCGAACTGCATTTGGGTAATTGGATGAGCCGCCGCCACATCACAGGCTACATAATACCCCTGTCCTGTCACATAAGCGACACGAAGATTGGAAATAACCGGTGCTCCGTCCTTTTCTCTTATCTGCACTGATACCGCATCGGAACAATTACTGTTATACCAGTTTACTCCATCATATACTGCCGCATATACCTGATAATCATACCATTTCTCCGGCTCCCCGCTTCTATCCGTATAGGATGTCGCATTTACAGCACCAATCCACTGGTAATCACCGGTTCCATGTTCCGCTCTCATGATTCCATATGTTTCCACATCTACGCAAGATGTCCAACTAAGATCGATTCCATAATACTCTGTCGCTGACACTTCTGCAGTAAAATTCTGGGGTGCCACCATTCCTGGCTCACCTGTAACAATTGATGAATACCCTTCATATCCCCAATTATTATCAACATAACTCAATGATTGAACCCGGTACTCATAACTTTTCCCCATGGATGCAGTCTGATCCAAATACTCTGTCTGCCAGGTACTTCCAAGCGCCTCCCACGATTCACTTCCGTCTGCTTTTCTCCAAACAAGATAGCCATTAACACCATTGACTGCACTCCAATTAATTTTTACAGAACGATAAGACAGCGGCTCTGCTGCAATCTGAGAAGGCCCTTTCAGAACACAACCAGACACTGCGGTTGTCTGCTCACCATTGTACCATTGTCCACTCTCTTCATCATACCATGCTCCGTATATCTTATAATAATAAGTTTTTTCTGGATCTAATCCAGCATCGTTATATGAAGTTCCCCACGCCGCAGCAATCCATGAATAGTCTCCATCAATCTGTTCTGATCTGAGAATTCCATAACAAGAAGCATTTCCCTCTGCTTGCCAACTGATTTTTATGCTATTCCATCCATAGCCCGCAGAAACCATCACATTCTTGGGGATTTGGGGCAAAAACTTAAAGCTTACTTTTTCGCTATCAGGTCCTGCCATCCAGAATCCATTCTCATACTTCAATGCAACAACATAATATGTATATTCTTTTCCAAACTGTACAGATGAATCCGCATAACTATTTCCCCATGCTGTCCCCACCTGTCTCCATGTTCCGCCTTCCTCCATGCGATATACGTAATAGGCATTCGCATAAGGAACTGCATTCCAGCGAAGTACTGAAGCCTTATCATCCTGATTTTCGATAGAAAGATTCGTTGCTCCTGTCAGCGCATACGGATCTTTTACACATATTTGAAGCGCTTCAGAAAAATCCCCATTATAATATGAACCATTCTTATAAACTGCAGCATACACCTTATAATAATACGTCTGCCCCGGATTAACTGTTACATCCTGATAACTCCGATTGGCAGTTGCCCCGATCCACTGATAATCTCCGTCTTTCGAATCGGAACGTAAGATTCCAAAAAGGTCTGCTCTTCCTTCCAGTTCCCATCCAAATTCCGCCGCCAAACTATCATTAATGATGTTAACAGTCGAGCAGACTCCTACTTTTGAAATACCGTCTACAACTACACTATAACCGCCATCATACCAACTTTCATTTGCATAAAGCATACTCTGGATTCGATAACAATACGGCTGGTTTATCTCTGCATTGGTGTCTCTGTATGAAGTTCCACATGTGGTTTCCACACGTGTCCATGTACCTCCTCCATCATCCGAGCGATATACAATATAGGCCGAAGCATCAGGAACCTGATTCCAGGATACCATCAGATCCCCATTTTCCTGACAAGTCACTTCTACACCATTTGGTGCTTCTAAAACATTCTTCCCCTCCGGCTCCTGCCCGTATACCAGGAGCGGTTGCGTAGACAAGCAGAAAACCAGAAAAATAGCCAATATTTTCAACCATCGCTGTTGCTTTTTCTTCATTTTTCTTTCCTCCCAATATTTAATAATATATAACATCCATATCTACATTTCCTGTAATTCCTGATACACTTCCGCGGTCTGTATACTGCCACATCAGGTAACTTCTTGTATATGTAGTTGTCCCTTCATATGGATACACAGGAACTGTAAGCGGCCACTGGGCCACCCAAATTGAATAACGCTGCTCCAATTGATCAATCGCCCATGAATTCATCAGATATGATTTACTTCCATACATAAGTGGCGTATAGCCGTTTTCGGCAATCATATCCAAAAATGTAATGGCATGACTGGTTCTCTGCTCTATAGAAAGACCAAACATCCGGCTCGTAGTTTTATCATACCCCTCACAGTCATAGGCGACTGGATATGTAATATTATAAGTTTGAATATAATTCAAAACCCACCTGGCTTCCTCCTCAGCTTCCTGTGGTGTGACTGCAGTTGAAAAGAAATATACACCCACATCCAGCCCCGCTGCCAGAGCTCCCTGCAGATTTTCTGCAGCTCTTACATCTTCAATAATAACTCCATCTGCATTTCTGCGATAACCGATTCGGATCATGGCAAAACGCACCTGAGTCTGCGCCACTTGATTCCAGTCGATATACCCATTATGATAAGATACATCTATCCCAAGAGCTTTCGTTGCTCTCGGCACCTGAATCATATAAGCTTCACTGGTCTCACTGTTTATCCAGCTTCCATTAATATTGACCGCTGCATACACCTTATAGACATACTGCTGTTCGGGCAAACAGTCTTTATCCTCATAACTATTACTTGAGGAAGTACCAAGCCAAACGTAATCGCCATCCAGCCCCACGGCACGGAATATACCATAACACTGTGCTCCGGGCACTTCCGTCCATTGAAGACTGACTGTTCGGACATTTCCGTCTGCAGTTGCATGAACCCCCTCTGGTTTCAAAAGTCCCACTTGCTGGATTTGCGATTCAGAATACCCTGCTAAACCATACTGATTGTCCGCATATACCACACTCTGGACCACATAAGAATACTCCTCTCCTACCTGCAGGCCAGTATCGTAATATTCAGTTTCCCAACTTCCCCCCAGGAAAGTCTGAACATTTCCCTGCCTCCGATAAACATAATAAGCCGCTGCTCCTGAAACTTTTGACCAGGAAATTCGCAATGAGGTTGACGACGCCATCTCAGTCGATATAGATTGAGGCCCTGGACAAACCTGACCGGATACCGTTTCCGACATTTCTCCATTAAGCCACGTGTTATTATTCCATGCTGCAGCATATAGCTTATAATAATAAGTCTTTCCCGTTTCCAAATTAGCATCTGTATAGCTCTGTCCACCAACAGCTGCCAACCACTGATACTCTCCATCAGGTGACTCTGAGCGCATCACACCGTAAACACTTGCCCCCACCACCGAATTCCACGACAATCGGATTGCATTTGTTGCACCTCCCGGCCCTATCGACTGAATAGCCGGTGCTGCCATAAGTACCGTACCGCTTTCATAATCAGTATTTGCTCCAATTCCGGTTGCTCCATCAACCGTACAAAGCGTCTGAATCACATAATACCTAACATCATGTGCTTTGAGACCTTGATGTATATATTCAGTCTGACTGACCACAGCTATACGAGACAGCTCACCGCCATTTTTCTCTGAACAGTATACTGCATATCCAGCCGCACCATCCACTGAATTCCAAGTAACACGAAGGGAATTTCCCCCTTGACTATCCACCTGTACCGCATCAGGGGCTGCTATCATTTGACCAGAAACTGCGGAGGAGGAAGCCCCATTATACCACATTCCGTTAAGCAATATACTTCCGTAAATCTTATAATAATAAATTTTTCCCGGCTCCAGATTCTCATCCGTATATGTCTGTCCGTTCACAGCCCCCAGCCACTGATACTCTCCATCAATAGCTTCTGATCTCAAAATTCCATAGACAGACACATTTTCTTGTGTATCCCAGGAAATTTTTACCGCATGGATACCGCTTCCCGGCTGCGTTTTCACATTCTGAATTGCCTTAAGCTGCGCAACCGTTAACCGTGGTAAACATTCCGGGCCATTGACCCATCCAAATTCTGTCATTCTTGCTGGATACACCTTATAATAATACGCTTTTCCAGCTTCAAGATTCGCTTCAACATCGATATAAGAGGTTCCATTGATAGCCCCCAGCCAACTGTAACTCCCCTCAGGGGAATCAGCCCGCATAATCCCATAATACTCTGCATTAGAAACCGATGACCAGGTTATCGTGTTTCCTTCTTCTGAAGAAGAGACCACTACCTCCTTCGGAGCAGTCATTAGAGGAACTTTTATGACCTGAGAACTTTCTCCGCTGACCCAGGTTTCTCCTGTATATCGCATAGGAGTAATTCTATAATAGTAAGTTTTCCCTTCCTGCAGCCCTGAATCAATGTACTCATATGCCCATACGGATGCAACCCGCTGGTATCCTTCTGTTTCTGCCTCCGACCGGAAGACTGCATATGCATCAGCCTCTTCCACATAATCCCAGCCAATTCTAATTTCCTGTGCCCCTCTTTGCTCTACCAGATTAATCGTTGGCGCTGTCAATTTATGACAATCAGCACATTCATCATCAACCGGCACTGCACAATCGTGCGTATACGAAACGTCATACTGTTCTTTCAAACGATACAAAGTGTAACCATTTTGCAAATAACGATATTGCAAATTTTCTAATGTGTACTGCCCTCCCTTTCCATATCGGGTAATTTTTGTCTGGGGAGGCGTCTGTTCCGCAATGTCAATATAAACCATTATACCATCGGTATCGTATCCCACGTCATAAACTAAAACCGAATGGTTACCCGGATAAACAAAAGCATCTCCAATTAACACATTATACACGCTCTGGGTAGCCACCTGATCTGCACGGCCAGGTATTCCGCTGGTTGTCAATCTCCGATTAGTATTCCAGGCCCAAGATACAAAAGCGCTACAGTCACTGGAATAATAAGGTGCCCTCTCATTATAATCCGAATAACTGGTATACATCAGACTATTCACATCCTGTATTGCACTGACAAATTCTGAAAATCCAGCATCCCAGGGCACATATTTTGCCCGAACCGGTTGTCCATAAGGAATTCCCTGGTAATCCTTTCCTTTTTGGAACACATAATTACTTTCCCATCCCAGAATATCCTGTTGAGGAGTCCACTGTACCTCTAACATTTGGCGTGAGCGCTTAACAATATTTTTTTGCCGTTCCGATGCCCAGTCATATGCCGATGACACGCCTTCATTCAAAGTGGATGTTAAAGAAATCACATTTGAAATTTGCAAATTCTGTGCATTGTCCTCACAATATCCACATTCATCAGAATTTAATGCATAAACTACCGCTGAACCTGCATATTCTTCTTCCTGATACATCTCTACCGCATCAGAAGCCGCTTTTGCCGTATCCAAAACAGACAGGTTTACCTGAAAAGTTTTTTCTTTACCATTCAGAATAATATGATCCTGTACCACATAATAGCTCCCCACCTGATTCAGCAATAAACTGCCATTATAATAAATCGTTCGATTCGGAAAAAGTCCTTTGCTATAAACATATCCTTTCTCTAAAGGAATATATGATGTGATCTGCGAATCCCCATTCCATACTGTCAACTTTCGATCTTGTATATTTACAGTACAGATTCTGCCTGCAGACAAATAATATAGTTGGTTTCCTGAAATATAAAGCTGCTCTGCATCCTGTTCTGCCACAAAAAGATCACTGCTCTCCCCGGTATGTATATCTCTTTTTCGAATTACAGTTCCATTTTCCTGTCTTACCATATAATACAGATTTTCCTGGAAATAATTCAGATATTCTCCCAGATCTTTTGTGATCAGTATCTCAGACTCCCCTTCTTGTCGGTATATCCCACCATCTGACTCATTCACAAACCAAGTGTCGCCACTGGAATCGCTGACTACTCTTCCTCCGTTCATGACTATTTCAGGCTCATTACCTAAATCCGTCATGCGCTCTGCATTAACAATCTCGCCCTTCCAAAACACACTCAGAAGCATTATAAGAAACAGTATTTTCAATCCAGCTTTCCGCATTCTATATTCACTCCGTTCAGTAAACCTCAACACTTACTTCCTTCATTATTATTCTATTGCTCTTGACACTTTTAATGAAACTTTCAGCCCCCGTGCCTTAGGATATTCACTAAGAGAAATGTCAATCCAAGGATCTGCATTTTTAAAAACAAGAATATTCCCATCATGTATTCCATTATCAATACACCGCTCTAACGCAATCTTTTGTTTCCGCTTATACGGGAGTAATAATTCCAGGCACACATCTTCTAAACAAATCCCCCCCGTCTCTCCCGGATCAAATCGAACCTTCAGCGGCATATTACGGATATCCCACTCAAAAAACACATCCAGATATCCAGATTTTCCGATTATAGGTTCTTTTCGAATCACATGATTCTCCCGGTATCCATCTCCTTTATCCAAATACAATGAAACCGGAAATATTCCGGATAGTTCTTGGCGATTTTCCAATATTTCTGTCATTTTGTGGCAAACCGCTGTATAGTTTCCGCCTTCGATCTTATTATAAAAAATCACTTTATTCATTTCACGAAGCATATATGTGAGATTCGTCAGTTCAACGGCTGCCCCCTCTTCGCTGAATACCCAGGCCGGATAATAACCGGCATCCTGAGACACCAAGCCATACACACGTTCGATTGTATGGGAAATTGTAGAATCATTTTCCACCCCCCCTTGTGAAAAGTCCTTATATTCCCACTCATATTTAAAAAGCTTATACAATGCCTTTGTACGAAACCAAAACATATTACCGATTGGTGCAACGGGCTCCTTTTCCGGATTTAATTTTATTTTTAAATCGAGCTGTAAAGCCATTTTTTTTACA
The DNA here is from genome assembly GCF_030053595.1 of Fusibacillus kribbianus. GTDB lineage: Bacteria > Bacillota > Clostridia > Lachnospirales > Lachnospiraceae > Lientehia > Lientehia kribbiana. Next base: position 7,954 of record NZ_JASGBQ010000021.1, read on the forward strand.
TTTTCGAAATTATCCATCCATTCTTTTCCTAACAACGAATGGAAACATGCATGATTAGGAGTTGATGGACATAACAACCCCAAACGTGAATTTTCCTCAAACAATCGTATGATATTGCGAACCTGATGCTGATTTTTTAAGATATTTGAAATACATTTATATGTCCAACTCATGCCCTGCAGCTGAGGATCAAACAATTGCGACTGCTCATCGTGTGCGAAGCAGACATAGTCATAAGCAAATATAATATCCTTTGCTCCAACCAAAAGCGCGCTAACATCTCTGCCTATGCTCTCTACCAACCGAATTTCCATTTGATACGGTAAATTCTGAAATGCTTTTTGCAATCTGCACTTCTTTTCTTCGCTATCAGTTGTAATATAAATATCAGTTCCTTCCGGCATTGATTTCACATAATGGACACATTCGTCCAGAAGATGCTCATAATAAAAATGATAAATTAATGCGACCTTCTTTGTTCTAAGAATCTCAGAAATATCTTCTGATTTTTGTTCAGCTACAACATAATTCAAATTCAGACAATTCTTAATATCCGCTATATTACCAATTCGTAAAATGTGATCCCATATCAAATCAACATTATAATCCGTTTTTGTCTTCAAATATTCCATTAACTGAACAGAATTTTCCCCATACGTTTCATGAAGCAATTCTGAATAATCATTTATAAAGCTCTGTCTCATGAAAAAAGGACACTTCTTCTTTGCCAGAAGTTCTGCCGGTATTTTCAATAGCGGCTGGTAACTGCAATCTTCCAAACCATCCCAATGAGCATAAACACCCCAGCGATATCCCTGTTTTTCAAAATGCTCTGTCAAGGTTGTCTCAAAATAAGCAACAGATTCCTCATAATTATGGATTTCAGGCACTGTATTCCAATAATCTTTAAAATCATTGCTAACCAAAATAGTATTCCGAAAAGACAAAAAATGACACTGGACATATCTTTGAATATTCTCTTCTTCCTCCAGGTCATTTATGGTAGACGTGTTCCTGTAGAACTCTGAAAGTCCCCAAAAATCGAGGTCCTTATCTTCCATAGATGTAAACATCTCTTCAACAGGATAAACCGGTCCCATAAGTTCAGAATCAATCAAAACCAATTCATCATAAGAACATAGTTTTTCCCAGCCAATTTGGTCAAAGGAATATTGATATGCTTCCATGGCAAACCCTTTATTTTCCCTCTCCCATATCGAATCTGTAACTAAAGTAAGCTTTTCCCGTCCCTCTGCTGTTAATGTCCCGTTTGCAACCACATATATATCTTTGACGCACGACTTCAGTTCTTTCAATGCATACAATACATAATCATCCACAATTCCATCTTCATCGTGAAAGAAATAAATTAACACTCTGTTGGCTGCTTTTTTATCTAACTTCATGTATTCGCCCCATTCTATATCTTCATCTTTGCAAATCCAGCGGCTGGTTTTCCTCTGTAACCATCAACTTGATCTTTCCAGAAACAGCAATTCCAACTACATTATTCTGTCCCTGCAGGGAAATATCAATCCATGGGTCCCCCTTAGTAAATCGGATTATTTTTCCAGAAATACTCCCGTTGCACTGACAGTTTTTTAACGAAATTCGTTTTCTTTTTCCATGAGGCATTAAAAGGTATATCTTCAAGCCTTCAAGCTGTATTCCTCCCCTCTCACAAGGATCAAATCGAACACTGTCAGGTGTTTTCTCTTTTCTAGGCCAATAAAAAGACACTTGTATTTCTTCTCCATACGCTTCATTCTCTTTACGAAGAACCAACTTTTCACTATATCCTTTTCCATAATTGAGATACAACGATGGTGTCAAAAAATTATATGACTGATTATTAACAGCCATCAAAGTTCTTTGTAAATTAGCACAACTATCTGTAAAATAGTTTCCTCCAATTCCATAAGAAAACAGAATTTGGTTAAAGCCGCGCAACATATATGTGAGATTCGTCAATTCCTGTTCCATAGTCTCCTCACTGAAAATCCAAGCCGGATAATAACCATACTCCTGAGGAATAAACCCATATAAGCGTTCAATTGCATGAGAAATTAAACCGTCATTTCCTGCCGGCTCTTCTGGAAAATCTTCATATTTCCAATCGATATCAAACAAAAACTGCATGGCCTTTGTTCTGAACCAAAAAATCGTTCCTAACGGAGCAATAGGCTCCTTATCTCTTGAAATTGGCACATGCAGCCCCATTTTTTTTGCCAGATCCATCACTCCATCATAATTTGCTGCCCATTCCAATCCCAACGTCGGGTAGTAAATTGCATGATTGGGCGGTGCTGGCGTCAAAAGCCCCAGACGCGGATGATCCTCAAATAATTTAATTATATTGTTTACCTGATGACGGTTTTTTAAAAGGCTCTCAAAACATTTATAAGACCAGCCACTCCCCTGGGTTTGAGGTTTAACATGAGCAACCTTTTTATCATGAGCAAAGCAAATATATTCATACCGAGAAACTATATCACGTGCTCCAATCAACAAAGCACTGACATCTCTTCCTCTATTTTCCACAATTATAACCTCAATCTTATTGGGAAAATCCTGAAAAGCAGCTTCAAGCCATTGCTTTTTTTCCTCACTCCCTGTTGTTATATAAATATCTGCCTCTTTTGGCATAGAAGAGGCGTAATGCTTAAGGTCATCCAAACATTCCTTATAATAGAAATGATAAACCAAGGCCACCCTGTGATTCTGAATTACATTACTCATATCATCCGAGTCCTTGGATGAAGCCACATAGTTTAACCCTAGGCACTGTTTCACATCAGCCATGTTTTCACATCGGAGAATATTCTCCCAAATCATATCCACATCATATGATGTTTCTTTCTCCAGAAACTCCATTAAGCGAACAGTTGGCTCCCCTGCAGTATAATGCAAAACATCACCATAGTTATGCATAAAATTTCTTCTTTTAAAAAACGGACAATGCGTACGTCTTAAAAGTTCAACCGGCATTTTTAACATAGGATAATCTACAATTTTCTCCAATCCGTCCCAGTGGGCATAAGCCTGCCACCGGTATCCCATTCCGGCAAAATATCTGGTAAAATAGGTTTCATGATATGCTATAGATTCCTGATAGCTGGTAATTTGGGGAAGCTTTTCCCAATAGTCGTGGTAAGCCTCACTGCTCACCAATGACCTTCTCGCAACAATAAAATGAGACTGAAGATGGTCTGGAATATAACCGCAATCAATGAGGCCAAATGGATCGAAATCCACCTTGTAAAAAATATTAGTTCCCCAGAAATCAATATCTTTCTGGTTCATAGTCTCAAACATTTCCTCCAACGGATACACCGGTCCCATGATCGTATGATTCATGAGAATAAGTTCATCATACGCCTCAAGCTTATCCCAACCGATTTTGTCCAACGCATATTTATAAGCCCAGGCATCCAATCCTTCATTTTCTCGTTCCCAGACATTCTCTGTAAACTGACAAAATCGTTCTTTTCCCTCATTCGTCAGTTTTCCGTTAATCACCACATAAATATCCTTTACCCATTCTTTCATGGCCTCCAGCATATATGCTACATAACGGTCTACCATGCCCTGCTTATCATAAAAGAAATAAATAAGCCCTCTGTTTTTAGTCCCAGACTTCAGTTTCATCAATACCGCCTCTCTCGATCATCCCATTATCTTTTTAATTTTTTGTGCATCCCCCCATACGCCAGGTGAATCATAGGGTCTGTCCGGAAATGCTCCGTACTGCGGCCGGATCCGATAATGATTTTCCTTGATATACTCTTCAACTTTATCTGCCAGAGATATCGGATTCCCGCTGCAGCAATTTATGATTCCATCCACTTCATCCTGGTTTACCACATGAGCGATCTGATCTGCCAGCTGCGTAACATGAATAAAATCATATTTATTTTTTCCACTGGTAAACGGAAAAGTCTCTTTACCTTCCTTTTCCATCTGTGCTATCTTCGTAAAAATAGAATGACTCTTGATATCATCGCCGAGAATATAATAAGCTCTGATCCAATAACAAATTGCCTCATGTTCCTTTGCCAGCTGAAGGGTAATCTGACGCAGTACATTTTTGGACATACCATATAATGATCCGGGATTTGCCGGTGTGTTTTCGTCAATTGCACCTTCCCAGTATCCAATTTCGTGCATGGTTCCCATAACAGCAATATGCTTTAATCCGCCTTCCAAGAGATTCTTAATAAAATTATAGTGCAGGGGAAGGTCCTCAATATGAGAATCCGCATTATGCACGAATCCGTTTCTCCATGCCATATGAATCACAACATCAGGAGAGCCCAGCTGTTCATATATATTTTTATCTCCCGAAAAAATAGGGACAGAAATTTTTTCTGCTCTCTCATCGATTCCATCCAATACCAGATCATCGGCGATTACCCGGTTACCCATATCAAGAAGTGCTTTTACTACATGTCGTCCGATATATCCGTTTGCGCCTGTAACCAATACCGTTCGTCTCTTCATTGCTAAACCTCTCCATTTGTGTTTTATGAGTAGTAGACCATTTATTCCATTTCATTATACTAATATTCACAATTTATTTCAATTACCAAATCCTGCCGTTTTATCTGCGGCTGTCCGGTCCCGAAATATCATATGCGTCGCATACTTCATTGACAGGTCCGAACATTTTCACATTTCCGCCTTCCAGCCAGACAACCCGATCGCACATCTCTCTGATCTGCCAGAGATTATGTGAGACAAACAATACTGTCGTTCCTCCGCTCATCAACTCCATCATTCTTTGACGGCTTTTTTGCTGAAAGTTTTCATCTCCCACCGCCAGTATCTCATCCACAATCAATACTTCCGGTTCGACTACTGTTGCAATGGAAAACGCCAGTCTCATCAGCATTCCGGATGAATAATTCCTTATGGGACTGTAAATAAAATCTCCCAGCTCGGAAAATTCCAGTATCTCATCATATTTGCTTTCCAGAAATTCTTTTGAATACCCCAGAATAGCACCATTCAGGAAAATATTTTCTTTTCCGCTCAAATCCATGTCAAACCCAGATCCCAGTTCCAGCATGGGCACAATATTTCCATACCGTTCTACAGTTCCTGTTGTCGGTTTCATGATTCCCGATATGATTTTCAGTATGGTACTTTTTCCGGCACCGTTTCGCCCGATGATTCCGACTACTTCACCTTTATTTACCTCAAAGCTTATATTCTTCAGCGCCCAAAATTCTTTGAATTTTAATTTCTTTTTAACAAATGCCGTTACGAATTCTTTGATACTTGATATATTATCATTTGCCATAAGAAATCGCATCGAAACATCCTTTACCTTTATCATCACCATTGATCTTACCTCTTTAAATATGAAGAATAAACTGATCCTGTGCCTTTTTAAAGACAGCACCGCCTATCGCCAGTGCCAGCACGGCAAATCCTATACAGATCAAATAGGCCATCGGTGCGGGCGAAACTCCATCTATGATAATTGTCCTGAAGAATGTAATGTAGTAATAAAGAGGATTAATTTTCTGGAAATGATACAAAAATGTCCCTTCCAGAATAGAAATCGGATAAATGATGGGTGTTGCATACATCCACAGCAGGGTAAATACTCCCCACAAAAATTGTGTATCTCTAAAATACACCATTGCTGTTGCCAGAAAAAATGCAACACCTATTACAAAGGCCAGAAATGTAATAATCCCAAAAGGCAGCATCAAATAAACCCAATGAATCCCGCGTCCTGTAATCCATGCCACCAGAAACAGAGGAATCAGAGAAAACAGCAAATTGATCGAGGTGGAAAGAACCTTTGAAATCGGATAAATATACTTCGGAACATAGACCTTTGTAATCAAAGAAGCATTGCCTGTAATGGCTCCCATGGCCTGAGTTGTTGCTTCATTAAAGAAATTAAAAAGGACGACACCCGTCAACAAATAAACCGGATATGCCGGTATCTGAAATTTGAAGAGGTGTGAAAACACCATATACTGAACCGCCATTGTAAGGAGTGGGTTCAAAAAGCTCCAGAATACCCCTAATATCGAGCGCTTATACTTTGTCTTAAAATCCCGTGATACCAGCTGTTCCAATAAGAACTGATATTTTTCAAGCATCAAAACCAGTTTCAATGCGACCGTAATTTTTCCCTTTTTTTCTTCCCGGATATTCCAGGCACAAAACGCAGCCAGAAGCAAAAATACAACGCCCAGAATGACTGGATACCATACCGCATTCTGAGAATCAGCATATTCAATAACCTTAATGCATAATGCTCTTCCGTCCTGGCGCTCACCATTGACCCACAGTTCCTGATCTGTTTCGCTTACTGCCTGTGTTGTCATAGTCACCGCATTGCTCTCTGTTCCGTTCTCAAAAACAAACCGAATTCCAGGCTGTCCCTTCAACTGTGTAACATCGACCGGATGATCCAGTTCAAAAGACTGCCATTCTCCATTTCCGAAGGATTTCACCTCACAGGTCGAGGACGCAGCAACACTCTCATCTGATAAGTCCAGAATCTCTACTCGTACACTGCCCTGATTCTCCCGTCCGTATGTTAAAAAGTACGCCTCAACACCGCTCAAGTATTTCTGCGTATCAGAAAGTGTCTGGACAATACTGGTTCCATCCACCAGTTCCCCCAGATCCTTCTCGGGATTTTCCGCAATCACACAGGACTGCTCCGGTGTATAACGAATATGATGATTAGCCAGTACCAAAAACAACACTGCTGCCAGCGCATAAACTGCCAACACCATCATGCCATATTTTTTCAGAATATTTTTCTTGTTCATCTATATACCTTTCTTATGCCGTCCAGACATTTAAAACTTAAATGTCTCTTTCAATCCCAGCCATTTTTTATCCTTATCGGAAATAATCAGCTCTACGCCCGGCTGAATCGGCCATTCAATTCCAATCTCCGGATCATTCCAGGCTACGCCGCCCTCATCTCCCGGATGATAAAAATCTGTACATTTATATACAAACTCTGCTTTTTCACTGAGCACCAAAAAACCATGAGCAAAGCCCGGGGATATATAAAACTGCTTCTTATTCTCAGCAGATAATTCTACTCCAAACCATTTTCCATAGGTAGCTGAATCCGAACGAAGATCTACAGCCACATCAAATACCGTTCCGTTTACAACCCGAACCAGCTTTCCCTGAGGATACTGTTTTTGGAAATGTAATCCCCGAAGCACCCCCTGAACAGACATCGACTGATTGTCCTGGACAAAAACCATATCAAGGCCGGCTTCTTTAAAATCATTATAATTATAGGTCTCCATAAAATAACCTCTTGCATCCGGAAACACAGTCGGCTCAATTACATACAATCCACTAATTCCACATGTAGTTACTTTTATTTTTCCCATTATCTGTTTCCTCGCTTTCTCTTTCTAAATTATTTTCCAGCTTTCTGAAGCAAAAGAATTATACCATCTATTGCAATTTTTATCAACTGCACCTCTCCGCGATTCCGCTGTCTTCCCTCTCTAAGGTCAGATTCTTATTATAGTACGGATCTCCGGAGGACAAGATTTTTTTCCACTTTTTCATCATAAAAGCAGCCTCTCCGTTAAATCGTTCCACCTTCTCCGGCGTATTTTCCGCACCGCGGCTTTTTGACTCATAATGGTACAATTCAGCTCCGGGTTCAAAGACTATCAGGTATCCCTTGTCACGTACTTTAAGGCAGAAATCCACATCATTAAAGGCAACTTCCAGCTTTTCTTCCAGACCTCCAACCTCTTCAAACACCGTTCTTTTTACCATCAGGCAGGCCGCCGTGACGGCGCTCAGATCCTGTTGAAGGAGAGCCTTCATAAAGTGCCCCTCATAACCTCGCGGAAAGTATTTGAAAATATGACCGGCCACGCCTCCGATTCCAATGATAACCCCTGCATGCTGAATCGTATCGTCCGGGTAATAGAGCATTGCACCCACAATTCCCACTTCAGGACGCATACAGTCTCCCAGCATGCGTGTAAGCCATTCAGGCTCAATGATCTCTGTATCGTTATTTAAAAGCACAAGATAATCACCCTTGGCCTCTTTGGCGCCATAATTGTTTATGGCCGAATAATTAAATTTATCCTTCCAGTAAATAACCCGCACTTCCGGTATGTTTTCTATTTCTTTGTAATAATCAAAAATCTCTTTTTCTGTACTGTTGTTCTCTATAACAACGATTTCAAACTTCCGATAGGCTGTTTTTTCCATAATAGAGCAGATGCATTTTTCCAGGCTTTCTTTCTCATTCCTGTTCGGTATTAAAATAGAAACAAGAGGCTGAGACGAAAGCTCATAATCCACCCGATAAAATCCGGCATAGGGAAGTGAGGATACCGTTCCATTGATCCCCTGTCTCTTCAAATGAGCTTCAACCGCCCCCTTCCCTGCCGCATCGCAATACGCTTTGTTTCCCGCTGAATCGGCTGTGGAATTGCGGTGAATCCTCCAATGATACAATATTTGAGGAATATGAGAAACCTCCCGTGCCTTTTCTATGCATCGGAAAACAAAGTCATGGTCCTGCGCACCATCCAGATTTTTGTCAAATCCGCCTACAGAGTCCGCAAGTGTCTTTCTGACCACCAGAAAATGACAAATATAATTATTGCTTCGCAGCAGATCCAAATTAAAATCCGATTTGAAATAGGGATCCGTATACCGTACGGAATCTGCGGATATCTTATCCTCATCTGTATACAGCAAATCTGTCCCGGGCTTTTTATTCAGAAGGCTTACCGCCTCAAAAAGGGCGTTTTCCGCCAACGTATCATCATGATCTAAAAGCCCCACAAATTCCCCGGAAGCCATCTTCATGGCCTGGTTTGTATTTCCCGCAATTCCCTCATTTCTCTCCAGCTTTTTATAACGAATCCTCTTATCCTTCAAATACACTTCCACAGTTTTTTCAACACTATGATCAGCACCGCTTCCATCTGCAATGCAAAGCTCCCAGTTTCCATAAGTTTGCTTTTGCACAGACTCAATCATCTCACACAGATATTTTTTCGGAGTATGGTATGCCGGCACAATAATACTGATCACCGGTGCATAGGGAAACTCCGTATTTCTCTGTTTCTCAAGTGCTTTTTCTGATAACTTCGTTGTCTGACGCCAATGCTCATAGATTCCGGCTTCGTTAGAATACCGTTCTCTCCAGCTCTTCTGTAAAGCGGTCTTGCCGTGTGTAAAAAAGAATCCGATATCTTTTAATACCTGTCTCAGAGTAAGAGATTTTAGAATTTCTTTTCTGGATATATAAGGACCGATTTCCTTATTTGAGTCTTTTTTTATTCTTTCAGGTTTTACCGGAATCTTAACACTGTAATCATCGCATTGAATAATCAGCTTGTAAGTCTCTCCTTCTGACCCATGAAACTCCAGTTCAAATCCCATATCTTCAGCATCTTCGTCCACCTGAAACAGGGAATTGAGATCCGGTCGTCTGACCGGTTTATTCTCAAAATCCACTTCTGCCCCACGATTATTTCGCAGCTGAAATTCCGGATGCTCACCAAAAAGAGAATATACCCACCCTCTGATTACAATCAGATCATTTTCCATCTCGTATCTGTCTATGGCATAACTAATCGGATACCGTTTTATCATCCTTTGTATTCTGTAATACGGGAATCGATACTCTTCTTTCTTCTGACCTTCGCAAAACAGCAATCGAAACCCGTCTTTCAGCTTTTCAGCAGGAAATTCCCCGCAGACCCGAAACTCCTTATTCTGATTATGCTTCAATATTTCTTCCCTGCAAGAATTCATTGAAATCCTGGCCCGGGATAATTTCTCCTGTCCAAGCAGAACCTGCAGGCTGTACGATTGGTCTTTTTCCATCACACAACTGCCTTTAATACAAAACCGTATAACTGCCTTTCGTCTGGCAAAAAAAGCATTTTCAATCTTAAACTGTCCCATAATTCTCCTCAACCTTTATAATGAACCTGATAGATATAAATACCTGCCTCGTTGTACAATTCATCGAAATATACATATTGATTATCCACTTCTAAAACACTGTCTGATAAAACATATTGTACTTCTGTTAACTTCATATCCTTATAAGACAGACGGAGCCGCATCCAGTCCGGCTGAATGAGTTCAAAAGAAGTGTCTTCATCACAAAATTCCACATTTACATGGGCATATCTGTTATATATGTCATTGTATTGTTTCTCCGGATCCAGTTTATTCCACAATTCAAGATTCGGATAATCATTGATCGAATTGATTGTGGCAGAACCACAGGCTATCGAATAAGCAGAAAGCGGAGCTGTCTGGCTTACAGCGATCCACTTCTGTCCCGGATCAGCCTCATTAACCGAACGGATCTCCTTTGCCGCAGGTTTGCTGTCAATGGCATCAAAACCTCTTTGAATCGGCCGGACACATAATCCGCTCCCAACACAGACTATAATCAAAACAACATAGACTCCATTAACAGCATGCTTTTTGCATTTTATCAAAAGGCACATGCCGAACAACGTAAGAAGTACGAAAATTCCCACTACATATATTGTTGACATATAACCCGGAAAATACTTTTTACATACATATACACTTCCAAAAACAGTCAGTCCTGATATTCCCAACGCAATCGGCCATTTTATACTCCATTGCAGCCTGTCTTTTTCGCTGAGCAATATGATTAACAGATATACGCTGATTAAGGATATGACATCCATTGCCCGCTCTGAAGTTGAATAAGTTAATAATAACAGCTTTGACAACCACAGTGGAAATCCCACATATACGTATACAGTCAAAACAAGCCCCACTGCTATCAGACCATTGGCAAGCCAGTTTTTTCCTCTGGTTTTCACCGTATAAACAATACCTATGAGAAAAGGAAGCGGAAACAGCGAACAGAAGGTTCCTCCTTCTGAAGGGTTCCCCACATCCTTAAACGGATATAAAAAAGTCTGAACATAATAAAACAGCTTACCACTGCCTCCTCCCCCCAGAGAAACTCTTGCCCCCGGATATACAGTGGTCATCAGCCCTTCTAAACGCCCTGCAATTGAATATACATAAGTAACCACCAGAGCAATGCATGCTGCCAGCGCGGTTCCAAACAATAGCCAGTCAGCCTTTTTCTGTCCCTTTATTGCATCCCAGTTTTCATGAAAAATCCAAACCAGAAAAACCAAAAGCACATACGCCACAGGTACCTGCCAGGCCGGATAAAATATTGTAATAAAGTTTGCTGCCGCAACAGGCTCTCCTATGGCACACAAATACTTGATCTTTTTGTTTTCTGTTGTAAAAAAATAATAGAAAAATACAATAGCTGCATGAATAAAGAGCAAAAACGAAGGTCTTGCCCACCACAAATGAAACGACGAAAACGCTATAAGAGACGCCCCCAGCAGTGATAAAAGCTTTTTCTTTTTGGTAAGGATCAAAAAGAACTCAAAGGAAAACAGGAACGTGAGAATAAAGGTCGCCGTCCACTCAAAACAGAATCCATATTCAATTCCAAACAGTCGATAAAAAATTGTAAAAGCACTATATCCAAGATTTCCCAGATTATCAATTCCTACATGCACCGGATTAACCGTATCTGCTGCTCTGGCAATATCATTATATTTGCCAAACGGGTCTTCCAGAAAACGAGAAGAAAATACTCTCGGATTATTTGATACCCATTCATCAGAACGGATTGATCTGGCCTGTCCGAATAATGGCTCCGAAAATTCCGAACCCAACCCCGGCTGAACATAAGTATCATACATATACATGGAGTCGCCGTGAATTTTGTTCAATGTCAAAAATATGATAAGGCAGATTCCCACACACCAGCGATAACGGAACAAAAATCCATACAGCTTTTTTGCCCCTACAATCCCATGAAGTCCCAGAAATGCAAACGCAACCAGCAGGAGTTCAAACTGGACCCAAAATCTTGCAGATGACAAAATATCCGTAAGGACCATCCTGCGCGGTTTCGAAGGATTCACCGTGACAGTATCGACTTTAACTTTTATCCCCGTGGAATTTCCAATATCTATCCGTATGGAACTTGTCACTCCCTCACGCGGAAGTTCAAGTATTGTACTGCCTTTTTGTACCGTATAGAACCCGGACTTTTTTTCACTGAAAGTACTTCCTGCAGTGGTATAAAATACCTGAACTCTGCAATCCTCTTCCAGAGGCGCTGTCAGCAGGACCGTAATCCCTGAGATCGAACCATTTATATTATTTATAATGATCTGTGGATCCTCAGAAGCCGATACATACCGTTCGCCATCAAATGTATAATTAACATATTCCACATCCTGAATCACCGCACTGACCGGCTTGGCTTTTAGCATCGAAAATCGAGAATCCTGATATAAAGCCACACCAAACGCTGCCAGTAATACGATTAGAATAATCAGGCTGTTTTTTAACCATCTTTTTTTCTTAACCGGAAGACTGCTGGTCATCTCCATATTTTCTCCCTCTACCTCTTCTTCGCATTCACCCACAAATATATCTGTATCAGCTCGTTTCTCCAATGGCGGATCATCATGCTGACCCAGAGTTCAAACCGGTTCAGATGAACCGCTCCCAGGGCATTGTGCTTCTTTAAAAGATTCTTGTGCTCCAGATTGTAAGTCTTCCGGTCATCGTTGATCAGATTTCCGGTATTGGAATCATTGCGGACACGGAAGCCGTTGAGTTCCTCATGAATGACATAAATCTTGCCCAGGCAGGCCATACGGAGCCACATGTCAAAATCGAGGATATACGGAAACTCCGGATCAAATCCTCCCACCTGCTCGTAGGAGCTCCTGGGAAACATGGTGTTGCAGGGAGCGCCAAAAAAGCTTTTGAAAATCAGGGCCCGCTTTGCTACCTTTCTTCCATCCAGGATTCCGGATCTGGGATACCGTTTGAAACAGCCGGTCCGCTTGCCGTTTTCGTCGATGAGCGACGTGTCACTCATCACCAGAGTCACCTCCGGGTGGGCAAGAAGCGCCTTTAATTCCTTTTCAATGCTTTCTTCATAAAGGATATCATCGGCACAGATCAGCTTGATATACTCCCCTTTGGCCTCTGCCAGACACTTGTTCCAGTTGCCCGTCATTCCGAGATTTTTTTCATTCTTCACAAGGCGGATCCTGGGGTCGTCCATGGACTCCACAATCTTAACCGTGTCGTCTTTGGAACAGTCATCAACCACAACAAGCTCAATGTTTTTATATTTCTGATTTAGCACGGACTCCATCGTCCGTTTGATGTATACCGCACTGTTGTAGGCCGGAATACAAACGCTCACCAGCGGTCTCTTCTTCTTTTCCGTTTCCATACTCATTCCTCTGTTTTCTGCCCTTCCTGCTGCTTTTCGTCCTTCTTTGCTTCCTTTTTGAGAACCTGCTCCAGTTCGTTATCATCCAGAGCAATTTTCTGAACCAGTTCCTTAAGCTTCGTTTCCAGCTGAGAAATTCTCATAGACATGGAAAAGCATTTTATCAGCAGCAGGAAAATCATCAGCAGGAAGATAAAATTGGCGGTGGACATGGTCCCCACAAGGTCAGAAAGCCAATTGGCCGCCTGTGGGAAAACACTGAACACTACCAGAAGCAGGGCAAAAAACACCCAGAACATGGAATCTTCAATCTTTGCCCTCGACTGGCGGATCTTGCGGACCATAATCACCAGCACAAGAAGAGACATCAGAATTAATACACCGCGCAGCACCGTTGTCATCTGTCATCCCCTCCATTCTTCTTTCGATAGCGGCTGTCCCGCTTCCGGAAATTCTGGATCAGCAAAATGGAAAACAGCATTTTGCTCATATATTTCACCGCATTGACCGGATTCAGATAGCTGACACCGGCAATGCGCTCATCCATTGTCACCTGAACCTCGGCAACTTTCGCTCCCTGCTTGATCAGATAAGAAACCGTGTCCGGCTCCGGCCCGTAATTTAGCCCCAGAGCAAATTCCTCCACCATTTTCCGGCTGAACATCCTCATGCCTGAAGTCGGATCCTTCAGCTTTACGCCGGTCGTCAGGCGAATGGCTGCGGAAATCAGATTGCTGCCCAGCATGCGCATGCTTTTCGGTTTTTTCTCCGTCACAAAACGGGAACCGATCACAATATCGTAGCCCTCCTCCATTTTCCGGCGCATGCCCTCGATATATTCCGGCCGATGCTGACCGTCTCCGTCAAACTGGATGGCGTAGGCATAATGGTTTCTCCAGGCATATTTAAGCCCCGCCTGAAAGCCGCCGGCAAGTCCCAGATTCACCGGAAGATCCAACAGATTATACCCATTCTTCCGGCAGATCTCTGCGGTACTGTCCCTGGAGCCATCATTGACGACCACATAATCGAACTGCGGATAATTTGTCACAAGATTATCCACGACCCGCTCAATATTCTGTTCCTCATTATAAGCAGGTATCACTACCAGTACATCGGACATCACTTGTCCCCCCAATATCGTTTATTCAGACTGCAGGCCCGCACAAATCGTTTCGGCAGCCTTTTATATCGCTTTCCCAACAGATAACCAAGATATTTACATCCCGTTGTCCACACCATGCCGGGTATTAGATAGAATTTTCCACATTTTAGCAAGTATTTCACTGTGCTTTTCACCAGGCGCAGCCCTTCCCCCTCGGAGCGGATCCCTGCAAACACTTCCGGATGCTCCGTCTGGGAGACCGCCAGATCAAAATTCCGATGGAACTGCTCCCGGCCTGACAGATTGTGCGAATGGATCACTCTGGCTTCTGCCGCATAAGCGATCCCATATCCCGCCTTCACGGCCCGTCCCGCAAAAATCATATCCTCATTGAAAATCGTCCTATCAGGAAAACCTCCCTGTTTCCAAAACAATTCTCTTCGATATGCCGCGCATACATTGGAGGCAAAAAAGGCTTTGATTCCAAGCTCCGGAATATCCTCTGCAGTCTTTAACCGGCTCTTCTCCGGATAATTAAAGCTTCTTGTATAGCGCTCCACGGTTTTGCACTCCGGGGCCGGAAGCTGTCTTGCATAGGAAATTAAAATCTCCGTCTTCCGGATACCCTTATCTGTTTCCGAAACTGAAATGCAGCCGTTCTCTGCTCCGCAGAACACTCCGTAAAACGGGTTCATCAGCGCCTCTGTCAGCTCCTCATTTTCCGGCACGGCATCCTGCGTCATACAAAGGACGATCTCACTGTCACAGTAACTTATGCCCCGGTTTCTCGTTCCGCCGTGGTCAAACTCCTCCGGAGACAGAACATGGCATTCCACCGGGATCGTACTTTCCGAAATCCAGCGTTCCAGGCCGCCGTTTTCTGCCTGGCCGACAGCTTCTGTCACCATCAAAACGATCTTCTCCGGCTTTATCTTCTGCCGGTTCAGCATATACAGCAAATGTCCCAGTTTTTCGTCCGGCCTGTATACCGGTATCAGAACATCAAGCGTTCTGCTGTTCTTTTCTGTCATGATCCTTCCTCACAGCTTTCTTGTATTGATACCAGGCGCATATCAAAAATGTCATTACAACAACTGCCATGACTCCGGTGTAGGAAACCGCTCCGCCCATGATGCCGTAATGCTTTACCAGATAAGGAGCCGCCGCCACCGCCAGCAGAAACGAGAACCCATAACAGAAAAGTATCAGGATCTGCTTCCTCATGGTCGTCAGCGCATAATAGAGAAGCATGGCTGCCGCATTAAACCCACCGCCCAGAATCAGAATGACCAGTGCAGTTCGATATCCTCCCAGATCATGTCCAAACACCAAGGACAGCACCGGAATCCCCAGGACATACGCCCCCAGACAGCAGACCACCGTCAGTCCAACGATTCCCAAAAGCAGCTTTACCACAATGGACCGAAACCGCTTCCATTCTCCCAGCTCATAGCTTAATCCCATAGTGGTTAAAAGCGGCTTGAAAATAAATCCGCTTAACAGATTGATTGTCGAAGTCGGAAGATAAATATCCGTATAGTAAGTCACTGCCTCCTCTGTCATATAAGCGTCTATGGCATACTTCGCCGCATTGCAGATATAAAGATAAAGAAAACCGCCCACAAAAAGCGAAGTGCAGTCCCGCAGAAGTCCAAATACCTTTTTCCATGCTCTCGAAAATGCAATGGGCTCAAATTCTCCTATGATCACAAGGTCAAATACCGCGAAGGCAAATACCGCTGCTGCCACCGCCGCTGCACTGGCAATGACAATATCCCGGACAGCATATACCACAATAATAAACATGCCCCCGGAAAAAAGGGTACGAAAGGCCAATGATTTTCCGGCAATATCCAGACGTCCCTGCCGCTGAAATTCTCCTTCGAAAACATCTGCCACGCCATCCATCAGCTTGTAAAGGCACATGAGGAAGATCACGGTTCCCTTAACTGCTCCCGGCCTCGAGGCAAGCACATAGACTGCTCCTGCCACCGCCATGGCCACACTGGTGATCACTCTGGCTGAAAAATAATCCTGGAAGGAATACTGATGAGCCATATCCGTCACCTGGAAGGGACGCACCTCATAATAACCGATGGTCAGAAGAAGCTGCCCCGTTGTAAAGGCAATGGAAAAGATCCCTCCGTAATATTCTCCCGTTGCCCTGGCCGCCACTGCAAACAGAACAATACTGGCCAGCGCAAAGATCAGACTGCCGATGATATTCCATACTACATTTTTTCTTCCCTGGTTTTCTCCGTTTCCGAGAATCAGAGCTTTCCATTTATTCATTCCAGATTTCCAAACTCCTCTTCCGCCTTCTCCATGGCAGATTCGATCACCTTATCCATGTCGTAATACCGATACTCGGCCAGACGGCCTCCGAAAAGCACCTTGTCTTCCTTTTTCCCAAGCTCCGCATATCTTTGATAGAGGCTTTGATTCTTCTCATCGTTGACCGGATAATAGGGCTCCATGCCCGCTTCCCAGGCCACTGGGTATTCCCTCGTCACCACGGTTTTGGGATTGGTCCGATAATCCACGGTACAGTCAAAATGCTTATGCTCAATGGTTCTCGTATACGGCACCTCTCTGGCTGTGTGGTTGACTACTGCAACCCCCTGGAAATTATCCGTATCGTAAATATCATCCTCAAACCGAAGGCTCCTGTACTCCAGCTTCCCATAACAATAGCCGAAGTAGGCATCAATAGTGCCGGTATAAATAACCCTGCCTCCCATGGCATTAAAACGATCCCGGTCGGCCAGATAATCCGTCTCCAGCATCACATCACACCCCTCAAACAGCTTTTCTGTGATCACATTATAGCCGCCGATGGGGATACCCTGATAAGGGTCATTGAAATAATTATTATCATAGGTGTAGCGGACCGGAAGCCTCTTGATAATAAAGCTGGGCAGATCCCGGCAGTCCCGGCCCCACTGCTTCTCGGTATAGCCTTTGATCAGCTTCTCATAAATATCTGTTCCAACCAGTGAAATGGCCTGTTCCTCCAGGTTAGCCGGCTCGCCGGTGATGCCGGCCCGCTGAGCATCGATCTTTGCTCTGGCCTCCTCCGGCGTAGAGACGCCCCACATTTTGCTGAAGGTATTCATGTTGAAAGGCATATTATACATCTCGCCCCGGTAATTGGCCACAGGACAATTGGTGAAGCGGTTGAATTCGGCCAGATTGTTCACAAACTGCCAGACTTTTTTGTTGGAAGTATGGAAAATATGAGCTCCATAGCGATGGACAGGAATTCCCTCCATATTTTCACAGTAAATATTGCCGCCAAGCTGCTTCCTCTTTTCGATCACCAGGCATGTTTTTCCGTTTTGTCTGGCATACCATGCCATAACTCCACCGAATAATCCGCCTCCGACAATGACATAATCATATTTTTTCATAAGAACCCTTTCCGGCCCGCTTTATCCTCAGGGCGCACTTCACCTGTTGTGCATAGTTATTGTAATTTTACTATACTTCCCCGGTAAATGCAAGAACTCCGGCAGATCAGGCCGGAGTTCTAAGAATTTCTTTCGTTTTGTTTATTTAAATAACCGATTCAGTCCGCTGAACAGCGCCCTGTGAGACGCTCTCGTGATGTTGGGGCTGACGCCTACGCCGTAAGTCACTTTACCAGTGGCCACATCCATCACCTTGATGTACGCGGCGGCCTGTGCATGGGAGCCTTCGCCGAGGGCATGCTCGGAATAATCCAGCACCCGCACATGGACGTCAACCGTCTGCTCAATGGCTGCCCGCACTGCATCAATGGGACCGTTTCCGATACCCTTGGCGGCCAGGATCGTTCCGCGGTACTTGAAGGTAAGCTTCGCCTGGGTGTCGATCTCACCCACGTCGCTTGTCTCACAGCGGATAAAGTTGAAGGGCTCCTTGGCAGCCAGGTATTCGCTCTTGAAGAGCTCCATGATCTGCTCCGGTGCCACCTCGCCGTGGGCCTCGGCAACACCCTGAACCACGTCGGCAAATTCCTTGTGCATTCCTTTAGGAAGCTTGAAGCCGTAGAAGGTGTCCATAACGAACGCTACGCCGCCTTTGCCGGACTGGCTGTTGATGCGGACAATGGGCTCGTAATCCCGTCCCAGATCGGAGGGATCCACCGGAAGATAAGGAACCTCCCAGTAAGGATTGTTCCGCGCCTTGAGCGCCTTGACCCCCTTGTTGATGGCATCCTGGTGGGAGCCGGAGAAGGCCGTGAACACCAGCTTGCCCGCATAGGGGTGTCTGGGATCAATACTCATCTTGGTGCATCTTTCATATACTTCTGCGATCTCGCGGATATTTTCAATATTCAGCTCAGGATTGATGCCCTGAGAAAACATGTTGTAGGCAACAGTCAGCACATCCACATTTCCGGTCCGCTCTCCGTTGCCGAACAGGGTACCCTCCACCCGGTCTGCGCCTGCCAGAAGGGCCAGCTCTGTCGCTGCCACTCCGGTTCCTCTGTCATTATGAGGATGAACGCTCAGGATAATGGACTCCCGGTTCTTGAAATGGGTGTGCATCCATTCGATCTGGTCCGCATAAACGTTGGGAGTTGTCATCTCAACGGTAGCCGGAAGGTTCACGATCATGGGATGCTCCTTCGTCGGCCCCCATGTCTCCTGAACAGCCGTGCAGACCTCCAGAGCATAATCAAGCTCCGTTCCGGTAAAGCTCTCCGGCGAATACTCCAGGACGATCTCTCCGTCAAAATTCTTCGCCCGCTCCTTCACCATCCTGGTTCCCTCGATGGCGATCTGTTTGATCTGCTCCTTGTCCATGCCGAACACCACATCCCTCTGAAGGGTTGAGGTGGAATTGTAAATATGTACAACAGCCTTCTTGATTCCCTGAAGGGACTCGAAGGTCCTGTCGATCAGGTGCTCCCGGCACTGAACCAGCACCTGGACAAGCACATCGTCGGGAATCAGCTTTCTGTCAACAAGCTGTCTCAAAAAGTCGTATTCGATCTGGGAAGCTGCAGGAAAACCGATCTCAATTTCCTTAAAGCCAAGCTTCACCAGCATATTGAACATCTCGATCTTCTCTTCCACAACCATGGGCTCGATGAGAGCCTGGTTGCCGTCGCGCAGATCCACGCTGCACCAGATGGGAGCTTTCTCGATCTCCTTGCCCGGCCAGGTGCGCTCCGGAAAATCCACTACAGGTACCCGTTTATATCTCGTATAATTTAACATGATTTATCGTCCTTTCTTTATTCCAGTTATCAGTTTATGCTGCAGACATGCTGCAAAGTCATCCGGTTTTTCCTGCGGCCGTATTTACAACCGAAGCTCCTGACATAGTCGATAAATCACGCTGTATTTTCTTATAATGTACATTTTGCTTTTTGTGCCGTTCCTTTCAGTTCCAGCCCCATGTGTCATCAGTCCTATCTTTTTCATATTGCTCCGGCTACCGGAATCGACCGCCGTTTGGGTTCTTCCAGTATAACACACTCATTTCAGGATTACAATCAGATTTTCCTGCGATATCAGTCCCTTATTTTCCCCTTATACTCCTTCGGCGGCACTCCCTGCTTTCTTTCCCTCCACGGTCATACCCCACGTACAGATACATCACACCGGTCAGTACAAACCAGAACCAGGTGGTCGGATTGCTGAACCAGGTGGTAAAAAAGGAAAACACCAGATACATGGCAAGCTGTGCATAAAACAGCAGGGCAATGGGATTTTTCCTGCGTTCTTTCAGAGACGCCGTCTTCCGGCAGGCCATTCCCAGAATCAGGCCGAACAGGACCACTCCCGCAACGCCGAAATCGTAATAGGCATCATAAATCAGCGTCACCGTGGTCAGCTCCGTCTTTGTAATATAGATCGGAAAGCTTACCAGCTCGGGCTTCAGAAATTTGAGGCCCGTCAGGGCAAATACCGGAAAAAGCTGGCGAAGGCCCAGAGTGTGAGCCGGCAGCTCCCTGACCAGACAGTTAAAGTTGTCATAATTGTTGGCCACATACATGTAGGGCTGGGTAATAAAAATCGGTGTGGCGGCATTTTTCATTTCAAAGATCCCGTTCAGATATTCCACATCATGATTTCTGGCAACTGTAAGCCCCACATAAAGAGGAATCAGTGCTGCGATCACCAGAAGAACATAACGCAGCTTAAACTCCGGCCAGGCCGCCGCCGCGACGCAGACAGAAAGAAGCACTGCCAGCAGCAGCTGAAAACGGGACACACAGAGAATGGGGATCGCCAGTGTTGCCCCGCAGCACAGGCAGAGCACCGTCCACTCCCGCCCTGTGAGGGTCCCTTTCACTTTTTTATACAGCACCGACAGGGGCAGTACAAAAATGCTGCTGACCGTAAAATAATGGACGCCCGACAAATGAAAATAAGAATAGGCGTGAGGCTTGTCAGAAAACAACGGGATCTCCTTTATCACAACGGCCTCCAGGAGAAAGCAGGCTGCTGACACTGCCAGAACTGCATAAATGCAGCAAAGAAGCCGCCTGGCCGTCCGGTTCCCGCCAGCAGTCTCCGTCGGCTTCTGTCCCTTTTCAGGGACTGGATTCCCGGCATCCGATTTTCTTCGCTCCCATGCCTTCATCCCTTCATAGCCAAGGATAAAAGCCACATAAACCAGCGCAAAGCAGATCCAGGTGACGTTTTCCCAATCCTGAGCCAGTCTGGAAAGCTTCATGGCAGAAAGCGCCGTTCCACCGGTCCAGAACAGGGAAAATACTGCCTCCATCTGAAGCAGATCGTGTTCCCGGCTATAATAAAACAGATATCCTCCCACCGCCAAAACCATTAAAACAAAACCGGAAAATAGATATTCTCCGGTTTTGGCAAGAGCACAGGCCAGAACAACTCCGGCCATATAGACCGCCAGAGAGGCGGCCACAGCCTGAAAGGACCACCAAGCTGTGTTTTCTTTTCTCCTCATAAACGCTCCTTTATTCCCCCAGCCCATTCTTCACAATGGTGACCATGGCTCTCAGAGCCTCTTCCTCGTCGGGTCCGTCGCAGATAAACTCCAGTTCATCCCCGGATTTGATGCAGGCTCCCAGTACGCTGAGCACGCTCTTTGCATTTGCTGTAATATTTTCAAAGCGAAATGTGATAGAGGAAGTGTAATTCATTGCTTCCTTGCACAACATCCCTGCCGGACGCAGATGCAGACCGGTGGGATTTTTGATAACCACCTTCTCGCTAACCATATCCATTCCTCCCTTTTCTCTTCCCTATTCCTCCGCCGCTGCGGATGTGCTGCCTTCCGATCCGGAAGAGCTCCTCTCCCCGGTCGGATCCGTCTCGCTCTTCACCGATGTGACGATCAGATGCACATTGGCTGCTGATGACTTATAGAAGCTGCTGTATTCCTCCGGAAGCTCCACCACCGGTTTACAGCTGTAGGTACCCGGCTCCGTGTAACCGGCCACTTCCAGAAATACGGAAATATCCCGGTTTTTCACTCTGTCCAGATCCTCCTCCAGCCCCTCCAGAGTAACGGTCACCATATCATCCTCACCGAGCTGATAAACAAACTCATCCGATGCTCCAAGAAGCTCCACCTGATCCCTGCCGATGTAGAAGCTCTTCTGTGCCAGCTTATCCACCTGGTACGTCACCTCAATGGTCGTGGGCTGTCCTTCCGCAACCTCCAGTCCCTTCGGCAGATATTCCCCGATTTCATAAGTTTTTACTACATTTCCGGCGGCTCCGGTCAGATCCTCCTCAATGGACAGTTTATCAAAATCGGCGATCAGTGCCTTGGCTCCTGTGACATAAATCGTCTGAGGCTCACAGGTATAGGTGATATATTTATACCCCTCTGCCACCTCATCCTGCCCTGTCACCCGGACATCCACACTGATCTGGTTTGTTTTCACAACGCCAAGAGTTACCTCTGCCTCAGTTACATTCATGGAAATGCGCGAATCGGACATATCCAGTTCGTTTTTGCTGTTTTCATCGGTATACAGCTTCACCGTGCCGGTCTGCCGGCGGCTGTCGGTGACCCCTGTCACATCAACCTTGATTCCTGCGTGGTCAATGATCGCCATCACCGATTCCGGAGCAGTTACCCAGACAGAATGAGGCGATACGGAGGTCTCGCTGAAGGTATAGCTTTCTTCCAGCTCACCGCCGTGAATCACCTGGATCTCAAACTCCTTCGTCTGCATGGCTTCCACGTCGACCCGGATACTCCTGGTGATCTGGGTCCAGGAACGGATCAGATTCTTATTGTTCACCACTTCTATATTGACAGCCACGGAACCGGTAGCTCCGTAAATCTCATTCATATCAATCGTTGCCTGAAAATCCTCCGCTGAAATTTTCCTTCTGTCCGTTCTTTTCGCTGTGACCTCGACGCTGACGGTCTGGCCATCCGGAAAATCATAGGTCAGGTTGTTATCCGTAATTGCCGCTTTTTCGTTGAGAACCCGAACAGGAATCCCGCTTATGGTAAAGGTATCTGTCGGATTGTCAATATTAATGATCACCACCCAGAGAATCACGGCAGCGATGACGGAAACAATTTTCAGAAGCAGATTATTTGTCAGCCTTTTTTTCATTTCTCTGCCATCCTTTCAAAAGCTTCAGCTTACGGCTGCCGGAACCCTCATTTTCTGAGATGAGCTTCTTAAGTTCCTCCTTGAGCGTATCCGGAGTAAGACCGCGCTGCAGACTTCCCTCGAATGCCACCGATACGCTTCCGGTCTCCTCCGAAACGATCACGGTAATGCTGTCGCTGGCCTCACTGACTCCCACTGCTGCCCGATGCCTCGTTCCCAGATCCTTGCTGATCTCCATATTGTCGGAAAGAGGCAGATAGCAGGTAGCTGCCGTCACACGATTTCCGCGCACGATCACAGCGCCGTCATGAAGCGGCGTGTTGTGCTCAAAAATATTCAAAAGAAGCTGGCTGGTCACCACGCCGTCCACCACGATCCCCGTCCGCTCATACTCGGCCAGAGGGGTTTTCCGCTCGATGACGATCAGTGCTCCTGTCTTTGCCTTACTCATCTCAAAGGTTGCCTTAACGATCTCATTCATGGTTTTGTTGGAGAACCTGTCCTCCATGACCTTCCCATTGTCAGAGATCAGAAATCCCAGCACCCGGTTCCTGCCCAGCTGCTCCAGCGCCTTCCGAAGCTCCGGCTGAAAAATGATCACAACCGCTATGATGCCCACATTGATGGTCCGCTCCGCCAGCCACAGGATCGTATTCATACGGAATATATACGCCAGCAGGATAAATGCAAGCAGGACAAGTATTCCCCTCAAAAGCACCCAGGCCCTTGTGTTTTTGATCCAGAGCATGATATTATACAGGATCACCGCTATAATAATCATCTCAATGATATCGGTGATTCTGATGTCAGGAATGCTGTTGGAAAGATAAGATTTTACGATATCAAACATCTTCGTTATGATCTGCATCCTGTACTTCTCCGTCCTCCATCAGTTTCTCTGTTTCATCTCCATGCTGCAGACGAAGGGTCTCCTCCTCCGCAGCCACGGCTTCCTCCTGCCCGGAATCCGGCTGATTCTCCGGCTGTGGATCCGACTGTGAATCCGGCTGTCTTTCCCGGAACAGTTCCCTGGTCTCCTCCAGATCCTTGCCCGCGGTCAGAATCTCCGCCGTATTTCCAAGCTCCCTTCTCAGGGTAAAAAGCTCCTCCTCAACGGCCTTGTCGTCAGGAGTGTTGGAATTGATTTTAGTCACGGTCACCTCCGGCTGGGTCACAGCCACCTTCGGCACCGCCTTCACATAGTAATAATAATCGTCGTCCTCAAACTGCACATATTCTGTCCGCGAATAATCCAGGTGAAACACAAAAAACTCCAGCACCAGACTGCAGCCGGCAGCGCAGACGGCACTCACAATGACCGTAACCACCGGGAAGGTCACGTCCAGCACAAAAACACCTACAAAAATCAGCACAATATTGGTCACGGTTCCCGCCACGATGGCGATTTCCCAGGAATGACTGACGGACAGCCGCCGGATCACATAGGCCACCAGGAGAGCCGCACAGCAGGCCGCAACCATCACCCACATCTGCCGGTTTCCCAGAATCCCGTCGATCATCTGCGTATACCGTCCCGGCATGGAAAGGGATCCGTTGCTGGCCAAAAGCCCTACATTATCCCGGACAAACTTCAGCATATAATAAATGATCACGCCAAAGCTGACCGGTATCACACCGAAAGCCGTACCCACAAGTCCCAGTATCATCGGAACCACCAATGGCAGCCGGCATACAAACAGCAGCGGAATCAGCACCAGCAGAATGCTGTTTCCCGGCTGAAATACATAATAAAGGCAGAAAAACAGCAGAAATACTGCCGCCACCACGAAAAAGACCTCCAGGGACACGGCGTACATCTGGGCCAGTACATAAACGCTCACCACAACCACGGTCACCCCATTGGGTAAAAACGCACAGGCCGCGGCAAGCAGCACGGCAAGCCAGCTTTTGTTGAGCTTCTCCATATAGCCGATAGTCCTGTTCACAGCAAAAAAGGCAGCGAAGGCCAAAAGGAACTTAAATACTCTCATCACGATCCCGCCGTAACGGGCATATAACTTTTTTATCCGCTCACGCAGAACCAGAAGGGTCGTCATCCTCATATTCCTCCGATTCTCTCCATACCTTCACAGTTTCCTGCTCGTACAGATGATTGATTTTCTTCAGGATCGCCTGGTAACTCTTTACCTGTTCCCGTGCTTTCTGATATTTTCTCCGGAAAATGAAATATGCCGCCACCAGAAAACACGCCAGCAGGCATGCAAGAGTGATCCCGGCCCGGACAGCCATCTGCGCCAGCTCGCTGACCTGCTTCGTGGTCATAAGGGGTTCCGCATTGTAAAGGACCCACATGAGGACCAGCAGCCCATAGCCGAAAATAAAACAGATCGCTGCCCGGATCATTTCATAACTGATATAGTCGTTTCTGTAAAACCGGTTCAGCTTCAGTGCTTTTCTCTCTTCCTTCACCCGAAAGATCTCTGCTTTTGTCATCAGCTTTGTACGTTCTG
The DNA here is from genome assembly GCF_030053595.1 of Fusibacillus kribbianus. Lineage (GTDB taxonomy): Bacteria > Bacillota > Clostridia > Lachnospirales > Lachnospiraceae > Lientehia > Lientehia kribbiana. The sequence continues at coordinate 33,402 of NZ_JASGBQ010000021.1, forward strand.
CGTTTACCATTCTTCTCACCCCTGTCCGGACACACTGCTTTATAATAGTATAGCATACGAAGCAGAAAATTTCGAGAAAATATTATTATTTTTCTCGAAAGAGTAAAACAACCGGAAACAGGACTACGGCTGCAGATCCAGTTTGCCCCGCTGCAGCCGTACAATCCAGGGCAGATTAATAATCTACAGAGCAGCAGCTCCCCTTTTGCCCGAAAACAGAAAGCGGGCCCAAAGGACCCGCATCCGTGATGCAATTGAAGCCGGCATAGATCTGCTCCTTTGTATTTTTTTCTAATCAATTCAATTATACCAAGGGATTGGCTTCTATGCCATTTTCATTGCCTGCATTATTGAGTTTTCAAGGTTCAACACACCGTTCTAGTGTGGATAGTTTTAATAATCATAAAACTCTTCGTTCAGTAAAATAACATTATTTGAAAGCCTTATCTCTTCCGTGCCTTCTTTTTCATTCCCACAAAGACTGCCCCTGCCGCCGCTGCTCCTGCTGCTGCCAGCAGACCCAGCCACAGAGCGGTCTGACTGTTGTCCCCGGTATTCGGTCCTTTTCCGCCGGAAACGGTTCCCGGATTGTTCGCAGCCGGTTTGTTTCCTGAAGCAGAATTCCCCGAAGCCTGCGTGGGTTCTGCAGCCGTCGTGGGCTTCGTATCCTCTGTAGGATCTGTTTCCTCTGACGGGTCTGTTTCTTCCGGTGTCACATCGCTCTGTCTGAAGTCACATTCATACACAGCCAGTGTTCCGGATACCTCGCAGGCTGCCAGCAGAAGCGGCTTTTCGTTCACATTGCTCTGGGCGGGGATAAAGCACAGTCCCTCCGGAGAAACGTCACCCTGGATCTCTGCAGCAAATTCCCGGGAATTGATGTAGTTGACAAACACCGTATTGCCGGGGTCGGTAATATCGTAGACCATCACGCCGCCGATCCGCTCCAGGGCGATGAAGGCAAAGATCCTGCCGTTCACATTTCCGGTGACAACGCTCTCCGGCTCAGGTCCCTTCTTTCCGGAGCGGTTGTCAAGGGTGATCTTGTCGTTGGAGGTATTGAAATACTCCGGAAGCACCTCTGCGGTGATCTCCTCAAATCCGCTTCCGCTGTCATAGACAAGCTCCAGGCCGTTTCCGGTCACTTCATAGATGGAGAAGGAACGTCCGCCGAACACATAATCCTTTTCGCTGTCCAGTCCATCCCACATATCCGCATTGAACCAGACGACCTTTTCATCCAGGGCAACATTGCCTGTAGGAGAGATCTTTCCTTCATACTCATTGTCCAGTCCTGCCCAGTCAGCGCGGCTGTCGCCCTCATTGGCGGTGAGCAGATAGATTTTTCCGCCGATGGAGGTCACAGAGATTCCGTCAGGCATTTTAATGCCGAGGACATTTTCATAGGTTTTCAATTCGGTAATGCCGTTTTTCTGAAGATCGACCTTTGTCGTGCCGTAATCCTGGAAGCCGAGAGGATAAACCCCGGTAAAGCTTCCGGATGCGATGTCCAGAACGGCGATGGCATTTGCCTCCTGTAAAGACACATATGCGGTGCCGCCGGAGACTGCAATATATTCCGGTTCAAAGTCTGTGGAAGGTAAGGTATTTTTCTGTACAAGCACGCCTGCCCCCACAAGCGACTCCCGTTTTGCGTCGAAGCTGTCAAAATACACAAAATTTGCAGTGAGCGTGTCTTCGCTGCCGATGGTCACGACGGTTACAGAGCCCTTCGGATCGCTGCCGTTTACGCCCTCTCTCGGCTCTCCCTCATCCGCAGTGAGGATCGTATTGGCATCCGCAAAGGTCAGCATATCCGGCTGTACGCCTACTCTGACACAGGAAAGCAGCTCTAACGATCCGTCTTCCCTGCAGGAGAACAGTGCCACAGCTCCTGCATCCGCGTAATTTTCAGCCTGAACGGCCACCGCAAGTCTGCTTCCATCAGGCGATACTGCCACAGAAGTCATGTCGCCGTAAGGGAACTCCTTCATCATCGATTTCACATCATATTCTGTTCCGGACAGAGCAACTGCCGTTTCCCCGGAAAGCCCGCCGTTCAGATCAACCGCGATCAGCTTTCCCTTGATGCCGCTGACTGCGTAGGCATAGCCGTTGGCAGAATTGTAGGTGACGATCTCCAGGCTTCCGCCGTCGCCGTTCATGGCGTCGGAATTGTATCGGCCTCCCAGCTCCAGATTAAGAGAACCGCTCTCATTATAATATCCCTTTACACGGACATTGTCTGTCACAACCGGGGTATAGGAAGGTTCAGATGCAATTGTGTGAACACTGCCGTACTGGCCCTTGCTGTTTCTCGGTGCATTTGCAGCCACATAGGCATCATCCACCGTAACTGATTCCTTTTCCCAGACAACCAGGCCGAACTCTCCATGGTCGTTTCGTTTCAGGGACTTTTGCTTGGAGATCTTAGTCTCCGCACTGGTTCCGGCTGTGACGGAGTCAATTTCCGTCTCACCGTTCATGAGCCGAATCGTATAACTCTTGTTGTCAATTGTCCAGTCACAGTCCATATCTGCCTCCGGCAGATCATAGGTCAGGTATTCGTCCGAGGTGCTCTCCGCTGCCCCGACGATCAGATAAGAGCCCTTTGCAGGGATCGTGCCGCTGAGTTCCAGCGTTTTGTCTCCGTTTACAAGACTGTAGCCGGTCAGATCTACGTCGGCACTGCCGGGATTGTACAGTTCAATAAAGCTGTTGGAAACAGGAGTCTCTCCTTTTCCGCCTCCACCATAGACCTGATCGATCAGGAGGCTGTCATTTTTTTCCTCTGCACTCCGAAGGATGGTAAAGGAATCCACCTCACTCATATCACTGGTGCGGTAAGTCGTGATCTTAAAGGAATTCTCAGTTACCTCCACATTGGAAATATTGGGAATCTTTTCCTGGCTCTGTACCGCCGCATAGTCAAAGGTCTCGCTTTTAATATTGTAGAACTTGCTTCCGCTGGCGGAATTGACTGTCACATAGAGAATTCCGTCAGGATCCGTCACGGTGGATTCTACGGTATCTGTCACCTCCGCTGTCAGACCGTCCATCATATAACTTCTCACATAGACATGATCGTGGCCCATGAGCACCACATCCACATCCAGCTCCTTGAACACGGGAACAAGATCATTCCGTCGCTGAAGGATATCACTTTCAGAAGCATGGTTTGCAACACTGAAAATCGAGTGATGGAATACAACCACCTTCCAGTCCACATTCTTATTGGCATCGATGGCTTCCTTCATAAAGGCCTTGTGTTCCGCAGTGCTCAGATTATTGGAATTGAGATTCATAAACAGTACATTGTTGTAAACGTACCAGTAATCGCTTCCTGCCGCGGAAGCTCCGTAAGCCGTTACATTTGGATTGTTAAAATGCTGGCTGTAAGAGTTGCTTCCGGAATCATGGTTTCCTACGACAGTTCCCACAGGAAGACCGGTGAGTACCGAATGCTCCAGGTATCCGGCATACTGCGCCTCATTATTAGCTGTATTGACCTGATCGCCGGCACTGATAAGAAAGCTGGCATCCGGAAATGCTGCCGCAGCCTTATTGAGTGTATCCTCCCAGCCGTTTGTATCTGAAGACACATTGCCGCTGGCGCCGATCTGGGGATCGCCGGCCAGAAGGAAGCTGAAGGAATCAGTGCCGCCTGTTTTGAAGCTGTATACATCAGAGACTGTCTCTCCGTTTACCAGACGGTACACATACTCGGTATTGGCTGCCAGTCCGGTAAGGACAGCCTGATTGCTGTAGAAGCCGCTGTCATTGGCTGCTGCAGCTGTGGCTTCCGCTTCCGAACAGGTCTCCGGGAAGGTATCCCCCGACTTGGGTGCATACTGTACCTTTCCCGCTGCCTCGCTGTTGACATACCAGGTCAGATTTCTGGATGAAGCATCTGCCCCCACTGTCAGAGAAACTGCCTTCTGTATCAGAGCATCCGGCTGTGCCCCAACCTTTTCCTGAAGCTTCAGGGAAGACATCTCAAAATAAATATCGGAGCTTGACTCTCTGCCCTGATGAAGCTCCACTGCCAGTACGTTTTCTCCCGCCTTCAAAGCATCCGTTTCTGCGGTAAAGTTCACTTCAATAGGAGTTCCCGCATTGGAGCCTCCGTAGGACAGATTGCTTCCAAAACCGCCTGCCGGCTCATCAAAGGCTGCGATCCTTGTACCATTCAGATAAACGATCACGGCATCATCATATTTCAGGGTACCCGCCAGCTCCATATTCTCCGGAATGCTGTCCAGAGTGAAGCTGGTACGGAAAAAGAAAGCCGGAATATCTGAGGTTCCGGAAATATACTGGTTTAACAGCACCGTCGGTATATTGTTATTGCCCAGATCTGCAATGGCTCCATTTTTGGCTCCAAACCTGGCCACTGTGCTTCCATTGGTTTTCCAGGTGCTGTCATCATAGCCCTCCAGAGTCCAGCTGGTACGCTCTCCGGTGCCCGCCGGATCCGAATTGTTGTCCAGATATTTCCAGACAGTATTCAGATTGATCAGTTCTTCGCCCTCTCCCTGCGCGTTCGCCTCCAGACGGGAAGCGGGTGCTCCCAGAAAACCGCTGAGGACCAGGGTCATTGCCAAAAATGCCGCCAGGCATTTTTTCAATTTTTTCATGTCATTTTTCCTCCTCTTTCAGTAGTTTCTTTTTTTTATAAAAAAACCATAGCCGACCGCGTTTACCGCTGCGCTGATCGGTACAGTCAGAATAACCGCCGCACTCCCGGAAAGCCCCTGAGAAAGCTCCAGTGCCAAAAAATTGGAGGACAGAAGCTGATGATACTGTACTCCGTAAGAGATAAAGATCAAAAGTGTGGCAAGGGAGCTGCCTGCAAAAGCAAGAATCAGGGTATTTGTCATGGTTCCCGTCATATCCCTTCCGATCCTCATGCCGGAACGAAAAAGCTCCCGTCCGGAAAGTCCCGGATTTAATGAGGCGATTTCTCCCAGAGAGGCTCCCATGGATACAGCCACGTCCATGACTGCCCCCATGGCCGAAACGATCACGCCGGAATAGAGAACGCTGTTGAGCCTGAGGCCTTCTGCCTGGGCAATGAGCACCAGTGCATCTCCCTCATCCATGCTGCAGCCATTGAGCCTTAAAACAAAAGTACAGAGCCGGTAGACGGCTCCCGCCGACAGGCTGCCGAGAATGGCGCTGATCACATTGAAGCCCGTCTTTTTTGTAAAGCCGCCGATACAGAAGCAGGTGACGGCACAGGAGGCTGTGACGGTGACTGCCGCCGCTCCCATCCCGCTGCCCCGATACAGTCCGGGGAGCAGAAAGCAGACGATCATCGCTGCGGTAAACAGAAGGCCCACACAGCTTAACAGGCCCTGTTTCCTTCCCACAAGCACTGCCAGCAGCAAAAATCCCCCGACAAGGAGCCAGATTCCCATACTTCGGTCATAATTATATACGGTATAATAAGGCTCTGCGTTTTTCGGTTCATCGGCACAGATGATCAGCCGGCTTCCCTCCCGGGCAATTACGGGATGCTGCACCGTCACATAATTCTCCAGCTCCAGCTCCTGCCCTTTTTTGTCTCCCTCGAGAAGCTGTATACGCAGCTTCTGATAACCGGTCACATATTCTCCGCCGGCGCTGCCTGCCGTGAGCTCCTGCTCCAAAACCTCCACCGTTCTGGCTTTCACATAATGTATGGGATCCGTCTCATACCTTTGGTACCGAAAATCCTGTCTTCCGAAGCTCCACAGCAAAAGCCCTGTTACAAACAGAATCATTGCCGTGCAGACTGCCTCCATAATCTTCTTCATCTGTTATCCATCCTTTTCGTATCTATTAAACCATGGGAAAAACCTCCCTTCTATCAGAGCATTTGAAAATCCGGGTAATATTAAAGATAGAAAAATATAGAAAAAGGCTTCTGCAATCAGTTTTTTGTAAAATTGGGACAAAAAAAGAAGGAGCGCTGCACAATTGTGCAGCACTCCCGTTCTCTTTCATTAAAAAATCACCGTATGGCGTCCTTCATGGATTTCACATAGGCTCCCACGTATGGCGGAGCTTCCTTTCCGTATTTCTCCAGAAGCTTGACAATGGCCGATCCCACAATAGCTCCGTCGGAAAGGGCTGCCATGTTCTTTGCCTGCTCCGGCGTGGAGATTCCAAAGCCGATAGCACAGGGAATATCCGTATTCCGGCGGACCACCTCCATGATGGAGGCCAGATCCGTTTTGATCTCGCTTCTTGTTCCCGTCACTCCCAGGCTGGAGACCACATACAGAAAACCCTCCGCCTCCTTTGCGATCATGGCGATCCTGTTTTCGGAGGTGGGTGCGATGAGGGAGATCAGATCCACGTCGTATTTGCGGCACAGCGGAAGAAATTCTTCCTTTTCCTCAAAGGGCAGATCCGGCAGGATCAGCCCATCGATCCCGATTTCCTGACAGGTTTTTATAAACCGCTCCGCGCCGTAGGAAAACACCACATTGGCGTAAGTCATAAAGACCATAGGTACCGTCACGTCACGGCGAAGCTCCTTAACAAAGGCGAAAATCCTGTCCGTGGTGACGCCGCCCTGCAAAGCCCGGAGATTGGCCCCCTGGATCACAGGCCCCTCCGCCGTGGGATCGGAAAAGGGAATGCCCAGCTCAATGAGGTCCGCACCGTTTTCCACCGCTGCGCGTACAGCCGAAGCCGTGGTCTCAAGATCCGGATCTCCGCATGTGATAAAGGCGATGAATGCCTTTCCGTTCTCAAATGCCTTTCCTATTTTACTCATGGATATCCCCTCCTCTGTATCTGGCAATGGCTGCACAATCCTTATCGCCTCTGCCAGAAATGGTGATCACAATAATCTGGTCCTTGTCCATCTTCGGCGCGATCTTCATGGCATGGGCAACTGCATGGGCTGATTCGATGGCCGGAATGATTCCCTCTGTCTTTGCCAGATATTCAAAGGCACACACGGCCTCCTCGTCTGTGACCGGTACGTATTCCGCCCTTCCCGTGTCATGGAGATGGGCGTGCTCCGGACCGATGCCGGGGTAATCAAGGCCAGCCGAAATAGAATAAACCGGCGCGATCTGGCCGTATTCATCCTGACAGAAATAGGATTTCATGCCGTGGAAAATGCCGACTCTTCCTGTATTGACGGTCGCGGCAGTCTCAAAGGTGTCGATGCCCCGTCCTGCAGCCTCGCAGCCGATGAGCCTTACCCCTTCGTCCTCAATAAAATGGTAAAAGCTTCCGATGGCGTTGGAGCCGCCGCCCACGCAGGCGATCACTGCGTCAGGCAGTCGTCCCTCCTTTTCCATAAGCTGCTCCTTGATCTCCTTGGAAATGACCGACTGGAAATCCCGCACAATGGTCGGGAAGGGATGGGGTCCCATGACTGAGCCAAGGCAGTAATGAGTATCGTCGATGCGGGAGGTCCATTCGCGCATAGCCTCGGAAACTGCATCCTTAAGCGTAGCCGTTCCCGTTTTCACCGGAATGACCTCGGCGCCCAAAAGCCGCATACGGTAAACATTGAGAGCCTGGCGGATGGTATCCTCCTCTCCCATGAACACCACGCACTCCATGCCCATCAGGGCTGCTGCCGTTGCCGTGGCCACCCCGTGCTGACCGGCTCCTGTTTCCGCGATGAGCCTGGTTTTTCCCATTTTCTTTGCCAGCAGGGCCTGGCCCAGCACATTGTTGATCTTGTGGGCGCCGGTGTGGTTTAAATCCTCTCTCTTGAGGTAGATTTTTGCTCCGCCCAGATCCTTCGTCATCTTCTCCGCATAATAAAGTCTGGAGGGTCTGCCGGCATAGTCGTTGAAGAGCTGCGTAAGCTCCCGGTTGAACTCCTCGTCCTCCTTAAAATGATTGTAGGCTTCCTCCAGCTCGATCACTGCATTCATCAGCGTTTCCGGAATGTACTGGCCGCCGTGAATGCCAAAACGTCCTTTTGGATTCGTCATCTTGTCTCTCTCCTCCCGCTTCGTACTATCGTTACAAACTGCCTCATTTTCTCCCTGTCCTTCACGCCATCGGTCTCGATTCCGGAGCTCACGTCCACCGCGTAGGGATGAAACCGCTCCACCGCTTCCGCCACGTTTCCGATATCAAGTCCGCCTGCAAAGAAATAAGGCCTTTTTATCTGTTTTAAAAAATCCCAGTCAAAAACTGTCCCGGTGCCTCCCCGGCCGGAATCCAACAGGATATAATCCGCCGTGCTTTCCTGAGCCTGCATGACTGCCTGGGCGGAATCCACCGAAAAAGCCTGGATAAGCGGCTTTTTGGTCAGCTGCCGCAGGCGTTTTATATAGGTTTCCGTTTCGTTTCCGTGGAGCTGGGCCAGATCAATGATCCCTTCGTTTAAAAGCTCTGCAACCCGCTCCGGGTCTTCGTTCACAAATACGCCGACTGCCAGGATCGCAGGATCCAGCGCCTGCCTGAGCCCGGCCGCCTGCTCCGGTGTCACATACCGGCGGCTCTTCGCCGCAAAGACGAAGCCGATGTATTCCGGTTTCAGCTCATTGGCAGCCTCCATGTCACAGAGCCTCGTGAGGCCGCAGAGCTTGATCCCCGTCATAGGCTCCCCTTAAGCTCTGCAAGCTTTTTCTTTTTATCTTCGGCTCTCATCAGGGTTTCCCCGATGAGGACTGCATTGGCTCCCATTTCCCGAAGGCGTTTCACATCCTCGCCGGTTTTCACACCGCTCTCCGACACAAACAGCACCTCCGGCGGAATCAGCTCCCGGAGTCTTCTGCTGTTTTCCGTATCCACCGTAAAATCCTTCAGGTTCCGGTTATTGACGCCGATGATGCGCGCCCCCGCACGGAGAGCCTTTAAAGCCTCTGCCTCGTCGTGGGCCTCCACCAGAGCCGACAGGCCAAGCTCATCGCAGATATTGCCGTATTCCCGAAGCTGCTCTTCGCTCAGAATCGCACAGATGAGAAGCACTGCCGAAGCCCCAAGGCATTTTGCCTCGTAGATCATATACTCATCCACCGTAAAATCCTTTCGAAGGCAGGGAATAGAAACAGTGGCTGCGATCTCCTTCAGGTATTCATCCTTTCCGAGAAACCATTTGGGCTCCGTCAGTACGGAAATGGCATCCGCCCCCGCCGCCTCGTATTCCTCTGCAATGATAAGATAAGGAAAATCCGGTGCGATCAGGCCTTTGGACGGCGATGCCTTCTTGCATTCACAGATGAAGGACATGCCCGGCTTTTTTAACGCCTGCTCAAAGGAAAAGCTTCCCTTCGGAAGACCCAGGGCCTGTCTTCTCATTTCCTCGAAAGACATCTTCTTTTTTGCCTCCAGGACCCGCTCCTTTGCGTATCCGGCAAGCTGATCCAATATGGTCATGCCTGTACCTCCGCGCGGTTGCTGACCTCTATGAGCTTTTTCAGGGTTTCAAGGGCTTTTCCCGAATCGATCAGCTCCCCGGCAAGGGCGACGCCGTCCTTCATGGTTTCCGCCTTTCCGGCGATGTAAAGGGCTGCGCCGGCGTTCATAAGCACTGCGTCCCGCTTATGGCCCCGTTCTCCGCCCAGGATCGCCAGCGTGATCTTCGCATTCTCCTCCGGTGTTCCGCCGACAAGCTCTGACTTTTCGCACCGTTCAAGGCCAAAATCCTCCGGGGTGATCACGTAGGATTTAAACCAGCCGTCCTTGAACTCGCAGACGGTAGTGGGCGCGCTCACAGAGATCTCATCCAGCTTATCCTGTCCGTAGACCACCATGCCCCGCTTCACCCCCAGATTGATGAGGACCTGGGCAAGAGGCTCCACCAGGTAATCATCATAGACGCCGAGGAGCTGCATGCTGGGGCTTCCCGGGTTGGTGAGCGGCCCGAGGATATTGAACACGGTGCGGAAGCCCAGCTCCTTCCGGATCGGTCCCACATATTTCATGGAGGTGTGATACTCCTGAGCAAAGAAGAAGCACATGCCCACCTCCTTCAGAAGCTCGATGCATTTCTCCGGACTCTGCCGGATGTTGACCCCCAGGGCCTCCAGACAGTCGGCCGTACCGCACTGGGAGGAAGCCGCCCGGTTTCCGTGCTTTGCCACCTTCATGCCGCCTGCGGCACAGACAAGGGCTGAGGTGGTGGAAATGTTAAAGCTTCGGGCATTGTCGCCGCCCGTTCCCACGATCTCAAACAGATCCATATCGGTCTCCACCCTTGTGTCATGGGCTCTCATGGCGGCAGCACAGCCGGCGATCTCGTCTGTCGTCTCCGCCCTTGCACTTTTGGTGGAAAGAGCCGCAAGAAAGGCTGCGTTCTGGGTCGGCGTGGTTTCCCCGTTCATGATCTCATTCATCACACAGTAGGCCTCATCGTAGGTGAGATCCTGTTTATTCACGATTTTTACAATTGCTTCCTTAATCATGGCTGTATCTCCTCACTTCAGATTGATAAAATTTGCAAGCATCTGCTTTCCGTCCGGTGTCATGATGGATTCCGGATGGAACTGGACGCCGTAAATGGGATATTCTCTGTGCTGCACTGCCATCACCTCGCCGTCCTCTGTAGAAGCCGTTACCTTCAGACAGTCGGGAATGGTAGCCGCATCCGCCGCCAGGGAATGATACCGGGCCACCGGGGCTGTCTCCGGGCATCCGCGAAAGAGCGGGCATTCCCTGTCAAAGTGCACCTGCGACTGCTTGCCGTGCATCAGCCTCTTCGCATAGGTAACCGTTGCCCCAAAGGCCGCGCAGATGGCCTGATGGCCCAGGCATACTCCCAGGATGGGAATTTCCTTTCCCAGGCTTTTTGCTGCCTCCACGATAACGCCCGCATCCTCGGGCCGCCCGGGGCCGGGGGAAAGAATGATCCGGTCCGGCGCAAGCTTTCTTATCTCCTCCACCGTCAGTTCATCGTTCCGTATGACCCGGATATCCGGCTCCAGCTCGCCGATGAGCTGATACAGATTATAGGAAAAGCTGTCATAATTATCTATGAGCAAAATCATAAATCCGCCTCCTCTGCAAGCTTCAGCGCGCTGACAACAGCCTTCGCCTTGTTGATGCACTCCTCATATTCCTTTTCCGGAACAGAGTCGGCAACGATGCCCGCCCCGCTCCTGACAAATACTTTTCCGTCCTTTTTGTAGGCAATGCGGATCGCAATGCAGGTATCCATATTTCCGGTGAAATCAATGTATCCGATAGCTCCTCCGTAGATTCCCCGCTTGTTGTTTTCCAGCTCCCCGATGAGCTGGCAGGCCCGGAGCTTCGGCGCTCCGGAAAGTGTTCCCGCCGGAAGGACTGCCTCCACTGCATCCAGGGCATCTGCATCCTCCCGGATCTCGCCTCTTACGGTGGAACCAATGTGCATCACGTGGGAAAAGCGGACTACCGTATGCAGCTTTTCCACCTGGACCGTGCCGAACCGGCTGATCTTTCCCAGATCATTTCTTCCCAGGTCCACCAGCATGTTGTGCTCGGCTAGCTCTTTTTCGTCCGCGAGGAGTCCCCGCTCCAGCTCCTGATCCTCCTCCTCGGAGCTGCCCCTCGGCCTTGTACCCGCCAGCGGGAAGGTGTGGAGCACTCCGTTTTCCAGCCGGACCAGCGTTTCCGGCGACGCTCCCGCCACCTCCACATCGGTCCCGAAAAAATAAAACATATAGGGGGACGGGTTCACAGTCCGCAAAATCCGGTAGGTGTTTAAAAGACTTCCCTCGAATGGAGCTTCCAGCCGATTGGAAAGGACGATCTGGAAAATGTCTCCTTCCCGGATATAGTGCTTCGCCTTTTCCACCATGGCGCAGTAGGTTTCCCGGTCAAATAACGGTGTCACCTCACCAGTGAGATGGCCGCCAGGCTCATGCTTCTGTTCCCCGTTCCGCAGAAGGCTGCAAAGCTGTGTAAGCTCCATCACCGCCTTGTTGTATGCCGTCTCCGGATCATCCAGAGGCATATTGACAATGAGGACGATCTTCTGTCTGAGGCTGTCAAAGGCGATGACCTTGTCAAAAAGCATCAGATCCACGTCCCGGAATCCCTCCGTATCCTGTACCTCTCTCCGGACCGACGGCTCGCTGTAGGTGAGATAATCGTAGGAAAAATATCCCACAAGCCCTCCGGTAAAGGGAGGAAGATACGGAAAACGGGGGCTCTTGTAATCGGCAAGGATCTGACGGAGGACCTCCGACGGATCTTCCGTTTTGATTCTGACGCTTCCTGCCTTCAGCTCCCCATTCATACAGGTGATCTCCAGCTTCGGATCAAAGCCCAGGAAGGTGTAGCGCCCCCATTTTTCCTTCTGTTCGGCCGACTCCAGCATATAACAGTGGGTCGACACATTTTTCAGTATTTTCAGTGCTTCCATAGGAGTACAGATATCGGCCAGGATCTCGCAGCTCACCGGCAGGACCCGATACTGCCCCGAGGCGGCGATCCTTCTGACCTCTTCTATGTCCGGCAAAATCTTCATAACCTTTTCCTCCTGCGAAATTGTGCTTCTGCCAAAAACAAAAACGCCCCTGACAGAATGATCTCTTCTGTCAAGGACGAATAAAAACTCATTATCCGCGGTGCCACCTTGATTCATGGCCATGACAGCCATGCCCTTGTCAGGATACCAGCATATCCCCGGCAACTGACGTATGCCAACACGTTGCAGAATACTCGGCACATCTGTTTATGCCTTTGACTGCACCCTCAGCGGCCCATTTGACGACTTGTTTCCTGCCCGACTCTCAGCATCGCGGACTCTCTGTGAAGGCATCATCGCCGTTACCACCGCTTCAACGGTTTACCACTGCGAAGTATAGCACAATTTTTTTACCCTGTCAAGACGCAGCTCCAGAAAATCTGTTCTGTTAAATCCGCTCCGTTAAATCTGCTCCATTGAACCCCCACCCGAAACATGGTATGATAGAGTTATCTATCGGCGAGGTGATTTCCATGAAAATTTCAACAAAAGGACGTTATGCCCTGCGTATGCTCCTCGATCTGGCAGCCCATCAGGACGGCGGTTATATCGCCCTCAAGGATATTGCACGGCGCCAGGACATTTCTAAAAAATATCTGGAACAGATCATTCCTACCCTGAACAAAGCGGATATCCTGCAGGCAAGCCGCGGCTTTCAGGGCGGCTACCGGCTGGCCAAAAGCCCTGACAGCTATACGGTGGGCGAGATCCTCCGGCTGACGGAGGGCGGTCTTTCTCCGGTAACCTGCCTGGAGCAGATGCCCAACAAATGTGTACGCTGCAGCGAATGCTCCACCCTGCCCGTCTGGCAGGGCCTTTCCCGGGTGATCAACGAATACCTGGACGGGATCACTCTGCAGGATCTTCTTGACCAGCAGGCCGGGCAGGACCCGGGCGCCTGCGGTTTATAGCCGTTTTCTGTCGAAGCAGAGTACGGAGAACAGAAGAAACAGAGCAGTCATGGCACAGGCGATAATCACGTTTTTAAAATAATCCGCCGGCACGGTGTGTCCCTGCAGCAGGGACATGCCGTCCATAAGCCTGGCCGGAAGCCATCTGCCAGGCGCCGGAAGCATTCCCAGTACATAAATGCCCAGGGCTGCGGCTCCTGTCCCGAAAAGGACCTGGGTGCCGGTCCTTGCCGCTGTGGAAAGGAACAGAAGAATTCCAAGGACCCACAGGCCAAACAGCCAGAAGCAGACTGCTCCGAAAAGAAGGTGGGACGCAATTCCATTCCCCCAGAAATACTCATTGTAAGCGAAAGTGATTCCAAAACTCAGAAAATATCCGGCTGTCCACAGGCCCATGATCATCAGGGCCTTTGCGGCCACGATCTTTCTCCGGGAAAGCCCTCTGGTGACCACCGGGATCAAGGTTCCCTTCTGATATTCTCCGGTGAAGCTGCCGCTTACGAGCAGTACAAAAATAATGAGCGCCAGAGGGATATTCTTATAAAACTGACTCCAGGAGGTCATGGCGTTCACCTCTACCGCCGTCATGACAAAACCTGCGTCTCTGAGAGATTCCGACATCACCTTCATCATCCAGGGCGTCAGCCTGGCGATGGCAGGATTCATGATTCCAAACAGGCCAAAGATAAGAAGCAGCAGAAACCCCCGACCGGTCCGTATCGTCTCCATCCATTCTTTCTTGAGAAATGCCTTCATTTGCCGATCACCTCCATAAAAAGCTCCTCCAGACTCATTTCTCTCCGCTCCATCCGGCGCAGAGAAAGCCTCCGGTCCGCCAGAAACCGAAGCACCTCCGGAAGCGCTTCCGATTTTTCCAGCAAAAGTCCGTTACTCCCGAGGGGCTTCAGAAACGGAAAGGCTGCTTTCAGCTCTTTGCAGTCCTCCGGCCGCTCCAGTTCCAACTCCATGGCCGCCTCCTCCCGGATCCTTCGGATCTCCTCCAAAGAACCCTGCAGTGCAATTTTCCCCTCATGAAGGAATGCCATTTCATCGCAGATATGCTCCACGTCCGAAAGAATGTGTGTAGAAAACAGTACCGTGGTCTGTTCCCTGGCCGCCGTCAGAATATCGAGAAGCTCCTTTCTTCCCGCCGGATCCAGCGCGGAAGTGGGTTCGTCACAGATCAGCAGCTTCGGCCTGTTGAAAAGGGCCTGCGCGATACCGAGCCGCTGCTTCATACCGCGTGAAAAGCCCCTGATCCGCCGTCTTTCTCCTTCCAGACCTACCAGGCTCAAAAGCTCGCTGGTCCTGTGTTTGATTTCCCCGGAAGCCATCCCGTTTATCTCCCCGCAGAAGGTCAGATATTCGGCAGGCGTCATATAGGGATAAAATTCCGGCACATCCGGCAGATAACCGATCAGCCGGTTTGTCCTTGTATTTCCATAGCGGACCGGCTCGCCGCCGACGGTGATCTCCCCGCCGTCACAGGCCAGAAGTCCCAGTATCAGCTTCATGGAGGTGGTCTTTCCGGCGCCGTTTTGTCCCACAAAGCCAAACACCGTATGCTCCGGCACACAGAAGCTCACATCCAGAAGCACCTGTTTTTCCCCAAATCGTTTCTTTACATGGTTCAGTGCAAGCATCTCCATATCAGCTGTCCTCTTTTCCCAGAAGAAAATATAACACAGGCCCGATGAATTCCATTCCGACGATGGCGATTACCAGCCAGAGCGCCCGGCTTCCTCTTTTATAGGTGCTGTGCGTCAGAATATGATGGATGGTGTAAGCCAGCAGTGCCAGCTCCAGAACAATCAACGGAATCACAAACGGTAACATTTCTTTCAGTTCAGCCATGATAATCTCCTCCCACGATTCTTTCATAAATTTTCCGATACTCTTCGGTTTCTTTTATAGTTGAAAAAGCCGGATGGGCCAGAGCCGCCCGGACATTCTGTCCGATAAAGGACTTATCCCGCGGCATCTGATCTCCCAGCGGCAGCTTTTCGATCCATTCCTCCAGCCGGTCAAAATACCGGTCTCCATGGAGGATCAGATCCCCATGAAGGATCCTCTCTACCCCTTCCGCAAATGCTGAAAGCTCCCTGAGGGCCAGCTCCTGCTTTCCGTTTTCTCCATACACAACAGCCGCCTGATAGTGGAACTGACTCGCCAGATTCGGATGAAGTGCTTCTCCCTGATACAGCTCCAGGAGCCCCTCCGTCCTCCGGATGGTCTCCTCACACCGCTCCGGCTCGTTTTTGAAAAGCTCCAGATACTGGATCGCAATGCTGACCAGACTCACCAAATGAATATACAGACGGATCTGGGCAAGACTTCTGGCTTTTTCCGTTTCTCCCGCCAGCTGATATGCCTGGATGAGAAGGTCGTCATTCTGATCGGAAAGCCGGCCCGGATCGGTGATGGGTTCCAGGATCTCCACGGCCTTTGCCGCCTCCCCCTGCTGGATCTTAAGGATTGCCTGAAATGCAATGGCGTCGCTGCAGATACTCACATCGCTGCACCGCCTGATGATCCGCTCACACAGATCTTCCGTCTCTTTAAGGAGAGCTCTGCAGGCCTCCTCCGACCCTGCCAGCATAAAATGGTTGAGATACAGCACGCAGACCTGGAGCAAAAAGGGATAACAGGAATAATAGCGGCGGACAAGGGTTCTCGTTTTCTCCAGAACCTCTTGAAAGGGACACTCTGCAAAATCTCTGCATAATTCTGCGTAACAGCGCCGGATCTGTTCCTTTGACATCTGTGCCTCATAGCCGATAAGCTCATCCACGGTGACGCCGAAAAAGGAGGCCAGCTGAGGCAGTAAAAGCAGGTCCGGCACGCTCTGCCTGTTCTCCCACTTGGATACGGCAGCCTTCGTCACTCCGATAAAATCGGCCAGCTCCTCCTGGGTGATCTTCCGTTCCCGCCGCAGGCGCAGCAGATTCTCTGACAAATTCAGATTGTTCATATTCTCCCTCCTTCTGCCTTCATTGTAACAGGAGAACCGGCTGAAAAGCAATGGACAGGCTCGATACTTCAGGAAATAAAATCAACTGTCAGGAAACTTTCTGAACGATGAACAGGAAAAAAGAGAAGTACAAAGAACGAATGTCCCTGTACTTCTCCCTCCTCTATTTCAACTATTTTCCGGCCTTTTCAAACACATATTCCCGATCGGTGGAAAGTGCTTCCCGGAATACATATCCCAGACGGTCAAAGTTCTTCAGTTCCTCCACATTCCGGACAGACTTTTCCGCCATAAAACGGACCATTTCTCCCCGGGCCATCTTGGCATAGGTGCCCTTCGTCACCAGCTTTCCTCCGAATTTCTCACAAAAGCTGACCGTGAGGAATACATCCTCCGGTTGCAGATACTTCTCGATACATTTCGAGTATTCCTTGGAAGCCAGGTTGACAATGACGCCGTCATCATCCCTGACTGACTGATAAAGGCGGTCTCCCCAGAATTCATAGAGATTTTTATGGCCGTCGATCTGTGCCTTTGCCTGCATTTCCAGGCGATATGGCGTGACCCCGTCCATGGGCTTTAAACAGCCGTAAAATGCTGACAAAATCCGCAAATGGTCCTGAATATAGGAAAGCTGGCTTTCTTCAAAGACCGAAGGCGCCATATACTGATAAACGATCCCTTCATAAGTAAGGATGGCCGGTGTCAGATTCGTTCTGAGGTCCATGTCCTCCAGGCGGGCGAAGTTTTCTGCCGCAATTTTGTCGTTGCATCCCCACAGCGTCTGCAGTTCTTCGTGGGACCGAGACTTCAGCCACTGCAGAATGATCTCTGTTTCAGCCAGAAATTCCGGCAGGCCCTCTGTGGGAAGAAGGTCTGTCTCTCGATTCATTTTCTTCGCCGGAGATAAAATGATCTTCATTCCAGAGCCCCCAGCATATTCTCCGCATCGACGGCAGCCTTCACTTTGTCATTGGCCATCACGATCACGCCGTTCTCGTCGATCAGATAGGTAGTGCGCACGACGCCCATGGAAACCTTGCCGTAATTTTTCTTTTCCTTCCAGACATCGTACGCCTCGATCACCTGGCGTTCCGGATCAGACAGTATTGTGATGGACAGGTTCTGCTTTTCCTCAAACCGCTTATGGCTTGCAACGGAATCCCGGCTGATCCCCAGCACCACAGCTCCTTTTTCCTCGATCTGCGGAAGCAGCACCGAATATCCGCAGGCCTGCTTTGTACAGCCCGGGGTATTGTCCTTGGGGTAAAAGTATAAGATTACCTTTTTCCCCCTGTAATCCTTTAAGCTGTGATTCTTCCCATCCTGATCCGGAAGAGTAAATTCCGGTGCCTGTGTACCAATTTCCAGCATAAATTTGTTCCTCCCGTCCGCCTTGTTTTAAACAGAACTTCTGTTTTTAATATTGTAATGCAAAATGACCAGTATAACAACAAAAAAGCGAAAAATGAAGCCGGGTTTTGTCCCATCAGAAAGCCTGCCACAGTCTCACCACATTACATTCCAGTGCCGCCGACAGCCAGGAGAGAGAATTTTTTCCTGTTCTGTTGGCGACTGATGAGAAAAATCCGGAAATTCCGCGGCAAAGCTCCTGCAGCATTCCGCTTCCGTTCCTGTCCAAAATCATCCATCCGATAACAAAAGCCACCAGAATCATCCCCATGACAGCAAACCATTTCTTCATATTCGTCACTCCCGTTCGTTTTTGATAGGACAATTATAATGCCGCCCGGGTGTGTGCCGATAGATGAATTTTATAGGTTAATGTGTTCATTTTTCAGGCCCTGTTATGTCGCTGCCTCTTTGATATAATCGTCAGCAGAAACCCAAATAATATTTCTGCCGTTGGCATAAAGTTTGAAAAGGCACTGTGGATCTGTATCAATGTTTCTACAGCTTTGACTGTCCGGAGGTGTCTCAGACCACAGCTTTTCGTTAATGACTGTTGAGTACAACCCCATCCAAAAGGATTTTACCACTCCTCATCTTCCATGGCATCATCCACACCTGCCGCATAGTCATCATCGCTCCAGTAGCGATCCCAGTCGTAATCATCGTCCTCATAAATCGCATTGTAACCATCATCATAAGAATCAACAGAACTGTAATTCTTCTTTGAAGTACTACTGCCGGAGCTTTTAGTACTACTGCCGGAGCTTTTAGAGCTTCCGCTGTACGAGGTGCGGCTCTTATACCTGTAAATGCTGTTATCATGTAAGAAACAGTAACCGCCTCCTTCCCTTACATCGTTGTTGCACCCGCTCTTAATACATTTTGGTGTACCCAGATCGATCATCCAGCCAATAAAAAGTAAAATACCAAGTGTGCAAAGAATTGCCATTGTTAGCATCGGGCTAAATCAACCATATTTCATCGGGTTAATTTAACCAATTCTCATCAGATTAAAATAACCAACGCATCAGATTCAATTAGTTTAATCCTTTCGTGTTACGCCCGGCTTGGGTCTGCCGGTTTCTATTGCTATTGTTTCCAGACGTTTTCCTCTGTAGCTGTTCCCTTTCATCATGAAGACAGTTGCATCGTCAAAGATTCGATCAAGGGCACACAGAAGTGAGGAGTCTTCACCGAAGAATTCGCCCCATTTGTTCGGACTCATGTTGCTTGTGAAGATCATGGTATTAGGACCTTCTTTGTTATAGCGTCGGTCCACCATATCGAAAAACATCCGCGTAGATTCTTTGTTGAAGACACACCGGCCAATCTCATCGATGATCAGACAGGACGGCTTTACCAAAGCACTGATCGTAGAACTTTCGCGGCCATATTTTACTGCATCTGTCAGACGCTGGTTCAGTTCGGTTGCTTTCAAAAAATAAGTCTTTAATCCATGTATGCAGCACTCTCTTCCATATGCCATAGCCAGATGAGTTTTTCCAACACCCTGTGGTCCGATAAATGCTAGGTTTCGTCCCGCATTTACTGCTGTCAGAGAGGGCAGGTTTCTTAATGCTTCTATCTGCTTTCCCTGGACAAGACTAAAATCGAAGCTGTCAAACGTCTTCGGTTCTTTTAACGGAAGCCTACTCATCTTAAGAAGCGTATTTCTGATTGTCTCTTCCTTTTGATTGCGCAGGTGGGCAAACACAAGCGCTACTGCTTCCAGCTGTTCCGGACTCATTGCTTCTGAATCAAGAAGTTCCATAAGTCCATTGGTATAAGCATTGATCTTAAGAGAGTCGATGTCTGCGCTGATCCTTGAAAATACATCATTCATCCCACAGACCCTCCCCAAAATCAAACTTGGAAAAGCCGGAGTCCCGTATGGTCTCCTCATTCATTGTCCTCCTTTTTTTGATGCGTTGGGTAACATCAGTTTAGGACAAAAAAGGCACTTAGCAATGACTTTTTGGTTATTTTAATCCGATGACAATTGGCGATTTTAACCCGATGAAAAATGGTTAATATCACCCGATGCTAACACCATTCCTGTACTCACGCCATTTGAATTTCTATTCATAACCGCTTCCTCCGTCGACTTCATCTCATCCTTATTTACATATGATAAGCCAGAATACCATTCCAATTAATAAGATTACTCCGAGTAACTCATTGACAGCATAGCCGATAATAAGAGCAAAGATATAGAAGAGCCAAACCTTTCCGCCTGAACCACCTGAGCTGCCTCTTGAACCGGAGGAATAACCTCCTGGTCCGTCTGTTCCGTCATATATACAATCATTATAATGCCATCCGTCACTTCCGCCACAATCCGGGCAATGTCCTCTGTCTTCACTCATATCGTCTTCCTCCTTTTCCGAAAATCATATATTTCTATCCTTGAGAAAACTTTTATAGCTCTCCATCGTTTCTGCACTCTCGATAATACGGACACATCAAACAACACTGACCACATTTTTTCTTCTCCATTCTCTTTTTTCTCTTAAGCCAAAAAATAAATCTGCCCATTTGATTACTCCCATGTTTTTGTTGTTCATCTTTCTATTACCTTTTCTTAATTCTACTTTATCCAAAATGCTGTCCCTTAAAAACACCACCATTTTTCTGTCATTTGTCATTTGTCATTTGTTCATTTTGTAGAATGAATTCCTTATTTCCAGTCAAACCATTATTTTTTCTCTTGGACTGGAAGTAAGTCTTGCACAAACTCTTTATTTGATTCATGATGATGCTGGTTATCTGTCTGCCAGAAAGGAA
>NZ_JASGBQ010000022.1 GCF_030053595.1 Fusibacillus kribbianus
TTTTTGTACTTGACATACTTAATTATACCACGGATGCGGGTCCTTTTGGGGCCCGTTTTCTGTTTTCGTACAAAAAAGGAGCTGCTGCTCCGTAGATTATTACTCTACTTTTGCAACAGCCCCGTAAACAAGTTGTAACATGTCCTTTTACAACTTTATTTGAAACAAACTCATGGGGGTTTTAGCTGAAATTTGGCATTCCTCGACAACTTTAATTGAAATATATTATTTTACTCATATTTAACAATTAATTTTGTTACAACTTTATATGGAATATGAGTATTAACTCTGTCATGAAAACTTACTTTCTGATCTGTCAAGTATACCACAAAACTATCAACCATTCAACCTCTATCTCAGATGCGGTGCTAATCCAAAGTACCACATCCGAAATAATACTCTAGTTATTTTCCTGTTCCCGTTTCTACATCATCATTCTGAACATACGAGGCGAAACAACGCTTCACTGCTATCTCTACAGCGGCAGTCTTTGTTGCTCCCGTCTCTTCACAATAAGCATCAAGTATATCTGAGACTTCTTTATCCAATTTTATATTCAGGTGTGTATATTCCTTTTTCGGTCTCGGCATAGTTACACCTCCCCAAGCACATCGCCAAACAGCTCAATCAGTTTAGCCTCCAAAGTGCCATCTTTGGCATACTGAAGGGAATCACACGGTCTGATGTTATGCTTTTCAATGTCCACCTCATCCTTGAAGCCCAAAATGTACGACAGGCTGATCCGATAAATAATCTCGGTCGGCGCGAGGCCGAATACCTGCTTTTCAAAGATATGGCGGAGGCGTTCGTTTCCATCAGGGAACAGTGCCTTCATGCGTCCACTCTGATACAGCCGCTTCACGATTTCAGTGATGTACATACCTGACTTCATATACAGGTCTGCGAATGTCTTATTCGGGTCATCAAAGCAGCCAGGATTTTCTTTTTCCAGCCGATCAACCATATCTTTTACAACCCACTTCGGGGTAAAGATCTGATTGGTTTTCTGCGGAGGGATGTAATCGAAAATATCCTCTGTGGTTTCTGGATTAAAGTAATCTGCCAAGGCTACTTTCTTCGCCAGAAATTCCCGAACAGAATCATTGAATACGACCGGATCAAATAGATGGCCGTAATAATCTTCCATTTGACCGGTTTCCGGATTCAACACCTGACCGCCATCTCGAAGCAATCGGAACTGCTCTAAAGAGATACTGGTCACTTCCCGGAATACTACATCTGGAATGATTTGGTCAAAAGTTTCTAGTGTTGTACCATCATCCCCGTATGCCATTAGGAAGGAGGGGATTGTCCGGGAAAATCCGCGCAGATGGTCTTTGATTCCGTCCTCAATGGTCCGCTTCTTCTGCTCCCGTTTTTCCGTCTCTACCGTTTCCACAACCGTCTGACCTGCCGTATCGATAAAACTGTTCACGGATTCCTTGATGGTCTGCTGAAGCGTTTCAACCGCCTGCTTTTTCTGCTTATCAATGTGCTGATTCACCGCCTGCATTTCTTCTCTGGTCGTTGCTTCCGCAAGTTTTTGCTCTCGCTCTTTCTCCAGGATCTTCTGTTGGATCTGGAAATCACCAACAGCTTTGCCTACTACGGCATGGGTTTCTGTCTGCAGTTTTCGTTCCAGATTTTTCTTAGTTGATACAGAAAGGTCTTTTCCATATTCTTCCACAGCCTTCTGAATGACATGATCGGTTACTTCGGTTTTAAAGGTCTTGGAAAGAGATTCGATCAGGACGTCCTCTGGCTTCTTATCCGATTTCTTTACGTCATAATTGGCAATCGCTTCCTCTACCCTGTTTCCAATAGAATCCGTATCGAAAATCTTTGCACCGAACAGCTCTGCCGATTTTCCGATCACATAACCAATATCCATCTCAACCTCACCGGAATCATTTACGGACAATTCTTCCGCGGTATCCGGATTCACGCCAAGTGGTGTCGTCGGTTCTTTTACGGCTTCCATGCTAGTCAGAATATCAATGACAGCTTGCGGAGCATTAAAGATATGGCCGATATTCTGGAAAAGAAAATCAGACATAAAGCCACGGCGAACAACTTCCTTGGATTTCAGTTTACGCGGGATGGAAAGCACTTTTTCCGCATCCAGCTGGATCATTTCACCGTTTTCATCCTCACCGACAACCGGGAAGAAGTTTAACAGTTCCCGGACATGCTGCTTTCTGATATCGGAATCTCCCTTATCGCCGGATGTATCTTCAGACAAACCGTTTGCAATCTGTTCATAGATAATCAACGTTCTGGCCGGATCGAAATCAAAGATATAAGCATTTTTCTTCCGGTACTGTTCCTTGCCATTAGAGAAAAGGCACGGGTTCTGGGCACGGAAAGCAGCCTGCATATACAGGGCCGGGCTTTTCAAACTAGATAGCATCAACACTGCCGACCATTCCGGGAGCGTGACACCGGTTGTGAGCTGACCAACGGACAACGTAATGGTCTTATCGTGTTTTTTAATCGCGTTCGTAACCTTATCGTAGGCTTTCTTAATCTCTTTATCGTCGGCTTCCTGGTCTTCATCCAGTCTTCCGTCTCCTGCCGCAAGGACAATTTCATAATTTTTAAAAACCGGATGATCGTGCAGTTTTTTCGCCAGGGCCTTTACGGAATCAACACGGTTTAATAACCATAAGGTATGTTTTAACTCATCACGCAAATCCGGAGTGGAAAATGGAAACTTCTCCTGTTCCGTCATGGCATCCAGAAACTTGTCAACAGATTCATCGTAAACAAATTTTCCGGATGTATTGGTGGAAAAGAACTCATTCAGATCAAAGGCATACTCAACCGTTTCACCGTCCAGTGCCTTTCCCTGAGACAGCTCGTCCTTAATGATTTCCGACATCTGATAGGTAAACATATTAAGCTGTGGGAGTTTTCCATAAGGGTTCTCCTGTCCAGGTTCTGCCTTAAATTCCCGCTTTGCTTTCTGCTCATCCGCATAGGTCCAGTTGTAAATTGCCTTCTGATCAAACTTATCATTTGCCAGAGCCTTAAACGGGGTTCCGGAAAGGTGCAGCGTGTATTTCCGATGGATCCGGTCAAAGGCTACATCGGTTTTGTAGGTATCGACACCCTCATGGGCCTCGTCAATCACAAGGATATCCCAGACCATCGGATGATCCTTGTCACCGCAGATCTCGTGCAGTTTATCATACTGACCGCCGAAATACAGGGAGCCTTTCAAATCCTGGAGAGACACAAATTCAATGCAACCGCAAAATTCGTCATCTTTCACATGAGCACCGATCTTTTTGTATTCATCCCTAGAAATGACATAGGGTTTTCCCTGGATCCCGTCTACGGTACTGACAAAATGATATCCGGACTTCACACCAACAAATTTCTCATAATCCTCATACCAGCTGTTGGCAATGGCAGGCCGGTTCGTGACGATCAGAATATTGATAGCTCCTAAGCGCTTGCAAAGATCATAGGTAGCAAGCGTTTTTCCGAAACGCGGTTTTGCATTGAATAGGAATTGACCATGTTCATGCAGCTTGAAATAATTAATCGCACTGCTTACGGCTTCTTCCTGCTCTGGTCGGAGCGCATAGTCAATGACTTCCGTTCCCTGGAGCTGACCACGATCCGCTTTAAATGAGTAAAACATCGTGCGGCTCAGGGCTGGAAGAATCTTAAACCATTCTGTTTTTGGCTTTCGCTCAATTCCACTTTTGGAAAGATAGGCGTGAAAATCAGAATCATGGAAAATATCTCCGGATCCATCGTCATAGATGGCTGTTCCCTTCCATTCCAACTTATACTCCACATCTGCAGTGTGCATCTGCTGACCCAGTCGTTTATCAACACTCTGCTCTGTATATCCGATCTTCGTCCAGCCATCATGTCGCCGGATCTCCGGAGTGGTATAGGCATAAATCATCGGCACAACCTTCTCGGCAGTATTTAAGTTGATTTTTGCCATTTTATACCATCTCCTTTACATTGGATTCAATAAATAGAATTTCATCATCTGTTAGCTTATATTTTTTATAAAGTTGTTGATCAATTTCGGAAATAGACTTAGACCAATCTACATCTGAATGATTCGTGAAATTTTGTTTAGGAATATAACGCCAAACAGCTGGTAAATTATCTTGTGTTACTTTCAGAACATATAATAATGCGCGACAAAATTTTGTTTTGAGGTATTTTAAAAGATTGATTGCATCTGTTTCTTCATCAAACGTTCCAACAGAAATATAGGTTTGAGTAAAAGCAACGTTAGGCTGAACCACTATCATTTCGGAAAATGCCTCTCCAAATTTACCTGAACCAGTAGCTTTAGGTACAAGTACTTTATATTTATAAAGGCTTTTATGATTGGATTTTAAATATCGTCGGTGACAGTACTTTTTTCCTCTTTTGCCGTTGACCAAGCCATAAACTGAATAGTCATCGTCTTCGGTCGGCACATCTGTGAAAATAGGATTGATATTTAAAACATTGGTTTTTAACTGACTATGTCTCCCTCCATCTCCAATGTATTTAGTATAATCAGGATGATCAGAGTATATATTGTTTAAATCATAAGTATTAGAACTGTCAGCTATATCTGTCAAACTGTCCTCAACACATTCAGCTCCTGCCTTTTTAAGTACCGTTTTTAATTCTTTATATGGTACAAAAACCCGAATAGGTTCATAATGTTCATTTGAACTTCGATAAGTAACAGCTACACCACCCTTTATATCCGTGTTATGAAAGATCTTTGATGCATCTCGTTCATAAAGCAGAACTTTAAAATGTGAATCATCCAGCATTTTTTTATTCCATGCTTTTGGTGTTTGTCCAGCGTTAAAAAGAAAACGGGCAGGTGTAATTAGTTCAACTACATTAGCAACTTGATTCGCCTCATCCATGAAGCGATCATATACTGGTGGCATTCTTGTTGAGTCAGAATCAGTCACTTCCTGGTATGGCGGATTACCTATGACAAAATCAAACAACTTTTTTCCCATATTCTCACATCCCCTTTTTTAAATCTTTATATATAATCATTTCTTTCGAACGCCAATTTTTAATCTTACACGGAAGTGCCACGTCTTCCGGTTCCGGCTCTTCAAACATATCAAAAAGCGACATCTGATGGTACGCCTCGTGCGGTTTTCCAAGCGGAACCGTATCTTTCAGGCCATCCATCTGCCAAATATTCCATGTCACTATGTTCGCTATTCGCTTTAGTAATTTCATATCTGGATCTTCACCGAATCGCTCATCATAGTAGTCGCAGTAGGTTAAAACGCAGTTGATCCTGGCAATGAGCAGGTTATCGCCCTGATATTCATAACCGTAACAACTCTGCACGGCCCGTTCTGCCCATTTGATCCAGTTTTCTTTGGTATCCGTGTTCTCATTCACCACACGGAGTTTACGGTCGAGCATTCCGATGCGCTTGATGGGAGGCACGATCAGTTCTCCTGTCGTTGTATCGTAACGTGAGACGAGATAAGGAGCTTCACCGCAGGTGATCTCAAGCCGTTTTGAATCAATATAGCTTTTCCATGACTTATCTCCGAAAGCAATATTATCCTCCGTAACCGTCCAAGTATTGTCGTCGTTCTCGTGATTGAAGACGTCCTTCCGACCAAACCATTGCTCATCAGCGTAGTTGTTCATTTTGTTACAAAGCCACACTGGAGTCATGACCTCTGCTTTCTTACGAGTACGTTCCTGCTGTTCCTCCAGCGTCTTGCTGATGCGAGGCTGCAATACGAATGCGCCTCCGAGCAGTTCCGGCGATATGATGTTCTTGTCGCCGTATCCTGGACCGAGATTCGTGTACGCATCTGTAGCCCATATGATGTTTTTCTTTGTCGTCTTGTCCTGCAAGAGCAGTGGTAGCAGCTCTTTGATTGGATATGAGTTGATATCTATTAAACCAGCCACAGAACGGCCTCCTTATCGTCGTATTGTTTAAGCGACACTTTTCGTTATCTAGCATCACTATTCAATAATAATATACGTTTTTTGTGATGTTTCGTCAACACCTTTCTTCTCTAAACCACGTTTTATTATGACAGATTCCAACATCAACTTACAAAGAATAATGGATTTGCTTTTAGAAGTTTTTCCTTGCGCTCATCGCTCATTTTCCCTGTTTTATACCATTTTCTCTGGGTCTCGACCCACGCACCAAGATGCTCGCCTTCGTAATCTGTTCTCCTTGATATATATGTCGTACTTTTTTCTTCGATATAGCGAAGATACTGCTCATACCGTCTGTTCCATTCCGTTTCTTTTGGGTCGAAATCGAATCCGATATCAGATAATTTCTTTACCTTTTCTGGTGTCATTGTCCGTTTATTGCAGTTGTAGTTATCCCGCTGGCGTTGGCACCATAGTCCAAGGTTTTCTCCTTTATATAAGTCTCTTTTTGGAATAGTTATGTTGCCATGCTCTGCCTTATAGTCCAATAACAGCGCATACATTCTTTCCCACTGATCCGCAAAAGAACTGTTACAGAAAGGACATCTGGCCCCCATATAAAAATACTTCGGGCTATATTCCGTAGTTCGTCCGCAAACATGATGAAGAATTGATATTTTAGTGTTCTGGTTCACAAAATCTCCAACCATTTCATACTCCCCATTAGATTCCCTGGCGATCCTGTCTCGAAGGTACTCCGTAGTCATGTTGTGAGGGAAACAGATACGACAATGAGGCGAACGAACAAACTTCCTGTATCTTGCTTCGAAGATATGACCACAATCCCGTGCTCGTATTTTGCATAGTGATTCAGCCGAAGTAAACTCACACAAATCATAATTTCCGAGCTCAGATATCGTCTTCTTGGCCTCTGCTTCGGTGATCACTGATTCACACATACAACGAACGCCCTCATATATGAAGCCTCTTGGCGTTACAACTGTATGATGACCGCATTTATGATGAATCAGATCTATTTTCCGGTTCATAGATTTAAATGCAGAGCTCGCACTATATCCATTTGTTTCAAACACTCTGTTAGCAAAGTCGCTTTCCGACAGAGATTCATTGCACAAACCACAACCAAAGACATTTAGCTCAGCAAATGGGGTCGATATATAATTCCGACCACATGTATCACAATGATATATCTCAAGCAACGGATTGCTATCCGCCCTTTGAATGAGTGATATCATCTCATTTGCGTCAGGATACAAGAACATAAAGAGCGGCATTAATTCCTCAGGAGAGACATACTCAGCTTTAATCATTTTCACTTTCAGGAAATGTGGAATATCCATTTTGAGCAGATCTGCATACTGCCAGCTGTGCAGATCACTATTAAAAGAGGCATATGCATCCGAAACAGAATATCCTCTATCTTTCAAAGTGCTGTACAGAATACCTTTTAGTGCTTTAATATCCGTTGTAACACCTGCATCAAAGATCTCTCTTGCATAATCTGCATACACAGCATCTGATGTCGAGATCAATTCATATGTAGAATAAGCGGTCCAATCGTAATCGCAGGCACGACCCTTGGTTCCATCAAAACGCATCAGAGCACAGTGGTGTTTTGGGCACACCCTTATGCCTGAAAGATGATGTATCCGATGCAGATATGCCTCTCCATACATTGCAATATCTTCTTTAGCACATTCCGGACACACATGTAATTGCTGAAATATACCATTCGAGGTAGTGTTTACGCTGCTTTTCTCCATGAAGACATTGTTAACGTATTTCGTCTGTTGACCTTCCGTCATAAACATTGCTTCAAACGGAAACGTACTGACAGATAAGAACAATTCGACCATATCAGGCTTTTTCAGAAGACTGTCGTATAACCCGACAAATTCCCGCCTGACATCCGGCCGGAACGAATTGATGGTGGCATTTTTTACACCAAGATATTCAATTAAAAAGTCTTTCACTAACAAGCCATTTGCTGCTGCAAGACGATGTATCCATGAATATAACAGTTCGTCTGGATACGGTTTTTTGCCTACCGGAATGAATCCCAATGTGTTAATTCTCCTTTATGCCCAGAAAATCCCGCATATGCTGCATGTCGGGCGTTTCAAGTTTATTCTTCATATTGCTCCGTTTTGGAGCCCTCTGAAGCTGTTCAACGACAAGGCGACTGATTTCCTTTTCAGTCTTTCCCTGCGCAGATTTTCTTCTAATTACTTTGTTGTATGCTGTCTCAATCTGCGCATCCGAATACTCGTCATACAAAGCTCTTATAATCGACACGACATTGGATAACTGAATCGTTTCCATGGAAGTATCCATGTTGATGAGCTTCTGCATCTCAGTTTCTTGTTTTGCAGCATCAAGAAGAGCATCTATTTTCGTTTCTGCCTCTCCCCTGATATTGTGGAGTTCGACCGTATTCTCAGTAGATTCGAGATTAGCCAAAACGTCCTGAATGCCAGGATAGAACTTATTTGCAACAGTCCTCACATATTTATCATCAACCGTCGGTTTTTTCTTTTTGCTCAGATAATCGTAATGCATACACGAATATACAGCGACAAGCTGGTCTACAATACCTTTTGTGACGTCGTACAAGGCATCTATAAGCTCGTTTGTGGCCTCAACTGGAGTATCGAACCACTGATACCTGAAAAGCGATTTAACAAGGTGTTTGAAGTAGTCCTTATTCTCACAGTAAAGATTACCGTTGATCATTACCCCGATTCTTCTCGATGTCCTGAGTTCTCGAAACATCTTGTCTCTGGCGTCCTCGGTTCCAACAACTGCTATGGCAACCTTTGTTCTATTCGACAGGGTCAGAAGAGAATTGAATGTGTTTTCTCTGGTGTGTTCAAAATCTATGAACTGAATCTCATCAAGGATGATGATACCGATGCCAAACTTCTCTACATACTCCTTAACCAGTTCCGCCTTCTTTCCAAGACCCTTTGCTCTTGAGATTGCTTTTGCGTAAACGGGCGTGATATTGTTCAGGGCCTTATCTATAGCATCGCCAATGCCTTCATACAAGGCAGAAAAGTTGCTGTTTGGAATACAGTTGACCACAAGGTATGTAATTTGCGGGAAATAGCCCCCGTTTTCATCGGTATGTATGATTACCTGCGGATAATAATTCACAAGATTGCTGATAGCTGAGCTCTTCCCGCAGCCTGAATATCCGATTAGGGAAAATCCGGCATTTGTGGCCTCGCTGGAATCTCCGCTTAGAATAAGATTCGTCGTCTTGCTGGTATTATCTACCGTCAATTCTATCCGTGAGTTATCAGATTTCATCTGCTTTCTTGCTCTGTACGAAGTGAGCAGAGCATTATAAAGTGAAAATTCCAAATCCCTGTTGAATGGCAACGGGAACCTCAGTTCTCTCAATGTGCCAACTGCAAGCATCTTGTCGAGCTTAGACATATCCTTAACCTTGTCATAGCTATATCCGGGAAGTTCCCTTGTATAAGCTCTTCTGATACCAAAATCGTCTCTCGGATTTGGAAGAGCCTCAATATACGGATTTCCCTTATCTATATCCATTCTGGCAGGAATATAAATGGCGTCGACAATATTTGTTTCATTCAGGTCATAATCGTCATATTGCGAAGCGCCTTCTTCGCACTGTGTATATTCATAATCCACGGACGGTTCCTCCACTAATTATTCTCCCAGAAATCCTCAAGGGCTTCCTCAAAGTTATCATAATCTTTTCCGTTATTGACGGTCGCATTGTCAGGACGTGCAGCCGGTTCTTTTCGGGGAAGTTCTGAGCTCGTTTCGATTCTTGCCGTAATACTTCCTTCATGTGAAACGGTCTGCTTTTCCAGTTCCCTTGCAGGCCGCATATTCTTAGGATCGGAGATTGTTTCTTTCTTTGCCTCGTCCACAACCGCCGCGTTCACCGCATAATTAAATGCTGAAAGTTCCTGGTTATGAACCCGTCCTTCTGCATCCATCTGCTTTTTTTTCTTGAGATAATCTTCATATTGCTTCATAGTCAAACCTTTGAAATCTGCATTGCCGGAAAGTCTTTCATTCAACGGAGCGTCAATGAGCTTTCCGTTACACAAATAATAGATATGACCAACATCACGCATATCCATTCTGGCGTCAAACGACACTTTCTTCGTTCCCGCCTTAAACATTGCCTTTGAAAGTTCAGTGTCGTTATCTGACAAATAGTAAAGGTTTTTGTAAGATATTCCCCGCCTATCAACCTTTGCTTTCACAGGAATCATCAGATCAAAAAGATACTGCTCGCGAACAGGAATGGGCCTGGGATTGCCGTACTTTTTTACACCATAATCCCATAAAAGGCACGGAATAGGTTTGATTCCCTGTTCAATCATCTCTTTGGTGACAGGGTAGGAGGAATCATATTCCTGATTATGTGTCAGGACAAAGTTGATCACCATTTTCGTGTACTGCTCGATATTCAGAGTAGCTTCCTTGTGATGGTTCGAATCGTATCGTTTTTCAATCAAGCCATAGTTTTCAAGATGTGGGTTCTGCTTTGAATGCATCTGATGGAATGACTGTTCAACGATACCTTTTAAAGATCCGGAAGCGCCTGGTACTATCTGCTTTTCAATTCCAAGTTCGTTGCAGATACGATCAAACTCTTTGCTCTTAAACTCCGATCCACGGTCTACTCTCAATCTGCGGGGAATGATATTCGACCGCCACATAGCAGGGTTGTCAAAGCCCATCCCATATTTTTTACAGTATTCAAGCTTATCATCGGCAAGATTGAGGAAAAGATTTGTGATGCCTAATACCGAGTTGTTATCAAAAGCAACTGATACAGCCAGAATCATTCTGGTGAATACATCTATCATAAAGTAAACGATAGGCCTTCCAATTGTTTTATTCGGATCAAATGTAGACACGAGAGATACATCTGCTTCACAAGCGTCGATCTCAACCATATCGCCCGGACCAAATACTTCAAACGTAGAGTCGCTGGTGATAAGCCTCTTGTTGTTGCGTTGTTCCTGCGCGGAAGTTTTAATAGCGTCCTTTTCTTGTTCTGTAAGCTGCTTGTTAGCATAGTAGTAAAACTGACGCATTGTCGGTCTCTCAGCCTCAGATAATAAAACAAGCGTAGGAATACCATTGCGTAGCTCTGTCTTAGTAAAATGGAGAGCGTTCATTCTGTCGTAACAAGCCCTTAAATTTTTTTGTCTTCCAGAACGGTATTCTTTAAGCGCTTCATTAAAATATTCCTTGATCTCATCAGTAATCAAAACGCCACTTCGACCAAAATACTCTGAGGGTTTCCCTGTCTTTACAGTGTAACTATAGGTATTTCCCTTTGAACGAAAATGCCTGTTATCGATAAGCGAAGAGTCCTTCATTCCACTTTGAATATATTTTGTAAACATTCTCCAAAACGAAGATGTCGGCATGGAATATTTCTCCAGTATCGCCTTTAATTCCGGTTTCGGGCTTTTACCACATAGATCGGTGAGACGCTTGCCGTATATGTTCATAGTCTCAGAAACAACAGCCTGTTTCATGATATATTTTTCTTTGACACTCCCATTCAAAAGTTCAGCATCAAACACGATAATGTCTTCTGATTCTTCAATCAGCCCGCCATCTACAACCAAGGTGATTATTGCTTTCAGACTATGCGTCATCAATATAAACTTATTGGTATCCATCTGGCATAGCACAACATTCTCATATGATAAATCTACAATCCTGTATCGCGTTTGTGTTTGAGGATCTTTAAGGATGCCCCCTACTGCAATGAGGTTATTCATTTTTCACCTCCAATAATTTCATTAGATCAGAATTTTCAATAGGTTTGAAACCCATATCGAACTCTATTTCTTTAATAGCAATTTTGTGTTTTATCGCACTAACCACATCGAATACAAGTGCCGCGTCATAAAACTCAGTAACAAGTCTAATATTTGATGCCAGTATTGTATTCATCTCAGACTTGAATACCAATTGACATTCAGTTCCTTGATTGAGCCAATACTGTTTTTCAATGCACAAGAGCTGCATTTGTCTTTTACTTAATTGTTTGTCTGCTTTAACAGAATATGCGACCTCTGTTCCATCTTTTTTAGTTGCCAGCATATCCGTAGTCATAATTTCTCTTGGTGGAGGAAATCCCATCTCATTTGCGATATTAACTGTTTCCGTATAATCAAGAGGATATTGTTCCCTTACGTCAACGTTTGTGTCATCCCAGCGAAGGATATAATACCAATACATTTCTCCCTGAGATAAGCAGTGAACAGCTCGACCAGTTTTCCAATCCTTGATGACTGATGTGGTTCCCTGGCTATTAAACTCACTGGTCGTAATATAAGGCTTATAGTCTGCACCCGTTCCTTGTCCCATCTTTCGAATGGCTTTTGTTTTTGCTGATGGGCGATTACTCATACAATCACCTCTTTTTATTTGTTCGTGCATAAATAATATGCATTATTATTTCAAATATAGTTGTGATTATCGAAAATTTATTTCATATAGAGATGTAAATTCCTCTATTTTTTATTATAGCATTTTCTTATTTCATTTCAAGCGTGCGAGCAAATAAATAGAGCCGAAACATCTCTGTCTCGACTCTACCCTCTTTAAATGCTGATTATTTAGTTCTATTTTAACTAAAGTTGTAAATCAGCAAATTTACTGTTTTCCATCTGTTTCATCTATAGTTGTTTCTGTTTCAGTTAGAGTTGTAAATTTACATAACATTTTCAGTTTTTACAGATGCAGTACCCGATCCTTGATCTCCTGGGTACGTCCCTGATTCCAGAACTGGGTTCCGATATAGCCGCAGGTACGGCGGGCCACAAAGAGCTTATCCTGATTGCGGTTTCCGCAGTTGGGGCACTCCCATATGAGCTTGCCGTCCTCCTGCTCCTTGATCTGGATCTCTCCGTCATAGCCGCAGCACTCGCAGTAATCGCTCTTGGTGTTGAGCTCCGCGTACATGATGTTGTCGTAGATGAACTTCATCACCGACAGTACGGCGGGAATATTATGCTGCATGTTGGGCACCTCCACATAGCTGATGGCGCCGCCGGGAGAAAGCTTCTGGAAGTCAGACTCGAACTTCAGCTTACTGAAGGCATCGATCTCCTCGGATACATGCACGTGATAGCTGTTGGTGATATAATTCTTGTCGGTCACACCCTTGATGATGCCGAACCGCTTCTGAAGGCACTTGGCAAATTTGTAGGTTGTGGACTCCATCGGTGTTCCGTAAACGGAATAGCTGATGTTTTCCGCAGCCTTCCACTCGGCACACTTGTCATTTAACCGCTGCATCACTGCCAGGGCAAAGGGCTTCGCCTCCGGATCGGTGTGGGACTTGCCCAGCATCCTCATGCACATCTCGTAGAGACCTGCATAGCCCAGGGAAATGGTGGAATAGCCGTTGTATAACAGCTTGTCGATGGTCTCGCCCTTTTTGAGTCTTGCCAGTGCACCGTACTGCCACAGGATCGGTGCCACGTCGGAAACCGTTCCCAGAAGGCGCTCATGACGGCACCGCAGTGCCCGGTGGCAAAGCTCCAGGCGCTCGTCCAGGATCTCCCAGAACTTATCCATATCCCCCTGAGAGGAGCAGGCCACATCCACCAGATTGATGGTGACAACGCCCTGGTTGAACCGGCCGTAGAACTTATAGCTTCCGTCGGGATTCTTCTGGCTCTCCTCCACAGTCAGGAAGGAACGGCAGCCCATGCAGGTGTAGACATTGCCCTTCTTAAGCTCCCGCATCTTCTTGGCGGAAATGTAATCGGGAACCATCCTCTTGGCGGTACACTGGGCAGCCAGCTCGGTCAGATACCAGTATTTGGAATCCTCGGTGATATTATCCTCATCCAGCACGTAGATCAGCTTGGGGAAGGCGGGAGTGATCCAGACGCCCTTCTCGTTCTTCACGCCCTGCATTCTCTGGCGGAGGACTTCCTCGGTGATCATGGCAAGGTCATCCCTGGTCCGGCCCTCAGGCACCTCATCCAGGTACATGAACACGGTTACAAAGGGAGCCTGTCCGTTGCAGGTCATCAGCGTGATCAGCTGATACTGAATGGTCTGGATGCCGCTCTTGATCTCTTCCTTCAGACGGCGCTCCGTCACTTTGTTAATGATCTCTTCATCCATGGACTCGCCGCAGGCCTGACGCTCTTCGATCACTGCCTTTTTTAACTTCTGGCGGCTGATGTCCACAAAGGGAGCCAGATGAGCCAGAGAGAAGGACTGGCCGCCGTACTGGTTGCTGGCTACCTGAGCCACGATCTGGGTGGTCACGTTGCAGGCTGTAAAGAAGCTGTGGGGCTTCTCGATCATAGTCTCGCTGATGACCGTGCCGTTCTGAAGCATATCCTCCAGATTGATCAGATCACAGTTGTGCTCTCTCTGTGCGTAATAATCGGTATCGTGGAAATGGATGATGCCCTCCTCATGGGCACGGACCACTTCCTCGGGAAGCAGGACTCGTCTGGACAGATCCTTGCTGACCTCGCCTGCCATATAGTCTCTCTGGGTGGAGTTGATCACCGGGTTCTTGTTGGAATTTTCCTGGGTCACTTCCTCGTTGATGTTGTCCAGGAGGGAGAGAATGCCGTTGTCCGTGGTATTGGACTTACGGGTCAGCTCTCTCTTGTAGCGGTAGCGCACATACTTCTGAGCCACCTCATAGCCTCTCATCTCCATGATCCCGGTTTCTACCATATCCTGAATATCTTCCACATTTACCGCATGGGTCGATGCCTGAATCTTGTCTGCCACATTGTCGGCAATGGCAAGAATCTGGTAATCATTCATCTTGTGGATATTGTCAACCTCATGATTTGCCTTCTTGATCGCATTGACGATCTTGGACAGATCAAAAGTTACCTCTTCCCCATTTCTCTTGATTACTCTGTTTTTTACCTCAATACTCATAATTCTCCTCACCCGCATCCTACCAGATGTTGATATTTCTTTCGTTGTGAAACACAATATATAGTTGCAGATTTAATAATACAACAAAATATAGGAATTGAAAAGGGGAAAACCGAATGTTTTTAAAAAAAACAATATGCGCCCTACAGTCTGGCTACGCCGGTATCTCTGGCCGCCTGAGCCACTGCCTTTGCCACCGCGGGGCCGACACGCTTGTCAAATGCCCGGGGAATAATATAATCTTCTGAAAGTTCTTCGTCGGAGATCAAATTTGCCAGAGCATAAGCTGCTGCCAGCTTCATCTCATCATTGATATCTCTTGCGCGGACATCAAAGGCTCCGCGGAACACGCCGGGGAAGGCCAGCACGTTGTTGATCTGGTTGGGATAATCGCTCCGTCCGGTGGATACCACGCGGGCTCCTCCTGCCTTGGCGTCATCCGGGAAGATCTCCGGTGTGGGATTTGCGCAGGCAAATACGATGGCATCCTGATTCATGGTCTTCACCATCTCCGTGGTCACCACGCCGGGGGCAGATACACCGATGAATACATCGGCACCCACCAGCATATCAGCCAGAGAGCCGGCCTTCTTTTCCAGATTGGTCACCAGAGCCATCTCGTCCTTGATGGGGTTCATGCCTTCCTTCCGGCCTTCATAGATGGCGCCGTGGCGGTCACACAGCGTGATATGCTTCACCCCGCTCTTCAGCAGCAGTCTGGCAATGGAAATAGCCGCAGCTCCGGCACCGTTCATGACGACCCGGATCTCCTCCTTCTTCTTTCCCACCACCTTCAGAGCGTTGGTCAGACCGGCCAGGGTAATGATGGCCGTTCCGTGCTGATCGTCGTGGAAGATCGGAATGTCACATTTTTCCTTTAATTTCTTCTCGATCTCAAAGCATCTGGGCGCTGCGATATCCTCCAGATTCACACCGCCGAAGGAACCGGAGATCAGATAAATGGTGTTGACGATCTCGTCTACGTCCTTGCTCTTGATGCAGAGGGGGAACGCATCCACATCGCCGAAGGCCTTGAAGAGCACACACTTTCCTTCCATAACAGGCATGCCGGCCTCCGGGCCGATGTCACCGAGACCCAGCACCGCGGTGCCGTCGGTCACCACCAGACACATATTGTGGCGGCGGGTCAGTTCATAGCTTTTGTCCACATCCTTCTGGATCTCCAGACAGGGCTGGGCAACACCGGGGGTATAGGCGAGGGACAGATCGTCCTTCGTTTCCACGGGCACCGTAGCCACCACTTCAATCTTTCCCTTCCATTCGCCGTGAAGGCGCAGGGACTCCTTTGCATAATCCATAATGATATTCTCCTTTTTCATATATTAATCGCCTGAGCATTTACTCCAGCGTGAACGTCAGCTTCACCGGGTTGTGGTCCGAATAGCGGAATCCGGCATCGATGTTCTCCGCCCGGGCCTTCACTCCTTCCGAGACAATGAACCCGTCCACAATGACGGTATAGGTCACGCCTTCCTCATAGGGAATGTCGGCTCCGCGGCAGGTAGGCACCAGCTCTGCATTGTCCGCTTTCACAAAATGATAGCCTTCCGCAAGCTGGGAATCATCCAGCTGAAACACCCATTCCGGCACCTTCTGTTCTGTGGGAAAGCTCTCGATGGAATCCGCGATATCGTGGTTAAAGTCGCCTCCCACGATCACGTAATTTCCCTTTTCCCGCTCTTCGGCAAGGACCTCATTGAGAAGCTCCAGCTGTTTGGCCCGGATCTTCCCGCCCTCGTCGTAGGCACTCAAATGCACGTTGATGAGCAGAAGCTCCTTCCCATTATTTACCGGGACACGGCTGATCATAAAGCACCTGTCCAGATCCGTAAACTTTGTAATGAAGGAATTGTCTACCGGGAACTGTCTGCGGATGCTCTCCTCAATGCGGTACTTACCCAGTGTCAGCATTCCGGCCTTTACAGAGCCGTGGGGCTCCAGAATCGGATAAAACAGATAGGCGCTGTGGAAATTGCAGGCGTAGGCCGACCCGTATCCGGAAAAAGCCTCCTTAAGCATCTCCACCTGATTGAGTTGATAGCTTCTTGTGGCTTTTTCATCTGCCTCCTGGATAAACAGGAAGTCCGGATCCTCCTCTTTAAGCAGGCCGATGCTTCCCTCCGTATTGGAACAGGCTTCCTCCTTCGACTCTGCCCGGGAGGACTTTCCGGCCGTCTTCGTGCCGTCCTTCATCTCCCCGGTATCCATAAAAAAGGTATAATCCTCCGAATAAGCGCCGAAGCCGATATTATAGGTCATGATCGTATAGGAGCTGTCTGTTCCCAGCTGCTCCTCCCGATTATTCTCTGTAAAGATCACCAGATTGTCCTCAATACGGTAATACTGGATCTGCATATAGGCCACATAACCGACCACCGCGACCACGATAAGAAGGAGAAGAATCCCCAGAATCTTACCGGCTGTTTTTAATACTCTCACTGCTCATCCCGCCCTTCTGCGGCCGCCGGCCGCTCTTCACCAAAGATTCTACCACAGTTTTTCCGCTCCGTCTACGAAAGGTTTTGAGCCCCTTCAGAAAAAAGCCGGCATCCGTATCCTCCGCGCCGATGCGGAAGCACACAGATGCCGGCCTTTTGTTCCTTTTATAGATTCCCCTTCTTTTACAGCCTGGAAAGCTGCATTTTCACCCTCAGATATGCCTTCAGCTTCTCCTGCACAAACATGGGAAGATCCAGAACGCTTCCCTTATCCGGATTCTGGCTGCAGAATTCCCGGATGCTGTCCAGATAAAGCTGGAAATACTCCGTCCCCACATTAAATTTGTTGATGCCGCGCCGGAATGCCTGTTCCAGCTGATCGTTGGGGATCCCGCTGCCTCCGTGAAGTACCAGAGGTGTATCCGTTGCCGCATTGATCTCGTCCAGCCGCTCAAGATCCAGCTTCGGAGTCTCCAGATATACGCCGTGAGCGCTGCCGATGGCGACTGCCACCGAGTCCACTTTTGTCTCCTCACAGAATTTGGCCGCCACCTCAGGTCTCGTGTACAGATCCAGATTATGCTGGTCGGACTGAGCTGCAAAGCCCACATGTCCAAGCTCTGCCTCCACATCTGCTCCCAGCGCATGGGCCGCATCGACCACTCTCCTGGTCAGCCGGATGTTTTCCTCCACCGGCAGCATGGAGCCGTCATACATCACCGAGGAAAAACCGCATTTAATGGCGTTTAAAATATAATCAAAGTCGCTGCAGTGATCCAGATGCAGACCGATGGGAACCTTCACCTTATCCGCCAGTTCCCGCACAGTTGCCGCAAAGCCGCTTATATTGCAGCAGTTTTTCTGAAAACTGTCAGCAGGATAAAGCATGATGATCACCGGCTTGTTCAGCTCCTCCGCCACTGCTGCTACCGAATAGGCCATGGTGTAATCGTTACAGTTAAAGGCGATCGCAGAGGTGTTTGCCTCATCTGCCATTTTTAAAATGCTGCTTACCTTTTCAAGTGCCATAGCTGTTCTCCTTTTATTTTTGTTTTTGTTTTTTATCATTTATTATCGCTTTTGTTTGAATTATAGAAGTTTTTCAAGGGTTTGTCAATAGCACCCTCCCTTCTTTTCTATTGATATTTCATGGAATATCCGTTAAACTGATAGAGAATCATCAGGAAAAACGGAGGCGTCCTATGCTGGCAGAAGAAAGAAAAAGAAAAATTATGGACATGCTTGAAAAGTCCCGGATCGTAAAAGTGGCGGAGCTGAGCCGGGCTCTCGATGCAACCGAGGCAACCATCCGACGGGATCTGGAGGAGCTCCAGAAGCAGGACAAGCTGAGGCGCGTCCACGGAGGCGCTGTTCCCAACAATAAAATGAGCCGGGATTTCAATTATTCCGAGCTGTCCGTTCTCCGCATCGTAGAAAAAAAACGCATTGCCGCACGCGCCCTGGAATATATTCACGACAGCGACACCATTCTTCTGGACAGCTCCACCACCACCTTTGAGCTTGGACGGCTGATTCGGGAAAGTGCCCTTAAGGATATTTCCGTCATCACCAATTCCTTCAATCTGACCGGCCTCTTTTCCGGAAGCCGGGTAAGGGTCATTCACACCGGCGGAGAACTGTTTTCCGGCATGAATTATGCAGCCGGAGCCATCGCCGAACAGATGCTTTCCGGCATCCGGGTCGACAAATGCTTTCTCGGCACCAACGGAATCGACCCCTCCTACGGCTATTCTGTCCCCAACTTCCGTGACGCCGCCATAAAAAAGGCCATGCTCCGCGCCTCAAAGCAGACCTTTATTCTGGCCGACCACAGCAAATTCGGAGAAGCCTACATGGCCCGGTTTGCCGACTGCAACGGCGAGATCGATTATCTCATTACCGATTACATCCCCGATGATGCGGACCGGACAGAGCTTGAGTCCTGCGCCTCTGTGATACTCACGGACAAGTAAATACTGCGTACAAAAACAGAGCCGGTCTTTCGACCGGCCCCGTTTTTAGAGGTAATATGTTGAATATGTAGATGTCTGATCAATTACGGCCAGATGCCTCTCATCTTCTTTGCATCAACGGTTCTCTTGATGGCGATGAGGTAAGCGCCGATTCTGGGCTCTACGCCCTTCTCCTTGGAGATCTCCCATACAGACTCGAAAGCACGATCCATCACGTCTTTCAGCTTCCTGTTGACATCCTCCTCGGTCCAGTACATGGACTGAATATTCTGTACCCACTCAAAGTAGGAAACAACTACGCCGCCAGCATTGGCAAGAATATCGGGAATCAGAAGGATTCCCCTCTTCTTCAGGATCTCATCTGCCTCTACGGTGGTAGGACCGTTGGCTGCCTCGATGATGATCTTGCAGTTTAACTTGTCAGCGTTGTCGCCGCGGATCTGGTTTTCCAGAGCTGCAGGAACAAGCACGGTGGTCTCAAGAGTCAGGAGCTCGTCGTTGGTGATGTGCTCAACGCCGGGAGCATCGTAATCCTTAAGGAGAGCCTTGGGTGTCTTCAGGAACTCCAGGATGCCGGGGATATCCAGGCCATCCTTGCAGGTGATACCGCCGGATACATCGCTGACACCGATTACCTTCATGCCTTCTGCGTGAAGCAGCTTGGCAGAAATGCTTCCTACATTACCCATACCCTGTACCACAACGGTGGTTCCGGCCATCTCCATGCCCAGCTTTGCCAGGGTATTCTTTGTGGTGATCATAACGCCGCGGCCGGTAGCCTCGCTGCGGCCTAAAGCTCCGCCGATCTCAATGGGCTTTCCGGTAACAACACCGGGTACGCAATGGCCCTTGAGCATGCTGTAGGTATCCATCATCCAGCCCATAACCTTGGGATTGGTTCCTACATCGGGAGCGGGAACGTCCTGCTCCGGTCCGATGATGGGAGCGATCATAGCAGTAAATCTTCTGGTGATTCTTCTCATTTCGCCTTCAGATAAGGTGGTGGGGTCGCAGACCACGCCGCCCTTGGCGCCGCCGTAAGGAATATTTACTACGGCACATTTGAAGGTCATCCATGCAGCCAGTGCCTTAACCTCATCCTGGTTTACATTGGGATGGAAACGCACACCGCCCTTGGCCGGGCCGCGGCTGGTGGAATGCTGTACGCGGAAGCCTTCAAACACTCTGACGCTTCCGTCATCCATCTGCACCGGGATGGAAACCTTTAATTCTCTCTCGGGATATTTCAGCGCTTCATAGTCAGCCTTCTCATATCCCAGTACCTTTGCTGCGTTTTCTACAACTGCCAGCACGTTGTCATACGGATTATAATTACCCATGGTAAAATCCTCCCTTTCTAGGAATTTGTGAGATCAGGTATTCTCTACACCCCCATGTAGTGTCACTGTCTACCCTCATTATTTCTCAGGATCTTCCATCTGTCAACACCCAAATTGTATTCAAAAAAAAACATCATTTTTGGATAATTCGACGAAATAATATAAAAAAAGGTACCCTTAAACTATAGATTTTTAAGTGTACCTTTTCTCATATTGTCTCATTTACGCTTCTATTTTTTATGGGTGTAATCGTCCCACATCAGGAGCCTGGCAAAGAGGATTCCCAGGCACACGATAATACCGAGGGCCATGACCGGGGTGATGATATTTTCTGCCGGAAGGAGGGAAAAGCCATCCAGGATGCAGGCGCTTCCCATGATCAGAAACACCAGTCCGAAGGCCAGATCGCAGCCTCCCATCTTTCTGCAGAGGATATCCCATTCTCCCTGGCGGTCCTCCCGTATCTTCTTTTTTGCATGCTCTGCATAACGGCCCCGGAGACGGAATTCTCCCACCGCCCGGACGCCCCAGACCACCCCGAGAAGGAGCCATATGATTCCTGCTGTCTTCAATTCAGACTTCCTCCTTCTTTATCTCCAGAATGAACCGGTATATTTCTTATTGAGAACCATCGTATATGCGACGCCGACAACAACGAACAAAAGCGCTACGCCTGCCACCCATTTTGTAATATCTCCTGCAAAGGAGAGAGAAAAGAATCCCAGCGTATGAAATACGCCTGCCACAGCCACAGCCACGGCCAGCACGCCGAGGATCAGATCTCCGATCCCCCACAGCCGACAGAACCTCGGCCACTC
Organism: Fusibacillus kribbianus; assembly: GCF_030053595.1. GTDB lineage: Bacteria > Bacillota > Clostridia > Lachnospirales > Lachnospiraceae > Lientehia > Lientehia kribbiana. The sequence goes on from NZ_JASGBQ010000022.1 coordinate 21,456, forward strand.
TTCCAGCTTATCCTTCTTCATTTTTTCCTTCAGGCTTTCCGCTGTTTTTCCCTGTAAATGGCGGAGGGCAAAGCCCTCCCCCAGATTCCGGACTCCGATGTAAAGCAACATGAGATACGTGAGTAACAAAAGCACTGTTTCCATTGATTCTTCCCTCTATCCTGTCATTTTCGCTTTCCTCTTTCGGAAGCGCGCTGTCATTTTATCGTCATATCGTTGAATATTTCCCTGTCAAACCCGCCGTCCTGATGGGCAACGATGGTGGTGCAGACTGCATCACCGGTGATGTTGACCGCCGTTCTGCTCATGTCAAGGATCCGGTCGATGCCCATGATGATACCGATGGCTTCCACAGGAAGTCCCACAGAAGCAAATACCATGGTCAGGGTTACAAGGCCGACGCCGGGCACACCTGCCGTACCGATGGAGGCAAGGGTCGCCGTGGCGATGACCATGGCATATTCCTTGATTCCCAGCGGGATTCCGAAGGCCTGGGCCGCAAAGACCACTGCCACGCCCTGCATGATGGCCGTACCGTCCATGTTGATGGTAGCACCCAGAGGAATGGTAAAGGACGAGATCTTTTTGGTCACGCCCATCTTTCTCGACAGGGTATCAATGGACATGGGAATGGTTGCATTGGAGGTGGCTGTCGAAAAGGCAAAGCCCATGACCGGCGCGAATTTCTTTAAGAACCGGAAGGGATTTGCGCCGGTGAATATCTTGAGCATCACCATATAGACCACCAGGCACTGAACTACAAGAGCAAGCATAACGCCCGCCATATATTTGATCAGATTGAAGAAGGCGCCGAAGCCGATGTTGGTGAAAGTCTTTGCCACCAGACAGAAAACGCCGATGGGGGCCACCTTCATCACGATCATGGTCATCTCCATCATAATGTCATTGAACTGGGCAAAGAAATTGGAAACCACCTCAGCCCGCTCGCCCAGCTTCGCCAGAATGATGCCGATAAGCAGGGCAAACAGAATGATCTGAAGCATATTGCCCTCGGCCAGACCCTGGATTGGATTCTTGGGGATAATATTAAGCAGCGTATCCGCCAGAGAAACACTTTCCGCCGTCTTCACCTCTGTCGCCTCCAGTTGGGAAATATCCAGACCGACTCCGGGATTGATGAGATTACCCACCAGCAGCGCGATGGAGATGGCAAGGGCTGTAGTCACCAGATAGAAGCCCAGGGTCTTGATACCGACCTTTCCCAGGCTCTTGGTGTCGCCGATGGCAGAGCTTCCGCAGATCAGGGAGCAGAACACCAAAGGCACGACCAGCATCTGCATGAGCCGCAGGAAGCCGTCACCCAGGACCTTGAAAATGCCGCCCACAAACACCGTATCCCTCACATAGCCTGCCGGAACTGCATAATGGAAAACTACGCCGGTCACAAGGCCAAGGAGGAGACCGATAAAGATCTTCGTTGTCAATCCGACTTTTTTTCTCTTTTTATCCGCCATCTATTCACTCTCCTTTCCCGCCATAAAGGCCGCCAGGGCTTCCTTCCAGTCAGGCATCTCATAGATGCCTGAAACCCGCATCATAAAATTGTCAAGCAGCGTATATCTGGGCCGGTTCACCACAGAAGGGTTTTCTCCGGCTGTCAGCGGCTCGATATTGACATTTTTGCCGGACAATCTTACGATCTCCTTCGCAAATTCATACCGGCTGCACATTCCCTCACAGGAGGCGTGATAGATTCCGTACTCGGAAGAATTGACCAGCTTTACAATAAATTTCGCCAGTTCAACGGCGCTGGTGGGAGTGCTCACCTGATCCACCGGCACAAAGATCGTGTCCTCGGTCAGGAGCTCCTCCAGAATATATCTGACAAAATTATTCTTCGTATTTCCATAGATCCAGGAGCTTCTCACCACCATATGCTTGGGCGCCAGCTCGCGGACAAACATTTCACCGGCCAGCTTGGACTTTCCGTAAACCGTCAGCGGATTGGTCCTGTCAAACTCGTTCAGGGGCTGCTTGGCCGTACCATCAAAAACATCATCAGTGGAAATGTGGATCAGCTTTGCATTGACCTTGCGGGCCGCAATGGAAAGATTCCTTGCTCCCAGTGCATTGACCCGGTATGCCTCCTCCACATTTCTCTCACACATGGCAAGATCTGTCATTCCCGCGCAGTTGATGATCACATCCGGATGATTCATGGAGGCAAAGGAATCCACATCCACCATATTCCTCACATCCACATCCAGATCGGAGGTCAGAACCTCCACATTGACATTCTCATGAAGAATCTTATAGATTGCAGAGCCAAGCTGTCCCCTGGCCCCTGCGATCCATACGCTCATTCCATTCATACTTTTTTCTCCTCTCTCTGAAGGGACTCATTGAGCGCCAGCATCCGTTCATCCAGAACAGCTGCCATATCAGCGCACTCCTTCAGACTTTCCCGCATATGCTCGGGAGCCGCCCCCTCAAACTTATACTGAATCTTATGCTCCAGACTGGCCCAGAAATCCATGGCAATGGTGCGTATCTGAATCTCCACCTTCATCTCCACCTGTCCACTGGACAGATAAATCGGCACAGAAATAACCATATGATAGCTTCGGTAGCCGTTGGGCTTGGGATTCGCAATGTAATCCTTGACCATCAGAACCTCCACGTCATTCTGCCTGGAAATGGCGTCAGCCAGATAATAAATATCCGACGTGAAGGAGCAGACAATCCGGATACCTGCGATATCATGAAGCTCCCGGTACATATTGTCAATAGTTGCCTCAAAGCCAAGGCGCTTTAATTTCTTCACAATGCTTTCCGGCGTCTTGATCCTGGCCTTTACATGTTCGATCGGATTATAATGATTGATGTGCTGAAATTCATCGCTTAATATATTGACCCTTGTCTGGACCTCCTTGAGAGCCGAATTGTAAAGCATCATCAAGGTTGTCCACTGATCCAGCTGGTCATACTCCTCAGGTAAATTCGGTATTGCCATAAGCCATCCCCCAGATGTCGTATTAATTCAGTTTGATTCCTTTCAAAAGAGCGCCCAGGCTTGTGGCTGCCTGTCCCTCCTCCACGTATTCCACATGCTCCTCGGTATCCTCCGGCTCTGCCACATCGAGAAGTGCCTTCATGCTGAGGCTCAGCTTCCCGTCCTTGACGGCAATGATCTTTACCGTGATCCTCTGTCCCTCGGACAGTACCGCCGCCGGCGACTTGATCCTCTTATCGCTGATCTGAGACACATGAAGAAGCCCGGTGGCTCCGTTGTCCAGCTTCACAAAAGCGCCATAATTCTGAATGGTTTCCACCACGCCCTCGGAAACAGCGCCCACCTCGCAGGCCGCAATCTTCCTCTGGCGTTCCTCCATCTCCTTGGCATAAGCCAGCTCTCTTGCGGAAAGCACCAGCTTTTTCGCCTCTCTGTCAGCTGTCACCACCTGAACGGAAAGCTCCCGTCCCAGCCAGTCCTCCAGATTCTCCACATAAGAGGTGTCCAGCTTGGAGGCCGGGATAAAGCCGCGGATCCCATCCACATTGGCCACTGCGCCGCCCTTTACGATCCCGTCTATCCTGACCGCGATCGGCGTCCTGTCTTCCAGGCACTGTTCCATTCTGTCCCAGGCCATGGCGTCATTGGCTGCCTTTCTTGACAGAAGCACATGGCCGTGGCCGTCATCTGCCCTGAGCACGGTGGCCGTAAGCTCAGCTCCCACCTGAACCTCATCCTTCAGGACACAGTCCGGATCATTGCTGTAATGCTCCTTCGTGATGATTCCCTCCGTGTAGGACTGAAGGTCCACGGTAATCGCATCCTCATCCACACCAATGACGGTTCCGGTCAGGATATCGCCTTCCTCCACGCTCCGGAAGGAGGCATCAATCGCTTCTTTGTAATCATCCATCGTTTCAGTCTGTTCTTCCAACATTACCTCTTGTTCTTCCATGGGTATCCCCTCCCGTTCATAAAATTAATAAGATAATCATAGCATTTTTTTGCTTCTCTGGCAATGTCCCACCTTCGTTCTGTCGTAATTTTCTGTCAAAAAGTGCGCCTTTCCCAAATACTAACAGGGAATTACGGAATTCTTAATAATTTTTAACAAGACTTGCCATACGTTATCTGTTAGAATAAAGACAGAGTTGTGCATTATATGAAAACGGAGGGTAAACAGAAATTATGAAGAAAAAAATCATTGCAGGTGTCTGCCTTGCCCTTGTGGCTGTCGTCGCCGGACTGGTCATCTGGAAGACCGCAGCCGGGAACAGGGAACCCGCAGGCGAGGAAGCTGCCCTGTATGCCGATTCCGTCGGCATGCTGACCGGCACCGGCCTCGGGACCCAGAACCGGTTCGCCGGCGTGGTGGAGGCGCAGAACACCCTGAAGATCCAGCTGGAAGCAGGCCAGACAGTGAAGGAGATCTTTGTGGAAAAGGGCCAGTCTGTGGAGGTCGGCACCCCGCTTTTCGCCTATGATACGGAAGAGATGGGGCTTAAGCTGGAGCAGGCAAACCTGGAGCTGGAGAAGATCACCTCCAGCATCGACACTCTGAACACCCAGATCGATGAGCTTACCAAAGCAAAGAAGAAGGCTCCCCAGAGCGAGCAGCTTTCCTACACCACCCAGATCCAGGAAGCGCAGATGAGCGTCAAGCAGGAGGAATATAACTATAAGGTAAAGGAGCTGGAGATCGACCGGCTGAAAAAGTCTCTGGAATCCTCCCAGATGAACTCCACCATCGCCGGAATCGTCCAGGAGATCAACGAAACTCCCTCTTACGACAACTACACCGGTGAGCAGCAGCCCTTCATGAGCATTCTGGCTGTCGGCAAATACCGCATTAAGGGCACCGTCAGTGAGACGAATATGATGAACCTTTATCCCGGCATGCCCATCCTGGTCCATTCCAGAGTGGACGAAAGCATTGTCTGGACCGGCACGGTGGACAGCATTGATATGGAAAAGCCCATCTCCAACAACAACGGCTACTATATGGAGGGGCAGGAAAACATGCAGGCCTCCCGGTATCCCTTCTATGTGACTCTCGATTCCAGCGACGGCCTCATGCTGGGACAGCACGTATTCCTGGAACCCGACCTGGGACAGGAGGAGACAAAGGAAGGCATGTGGCTTATGAGCTCCTACATCGTACAGGATGACGGAGATCCCTATGTCTGGGCCGCCGGCGAAGACGACAGGCTGGAGAAGCGGACGGTAACTCTCGGTTCCTACGATGAGGAGACAGATACCTGGGAGATCACAGACGGGTTAAAGGCCAGCGACTACATCGTGTGGCCCAGCGAGGACTGCAAAAAGGGCGTTCCCGTCTATAAGAATACCGGCGGTATGATGGGCGGTATGATGCCGGCTGACGGCGAAATGCTCATGGATGAAATGCCTGTGGACGAAATGCCCATCGATGAGATGCCTGTCGATGAGATGCCCCTGGATGAGATTCCCGTCGATAAAGAAATGGAGGATGCGTCATGATGCTGGAGCTTGATCACATTTTCAAGGATTATATCCAGGGCAAAATGACCGTTCCCGTGCTGAAGGACGTAACGCTCCATGTGGATAAGGGCGAATATGTGGCCATCATGGGCCCCTCCGGCTCAGGAAAGACCACCCTGATGAATATCATCGGCTGCCTCGACGTTCCCACCTCCGGCAGCTATACCTTAAACGGAAACGATCTTCTTCACCATAAGGACAAAGAAATGTCCCGGATACGGAACCGGTCCATCGGCTTCGTATTCCAGAGCTTCAACCTGCTTCCCAGGCAGTCCGCCCTGGACAATGTGGCCCTCCCCCTGCTCTACGCAGGCGTTCCCGGAAAGGAACGGAGAGAACGGGCAGTCCGTGCCCTGCAGAAGGTCGGCCTTGAGGACCGCATGAACTTTAAACCCACCCAGCTTTCCGGCGGCCAGAAGCAGAGAGTCGCCATTGCCCGTGCCATTGTCGGCGAGCCGGATCTTCTTCTTGCCGACGAACCGACCGGTGCGCTGGATTCCGCCTCCGGACGGCAGGTCATGGAGCTTTTCGAGCAGCTGAATAAGGAAGGAATGACCGTGATCATGATCACCCATGATTCCGAGATCGCCGCCCATGCCAAGCGTACCGTCCTCATCCGTGACGGTATCCTGACCGGTGCAGGAAGCGCCGCCGGGGCCCTGGCAGACGGCTCACAGGAAAGGGAGGTGTCTGTATGAAATCCTCCGGAAAAAAGCTTGCAGTCATGATTGTTTCCGTGGTTCTCGTCATTGCCCTGGCAGGCGGAGGCATTCTGTTTGCCGTGAAGAACAGCGGAAAACCGGTCAAGGTGGCACCGGTCAGCGCCATGAATAACGGCGGCTACTGGAACAGCAGCACCGACCTGGCCCCCTACGGCAATGTGACCACCAACATGAATCAGGAGATTCTCTATGACGAAAGCCTCGTCATCACGGAGATCTTTGTGAGCGAGGGGGACACCGTCAGGATCGGAGATCCTCTCATCGCCTATGACACCACGCTGGTGTCTCTGGAACTGGAAATGAAACAGATGGAGGTGGAGGGAATCGGCCTCAACATTCAGAATGTGACCGCCGAGCTGGAACAGCTTCGAAAGACAAAGCCGGTGGCCTCCGCCTCTCCCAACGGTCTGGCCGGAATGGCTCTGGCAACCGCAGCCGATCCCGCAGAATCCTCTGCCCCCGGAGAATCTTCGGATCCTGCAGGTCCGTCCGATCCTGCAGATCCCTCTAACCCTGCAGATCCACCTCTCCCTGCAGGCACCGTATACAGTGAGATCACAGCGGACTCCGTCCCTTACAAGGGGTCCGGAACAAACGAGGATCCTTTCCGCTATTATGTCTGCCCGGCAAAGGATAAGGCTGCGGTCACTGTGAGATCCGATTATCTGAAAAAAGCGCTGGCTGAGAAAACCACCGCTGTGTTTGATACGGTGGACCAGGCTGAGACGCCCCGCCGGATCGTCAGCAGCTGGGAAATGAACTGGAACACGGTTTCAGAGCTTTTAAAGACCATGACCGGCACCGAGCTTCCGGAAGCACTCCGGAATCAGCCCGTATACCGGGAGATCACGGCAGACGCGCTTCCCTACAACCTTCCCTGTGAGGGCGGTTCCGCCATTCCCGGCATCGAAGCAGGCGACGGCTCCCCGGAAAATCCCTTCCGGATCCTCTGTATCCCTGGCGCTCCCGCCGATGCAGAGTTTCTGTCCATGGTTCTGGACAGCCAGAGCACCTATGTGTTTGAGGCCGTGGACGATGCAGAAAATCCCTCCAGGATCCTTTATTCCTGGACCTTAAACGGCAAAGCACCGGAAACTCCGGAGGACCCCGGCATGGACGATCCCGGAATCATCGACCCCGGCATCGACATCCCCACCGGTCCCACCAAGGAGGAGCTGGCGCGGGAGATCCGGGAAAAGGAAGAACTCTTAAAGACTCTTGACCTGAATAAGCGAACAGCCGAGCTGGAGCTCAGGCAGCTTCAGAAAAAAATGGATGACGGAGTCATTGAAAGCACCTTAAACGGTACCGTAAAATCCGTCATCGACGAGGAAACAGCCAAGCTGGAGGGTTCTCCCCTCATCAAGGTCTCCGGCGAGGAGGGCTTCTACGTGACCGGCGCTGTCTCGGAGACGGCTCTCGGCAAGGTGGAGACCGGCATGACCGTCACGGTCACCTCCTGGAATATGGGAATGAGCTACGAGGCGACCATTACCAGCATCAGCAGCTCTCCCTTCTCCGGCAATTACTACAGCAGCAATCCCAACATGTCCTATTACCCCTTTACCGCAGTGATCAGCGGAGACGCGGACCTGAGCAACGGGGAGGGCGTGGATCTTTCCATGGACGGCTTCACCTCCTCCTATGATCCCAACGCCATTTTCCTTTCCCAGGCTTTTGTCCGGGAGGAAGGCACCCGTTATTATGTCTACAAAAAGGGAGAGGACGGACGTCTCACCAAACAGTATGTGGAAGCCGGAAAGGTCATGTACGGAAGCATTGAAATCAGATCCGGTCTGGATATGGACGACGAGATCGCCTTCCCCTACGGAAGAGACGTGAAGGAAGGCGCCCGGACAGAACAGGCCGATACTCTTTACGACTACGGCTATTAGGAGGTGGACTCATGCTTGAAAATATCAGATTATCCTTTCAGGGAATATGGGCCCACAAGCTCCGTTCCATTCTGACCATGCTGGGCATCATCATCGGCATCGGCTCCATCATCGCCATTGTGTCCACCATCAAGGGGACCAATGAGCAGATCAAGCAGAACCTGGTGGGTTCCGGCAACAACGCAGTCAAGATCCAGCTTTATCAGGGCGACTGGACCATGGATCTGACCTATCAGACCCCGCCCGACGGTGTCCCGGCCATTGACAGCAGCACCCTGGAGGAGATCCAGGACCTTCCGGAGGTGGCTGAAGCTTCCCTGTATTATACAAGAAACGAGTACGACGCCGTTTTTAACGGCAGTCTGACCCTGGAGGGCGGAAATATCCTCGGCATCGACTCCCACTATCTGGACGTCTACGGTTACCAGATCACCAGGGGAAGAGGCTTTACGGAAAAGGACTTCACCGATTACCGCAAGGTGGCCCTTCTTGACAAGATCGCTGCCTCCAATCTGTTCCAGGGGGAGGATCCCATCGGAAAAACCATTGAGATCAAGGGAGAGCCCTACACCGTTGTCGGGACCGTGGCGAAAAAGGCCGGCTTTGAGCCCGTCATCAACTCTCTGGAGGACTATGACCGCTACGCCGCCAATTATTCCAGCGGCATGGTCTGCGTGCCCGACAGCACCTGGCCCATTCTTTACCGTTACGACGAGCCCCAGAATCTGGTGGTTCGTGCTGTGACCACCGACGATATGACAGCCGCCGGAGAAAAGGCCGCTGACATTCTCAACAGCCGGCTAACCGTAGCCGACGACTCCATCCGCTACAAGGGCGAGGACCTTCTGGAACAGGCCGCCAAGCTGCAGGAGCTTTCGGCAGCCACCAACCGCCAGCTCATCTGGATCGCCAGCATTTCCCTGCTGGTGGGCGGCATCGGCGTCATGAATATCATGCTGGTGTCCGTCACCGAACGTACCCGTGAGATCGGCTTAAAGAAGGCTCTGGGCGCCAGAAAGACCCGGATCCTCGGACAGTTCCTGACGGAAGCTGCTGTTCTGACCGGACTGGGCGGCATCCTGGGCATCGGCGGCGGCATCGGCCTGGCCTATGTGATCTCCAGTCTGTCCCAGGCGCCGGTAGCCATCAGCGTCCCGGCCATCATCATCGCAGTGGTCTTCTCCACCCTCATCGGGATCATTTTCGGAATCATCCCGTCGGTGAAGGCGGCAAACTTAAATCCCATTGATGCTCTGAGACATGAGTAGGCATCCGCGTCAATGCACGGAGGGCAGCATGCTTTCCCGCTGACGCTGAGCTGCACACAATAAAAAGGTGCTGCTTCATTGCTGATTTCAAATCAGCAATGGACAGCACCTTTTGAACATCTATGCAATTTTTCCGCCGTTTGCCGTCAGTTTAAAGCGCAGCCCCAGCATTTCCGCCGCCTTCCGGCACATGAGCATCCGCTGCAGAAAGATCTCGAAATAGTCCATCATGGAGCAGATGGTCTCATCCAGCTCAATATTCAGGGTTATGACCTTTTTATCGGTCTGGACCGTCAGCTTCGACGTCTTCGCCGCATAATTGACCCGGTCGTGCTTGTCAAAGGTCTCCTTCTTTTTGTTGCGTACCCGGTTGCGCCGCACATCTGTCTTATCTGCCAGGATCAGGGCCGCCGATACGGGATCCACAGCCGTTCCCGTATGCTCGTCATGCTCGCCGATGGCGCTGACCACCACAGCAACCTCCTCCGGCGCCATTCCCAGCTCCCTGAGGATTCCAAAAGCCATCAGTGCGCCGTTGTGGGCGTGATCGTTCCGGTTGACGCAGTTGCCCATATCGTGAAGATATCCGGCGATGCGCGCCAGCTCCACAGTCCTCTTCGGATAGCCCAGCTCCTTTAAGATCTTTCCGGCCGTCTCCGCTGTTTTTACCGCATGCTTTTCCGAGTGCTCCGTATAGCCCAGCGCCCCCAGGGCGGCGTCTCCCTGGGCAATATATGCCCGGATCTCCTCCGATTCCCTCAGACCTTTATAAGTAACAGGTTCGTTATTTTCACATTTCATCCTTTACATACCCCGCGATGTTGTAAGCGTGATCCGCCACACGCTCCAGATTTCCGATGAGGTCAAGGAAGATCACTCCGTGGGATGCCCGGCACTCATGGTTGGCCAGTCTTGCAATATGCTTATCCCTCATATCCTCCTCGGCATTGTCCACCAGATCCTCAAATTTGATAACCTTGCGGATGCTCTCTGCATCCTCATTTTTCCGCGCCAGCACTGCATTTTCCACAGCCCCCTGCGCATAGGAATAGATCTGCTCCAGATCCTTCTGACCCATAGGTGAAAAATGGATCTCTCCCTTGATCTTGCTTTCCGCCAGCTCGGCAATATTTTCCGCATGGTCACCGATCCGCTCCAGATCATTGACCGTATAAAGAAGATTCTTTACCTGTTCCGACTGATCCTCCATCAGGGAAAGATTTGTGATCTTCACCAGATAGTCGCTCAATGCGCTGGCCATGAAATCGATGGTCTTCTCCTGAGCCCGGATCTTATCCACTGCCTCCCGGCTGTTGGTAGCCACCGCCGTAAGCCCCAGCTTCACGCTGTCAAGAGCCAGCTCACCCATATGGACGACCTCACGCTTGGCAGTCTCAATGGCAAAGGACGGGTTTTCGAGAATACGATTGTCCAGATGGGACAGGATCTGCTGCTCCGTCGTCTCCTCGACCTCTGCTTCCTTGTCCCGAACGATCTTCTCTGACAGGGCGACCAGCTTCCCGGCAAAGGGGAACAGGATCACCGTATTGGCCACATTGAATACTGTATGGAACATGGAGATCTGGGTACTGGAGATGGCAGAGGATGCCCATGCTCCGTTCAGCCGGAACAAGATAAACATCGGTACAGCAAACAACACCGCACCAAGGACATTGAACATCAGATGGATGACAGCTGCCCGCTTGGCTGTCTTGTGGGCGCCCATGCTGGCAAGAAGTGCCGTCACACAGGTACCGATATTCTGGCCGAGGGTAATATAGACCGCCGAATTCCAGGTCACCACGCCGTTCATGGCAAGGGTCTGCAGGATACCTACCGATGCCGATGAGCTCTGGATAATGGCCGTCACAGCCATACCGGCAAGAATACCAAAGAGCGGATTGCTTCCCAGTGTGGTGAATATCTGAGCAAAGACAGGAGCATCCCGATAAGGCTTGATCGCTCCCGACATAAAGCTCAGGCCGATGAAGAGAAGGCCGAAGCCCACCAGGATCCCGCCGGCTTCCCTCCGCTTTTCCTTTTTGGCAAACAGCAGGATAAAGGCACCGATGCCGATGAGCACAGGCGCAAAAAATTCGGGCTTCATGACCTCGCCCCACTCGCTCATGGAAACGATCCAGGCGGTGATGGTCGTACCAATATTGGCTCCCATGATAACGCCCACCGCCTGGGACAAGGTCAGAATGCCCGCATTCACAAAGCCGACCACCATGACTGTGGTCGCCGAACTGCTCTGGATAATGGCTGTAATCAGCGCACCGAGAAGAATTCCCAGTATCCGGTTGTTGGTGATATATCCCAGCATCCGCTTCATACGGCCTCCGGCCGCCTTCTGAAGGCCATCCGCCATGATGTTCATACCATACAAGAACATGCCAAGGCCGCCGACAAATTCAAAGATCAACTTTACATCATTTAACGTCATAGATTTTTCCCTCTCCTGTTTTCCATTCGTACAGCTTCCACTATACAAAATTTATGTCAAGAAAAAACCATGCTTATGTAAATTTTATGTAAAGTCGCCCGTTGTTACTCCACGCTCTTTAAGGATTCCACCATGTCGATCCGCCGCAGCTTATAAAACATGGTCACATTGACCAGCACGGCGAAGAGCGCCGTAAGTCCGGCTCCGTACAGGTAGCTGACCGGGTGTACCGTTCTGCCGAACATGATCAGATCCACCTCCACCGTCCGGATCACAAACCGGTGAAGAATGCTTCCCATGAATACGCCCGCCACAATACCGATCCCGGTCAGCAGGATATTTTCCCGGTATACATACATGGCAAGCTCCATGTCGTAAAAGCCCAGAAGCCGTATGGTCGCCAGCTCCCGCCGCCTTTCTGTGATGTTGATATTGTTCAGATTATAAAGCACCACAAAGGCCAGAAGTCCCGCCGAGATGATGAGGACCCAGACCACCGCATCCAGGCTGCCCAGCATATCCAGGATCGACTGGTTCATATCAGACACCAGAGTCACGCCCGACACGGCATCCTGCTTTAAAAGCCTTGCCACCAGCTCCTGCTCCCGGTCCTTATGGACTTCCGTAAGCTTCAGATATTCTGCATTGCTCTCCGGTTCCTTTCCGTAAAGCTCCCGGTAAAGGTTCGCAGATGCATACACATAATTATATACATAGTTCTCCGTAATATGCGATACCCGGACCGAAATGCCCTTCACATCGCTCTCCTTTAAGGTGAAGGTGTCGCCCTCCTCCACATCAAGGTACTTCGCCAGCTTTTCACTGATGATCACACCGCTGTCATCCAGGCTGTAGCCCTTCTTAGTTTTTCTGTCCCGAAGGACAAAGAAATCGGGGAACCGCTCCAGATCCTCCGGCACCACCAGATTGACCTCCTTGGTGACGCCGTTGGCCTCCGCATCCATCACTGCCGTGTAGGCTGCCAGAGACTCCGAGACAGCTTCGTCTGACAGAAGCGCTTCCTTAAGCTCCGCCTTCTCAGCTTCTCCGGCATCCTTTTCAATGGTTGCCGTCGCATCGTACCGCCAAAGCTCTCCGTACTGCTTATCGGAAACCACATAGATGGAATCCCGGAGCCCAAAGCCCACGATCAGCAGAGCCATACAGGCTCCGATCCCGAACACCGTCATCAGGAGCCGCTTTTTGTAACGAAGCAGGTTCCGAAGTGTCGACTTCCAGCTGAAATTCAGATGACGCCACAGGGGACGGACCCGCTCCAGGAATATCTTCTTTCCCTTTAAGGGAGCCACCGGCCGCATAAGCTCCGACGGCTGCGACATGGTCGCCTTTAAGCAGGCCGCCAGCGTTGCCCCCACCGTGCACATCAGAGAGATCGCCGCTGCGCCCAGCGCATAGCCCCAGTTGTATGGGATCCGGATCACATTCAGATTGGTATACAGGATCTTATAGGTGGTAATGATCACCCACGGGAGCGCCTTTTCTCCCACAAGAAAACCGAGAACGCTCCCGGCAAGAGTGGCCGTCAGGGCGTAAAAAATATATTTGGAAGCGATGGACATAGTACTGTAGCCAAGCGCCTTCATGGTACCGATCTCCGTCCGCTTCTCCTCCACCATTCTTGTCATGGTAGTCAGGCTTACCAGAGCCGCCACCAGGAAGAAGACGACCGGAAATACCTTTCCGATGGCGCCGATCCGGTCGGCATCGCTGTCAAATTCCACATAGGACTGAACAGAATCCCGGTCAAGAACATACCATTCCGGCATCTCCAGGTCTTCCAGCTCTGCCCTGGCATCAGCGAGCTCCTGCTCTCCGTCGGCAAGCTTTTCGTCTGCCTCCGCCTTCGCCTCCTCATAAGCTTCCCATCCGTCTGAAAGCTCCTTTTCCCCATCGGCAAGGGTTTCCTTTGCCTCTGCAAGGGCCTCCTCCCCGTCAGCGATCTCCTGTCGGCCCTCGGCGAGCTCTCTCTCGCCGTCAAGAAGCTCCTGCCTGGAAGCCTCCAGACGGGTTTCCCCGGCGGCCAGCTCTCTCCTGCCGGCCTCCAGAGCTTTTTCTCCTTCCGCCACGCCGGCGGCAAGCTGTGAAAGACCGCTTCGTCCGGCCTCAAGCTCAGCCTCTTTTTCGGTCAGCAGGGCATCTGTCTGTGCGAGAGTTGCCTCTGCAGCCGCAAGCTCCCTTTCCTTCTCTGCAAGGAGCTCATCTGCCCTGTTCCACTCTTCCTGACCGGCAAGAAGCTCCGTTTCCTTCCCGGCAAGGAGCTCTTCTGCAGCCGCAAGTTCCTTTTTCCCGGCCTCCAGAGCCTTCATTCCCGCCGTATAATCCGGGTTCGTCTCCGGATCGATCCCTGCTGCAAGAAGCATTTCCCGGAGCGCAGCCAGCTCTTTTTCCTTTACTTCGAGGGTTTCCCTTGACGACTCCAGGTCCTTCCTGCCTGCTTCCAGAGCGGCAAAGCCTTCATTCAGCTGCTCCGCCTTTCCGGAAAGCTCTGTCCTGGCCTCAGAAAGGCTCTGCCTTCCCGCATCCGCTTCTGCTTTTCCCGCTTCATACTGAGCTCTTGCCTCCGCCAGAGCCGTCTGCGCCTGTTCAAATTCCGCCCGCTTCTCCTCGAGAAGAGCCCTTGCCTCCGTTACCTTTCTCTCATTCGCTGCAAGCTCCTCCCTGCCGTCCGACAGTTCCCGTTCTCCGTCAGCCAGCTTTATCCTGCCATCCTCCAGGGCTTTTTCCCCGTCGGCAATTTCCGCTTTTGCATCCGCCAGCTTCTTTTCATTGTCCTCAATTTCTTTTCGTCCGTCCGAAAGCTCCTCTTCTCCGTCCAGAAGCTCTGCCCTGGCGTCGGCAAGCTCTGTTTCCGCCTCCTTCCTGGCATCGGCAAGCTCTGCCTCGCCCTCGGCGATCTCTTCTTCAGCATCCTTCTTTATCTCAGCCAGACGGATCTCACACCGTTCTCCGGCAATAGCCTCAATGGCCTCCGTAAGAGCTTCCGCCCCTTCCTTATAATCCTTCCCTGCTGTGACAAATCCATCCAGCCCATCCGCTGCCGCATAGATCTGGGTGTAGACCTCCAGAGCAAAATCCTCCTTCGGTACCATCACAAAGCCCTTGACATCACCGTTTCCGATCTGGGAGCTTCCCCTGTCAAGATTCAGATAATAGGGGCTGGTCCCGATGCCGACCACCGTATAGGTCTCCCGCTTTAAGGTGTCGGAAACAGGATCTTTTGTACCGGAGTTTAAAGTGATCTCGTCTCCCAGAGCAAACTCGGTCACCTGAAGAAGCTGTTCATCGATCAGACATTCGCCGGATTTTTCCGGAAGCCGTCCTTCCTTCACCGTCAGCTGATTCAGCTCAGACGACAGGGAAGCCACATGGAGCACCAGCTCCTTCTCTCCGCGGACGCACAGGAAATCAGAGGAATACTCTCCCTCAACTGCCGTGATCCCCTCGATCTTTCCGATGGCCTCCAGATCTCCTTCCGTAAGTCCCATGGTGGAGATCACACGGATATCCATAAAATTCGCTTCATCGGCCACCGCATCTGCGGAGAGCCGCATATCAGGCTCCGCCGCCCGGATACCCGAAAAAAACGCCACTCCCAGAGCCACGATAAACAAAATCGAAAGATATCGATTCAAGCTTCTTTTAATTTCAACAAAAAAATCCTTACGCTGTGCTTTCTTCATTTACCCTGCACTCCTGCCGCTTTCTTTCTGCTCGCCTGCTTCGTCAGCCTTTACCATTCGATCCCTTCCACCGGCGTCGGATTTTCATTGACGGACATGGATGACACCTGTCCGTTCTTTATTTTGATCACACGGTCCGCCATGGGCGTCAGGGCTGAATTGTGGGTAATAACGACCACCGTCATTCCCCGCTCCCTGCAGGTATCCTGAAGCAGCTTGAGAATGGCCTTGCCGGTCTGGTAATCGAGAGCTCCCGTCGGCTCATCGCAGAGCAGCAGCTTCGGATTCTTTGCCAGCGCCCGCGCAATGGACACCCGCTGCTGTTCCCCTCCGGAAAGCTGGGACGGGAAATTATCCATCCGGTCCTTGAGTCCCACCTCTGCCAGGATCTCCCTCGCATCCAGATGATCCCTGCAGATCTGGATCGCCAGCTCCACATTCTCCAGTGCCGTCAGATTCTGCACCAGATTGTAAAACTGAAAGACGAAGCCGATATCCTCCCGACGGTACTTTGTCATTCTGCGGTTGTCAAATCCTGCCACATCCACGCCGTCCACCAGGACCTGCCCCTCCGTGGCCTTATCCATTCCGCCGAGAATATTTAAGACCGTGGTCTTACCGGCCCCGCTGGGCCCCACGATCACAACAAACTCGCCCTTTTCGATGGAAAAGTTCATATTGTCCACCGCTTTGATGACGACCTCTCCCATTCGGTAGATTTTCTTTACTCCCTTAAGCTCTACAAATGCAGCCACACCAAGTTCCTCCTGACTCTTTATTTCCATTCTCCGGACACAATGCGCTCAATGGCCAGAGCCGCACCGTCCTCCTCACAATCTCCTGTCACATACCGGGAAAGCTCCTTCACACAGGCCTCCGCATTTCCCATGGCGATCCGGCAGCCGGCAAAGCGGAACATGGAAATGTCATTGATGCTGTCTCCGATGACCGCCGTCTCCTCCGCCCGGATCCCAAGGTATTCACAAAGCCGGGAAAGGCCCTGCCCCTTGGAGGCGGTAAGACTGTTGAGCTCCACATTGTCCGGTCCCGAGGCCGATACCGAAAGCGGAAGCACCGAGGTGATCCGCGCCGTCAGCTCCGGCTTCACCTCCGGCTGAAACAGAACCGCATAGATCTTTTCCACGCCCTGCTTCTGTTCCGTCACATAGTCGGTGAGGCTGTCCGCACTATGCCGCGTAAAATAATCCGAATTGCCGTATTTTGCCACGATCCGCGGATCCGCCGTCTTCAGATTCACACTGGCTCCGTTCATATGTACAGACGGCTGGACCTCATAATCCTCCAGCATATGAAGTGCCTTCACCGCCGTTTCCCAGGGGATCAGATCATGAAAGCTGCTCTCTCCCGTTCTCCCGTCTACGATATTGGCACCGTTGGAGGTCACAAAATAGGGGATCCCGGGGAGCTCCCTGATGCCCTTCGGAATATCAATATAGGATCGGCCGGTGGCGGGAACCACCAGAATGCCGGCCTTAAGGGCCGCAGAAACTGCCTTTGCATTCCTCTCACTGAAATCCCTGTGATGTTTCAGTGCCGTGCCGTCCAGATCCAGTGCAATCAGCCTGACTTCCATATCTTCACGTCCTTCCGCAAGTTGTCTTCTTGATATAATATAACATAGCTTTTTTTTAATTTCATCCGATTTCCCCCTGTTCATACTTTTTTAATGATTCCAAAACAAAAAAGGAACCGCAGCCCGGATCCCGTCCGTTCTCTGCAGTTCCCTGATTCCTGTTATTTTACAGCTCCGTCTCCTCCACCTCTTTTTTCCAGGGAATGGACGGGCTCGCCCCCTGCCTGGAAACCGCGATGGCAGACGCCTTTGATGCCATGCACAGAGCCTCCGCTACGGGATCTCCTCCCAGAACTCCCGACAGGAAGTAGCCGGTAAAGGTATCTCCTGCGGCTGTGGTATCCACCGCCTTCACCTTGAAGATGCCCTGGGTGCACTGTTCCTCCTTGTCCCGGTACACCACGCCGTCCTTTCCCAGAGTCAGGACGACCTTCGCATCCGGATACCGTTCAAGCATCACATCCAGAATGTCCTCCGGCTGCGTCTTTCCCGTGATCTGTCCACCCTCGATCTCATTCATCAGGAAATACGTCACCTTAGACAGGTCACAGGCCTCCATGGCTTCATTATAAGGGGACGGGTTCAGCGCAATGATCATCTCCTGCTCATAAGCACGTTCTATGATATAATCCATCAGGTTCACTTCATTCTGCAGAAGGATCAGATCACCGCTGTCAAAATGACCGATCACCTCATCGATAAATTCCTTCGTCAGCGTCCGGTTGCTGCCGCCATAGAGCAGAATGCAGTTCTGTCCGCTCTGGTCCACCTGGATCACCGCATTCCCGTTCTTTCCGGGAATTTCCTTCAGGTACGTGCAGTCCACACCGTTTTCCTCGCAGAGCTTCTTTAAGAAAAGGCCATCCTCTCCCACCTGGCCGGCATGGTAAACTTCCGCACCTGCCCTTGCCAGGGAAATGGACTGGTTTAACCCTTTACCGCCCGGAAAAACCTCCATTTTCTGAGACGCCAGCGTTTCTCCCGGCTGCACCATATGATCCACGGTGTACACATAATCCACATTCAGAGAACCGAAATTCAAAATTTTCATGTTTCCTTACCTCCTCCATTCCTTAAGGTCCATTGTATCTTATTTTTCCGTCGAATACAATGGATGGAAGATAAGAAAAACCTGCGGACAGGAAACCTACCTATATCTAATACAGAGTTTCTTCTCCCTCCGAAAACAGCTTGTCGTTGACATCAAACAGACTTATACCGTTGATCAGTCCGAACATAACGATGGCATCCCGCTTGTCCCTGGAGTAGAGCTGTGCCATCCTGCATTGCTTTAAAAGCTCCTGGGTTTCCTCCAGCGTGGCAGAAAGGCCGAAGCACAGGGAGATCAGGCGGCTGCGGGAGGGGTTTCGCCGTCCGGCAAATACCTGATGCAGGTAGACCTCACTCATACCGGACTGTTTCGCAAGGGTCGCCTTGGAAATTCCCTTCTTCCGAAGCAGGACGCTTAAGATCTTCCCCACATTGTTTTCGGTAAAGCTTTCCTTATTGTCAGACAGAAACCGATCCAGATCTGAAGCGCTCATCAGCTCCTGCAGCAGATTATCCGTACTCTTCATGACTTTCCCGCCTTTACTTTTTGCTCAATTTATTATATATTTTACATAATTCATACAAAAAACACAATATGCAGTCAGCATATCAGAGGCGGTGTTGATCATTTACGACTATTTGATAAAAGCGTTGCATGAAGAATATGAGCAGATCCGGATCATTAAGGAAAGTAAACGAGGCAGGGTTCTGCTGCTTCGTCACAAACAGAGCAAAACTCCCTACATCTTTCGCCACTATCACGGAAACTGCGACGTTTACAGAAAGCTCCTTGGCATCAGCTGCCCGAACCTGCCGCAGATCATGGAGGCGGCAGAAAAGGACGGAATGGCGGCGGTGCTGGAGGAATATATTCAGGGTGATTCCCTGTCCCACCTGCTGGAGGGCGCCCTGTTCACCCCTGCGGAGGCAAGAGCAGTCATCCGGCAGCTCTGCAGTGCCCTCTGGGTCCTCCACTCCATGGGTGCGGTCCATCGGGATATCAAGCCGGAAAATGTGATCCTTCGGGGCAGCACTGCGGTCCTGATTGATTTTGACGCCGCCCGTATCTTCAAAAACGAAAACAGCAGCGACACACTGATCCTGGGCACTATGGGCTACGCCGCTCCGGAGCAGTACGGTATTTCCCAGACAGACGAACGGGCGGACATTTATTCCATCGGTGTACTTTTAAATATCATGCTCACAGGCAAACATCCCTCCAAAGAGCTGGCAGGCGGAAAACTTGGCCATGTGGTGCAGAAATGTACCCGAATCAATCCGAAAAAGCGATATCATAATGTACTTCACCTGATGGAAGTACTGTAAGGAGAACATATGAGTAAGACCTGTAAAAACTGCGGTGCCCAGCTTCCGGATGAAGCATCCTTTTGCCCCCACTGTACCGGGAATCAGACGGAAAAGACCGTCGTTAAGCCGCCTCGCCTGTGGAGAAAAAAAGCGGTGACAGCCGCACTGTGCCTGGTCCTCATCGCTGGCCTGATTCTCGCCTTCGTCCTCACGCACCGCTCAAAGACCTATGAAGGCGGCGCTTACCTTACCTACACGGATAAGGACGGAGAATATGAGCTTCTGGCCGCCTTCCACCCCCGCGACATTGAAGCCAACAGGCCCGTGGGAGAAAAAAGTGTTTCCCTGTCCACAGACGAAGCCTCCAATATGACTGTCATGCTGGGGGTTTATCACAACGGAGAAATCGCAGATCCCGATGAATTCTTTGCAAAAGTGGAAAGCTGTACCCTGGAAGCAAGCCCCAATGAAAATGAGGCTCTGATTCTCTCCGAGCCCACCTACAATACCAACTTTCTCCCGGCAGCCCGGGAGAGCGATATCACCTACACCGGAGCCAGCGGCACCAACGAGCTTTGCTGGACGCTGCACATGAAAAATGGAGATACCATCCGGCTCAGGCAGACCTTTGAGGTGATTCCCCTTGTTCATCAGGTCTATACCCCGGAGGACACAAAACTTGACACCCTGGAGGATCTGAACGCGCTCCTTGCACGGATCAATGAGGAGGTCCCGGAGGATACCATCGTGGACATTTACCTGCCTCCGGTCACCTATACCGGCAATCTCACCATACTCTCGCGGGCAGTGAATCTCTACGGCAATACCGAGGACAGCGGACGCACCGTCTTTGCCGGCTCCTTAAGTGTCAACACCCATTATCCCTCCAATGTGATGCTGTTTAACCTGGATTTTGAAGGGAACGGCGGTATCGGCCTTTCCGCCACCGCCTCCGTCTATATGGGCGGCTGTTCCTTTACCGGCTGGGATATCGGAGCTGTGGCACTGGACGGCGGAATGATCGGCGTGGAGCGCTGCGTATTTAAATACAACGGGATTGGCTTCAAGTATGATTCCTCCGTCTATTCGTCCTTTAACAGCGTCTTCCCGGACTGCACCATCGCGGATAATGACATCGGCGTCCAGTTTGCACGCCTCCAAGGAACGATCACCATTGACTTTTTGAACAGCGTCTTTTCCGGAAACAGAATTGACATTGACAATCAGGCTGGATATCCCATTGACACATCAACCGCTGTTTTCCAATAAAAAATACAGAATTTTCCAACACTATGCAGCCAGCTAATTGCTTTCCTGTTTCTATTGTTGTATTCTTATAGTTACAACATTTTTCCGTCCCCAGTCTGTGCGTACTGAACGACATGGGCTCATCTTATCCACAGGAGGCAATCGAGTATGAAACAAAAAATCCGCAAGTTTCTGAGCATCCTGCTCGCCTTTCTTCTCCTTGCCGGTCTCATTCCGGCGACTTCCTTTGCAACAGAATCAACCACCGATCTGGCTCTCGGCGAGGAAAAATCCTTTTCCCTGACCAATGCGGAGGATACGGAAACCTTCCGTTTTACCGCCTCCGAGGCCGGCACCTATATTTTATACTTTCAAAATATAAGTCAGTGGCCCATCGGATTGAGTTGTTCGACAGGCTCTGCAGAATATCATCTTCCCCACTCCGATTTCCAGGGGCATATCATGGATCTGGCGGCCGACGAAACAGTTTCATTCACATTCCGCTACCCTTCTGATTATGAAGAAATTGAAGGATACAGCGGGTACAGCGGCATCGTCGGTGCCGCCCGAAAAGCAGACGAAACAGAATTCACCTCATTTTATGCAGCCGAAGTAACTGACGAAAGCGCCCCGATCCCGATCCCGCTTGATGGAGGTGCCATCGAGTTTTGTTCGGGCAATTCCTTCTGCTATGGCATCAACTGGGATATCACGATTGAAGACACACAGATCCTTACCCTGGATTCTGAGAATTCCTCAGAAGGACCTGTATCCTATTGCGCTGTCTTTGACCCTCAGACGCTGGGCGAAACTAAAATAACGGTTTCTGCCGCATATGGCAGCAAAACCCTGACAAAAGACTATACCATTCAGGTCACTGAAAACGGCGGAGAGGGCGGCAGCCAAGACACCACCTCTTACGACTTCTCTGACCTTTCCGAACTGAAGACGCT
The DNA here is from genome assembly GCF_030053595.1 of Fusibacillus kribbianus. Classification (GTDB taxonomy): domain Bacteria; phylum Bacillota; class Clostridia; order Lachnospirales; family Lachnospiraceae; genus Lientehia; species Lientehia kribbiana. Next base: position 43,135 of record NZ_JASGBQ010000022.1, read on the forward strand.
GATTGGAAATCATGATGGCAGCCATGTCACTTTTGTCTATAACGGTACAGGAGAACTGGTAATTTCGGAAGATCTTCAGCTTCCTCAAAATGTGAATCTTGATCTGGGCGGTCAGGATCTCCGCATCGCATCCGGCGCTGTATTTACACTGGAAGAAGATACGAATCTCAGCTACGGAAGTCTCACGGTAGATGGTACCATGATCTCTTCCGGATTTATCCACGACGGAAGTGCTTTGACAGTCACCGGTACCATGATCTGTTCCGAATCAAGCTATACGTCCTTATCCTACCCGGCACAGCTTCAGGGACTGGAAAACATTCAGTTCTCAGAGGAATGGCAGCGCATTTATGTTGATACGACTGCCAACGCCGGTACTCTTGCCAGTCTCCTCACTCAGTTAAATACCAGCTATATCGATGACCCCCGTGTGGAATACCGGGTAAACATATGGGGCGAAGAGGATCCCAATGCTGCCATGACGCTGCAGGCGGATGTTGTTGTTCCGAAACATGTGGTGATTGAATTCCACGATCTCGGTTCCTTTACCGTTGCCGAGGGATACACCATGTCGGTGGCGGGAGAACTGCATATCAGTTCACCGATGATCATCAATGGGACCCTGGATAATAACGGAAACGTTATCATCGATCATAATACCTACAGCAATGGCATTCTGACCTTCGGCAGCAGCGGAACCTATGCCGGAAACGGAGGTCTGCAGATCAATTCCAACAGTTCCTGTACGCTGAATGACTGCTTAAGCGGACTGAAGCTGGATGACTTTGATGTAGAAACCTGGACCGATCCGGAAGGAAATATCACCTGGAATCTGACAAATGCCGCCGGACTGATCAAGCTTGGAACGCCGACCGACCTTTCCTGGGGGACAAGATATAATGAGATAATCGATTACGATGAAACCGCGGGGATGGATGTCATCACCGGTTATGATCCGATCTCTCAGCCCGGTATCATGAGCTGGAGGACAGCCTTGCCCGATCAGGCACAGGCGCAGATCAAGATCTATGATGAAAACAACATCTGCGTACATGAAGGCTGGGCTGGTTATGATCCCCAGCTTCAGCCGGAATGGCGGTCCATGGATGATTTCCTGTTAAGCGATCTGGACAGCGGAACCTATTATTTTACGGTCCAGTCCATGGGAGATTATGAAACTTACCGCAACAGCGATATTGCAAAATCCGACACTTATACCTATGTGAAGCCGTCCGCACAGCTTTCCCCCTGTACGGATCCTGCATGGATCAATAAAAATGACGAGTTTGTGAGCTGGGCACAATATACTCTGCCCTCAGACACTGAAAATAAGGTGGGATACGAAGTCCAGTTCTATTACAGCCCTACAGAAAACGGAGACTATGAGCCGTTCGGCGGAATATTTTCATCCAATCCGGAGGGAACTGTTGAAGATACCGTCCCTCTGGAAGATCACTTCCTTCAGCAAAAAGGAGTTGGATATTACAAGTTCAGGGTTCGACTGATCTCTCTCGAAGTGGAAACAATCTGCAACAGCGAATGGTCCGACTTCTCTCCTGCCCTGGATGTGGAAACCATATCGCAGAACGTGGAAAGTACTCTGGATACGATCATCAGCAATGCCGGCAATGCTTCCGCCGCCGATATCCGTGCAGCCGTACAAACGCTGGTTCCCACGGATCTTAAGACGGCCCTTGTGACTGATCAGGATAATACAACTGTTACTGCCAAGCTTGCAAATATCGAAGACATGGTAGGAGGACCTGCGCAGATCACCGTTACTTCCGGCGCGAGCGCCTTCCAGAAGTCCGATGTCTCCATTGTCGGTGCCAACTTAAACACCAATACCTCCGACAGTGATCCGATCACCCTTGTCATTGACAAGCCTGTCGCTGACCATGTGATCCCGGAGCTTTACGACAGTGCAGTTGCTGTAAAATTCTCAATGACCCTGACCAACGTTCCGGATCCGGAGCATCTGGAAGTCCCGGTTAAAATTACTCTTCCGGTACCGGAAAGCATTAATCCGGATTTCCTGGTAGTCTTCCATTACCACTCCGACGGAAGCCACGAACTGCTGCATCCGTACGTGCATGAAATCGGCGGAAAGTTTTTTGCAGATTTCGTCCTGACAAGCTTTTCCGATTTCACAATGACTCAGGAACATGTCCATGTCTATGATCAGGAGATCGCCGAAAAGGAATATCTGGAAACACCGGCAGACTGTAAACATCCTGCCGTGTACCACAAATCCTGTACCTGCAAAGACAAGGGAGAAGAAACCTTTGAGTACGGCTCTGTCACCGATCATACCTTTGAGAACGGTGTATGCAGTGTCTGCGGCTTTGTACAATATTCTATCATCGAGGGTTCCGATCAGACCTGGCAGGTCGGCAGCAAGGATTCCTTATCCTTCCGTTCCGATGCAGATTTTAACACGTTCGAATCAGTGAAGATAGACGGCAGTGTTCTTTCCTCCGACCATTACACCGTTTCGGAAGGAAGCACCATTGTTACGCTGAAGGCTTCGTACCTGAAGACTTTGGATGCAGGAAATCACGTACTTACCGTTGTTTCCTCAAACGGTGAGGCAAAAACATCCTTTACGATCACCAGGAAAGACAATGGCAACAACCCCACGGATCCGACCAAGCCTGCCGATCCGGCCGGCTCGAATACCGGAAAAACAGATTCGCCTGCAACCGGCGACACCAATCTGCTATGGATGTGGAGCCTGCTGGCAGCATGTTCCTTCCTCGTGGCTTACGCAGTGATTCTTTCTAAAAAGGCAAGGAAGGCTTCCTCTGCACACCGCTTCTGATATCCGGCAGATATTGCAAAAATGGTAATTCAAGAGATTCCGCGAGAAGGACTACAGCAGTAAAAAGAACCCCTGCCGCACTTTTGTGCCGCAAGGGTTCTTTCTTTATGGCTGTTTTTACAGCCCTCTCTTATCATTGACATCTTATCTTAGTCAAGAATCTCCATCAGGCGGCCGCAGCAGAAGGGGATGGGCTCGCCGGCCTTAACGTGCTGAGTCTTGTTGCAGGTGACGCAGTAAACGTCGGTATCATAGGGTGCCCGGATCACGGGAACCTCCTTGGCCTCCTGCTCAGTCAGACCTTCGATATGGAACGTGGCAGTCTTATTCTCGCTGGGGATATAAACGCCTATAGGGGACAGAGACTTATTGCCTCCCACACAATTGCCCATCTTCACCCACAGGGCTTCCAGTTCAGCAGCTTCAGATGCATGTTCCGGTGTAAATTCAACGATATCTTTATTAATACGAATCTTCATAGCTTAGTCCTCCTTGGTAAAGTCCTTTTCCCATGCCGCAGAGCTCACAGGTGAAGTCATCCGGAAGCTCTTCCTATTTTTCTCCGTCCTCTTCTTCATCAAATACCCAACCGCATACATTACATACATATTTCATAATATGTCACTCTGTTCTGTCATTTTTCACGGGGAACCGTCCGCCGCTTTCTGAACAAAAAAGGGCCGGAAGGGTATAAATCCTCTTCCAGCCCTTTATTGTCTCAAATTTTGTCAGCCAGAAGCTTAGCCGAAGTATCTCTCTAACAGACCCTTGAATGCTTTGCCGTGTCTAGCCTCGTCGCGAGCCATCTCATGAACGGTGTCATGGATTGCATCAAGACCAGCTGCTTTTGCTCTCTTAGCCAGGTCAGTCTTACCAGCGGTAGCGCCGTTCTCAGCCTCTACACGCATCTCCAGGTTCTTCTTGGTGCTGTCGGTAACAACCTCACCTAAGAGCTCTGCGAACTTAGCAGCATGCTCTGCCTCTTCGTAAGCAGCTTTCTCCCAGTACAGACCGATCTCAGGATAGCCTTCTCTGTGGGCAACTCTTGCCATAGCCAGATACATACCAACCTCGGAGCACTCACCGTTGAAGTTTGCTCTCAGATCTGCAATGATATCTTCGCTAACGCCCTGAGCTACGCCTACTACGTGCTCTGCTGCCCAGCTCATCTCATCCTTCTGCTCTACAAACTTGCTTGCGGGAACTCCGCACTGAGGACATTTTTCAGGTGCTGCTTCGCCTTCATACACATAACCACATACGCTACATACAAATTTTTTCATTTCCGTAATCTCCTTTTCTTATATAAAAATATTATTCAGGTCAATTTCAGTAATAATTACTGTTATTGAAATTTTACCACATTACCATCGGGTTGTCAAGCTGTTTTTCATACAATTCCTGACGGATTTTTGTTTTCCCTCATTGGTCCTCTTTGTTCCGACAGGCATTGCAAACTCCGTAAAACAAGGCCGTATGACCGTCGATTGCTCCCGCAAACCCCTTGGATGCCATCGTTTCCAACCCGTCCAGAGGCTCCATGGGAATATCCTGCACACACCCGCATTCGCGGCACACAAAGTGATAATGAGGTACAATATTGGGATCAAACCGCTCTACCCCGTCACCGCAGGACACCTTGCGGATCTCCCCCAGGGACGCCAGCAAAGAAAGATTACGGTAAACCGTTCCAAGGCTGATATTGGGATAAAGCTTACGAATATTCATATAAACGGTATCTGCTGTCGGATGATCCCGACGGTCAGCCAAAAACTCTTTAATACTCTCGCGCTGTCTGCTATACTTTAAAGCTTTCATGGCAGCTCCTCCAAACAAGAAACAATAATCGGTACTGTTTTTATTATAAAGAACTATGCAACTTATGTCAAGGATAAATCGCCTTCATTTTCATATACTAACAAAAACTTTAACTCTTAATCCAGAAAGGAGCCAATCATGAACGACGATACGAAAAAACTCTTGAAGGAATGTGACTCCGGCACAAAAATGGCTGCCGAAACCATCAGCCGTCTGCTTCCCTCCATTCGAAACCGCGAATTCAAAGAAAGCCTTGAAAAATACAGAAACGCCCACATAAGCTTTGGAAACAGGATTCACAGCCTTTTAAACAAGGGTAATGAGCCTGCCGGGGATCTGACACCTGTCGAAAAGCTCTCTGCCCGCCTCATGATCGGCCTGCGCCTCATTCTCGACGATTCCGATAAAAAAATCGCCTCCATGGTCGCAGACGGCTGCAGCACAGGCATCAAATCCCTCCGTTCCTATCTGAATCAGTATACCAGCGCCGATAAAGCTTCCCGCGATATCGCAGAAAACATCATTCGTCTTGAAGAGAGTCTCTGGGAGGATCTGAAGCCGTATCTGTAGAAATCACCGAATCCTCTGAAGCTGCCTCCTGCTCTGCCATGGCCTCTCCGTCATTTTCACGGAGCCATTTTCCGGTGACAATGGGATGAACTGTTTTTTCTACCAGGATCGCCGGCAGATCCACCCCCAGCCTGCTGCTGATTCCTTCCATTAAACCGGTGGGAAGGGAATCCCCGACCAACGCTCCCAAGCCCTCGGTAATCATCCTTCCGCCGGGCGTTTCATCCCAATAAAGCTCGATCCGTTCTCCGAAATCCGGGAAACGACATTTCAGCCTGCGCCGAACTGCTTCTTCCAGAAAAGCAATATCCAGCTTCAGAACCGGAATTCCCTCTTCATCCTTCGCAAATGCTCCTCCCACTCCCAAAAGATACGGTTCACCATGAAAGGAGACCTCCGTCACTGCAGCTCTGCCAAAGCCCACCTCCATGCGGTGAAGCTCATTCCCTTCCTCCAAAACCAGATAAAAGCGGTTCCTCTCATAATAAAATGCCGCCCTTCGAATGCCATCCGTATAATTATTGTGGAACACCTGAAATACTAGGGGGCAAAGTCCTACATGCTGCTGCTCCAGCTCATAAACCTTTCCGTCAAGCCGACGCTTAAGCTTCTCTTCCTCCAACAGCCGTACCGCTGCGCCGCTTCTGCTCCGCCGTCCCCAGCCGCCGGAAGCCGGCTGCCGCCCTCTCCTGCTGCTCTCCCTGATTCCAAGACCATTGCTCCGGCATATGCCCTTACTCATGGAAATATTCGAGCGGCCATCTCTGGAAAACCGCCGTTCCGTCTCAAGAAGCTTCCGGTATCCGGATGGATTCTCAGAAAGAAGCGCGTCGGGCACAAAATCCCCCTCGAAATACTTTCTCACTATATTTAACAGGATACAGTTCTGAAAAAGCTCATCGCTCCCGGCATTGGTTGCAATCACCATATCAAGATCCGGATACACGACCACATTTTGTCCCAGCATACCATTGAAGGTACAACTTCCCGGCCGCCCGCTCCTCCATACCTGATACCCATAGCCATAAGGCCCCATATTTTCCGGCGTATCCATATGTTTTTCCACGCTTTCAAGAATCCATTTCTCAGGAACCAGCTGTTTGCCCTGCCACATTCCCTTCTGCAGGAAAAGCTGCCCGATTTTTGCCGCGTCTTCTGTATTGATAAAAAGACCCCAGCCGCCTTTTGTAATTCCCTTGGGACAGGTTTCCCAAAACACTCTGGTTATTCCCAACGGCTCCCACAATCTGGGCCTCAAATATTCCATCAGCGTTTCTCCCGTCACCTTTGTGACGATTGCAGACAAAATATAGGTATTCATGCTATTATATTCAAACTGTTTTCCCGGCGTTCCCTTAATTCCCGCCTGCAGGTAGGAAGATACCCAATCGTCACCTGAAACGATCCCGGTCTCATTGAACATAACTCCTGAGGTCATTGTCAGAAGATGCTCCACCGTCAGATTTTTCTTGACGGTCAACAAAGATTTTTTGTCCAGAAGCGCCAAAACCTTATCGTCCGGAGTCAGCTTCCCCTCCTCCATCAGCATCCCCACCGCAAGCCCGGTAATCGTCTTGCACATAGAATAAGATGCATGCCACATCCCATCCACATAAGGTGCCACCGACGTCTCAGCGATCACATTGCCATGGCGGACAACGATCACATGATGAAGATCGGTACGCTCATTTCCGGCCAGTTCCTCAATGAAATCCGCCAGATATCCGGATGCAATCCCCTGGGACTCCGGCGTCCTCCTGGGAAAACGCCAGCCCGGATCATCCCACCCGGGAAATGCCGGCTTCTGTGGGCTGTAAGTTACCCGGCTGGTATTGTTTGTATTTCCCCGAATCAGATTTTTCGAAAGCTCCAGTACCGCAAGCTGCTCTCTCAGCATAAAATCCCGCCCTTTCCTTATTACATATTATAGGTCTATTGTTCCCTCTTTTCCAGAAACATTTCCTAAACAATTCTAAAAGCTTTCTGTTCCGGGACACAAAAACCCCAGGAAAATTTCCTGGGGTTAAAGAGGCGACAGCCGGATTTGAACCGGCGATAGAGGTGTTGCAGACCTTTGCCTTACCACTTGGCTATGTCGCCATATGAAATTAAGTGACTCCAAGGGGATTTGAACCCCTGTTACCGCCGTGAAAGGGCGGTGTCTTAACCGCTTGACCATGGAGCCTTATTCCGTTTTAGAACTCCGTGGAGCCTTCAGCGCTTACTGCACTAGCTCCCCGAGTAGGGCTCGAACCTACAACAACTCGGTTAACAGCCGAGTGCTCTACCATTGAGCTATCGAGGAATACTCTCAAAGGTTAAGATACCCATTTGATATCTACACTATACCTTCAAAACTACACATTGTCAACATCTTTTCCAAAACAAACCCTTGCCGCCTGGATAAGCCCTCGACCGATTAGTAACAGTCAGCTCCATACATTACTGTACTTCCACCTCTGTCCTAT